>NZ_STGK01000001.1 GCF_004919105.1 Nocardioides sp. GY 10113
TCTCACCGCGGCAGCACGCGGAGAAGCTCGCTCGCGCCCTCCGGTCGCTCCTTCGTCGCTCCCGCCGTCCCCGAGCCGCTCAGCCCGCCGACCGCAGGAACGCCTCGAGGATCGGCCCCGCGGTGCGGCTGCCGGACTCGCCGCGGTCGACGTAGACCGCCACCGCCAGGTCGCCGTGCGCCGCGACCATCCACGCGTGCAGCGCGGTCTCGCCGTCCACGCTGAACTCCGCGGTGCCGGTCTTGGCGATCGCCGGCGGCGCGGGCAGGTCGGCCAGTCCGCGACCGCTGCCGGAGGTGACGACCTCGCGCAGCATGGCGCGCAGCTGGTCCGCCTCGCCCGCGGTCAGCGGCGTCGACTCGGCCTCGGCGGTCGCGTCGTGGTCGGGCAGCAGCGTCGGCACCACGGTGCGCCCGGCCTGGACGCTGCCGATCACGGCGGCCATCACCATCGGGGAGGCCAGGATCTTGCCCTGGCCGATCAGGTCGGCGGCGCCCTCGGTCTCCGAGGTCGCGGGCGGCACCTGACCGAAGTACGCGGGGAAGCCGAGGTCGTGGTCGATCCCCAGGCCGAGGCTGCCGGCGGCGGCAGCCAGGTCGCCCTGGCCGATCCGGTCGTGCTGGCCGATGAAGGCGGTGTTGCACGACTGCGCCACGGCGGTGCGCAGCGGGACGCGCCCCAGGTACCCCGCCGGGTAGTCGTCGTAGTTCTCGAACTGCTTGCCGTTCACCGTCACCGTCGCCGGGCAGTCCACGGGGCTGTCGGGGGTGAGCCCGTCGCGGAGCAGGGCCAGGCCGGAGACGATCTTGAAGGTGGAGCCGGGCGCCGCCTGGCCGTAGGTGGCGTAGTTCTGCCCGCCGGTGCCGGGGCCGTTGGCGGCGACCAGGATCGCCCCGTCGCTGGGCCGGATCGCGACCAGCGCGCTGGCCGGGCCGACGTCGGCGAGCAGCTGCTCCGCGCGGGTCTGCAACCGGGGGACCAGCGTCGTCGCCAGTGCACGGCCGGCGACGGGGGCGACCCGGAAGAGGGTGCTGCGCTCGCCGCCCTCGCCGACGGCCTCGACCCGGGTGCCGGCCGTGCCGCGCAGCCGGTCGTCGTAGCGCGCCTGCAGGCCGGAGACGCCGGCGACGTCGCCGGGCCGGTAGGTCTCGGGGTCCTCCGCCACCATCTCGGCGGTCACCGGCCCGACCCGCCCGAGGATGGGCGCGGCGAACTCCCGGGTCGGCGCGAGCGCGATCCTGTCGGAGAGCACGAGCACGCCCTTGATGCCCGACGCGCCCGCGTCGACCTCGACCGGCACCTCGCCGCGGCGGTAGGTGATCGCCTCGACGTAGGCACTGTCGCCGGCGGCCCGCACCTGCTTGACGTAGGGCGCCTCGTCGATGCCGACCAGGGCGGCCAGGCGGCGTGCCGAGGCGGCGGCCTGCTGCGCGCCGACCTTGGTCTTGTCGATGCCGTAGCGCCGCACGGGTCGCTCGGTCACGATCGCGGCCCCACCGGCGCCGGTGATCTCGCCGCGTTCGGGTGCGACGGCGGACAGGTCGAGCACGTCCCCGCCTGCCAGCGTCGGCTCCACGACCGACCGCTGCCACTGCACCGCCCAGTCCGCGCCGGAGCCGACCAGCGTCGCCTGCGACGTATAGGTCCACGCCTTGTCGTCGGTGACCGGCCAGGACCAGGCCAGCGTCGCGGTCCGTCGCTCCCCGGCCTGGTCGGGCGTGCTGGCGCCGAGGTCGCTCAGCTCGACGGTGGGCACGACGCCGTCCATGCCGGCGACGATCTCGTCGTAGCGGGCCGCCACCGTCCCGGCGTCGGTGCCCGCGAAGCGGACGCCGAGCAGCGGCGAACCGTCCGTGGCGCTGCCGGATCCGCCCTCCGCGACGGCCGCGTCCGCCTCGTAGGCCGCCGCCCCGGCCAACGCCGAGGCGAGCCCCTCGGCGACGTCACGCGAGGCGTCGGCACCGCCCGCGGATCCGTCGTCGTCACCGCTGCAGGCCGAGAGGAGCGGAACGAGCAGCACGGGGGCCACGAGGGCGGCGCGGAGGCGTCGACGGAGCATGCCCCGTTCCTACCAGCCGCCCCCGACTCAGTCGGCGGGAATCCCGTCCCCGGGGGTGTGATGTCGGTGGTCGCGGATCGGGAAGCCGGTGGTGGCGCCGGAGACGATGTCGGCGACGTAGGACTGGAAGCCGGGGCAGGTGGCGACGTCGTGCGAACTGCACTCCAGGGCGTGCCGGGTCAGGTGCCGGGAGCGCTCGATCTCCTCCTGGCGACGGTCCAGGTCGGCGAGGTGCTCGGTGAGCAGGCGGTGGCGCCCCTCCGACGAGCCGTCGACGAGGCCGGCGATCTGGTCCAGGCTCATCCCGGCGGCCTTGCTGGAGAGGATCACCGCCACCCGGTAGGCGTCGTCCTCGACGTAGTAGCGCCGCCCGGCCGGGTCCCGGTCGGGACTCAGCAGCCCCTGGCCCTCCCAGTGCCGCAGCACGTTGGTGGGCAGGTCGAAGCGCGCGGCGAGCTCACCGATGGTCCAGCGGATCGTCGGAGTCGTCGACCGGTCGGAGCTCATCCGGACATGAACTCACGAGGCGACCGGACGTTCAAGTCGGTACGCCGCCTCGCGGCCGCTCAGGCCCCGACCGCGTCGAGCGGGTCCGGGGTCAGCCCCAACGTCCGGTCGGTGGCGGAGAGGATCTCTGCCGCGAGCTCCGGCTCCTGGGAGAGCTGCTTGCCGTAGGAGGGGATCATCTTCTCCATGGCCGGTCGCCACTCCTCGGTCTTCTCCGGGAAGCAGCGCTGCAGCACGTCCATCATCACCGCGACGGCGGTCGAGGCGCCGGGGGAGGCGCCGAGCAGGCCGGCCATGGAGCCGTCCGCGGCGGTGATCACCTCGGTGCCGAACTGCAGCGTCCCGCGGCGGAACCACCGGCCGCTGCCCGAGGGGCGGATCACCTGGACGCGCTGACCGGCGACGATCTTCTCCCAGTCCGCCGGGTCGGCGTCGGGATAGAAGTCCCGCAGCTGGACCAGCTGGGCCTTCTTGGAGGCGAAGACCTCCGCGATCAGGTAGCGCACCAGGCCGAGGTTGGTCAGGCCGACCCAGAGCATCGGGATCAGGTTGTGCAGCCGGACCGACATCAGCACGTCGAAGATCGAGCCGTTCTTGAGGAACCGCGGCGAGAAGCCGGCGTAGGGGCCGAACATCAGCGCGGAGTCGCCCTCGACGACCCGGTTGTCCAGGTGCGGCACGGACATCGGCGGCGCACCGACGGCCGCCTTGCCGTAGACCTTCGACTGGTGCCGGGCGACGACCTCGGGGTTGCGGGTGCGCCAGAAGACGCCGGAGACCGGGAAGCCGCCGAAGCCGCGGACCTCGGGGATCCGGGCGCGCTGGAGCAGGGTGATCGCGCGGCCGCCGGCGCCCACGAAGACGAAGCGGGCGGTGGTCTCGAGCTGGGCCGCGCCGTCACCGCTGAGGCGCTTGCCGCCCACCTTCCAGCCCTCGACGCCGTCGCGCTCGACGCGCTTGAGGCGGCGTACGTCGACGCCGGTGACCAGGTCGACCGCGCCGGTGTCGGTCAGGTCGGCGATGAGCGCCTTCGTGAGCGCGCCGAAGTCGACGTCGGTGCCCTGCAGGGACCGCGTGGCCGCCACGGGCTCGCCGTCGTCCGGACGACCGGCCATCAGCAGCGGCGCCCACTCGGCGATCACGGCCGGGTCCTCGGTGTACTCCATGCCGGCGAAGAGCGGGTGGTCGGCCAGCGCCCGGTGGCGGTCGCGGAGGTACTCGACGTTGTCGGCGCCCCAGACGAACGACAGGTGCGGCGTGGGGTGGATGAAGGCGTCCGCGTCGGGGATGTTCCCGTTCTCGACGAGGAAGGACCACAGCTGGCGGGAGAGCCAGAACTGCTCGTTGACCCCGACGGCCTTGGTGATGTCGATGCTGCCGTCGTCGCGGCGCGAGGTGTAGTTCAGCTCGCACAGCGCGGCGTGACCGGTGCCCGCGTTGTTCCAGGGGCCCGAGGACTCCACGGCGAGCTCGTCGAGCCGCTCGACGATCGCGATCCGCCAGGTCGGCTCGAGGTGGGCCAGCAGGGTGGCCAGGGTCGCCGACATGACACCGCCGCCGACCAGCACCGCGTCGTAGTCGAAGCCGGCCGCCTCCATGGCCGAGCGGTCGCGGCCGGGCTGCCCGGCGTCGCGGGCAGTGCTCTCGGTGTGCTGGTTCGGTCGGGTCACGAGGGGTCTTCCTCCTACGGCGGACTGGCGACGGTGCGCGGACGCACCACTTCCCCGAGGGATTTGGTATCGGCCCGGACGGGGGATCCCCCATTCGGCGGCGATGTGTGTTTGGCCACATCGGGCGCCGCGGAGCGGGAGTCCCTTGACCGCGCAGGTGTCTTCTGGCACGCGCGACCAGCGGACTTTCCGCTCAGCGGGGGCTCAGCGCAGGCTCAGCGAACCCTCAGCCCGACCTCGGCCCGGTGTCAGTACCAGCCGACGCGCTCGGAGTGCGCCCAGGCCTGCTGCGGGCTGCCGTACCGGGCGGCGATGTAGGCAAGGCCCCACCGGATCTGCGTCTCCGGGTTGGTGCGCCAGTCGTCCCCGACGACCGCCATCTTCGTGCCGGGAAGCGACTGCGGGATCCCGTAGGCGCCGGACCGGGGGTTCTCGGCCAGGTGGTTCCAGCCGGACTCGCGGCGCCACAGCGCGTCCAGGTAGGCCCACTGCTGCTCCGGGAAGCCGAAGTCGAGCATCAGCCGGTACCCGAGCCCGCGGTTGGTGTCGGCGTCCACATCCGTGGGGAGCACGGTCGGGGAAGCGGTGGGCAGCCGCTGGGCGATCCGCTCGGCCGTACGCCGCAGCTGCTCCAGGATGACCGCCTCGGGGATCCGCGCGGCGGCGCCGGTGCGGCGCCTCGTGCCCGGTCCGGCGGCGCTCCGGCCGGGGGAGTCGGTGGCGGTCGACGCGCTCGACCCACCGCCGGACCCGCCGGCGTCGGGGTCACTGGCGCCGGGGTCACTGGCACCGGGGTCACTGGCACCGGATTCGCTGGCACCGGAGGAACCGTCGGCGCTCGACGTCGGCGAGGCGGCGGCGCCGGACGACGGGCTCGTCGAGCCCGGGTCGTACGCGGCGACGTCGACCGAGCAGCCGGACAGCGCCACCAACGGCAGCAGGCACGCCGCACCCACGGGTACGACGCTCCTGCGCCACGTCTCGCGCCCCTGCGCCACCGGCCCCCCAGCCGGCCTCAGTCGCGGTCGCGCTTCGGCGGGCCGTAGTCCTTGCTCAGCTCGATCAGCTTGCCGCTGATCCGCGTCTCCTTGAGCTTCTCCCAGGCCCCGTCGGGCAGCCGGGCGGGCAGCTCGACGATCGAGTAGTCGCCGCGGATCGTGATCCGGCCGAAGTCGCGCCGGTCCAGTCCGCCCTCGTTGGCGATCGCGCCGACGATCTGGCGGGGCTCGACACGGTGCCGCTTGCCGACCTGGATCTTGTAGGACTGCATCGGTGCGCCGCTGCGCGGCCGGCGGTCGCCCCGGTCACCCCGGTCGCGCGACCCACGCTCGTCGCGGTCGAAGCGGCGGGCACCGCGCTCGCCCCGGTCCCGGTCGCGGTCGAACTCGCGGCGCGGGCGGCGCTCCGGCTCCGGCTCGGGCTCCATCAGCAGCGGGGTGTCGCCCTGCATCACGATCGCCAGCGCCGCGGCCACGTCGGCCTCGGGGACGTCGTGCTCCTTGACGTAGTGGCCGACCACGTCGCGGAAGAAGCCGAGGTTGGGGTGCTCCAGGGCCTCGTTGATCTTGTCGTCGAACCGGTTCAGCCGGGTCTCGTTGACGGCCTCGACGGTCGGCAGGGTCATCTGCTCCAGCGTGGAGCGGGTGGCCCGCTCGATGTGCTTGAGCAGGTACCGCTCCCGCGGGGTCACGAACGAGATCGCGTCGCCGCTGCGACCGGCGCGGCCGGTGCGGCCGATCCGGTGCACGTACGCCTCGGTGTCGGTCGGGATGTCGTAGTTGATGACGTGGCTGATCCGCTCCACGTCGAGACCGCGGGCCGCGACGTCGGTGGCGACGAGGACGTCGAGCTTGCCGGCCTTGAGCTGGTTGACGGTCCGCTCACGGGCCTGCTGCGGGATGTCGCCGTTGATCGCGGCGGCGCTCAGGCCGCGGGCGCGGAGCTTCTCGGCGAGCAGCTCGGTCTCGTTCTTGGTGCGGACGAAGACGATCGCGGCTTCCCAGGTCTCGACCTCGAGGATCCGGGTGATCGCGTCGACCTTCTGCGGGTAGCTGACCATCAGGTACCGCTGCTTGATGTTCTCGGCGGTCCTGGTCTTGCGCTCGATGGTGACCTCGACCGGGTCCTTGAGGTAGGTCCCCGAGAGCGCCCGGATCTGGCGCGGCATCGTCGCGGAGAAGAGCGCGACCTGCTTGGTGTCCGGGGTGTCGGCGAGGATCGTCTCGACGTCCTCGGCGAAGCCCATGTTGAGCATCTCGTCGGCCTCGTCGAGCACCAGGAAGCGCAGCTCGGAGAGGTCGAGGGTGCCCTTGTCCAGGTGGTCCATGATCCGGCCGGGGGTGCCGACCACGACGTGCACGCCGCGGCGCAGCGCCGAGAGCTGGACGCCGTAGCCCTGGCCGCCGTACACCGGCAGCAGGCGGATCCCCTTGGTGTGCGCGGCGTACTTCTCGAACGCCTCGCAGACCTGCAGCGCGAGCTCGCGGGTCGGAGCGAGCACGAGCGCCTGCGGGGTCTTCTGGCTCAGGTCCAGCTGGTCCAGGATCGGCAGGGCGAACGCGGCGGTCTTGCCGGTGCCGGTCTGCGCCAGGCCGAGGACGTCGCGGCCCTCCAGCAGGTGCGGGATGGTCTCGGCCTGGATCGCCGACGGGCTCTCGTAGCCGACGTCGGCCAGCGCCTTGAGCACCTTCTTCCCGAGGCCGAGCTCGGCGAAGCCGGCGGCCGGGGTATCGTCTGCGCCCTCGGGGGCCTCGGTCGGGGGGTCGACCTCCGCGGTCGCCACCGGGGCGTCGGTCTCGTCGATGGGGCCGTCGACCGGTACGTCGGAAGAAGTCACCTTCCCACGGTAGTCGTGGCGTCTAGTCCCCCGTGATTCGTCGTCGCGGTGCGCTGGCTCACTCCACCGTGACCGACTTGGCCAGGTTGCGCGGCTTGTCGATGTCCAGGCCGAGGGACTGGGCCGCCTGGTAGGCCAGGATCTGCAGCGGGATGGTGAGCAGGATCGGGTCGAGCGACCGCAGGCTGCGCGGCACCTCGATCCGGGCGCAGTCGCGCTCCTCCAGGTCGCCGAGGTCCACGCCCGGGTGGGTCACCACCACGAGCGGGCCACCGCGCGCCGAGATCTCGTGCAGGGCGGCGACGTTGCGCTCGACCAGCTCGTCGTCGGGGACGATCGCCACCGTCGGCACCTCGGGGGAGATCAGCGCGAGCGGGCCGTGCTTGAGCTCGGAGGTCTGGTAGGCCTCGGCGTGCCGGTAGCTGATCTCCTTCAGCTTCTGCGCCCCTTCGCGGGCGACCGGGAAGCCGCGGACGCGGCCGACGAAGAAGAGGCTCTCCGCCTCGGCGATCCGCCGCGAGATGGGCTCGATGGCGTCGGAGGTGTCGAGGATCTGCTGGATCTGGCCGGGCAACTCGTTCAGCGCGGCGATCAGCTCCTTGCCCTGGGCCAGCGAGAGGTCGCGGACCCGCCCCAGCTGGAGCGCGAGCAGCGCGAAGGCGAGGAACATGTTCGTGAGCGCCTTGGTGGAGGCGACGGCGACCTCCGGGCCGGCGTGCAGGTAGATGCCGCGCTCCACCTCGCGGGCGATCGCGGAGCCGACCACGTTGACCACGCCGATCGCGCGCCCGCCCTTGCGCTTGATCTCCTGGACCGCCAGGAGCGTGTCCACCGTCTCGCCGGACTGGCTGACCGCCACGTAGAGCGTGTCGGGCTCGATGATCGGATTGCGGTAGCGGAACTCGGAGGCCGCCTCGGCGTCCGCGGGCACGCGGGCGAGCTCCTCGATCAGCGAGGCGCCCATCTGGCCGACGTAGTACGCCGACCCGCAGCCGAGCAGCTTGACCCGCTTGATCTCGCGCAGGTCGCGGGCGTCCAGCCCGAGGCCGCCCAGGTGGGAGGTGCCGAACCGCTCGTCCAGGCGGCCGCGCAGCGCGCTCTCGGCCGCGACCGGCTGCTCGTGCATCTCCTTGAGCATGAAGGAGGCGTGCTCGCCGGCCTCGTAGGCGTCGGGGTCGATGTCGACGGACTGGGCCCGGCGCTCGATCGCCGCCGGGCCGGTGGCGTCGAGGCGGTAGGTGGTGAAGCCGCCGGAGGTGACGGTGGCCATCTCGCCGTCGTCGAGGTGCGCGACCGTCGTCGTGTACCGGACCACGGCCGCGAGGTCGGAGGCGACGAACATCTCCTTCTCGCCGACGCCGACCAGCAGCGGGCTGCCGTTGCGGGCGACCACGATCCGGTCCGGGAAGTCCGCATGGAGGAAGGCGACGCCGTAGGTGCCCTCGATCCGGGAGAGGACCTCGGCGACCTTGTCCTCGAGGGTCGCCTGCTCCGACCTCGCGACCAGGTGCGCGAGGACCTCGGTGTCGGTGTCGGAGGCCAGCTCCACCCCGTCGGCGGTCAGCGCGGCGCGGAGCGCGGCCGCGTTGTCGATGATGCCGTTGTGGACGACGGCCACCGTGCCCTTGCCGTCGACGTGGGGGTGGGCGTTCACGTCGTTGGCGGGGCCGTGGGTGGCCCACCGGGTGTGCCCGATGCCGGCCTTGCCCGAGAACCTCTTGGGCAGGCTCTCCCCGAGGTCGCGCACCCGCCCCGCCCGCTTGGCGACCCTCAGGCCGGTGGAGCCGCTGACCGCCACGCCGGCCGAGTCGTAGCCGCGATGCTCGAGCCGCGAGAGACCCTCGACGAGCAGCGGGGCCGCCTGTTGGGTGCCGATGTAGCCGACGATTCCGCACATGTGCGCTCCTGGGTCTTCTAGCCGTAGACGAGCCGGCGCAGCTGCCGGTCGCTGAGGTCGGGGGCGGCCACGACACGCTCGGCGAGCTCCGCGCGCAGCAGCGGGTAGATCTCCGCATTGCGGATGCCACGCGCCTGCAGCTCGGCGTGGCGGCGACGGACGAGCTCGGCGATCGGCTCCTGGTGGAAGGCGATCACGTCACCGATCACCCGAGTCGCCTCCGCCTCACTCAGTCCGGTGCTCGCCACCACGCGCTGGAGCAGGTACGGATCGATCGGCACTCCGAAAGCGTGTGCCGCGCCCACCGAAAGGTCAAGTCCTCCCTCATTTCTGCCCGATTCCGGGCAGAAATGCTGGTTTCCCTGTCACCAGCCGCACCGCCCAGGCCTCCACCGGCACTCGCTCGCGGCAGGTGGAGGAAGAGGATCGCCGGGGTGCCCCAGGGGGTGTCGAAGTGGGGCACGGAAGCCCATTCGGCACGGAAATCAGGGATTCAGGTGGGGGACGTGCTAGGTTGGTGAACAACGAGTGAACAGGAGGTGTCCCATGCACGACTCTCAGAAGTCCAACCAGCTCCAGATGCGCTGGGTCTCGGTGATCGGCAACGACGGTCGTCGGCACATGGAGGCACGCTGGATCCGCGTCGCGGCGAGCGCCGCGCGTCCGGCCGGCCACGCAGCCTGACCCTCCACCGACGCCACAGCGGCCGCGACTCCTTCGGGAGTCGCGGCCGCTTCTTGTTGCGCCAGCTTCTTGTTGCGCCCGCGCCCTCCACCGACCACCCACCGGCCACCCACCGGCCACCCACCGGTGACGAAGCGACGCCCGGCGGGCGCCCGTCGTACAACTTTCAATAAACTTCGCCCCAGCCGGAATATCCCCGGAGTGGCCGGGGTTCCGGGTAGTTGAGACTTCAACAACCCGACCACCACGAGGAGTTCACCATGACGCAGACCGTCGACACCACCGCCGCGCTCGCCGACATCTCCGGCGACTACACCATCGACGCCAGCCACAGCCGCCTCGGCTTCGTCGCTCGGCACGCGATGGTCACCAAGGTCCGCGGCGCCTTCAAGGAGTTCGCCGGCACCGCGCACATCGACACCGCCAACCCCGCCGCCTCGTCGGTCTCGCTGACCATCCAGGCGGCCAGCATCGACACCGGCGTCGCCGACCGCGACGGCCACCTGACCTCCGGCGACTTCTTCGACGCCGAGACCTACCCCGAGCTGACCTTCGTCTCCACCGCGGTCGCCCGCGACGGCGAGACCTGGACCATCACCGGCGACTTCACGATCAAGGGCGTCACCAAGTCCCTCACCATCGAGTTCGAGGAGGGCGGCTCCGCCAAGGACCCGTTCGGCAACCTCCGCGTGGGCTTCGAGGGCGAGGCCACCATCAACCGCAAGGACTGGGGCCTGACCTGGAACGCCGCCCTGGAGACCGGCGGCCTGCTCGTCTCGGAGAAGGTCAAGCTCGAGTTCGACATCTCCGCGATCCGCAACGCCTGATCCGGGCGGGTCACCCCGCCACATCGGCTGACCGAAGGGCCGACCTCGCGAGAGGTCGGCCCTTCGACGTCTGCGCACCTCGTTAATGCGATGCGCTCCTCCCGCCGACACCGGCACACTCGGCGGGTGACCGCAGCACCCGCCCTCCCCGCCGGCCTCGCCACCCGCCCGCTGAGCACCGCGGACGCGCCCGCCGTCTTCGACCTGATGGCCGCCTGCGAACTGCACGACGTCGGCACGGTGGAGATCGAGGAGGCCGACATCATCGCCGACTGGCAGCGGCCCTCCTACGACGTCTCCGCGCACTCGGTCGCCGTCCTCGACCCGGCCGCCGACCACCCCGACCAGCACCCCGACCAGCACCCCGACCAGCACCCCGACGGGCGGCTCGTCGGCTACGCCGAGCTGATGGGCGACGGCCGGTACGACGCGGCGGTGCTGCCGTCGTACCGGGGGCGCGGGATCGGGACCTGGCTGGCCGCGTGGTCGCGCGACCGCGCCCGTGCCGACGGGCAGGTCGAGCTCGGCATGCCGGTGCCCGAGGGCTCCGACGGCGACCGACTGCTCAGCGCGCTCGGCTACCGCGTGCGTTGGACCAGCTGGGTGCTCCGACTGGGCGCTGGCGAGCGGATCTCGGAACGCCCGCTGCCACCGGGGTACCGGCTGCGGACCGCGACGCCGGCGGACCACGCGCAGGTCCACACCGTGGTCGAGGACGCGTTCGGGGAGTGGTCCGACCGCCCCCGCCGTACCTTCGACGACTTCGCGGCCGGCGTCTGGCTGCGCCCGGGCTTCGAGCCCTGGCACCTCCAGGTGATCACCAGCGACACCGGCGCGGAGGAGGTCGTCGTCGGCGTCGCGTTCGCCTGGAACGCCGGCGAGCCCGATGCCCTGGACACCTACATCGACCGTCTCGCGGTGGCCCGGGAGCATCGCGACCGCGGGCTGGCGCAGGCCCTGCTAGTGGCGGCGTTCGCCGCCGGGCGCCAGCACGGGGCGGTCACCTCGTCGCTGTCGACCGACTCCCGCACCGGTGCGCTCTCGCTCTACGAGAAGGTCGGCATGCGGCCCAGCGCGACCTGGCTGAACCGGGCGGTATCGCTGACCGACTGAGCCGCGGACCGCGGCGCGAACCGGGTCGTGTGCCCCACACCCCTCCAGGGGGCGCTCTCAGGCACACGACCCGATCGGCGCCGGCTCACTCCTCCCCGGCGGCCTCGTCCCGGGCAGGACCGTCGGCGAGGATCCCGTAGAGCCGCCGGCGGGCCTCGACGAGCACCTCCACCGCGGCGTCGCGCTGGTCGGGCGAGCCGTTGGTGGCGATCTGCCAGACCGCGCTCATCACCTGCGGGATCTCGGCGCGCAGGTCGGCGTGCTCGGCGGTGCCGGGCTCCTCGCCGCTGCGCTCGAACGGCGCCCAGACCGCGGCCAGCTCCTCAGCGTTCTCCTCGCAGTAGCGGGCGCCCGTCTCCGACAGGCGCAGCGCGCGGCGGCCGCGCCCCTCGTCGAGCTCGACCAGGCCCTCGTCCTCCAGCTGCTGGATGGTCGGGTAGACCGACCCCGGGCTGGGGCGCCAGGCACCCGCGCTGCGCTCGGCGATCTGCTGGATCACCTGGTAGCCGTTCGGCGACTCCTCGCGCTCCCCGGCGGCGCGCAGGACGTCCAGGATCGCGACGCGTACGTCGCCGCGGCGCACCCGCGGGCCGCGACCGCCCTCGGGCCGACCGCCGCCGAAGAGCCCGACCAGCCACGGCGGCGGACCCGGCACCCCCGGTGCGCCCGGCCGGGGGTGCCCGCCCCAGGTGGCGTCACCCCAGGTCCCCCACGAACCCCAGGGCCCACCGCGCTGGCGGCGCCGGGGCTCGGTGTTCTCGTAGCGTTCGTAGGCGCCACCTCCGCGGTGGCCCTCACCCGACATGTCGAAGGGGAAACATCCCCCGAAGTCTCGGCGTCCCATCTCGGGACCTCCTTCACGGTCGACCCCGGCGCCCGGGGCTCTGGATGCGGTATCGGATATCGCGACGACGGCGCCGATCTGTCGGCGTCACTACGTCGTCATGTCGCGATATATCGCGAGAGTACGCCGACAGGAACCCGGGATCAAGGGCTCCCGCGGGATCGAGCCGGCTCCTCCGACGCGGGCGTCAGCGAGCCAGCCAGGCGGCGTACGCGTCGAAGGAGTACGGCCGCCCGAGGAAGTCGGCGACCAGGTTCGCCGCGTCGTCCTCTCCGCCCCGGGCCAGCACCCGGTCCCGGTAGCGCCCGGCGACCTCGGCGTCGAAGAGGTCGTCCTCGTCGAACGCGCTGAACAGGTCCTTCGCGATCACCAACGACCACATGTAGGTGTAGTACGCCGAGCTGTAGCCACCCAGGTGGCCGAAGCTGGCGAACATGTGGGTGCCCTCGAGGTAGGGCAGCGCGGCGTACCGACCCTGGAGCTCGACCATCCGCTCGGTGAGGTCGCGCGGCTGCGTTCCGGAGGCGGCCGCGTCGGCGGGGTCGCGGTGGAACCAGTACGACATCGCGGCGTAGAACATCTGGGTGCGGGCGTAGATGCCCTTGCCGTAGTCGTCCGCCGCGCGCATCCGCGCCACCAGGTCGGCCGGGATCGGCTCACCGGCCGCATCCGTGGCGAAGGAGCGCAGCACCTCGGCGTCCCAGGCCCACTCCTCGAGCATCTGGCTGGGCGCCTCGACGAAGTCCCACTCGGTGGCCACGCCGGCGAACCGGTACCAGTCGCCGTGCCCGCCGAGGACGTGGTGCAGCATGTGGCCGAACTCGTGGAAGAGCGTGGTGACGTGGTCGTGCTCCATCAGGCCGCGGGAGAAGTTGCAGACCAGCACGCCCTCCGGCAGCTGCTCGCCGGCCACGCCGTCGGTGAGCGCGAACTGGGCGGCGTGCTTGTACTTGCCCTCGCGCGGGTGCAGGTCGAGGAAGATGCGGCCGAGGACCCGGTCCCCGGCGACCACCTCGTAGGCCGTCACCTCCTCGTGCCACACCGGCACGTCGAGCGGGCGGTACTCCAGCCCGAACAGGCGACCGGTCACCTCCAGCAGGCCCTGGCGGACCTTGGCGAACTCGAAGTACGTGCGCACGCGCTGGGAGTCGACGTCGTACTGCTCGGCGCGGACCAGCTCCTGGTAGTGGATCGCGTCGTAGGACTCGATCCCCTCGGCGTCCGGGAAGTCGGCGCGGTAGCGCTCCAGCAGCACGGCCAGGTCGCGCTCCATCGGCCCCTGGGCTGCGGCCGCGATCCTGTCGATGAACGCGGGGATCGCCCCACCGGTGCCGATCATCTTCACGTCGGCGTCGTAGGAGGGCCAGTCGGGGAAGCCCACGGTGGTGGCCAGCTCGTGGCGCAGCGCGAACATCTCGGTCAGCAGCGGCTCGGTGTGCGGCCACCCCCGCTCCAGGAAGGCCACGGAGATGTCGCGGCGGACACCCTGGTCGCGGGCGAACATCCGGGTCGGTACGGCGTCGGGGTAGTCGGTCGTCACGGTGACCAGGCCGTCCTCGTCGGCCGGGTGGGCCTCCAGCCAGTCCTGCGGGAGCCCGGCCAGGCGCTCCGGGGTCACCCGGATCGTGCGCACGTCGTCGCGGACCGCCTTGCCGAACTCCTGGTCCAGCTCGGTGATCCGCTCCTGGACCTCGGAGAGGCGCGCCCGGGTGGCGTCGTCGCGGTCCACCCCGGAGCGCTGGAAGTCCCGGCGCACCTTCGCCAGCAGACGGCTGGCCAGCGGGTCGTCGACCAGCGCCGCGTCGTCGAGCGCGGCGAAGACCTCGTACAGGCCCCGGTCCAGGCTCCACTCCGTGGCCAGCCGGTGGGCGTCCTGCTCCGCCCCGTCGGCGAGGTCGCGGACCGAGTAGTCGGGGTGGACGTTGCCGAGCAGGGAGCCCATGGCCGCCGCGTTGCCCAGGTGCCCCGCGGCGCGGTCCCAGAGCACCAGCACCGACCGCGGGTCGGCGGTGTCGGCGTCGCGCACCTGCCGGACCAGGTTGCGGGCGGCCGCGAGCTCGGAGGCGGCGCGCTCGCCGACCCAGGACGCCCAGGCGTCGGCGTCGGCGGTGGCGGGGAGGGCGAGAGTGGCACGCGTCACGGCGCCAGCCTAGGCCGCGTGCACGCGACGGAGGGGTTCTCCGCGACGGAGACCCTCCCCGGGGGCAACCGAGGCCCTCGCCGGACCGACGGGCGCCTCTGCGCCCCCGCTCGGCGCGCGGATCCCGCCGACCGGGATTTTACTGGCGTCGATGTGACGGGGATCACTAGTTTGCCCATCCGCCTGACACCTGTCAGGTCTGCACGAGGTCGATCCGAAGGGACCACCCATGAAGCCCAGCCGCCTCCTTCTGCCCACCGCCTGCGCCGCACTCGCCGTGACCGGGCTGACCCTCACCACCGCCTCCGGGACGCCCGCACCGCCGGCCGCAGCAGCGTCCGAGGCACCCGCCACCCTGCCCACCGAGGGGCTCGACATCCTGCTCACCAACGACGACGGCTGGAACGCCCCGGGGATCAGCGCCGTCTTCGACGCCCTGACCGCCGCCGGCCACCACGTCACGATGGTCGCGCCCGCGGCGAACCAGAGCGGCGTCAGCGCTCAGGTCCAGTTCTACGGCGCGGTGACCGTGACCGAGCGCGGCCCGGACCGCTGGTCGGTCACGACCACGCCGGCCGGAACCGTCCACTTCGCGATGGACCAACTCTTCGCCGGCGAGCGCCCCGACCTGGTCGTCTCGGGCACCAACGTCGGCCAGAACACCGGCTTCGACACCAACTACTCCGGCACTGTCGCCGCCGCCACGGTCGCCTCCGGCGCGTACGGCGTCCCTGCGGTCGCGATCAGCACCGCCACCAGCTACGGGCGCGAGGCCGAGGCGGCGTACGGCGAGACCGCCGACCTGCTCGTCGAGATGATCGCGGCGGGTCTGCCGGAGCTGCCGCGCGGGGAGTACCTCAACGTGAACTACCCCGTCCTCAGCGAGGCGCGGCCGGCGCCGCTCGGCCTCGTCTACGCCGAGAACTCCCAGGAGTCGCTGGCCCGGATCGGCTTCGCCCAGGACCCGACCGACCCGAGCCGCTACGCCATCGCGCCCGGGCTCAACCCGGTGCAGCACGCCGAGGGCACCGACACCAAGGAGCTCGCCGACGGCTACGTCACCGTGACCGTGCTCGAAGCGGACCGGTCGGTCGACGCCGCGAAGGCACCCGCGGTGCTGCAGCTGCTGCACGGCATGGAGAAGCGGCTCGCCAAGGCTGCTCGCTGACCCGTCCCGGATCCATCCACCGAGCCGCGGCGGGGCACGGGGTCGGCGCCGACCCCGGTCCCGCCGCGCATTTCGGGCTCCGCCAGGCGGTCCCTAGGATCCACCGGTGAGTCTCCGCGGGATCCTGGCCGACACCCGACCGCTGCGGAACCCGCACTTCCGGCGGCTGTGGCTGGCCAACATCATCACCGTCGTCGGCGCCCAGCTGACGGTCGTCGCGGTCCCGGCGCAGATCTACGCCGACACCGGCTCATCGGCGTACGTCGGACTGACCGGCGTCTTCGGCCTGGTCCCGCTGGTCGTCTTCGGGCTGTGGGGCGGCGCGCTCGCGGACCACTTCGACCGCCGCACCCTGCTGGTGGTCACCACCTCCGGCCTGATCGGCACCAGCGTCCTGTTCTGGCTGCAGGCCGCCGCCGGGTCGACGAACGTGTGGCTGCTGCTGGCCCTGTTCGCCGTGCAGCAGGCGTTCTTCGCGATCAACCAGCCGACCCGCTCCTCGGTGCTGCCGCGGCTGCTGCCGGCCGAGCTGCTCCCCTCGGCGAACTCGCTCAACATGACCGTCATGCAGGCCGGCGCGATCGCCGGACCGCTGGTCGCCGGCATGCTGATCCCGGTCACCGGCTTCTCCTG
This sequence comes from Nocardioides sp. GY 10113, assembly GCF_004919105.1. Taxonomy (GTDB): domain Bacteria; phylum Actinomycetota; class Actinomycetes; order Propionibacteriales; family Nocardioidaceae; genus Nocardioides. The sequence continues at coordinate 16,379 of NZ_STGK01000001.1, forward strand.
GCTCTACCTGCTCGACGCGATCTTCCTGCTGGCCACCCTGAGCGCGGTGATCCGGCTGCCCCGGCTCCCGGTCCTCGACGCCCCGGCCGGCGCCCCGGGCCTGCGCTCGGTCGCCGAGGGCCTGGCCTACCTGCGCACCCAGCCGGTGCTGATGATGTCGTTCGTCGTCGACATCATCGCGATGCTGTTCGGGATGCCGCGGGCGCTCTTCCCGCAGATCGCGCACGAGAGCTTCGGCGGCCCCGAGGACGGCGGCCTCGTCTTCGCGCTGCTCTTCGCCGGCATCCCCGCCGGTGCGGTGGTCGGCGGCATGCTGTCGGGCTGGGTCTCCCGGATCAGCCGCCAGGGGCTGGCCGTGGTGTGGTGCATCCTCGCCTGGGGGGTGAGCATGGTCGGCTTCGGCCTCGCCGTGGGGGCGGCGACCCGCCAGGACGGCACGGCGACCACCTGGCTCGCCGTCGCGGTGCTGATGCTCGTCATCGGCGGCGCCGCCGACATGGCCTCCGCGGCGTTCCGGATGAGCATGCTGCAGTCGGCCGCCTCCGACGCCGTGCGCGGGCGCCTGCAGGGCATCTTCATCGTGGTCGTCGCGGGCGGGCCCCGGCTGGCCGACGTCGCCCACGGGGCGAGCGCCGCGGTGGTCGGCACCGCGGCGGCAGCCGCCGGCGGCGGCGTACTGGTGGTGGTCGGGACCGTGATCGCGGCGATCGCGGTGCCCTCGTTCGTGCGCTACCGGGTGACGCGATCGGTGCCTGCCGCGGCCTGACCACCGGTGGCGCCCGCGGTGGTTGAGGTGCGAGCGCAGCGCGCCCCCGGTGGTTGAGGTGCGAGCGCAGCGCGCCCCCGGTGGTTGAGGTGCGAGCGCAGCGCGCCCCCGGTGGTTGAGGCGCGAGCGCAGCGCGCCCCCGGTGGTTGAGGCGCGAGCGCAGCGCGCCCCCGGTGGTTGAGGCGCGAGCGCAGCGCGCCCCCGGTGGTTGAGGCGCGAGCGCAGCGCGCCCCCGGTGGTTGAGGCGCGAGCGCAGCGCGCCCCCGGTGGTTGAGGCGCGAGCGCAGCGCGCCCCCGGTGGTTGAGGCGCGAGCGCAGCGCGCCCCCGGTGGTTGAGGCGCGAGCGCAGCGCGCCCCCGGTGGTTGAGGCGCGAGCGCAGCGCGCCCCCGGTGGTTGAGGCGCGAGCGCAGCGCGCCCCCGGTGGTTGAGGCGCGAGCGCAGCGCGCCCCCGGTGGTTGAGGCGCGAGCGCAGCGCGCCCCCGGTGGTTGAGGCGCGAGCGCAGCGCGCCCCCGGTGGTTGAGGCGCGAGCGCAGCGCGCCCGCGGTGGTTGAGGTGCGAGCGCAGCGAGCCTCGAAACCACCCCCGGCGTCAGCCCGACGCGGGCCTCCACCCCGTCAACAGACCCCGCACGTACGCCGCCTGGCCGACGTGCTGGGCGCAGTCGTTGGCCACGCTGACCAGCCGCACGCCGAGCGTCACCGGCGGGTCCCAACGCTCGTCGACGACCCGGCCGAGATCGGCGTCGGAGATCGTGCCCAGGTACGCCGCGCTGCGCCGGTAGGTCGCGTCGTGGTACTCGCGCAGCAGCTCCGCCGAGAACCCCCGGACCGCGGCGACCTGCTCGCTCGTGTGGCCGTAGCCGAGGTCGGCGGCATCGAGCGGCAGGCCGAACCGGCCGACGTACCCCTCGGCGCTCCACACCTGCTCGGACCCGGCGACCCCGGCCACGTGGTCGTCCTGGACGCGGGTCAGGTGCCAGACCAGCCAGCCGATCGGGTTGGCGCCGGTGCCGACCCGGGCGCTGAGGTGGGTCTCGTCGAGGCCGTCGAGGACGCCGGCGACATCCTCCGCGACCCTGCCGAGAGCGTCGACGAGCAGGGCCGCGGCGGGGGTCATGCGTGCGAGAGTACGTCGCTTCCGGCCTGGGCGGTACGTCGCGGGAGGAAGGCCAGCGCGACGGCCGCGGCGTACGCGGACACGGCGCAGACCGCCCACACGGTCAGGTAGCCCGCCAGCGGGGCGTGACCCTCACCGGCCGCGTCCAGCGAACCTGTCGCCGAGAGCGCGATCGCGAAGACGGCCGAGGCGATGGCGCCACCGACGGTCTTGATGCCGTTGGTCATGCCGGTGGCGAACCCGGTGCGCTCCGGCGGTGCCGCCGCGGCCGCCACCGCCGGCAGGGCCGCCACCAGGGCACCGGAGCCGACGCCGATCACCATCATGTTCACCAGCGCCTGGCCGGTGCTGCCGTGCAGGGGCAGCCACAGCGCGTAGCCGGTGCCGGCCAGCACCGCGGAGACCACCAGCGCGCCGCGCTCGCCGAACAGCCGGGAGGTGAGCGGCAGGCTGAACGCGCCGACGGCCATGAAGATGACGTAGACCCCGACCAACGTGGAGACGAAGGCAGCGCTGGCGCCGAGGCCGTAGCCGACCACGTCGGGATCGGTGCGGGCGAACGTGGAGAGCGGGATCTGGGCACCGAGCACCGACATGCCGAAGAGGAACGCACAGAGCTGGACCTGCCACTGCCCGCTCGACGCGAGGAGTCGGACGTCGACCAGGGGCTCCTCGATGGCGAGCTCGGCGCGCACGAAGACCACCATCGTCGCGGCGCCGGCGAGCAGCAGCAGCCACGGCAACGGCGAGCCGGGGCCCTGCAGGCGGACCGCGATCAGGCCGGCCATGACCAGCCCGAGGCCCGCGGTCAGCAGCGCGAGGCCGCGCAGGTCCATCGCCGCCAGGGAGGCGCGGCCGGCGGTGCCGGGCACGTCCTCGATGCCGAACCAGATCACCACGAAGCAGGCGGTGACCGCGATCGCGGGCAGCATCAGCAGCGTGGTCATCGAGACCGAGCCGACCAGCGCGCCGCTGGTGAGCGCACCGACGATCACCGAGAGCTGCAGGGCGCCGACCAGGATCGCCGCGGAACGCCGGGTCAGCTGGTGCTGGCGCGGGTTGCCGCTGGTACGCCGGTAGACGATCGCGACCTCGAGCGGCAACCAGACCACGTAGGCGCCCTGGAGGGCGACGCCGACCAGGAAGGTGGTGAAGCCGGGGGCGAACGCCATCACCCAGGAGCCGGCCGCGGTCGCGGCGGTGGCACACAGCAGCACGGCCTTGTGGCCGGCCAGGTCACCGAGCCGGGCCAGCGGCGGCACGGCGAGCGCCGAGACGATCAGCTGCGCGGCCTCGAACCAGTTGACGTCCGCGTCGCTGATCCCGAGGTGGTCGGCGATGTCGGAGAAGATCGGCGTGTAGTAGCCCTGCAGGATGCCGCTGGCGAACTCGACGAAGACGAGGAAGCCGACGATCGCGACCAGGCCGCGGGCCGGGGTCAGCGTGGGGGCGGGGAGGCTCATGCGGGGTCCGTTCCCTCGGGCAGCGAGACGATCAGCTGCCGGTACCAGTCGATGCCGTCCAGGAACGCCTGGACGCCGAGGTGCTCGTCGTAGGTGTGGATCGACTCGCGCTGGGCCTTGTCCATCCGGAACGGCGTGAACCTGTAGACCCGGTCGCAGATCGCGGTGAAGAAGCGGGCGTCGGTAGCGGCCATCATCACGTACGGCGCGGCCACCGCGTCGGGGAAGCGCTCCGTGATCGTCCGCTCGATCAGGGCGAACGCCTCGTCGTCGTACGGCGAGACGGGGCTGGGCTCGTTCGACTCGATGACGTCGACGCGGATGCTGTCGTCGTCGATCACGCCCTTGACGTGGGCGATCACGTCGGCGACCGAGTCGCCGACCATGATCCGGATGTTGACGCCGGCCTTCGCGGTGGAGGCGATCACGTTCAGGGCGGGGGAGCCGGAGAGGGTGGTGACGGCGAAGGTCGTCCGGGCCATCGAGGCGGCCTCGGGACCGGCGGCGAGCAGCGCGCGGGTGACCAACGGGCGCAGCCGCTCGGCGTCGAGGATCCGACGCAGCACCGGGCGCAGCGGGCGCCGGGCCGCGGGCGCCATCCGCCGGAAGAGCTCGAGGGTGACGTCGGGCAGCCGGGCCGGCATCGGCGCGGCGTCGAGCCGGGTGATGGCCCGGGCCAGCCGGACCGTCGGGCCGTTCTTGGCCGGCGTGGAGGCGTGGCCGCCGTCGCCGGTGGCGACCAGCTCCAGCGAGGTGACGCCCTTCTCGGTCACCCCGACCACGCCCACCGGCGCGGAGATCCCGGGGAACGCCTCGGCCGCGATCGCGCCGCCCTCGTCGAGCACGAACCACGGCCGCACGCCCCGGCGCTTCAGCTCCTCGACCGCGAGGATCGCCGCGGCGCCGGAGACCTCCTCGTTGCAGCCGAAGGAGAGCCAGACGTCCTGCGCGGGGACCACGTCGGCCCCGATGAGGGACTCGACGGCCTCGCAGATGGCGACCAGGGAGCCCTTGTCGTCCAGCGTGCCGCGACCCCAGACGGAGCCGTCGTGGATCTCGGCGGAGAACGGCGGGTGCGTCCAACGCGCCTCGTCGCCGACCGGCACCACGTCGAGGTGGGCCATCAGCACCACCGGTCGCGCCGCGGACTCACCGGGCCAGCGGAAGAGCAGGCCGTGGGTGTCGACACGGGTGAGCTCGAGGTGCTCGTGCAGGACCGGGAACTGCTCCAGCAGCGCGTCGACGAACGCGTCGAACGCGGCCGTGTCGACGTTCGCGGGATCGCGGTCGGAGACCGTCGGGATCCGGACGAGCGTCTGCAGCTTCTCCACGGCCCGGTCGCTGGGGGGGACGACGTGTGGGGGCATGGACGGCACTCTAGGCAGTGACCTCCATCACTTGATGCAGGACCCCGTCGTGCGGCGCTCGCGCCCCGATCGATGAGTCGCACTGTCGGCGCCGGTCCGTAGTGTCGAAGAGTCCGGATCACCCAGCAGCGGAGGCAACGAGCGATGACGACCATGATCCGCGCCCGCGGCTTGACCAAGCGGTACGGCGACGTGGAGGCGTTGCGCGGCCTCGACCTCGATGTCGACCAGGGCCGGGTGCTGGCCCTGCTCGGCCCCAACGGCGCAGGGAAGACCACGGCGGTGCGCTGCCTGACCACGCTGCTGGTGCCCGACGAGGGCGAGGCGGAGGTGGCCGGGTTCGACGTACGGCGGGAGCCGACCGCGGTGCGGGCGAACATCGGCCTGTCCGGGCAGTACGCCGCGGTCGACGAGCACCTGACCGGCTACGAGAACCTGGTGATGGTCGGCCGGCTCTACCACCTGGGCAAGGCCCGGGCCCAGGAGCGGGCGACCGAGCTGCTGGACCGGTTCGACCTCGCCGATGCCGCGCATCGGCCGTCCAAGACCTACTCCGGCGGCATGCGGCGGCGCCTGGACCTGGCGGGCGCACTGGTCGCCGAGCCACCCGTCCTGGTGCTCGACGAGCCGACCACCGGGTTGGACGTGCGCAGCCGCCAGCAGATGTGGGACGTGATCCGCGAGCTGGTCGCCGGGGGCGCGACCCTGCTGCTGACCACGCAGTACCTGGAGGAGGCCGACAAGCTGGCCGACGAGATCCTGGTGATCGACCACGGTCGCGAGATCGCCCGCGGCACCGCCGACGAGCTGAAGGCCCGCACCGGGGGCGAGCGGATCGAGGTGGTCCTCGCCGACAGCGAGGACCGCGACGCGGCGCGCGACGTGCTGGCCGCGGTGGCGGCGGGCGAGGTGGTGGTCGGGGAGAACGGTCGCGAGCTGACCGCCGCGGTCCGCGGCACCGGGACCGGCGATCTGCTGCGCGTGCTGCACGGCTTCGAGGAACGGACGGTGACCGTGCTCGACGTCGGACTGCGCCGCCCGACGATGGACGACGTGTTCCTCTCCCTGACCGGCCACGCGGCCGAGGCGACAGCGGGCAAGGACCGCGCGAGGACGGAGGTGTCCCGATGAGCGTCCAGCAGACGACCGACCGGCACCACACCGCCGGTCGAGCCACCCTCACCCAGGCCCTCGCAGACGGCTGGGTGGTGGCCCAGCGCAACCTGATCAAGATCAAGCGGGTGCCGGAGATCCTGGTCTTCGTCCTGATCAGCCCGATCATGTTCGTGCTGCTCTTCGCGTTCGTCTTCGGCGGCGCGATCGACCCCGGCGGCGCGGTCGACTACAAGGAGTGGCTGATCGCGGGCATCTTCGCCCAGACGGTCGTCTTCGGCGCCACCTTCACCGGCGCCGGGCTGGCCGAGGACATGCAGAAGGGGATCATCGACCGGTTCCGGTCGCTGCCGATGTCGCACTCGGCGGTGCTGGTCGGCCGGACCACCTCCGACGTGGTCTACAACGTGCTGTCGCTGATCATCATGGCCGTCACCGGACTGCTGGTCGGCTGGCGGATCCGCGAGGGTGCCGCCGACGCGCTGGCCGGCTTCGCGCTGCTGCTGCTCTTCGCCTACGCGATCAGCTGGGTGATGGCCTACGTCGGGCTGCTCGTGCCCAGCGTCGACGTCATCAACAACGCCTCCTTCATCGTGATCATGCCGTTGACGTTCGTCTCGAACGCGTTCGTGCCGACCGAGTCGTTCAGCGGGGTGCTGCAGACCCTGGTCGAGTGGAACCCGGTCTCCGCGCTGACGCAGGCCTCCCGGGAGCTGTTCGGCAACACCGGGGGGATGCCGCCGTCCGACGCCTGGCCGATGCAGCACCCCGAGGCGTACACGCTGGTCTGGGTGGTGCTGATCCTGGTGGTGTTCGTGCCGCTCTCGGTGCGGCAGTACCGGCGCACCACCGCCCGCTGAGCGCGGGGGCGACAGAGGTCCCAGCGCCGACGCGCGGGACGGGAGCCGAGTCGGCAGAGGCCTCCGCCGAACCTCGGCCGGCTCAGCGCGGCCCGGGTTCGCCCAGCCCCTGGTCGCGGGCCCGCTCGATCGCCTCCGCGCGGTCGACGGCGTGCAGCTTGCCCAGGATCGTCGAGACGTTGTTGCGGACCGTCTTCGGCGACAGGGACAGCCGGTGCGCGATCGCCTGGTTGCCCAGCCCCCGGGCGACCAGGTCGAGGACGTCGCGCTCCCGTTCGGTCAGCTGGGGAAACGGTCGCCCCCGGGCCGGGCCCTCGCCGGACAGGTGGGCCAGCATCCGCGCGGCGACCTGGGGTCCGAACACAGCCTCGCCGTTGGCCACCCCGACCACCGCCCGGATCACCTCTCCGCGGTCGGCGCCCTTCAGCAGGTAGCCGGCCGCGCCGGCTCGGACCGCGGCGTACACGGAGTCGTCGTCGGACTGCATCGTCAGCACCAGCACGGCACAGCCGGCCCGCGCCCGCACCAGCCGGGTCCCCTCGATGCCGTTGGTGCCGGGCATGTTGAGGTCCATCAGCACCACGTCGGGCCCTAGCTCGTCGACGGCCGCCAGCGCAGCGTGCACGTCGCCGGCCTCGCCCACCACCACTAACTCGTCGGTGCCGGAGAGCGCGGTCCGCAGCCCGTCGCGAAAGATCGGGTGGTCATCGACGATCAGCACACGAACGGACCGCGCGCCATCGGGAGCGGCCATCAGGTGCCCCCATCCACGGGCAGCCGGGCCGCGACCACGGTCCCGCCGCGGGGTCCTTCGCCGATCGTGACCTCGCCGCCCAGCTCGGTCGCTCGCTCCCGCATCGAGGCCGTGCCCACGCCCGCACCGACCGCGCCACCGAGGCCGACCCCGTCGTCGAGCACCTCGACCAACAACCATCCGTCCGTGAGCCGCATCCGCACCGTGCAGCGCCCCGCTCGTGCGTGCCGGACGACGTTCGTCACGGCCTCGGTCACGATCCGGTACGCCGCCACCTCCACCGCCGCGCTCGGCACGGCCAGATCCGGCGGGCAGTCGACATCGACGATCAGCCCGGCCGCGGTGAGGTCCTCGGCGTGCACCCTGACCACTCCGGCCAGGCCCAGGTCGTCAAGCGCCGGCGGCCGCAATCCGTCGACGACGCGGCGCACGTCCGCCACCGAGTCGGCGATCTCCGCCTTGACCTTCGCCAGCAGCGCGTCCACTTCGGGGTCCTCGCTGATCCACCGGTCGCGCAGAGCATCGACCTGGAGGCCCGCTGCTGCCAGGGTGGGGCCGATGCCGTCGTGCAGGTCACGGCGTACGCGCAGCCGCTCCTCCTCCCGTGCCCGGACGATCCGCTCCCGGGACTCCTGCAGGTCGCGGGCGAGGCGGGCGACCCGTACCTCACGGGCGACCTGGGTGGCCAGGTCACGCAGCAGGGCCAGCTCGTGCTCGGAGAAGACCGCCCGCCCGCTGCGCCCGCCGACCACGAGCACCCCCTCCTGACGGCCGTGGGCGACCAACGGCAGGGCGACCGCACCCGCCGGCGCGGCCGGCCCGGGCTCCAGGCGCAACTGGTCGAGCTCGACCCGGACGTAGGCGAGCCGCAACGCCCGCCCGATGGTGTCGGTCACCGCCGCCAGGAGCTCATCGAGCGCGGTGGTCCGCTCGAGTCGGGCGGCGAGGCCGGCGAGCACCGAGTAGGGCCGGTCCCGGTCGCCGTAGACGAGGCGGTCGACGCGGCGCTGCAGCCGCTCCTTGATGGGGCTGAGCGACACCGCGACCGCGGCGCTGGCCACCAGGGAGGCGCCGCGCGCCGCATCGTCGCCGAGGAAGCCGGTCGCCACGGCGACAGAGGCGACGTAGGTGGCGAGCACGAGCCCGGTGAGGACGGCGTACACGATGGTGTGGTCGACGACGGCCTCGACATCGAACAGGCCGACGCGCAGCACGCCGACGCCGACCGCCAGCGGGATCGCGACGACGACGACCGCCTCGGCGAGGGGGCCGACCGCGGGCAGTCCGGTGCCCACGGCCAGCACCGTGCCGAAGGTGGCGGCGAGCAGCAGCACGAGGGCGCCGAGCCCGAGCCACATCAGGCGGATGCGGTCCTCGCCGCGGGCCCGCCGCCAGGCCACCAGCAGGGTCGCGGCGGCGCCCAGCGTGACCAACAGCAGCAGGTCGCCGGCGAGGTCGCCGACCACCCGCGGCCAGGGCGCCCAGGCCGCCACAGCCAGCGGGCTCTCCCGACCCAGGTCGTCCTCGATCCTGCCGGTGGCCAGGGCGTAGCCGACCAGCATCAGCGGCGTCGCGACCACGCTGATCCGCAGCAGGGTCGCTCGCAGCGGGACGCCGGCCACGGGGAAGAGCAGCAGCCCGAACGTCGTCGCCAGCACGAACGCCGTGCCGAAGCTGAGGTTCTCCACCAGGCTGGCCCAGTCGGCCACCGCCTCGCGGCCGGTGCCGGCGGCGTGCTGGGCGACCAGGCCCCAGCCGGCGGCCGAGGTCTGGGCGACCCCGACGCCGAGCCACACCCAGCCGAGCGGCAGCCGAGGCCGGTGCCACGCGATCAGCGCCCCGACCACAGGGAAGGCCAGGAAGCTGAGCGCCCACACCAGGTCGGTGACCGAGGAGGCCTCCGTCCCGGCCCAGCGCCCGGCGGCGTACCCGACAAGCAGCAGCACGGCCAGCATCGCCGCGAGCGTCGCGACGACGGCGACCCTGGCGGCGCTGCGCCAGCCGGCTCCGCGCGGTCCGCTCATCGGCGCTCCTGGGTGGTGACGGGGGACTCACCGTAGCCATCGGAGCGTCCCGTCGGGGAGGGACAGATGTCCCGGCTCCGGCCGGGCGCGGGGGCGGGCACCCGCGGGGCGGGCGGCCCTGTTCGGCGGGACGCCGCCCGGCGGACGGTGGGGCGTCCCTTCCACCTCGCCCCAGGAGGCACGCGATGAGCACGACCGAGAAGCCCGGGTCAGCGACCGACCACCCGACGACAACGCAGGCCGTCCCGCCAGGCTCCCGTCCGCACCGCGTGGCGCTGGTCGCGGGCGTGGCCTGGCTGGTCTGCTTCCTCTTCAGCACCACCCCCGAGGCCCCCGACCGCACCACCGCCGGCGCCGGCGACATCCGCGCGTACGTCGATGCCGGTTCGACGACCCTGACGTTCAACGCCGTCGCGTCGGTGGTCGGGGTCGTCGCCCTGCTCGCCCTGCTCGGGGCGGTCAGCCGGATCCTCGAGCGCGCCCGGCCCGGGACGGTCGCCGCGCCGTTCGCGCTCGTCGCCGGCGGGTTCACCGCGCTCCAGCTGCTGCTCTTCACCGCTTTCTACGGCGTGTGGCTGTTCGTACCGGACGTCGACGACCTCCCCGACCGGACCATCACCACGCTGTACGACGCCACTCTCGTCGCCGACGCCCTGGGCTCGCTCGTCCTGGCCGTCACCTGCGCGATGGTCGGCACGGTGTCGTGGGTGGCGCTGCGGGCACGGGTCGTCCACCGTCCCGTGGCCTGGTTCGGGCTGGCCGTCTCGGCGGCGGCCATCGCCATGGTGGTCGGCACGGCGGTGGGTTCCGGCGCCGCGCAGGTCGCCTTCTACGTGGCGCTCTTCGGCTCCTACCTGTGGCCGGTCGCGATCGGGATCGACCTGGGCGTCAAGGGGCGAACCGCGGGTTCCTGACCCCCCGAGCCGCGAGTCGGCAGAGAGCATCTGCCGACTCGCGCTCACCCGTGCAGGGACGCCCCGAGGGTGAGGACGACGGGGGTGGGCGCGCAGCAGCCGCCGGCGCCCTCGGGCTCGTCGTAGAGGCCCGCACCGCCGCAGACGCCGGTGTCGGGCAGCGCCAGCTCCACGCGGGCGGCCGCCTCGTGGTCGCCGGCGAGCGCCGCGGCGACGCTGCGGACCTGCTCGTAGCCGGTCAGCGCCAGGAAGGTGGGCGCCCGGCCGTAGGACTTCATGCCGACCAGGTAGAGGTCGGGCTCGGGCTGGGCCAGGTCGGCGGCGCCGGTGGCCTGCACCGAGCCACAGGAGTGGATGTTCGGGTCGACCTCGGCCGCCACCCGGCGCGGGGCCTGCAGGGTCGGGTCGAGGTCCAGCCGCAGCTCGGAGAGGAACGACAGGTCGGGCCGGAAGCCGGTCAGCACCACGACCGTGTCGGCGGCGGGCAGCGCACGCCCGTCCTCGCCGACCAGCACGGCCCGATCCGCACCGCCGGCACCGGGCTCGCGGCGGATCTCGGCGGTGCGGAACCCGGTGACCAGCTCGACCGCACCCGACTCGACGGCAGCCTTGGCCCGCTGGCCCACCGCACCCCGCTCGGGGAGCTGGTCGGCGGCGCCGCCGCCGAAGGTGTCGGCGGTGACACCGCGGCGGATCGCCCAGGTGACGCGGGTGCCCGGGTGGTCGGCGGCGATCCGGACCAGCTCGTGGACGGCGTTGAACGCCGAGGCGCCGGCGCCGACCACGACGGTGTGCCGGCCGGCGTACCGCTCGGGGTGGGCGCGGTCGGGCACCTGGTAGGCGATCAGGTCGGCGGCGGCGCGCTCGCCGAGGGCGGGGATGCCGTCGGCGCCGGCGGGGCTGGGCCCGCGCCAGGTGCCGGAGGCATCGATGACGGCGCGCGCCTCGACCCGCTCCTCGCGGCCGTCTGCGCTGGTCAGGTGGACGGTGAACGGCTGCGCCGCGCGGTCGGCGTCGACCAGCCGGTCGCGGCCCTTGCGCCCGACGCCGACGACCCGCGCGTCGTACCGGACGCGGTCACCGAGCGCGGCGGCGAGCGGCGCCAGGTACCGCTCGATCCACTCCGCACCGGTCGGGTACCCCTCGGTCGGCGCCGACCAGCCGGTCGGCTCGAGGAACCGGGCCGAGGCCGCGTCGACCAGCTCGGGCCAGGCGGAGAAGAGCCGGACATGCCCCCACTCGGCGATCGCGGACGCCGGTCCGCTGCCGGACTCGAGCACCAGCGGCTCGAGGCCGCGCTCCAGCAGGTGCGCGGCAGCCGCCAGGCCCTGCGGGCCGGCGCCGATCACCACGACGGGCAGCTCGTCCATCACCACTCCTTACATCGACGGATATCGATATCAAGGATGCGGGAGACATAGACGACTGTCAATGTTCTGGGCGGCGCGATCGCCCTGCCATCTCCGGCCCAGGACGAATGTCCCGACTTTCCCGCGGGTTTCGGAACCCCTGGCCTGTCCCCGGTCGGGGGCGCCCGGTCGTCACTAGATTTCGTCGGTTCCCGCGGTCTCGAGCGCTTCGCCCGCGGTTCCCCACCTGTCGAGGAGAAACACCTTCATGAGTCACGTTCCACCCCCGGCCCGCGCCCTCGCGCGCCGCGCCCTGGCGGCCGTCGTCGCGCTCGCGGCCGCGCTCGCGACGCTCGTCATCGGCCTCGCCAGCCCGGCCTCCGCGGCCGGTGAGCGCATGTGGACGCTCACTGACGTCACCTTCGACGACGGGGGCACCATGACCGGCATCCTGATGATCGACAGCACCGGCACGCTGGTCGACTTCGACGTCGTCACCAGCGGCGGTGACACGGCCATCTTCGGCACCTCCACGACGTACGACCTCGGCAATTCCGAGGTGATTGCCTACCCGGGCATGCTGGCGATCCACCTGGACTACAGCCGCTACTTCTGGATCACGCCCAGCACCTCGCTCGTCGACGCGGCGCCGGACGCCGTCGTGCCGATCGAGATCGGCGACTCCAGCTACGAGTGCAACAACTGCACCGACGTCCGCTACATCACCAGCGGGTCCCTGCAGGAGACGTCGGCGATCACCCTTTCCGGCACGCCGGCCATCTCCGGCACCACCACCGTCGGGCAGACGCTCAGCGTCAACGCCGCCTCGCTGACCACCACCCCCGCGAGCGCCACGAAGACCTACCAGTGGCTGCGCGACGGCAACCCGATCGCGAGTGCCACCGGCACGACGTACCAGCCGGTGAACGCCGACGCCGGCCACACCATCAGCGTCCGGGTCGGCGCCACCCTCTACGGATACCCCGACGCCACCACGAAGACCTCGACCGGCGTCGGCCCGGTGGACGGCGGCACCATCACGCTGCCGAACCCCACCATCACCGGTACGCCGAAGGTCGGCGTCCCGCTGACCGCGAGCGTTACCGGGCTCGACCCGGCCGACGCCGCCGTCGCGTACTCCTGGGTCGGCGGCTCGCCGACGGCCAGCACCGGCGGCACCTACACCCCGACCGCCGCCGACCTCGGTGCGCCGCTGCGGGTCGACGCGAGCGCGACCCGCTCGTACTTCGACACCGCCTCGTCCAGCACGACGACCGCGGCGGTGCTGCCGGGCACGTTCAGCACCGGCCCGACCGCCTCGATCTCCGGCACGTTCAAGGTCGGCGAGACGCTGACCGCCGGCACCGGCACCACCGTCCCGGCCGCGGACTCCTTCGGCTACCAGTGGTACGCCGACGGCTCGCCGATCTCCGGCGCTGACCAGGCGACGTACACCCTCACCGCCGCCGAGCTGCACCAGGCGATCTCGGTCCGGGTCACCGCCCACCTCGCCGGGTACGCCGACGCGGTCGACACCACGACGCCCGCCGGCGACGTGGCCACGAACCTGGCACCGGACCTGGAGCTGAGCGTCGCGAAGTCCACGCTGCGTCGCGGCCAGTCCACGACGCTGACCTGGTCCTCCGCCGAGGCGACCAGCCTCACCGCCCGCGGCCGCTGGACCGGGGACCGTGCCACGAGCGGTACCGAGTCGGTCACCCCGACCGCCGTCGGGGTGAACACCTACGTCCTCACCGCGCGCAACGAGAACGGCGTCACCCGGGCCCAGGTCACCGTCGACCTCCGCCGCGAGGCCGAGGCGCTCACGGTCCGCGCCGGCAAGGGCCTGCGCCTGGCCGGTGACCGGATCACCATCCGCGCCCGCGGGCTCGACCCCCGCGAGGCCTTCACCGTCACCGTCGGTGACACCACCGTCGCGACCGGCAACGCCGGCCGCCACGGGAAGGTCCAGCGCACGGTGACCGTCCCGAGCGGTCTGGGCACCGGCAAGGCCCGGGTCGTCCTGACCGGCGCCGAGAGCGACCGCCGCGGCGTCACCACCGTCCGGGTCTTCACGGTGAAGGAGCTCCGCCTGCGCCTGGCAGACGACCGGGTCCGCGCCTCCGACGAGCAGACGGTGACGGTCACCGGCCTGGTCCCCGGCGAGCGTGTCGCCGTGACCTACCAGGACGAGCGGATCTCCCCGCAGGGGGCGCGCGCCGACGCCCGCGGCCGCTACACGGCGTCGTTCGGCGTGGACATCTGGTGGGGCACCAAGACCGTCCGCGCGGTCGGGCTGCGCTCCGGGGCCACCGCCTCGGGCAGCTTCGACGTGGTCCGACGCTGCCAGGTCGGGCGCGTCTGCCCGTAGTGACCGCGGCTCGTCCGCACCAGTGATCCGGCGAGGGCGTCGGGACCGATCGGTCCCGGCGCCCTCGCCGCGTTCCGGGGCGACCCGATCCCCGGACGTGCGCATCAACCGCCCGGAAGCACCCAGATCTCGTCTCCGTCGCCGGGCGCACCACCGAACGTCGGGCACCGGGCCCCCGGCACGACCTGGACGTCGAAGATCTCCTCGACCCCGTTGGCGAACTGCAGGGTCGCGATCGTGGTCCCCGTCGCGAGCTCGACCACGCCCACCCCGCACTTGAGCTCGTCGTGGTGCGCGGCGATCGGCGTTCCGCCGAAGACCGCCGTCTCCCGGATCTTGGAGAGACCGACGAAGGCCAGGCCCCGGTACAACGCCAGCCCCCGCGCGTAGCCGGGCACCGCCGCCACCTGGTCGCGCCGCCCGGTGGCGAGGTCGACCCGCTCGAGGCATCCCAGCCCCGAGTTGAGGACGAACAGTTGCCCGTCGTACCAGCGCGGCGAGTGGGGCATCGCCAGGCCCGCGGTGACGACCTCCCCGGACGCCACGTCGATCACCGCGCCGGTGTCGTTGCGCGAGCTCCGCCAGCCGCGCGGCTCGTCGGTGGGCGCCATCACGGTGACGTACGCCGGCGCGCCCGCACGCATCGCCAGGCCGTTGAGGTGGCAGCGGTCCTGGGCGGCGTACCCGGTGATGAACGGCGGGCGCCAGCGCGGGACGAAGCTGAAGCGCTCGTCCAGACCGGCCAGGCACGAGAACAGGGTGTTGACGATCCACAGGTCGGGGCGCCCCTCGCGGTCGATGCCCCAGGCGAGCTCGTGGCAGGCGATGCTGCCGGTGATCGCGGTCGAGCGCGGCACCCAGCAGCGGTCGTGGCGGCCCGCCGGGGCGATCGAGCCCGCGATGTCGGAGTGATCCTGGAGGAACCAGATCTGCCCCTTGCCGCCGACGGCGACCCGCTCCGCACCGACCGCCACCCCCATCGCCTGCTCGAAGCGGCGGAAGGCGAACTCGAGTCGCCCGTCCGCGACACCGACCGAGACCAGCTGGCCGGCCTGGTAGGTCGAGACCAGCAGCGAGCAGCCAGCCTCCTCCAGGACGCGGGGGAGCGACGGGCTGTGGTGGAAGCGGATCTCCGTCAGCCCGGACGGGTCACCCTCAGCCTCCGGCGCGCTCACCGCATCCGGAGGGTGAAGGAGCGCTTCTCGGTGCCGCCGATCCCGCTGCACGGCTCGTAGGCGAAGCGCGCCGTGACCGTGAGCTGCCCGGTCCGGCGGAGCAGGCGCAGGCCGAGACGTGTCGGACGGAGCGTGACCTCGACCTTGCCCGGGGCATCCAGCGTGGTGATCGACCGCCTCAGCCGCGGAGCCCGCTTCAGCGTGAGCCGGCCGGCACCCTCGACACGCACCCGCACGGTCAGCGTCCCCGCGTCGAGGTCGCGGGCGCGGACCCGGCCGATGGAGAAGGCGACGGTCGTGTTGATGTCCTTGACCAGCGCCGTGCCGGCCCCGGTCCCGTCCGAGTGCCAGAGTTCCCGGCCGTGCCGGCCGTCGTCGGCGGTGAAGTAGGCGGTCCCGCCGACGTCGGTCATGTAGGCCGGGCCGCCGTAGAAGCCGCCACGACCTTCCTTGACCAGCACGGTCCCCGCCTTCGTTCCGTCCGAGCGCCACAGCTGCCAGCCCTCGTCCATGGGCGGTGAGAGGTAGAGCATCCCGCCGATCGGCGCCGCATAGCCGTAGTAGTACTCCCCGTAGGACCAGTAGTCGAGGCCGGCGGCGATCAGAGCCGTGCCGCCCTCGGATCCGTCGGTGGCCCAGAGCCCGAAGTCGTCACCGAGCCCGCCGGTGAAGAAGATCGTGTCGTCCACGACGACGGGGTTGTCGGCGCCGGCGTACGAGTCAGGACTCGGGTCGACGTCGCTGACCAGCACCGTCCCGGCCCGGGTGCCGTCGGAGCGCCACAGCTCCCGCCCGTGCACCCCGTCATCGACGATGAAGAACAGCAGGTCGCCCATGGCGATCAGGGCCTCGGGACCGTAGCGCGATCGGCCGGGCTTGATGTTCCTGACCAGCGCCGTCCCCGCCGCCGTGCCGTCGGAGCGCCACAGCTCCCGCCCGTGCACCCCGTCGTCGGCGGTGAAGAAGACGGTGTCACCGACCGCGGTCAGGTCCCACGGCCCGTACTTCCGGCGGCCCTCCTCGATGTCCGCGACCAGCACCGTCCCGGCCCGGGTGCCGTCCGTCCGCCACAGCTCCCGGCCGTGCACCCCGTCGTCGGCCGTGAAGAACAGCTGGTCGCCCACAGCGGTCAGACCCTCCGGGCCGTAGGGGTCGCCCCCGCGCGGCGTCCCGCCGGGGACGCCGATGTCCTTGACCAGCACGGTGCCCGCCTCGGTGCCGTCGGTGCGCCACAGCTCCTCGCCGTGCGCGCGGTCGGTTGCCACGAAGTACACCGTGTCGCCGACGACCGTCAGCTGGGACGGGCCCGAACCGCGCCGGCCCGTGAAGATGTCCTTGACCAGGTCCTTCCCTGCTCGGGTGCCGTCGGAGCGCCACAGCTCCGCGCCCGAGCCCCGGCCCCTGGCGTTCATCAGCAGCGTCGAGTCGAGGGCGACGATGTCACTCGGACCACCGGGCCCGATCCTGACCGTGCCCTCCTCCGTCCCGTCCGAGCGCCACAGCCGCCACCGGTACCCGACCTCGGCGGCGCTGAAGAAGACCTGCCCGTCCATCGCGGTCAGGTAGCTCGGTGAGCTCCTGGCGGTGCGCACGGGTCCGTCGCAGACCGCGCGCGCCGCACCCCGCTGCTCACCCGCGCTGGGCTCCGCGACCGCGGACCCCGCATCGCTCGGCGCCCCGTCGACCGGCACCGCCGCGCCGGTGGCGGCCACGACCGCCGCGGCGGTCCCCGTCAGGGCAATCCGTCCCGCCGTACGACGCGGGCGACTCATGGGCTGAATCTAGGACCAGGACGCGCGATGCACATCGCCCAAATGGCCCACACCTGCCACGCGCTCACCGCATCCGCAGCACGAACGAGCGCTTCTCGGTGCCGCCGATTCCGCTGCAGGGCGTGTAGGCGAACCGCGCCGTCACCTGCAGTTGACCGGTACGGCGGAGCGTGCGCAGACCGAGCCTGGTCGGCCGGAGGATGATGTCCGCGAGGCCGGGGGCGGCCAGGTCCGCCACCGACCGCCGCAGCCGCGGAGTCGGCTTGACCTCGAAGCGTCCGGCGCCGTCCGCCCGGACCTGTACGGTGAGCGTGCCCTCCTCGAGATCGTGGACCGGCGCGCGCCCGATCTCGAAGGCCACCCTCCTGTTGATGTCCTCGACCAGTGCCGTCCCCGCCTCGGTGCCGTCCGAGCGCCACAGCTCCTTGCGGTGCAGCCTGTCGTTCGCGGCGAACAGGAGCGCCCCCGCGAGCTCGCTGCCCTCGGTCAGGTTGCCGTACTGCGCACCGGGGCCGATGCGCTTGACCAGGGTCGTCCCCGCCTCGGTGCCGTCCGAGCGCCACAGCTCGCCGGCGTGCGCGCCGTGCCGTGGGCCGAGGAACGCGGTCCCACCGACCGCGACGATCCAGAGCGAGCTGCCGTAGTCGCCCAGGTCGAAGGTCTTCAGCTCGAAGGTCCCGGCCGACGTGCCGTCCGTCCGCCAGAGCCCGACCTCGCGTGGCCCTCCGGTCCCGTCCTCCGCACGAAATACCGCCGTCCCGCCGAGATCGGTGATGCTCCCAACGCTGCTGCTCCGTGCGCCGGGGCGGATGTCCTTGACCATGGTCGTCCCCGCCTCGGTCCCGTCCGTCCGCCACAGCTCGCTGCCGTGGACCCCGTCCCTGGCCGTGAAAAGGAGATCGTCCCCGAAGGACTGCAGGTTTCCGACCTCGGCGCCGTAGCCGTCGGCCCTGATCGCCTTGACCAGGACGGTGCCGGCAGCGGTCCCGTCCGAGCGCCACAGCGCTCCGGCGGGGTCACCGCCCTCAGCGGTGAAGAAGACCACCCCACCGGCGTCGGTCAGACCTCCCGGGTAGCTGTCGTCCCTCCCCGGTGCCAGGTCCTTGACGAGGACCGTGCCCGCCCTGGTGCCGTCCGAGCGCCAGAGCTCGCGCCCGTGCACGCCGTCGTCGGCGGTGAAGTAGGCCTCACCTCCAACCACCGCCGGATAGCTGGGGGCGCCGCTGCCCTGGCCCCGCCAGATGTCTTTGACCAGCAGCGTCCCGGCGGCGGTACCGTCCGAGCGCCACAGCTCCCACCCGTGCGCGCGGTCCCGGGCGGCGAAGACCACCCGGTCTCCGAAGGCGGTGACCGCCCCGATGTCGCCCGAGCCGACCCCCGGACGGAGATCCGTGACCATCGTGGTCCCAGCGGCTGTGCCGTCCGAGCGCCACAACTCCTGCCCGTGGCGGCCGTCCGTTGCGGTGAAGTACACCTCACCACCGACCGCGGTGAGGTACCGGAGACGGCTCGACCGGCCCCCGGGGCGGATGTCCGTGACCATCGTGGTCCCCGCGGTGCTGCCGTCCGACCGCCACAGCTCACGACCATGGACGCCGTCCGCCGCCGTGAAGTAGACCCAGGGCCCCGCCGCAACCATGTCCTGGGGTCTGCTGGCCCGCGTGCGAGGGAGGGTGCTGCCGCACCGGGTGCTCCCGAGGCCGGCGGTCGCGGAGCCGGCGGCGAGGATCGACTGATCCTGGGCCGCTGCGGGATCCGGCCCCGCCGTTGATCCTCCCAGCGCAACGGCTGCCGCGGCGCCCAGCGTCGCCGCCCGCCTGGCACGGCGGCGCCGCGCGGTCACCGCAACCTCAGGGTGTACGAGCGCGTACGGCTGGCGCCGACGCCGCCGCAGGGGGAGTAGGTGAACTCCGCGGTCACCACCAGGCGTCCGGTACGTCGCAGCGTGCGTCGACCTTCGCGCGTCGGCCGGAGGAGGAGCGAGGACTCGCCTGGCCCGCCAGGGGTGACGGTCGCCGGCCTGAGCAGCGATCGCCCGACCGGCGTCATCTCGATCGTTCCGGCCGCGCCGACGCGGACACCCACCCGCAGCGTGCCCTTCCTCGTGTTCGGCTCCGTCCTCCGCAGCACCCGGAAGATGACGTGCGCATCGATGTCGTCGACCATCATGGTCCCGGCCCCGGTCCCGTCCGAGGTCCACAGCTCGTCGCCGTGGATGCCGTCGTTGGCCGTGAAGTAGAGGCGGTCGCCGACCGCCGCCAGGTCCCGCGGGTACCCCGCGCGCGAGCCCCGGCGGATGTCCCTGACCAGCACCGTCCCCGCCTCGGTGCCGTCGGAGCGCCACAGCTCGTCACCGTGCACGCCGTCATCGACGCGGAAGTAGAGCGAGCCGCCCACCCCGACCAGGTCCCACGGGTAGGTGGCGGCCGGTCCGCGCGGGAAGCTCTTGACCCGCACCGTGCCGACCCTGGTGCCGTCGGTCTTCCACAGGGAGTAGCCGTGCGCGCGGTTCCAGCGGGTGAAGAACAGGTGCCCGCCGGCCGCGGTGAGGTAGTCGGGAAACGCGCTGGGCCGGCCCGGCAGGCTCTCCTTGACGATGACGGTTCCCGCCTCGGTGCCGTCCGACGTCCACAGCTCACGACCGTGCACGCCGTCGTCGGCGGTGAAGAAGAGCATGTTCCCCAGGCCTGTCAGCTCGCGCACCTCGGCATATCGGCGCCCCGGCCGGATGTCCTTCGCCAGTACCGTGCCGGCGGCGGTTCCGTCCGACGTCCACAGCTCCTCACCGTGCACCCCGTCGTCGAACAGGAAGAACGCTCTCCCGCCGACGCCCGTGAGCCCCCTGACCTCGCTCGACGAGACCCCGGGCCGCAGGTCCTTGGCCAGCGCGGTGCCCGCCTCGGTCCCGTCCGACACCCACAGCTCCTCACCGTGCACCCCGTCCCGAGCGGTGAAGAAGAGCCGGTCGCCGACTGCCGTCAGGTTGCGGGGGTACCCGTCGTACTCCGTCGGCCGAAGGTCTTTGACCAGCGCCGTCCCCGCCTCGGTACCGTCCGAGCGCCACAGCTCGTGGCCGTGCGCCTCGTCCTCAGCACTGAAGTAGACCGCGCCGCCCATGCCTGTCAGCGAGGCCGGACCCTCGTCGTAGTAGGGCGGCGCCGAGGACCCGATCTCCTTCACCAGGGCGGTGCCTGCCTCCGTGCCGTCAGACGCCCACAGCTGCCGCCCGCGCACCCCGTCGTCGCCGGCGAAGAGCACCAGACCTCCCGCCGCGGCCATCGGGGACCGGTCGTATCCGGCCGCGTCGAAGCCGTCGGCCCGACCGGGGCCGATGTCCTTGACCATCCCCGTCGATCCGGAGGTGCCGTCCGAGACCCACAGCTCCTCGCCGAACCGCCGGTTCCGCACGGTGAAGAAGAGGGTTCCGTCGCCGTCGATGAAGTGGGCGGTCCTGCTGCTCCGGGTCCGGACCTCGTCACAGGCTGGTGGCGTGGGGGCGTCGATCGCCCCGCCGTCGCGCGCCGACGAGGCCTCCGGCGCGGACGCCGCCACGCCGCCGATCGCCACCGCCGCGGCGGTCCCGGTCACGGCGATCCGCCCCGCTGCGCGCCGCGGGCGACTCATGGACCGAACGTAGGGCCGGGACCGCGCGCAGCGCATCGCCCACATGGACCACGTCGGCCCGCACCGCACTCCGGGGTGTCGACCGAGCGCCCGCCGGGTTAGGTTCGACCCGAGGTACGTCATCTCCACAGGGGCACCGACCCATGCCATCCACGCCACCTGACATCCGTCCGTGCCGCTGTCCGACCGGCACAGGAGTACTGATGGGACACAGCGACACGCAGCGCCTCATGCACCGCCTGTTCAACGACCGCGACTTCGCGAGCATGACCGAGCACCTCGCCGACGACGTCACGCTGATCGACGTACCGAGCGGCGGCACCTACCGCGGCCCGGAGGAGGCCATCGACTACCTCGCGGAGTGGGCCCGGGGCTTCTCCACCGCGACCGTCGCCGACGCGAGCTACCTGGAGGGCCCGGGGCACTCGGTCTGCTTCTTCCTCGCCAAGGGGCGCAACGACGGCGAGTTCGCCGGCATGCCGCCGACGAACGAGACGATCGCGGTGCCGTTCTGCGAGGTGGCCACCTACGCCGCCGACGGGAGGACCGAGACCGTCCGGTTCTACTACGACGCGGTGACGATCATGACCCAGCTCGGGATCCTCATCGCCGACGACGAGGAGTACGACGACGAGTTCGACGAGGAGGACCTCCGGACCACCGCGGAGGGCGAGTAGGGCCCCGGTGGTCAGCCGCCGGGCGCCTGCCACACCATCGCGTGCTCCTTGTCGTCGGAGGCCCGCTTGATCGGGTTGAAGTGCGGCGGGCTCGACGACCGGCCCCACCGGTCGTCCCCGATCCACACCGGTACGCCGTAGGGCAGGTCCGCCGCGGGGATCGGCGCGTAGTCGGCCTCGACCAGCGCGGCGCCGTAGTTGGGCGCGGACTGCTCCCCGCCGGGGTCCGGGGCGAGCAGCCCACGCAGCGCGGTCACCGCCTCGCGCCACCGGGCGGCCAGGACGGCGGCGTCGTCGGAGGAGGGGTGCGGGATCCGGAAGACCGGCACGTCCGGCGCCGTCGTCCACAGGTCGAGCGCGGCCTGTGCGTTCTGCCCGAAGGCGACGATCGCCTCCAGCCGGGCGTCGGTGACCAGGTCGTAGAAGCGGTTGCGCCAGCGCAGCTGGTCGGGGTCCTTCAGCAGCTTGCGGGCCCTGCTGGAGTCGCTCGGGTGCACCGCCCAGGGGAACGCGTTGACCAGCGCGTAGGTGCTGGTCAGGCCGATCTTCGCGAGGAAGCCCTGGACCCGCTGGCCGGCGTCGCCGACGAGCGTCCGGGCGACCAGCCGCTCGGTCGGGCCGGGGTCGGAGGCGATGCCGAGCACCCGGGCGGTGCCGTTGAGCCGGCCACGGTAGAAGACCGGGCCCCAGTCGTACCAGAACAGCTCACGGTGCTCCGCGGCGATCGCGGGCAGCGCGGCGAAGTGGCGCGCGATCGCGATCGGCGGCCCCTTGTCCCACACGGGGACGGGCGGTGCTCCGGGGTCCACGTCGACCATGACGGCTCCTTCCGTTCCTGTCCCGTCGCCTAGGCGAAGATCGGTCCGACGGCGGGGTAGCGCGCGATCAGCCGGGCACGGATCTCGGCCAGCCGGCGCGGCGGGCCCTCGGGCGGACCGTCCTCGGGCGACCCGAACCGGGTGTCGAGCAGCATGTGCCGCCCCCACGCGGTGACCCGCTCGTACTGCTCCACCCCCGCCTCGCCACCGGTCAGCTCCGCCACCCAGTCGGGGCGGCCGAAGATGACGTCGCCGCCGATCATCACCAGGTCCACCCAGGACGGGTACGCCGCCACGACGCTGTCGTAGGGGTCGTCGACCCGCTTCTGGAGGATCGTCAGGTCGGCCGGTCGACCCGCGGCGAGCGTGCCGATCCGGTCACCCAGCCCGGCGATCTCGGCGGCTCCGCTGGTGATCATCCGGACCAGGTCGGGCGCCTCGAGGGTGAGTTCCGGCGTCTGCGCGGCCACCTCCTGGGCGATCTTGAGCTCGTGCAGCAGGCTGGGGCTGCCCGACGGCATCCAGTCGGCGCCCAGCGCCACCGGCAGCCCGGCGGCGAGTGCGGCGGCCACGTCGGTCGTCTCGTCGTACAGGCGGAGGTTGGACTGGGGCGACCAGACCAGCTTCCCGCCGACCGCGGCCAGCTGGTCGAAGTGGTCGCGGGTCAACGCGGTGCCGTGGATCATCACCGTCGCGTGGCTGAACAGCGGCGAGGCGGCGAACCGCTCGAACTCGCGCACCGAGGCGTCGTTGGTCTTCTGCCCCTCGGCGAGGTGGACGTAGTGGGCCTTGACGGTCCCGGTGTCGAAGATCCCCGCGCGGATGGACTCGATGTCGTCCTCGCGGAGCCGGCCGACGTCGACCGTGCTGCGCGCGACCTGGTCCCCGAAGACCAACAGGTCGACGTTGCGGACCAGCGCCTCGGCCTTGTTCGGGTAGTCCTTCGAGGCGCCCTGGATCGCGGTCACCCCGCCGACGGCGGCCCGCACCTCGGCGTACCGGGTCATCGCGGTCTTGATCGAGACCGACGCACCGCCGTGGGTGAGCGCCGCCCAGGGCTCCTTGACCAGGCCGGCGTACTCGTCGCTGCCGCGCCACTGGCCGCGGTTGATGTAGGTCCTCGGCGGCTCCCAGGCGGCGAACACGTTGTACTCGGGGTGTCCGTGGAGGTCGATCAGCCCGGGCAGGATCACCCCCTCGGTGGCGATCGCGTGCTCGACGGTGCGCGGCTTGGTGGAGCGGACCTCCGCGATGGCGTCGCCCTCGACCACCACCCACCCGCGCGCCAGGCTGCCGTCGCCCATCAGGATCGAGCCGCCGTACGCCGTCGGCTCGGTGGGCGCGAGCGACGGGGGAGTCTCCGGGCTCACGGTGCGCGGCGGCGCCCCCGTCGGCGGCCGGCGGTCGTCGCGGGAGCGGGGGCCGGTACGGCTCTCGGCGCGGCCGGCGGGGCGTCGCAGCGTGCCCGGTACGCCGGCCGCGTAGGCCTCCTCGAACGCGTCGCGCGGGTCAGGTGCCACTGCGTCCTCCCGGGCCGGGGGCTGCCGGGGAGCGCGGCGGGTTCGCCCTCCAGCATGCGCCGCTCCAGCGTCGGGCGCAACGACGCCCCGAACGCGCTTCCCCTTCGGGTGCGCGTCACCAATACGGAGGAGATACGCGGGCGAGATCCCCGGTGGCCCGCGCTGGTGCGCCAGCCTCCTTCACCTGCTCGCAGGTTTGCGCAGGAAGCGCGACGGGATACGCGGGTCGAGCAAGGGGGTGTGGAGATGGAGACCGTTCTCCTCATGGTGTGCATCGGACTGGTGATCGCCGCGCTGGTGATCCTCACCCAACGCACGCCCGCTCCCACCCCGCTCGCGGACGAGTACGACGCGCACGACGCCTGGCGCACCGACCGCGGACCGACCGGCGCCCGCGCCCACGTCGCGCCGACGCGGGTGATCCCGGCCTACGCCACGCCGGTCTCGCGGCAGCACGACGAGCTGCGTGCGGCGTACGGGCTCGAGGTGGTGGCCACCCGTCGCAGCGTGGTGCGCACCCGCGACCACCTGGCCTACACCGAGACGACGCTAACCCAGCGGGCGCTGGGCCCGCAGGGTGACGTCGTGCGGTGGGTCGGCGGGCGCTGACCTCACCGGTCGGAGCGAGGCACCGGTCGCCGGCCCGCAACGACAGAAACCGCAGCCGGTGGCTGCGGTTTCAGCTGGTGGAGCCTAGGGGACTCGAACCCCTAACCCCCTGCTTGCAAAGCAGGTGCGCTACCAATTGCGCCAAGGCCCCGCGGTCGGCGCGGATCACGCCGGGGAGTGGAGGTCAGGCCTCCGGAAGCCTGTCGGTGGCCTCGGCCCAGAGGGCCTTCTCGGCCTTGCTCTCCTGGAGCTTCTTGCTGGCGAACACCGCGCCGGCGACCGCCAGGACCGTGAGCATCAACTTCTTCACGCTGTGACCTCCGTGTGCGGTGCGGCTGCGGTCATCGGACCGTTACCGGTGGGCCTAACAGGACTTGAACCTGTGACCTCTTCCTTATCAGGGAAGCGCTCTAACCGTCTGAGCTATAGGCCCGGGTGGCGTGGACGTCAGGGTGGAAGCCCCGTCTGCCCAAGCCGAGAGGGAACATTACCCGAGCCCCCCGGCGGGGCGAAATCGACGGCCTCCGGCGATGGTCCGGTCGGGGTCGTGTGCCTGACAACCGCCTCTGCGTTGGTCTCAGGCACACGACGGCGACCAGTCCACCGGGCCGCACCGCACCGTCCGCATCACGACGCCCGCGGAACGGGACCACCGTCCACCACCGGATCGCCAGACCCACCCGACGCACCGCGGAGCACCCACCTGACCAGCCCCAACAGCACCGGCGCCGACCCACGAGGGTCGACGCCGGGCAACAACCAGCAGGGCTCAGGCCAGGCTCACTGGTCCTCGGCCAGGGTGACCTCGACGCCGCCGAGCAGCGCCGCGGACATGTTGTAGAGGAACGCACTGAGCGTGGCGGCCGCGGTGAGCAGCACCACGTCGATGGCCGCGACCAGCATCGTGAAGCCGAGGATCCGGGACGTGCCGAGGTAGTCCTCGATCTGGAAGGCCGAGACGTCCTCGCCGCCGATGCTCTCGCGGATCGTGCTGTTGATGGAGTCCCAGACGCCGGCGGCGCCGAGCACCTGCCAGACCATCGCGACCGACACGACGGTGACCACCGCGAAGGCGATCGAGAGCAGGAACGAGGTCTTCATCACCGACCACGGGTCGACGCGGGTGACCCGCAGCCGGGCGCGGCGCGGCCCGCGCGGGCGGGCCGCCTGGGTGGCGGGCGCGGCAGCCGGCGCGACCGGTGAGGCCGCGATCGGGCTCGGGGCGTCGACGGTGCCGTTGGCCGGACCACCGGACGAGCCCTTCAGCGACCCGTACGCCGCCCCGTTGGACGCGCCCTTGGACGCGCCCTTGGACGACCCCTTCGTGGCCCCCTTGGCGGAGTCGCTCGAGGGCGCACCACCCTCGCTCGGCGACGTCTCGGGCTCGCCGGACGCCTTCCCCTCGTCGACGGTGACGCCGGGCCGGATTGCTGTGTCCTCGACGCGCTCGGTCATCAGCTCTCACTCTCTGCGGAACCATCGGGGGCGTCGGATCCCTCCGACGTCACCTCCGCGGACCCCTCGATTGTGTCACCCACGGCCTGATCGGGCGATTCGTTCGTCTCGGAAGCGCCCTCCGCACCCTCGATGGAGGCTCCGTCGGCACCGTTCTCGGCACCGTTCTCGGCGCCGTTGTCGTCGGCGTCCTCGTCGTCCTTGCTCTCCACCGAACGGGCCACGACCGCCACCGAGTCCTTCTTCTTCGGCGACACGAACTTCACACCCTGCGTGGAGCGTCCGGTCGGCCGGAAGTCGTCGTTGATGGGGCTGCGCACCACCTGGCCCGTGGCCGTGATGGAGAGGATCTCGTCGCCGTCGACCACGATGAACGCTCCGACGAGCACGCCGCGGTCCTCGTTCGCCAGCGCCATCGCCTTGATGCCGAGGCCGCCGCGGGACTGCACGCGGTACTCCGCGATCCGGGTCCGCTTGGCATAGCCCTCGTCGGTGATGGTGAAGACGTACTGGACGTTGTCCGCGTCCTCCTCGTGGGCCACGTCCGCGGCCCGGATCACCGACATCGACAGCAGGTCGTCGCCGTCCTTGAACTTCATGCCGGTCACGCCCGACGTCGCCCGGCCCATGGGCCGCAGCTGACCGTCGTCGGCCGGGAACCGGATCGCCTGACCCTTGCGGGAGACCAGCAGGATGTGGTCCTCGCTGCTGGCCAGCTCCGCGCCGATCAGCTCGTCGTCGTCCTCGCGGAAGTTGATCGCGATGACACCGGCCTGGCGCGGGCTGTTGTAGTCGGCCAGGCGGGTCTTCTTCACCAGGCCGCTGCGGGTCGCGAGCACCAGGTACGGCGCCTGGTCGTAGTCGCGGATCGCGAGCACCTGC
Organism: Nocardioides sp. GY 10113; assembly: GCF_004919105.1. Classification (GTDB taxonomy): domain Bacteria; phylum Actinomycetota; class Actinomycetes; order Propionibacteriales; family Nocardioidaceae; genus Nocardioides. The sequence continues at coordinate 43,010 of NZ_STGK01000001.1, forward strand.
GCGATCGACTCGTCGGGCTGGAACGACAGCAGGCCGGCGACGTGGCCGCCCTTCGCGTCGCGGGAGGCCTCGGGAAGGTTGTAGACCTTCGTCCGGTAGACCCGTCCCGCGGTGGTGAAGAAGAGCAGCCAGTGGTGGCTGGTGGTCGAGATGAAGTGCTCGACCACGTCGTCGCCGCGCAGCGACGCGCCGCGCACGCCCTTGCCGCCCCGCTTCTGGGTCCGGTACTGGTCGGCGCGCGTCCGCTTGGCGTAGCCGCCGCGGGTGATCGAGACGACCTGCTCCTCGTCCGGGATCAGGTCCTCCATCGACATGTCACCGGCGGCCGCGATGATCTGCGTACGACGGTCGTCGCCGTACTTGGCGACGATCTCGCCGAGCTCGTCGATGACGATCTGACGCTGCCGGGTGACGTTGGCGAGGATGTCCTTGAGGTCGGCGATGACGAGCTCGAGCTCGGCGAGCCGGTCGATGATCTTCTGGCGCTCGAGGGCGGCCAGGCGACGCAGCTGCATGTCGAGGATCGCGTTCGCCTGGATCTCGTCGATCTCCAGCATCTCGATCAGGCCGCGCCGGGCGTCGTCGACCTCGGGGGAGCGCCGGATCAGCGCGATCACCTCGTCGAGCATGTCCAGCGCCTTGACCAGGCCGCGCCAGATGTGGGCGTCGGCCTCGGCCTTCCGCAGCCGGAACTCGGTACGACGACGGATGACCTCGATCTGGTGCTCGACCCAGTTGCTGATGAACTGGTCGATGGTCAGGGTCCGCGGGACGCCGTCGACCAGCGCCAGCATGTTGGCGGAGAAGTTGGTCTGCAGCTCGGTGTGCTTGAGCAGGTTGTTGAGCACGACCCGGGCGACCGCGTCGCGCTTGAGCACGACCACGATCCGCTGACCCACGCGCGAGGAGGTCTCGTTGCGCACGTCGCTGATGCCCTGCACCTTGCCGGCGTCGGCGAGCTCGGCGATCTTCACCAGCAGGTTGTCGGGGTTGACCATGTAGGGCAGGTCGGTGATGACCAGCACCGTGCGGCCCGACTTGTCCTCGTCGACCTCGATCACCGCGCGCTGGGTGACCGAGCCGCGGCCGGTGCGGTAGGCCTGCTCGATGCCCTCGCGGCCCACGATCAGCGCGCCGTTGGGGAAGTCGGGGCCCTTGATCCGCTCGATCAGGGCGTCCTGGAGCTCCTCGCGGGTGGCGTCGGGGTGCTCGAGTGCCCAGACCGCGCCGTCCGCGACCTCTCGGAGGTTGTGCGGCGGGATGTTGGTCGCCATGCCGACCGCGATGCCCGCGGAGCCGTTGACCAGCAGGTTCGGGAACCGCGACGGCAGGATGGTGGGCTCTTCGGTCTTGCCGTCGTAGTTCGGGGTCATGTCGACGGTGTCCTCGTCGATGTCCCGGACCATCTCCATGGCCAGCGGTGCCATCCGGCACTCGGTGTACCGCATCGCCGCGGCCGGGTCGTTGCCCGGCGAGCCGAAGTTGCCCTGGCCGTTGACCAGCGGGTTGCGCATCACCCAGGGCTGCGCCAGGCGGACCAGGGTGTCGTAGATCGCCGAGTCGCCGTGCGGGTGGTAGTTACCCATGACGTCACCGACGACGCGGGCGCACTTGTTGAAGCCGCGATCGGGGCGGTAGCCACCGTCGTACATCGCGTAGAGGACGCGGCGGTGCACCGGCTTGAGGCCGTCGCGGACGTCCGGCAGCGCGCGGCCGACGATGACGGCCATCGCGTAGTCGATGTAGGAGCGCTTCATCGACTCCTGCAGGTCGACGGGCTCGATCCGGCCGCCGCTGCCCTCGGGGGTACCGGTGTCGGTGGGGGTCTCGGTCACGATTGCTCTTTCTGCTTCGCTCTACGAGTGTCTAGGAACATTCTTAGATTCCGGGATACTTCGCTGGTTGAGGTGCGAGGAGCGCTAGCGACGAGCCTCGAAACCTGCCAGGTGTGGTGGTTTCGAGGCTCGCTTCGCTCGCACGTCAACCACCGATGTTCAGATGTCGAGGAATCGGACGTCCTTCGCATTGCGCTGGATGAAGGAACGACGCTGCTCGACGTCCTCGCCCATCAGGATCGAGAAGATCTCGTCGGCCTGGGCGGCGTCCTCCAGCGTCACCTGGAGCAGGACGCGCTGGTCGGGGTCGAGCGTGGTCTCCCACAGCTCGTCGGCGTTCATCTCACCGAGACCCTTGTAGCGCTGGATCGGCGCTTCCTTGGGCAGCTTCTTGCCGTTCGCCTGGCCGTGCGCCAGCACCGCGTCGCGCTCGGCGTCCGAGTACACGTACTCGTGGGCGTGCGGCTTGTTCCACTTGATCCGGTAGAGCGGCGGCTGCGCCAGGAAGACGTGCCCGGCGTCGATCAGCGGACGCATGAACCGGAACAGCAGCGTCAGCAGCAGCGTGTTGATGTGGTGGCCGTCGACGTCGGCGTCGGCCATCAGCACGATCTTGTGGTAGCGGAGCTTGGCGATGTCGAACTCCTCGTGCACACCCGTGCCGAGGGCCGAGATGATCGCCTGCACCTCCTGGTTGGCCAGCACCTTGTCGATGCGGGCCTTCTCCACGTTGAGGATCTTTCCGCGGATCGGGAGGATCGCCTGGATCCGGTTCTCGCGGCCCATCACCGCGGAGCCGCCGGCCGAGTCGCCCTCGACGATGAAGACCTCGCACTCCTCCGGGTCCCGCGAGGAGCAGTCGCGGAGCTTGCCGGGCAGGCCGCCGCCGCCGAGCAGGCCCTTGCGGTTGCGGGCCAGGTCGCGCGCCTTGCGCGCGGCGAGCCGGGCGGTCGCCGCGGCCTGGGCCTTGCGGATGATCTCCTTGCCCTCGCCCGGGTTCTTCTCCATCCAGTCGCCGAGCTGGTCGTGGACGACGCCCTGGACGAAGCCCTTGGCCTCGGTGTTGCCGAGCTTGGCCTTGGTCTGGCCCTCGAACTGCGGCTCGCCGATCTTGAGGCTGATGATGGCGGTCAGGCCCTCCCGGATGTCGTCGCCGGTGAGCCGGTCCTCCTTCTTCTTGATCAGGCCCCACTCCTCGCCCCACCGGTTGACCAGCGAGGTGAGCGCCGCGCGGAAGCCCTCCTCGTGGGTGCCGCCCTCGGGGGTGTTGATCGTGTTGGCGAAGGTGTGCACCGACTCGTTGTACGACGAGGCCTGCCACTGCATCGCGAGCTCGAGGCTCATCGGGTTGGCGACGTCGCCGGGGGTCTCGGCCTCGAACGCGATGATCGGGGAGATCACGGTCTTCTTGCGGTTCAGGAAGTCGACGTAGTCGGCCAGGCCGCGCTCGTACTGGAAGACCTGCTCCAGCGCCTTGTGCCCGTCGACGTCGGTGGCGTGGATCTCCGCGGCCGACTCGGCGACGCCGTCGACCTCGATCGCGCCCTCCTCGACCGCGTCGGCCAGGCCCTCGGACTTCGGGCGCGCGTCGCGCAGCTCGATCCGCAGGCCCTTGTTCAGGAACGCCATCTCCCGGAACCGGGTGGAGATCGTCTCGAGGGTGTAGTCGGTGGTCTCGAAGATGTCCTCCGACGCCCACCAGGTGACCGTGGTGCCGGTCCGCTCACCCTCCTCGAGGGGGCGGACCTGGCGCAGGGGGAAGTCGGGCACGCCGAGGGAGAAGTCCTGCTCCCACAGGTAGCCGCGGTTCTTGACCTCCAGGCGCAGCCGGGTCGAGAGCGCGTTCACCACCGAGGAGCCGACGCCGTGCAGGCCACCGGAGACCTTGTAGCCGCCGCCACCGAACTTGCCGCCCGCGTGCAGCACCGTGAGCGCCAGCGTCGCGGCCGGAAGCTCCTGGCCGGGGGCGGTGTCGGTCGGGATGCCGCGGCCGTTGTCGGCGACGCTGACCGAGCCGTCGGCGTTGAGGGAGACCTTGATCGTGTCGCAGTAGCCCGCGAGGGACTCGTCCACCGCGTTGTCGACGATCTCCCAGATCAGGTGGTGCAGGCCCCGCTCACCGGTCGACCCGATGTACATGCCCGGGCGCTTGCGGACCGCCTCGAGCCCCTCCAGCACCTGGATGGCGGAGGCGTCGTACTCGACCGAGGGGGTGGCCGGACCGGGAGTCTGCTCGGAAACCGCAGGCGTGGGCTGGTCGGCAGTGGACACACGGACCTCTTCAGGATGGCGAGACATGGCGAAGGCCGAGGCGAGCGCTTGGGGACACCCCGGGCGCATGATCCCGGCCTAGGCCGCCATTCTAGCCGTTAGAGGGCGTCTGGACACGTAGCGCCGCCCGCTGACGGGGGACAATCCGACAGAAACCCGCTCTCAGAGGGCCAGAAATGGCGATTGGAGCCCCGTACAGGGGTCCGCCCGATCCCCGATACGCCGATCCGCGCCCCGGATCGCCCCAGGGGCTGCTGGACAATCGCGGCGTCGCGACCCGTCGTGACGCCGATCCCGGCCACCACCACGGCTCAGCCGTAGGTGTCCCGTGGCCCCCGGGAGCCCCGGGCAGAACGCCGACCGTGCTTCCAGCTCGGCGCGTTCGGCCCGATCACCTCGACCACCCCGACCGTCCCGTCGCCCAGCTCCTCGTTGAGGCGTCGTACGACGGTGGCGGCGAGCAGCGTGAGCTGCGTGGCCCACGCGGTGGAGTCGGTGCGCACCTTGAGCACCCCGTCGACCAGGGTCTCCGGCGTGGAGTGGGCTCCGATCTCGGGTCCGACGATCTCGGCCCAGCGCGCGAAGACGCCCCTGACCTGCAGGTCCAGCGACCACCCGCGGTCGCCGATGATCCGATCCAGCTCGGCGCCGAGCGCCTTCGGGTCGCGCCCGTCGGGGTGCGCGCCGCTCATCTGCGTCTCACTGCGCCGCAGTCGGCCGGGGCGCCCGCCGCCGCCCGGCTGCGTGCCGCGGATGACGATGCCGCGCTTCGCCGCGGCCGAGGCGGGGGCGGTGGTGCCGGCCGCCCCGCGCATCATCAGCTGGGCCAGGTCGAGGCCGTCCGGCTGGTGCTCCTCGGGCACCCCCTCGGGCACCCCCTCGGGCCCCGGCCCGCCGGGGGCGATCTCCTCCTCAGGCACGGCGCACCTCCCCGTCGGCCACGTGGAAGGTGACGCCGCGCAGCTCGACCGGCACGTCGGCCGCCACCGCCGCGGTGACCAGCACCTGCTCGGCGCCGGCGACCAGCCCGGCGAGCTGGCTGCGCCGCTCCGCGTCGAGCTCGGCGAAGACGTCGTCGAGGACCAGGATCGGGTCGTCGCCGTCGGCGCGCAGCAGGTCGTAGGAGGCCAGCCGCAGCGCCAGCGCGAACGACCACGACTCCCCGTGGGAGGCGTAGCCCTTGACCGGCAGCCGGTTCTCCTCGCCCGGCCCGAGCGTCAGCTGCAGCTCGTCGCGGTGCGGGCCGACCAGCGTCACCCCGCGGTCGATCTCGTCGCGCTGCCGGCGTGCCAGCTCGTCGACGAACGCCGCACGCAGCTCCTCCGTGCTCGGCGCCGCCTCGGTGCTCCCGACCAGGTTCTCCACCGGGACGCTCGCCGCGTAGGCGATCCGCGCGTCGTCGCGGGAGGCGCCCCGGGCCACGGCCTCGTAGGCCTTGCCCAGGTACGGCGCCAGGTCGGCCGCGAGGCGCAGCCGCGCCGAGAGCAGCTCGGTGCCGACACCGATCAGCTGCTCGTCCCACACCGCCAGCGTGGCCAGGGCCGCGTCGCGGCTGGAACCGCGCGCGGCGTAGAGCGACTTGAGCAGCGTGTTGCGCTGCTTGAGCACGCGGTCGTAGTCGGAGCGGACGCCGGCGTACCGCGGTGCGCGCAGCACGAGCAGCTCGTCGAGGAAGCGGCGCCGCTCGCCGGGGTCGCCCTTGACCAGGGCGAGGTCGTCGGGGCTGAACACGACGGTGCGGACGATGCCGACCAGGTCACGGGCGCGGGGGAGCGGGGAGCGGTTGATCCGGGCCCGGTTCGCGCGCCCAGGGTTCAGCTCGACCTCGAGCACCGCGGTCCGGCCGTCGCGGACCACCGCGGCGCGGACGATCGCCTGGTCGGCTCCCGCGCGCACCAGCGGCGCGTCGGTGGCCACCCGGTGCGAGGAGAGCCGGGAGAGGTAGTCGATCGCCTCGACCAGGTTGGTCTTGCCCTGCCCGTTGCGGCCGACGAATGCCGTCACCCCTGGGTCGAGCTCGACGTCGACCGCGGCGTAGGAGCGGAAGTCGTGGAGGGTCAGGTGCGCGACGTGCATCGTTCTCCTCCTCCGCCGATCCCGTGTCGCCGCGGCGAACGCCCGAAAGCGGGCGTCGTCGTGGCGGGACAAGCCTAGGCTCCCGAACATGACGCAACCACCGCACCCGCCGCAGGGCGGGCCCGACGACCAGCCGTACGGCGCGCCCGCCGAGGGGTACGGCGCTCCCGGCTACGGAGCCCCGCAGGGGTACCAGTCCTTCCCGGGCTACGGCGCGCCCGCCGCGCCCGCCGGCCCGTTCTACCTCTCCGTCGTGGGCCAGGAGTACGGGCCGTACGACTACGCCGCGCTGGGCCAGATGGCGCGGGCCGGACAGCTCAAGCCCGACGCGCCGGTACGGGCCGCGGACAGCCAGCAGTACTTCGCCGCGCGCGACGTCCCGGGCCTCTTCTCCGACAAGGAGTGGCTGACGACCGCGCTGCTCTCCTGGTTCCTGGGCCAGTTCGGCGTCGACCGGTTCTACCTCGGCTACACGGGGCTCGGCGTCGCGAAGCTGCTGACACTCGGCGGCTGCGGCATCTGGGCGCTGGTCGACGCGATCCTGGTGCTGATGCGCAAGATCCCCGACGCCGAGGGCAGGCCGTTGCGGTGACCCCCCGGACCCCGCCGTCGAGCCTGTCGAGCGCCGAGGTGCTCGCCGGCGGCGGGGTCCTCGCCCTCGCGGTGGCCTGCCTGCTCTCGCCCCGGACCATCGAGGACGGCCCGGTGCTGTGCCCGTTCCGGCAGCTGACCGGGCTGCCGTGTCCCGGCTGCGGGCTGACCCGGTCCTGGGTCTACCTGGTGCACGGCTGGTGGCGGGAGTCCCTCGCCGCCCACCCCTTCGGCCCGGTCGCGGCCGGGATCGTGGTGCTGGTCGCGGTCCTGCTGGCCCTCTCCCGAGTACGCCGCAGCACGCCGCCGTCGTTGGACCGCTGGGCCAGGCATCCGCTGGCCTGGGGCTTCGCCGCCGCCTGGCTCGGCTTCGCCGTGGTCCGAATGGCCGTCGAGGCCTGAGCCGGTCCCACCCCGGCGGAGCGCACCGCGCCCGCCCCACCCTGGCGTGGGTGGAGCGGGCGGGCGCGGCCGGCTGGGCCCGAGGGACGGGCGGACTGCGTGCACTGGCGGTGACCAGTCGGTACGTCGACATCGCCGCCTGGCACCCAGGAGGCCCACCCCCTCTCGGCAGGCGTCAGCTCTCCGAGGCCGCGCAGACGTCAGGAACCCGCTGCCGGAGCGCGGCGCGATGGGCCCGGAGCGCGACTATCCGCCCCGGGCAGTGCGAGGGCGGCAACCGCGGGGAAGGCGAGCAAGCGCCCCGGAGGGAGCGAGGAACGAGCGACCGGAGGGCGCGAGCGAGCTTCTCCGCGGGCCGCCCGCGTAGGCCGCCAGACCACCGCGACCACAGGAGACGTCGACTGCGAGCGCGGCAGCGCGGCGCGAGCGGAGCGAGCGACGCGCTCGCGCCATCAGAGCTAGTGCGTGGCGTGGCCGCCGAAGCCGTTGCGCATCGCGGCGATGGCCTTCATCGCGGGGCTGTCGTCCTGGCGGGAGACGAACCGGGCGAAGAGGCTCGCGGAGATCGCCGGCATCGGCACGGCGTGGTCGATCGCGGCCTGGACGGTCCACCGCCCCTCGCCGGAGTCGTCGGCGTAGCCCCGGATGGCATCCAGGTGCTCGTCGGCGCGGATCTGGTCCACCAGCAGGTCGAGCAGCCAGGACCGGACCACAGTGCCGGTGCGCCAGGAGGCGAAGATCTCGGGAACGTTGTCGACGATCTCGGCCTTCTCGAGCAGCTCCCAGCCCTCGGCGTAGGACTGCATCATCGCGTACTCGATGCCGTTGTGAACCATCTTCGCGAAGTGGCCGGCGCCCGGCGTGGCGCCGCAGTGCACGAGCCCGTCGCTGGTCCCGGCCGGCTTGAGCGCCTCGAACGCCGGCATCACCTTGGCCGCGTCCTCCGCCGACCCGCCGTACATCAGCGCGTACCCGTTCTCCAGGCCCCAGACGCCGCCGGAGACACCGCAGTCGACGAACCCGATGCCCTTCTCGGCCAGGGAGGCGGCGTGTGCGATGTCGTCGGTGTACTTGGAGTTGCCGCCGTCGACCACCAGGTCACCCTCGCCGAGCAGCTCCTTGAGCTCGGAGATCGTCGCATCGGTCGGGGCGCCGGCTGGCACCATCACCCAGACCACCGCGGGCCGGGGCAGCGCCGCGACCATCGCCGCGAGGCTGTCCACGTCGGCGAGGTCCGGATTGCGGTCGTACCCGACCACCGTGTGGCCGGCGTTGCGCAGTCGGGTGCGCATGTTGCCGCCCATCTTGCCGAGGCCGACGAGTCCGATGTCCATGGTCGCTCCCTGGGTGGTGTGTGCGGGCTACCCGTGCGTGACGCTACGACGGCACGCGCCGTGATGCGAGGTCAGCTGAGCAGTCGGCGCGGCATGAGCAGGTACCGGAACAGTCCGGACTGCTCCGCGTCGTCGCCGGCACCGCTGATCACCACGGGCTTCGATGCCTGCGTGAAGGCCAGCTCGACGACGGGCTCGTCGATCGCGCCGAGGCCGTCGAGCAGGAACTGCGGGTTGAACCCGGTGACCAGGTCCTCACCCTCGATGGTGGCCGGCACCGACTCGGACGCCTGCGCCTCGTCGCCCGAGCCGGCGTCCAGGGTCAGGACGCCGTCGGAGAAGGCGAGCTGGACCGCGGTGTTGCGCTCCGCCACGAGGGCGACGCGCTTGACGGACTCGATCAGCGCCGCCTTGTCGATCGTGGCCAGCGTGAGCTTCTCGTTCGGGAAGAGGCTGCGGACCTTGGGGAACTCGCCGTCGAGGAGGCGGGTCGTGGTGCGGCGCACGCCACCCGGACCGGTGCCCTCGAAGCCGATCAGGCCGTCACCGGCGCCGGTGGCCGAGAGCGCGATGGTGATCTCCTCGCCCTGGGTCAGCGACTTCGCCGTGTCGGCGAGGACCTTCGCGGGGACCAGCGCCGCGAGGGAGGCGTCCGGAGTGCCGGGGGTCCAGCTCAGCTCGCGCTGGGCGAGACGGAACCGGTCGGTGGCCAGCAGCGCGATCGCGTCGCCCTCGATCTCGATCCGGACGCCGGTGAGCACCGGGAGCATGTCGTCGCGGCCGGCGGCGGTCACGGCCTGGGCCACGGCGTGGGCGAAGTCGGCGCTCTTGACGACGCCGGAGGCAGCCGGCATCTCGGGGATCGTCGGATAGTCGTCGACCGGCATCGTCTGCAGCGAGAAGCGCGAGGAGCCGCAGATCACCGAGACCCGGGCGCCGTCGAGGACGACGTCGACGGGCTTGTTCGGCAGCGCACGGCAGATGTCGGCGAGCAGGCGGCCGCTGACCAGGGCGGTGCCCTCGTCGTTGACCTCGGCAGCCAGGGTCGCACGCGCGGAGGTCTCGTAGTCGAACGTCGACAGGACCAGGCCTTCGTCACCGGCCGAGATCAGCAGGCCCGCGAGGACGGGGGCGCTCGGACGGATCGGGAGGCTGCGAGCAGCCCAGGCGACGGCGTCGGCGAAGACGTCGCGGTCGACTCTGAACTTCACTTCTGCGTACCTCTCAAGGGGACGGCAGCGGACGACATGGCTGTCGGCGCCGGCATGTTCGTGTGATGCGCACGGGCCTGTTCGGTCCAGGCGTGCTGTGTGCATCCTGCCACGCGTGTCATCGGTTGGTGCGCCGTGGGCGTGAGCGGTCGGCCCCGAGTGGTCCCCGAATGACAGGTTTTTGTAGTTCATCCCCAGGTAGGGGCCCGGGAGAAGTTCACGAGGAGGATGGATCGTAGGAATTCTCGGAGGAGTAATAGCACCGGTGGAAACTGTGGAGAAGTCGTCTCTTCCCAGGTCAGGCCGGATGTGACCGGTGGATAACAGGTGTGGACGAAATCGGGGCGAACTACAAGTTCGTGTGGAGCGGCGCCGTCCTGGGGAGGACGTCGTCGGCGGCTCCACCGAATCCTCCCCGTGTAGTTCGTACGGTTTTCACCGGTTTTTCCACAGGTGGGGATTTCGATCGGCCGGGGGCCTCGCTCAGCCCTGTCGGGCCTGCATCTTGACCCGGTTGGTCAGCTCGCTCACCTGGTTGAAGACCGCACGGCGCTCGCCGAGGAGCTGGTTGATCTTCCGCTCGGCGTACATGACGGTGGTGTGGTCGCGGTTGCCGAACTGCGCACCGATCTTGGGCAGGGAGAGACCGGTGAGCTCGCGGCACAGGTACATCGCGATCTGACGGGCCATCACCAGGTGGCGTCCGCGGCTGGGGCCGGTCAGCTCCTCGATGGAGAGCCCGAAGTACGCCGCGGTCTGGGCGATGATCAGCGGCGCCGTGATCTCCGGCTCCCCACCCTCGGGGATCAGGTCCTTCAGCACGATCTCGGCCAGGGTCATGTCGACCTCCTGGCGGTTCAGGTTGGCGAAGGCGGTGACGCGGATCAGCGCGCCCTCGAGCTCGCGGATGTTGGTCTGGATCTTGCTCGCGATGAACTCGAGCACGTCCGAGGGCGCGGTGAGCCGGTCCATCGCCGCCTTCTTGCGGAGGATCGCGATGCGGGTCTCGAGGTCGGGCGGCTGCACGTCGGTGATCAGGCCCCACTCGAACCGGTTGCGGAGCCGGTCCTCCAGCGCCTCGAGCCGCTTGGGCGGGCGGTCGGAGGTGAGCACGATCTGCTTGTTCGCGTTGTGCAGCGTGTTGAACGTGTGGAAGAACTCCTCCTGGGTCTGGGTCTTGCCCTCCAGGAACTGGATGTCGTCGATCAGCAGCACGTCGATGTCGCGGTACTTGCGCTTGAACCGGTCCTGCCGGTCGTCGCGGATCGCGTTGATGAACTCATTGGTGAACTCCTCGCTGGAGACGTAGCGCACCTTGCTCCCGGCGTAGATCGTGCGCACGTAGTGGCCGATCGCATGCAGCAGGTGCGTCTTGCCCAGCCCGGACTCGCCGTAGACCAGCAGCGGGTTGTAGGAGCGGCCCGGTGCCTCGGAGACCGCGACCGCGGCCGCGTGCGGGAACCGGTTCGAGGAGCCGATGACGAAGGTCTCGAACGTGTACTTGGGGTTGAGCCGCGACTCGCCGGTGACGGTGGCGGCGGGTGCCGCGGTGGGCATCGCGACGGCGGGGGGCGGCGGCTCGGTCGGGTCGTAGCCGATCGCCGGCATCTCCGAGATCGGGGACATGGACGGCATCGACATGTCGCCACGGCGACTTGTCGACAAATCGTCGTACGCCGGAGGGGTGGGGTCGACGGGCGGCGCCAGCGGCTCGCTGGCGGCGGTCTCCGGGGCGGCGCCGAAACCGTCGGCCGCCGGCCCGGGGTCGAGCTGGAGGCTCGGGTCGACGGTCACCGCGATCTGGACCTCGTGGCCGAACCGGTCGCTGAGGGAGTCCTCGAGCTGGCCGCGCAGCCGGTCCTCCAGGCGCCTGCGGGTGAAGTCGTCGGGGACCGCCACGATCGCGGTGGTCCCGTGCAGGGTGACCGGCTTGCTGAGCTGGAGCCAGGCTCGCTGGTTGGCCTGGAGGTCGTTGACGAGTAGCCGCCACTCGACGGCGAGGCGCTCGTCCGGGGTTGCCGTGCGCTGGTCCTCGCCCTCGTGCCCCTCGGGTGTCCCGGTCACGTTGCCTCCCGCTCGATGATGGATGCGTGATGTCGGTCGATCGCGGAGGCGATGGTGCTTCCACAACTTTGTCCACAGGCTGTGAACGGTGGTCCACTCTCGCCCACGGACCACTACCGAGACCAATCGGCGGCGCCAGTAGTATCAGGTTTGTGCAGGTCAGGATGTTTTTTTGAGTCTTGTTGCTCGTTGCCTGCACGGCGCCTGCACGGTCGTGGCGTCCTCATCGGCGGGGAACCCCGGATGATCGAAAGTAGCCCGATCTCCACTGCCGGACAACCCGCTATCCACAGGTTTCGGGACAATGTCCCGAAACGTGGGGATCCAGAGGGCGTCGCGGGTTTGACCCTGTCTCCGCGCTCCGCGTACCGTAGATCGGTCGTCTGGTGTCGACCGGTGCCGCATGTCCACGACCACCGCAGGGTTTCGAGGCCCTCGGAGCGTGGCTGCGCGGTGCCGGCCGACCAGCGGGCGCGGCGCTGTCGCGTGCCGGACGACCCTTCCCGATACACCTTTGAGAGGTTCAGACGTGAGCAAGCGGACGTACCAGCCGAACAACCGTCGTCGTCAGAAGACGCACGGCTTCCGACTGCGCATGCGCACCCGCGCAGGCCGTGCCATTCTGGCGAACCGTCGCCGGAAGGGCCGCAGCAGCCTCGCCGTCTGATCCAGACGTGCGCTGGCCGCGGCTGACCCGGGGCTGATCGTGCTGCCCACCGCATCGCGGTTGCGCGACTCGGACAGCTTCCGGGTAGCCAGCCGTGAGGGCCGCCGCTCGGGTTCGCGCACCCTCGTCACCCACCTCCTCGTCGCGAGCGACGGGGAGGCTTCGGTGCTATCGGGGGGTACGTCGGTGCCGCGCGTCGGATTCGTGGTGAGCAAGGCGGTCGGAGGCGCCGTGGTTCGCACGCGGGTGAAGCGCAGGCTGCGGCACGCCGTGGCCGCGCAGCTCGCTGCGCTGCCGCCGGCGAGCGTGCTGGTGGTCCGAGCGACCCCGGCCGCCGCATCCGCGTCGTTCGCGGAGCTGGATCGCGATCTCCGGCACTGCTTGGCCCGGGTCTGCTCGTGAAGTGGGTGCTGATCGGGCTGCTGCGGGCCTACCAGACCGTGATCAGCCCCCTCTACGGCCAGGTCTGCCGTTTCTACCCGTCGTGCTCGCACTACGCCGTCGAGGCGATCCGGGTGCACGGCTCGATCAAAGGCTCCTGGCTCGCGGCGCGTCGGTTGGCCCGCTGCCACCCCTGGAATCCGGGGGGCGTCGATCACGTGCCCCCGAAGCGTGAGCACCACCCCCACGTTGCAACGCCCGAGTCGGTGGACGCCGACCGGGCCCGACCCTCTCAAGGAGCCTGATAGTGGGCATCATCGGCGACATCGGCAACCTGATCATGGAGCCGCTGTACTACGCCATCTCGGCGGTCCTGCTCGCGTGGCACTGGCTGTTCAGCCTGGTCATGCCCGCGGACGGCGGCATGAGCTGGGCGCTCGCGATCATCGGCCTGACGGTGACCATCCGCGCTGCACTGATCCCGCTCTTCGTACGGCAGATCAAGTCCAGCCGCAACATGCAGCTGCTGCAGCCCAAGGTGCGCGAGCTGCAGAAGAAGTACGGCCACGACCGGCAGCGCCTGGCCGAGGAGACGATGAAGCTCTACAAGGAGGCGGGCACCAACCCGTTCGCCTCCTGCCTGCCGCTGCTGCTGCAGATGCCGGTCTTCTTCGCACTCTTCCGGATCCTGGACGGCGCGTCGGACGGTACGGCGCACGGCTTCCTGACCGTTGACAAGGCGCTGGAGTTCGGCAGCGCCGAGATCTTCGGCAAGATCCCGCTCGCGGACTCCTTCTGGGGTGCCCGCACCTGGGGCGACGACCCCAACGTGCTGGTGATGGTGGTCGCGTTCATCCTCTTCGTGATCATGATCGTGACGACGTTCACGACCCAGAAGCAGCTGATGTCGAAGAACATGCCGGCTGACGCGATGACCGGCCCGTACGCGCAGCAGCAGAAGATGCTGCTCTACGTCCTGCCGTTCATCTTCGCGATCACCGGTGTGGCGTTCCCGATCGGCGTCGTCCTCTACTGGACCACCTCGAACATCTGGACCATGGGCCAGCAGTTCTACGTGATCCGCAACAACCCCGCCCCCGGTACGCCGGCCTTCGACGCGAAGGCTCAGCGGGACCGTGAGAAGGCGGCGAAGCACGGCACGACCATCGTCGAGGCGGAGCAGCCGACGGTCGTCGAGGAAGAGAAGCGTCCCGCCCAGCGCACGCAGCCCAAGCGGCAGTCGCGCTCGCAGCGGAAGAACTCCGGCGGCGGAGGCCGCCCGAACCAGAACAAGGGAGCTGGCAATTGAGCACTGAGACGGAACTGGACACGACGGCGACGGAGGCCGCCGCGGACACCGTGGCGTCCGACGAGACCGGCGTCTCCGGCGAGGGCTCGCCGAAGGTCGCCCGCCTCGAGCGGGAGGGCGACATCGCCGCGGACTACCTCGAGGAGCTGCTGGACATCGCGGACCTCGATGGCGACCTGGACATGGACGTCGAGGGCGACCGCGCGTCGGTCTCGATCGTGGGCGCGGACCTCAACCAGCTGGTCGGCCGTGACGGACAGGTGCTCGAGGCACTGCAGGAGCTGACCCGCCTCGCGGTCTACCGGGAGACCGGTGAGCGCTCCCGCCTGATGCTGGACATCTCCGGCTTCCGTGCGCACAAGAGGACCCGCCTGACGAAGCTCGGCGAGGAGACCGCGGCTCGGGTGCGTGAGTCCGGCGAGTCGGTCTCGCTGGACCCGATGTCGCCCTTCGAGCGGAAGATCGTCCACGACGCTGTGGCCGCGGCCGGGCTGACGTCCGAGTCGGCCGGCGTGGAGCCGCGACGGTACGTCGTGGTTCTGCCGGGTGCCGTGAGCGACTGACGTTTCACGTGGAACACGGCGTCTCCGCGGCCGTGGGAGGAAGCGACATTCCTCCCGCGGCCGCGCGTCTTTTTCGGGCCGAGCGCGTGGCGCTGGCCTCCCGCTACGCAGACCTCCTGTGCACCGATGGGGTCGTCCGCGGCCTGATCGGCCCGCGGGAGGCGCCGCGCATCTGGGACCGTCACCTTCTCAACTGCGTCCTGATGGCGCCGGCTCTCGCTCCCGGGCAACGGGTCGCCGACATCGGCTCGGGCGCGGGTCTGCCCGGCCTGGTCCTGGCGATCGCCCGCCCCGACGTCCACTTCACCCTGATCGAGCCGTTGCTGCGCCGTACGACCTTCCTGGAGGAGGTCGTCGCCGAGCTCGGCCTCGACAACGTGAAGGTCGAGCGCGGACGTGCCGATGTGTTTCACGGGAAACAGTCCTTCGACGTCGTGACGGCCCGTGCCGTCTCGGCCCTGGAGAACCTGATCGCCTGGGGGATGCCGCTGGTGGGGGCCGGTGGCTCCCTCCTGGTGATGAAGGGCTCCTCCGCGGAGGATGAGGTCGGCGGCGCGCGGGCGGCACTGGAGGCATGGGGCTGCAGCGAGCCGGAGATCCTCGAGCTGGACGATCCGGACGCGGGCAGCGTCCGTCTGGTCCGGGTGGGCTGGTCGGGTGAGCCGCGAGTATCGTTGCGCACTCACGCCGGTCGGGCACGCAAGGGCGCTCCTCGATCCCGAGGTCAAGGCCGCAAGGGTAGGAGGAACGCTCAGTGACCGAGGAGCACGATCCACGGTTTTCCACCGTTCGGGGGACCCCCGCTGAGCGGGAGCATCCACAGAACGGTCCAGGTTTTCCACAGGTGGACCACCGAGTACGAGGAGAGCAAGACGTGTCCGTTTCACGTGGAACATCGGGCTCGGACCCGGTGGCCCAGGTGCGAACCGCGGCCGAGCTGGCAGAGATGGCGACGTCCTTCGAGGACGACCTGACGCCTCTCGCCCAGGCCGCCCAGGCGACCGTGATGACCCGCCAGGGGATCCCCCAGGAGCACTTGCGCCGCCCGGAGGCGACGCGCGTCTTCGTGGTGGCCAACCAGAAGGGCGGAGTCGGCAAGACGACGTCGACGGTCAACCTCGCCGCGGCGCTGACGCAGCTGGGGCAGCGGGTGCTCGTCATCGACCTGGACCCGCAGGGGAACGCCTCGACGGCGCTGAACATCGAGCATCACCGCGGCGTGGCATCGACGTACGACGCCCTGGTCGAGGGCGTCCCGCTGGACGAGATCGCGGTGATGTGTCCGGAGATCAACGGGCTGTACGTCGTTCCCGCGACCATCGACCTCGCAGGTGCGGAGATCGAGCTCGTCAGCGTCGTGGCCCGCGAGGGACGGTTGAAGAAGGCGATCCACGCCCACCCCCGGGTCGGCACGCGGGAGGAGGTCGGCGAGGACCGGTTCGACTACGTGCTGATCGACTGCCCGCCGTCGCTCGGTCTGCTGACGCTGAACGCTCTCGTCGCCGCCGCTGAGATGCTGATCCCGATCCAGGCCGAGTACTACGCCCTGGAGGGGTTGGGGCAGCTGCTCAACACCGTCGACATGGTCCGGGCGCACCTCAACCAGGAGCTGGCCGTCTCGACGATCCTGCTGACCATGTACGACGGCCGCACGCGCCTCGCTGCGGGCGTCGCCGCGGAGGTGCGTGAGCACTTCGGGGATCAGGTGCTCAACACCGCGATCCCGCGGTCCGTGCGCGTCTCCGAGGCACCGTCCTACGCGCAGACCGTGATGACCTACGACCCGACCTCGCCGGGTGCACTGAGCTATTTGGAGGCGGCACGCGAGATCGTCGCCCGAGGGAGCCTGGGAGCATGAGCAGCAACGCACCGCGCCGTGGACTCGGACGAGGCCTGGGATCGCTGATCCCGAGCGCCCCGCCTCAGGTACCTGTCTCAGATCCGACGAACCCGGGATCTGTCAAGGGCGATGGCCAGCATCCGGACTTTGGCGCCAGCGGGCCTGTCAGCGGCTCGGCGGGCCTGGGGTCCACCGCGACCTCGAACGGCGCTCAGATCGAAGATTCGGCTCTGACGGCCGTCGAGGGCGCCTACTTCGCCGAGATCCCCGTCGACCGCATCCGGCCCAACGCGGTCAACCCGCGGCAGGTGTTCGACGAGGACGCCATGGCCGAGCTGGTCCACTCGATCAAGGAGATCGGGCTCCTGCAGCCGGTCGTGGTCCGCCGGATCGGCGAGAGCGACGACTACGAGCTGGTGATGGGCGAGCGCCGGTGGCGCGCGACGACCCAGGCGGGCCTCGACACGATCCCGGCGATCGTGCGGGAGACCGACGACACCGACATGCTGCGGGACGCGCTGCTGGAGAACCTGCACCGCAGCCAGCTCAACCCCCTGGAGGAGGCCGCCGCCTACCAGCAGCTCCTCGAGGACTTCGCGTGCACGCACGAGGAGCTGGCGCAGCGGATCGGGCGTTCGCGGCCGCAGATCAGCAACACGCTGCGCCTGCTGAAGCTGAGCCCGGCGGTCCAGCGCCGCGTCGCGGCCGGCGTGCTCTCGGCGGGCCACGCCCGGGCGCTGCTCGGTGTGGGCGAGCCCGAGGCCCAGGATCGGCTCGCCCAGCGGGTGGTCGCGGAGGGCATCAGCGTCCGCGCGCTCGAGGAGATCGTCACGGTCGGCGACGGCCTCGGTACGCCGCCGGCGCGGACGAAGCGGGCCAAGCCGACGGCGCCCGGGCTCACCGACCTCGCCGACCGCCTCGGCGACCGACTGGAGACCCGGGTCAAGATCGACCTGGGGCGGGCCAAGGGGAAGGTCACCATCGAGTTCGCGAACGCCGGTGACCTCCAGCGCATCGTGGAGCTGATCGATCCGCGTAACCGGAGCGACCGGATCATCTGACCGGGCCGGGCGGTCGCCCGGAGGCCGGACCGACGACGCCGGGTCGGCAGGACGTGTTCCTGCCGGCCCGGCGTTCGTCGTGGTGGTGGTTTCGAGGCTCGTCGCCGGGGCTCCTCGCACCTCAACCACCGGAGTGGCTGGGCGAGGTGCGGGCGGAGCGTGCCGTGTCCGTGGTTGAGGTGCGAGCGCAGCGAGCCGTGTCGGTGGTTGAGGTGCGGGCGGAGCGAGCCGTGCCGGTGGTTGAGGTGCGAGCGCAGCGAGCCGTGTCGGTGGTTGAGGTGCGGGCGGAGCGTGCCGTGCCGGTGGTTGAGGTGCGAGCGCAGCGAGCCTCGAAACCACCGCCCGGCCACGGCCGACCACCGGAATCGGCCCCAGAACGGTTCTCCCAGAGCGATTCTCAGGCGATTCGGGATCCTTCGCGGAAAGCGACTTCGCTCAGAATCGCTCTCACAGAACCGAGAATCGGGCCCCGAACCCCCGCTGCGGGCCGTCAATCGGTCGACGAATCGCTATGTCGACATATCGACGCATCGATATGTCAACGAAGAGACATGTCGACGGATCGACTACTTCTTGCCCTTCCGGGCCTCGGCACGACGGCGGGCACGCTCCCGGCGTTCGGCCACCTCGAGCTCCTTGGCCTGCTCGAGGGTCGGTGCGCTGCCCCCGAAACGCGCGGGCAGCCACCAGGAGCCCTCGGGCTGCTGGTCGGCCGGATACGCAGCGATCACCTCGTCGAGCATCGCGGCCATCGACGCCTTCAGCTCCGCGGTCTCCGCGATCGGGTCGTCACCGGTCGGGTGGAGCGGGACGCCGGCGCGGACCGTGATCGCCATGCCGCGACTGAAGTCACGGGAATGCCCCTTGGTCATCATCCGCTGGGTGCCCCAGAGCACCACCGGCACCACCGGGACGCCCGCCGCGGCCGCGATCCGCACGGCCCCGGTCTTGAACTCCTTCAGCTCGAAGGACCGGGAGATGGTCGCCTCCGGGAAGATCCCCACGGCCTCGCCCGCGCGCAGGTAGTCGACCGCCATCTCCATCGACGGCACGCCGTCACCCCGGTCGACGGGGATGTGGTGGAAGCTCCGCATCACCGGACCGCCGACCGGGTGGTCGAAGACCTCACGCTTCGCCATGAAGCGGACCAGTCGCCGGGAGGGGTGCGCTGCCAGGCCGCCGTAGATGAAGTCGACGTAGCCGATGTGGTTCACCGCGAGCAGGACCCCACCCTCGGTCGGCACGTTCTCCGTGCCGGTCAGGGTGATCTTCTGACCGAGCAGCCGGAAGGCGGCCTTGGCGGTCCAGATGACGGGCGGGTAGGTGAAGTCGTGCACGAGCGGCCTCTCCGGACGGCGGCGCCGGCGGCGCCGAGGGGGTTGTTCGAAGTCTGGCACCTTCGCGGAGGAGGGTCAGCGCCTCGTCGCGAGGAAGTCGGCGATTCGGCCGATCGCCTCCTCCAGGACCTCCACGTCGGGCAGGGTGACCAGGCGGAAGTGATCCGGTTCCGGCCAGTTGAACCCGGTGCCGTGGGTGACCAGGATCTTCTTCGCCCGCAGCAGGTCGATGACGAACTGCTGGTCGTCGTCGATCTGGTAGACGTCGGGGTCCAGCCGGGGGAAGCAGTAGAGGGCGCCGCGCGGCCGCACGGAGGTGACACCCGGGATCTCGTTGAGCAGCCGGTCGGCCAGCATCGCCTGCTCGTAGAAGCGGCCGCCGGGGACGATCAGCTCGTTGATCGACTGGTAGCCGCCGAGCGCCGTCTGGATCGCGTGCTGCGCAGGGACGTTGGCGCACATCCGCATGTTCGCGATCAGGGTCAGCCCCTCGAGGAACTCCTCCGCGATCTCCTTGGGGCCCGACACCATCACCCAGCCGGCCCGGTAGCCGCAGACGCGGTAGGCCTTGGAGAGGCCGCTGAAGGTCAGGCAGAGCACGTCCGCGCCGGCCGCCGAGGCGGCGTGGTGATGCACCGCGTCGTCGAACAGGATCTTCTCGTAGATCTCGTCGGCGAAGACCACCAGCTGGTGACGGCGGGCGATGTCGACCAGTGCCTCCACCATCTCCTTGCTGTAGACCGCACCGGTGGGGTTGTTCGGGTTGATGATCACCAGGGCGTGGGTGTTCTCGGTGATCTTCGACTCGATGTCCTGGAGGTCCGGCATCCAGTCGTTCTGCTCGTCGCACCGGTAGTGCACGGGGATCCCGCCGGAGAGGGTGACGGCGCCGGTCCACAGCGGGTAGTCGGGCGCCGGAACGAGGATCTCGTTGCCGTCGTCGACGAACGCCTGGAGCACCATCGAGATGAGCTCGCTGACGCCGTTGCCGATGAAGACGTCCTCGACGTCCGTCTCGCGCAGCCCACGTGACTGGTAGTACTGGGCGACGGCCGTGCGCGCGGAGTAGATGCCGCGGGAGTCGCTGTAGCCCTGGGATTCCGGCAGGTGGTGGGTGACGTCGGCGACGATCGCCTCGGGTGCCTCGAAGCCGAAGGGCGCCGGGTTGCCGATGTTGAGCTTCAGGATCCGGTGGCCCTCCGCCTCCAGGCGCTGGGCCTCGACGAGGATCGGACCCCGCACGTCGTAGCGGACATCACGGAGCTTCTTGCTCTGTCGGATCTGGCGCACGAACGCCATTCTGGCAGGCAGGGGCCACCGGATTTCCGCGTGCCCACGGCGGTGGCGTGGCGCCGTACGATCGTGGGGACGGTCGAGCCAGACGAACCCGCGACACGGGCAGCAGGAGGTGGCATGACCCGCACGACGGTGCCGGTGACCCACGAGCTGATCACCCGATTGAGGCCGCCCTGCTCGGACGCGTACGGCGGGAGGTGGGTCTCGCAGCAACTGGAGGAGGGGGGCTCCTGCGGCCGGGTCGCCCTGGTCGAGGACCGACCGGTGGGCATCGTGCTCTACGCCCCACCCAACGCGGCCAGCGCCGCCGCCGATCAACCGACCGCGCCGGTCTCCGAGGACGCGCTGCTGATGGTGGCGCTCTGGGTGCTTCCGGAGCAGCGCGGGGGAGGGGTCGGTCGGCTCCTCGTGCAGGCGATGGCCGCCGACGTCCTCGATCGGCCCGGGGTGCGCGCCGTCGAGTGCTTCGCGCGCCGTGGACCCGAGCGGGCTCGTGGCGCCGGGGGCGCGGACGCCCTGGTGCCCGCGGCGTTCCTGACGAGGGTCGGTTTCCGTGTGGAACGCGCGCACCCGAGGGTGCCGAGGATGCGGATGGACCTGCGGACCACCGTCTCCTGGCGCGACGAGGTCGGGGCGACCTGGGAGCGACTCCGGGACGCGGTCAGGCCCGCGCCGGCGCGCCCGCGGCCGATCGGCACCAGGAACGTCGACGGGCCGGCGACCCCCGTGGGATCACCGGCCCGTTGAGCCTGCTCGGCCGCTCGCGCGGCCGTCGTGGTGCGCGGCCTCAGCCGGTGAAGTCGGCCAGCTCCTTGAGCAGCGCCGCCTTCGGGCGGGCGCCGACGATGCTCTTCACGACCTCGCCGTTCTGGTAGACGTTGATGGTCGGGATACCGGTCACGCGGTAGGACGCCGGGGTGACGGGGTTCTCGTCGACGTTCATCTTGAAGAACGAGATCTTGTCGCCGTGCGCACCGGCGATCTCGTCGAGGATCGGCGCGACCTGGCGGCACGGGCCGCACCACTCGGCCCAGAAGTCGACCAGGACCGGCTTGTCGGCCTTGAGGACCTGGGTCTCGAACTCGGCGTCCGTCACAGCTGCGATGTTGCCCATGGATGTTCCCTTCTCGCGGGCCGGAGGGGGCCCGGTTCCTGTCGCCGGCGCATGGCCGGCGGTCGACGTGTGGTGTGGTGTCACGGCTCCTGCTCAGTCAACAGCACCGTGCCGCCCGATGTTCCCCGTGGCGCGGGGGTGTCGGGCGAGTCGGGTCACGACGCCGTGACCCGCGCGGCTCGGGCTGCTCAGCCGGCCGCCGCGGCCGCGGCGGCCTCGGCGAACTCGAGCTCGGCCAGGTACTTCTCGGTGTCCAGCGCGGCGGCGCAACCGCTGCCCGCGGCGGTGATCGCCTGCCGGTAGCGCCGGTCCACCAGGTCGCCCGACGCGAAGACGCCGGGCAGGTTGGTGGCGGTGGAGCCCGGGGCGACCAGCACGTAGCCGTCGTCGTCGAGGTCGACCTGGCCGACCAGCAGCTCCGAGCGCGGGATGTGGCCGATCGCCACGAACAGGCCGGTCGCCGGCAGCTCGGAGGTCTCGCCGGTGACGGTGTCCTTCAGCGTCAGCGACTCCAGGGAGTCGGTGCCGTTGACCGACTCGACCGCGGCGTTCCAGACGATCTCGAGCTTCGGGTCGGCGAACGCGCGCTCCTGCATGATCTTGGAGGCGCGCAGCTCGTCCCGACGGTGGATCAGGGTGACCTTCGACCCGAAGCGGGTCAGGAAGGTGGCCTCCTCGACGGCGGAGTCGCCGCCGCCGACGACAGCGATGTGCTGCTCGCGGAAGAAGAAGCCGTCGCAGGTCGCGCAGTACGAGACGCCGCGACCGGAGAGCGCGTCCTCGTTGGGCAGGTCGAGCTTGCGGTAGCCGGAGCCCGTGGCCAGGATCACCGCGCGCGCGGTGTAGGTGTCGGTCGCGGTCTTGACCACCTTGATCGGGCCGGTCAGGTCGACCTCGACCACGTCGTCGGCGACCAGCTCCGCGCCGAACCGCTCGGCCTGGGCGCGCATCTCGTCCATCAGGGCGGGTCCTTGGATCCCGTCCCGGAAGCCCGGGAAGTTCTCCACCTCGGTGGTGTTCATCAGCGCGCCACCGGCGGTCACCGAGCCCTCGAAGACGAGGGGGTTCAGGCTCGCGCGGGCGGTGTAGATCGCAGCGGTGTACCCGGCCGGGCCGGAGCCGATGACGATGACGTTGCGCGGCTCGGCGGTGGTGGGATCGGTGGTCACAGAGGCTCCTTCGATGGCGTACGCGATCTCAACGACGATGGTAGGCCCGTTGATTCCCGGGCCGCGCATCGCGCCTGTCACGTGCGACGGGCGTCGCGGATGGTGGCTGCTGGCGCTGGCGCTGGCTATTGGTCGGTGGCTATTGGTCGGTGGGCAGCGTCACAGAGCGCAGCGTCTCGCCGGTGCCGCAGCGCAGCACCTCCACCACCTGGGTGGAGCCGACGGGCTTGCGGAAGACCGCCAGCGCCGGGAGTCGCTGGTAGTGCACGCCGACGTAGACAGCGGGATCCAGCTGGAGTGTCGCGCACGTGAAGCGGCGCGGCGTCGACACCGACGGTACGGCGTAGTCGGCCGAGGCCGGGACGTGGGCGGCCCGCAGGCGCAGCAGGTCGGTGCGCAGGTGCGCCGGCCGCACCACCCGGCCCGTCACGGCCTTGCGCGCGGCGAGGGAGCCGCTCGTCCCGGCCCGCTCGGTGACCGCGGCGCGCGGCGCATCCGCGGCACTCCCGTCGTCCAGCTGGTCCGCAGCGTCCAGCGGGGACACCGCGGCCGTGTCCCACTCGTCCAGGTCGGCCCGCCCGCCCGCCTCCGTCCGGTCGGGGGCGCCGCCCTCCGCCAGCGACTCCTCCCCGCCGCGCTGTGCGTCCCTGTCGGCGATCGCGCTCATGACGTCGCTGGCGGGCTGGTCACCGTGCAGCTGCAGGCCGATGCCGACCACGGCCGCGGCGGCCGCCGCGGCCACCAGGATCCGGCCCAGGAACCGGCGTCGGCGGCCCGCCTGGTCGATCTCCCCTCGGACGTCCCCGTGGCCGTGGCCGTGCACGTCGCGCTCGATGCTGGCGCCGGCGCTCCGCTCCGCGGTCAGCTGCAACAGCCGTGCGTCGAGCGAGGCGGCGACCTCGTCCGGCAGCACGGCCGGCTCGGCGGCATCGGCCAGCAGCCGTCGTACGGCGTCGTCACGGTCGGGGTGCAGCGGTGCGACGGCGTCGCGGTCGCGGGGGTGGGTCATGCTGGATCCTCGTCAGGGGGTGGTCGTCGCGGCGGGCACGCCGTCGGGTGGCCCGCGTCGCCGCCCCGATCGGACGTCCCGGGCCGTCACCGCGTTCCCGCCCGGGGCCGAGGAGGAGGGGTGATCCCCCTCACCGGCGGTGAGCAGGTCCTGCAGCAGCACCGCCAGCCGTGCGCGACCCCGCGAGCAGCGGCTCTTGATCGTGCCCTCCGCGCAGTCCAGGATCACGGCGGCCTCGGCCACCGAGTAGCCCTCCATGTCGACCAGGACCAGGGCTGCTCGCTGCTCGGCGGGGAGCGTGGCCAGCGCCGTTCGCACCCGGGCCCGCTGCTCGGCGCGGAGCTGGTGCTCGAGCGGGTCGGTGGTCTCGTCCGCGGCGGCCGGGGGCCGGAGCGCCTCCCGGTCGTCGACCAGCTCCGGGAGCGGCTCGGCCCGGCGGACCCGGGCGGCGCGGAGCCGGTCCAGGCACGCGTTCACCACGACGCGGTGCAGCCAGGTGGTCACCTGTGCCTCGCCCCGGAAGGAGCCGGCACGACGGAAGGCCGCGACCATCCCGTCCTGGAGGCCGTCGGCGGCCACGTCGGGATCCCCGGTCGTCCGCAGCGCGACCGCCCACAGCCGGTCGCGATGCCGGCGGAAGAGGATCCCGAAGGCCTCGGGGTCCCCGGCGACGTGGTCGGCCAGGAGGTCGGCGTCGGAGCGAGGGGCCTCGGGGTCGTCGGGCTGCTCGGGGGTGCGGCGGGAGCGTTCGCCGGCGTCGTCGGCGGGGACCGCGACGCGGATCGGATCAGTGCCCACGCACGACCACCTCCGCAACCTCGATCCGATAGCCACCGGTGACCGGCGGCAAGGCAGTGAACCACACGAGCAGGTAGCGCCCGGTGGTCGCGCCCTGACTGATGTCGTCGGTGCTGGGGGTCAGGGTTGCCGTGTCACCTTCCGCCGTCGTCCTCGCCACCGGCGTGCCGCCGGGTGCCGAGGTGGGGGCGGTCCGACTGATCCAGGCGTCGACCGTCGACGGCGCGCCGACCAGCTGGAGCTTCACGCTGGTGATGGTGCGGACCTCTCCGAGGTCGACGATCAGCCCGACGCCGGTCTTCAGCGCCCCCGGGGGCGGGCCGAGCTGGTCCAGGTAGGTCTGCGAGCGCCAGGCGGTCGAGGGGTCCCCGTCCACCGCGAGCGCGGCGGTCTCCCGGTTCTCGTCCCCGTCGCCGAGCGGGTCGAAGTCGGTGGCGGAGAGCACGCCGAGCTTGCTGGGCGCGACGCTGGGGGCCGGGGAGCTGCCCCGGGTGGGGCCTGTCGTCTCCGCGCCGAGCGGCGTGCGGCCCCGGCCGAGGTTGATCGCGATCGCGACGGCGACCACCAGCACCAGCACCAGCCCGACGGCCAGGGCCAGCCGCAGCCACGAGCGTCCCGGCACCGGCTCCTCATCGGCCGGCGCGATGCGCTCCAGCGTGCCGGTACCGCTGTCCCAGCCCTGTTGGTCCGCCGGCGGCGCCTGCGCGGCGACCTCGGGCGGGGTGGGTGCCGGGGACTCGGCCCGGGCCCGCCGGGCGGCGGTGCCCTCGGGGGTGTCGGGCGCGAAGAGCGGGCGCTCAGGCGGCTCCTCGAACGGTGGCGGCGGCGGGGGCGGGGTGCTCCGGGCGCGCATCCAGCCGACCTCCTGGTCCTCACCGAAGACCGGCATCCCGGCCTCGGTGGGCAGCTCGGAGACCAGCGGGATCGGGCCGGGCTCCTCGGCCACGGACGACTCGCTCGTGGCGGGCGCGGGCGCGGGCGGGGCCTCGGTCGGGGCCTCGGTCGGGGCCCGCCGCGGCTCCGTCCGGACGGGCGGGTCCGCCAGCGCGGGGAGCACGACCGGGCGCACCTCGTTGATCGGGAGGATCGAGGAGGCGAGCTCCTCGGGGAGCCCGGCGGTGTCGCCGAGGAACTCCATGAGCCGGTCGTAGACGGCCCGCGCGCTCGAGACGTCCGGGGCGTCCATCGCCGAGCCGGTCGGCAGCCACCAGCGGTGGTGGTGCTCGCCCGCGTGGTCGATCTCGCACCACAACGTGTCCAACGGGCGCGGTACGCCGGGCAGCGCCTGCCGCGGCGCCATCGTGGTGCCGTGCGCCTGCAGCGCGGGCTCGACCACCGAGGTCGAGTGCCCTGCCCAGGTGCCGGTGAGGGCGCAGTAGAGCAGCCCGCCCAGGTCGGTCAGGTCGGCGGACTCCTTGGCCGGGGGAAGCCCGTGCAGCGCGGCGTCCACGCAGAGGCCGATGATCCGGACCGCACCCAGCCGGTCGATCAGGATGTTCTCCGGGTTGAGCCGCCCGTGGGTGACGCCGCGCTCGTGGCAACGGGCGATCGCGTCCGCGACGTCGGCGACGAGCCAGGCGGCGCGGCGCGCGGGGAGGGGCCCGGCGTGGTTGACCAGGATGTCCAGGGAGGTTCCGGTGCCCCACTCGTTGACCACGAAGCACAGGCCGTCGCGGGTCTCGACGTCGAGCACCCGGAGCAGGCGCGGATCGAGGACGGTGGCCGAGGAGCGGGCGGCGGTGACCAGCGCGTCCGACCGCGGGTCGGCCGCGGAGATGACGTGCAGCGCGACGTAGCGGTCCAGAACGGCGTCGTGCGCCCGCCAGAACCGCCCGCCCGCGCTCTCGGTCAGCAGGTCGATCAAGCGGTATCGGCCGGCCAGCACATCGCCGGGACGCGTCGATGTCGCCACACCAGTCCTCTCTGATTCCCGGCCATCGTAGGCCGCGCGAGCGGCCCGCGAGGTCAGCCTCGGCGAACCCGCGCCAGGACCATCCCGACGACGGCGGTGACCTCGGTCAGGCGGAGCGCTCGAGCGGTGCCGAGGAAGAATCCGCCGGCGCCGGCGCTGATCACGACCACCTCGACCGCGGCGAGCACCCAGCCGGGCTCGGCGACCAGTCGGTCGACGGTGTCGCCGACCACGATCCGCAGCAGCCAGGAGACCGCCGCCACGCCCGCGGCGCCGACCAGCAGTCGGCCGACCCAGCCCAGCCACCGGGCCGAGGTCGCCGGGGCCCCGCCGCGCCGCAGCGTGCGGACCAGCAGCGTCGCCGAGATCGCCGCGCCGACCGTGTAGGCGGCGGTGTAGGCCAGCACCAGGGCCGAGGTGGTCTGCGCGGGGTCGGTCAGGCCGACCAGGGTGATGGCCATCGCGATGTTCGTCGCGGCGATCACGCACTGCACCCAGAACACCAGGCGGTTGCGCTCCAGGGCGTAGAAGCCGCGCAGCACCAGGTAGTGCACGGTGAAGGCGGTGACGCCGGCGCCGAACAGCATCAGCGGCACCGCGAAGACGTCGTACGTCGCCGCCGCGCTGCCGTGGCCCCAGATCACCTGCGCCAGCGGCAGGGCGATCGCCGGTAGCAGCGCGGCGAAGGGCACGATCACGCTCAGCGCGGTGCGCAGCGTCTCGCCCAGGGTGGCGCCCAGGCGGGCGAGGTCGTGGGCCTCGGCGGAGGCCGAGATCCGGGGCAGGATCGCGGTGGCCAGGGAGACCGTGATGATCGAGTGCGGAACCATCGCGACCAGCATCGCGCCGGAGTACACGGTGACGCCGACACCGTCGGCGGCCTCGGCGGTGCCGCCGGAGCCGAGGCGCACGACGACCACGTAGGCGAGCTGGTTCACGATCACGAACAGGACCGTCCACAGCCCGAGGCGGAACGTGTTGCTCAGCCCGACGCCGCGGAAGTCGAACCGGGGGCGGTAGCGCACGCCGGCGCTGCGCAGGTACGGCAGCAGGATCAGGAACTGCGCGGCGATGCCGAGTGTCGATCCGATGCCGAGCAGCGCCTCCTGCTGACGGGTGAACGCGCCGGTGAACTCGGCCGGTGCGGGGCCGAACGCGACCAGGTAGACGACCAGCACGCCGACGGTGATCACGTTGTTGGCGATCGGCGCCCACATCATCGGCCCGAAGCGACCGCGGGCGTTCAGGATCTGCCCGACCAGCGCGAACATGCCGTAGAAGAAGACCTGGGGCAGGCAGTAGCGGGCGAAGTCGATCGCCGACTGCCGTTGCTCGGCCAACGCCGGCTCGTCCCACTTCGGGCTGAGCAGCACGTCCATCACCAGCGGAGCCGCGATGACGAGCACCACGGTCACCGCGCCCAGGAAGAGGACGGCCAGCGTCATGACCCGGTCGATGTAGCCGGCGCCGCGGTCCTCGTCGTTCTTCATCGCCCGCACGAGCTGGGGCACCAGCACCGCGTTGAAGACGCCGCCGGCCAGCAGGATGTAGAGCATGTTCGGCAGCGTGTTGGCGACCGTGAAGATCTCCGCGTGCAACGCGGTGCCCAGCGCGGCCGCCAGCAGCGTCGACCGGAAGAAGCCGCTGAACCGGGAGACGATGGTGCCCGCGGCCATCACCGCGCTGCTGCTGAGGATCGCGCGCTGGCCGTCCGACGGCCCGTCGTCCTCGCCGCCCGTCCGGTGCTCGGCCCGGCCGTCCGCCGGGTCCGCGCCGGCGCGCGCTGCGGGGTCCTCGCTCACGTCGTCCCCGATCCCCGGGAGGTCTGCTCGGTCGGGTCCGTCGCCTCGGTCGGCTGGTCGCTGGGCTGGTCGCCGGGCTGGTCGGTCGGCTGGTCGGTCGGCTGGTCCGCCCGGTGGATCCGGGCGGCGCGGGCCCGACGTACCCGCCGGAACAGGCGGATCGCGATCGCGGTGAACAGGATCGCGGCCCCGGCGCCGATGATCACCCAGATCACGACACTGACCTGACCCGAACGGACCGGGACCACGTCGAAGCTGCCGAGGCTGTTGCCCTTCAGGTCGGTCAGCTCGAGCCGGATGTTGTGCACGCCGGGGGTCGACGTGTGGGCCTCCAGCGAGACCGAGGTGCGGCTCTCCGCGCTCACCTCGATCGGCTGCGAGGTGTCCACGCGCGCGCCGGCGTCGGAGTCGGCGATGACCTGGACCGTGACCGGCACCTCCAGGTCGTTGTTGACCGTCACGGAGAAGCTGCCCGACGAGCTGGACAGCGTGACCCCCGGCGGGGCGCTGATCGTGATCGACTGCAGCTCCCCGACGAGCGTGGCGCGGGAGGAGGCGAGCCGTGAGGCGGCGCGCGGGTCGCCGCGCAGCTCGAACGACGTTCCGGTCAGGGCCTCGGCGCTCACCTCGCTGGCGATCTCGGACTCCTCGCCGAGCACGTTCTGCAAGGTGGCGCCGGCCCGCGTGAGCAGGCGGGCGAACCCGAAGACGGAACCCGGGTTCTCCTGGGTCGCCTGGTGGTTCGGATAGCGCAGGTCGTCGAGCGAGATCGGCTCGCGGTCGCCGGCGACGATGGCCCCGACCGTGGTGAGGTGCAGCCAGGAGACGTCCAGGCCGTTCCAGAACTGGGTGGCTCCGGCGGCGTCGATCACGGACGGCAGCACGACCACGAGGGGGTCGGGCTGCTCCGGGTCGGCGACGCTCTGGTCGCCCGCGGCCACCAGGCGCAGCGCGGCCTCGCTGAGGAGCCGCTGCCGCAGCGCGATCGGGGCGAGCCGACGGTTCGGGCCGGGCCCGCCGACGGCGGTCCCGGAGGAGGTGACCGCGACGGCCCGGTCGCCGATCTCGCCGGTGCCCGGGGCCCCGTCGGGGAAGGCGCCCGAGCCGAACATCCGGTCGCCCAGGAGCAGCACCGCGGCGTCGCTGACGTCGTTGATCGCCGCCGGACGCACGTACCCGCCCGGTCCGGCGACGGCCGGGCTGGTGGTGATCCGCCAGTCGGCGAGGACGCTGGCGGGATGGTTGCGCGCCCGGGTGTAGAGATCGGAGTCGGTGTCCGCGGCGCCGGAGATGTCGGGGTCGCCGTACGGGAGGCTGAGCACCTCCTGGGAGGCGAACGCGCCGCGGGCCTGCTCCAGCCACGGCTGCGCGCTGGCGACCGCCGGCGTGGCGCTCGCCTCGGGCTCGCCCTCGCCGCCCTCGCTCGTGGGGGCGCCGTCGGTCCCGTCGGTGGAGTCGGTGCCCTCGCCGTCGGTCGGCTCGGCCTCGGGGGTGGTCGTCAGCTGGCGCGTCGGGTTGCCCTCGGCCAGGGCGCGCGCCGCATCGGGGATCGCCGGGTCGACCAGCCAGGTCACCGGCCGGGGGCCGGCCTCGGCCCCGAACGCCAGCATGCCGCCGAGCTTGCCGTCGACCGACAGGAGGCGCTCCCACCGACGGATCCGGTTGAGGGACCCGTCCGCGGCGTGGGTGATCGGCGCGCGGAGCGGGGCGACGACCGCGGTGTCGACCGACGCGCTCGCCACGTACGCGGCGGGCAGGTAGGGAAGGAACGTCCGGGCACGGCCATCGGCGAAGTCGTCGCGTGGGGTGGTGGTGCTCTCTCCGGAGGCATGCACGCCGAACCAGTAGATGCCGGGCGTCGGCGCTGCCAGCTCGGCGCGGAGCACCCGCTGGGGAACACGGATCGTGAAGGTCGAGGTCTCGCCCGGGCCCAGTCGCGGGAGGGACTCCACGATGCTGAGGTCGGTGATCCGCTCGCCGACCGGATCCGCGGGATCGGAGGCGGCGGCGGCGGTGAGCTCCTCGGCGGACGTCATCGGGCCGGCGCAGGTGGCGTCGGACCGGCAGTCGTCGGTGTTGAGGTACGGGTAGAGGTTGACGTTCTGCCAGGCGACCAGGTCGCGGTTGGTGATCGTCCCGCTGACGCTGAGCGGCCCCTTCTCCGGCAGCACCCCGGGCGCGAGGGTGTCGATGGTGATCCGCAGCGGGTCGTCGTCGGCCGCTGCGGCCCGGGTCCGGGGAGCGCGGCGCTCGCCGGACCGGCTCGGCCCGGCGGCGCGTCCGGTGTTCGCTGCCCCGTCGGGCAGGTCGCCCGCGTGGACGCTGCCGGCGCCGCTGCCGTCGGGGGTCGGGCCGGCGTGCGCGATCGGCGCGGGACCGGCGAGCCCGGCCAGGCCCAGCAGCGTCCCGGCCAACGCTCCCGCGGCGGCGCGGGAGAGCGAAGGACCGGGGACCACGGGACGAGGGTAGTCGGGCGGGGTCCCGCGGTCGCCGAGGCCGGCCGAACCCGCACCATGGGGGTGACTCGGACGACACGCCCCGAGGGCGTCTCGGCGGGAAGCCGCTCGCGACGACGCTGTCTCGGCCGGGACGCCCTAGACTTCTCCCGCGTGAGCGACCGCACCGATCCTTCCCTCCCCGGCGGGGCCGCTGCCCCCCTCCGACTGGTGGACGTCCAGTCCGCCGTCGCAGCCGAGCTGGACCGGATCGGACCCGTCATCGACGAGCTCGGCGACCGGTTCGCGGCGGCTGGCCACGAGCTGGCCCTGGTGGGCGGCCCGGTGCGGGACGCGATGCTCGGCCGGCGCTCCAACGACCTCGACTTCACCACGTCGGCACGGCCGGACGTGACCGACAAGATCCTGCGGGCGTGGGGCAACGCCTGGTGGGACATGGGCCGTGACTTCGGCACCATCGGCTGCCGCAAGGGCGACTGGGTGGTCGAGGTGACGACGTACCGCTCCGAGGCCTACGACCCGGACAGCCGCAAGCCCGACGTCCAGTACGGCGACACGCTCGCCGGTGACCTCGGGCGCCGCGACTTCACGGTCAACGCCATGGCCGTCCGGCTCCCCGGGCGGGAGCTCGAGGACCCGTACGGCGGCCTGATGGACCTGGCGCACGGGGTGCTGCGCACCCCCGGCCGTCCGGAGGACTCCTTCTCCGACGACCCGCTGCGGATGATGCGGGCCGCCCGGTTCGCCGCCCAGCTCGGCTTCGCCCCGGCGCCGGAGGTGGTCGCGGCGATGACCGCGATGGCGGAGCGGATCGAGATCATCTCCGCCGAGCGGGTGCGCGACGAGCTGGTCAAGCTGGTCTGCGCGCCGCGACCGCGGTTGGGGCTGGAGCTGCTGGTCGAGACCGGCCTGGCCGCGCGGGTGCTGCCCGAGCTGCCGGCGCTCAAGCTCGAGCGCGACGAGCACCACCGGCACAAGGACGTCTACGAGCACACCCTGACGGTGCTGGAGCAGGCGATCGACCTGGAGTCGCGGCTGAGCGAGGACGGCGGCCCCGACTTCGTCTCGCGGTTCGCGGCGCTGATGCACGACGTCGGCAAGCCGAAGACCCGCCGGTTCATCGACGACGGCACGGTGACCTTCCACCACCACGACGCGGTCGGCGCCAAGCTGACCCGCAAGCGGATGAAGGCGCTGCGCTTCTCCAACGACGACATCGACGCGGTCAGCCAGCTGGTCGAGCAGCACCTGCGATTCCACGGCTACGGGACCGGTGAGTGGACGGACTCGGCGGTGCGCCGCTACGTCCGCGACGCCGGCGACCAGCTCGAGCGGCTGCACGTGCTCACCCGCGCCGACTGCACCACCCGCAACAAGCGGAAGGCCGACCGGCTGCGGCGTACCTATGACGACCTGGAGGCGCGGATCGCGCGGCTGGCGGAGGCCGAGGAGCTGGCCTCCATCCGGCCCGACCTCGACGGCAACCAGATCATGGAGATCCTGGGTGTCCCGCCGGGTCGGGTCGTCGGGGAGGCCTACGGCTTCCTCCTCGAGCAGCGCCTCGACAACGGGCCGATGAGCGAGGCCGAGGCGACCGCCGCGCTGCGCGCGTGGTGGGCCGAGCGCGGTTCCTGAGCGTCGGTCGCTGCCCGGAGCCTTTCCCGGGTTGTCCCCGCGTGGGCGCCTACCGGTGAGTATGTTCCGGGAAGACAGAGGCCTCCACGAGGCCTGACCCGCGCACGGAGGTGCCCCGCCATGCCCGACACGTACGAGAAGCTGCTCGAGGACTCGATCGAGATCGACGCCGCCCCCGAGGCGGTGTGGGCGCTGGTCACCGACCTGCCGCGGATGGCTCGCTGGAGCCCGCAGGTGGTCCGCTCGAAGGTGTGGGGCGGCGTGGTCCGCAGCGGGGCGAAGTTCACCAACCTCAACCGGCGCGGCTACCTGTTCTGGCCGACCAACGGCAAGGTCGTCCGCTACACGCCGCCGTCCGCCTCAGCCGTCGGGGAGCTCGGGTTCCGGATCAACGAGAACCGCACCGTGTGGTCGTTCACCCTCGAGCCCACCGCGACCGGCACCCGGGTGATCCAGCGCCGCGAGACGCCCGAGGGTATCTCCGGCCTCTCGATCGGGATGACCAAGGCAGCGCTGGGCGGCCAGGACGTCTTCACCGAGGAGCTGCGCGCCGGCATGCGGCAGACGCTGGAGCGGATCAAGGCCGACGCCGAGGGGTGAGGCACGCCCATGAATCCCTGGTCGACCGGGGATTCATGGGAAGCACGTGACAGAAGCGACGAAGGGCCGGCCCCCAACGGGGACCGGCCCTTCGGCTGTCTCAGGCGCGAACGCCGAGGATCAGACCTGCGTCACTCGCCGCGGATGAACGCCTCGAGCTGCGCGCGACCCTCGGTGTCCTCCATCTGCACCGGCGGGGACTTCATCAGGTACGCCGACGCCGGCAGGATCGGGCCGCCGTGGCCGCGGTCCTTGGCGATCTTCGCCGCGCGGACCGCGTCGATGATGATGCCGGCCGAGTTCGGGGAGTCCCAGACCTCGAGCTTGTACTCCAGGTTCAGCGGGACGTCGCCGAACGCGCGACCCTCGAGGCGCACGTAGGCCCACTTGCGGTCGTCGAGCCACGCCACGTAGTCCGAGGGACCGATGTGGACGTTCTTGTCGTCGATCTTGCCCGCCAGGGGACCGTTCAGGTTCGAGGTGACGGCCTGGGTCTTGGAGACCTTCTTCGACTCCAGGCGCTCGCGCTCGAGCATGTTCTTGAAGTCCATGTTGCCGCCGACGTTGAGCTGGTAGGTGCGGTCCAGCGTCACGCCGCGGTCCTCGAACAGCTTGGCCATCACGCGGTGGGTGATGGTCGCGCCGACCTGGGACTTGATGTCGTCGCCCACGATCGGGACACCGGCGGCCTCGAACTTCGCGGCCCACTCGGGGTCGGAGGCGATGAACACCGGGAGGGCGTTGACGAAGGCCACGCCGGCGTCGATCGCGCACTGGGCGTAGAACTTGTCGGCCTCCTCCGAGCCCACCGGGAGGTAGGAGACGAGGACGTCGACCTTGTTGTCCTTGAGGACCTGGACGACGTCGACCGGCTCGGCGGCGGACTCCTCGATGGTGGCGCGGTAGTACTTGCCGAGACCGTCGAGGGTCGGGCCGCGCTGGACCTCGACGCCCAGGGTGGGCACGTCGCAGATCTTGATCGTGTTGTTCTCGCTGGCGTTGATCGCCTCGGAGAGGTCCTTGCCGACCTTCTTGTCGTCGACGTCGAACGCGGCGACGAACTCGACGTCGCCGACGTGGTAGTCGCCGAACTGGACGTGCATCAGACCGGGGACCGTGCTCGCCGGGTCGGCGTCCCCGTAGTACTGCACACCCTGGATGAGGGACGTAGCGCAGTTGCCCACGCCCGCGATGGCTACTCGAACCGAACCCATTGGAAGTCCTTCCTTGGTATCTCGGACGCCGGAGGCGCCCGGTGCTGCGAGGGTCTCTCGCGGTGGATCTTGTGGTGTCGCTGTCAGTCGTTCCTCGCCGGCTCCGCTGCCGGAGAGGCTGGGGGGCGGATCGGCTCTGCCTGAGCCCCCCGTTCTGCGTTGATGAGGTCCGACAGCCAGCGAACCTCGCGTTCGACCGACTCCACGCCGTGGCGCTGCAGCTCCGCGGCGTACCGGTCGACCTCCTTCTGGGTCATCGCCAGATCGCGCTGCACCCGGTCCAACCGCTCCTGGAGCCGGGAGCGGCGCCCCTCCAGGACGCGGAGACGGATCTCCATGTCCGTGGAGGAGAAGAATCGGAAGCGGATGTCGAAGTTGTCGTCCTCCCAGGCGGTGGGACCCACCTCCGACATCAGGCGCTCGAACTCCGCGGTGCCCTTCTCCGTCACCTGGTAGACGATCCGCTGGCGACGCGACGCGGCAGCCGCCCCCGGGTCGGGGGTCACCTCCGCGATCAGGTTGCCCCGGAGCATCTTCTTCAGTGCCGGGTAGAGCGAGCCGTAGGAGAGCAACCGGCCCCACCCGAGCATCAGGTTGAGTCGCTTGCGGAGCTCGTAGCCGTGCATGGGGCCCTCGTGCAGCAGTCCGAGGACCGCGAGCTCGATGGTGTCTCCGCGCCGTGCCATGCGACCTATCGTACCGATACATCGCGGGAACGTGAACACCCGATGGATCGGAGGTGGAGGGCCGGCCACACCTCGGGCTCTCCACGTCGCTCCCGGACGAGCCGGTCGGATCCGGTCCCCGACCCGTCCGCGCCGCGCCGTCGTTCCTCCGCGAGGATGCGGCGCCGCTGCCGGCCGATAAGTACCCTGACTGCGGCGCGCGCCCGGTCCCCTCCGGCGTACGCCTGTCCAGACCCCGGCCGAATGAGCGAGGACGTGGCCCAAGGCAAGCGTAGTGCGAACGGTTCCGCGAAGCGGACCGCCGCCGGCAAGACGAAGCAGAAGACCCCCAAGACCTGGAAGACCCGGCTGCGCTCGGTGCTCCGGTGGGGGCTGGTCTGCTTCCTGGTGTTGTCCCTCATCGGAGT
Source organism: Nocardioides sp. GY 10113 (assembly GCF_004919105.1). GTDB lineage: Bacteria > Actinomycetota > Actinomycetes > Propionibacteriales > Nocardioidaceae > Nocardioides. The sequence goes on from NZ_STGK01000001.1 coordinate 78,050, forward strand.
GGGCGTGTTCATCTACGCCTACCGGTCGATCGATATCCCCAACGCCAACGCCGAGTTCCTGACCGAGACCACCCACGTCTACTACGCCGACGGCGAGACGGACCTCGGCCAGTTCGCCATCCAGCGCCGCGACGCGATCGACTACGACGAGATGCCGCAGTCGATCAAGGACGCCGTCGTCGCCTCGGAGAACCGCACGTTCTGGACCGACAAGGGCATCGACCCGCGCGGCATCGTCCGCGCCGCGTTCAGCAACGCCAAGGGCGGTTCCACCCAGGGCGCCTCGACGATCACCCAGCAGTACGTCAAGATCCTCTACCTGACCCAGGACCGCACCTGGACGCGCAAGATCAAGGAAGCGTTCCTCTCGCTGAAGGTGCAGAACCAGCTGTCCAAGGAGGACGTGCTCGAGGGCTACCTCAACACGATCTACTTCGGGCGCGGCGCCTACGGCATCCAGGCGGCGTCCCAGGCCTACTTCGACAAGGACGCCGCCGACCTCTCGCTGCGCGAGTCGGCCTTCCTCGCCTCGGTGCTCAACAACCCGTACTACCTGGACCCCGCCAACGGCAAGGAGTCCCGCCAGGCCGTCCGCGCCCGGTACGAGTACACCCTCGGCGGCATGCTGGAGATGGAGACCATCAGCCAGCAGCAGTACGACCGCGCTGTCAAGCGGCTGCCGAAGTTCCCCAAGATCGCCAGCAACAGCCAGTACGGCGGCCAGAAGGGCCACGTGCTCTCGATGGTCCGCTCCGAGCTCCTCGAGCTCGGGTTCAGCGAGGACGAGATCAACGGCGGCGGCCTGCGGGTCACCACCACGTTCACGCCGCAGGCCATGAAGGCCGCCGAGCAGGGCGTCCTGGACGTCCGTCCGGAGGGCTTCTCCGACAAGGAGCTGCACGTCGGCGTCGCCTCCGTCGAGCCCGGCACCGGCGCCGTCCGCGGCCTGTACGGCGGGCAGGACTACCTGGACTCCCAGATCAACTGGGCCGTCGCCGGCGGCCAGGCGGGCTCCACCTTCAAGGCCTTCGCGGTGGCCGCCGGGATCAAGGCCGGCTTCTCGCTCAAGGACACCTTCGACGGCAACTCGCCCTACGAGCTCCCCGACGGCAAGTTCGTCGAGAACCAGGGCGACCACGACTACGGCAGGGTCAACCTGATCACGGCCACCGAGCGCTCCGCGAACACCGCCTTCATCGACATGACGCTCTCGATGGGCAGCCAGGGACCCGAGGAGATCGTCGAGATGGCGAACGCCATGGGCGTCCCGCCGATCGAGCCGGCGTCCGACCCCTACGGGTTCCCGACCTCCAGCCCGGGGCTGAACGCGAACACCGGCGTCTCGCTGGGATCGCAGACGGTGAGCCCGATCAACATGGCCAACGGCTACGCGACGATCGCCAACAAGGGCGTCGCCGCCGACGCGTACATCATCGACAAGGTCGTCGACCGCGACGGCGTGATCCGCTACCAGCACAAGGTCAGCACCCACCGGGCGATGTCCGAGGACATCGCCGCCGACGTCTCCTACGCGCTCCAGCAGGTCGTGGAGGGCAGCAACGGCACCGGGCGCCGCGCCCTTGCCCTCGGCCGCCCGGCCGGTGGCAAGACCGGCACGGCGACCGTCACCGGCGGTGACGTCTCCTCGGCCTGGTTCGCCGGCTTCACCCCGCAGATGTCGACCGCCGTGATGTACGTGCGCGGCGACGGCAACGACAAGCTCGACGGCTGGCTCCCGTCGTACTACGGCGGCGACTTCCCCACCGAGACCTGGGTCGCGGTGATGGCCGCCACCCTCGAGGGCGAGCCGATCGAGGACCTGCCCGAGCCGGTCTACGTCGACGGCGAGGCGCCGACCGACGGCCACGAGCCCGCACCGACGAGGACGCCCAAGCCCAAGCCGAGCCAGGCCGAGGAGCCGACGCAGGGCCCGAGCACCTCCAAGGCGCCGGAGCCGACCACCAGCGCGCCGCCGACGACGGAGGCGCCGGAGCCGTCCGACACCCCGACCCCGGAGGAGAGCACGGCGCCGACCGGCCCCGCGACGACGCAGCCGCCGGCGACGACGGCCCCCACCTCCTCGGCGCCGCCGACGGCGACGATCCCGCCGCCGCCGGGGCAGACCCGCGGGGCCGGGCGTGTGAACGGGGCCACCGCCACGCGGTAGGTGGCAGGATCCTGTCGTGACCACCGTGCACCCCAGTCGCGAGGATCCCGTCGTCCGGGCCGTCAGCGAGTCGATCGGCGGCCCGATGGGCGAGCACGGCACCCGGCACCCGTCGTGGACCCCGCTGCGGGTGCTGCTGCTGATGACGGCGGTGGTGTTCAGCATCGGCCTGCTCCAGAAGGCGCCGTGCTCGGTGGCGGAGGGGAAGGACCAGAACTGGACCTACTCCCACATGTGCTACTCCGACCTGCGCCCGCTCTACATCCCGCGGGGGCTCGCGGAGCGTGCCTGGCCGTACTCCGACGACGCCGAGGTGCGCAGCCGCTACGAGGTGATGGAGTACCCGGTCGGGATCTCCTACTGGGCCTGGGGAACCGCCTGGGTGACCCAGTGGCTGAACGGCTCGCCGGACGTCACCGAGCGGTACAGCCTGCCCGTCGACGACCTGTGGGGCCTGCCCGAGATGAGCCGCGAGGTGAACATCTTCGTGCTGGTCAACGCCGTCGGCTTCGGTGCGCTGGCGCTGCTCTCCACCTGGCTGCTCGCCCGCAGTCATCCCGGGCGGCCGTGGGACGCCGCCGCCTTCGCACTCTCCCCGGTGCTGGCGCTGACCGGCCTGATCAACTGGGACCTGATCGCCGTCGCCCTGGTCGCCGGCGCGCTCTGGGCCTGGTCACGCGATCGACCACTGCTGACCGGCGTGCTGATCGGGCTGGGCATCGCGGCCAAGCTGTACCCGCTGTTCCTGCTCGGCGCGGTGCTGGTGATCTGCCTGCGGCGCTGGCGCCTCGGCGCGCTGCTCACGACCGTCCTGGCGGCGGTGGTCAGCTGGGCGCTGGCCAACCTGCCGGCGTACCTGACCGGGCCGGAGCAGTGGAAGGTCTTCTGGAGCTTCAACGCCGACCGCGCCGCCGACCTGGGCTCCCTGTGGCTGGTCGCCGACCAGGCCGCCGACCTGGGACTCAGCGCGCACACCATCAACCTGTGGTCCTGGATCCTGTTCGGCTCCTGGTGCGTGCTGGTCTTCCTCGTCGGCATGTTCGCCCCCGAGACGCCCCGGCTGGCCCAGCTCGGCTACCTGATCGTGGTCGGCTTCCTGCTGGTCAACAAGGTGTACTCGCCGCAGTACGTGCTCTGGCTGCTGCCGCTCGCCGTGCTGGCGCGGCCCCGCTGGCGCGACCAGATCATCTGGCAGGCGTGCGAGGTCTTCTACTTCTGCAGCGTCTGGTGGTACCTCGGCGGCTACCTGGCCCCCGCCGGCGGCGGCGACGCCGGGTTCTACTGGCTCGGGATCGTGGTCCGCGCGATCGGCGAGCTCTACCTGGCAGCGGTCATCATCCGCGACATGTACCGGCCCGCCCACGACCCCGTGCGGGTGACGGCGCGCGCGTCGGAGACGGCCGGGGACGAGGTCGACGACGAGCCGATCCTGGTCTGAGGGGCCGGCCCGCCCGTGGTCAGTCGGTGAGGACGACCCGGTCGAACGCCGTCGCGGTGTAGCGCACCCGCACCTCGATCTCGTCGCCCACGGCGGGCACGTGCGCGCCGCCGGGCAGGAAGAGCATCGAGGCCTGCATGTGCGGCGGCTCGGCGAAGAGCCGCTGCTTGCCGTCGATCGAGTACGGCGAGCGCACGAGGCCGGCCGCGTCCAGCCCGCCGCGGGCGATGGTCGCCGCGCGCGCCTTGAGCGAGTGGTCGCCGGTCGGCGCCTCCAGCCCGATGCCGTGCGCGGTGCCACCGCTGACCACCAGCAGGTGACCGTCCTTCGGGGCGCTGCGTCCCCGGTAGCCGTAGTGCTCACCGCGGGCGATCTCGTGCACGTCCAGCACGGTGGCGCTCACCGTCAGGGCGTCGCGGTCGCCGAGCCACAGCGCGGTGCCGATCCGCGGCCGGATCGTGAAGTCGGCGTACTCGGTGCCGAGGCGGGCCAGCTCGGCGTCGGTGAGGTGGCTGACCCAGACCGTGGAGAGTGCCGGCAGGTCGGCGCCGACCGCGTCGGTGATCAGCTGGGTCACCTCGCCGTAGTGGCCGCCGGCGGCCAGCGGTAGGTGCAGCGCGAGGCCCTCGACCCGCGCGCCGGGGTGCTTGCGGAGCAGCTCGCCGGCCTCCCACAGCTCCCGCGCCGCCATCCCGTGGCGGCGCATGCTGGTCATCCGCTCCAGCACGATCCGGGCGGTCGGGTCGGCGTGGAGCAGGGCCTTGAGGTCGTCGAGGCGGCTGACGGTGTGGATCAGCCTCTTGCCGATGGCCGGGTCGGGCAGGGCCACCCAGGGGCGCCACGGGGTGAGCACCAGCAGGTCGCCGTGCCACCGGGTGGCGACGTCGGGCAGCTCCTCGTAGGTGCCGACCGCCAGCGCCGGCACGTCGTGGCCACGGTCGACCAGCCACTGGGCCTTGCGTGCCAGGCGCGCCAGCCCGAAGCCGTAGCCGTTGCCCTTGGCCACCGGCACCAGGCCGGGGTGGTCGTCGGCGACCCGTTCCAGGTGCGCCCGCCAGCGGGGCCCGTCGACGGTCAGGGTCAGGCTCATCTCAACCCCGCCGCTTCATGTAGAGGTCGAAGGCCTTGTACAGCGCCCGGCTGATCGGCAGGTCCCACTCGCCGGCGTACTGGACGGCCTCGCCGCCGGTGCCGACCTTGAACTGGATCAGGCCGACGTGGGAGTCGCCGGCGTCGAGGGTCTCGGTGATCCCGCGCAGGTCGTAGACGCTCGCGCCGCGCTCCAGCGCGTCGCGGATCATCGCCCACTGCACCGCGTTGGAGCCGCGCACCTCGCGCTTCTCGGTGGAGGAGGCGCCGTAGGAGTACCAGGCGTGCTCGCCGACCTGGATCGCGATCGTCGCCGCCACCAGGTCGCCGTCGTGGTGGGCCAGCCAGAGCCGGAACCGGCCCGGGTCCTCATCGGTCAGCGCGTCGTACATCGTCTCGAAGTACGACGCGGGGCGCGGGGTGAAGTGGTCGCGCTCGGCGGTGTGTCGGTACAGCTCGTGGAACGCCGCCAGGTCGCCCCGGGAGCCCAGGGTGACCTCGACGCCCTCCTTCGCCGCCTTCTTGATGTTGCGCCGCCACAGCTGGTTCATCCCCTTGAGGACCTCGTCCTCGGTGCGCGGCGTGCCCTCGGCGTCGACCAGCGGGACCTGGAAGACGAACTCGGGCTGTCCGGCCGCGAAGCCGCCCTCGACGCCCTGGTGGCGCCAGCCGAGCTCCGTCAGCTGCGCGAGCACCCGGGCGCCGCCGGCGCAGCGCTCGGTCGGCGGGATCTGGCGCAGCAGCCGCACGTCATCGTCGGCGATCCCCTCCTTGACCTGCGCCGCCGTCCAGCGGTTCACGATCACCGGCGGACCGATCCGGACGGCGAAGGCGCCCTGCTTCCTGAGGTGTGCGACGAGCGGGGCCAGCCAGGCGGCCAGGTCGTCGTCGTACCAGTCGATCGCCGGGCCCTCGGGCAGGTAGGCGAGCGTCCGGTTGAGCTTCGGCAGCCGCCGGTGCAGCACCAGCGCGGCACCGCACTGGGTCCCGTCGGCGGCGAACCAGCCGATCGACTCGCTGCGCCACTCGGGCTTCACGCGCGCCCAGCCGGGCGTCTGCAGGAAGCTCGCCGAGGCCAGGGTCGCCAGGTAGGCGGCGTGTTCCTCGGCGCTGATGCTGCGGAGGGTGATCGGGCGCGGGGTCAGTGGGCGCTCGGTCGGCATGGGACGAGGCTATCGGGCGGGTTGGGACTGCCGGGCGGGCCGGGCCGGGTCAGAGCCGCTCGCGCAGCCAGGCGGCGTCGGCGACGTGCTCGTCGGCGCCGCCCGGCGTCTCCAGGACCACCGGGGCGTCGGCCGCCTTGATCACGTGGGCCAGCAGGTCGGGGTCGATCAGGCCCTGCCCGAAGTTGGCGTGCCGGTCGGCGCCGGAGTCGAAGTCGTCGCGGCTGTCGTTGGCGTGCACCAGGTCGATCCGGCCGGTGATCGCACGGATGTCGTCGACGACGCTCTCCAGGGCGTTGCCGCCGGCGTGCGCGTGGCAGGTGTCGAGGCAGAACCCGACCATGTCGAAGCCCTCCGCCGCCGAGATCGCGTCCCAGACCCGGGCGATCCGGTCCAGGTGCCGGGTCATCGCGTTGGTGCCGCCGGCGGTGTTCTCGATCAGCAGCGGCACCTTGAGGTCGGTGGCCTCGATGGCCTTGCGCCAGTTGTCGAACCCCTTGGCCGGGTCGTCCTCGTCGGTGACGTGGCCGCCGTGCACGATCAGGCCCTTGGCGCCGATCTCGGCGGCCGCGTCCATGTGCTGCTGGAGGAGCTTGCGGCTCGGGATGCGCTGGCGGTTGTTCGTGGTGGCGACGTTGATCAGGTACGGCGCGTGCACGTACAGGTCGACGCCGGCCTCGGCCGCCCGGGTGCGGAGGGCCTCCGCACCGTCCTCGTAGGCCAGCACCGGCCCCTTGTAGGACTGCGGGTTGCCCAGGAAGAACTGGACCAGCGGTGCCTCGCGGTCGGCGGCCTCGGCGAGGGGGTCGGTCTGGTCGACGTGGGCACCGATGCGGAGCTGGCTCATGCGGCCAGGTTAGGTGGGGCCGCCGACGGTTCCGCCGGTCGCCCCGGTCGCCCCGGCGCGGTCGTGGCGGCGTACCGGCGGGGCTCGGCAGCGATTGGGAGCCGGCATGTCCGCGCTGTTAGCCTGACCTGTCGCTTCCATCACCGATGGTGGACAGCGACAGCAAAGCCCTCCTGCCGTGGAAAGTCCACGGCCGCCTGAGTCCAGAGGAGGTGGAGACCGCTTTGCGTGCATACGAAGTCATGGTCATCCTCGACCCGAGCCTCGACGAGCGCACCGTGCAGCCGTCGCTCGACAAGTACCTCAACGTGATCCGCAACGACGGTGGCACCGTCGACAACGTGGACGTGTGGGGTCGTCGTCGTCTCGCTTACGAGATCAAGAAGAACGCTGAGGGCATCTACGCCGTCATCAACCTCACCGCCGAGCCCGCGACCGTCGACGAGTTCGACCGTCAGCTCGGCCTGAACGAGGCCATCCTCCGCACCAAGGTGCTGCGCCCCGCTTCCTGAGCGAGGCCGCGCGTCGAGTCCGCGGGTCGCCGTCCCTCATGTCGGCGGTGTCGGACACGATGTGCACACCTGGGGAAGAAGGCTTCCCACCGACCCGGCACGTCCCGGCATCTGAGGAGAGACAATGGCAGGCGAGACCGTCATCACCGTCGTAGGCAACCTGGTCGACGACCCGGAGCTGCGCTTCACCCCGTCGGGTGCGGCCGTGGCGAACTTCCGGATCGCGTCCACGCCCCGCACGTTCGACCGTCAGTCGAACGAGTGGAAGGACGGCGAGGCGCTGTTCCTGTCCTGCTCCGCCTGGCGTCAGATGGCCGAGAACGTGGCCGAGTCGCTCCAGAAGGGCATGCGCGTCGTGGTGCAGGGACGACTGAAGTCCCGGCAGTACGAGACCCGCGAGGGGGAGAAGCGCACCGCGTTCGAGATCGACGTCGAAGAGGTCGGCCCCTCGCTGCGCTACGCCACGGCCAAGGTGGCCCGCGCCGGACGCTCGTCCGGCGAGGGTGGCGGCGGCTACGGCGGCGGCCAGGGTGGCGGCGGCTACGGCGGCGGCCAGCGAGCCGGCGGCGGCGCCCCCGCCCAGGACCCGTGGGGCGGCCAGCCGTCCGGCGGCGGCCAGGGCGGCGGCTACGGCGGCGGCCAGCCCAACGACCCGTGGGCGACCCCGGGCGCTGGGAACGACGAGCCCCCCTTCTGATCCACCGGAGGCGGCGGTGGCCGGTCCGTCCGGCCCCGCGCCTCACCTATTCACATCAACCATTCCGGTCGCTCGTGACTGAGGCGGCCGGGCTCTGAGGAGGAGCACCACAATGGCGAAGGCAGTCGTCCGCAAGCCTAAGAAGAAGGTTTGCCAGTTCTGCAAGGAGAAGGCGACCGGTGTCGACTACAAGGACACCGCGCTGCTGAAGAAGTTCATCTCCGACCGCGGCAAGATCCGCGCCCGTCGGGTGACCGGCAACTGCGTCCAGCACCAGCGTGACATCGCCATGGCGGTGAAGAACGCTCGCGAGGTCGCGCTGCTGCCCTACACCTCCAGCGGCCGCTGACCGGTCTGAGAAGGAGAGAGCTGACATGAAGATCATCCTGACCCAGGAGGTCGAGGGTCTCGGTTCCGCCGGCGACATCGTCGAGGTGAAGTCGGGCTACGGCCGCAACTTCCTGCTGCCGCAGGGCCACGCCATCGCGTGGAGCCGTGGCGCCCAGGCCGAGGCCGACGCGATCAAGAAGGCTCGCGCCGCTCGCGCCGTCCGCGACGAGGCCCACGCGGCCGAGCTCAAGGGCAAGCTCGAGGGCAAGCCGGTCGACGTGAAGGTGAAGGCCGGCCAGGCCGGTCGCCTCTTCGGCACCGTCACCGCCGCCGTCATCGCCGACGCGCTCGGTGAGGTCGCCGGCGAGTCGATCGACAAGCGGACCATCGTCCTCGGCTCGCCGATCAAGTCGCTGGGCAACCACGCGATCTCGGTGCGCCTGCACGACGACGTCTCCGCGTCGGTCGCGCTGAACGTGATCCCCGCCTGATCCCGTTCGTAGAACGCCGCAACGGCCGGTCCCCGATGGGGGCCGGCCGTTGTGCATCTCCTGGTGGCGTGGTGGACCTCGGAATCCCCGGTCGACCGGGGATTCCCGGGCGTGACGGCCAGTGCAACGGCCGCCACGCACCGGAAGACCTCCGCGCACGTGACGCGTGCGCCGCGTGGGACGACGCGACAGGCACCCGCTGCGCCTACTCCGCCGAGCGCCGCAGGCTCGGGTCGACCGACCCGGTGACCAGCCAGGCCGACCCCCGTGACCGCGTCACGAGCGTGACCAGCCGCCCGCCCATGAACAGCACCGAGAAGACCACCCACAGCCCGGGCAGGCCGGCGCCGAGGGCTCCGGCGAGCAGCATGACCGGCGCGTACGCCGCGAGGACGACCAGGCCGGCGTACGCCAGGTAGCGGCCGTCGCCGGCGCCGATCAGCACGCCGTCGAGTACGAAGACCACCCCGGCCACCGGTTGCGCGAGGGCGGCGACCAGCAGTACCGGCACCAGCGCCGTGCGGACCGCGTCGTCGGGCGTGAAGAGCGCGCCCAGCCAGGGCGAGACGGCGGCGAGGCCGACGCCGGTGACGATCCCGCTGACCACGCCCCAGCGGACCATCCGGTCGGTCACCGCGCGGGTGGCCGCGGCGTCCCCGGCGCCCAGGTAGCGGCCGGTGATCGCCTGTGCGGCGATCGCGATCGCGTCCAGCGCGAAGGCCAGGAATCCCCAGATGGTGACCGCCAGCTGGTGGGTCGCGATCGGCACCGCGCCGCCGGGCCCGCCGCCGGCGGTGAGCACCACCGCGTAGGTGGTGACCAGCAGCGACGCGCGCAGGGTCAGCGTGCGCACCAGCAGCGGTACGCCGGCTCGACCCGCCGCGCGGATCCCGTCCGCGCGCGGGCGCAGTGACGCGCCCTCCCGCCGCGCCGCTCGCGCGACGACGTAGACCAGCACGGCGGCGCCCGCGGCCTGCGCCAGCACCGAGCCGAGCGCGGAGCCGGCGATGCCGAGGCGGGGGACGGGACCGAGGCCGAAGACGAGGACGACGTTGAGCGCGAGGTTGGCCGCGCTCCCGACGATCGCGACCACCATCGGCGTGACGGTGTCCTGCAGGCCGCGGAGCACTCCGGTCGCGGCCAGCATCAGGAGCAGTGGGGCGATGCCGAGGGCGGCCACGCGCAGGTAGATCACCGCCGGCTCGGCGACCGCAGCCGGCGGCCCGAGCACCGCGACCAGCGGGTCCGCGAGCGCGACCACGACGAGCGTCGCGGGCAGTCCGATCGCCAGGGCGAGCCAGAGCCCGTCGATGCCCTGTCGCAGGGCGGCGGTCCGACGCCCCGCCCCGAGCTGACGTGCCACCCCGGCGGTGGTCCCGTAGGCCAGGAAGACACACAGCCCGACGACGGTCTGCAGCACCGTGCCGGCGATGCCGAGACCCGCCAGCTCGCGGGTGCCGACGTGGCCGATCACCGCGGCGTCCCCGAGGAGGAACAGTGGCTCGGCGACCAGCGCGAGGAACGCCGGGATCGCGATCCGCGCGATCTCCCGGTCCTCGGAGCGTTGTTGCTGGTGGCGCCGCATGACGCTGTCCTCCAGGGGGTCGTCGGCCGGGGATCCGGCCGGTGGATAACTGGTCGAGACCTGTGGAAAGTCCCGAATGCGGGACCAAAGGACCAAGGCTGCCGTGTGGCGTGCACGTTGCGAGAAAGTGAACCGGATCACATCGGTATGCGACGTCCCGATTTTGTTACCAACAGCGGTGGAAACACGTTTTCCCAGTTCAAGGCGGGTGTCGGCCGTGAAGCCGGGGGGATTTCCACAGGTCGATCCCCAGGCAGTGCACAACGTTCCTGCGTGTCGTCCACCCCTCTGACCCGGTTATCCCCAAGGCTTGTGGATAACGATCTTCCGCCAGCGGGCCGATGCGCCGTAGTTTCGCCCCCGGCGTTTCGCTTCCGAGGTTGTGTCCGACCTAGGGTGCAGGCTGCCGATCCATACAGAGCAAGGTTCTCGCCGAGGCTCGAGGACGTGGCCCGGTGGCGGGCGGACAGTTCAGCACATGCCCGGTACGGGCGCAGAGGGAGGCTCGCGGTGAGCGTGACGGAGACGGGTTCGCGTCCGTGGACCGACGACCCGCCGGAGGACTTCGGGGACGGGCCGGCGCCCTACGCTCCGGGTGAGGCGCCGCAGCGCCCGGGCGACCGCACGCCGCCGCAGGACATGGCCGCCGAGCAGTCCGTGCTCGGCGCGATGCTGATCTCCAAGGACGCCATCGCCGACGTCGTCGAGGTGCTGCGCGGCGTCGACTACTACCGGCCGGCGCACGAGGCGATCCACGAGGCGATCCTCGACCTCTACGGCCGCGGCGAGCCCGCGGACATGGTCACCGTCGCCGGCGAGCTCCAGCGCCGGGGCGAGCTGCAGAAGATCGGCGGAGCGCCGTACCTCCACACGCTCGCCGCCAACGTGCCGATCGCGGCCAACGCCGGCTTCTACGCCCAGATCGTGCGCGAGAAGGCGATCCTGCGCCGCCTCGTCGACGCCGGCACCAAGGTCGTCCAGATCAGCTACGCCGGCGAGGGCGACGTCGAGAGCATCGTCAACCAGGCCCAGGCCGAGATCTACTCGGTCACCGACCGTCGCAAGGCCGAGGACTTCGTGCCGCTGAGCGACATCATGGACAGCGTCCTGGACGAGATCGAGGCGATCGAGAACCGCGTCGACGGCATGTACGGCGTGCCGACCGGGTTCGCCGAGCTCAACGATCTGACCAACGGGTTCCACGGTGGGCAGATGATCATCGTCGCGGCACGTCCCGCGGTCGGTAAGTCCACGCTGGCCCTCGACTTCTGTCGGGCCGCCTCGATCGGCGCCAACATGGCGTCGGTCTTCTTCAGCCTGGAGATGTCGCGCACCGAGATCACCATGCGTCTGCTGTCGGCCGAGGCGCGGATCCCGCTGAACCACATCCGCAACGGCAAGATGACCACCGAGGAGTGGGAGCGTCTCGCCCGCCACGTCTCGAAGGTCTCCGCGTCGCCGATGTTCATCGACGACTCGCCGGGCATGACGCTGACCGAGATCCGGGCCAAGGCGCGCCGGCTCAAGCAGAAGCACGACCTGAAGCTGATCGTGCTCGACTACCTCCAGCTGTTGACCTCGGGCAAGAAGGTCGAGTCCCGGCAGGTCGAGGTCTCGGAGTTCTCCCGGCAGATCAAGCTGCTGGCCAAGGAGCTCGACGTCCCGATCATCGCGCTCTCCCAGCTGAACCGTGGCTCCGAGCAGCGCGCCGACAAGCGCCCGATGACCAGCGACCTGCGTGAGTCCGGCTCGATCGAGCAGGACGCCGACATGGTCATCCTGCTGCACCGTGACGACGTCTACGAGAAGGAGTCGACCCGCCCCGGCGAGGCCGACCTGATCATCGCCAAGCACCGCAACGGTGCTACCCGCGACATCGTCGTGGCCTTCCAGGGCCACTACAGCCGCTTCGTCGACATGGCGCACTGAGTCCGCCGACTGTCCCCGGATCGAGTCGATCCTTCGGTTCGTCTGCCCACCCTTCAACCGCGGCGGATCCGAGGGCGGAACTAGCCTGACGGCGTGTCGGTGCCCTTGAAGTACGCAGTGGTGGAGCGCGAGCGTAGGTATCGCGTGGCACGGCTGCCCGACGGCGTGACGGAGACCAAGGAGATCCTCGACCGGTACGTCACCGGTACCCGGCTGCGGCTGCGCGAGGTGCGCGACGGCGACGGGACCGTCACCCGCAAGCTCGGGCACAAGGTGCGTCTCTCCGATGGTCCTGCCGAGGTGGCGTGCACGAACTTCTACCTCGACGACGACGAGTGGGCCCTGCTCGCCTCCCTGCCGGCCCGGGTCCTGCGCAAGCGGCGGCACCTGGTCCGTCGCGACGGACTGCTGGTCGCCGTCGACGAGCACGAGGACGGGAGCCTGATCGCCGAGATCGACGACGGCGACCAGCCGTCGGCCGTCGTCCCCGCCTGGCTCGACGTCCTCGAGGACGTGACAGCCGACGAGGCCTGGACCGGCGCGGGTCTCGCTCGCTGATCACCGCCCGCCCGCCCGGCGCGACACCTCGGGCCGGTCGTGTGCCTGACGCCGCCCTGGAGAGGGTTCTCAGGCACACGACCCACCCTGGTGGCGGTCCGCCCCGCACCCGCCTCCGCCCCGCACCCGCCCCGCACCCGCCCACGACCGTCACCACTCCGTAAGGTCGCCCGGTCCACGGTTCGCGGCGGGCCCGCCGATACTGGAGGCATGCGCTGGTTCGTCTCCCTGCTTGCCTCCCTCGCCCTCCTCACCGCCTGCGGCTCGCAGGAAGGAACTGCGGGGACCACCGACAGCGCCACCGACAGCGCCACCGACACCGTCACCGCGAGCGCTCCCGCGGACCGCCCAGAGCCCGCGACCGAGCACGCGAACGGTGCGGGTGAGAAGGACGCGACACCGGTCCCGGAGACCCTCGACTTCACGGCCACCGCACTCGACGGCTCGACGTTCGACGGCGCCTCGCTGGCCGGCAGCCCGGCCGTGCTGTGGTTCTGGGCGCCGTGGTGCCCGACCTGCCGGGCGCAGATCCCGAACGTCACCGCCCTGGCGAAGCAGTACGACGGGAAGGTCGCCGTCGTGGGTGTCGGCGGTCTCGACAGCGCCGGCGCCATCGAGGACCTGGCCGCCGACATCCCGCACGTGACGCACCTCGTCGACGACGCCGGCGAGGTGTGGCAGCACTTCGAGGTCACCGCGCAGTCGACCTTCACCGTGCTCGACGCCGACGGTGAGGTCGTCTCCGAGGGCTACCTGACCGACGACAGCCTCAACACCCTCGTCGAGCAGCTCGCGGACGGCGCCTGATGCCCCTCGGCCTGGACCTCGAGAGCGGCGAGATCGGCCTCGCGCTGGGCGCCGGCCTGGTGGCGGCCGTCAACCCGTGCGGCTTCGCCCTGCTGCCGGCGTACCTCTCCCTCTTCGTGCTCGGCGACCAACCGGCCACCGCGACCGCGGCCGTCGCCCGGGCGCTGCGGGCCACCGTCGCGCTGACGCTCGGGTTCGCCGGCGTCTTCGTCGCCTTCGGCCTCGCCATCGCCCCGGTCGCGGCCTCCGTGCAGGCCTACCTGCCGTGGTTCACCGTGGTGCTCGGCGTGGTCCTCGCGCTCGCGGGGCTGTGGGTGCTCGCCGGGCGCCGGCTGCCCAGCCTGCGTCTGCCGGGCCGGCGTGGCGGTTCGGGCAAGCCGGTCGTGGCGAGCTGGCCGGCGATGGTCGGCTTCGGTGCCTCCTACGCCGTGGCGTCGTTGGGCTGCACCATCGCGCCCTTCCTCGCGGTCGTGGTGACCAGCTTCCGCGCCGGCTCCCCGGGCGCGGGGGTGGTGCTGTTCGCGGCGTACGCGCTCGGCATGGGGGTCGCCGTGGGCGTGGCCGCCACCGCCGTCGCGCTGGCCCGCCGCGGTCCGGTCGCCGCGATGCGTCGCGTCGGTGGACCCGCGACCCGGGTCGCCGGCCTGGTGCTCGCCCTCGCCGGCGCCTACGTCGCCTGGTACGGCGCCTGGGAGCTGCGCGTGCTGCACGGCGGTGCGGGTCAGGACCCCGTCGTCTCTGCGGCGGGTGAGGTCCAGCGCTGGCTGGTCGAGCGCACCGAGGCGATCGGCCTGACCGGGCTCGCGGTGGCGCTGGCCGCGCTCGTGGCCGGCGCCGTCCTCAGCGTGGTGGTGCGCGGTCGGCGTCGCGCCGGCCGGGACGACGCCCCAGCCGGCTCCTCCGTGGAGGCTCCGACGAAGGTCGAGCGGTGACCTCCCGGGCCAACGACCGCCGGACCACCCCGACTGATCCGGCGCGGCCACTGGCGCGGTGACCCCGCGACGGCGTAGGAGTGACCCATGACGTTCTCGATCGTGGCCCGCTCCGCCGACGGTGAGTCCTGGGGGATCGGCGTGGCCTCCAAGTTCCTGGCGGTCGGCTCCGCGGTGCCGGCCGCGGTGGCCGGGGTCGGCGCGATCGCCACCCAGGCCGACGCCAACGTCGCCTTCAAGGGCCTGGCGCTGGCCCACCTCGACGACGGGGCGACCGCCGGCGTCGCCCTGCAGCGGCTGCTGGAGGAGGACGAGGGCCGCGACCACCGACAGGTCGGCATCGTCGACAGCGACGGCAACGCCGCCAGCCACACCGGCGCCGCCTGCCTGGACTGGGCGGGCGGCGCGATCGGCGACGGGTACGCGATCCAGGGCAACATCCTCACCGGCCCCGAGGTCGTGGAGGCGATGGAGGCGGCCTGGCTCGCCAGCGACGAGGACGCCCCGTTGGCCCGCCGGATCCTCGCGGCGATGGACGCCGGCGACGCCGCCGGCGGCGACTCCCGCGGGCGCCAGTCCGCCGCGCTCTTCGTGGTCCGCGACGGCGCGGGGTACGGCGGTCTCGACGACATCGCCGCCGACCTGCGCGTCGACGACCACCCGGCGCCGCTCACCGAGCTGGGCCGGCTGCTCGACCTGCACGAGCTCTACCTGACCGCCTCCACCGACGCCGAGAAGGTGCCGGTCACCGCCGAGCTGGCCGCCGAGCTCGAGGAGCTCGCGCGGGCCGCCGGATCGCGTGACTTCGCCGCCTGGGTGGGCACCCACAACTACGAGATGCGGGTGGCCGACGACGCCTCGTGGATCGACGAGCGGATCCTGGCGATCATCCGCGGCGACGGGGCCTGACCGCCCGGGGGCAACCCGGACCACCCACCCGCCACCCGGCCCCTCCAGCCGCCCCTCCAGGCGCACTCCAGCGCCGCTCCAGCGCCGCTCCAGCCCCGCTCCAGCGGTCCCCGTGACCGTGGATCCACCGATCCACCGATCACTCACGGAGACCCTGATGAACACCCTGCACCGCCTCGGCGCGGCCACCGCCGCCCACCCCTGGCGCACGATCACCGCCTGGCTGCTGCTCCTGGCCGCGCTCGGCGGGCTGAGCTCGACCCTCGGCGGCGCGCTGCGCGAGGACTGGAACGTCCCCGGCACGCGCGGCCAGGCCGGTATCGAGACCATCCGCGACCACTTCCCCGACGCCGGTGGCGCCTCGGCCCAGGTGGTCCTGCACGATGACGCTCCGCTGGCGGACGCGGTGGTCGGCGACGTCGTCGACCGGCTGGCGGCCAGCGACCACGTCGCCTCCGTCACCCCGCGCGTCTCCGAGGACGGCGACACCGCCCTGCTCTACGTCCGGTACGACGTGCCCACCACCGACCCGGACCTGCTGGGGAAGACCGACGGGCTGACCGCGGCCGCCGAGCCGGCGGAGTCGGCCGGCTACCAGGTCGAGCTCGGCGGGGAGCTGCCCGCCACCGTCGGCGAGTTCGACGGGCGCGGCGAGATGGTCGGCGTACTGCTGGCGCTGGTGCTGCTGGTGATCGCGTTCGGCTCGGTGGTCGCCGCCGGTCTGCCGATCGCCACGGCGCTGGCCGGCCTCTTCGCCGGGTCCGCCGGCGTGACGCTGTTGGCCGCGGTCATCGACGTCTCGCCGACCGCGCCCACCGTCGCCACGATGGTCGGGCTCGGCGTCGGGATCGACTACGCCCTGCTCATCGTCACCCGGCACGTCGCCCAGCTGCGGGCCGGCGCTACCCCGGTCCAGGCGGCGGCGCACGCCACCGCCACCGCGGGCCGCTCCGTCCTCGGCGCCGGGCTGACCGTGCTCGTCTCGCTGCTCGGCCTGCGGTTCGCAGGGCTGCCGACGTTCAGCGCCTTCGGCTTCGCCACCGCGCTCACCGTGACCGGCGTGATGCTGGCCGCACTGACCCTGGTGCCGGCGCTGTGCGGGCTGGCGGGACGGCGGCTGATGCCGCGGCGCGAGCGCCGCGGCCGCACCGAGGCGGCCGCGTCCGCCCCGGCGTCCGGGAGGGAGCCGCTCAGCGGCCGCTGGGCCCGCGTCGTGGCCCGTCGCCCGGTCGCCTGGGGTGCCCTGGCCCTGGTCCTGCTGGTCGCCCTCGGCGCCCCGGCGCTCGGCATGCGCACGTGGCCCCAGGACGGCGGCAGCGACCCCCAGGGCAGCACCACCCGGGCGTCGTACGACCTGATCGCCGCGGAGTTCGGGGAGGGTGCCAACGGCCCGATCACGGTGGTCGCCGACCTGGACGACCTCACCCCCGCGGAGGTGACGGCGCTCCGCGCGGAGGTGGACGCCCTGCCCGAGGTCGCCGCCTCCACGCCGGCGGTCACCTCGCCCGACGGCGCGATCGCGATCTGGGACGTCGAGCCGACCACGGGCCCGAGCACGGAGCAGACCGGCGCGCTGATCGACCGGCTGCGCGACGAGGTGCTGCCCGACGGCGCCGAGGCGACCGGCTACACCCCCGTGCTCGGTGACATCTCCGACCTGCTGGCGAAGCGGCTGTGGCTGGTCGTCGGGTTCGTGGTCGCCGTCTCGGTGGTCCTGCTGGCCGTGATGTTCCGCTCGATCGTGGTGCCGATCAAGGCGGCGGCGATGAACCTGCTGTCGATCTCGGCGGCGTACGGCGTGCTGGTGCTGGTCTTCCAGCACGGGTACGGCGCGGGGCTGCTCGGCGTGGACCACGCGATCCCGGTCTCCAGCTGGGTGCCGATCCTGCTCTTCGCGGTGCTGTTCGGCCTGTCGATGGACTACGAGGTCTTCCTGCTCTCGGCGATCCGCGACGACTGGCTCGACACCGGCGATGCCAAGGGCAGCGTGGTCCGCGGGCTCGCCTCGACCGGCCGGGTGATCTCGGTGGCCGCCGCGATCATGGTCGCCGTCTTCCTCGGCTTCGCCACCGAGCACGGGGTCGTCGTCAAGATGATCGGCGTCGGCCTCGCGGTCGCCGTCGCGTTGGACGCGACCGTCGTCCGGATGGTCCTGGTGCCCGCCACGATGACGCTGCTGGGCCGCTGGAACTGGTGGTTCCCGGGACGTCCGTTCCCCACCGCCCGTCCCGCCGCGCAGCTCGCAGCCGGCAGCGCCGCAGCGGACAGCGACCTCGCCCCCGCCGAGGCCTGAGCGATGACCCCGCATCTCACCCGCCAGCTGTCCGGGGTCGTGTGCCCCACGCCCCTCCCCATGAGGGCCTCAGGCACACGACCCCATCGGGGCCAGGCCCGACCGGTCGACCGGACCGACCGCAGCACCCCCACCCCCGCCAGCACCCCCACCCCCACCCTCACCGAAGAGACGAGAGAGACCATGAGCGCCACCCCGACCACCACCCACCCCGACCAGCTGTTCCTGCCCGGCCAGGCGGCCGCGCCGGAGGGCCCGGTGGACATGTCGATGATGTACCTGATGCACCACGGGTTCCGGCGGGACCTGCGTCGCTTCGCCGCGGCTGCCGAGCACACCCCGGCCGACGACAGCGCCACCTGGGCGGCCCTCGCCCGGCGGTGGGACCTCCTCGCTGAGGTCCTGCACCACCACCACACCGGGGAGGACGCCGGCGTGTGGCCCGCGCTGCTGGAGCGGGCCGACGAGCACGAGCGGGCCACCCTGGAGGCGATGGAGGCCGAGCACGCCGGCATCGACCCGCTGCTGCGGTCCTGTGCCGAGCGGCTCGCCGCGTTGGCCGCCGGCGGGGGCACCGGCGCGGAGCGGGAGGCGGCCCGCGCCGCCCTCGCGGTCCGGATGGCCGAGGCGAACCAGCTCCTCGGCCAGCACCTCGCCCACGAGGAGACCGACGCGATGGCGATCCTGCAGCGTCACCTCACGCCGGAGGACTGGGACCGGATCGAGGCGGAGGCCTTCGAGTCCCAGAACGGCCCGCGTTCCTGTTCCGGCTGGTGCCCTGGGTCGCCGACGGGCTCCCCGCCGCTGCGCGGGGGAAGGCGTTCGCGATGGCCGGCCCGGCGATGCGGGTGGTCTGGTGGCTGAGCCGGGGTCGTCACGGCCGCGCCGAGCGGCGGGCGTTCCGCCACGTGCCCGGCCCGGAGATCCTCTAGCCGCCTGCCGCTAGAAACCATGGCGCTCCCGCAGGTCGAGCAACCACCGCTCGACCTGCGGGATCCGCCATGCCCGGGTCAGTGCGAGCCCCGCGTCCGCGTGCTCGGTGGCCAGGTCGGTCTCCCCGACGGCTGCCGCGGCCAGCGCCAGGTAGGCGTCGACCGGCCCGTGCGCCGGCGAGGTGCCCGAGAGCACGCACGTCCCGGCGTACGGCGCCAGGCGGGCGTAGGCGCGGGCGGCGACGTCCCGCTCGCCGAGGCCCAGGCCGAGCTCGGCGCCGAGGCTCCAGAGGAACGGGGAGAACCAGTTGTCGGTGTCGAGCTCGACGCCGTACCGGTCGAACAGCGCCCGCGCGACCTCCGGCTGGCCGGTGCGCAGCGCCAGGATCGCGCCCGCCGGCCCGACCGGGATCGCTGCCTCGTCGAGGAACCGGAGCACCGACTCCGGCGGCGGCGCCTCGACCCCGGGGCACCACAGCGGCACGAAGAGCGCGGCGCCACCGACGATGTCCACCTTGTGCGCGGTGGAGACCCGCTCGAAGCAGGCCGTCAGGTCGGCGAACGTGCTCGCGATCTCCTCCTCGTCGCCGCGCATCGCCGCCCAGCTGTGCTGCAGCGTCAGCCCGACCATCTCCACCAGGTAGAGCCGCTCGGCCCGGGCGGCGCGTACGACGTCGACCAGCTCCTCGGTCGCGTCGGGCAGGTCGCCGAGCTCGCACCGGGCCGCGGTCAGCAGCATCCGCAGGTTGGTCCGCATCCGGACGTCGCCGGTGCGCTCGGCGAGCGCCAGCCCCTCCTCGCACCAGGCCCGGCGCGACGTCGCGGCGCTGCGGCGGTCCGCGGCGACGGTGGCACCGAGCAGCGCCTCGGACAGCAGCACGTCGTCCCCTACCCGGCGGGCGGTCGCGACCGCCGCCGCCGTGATCGACTCGACCTCGTCCGCGGAGACCGCGTAGTAGCTCTCCGAGGCGAGCGCCAGCAGCAGGCGGGCACGCACGGCGAGCTCCTCGGTGGTGGCCTCCAGCTCCGAGGCGGGCAGCGCGTCGAGCGCCTCCTGGATCGTGGCGATCACCGCGTCGTTGCGCTGGCCGTAGGCGCGGGCCGGCCACAGCGCGTCCGTGGTCGCGATCCGGGCCGCCCGGACCACCTGCGCCGGCTCGCCGAACCGCCCGGCCAGCACGACGGCCTCGTCGATCGCCTCGTGCATCTCCAGCCGCCGGGTGCTCCACCGGCACGCCTCCGCGTAGTCGACCAGCAGCTCGAAGCGCTCCCGCTCGGTGCCCGCGGGGTCCTCGGCGTGCAGCGCCAGCGCGGTGGCGAGATGGTCGCGGGCCTCGTCGGCGGCGTGCGCGGCCAGCGCCTGGGTGCCGGCGCGGGCGGCCGCGAGGTGGGCCCGGCGGCGGTACCGGCGGCCCGCGGCCGCCCAGTGTCGAGCGACCTCCGCGACCCGGCGGTCAGCGTCGGGAGCCTGTTCGACCAGCCCCGCCAGCGTCGCGTGCATCCGCTCGCGGCGCGACCGACCCAGGCCGTCGTACGCCGCATCACGAACGAGCGCGTGCGCGAACCGGAACCGGTCGTCGCCGAGGTCCTGGAGCAGGTCGACCGCGAGCGCGGGCTCGAGCTCGGCCAGCGTCGTGTCCTCGTCGGTGCCCAGGGCGTCGGCCAGCAGGTCCAGGTCGAACTCCCGCCCGATCACGGCGGCGGCCGTCAGCGCGCCGGTGCTGGTGGCGGGCAGCTGGGCGATACGCCGGTCGACCACCGCGGCGACGGTGGCCGGCACCCGGGCCATCAACGTCGGCAGGTCGCTGCCCTCGTCGCGCGCCAGCCGCCCGTACTCGATCAGGAAGAACGGGTTGCCGTCGGTGCGCCGGTGCAGCGCGGCGGCGACCTCGGGGTCGGTCACCCCGGCCACGTCGGCGAGCAGTCGCGAGCTCTCCTCGGGCGACAGCCCGGTCAGCTCGAGGTCGACGGCGTGCCGCCGCGCCAGCGCCTCCGCCGCCTCGGCCAGCGGCCGCACCCGCTGCCGGGCGCCGCGCCGCCACGTGCCGACCACCATCAGCCGGCCGGTGTCGAGGTGCGCGGCGAGGTGGCGCAGCACCCGCAGCGTCGAGGGGTCGGCCCAGTGCAGGTCCTCCAGCCCGAGCACCACCGTCCGGTCCGTGGCCAGGCCCGCCAGGGTGGTCCGGATCGACTCGGCGAGCGCGAAGCGGGCCGCATCGTGGTCGCCCCCCGCGGCGCTCGGCAGGCCGAGGCCCGCGACGGCCTCGCCCAGCGCCTGGAGCCACGGCCAGAGCGGGGGCGCGTCCTCCTCCTGCGAGCAGCGGCCCACCAGGACCAGCGCGCCGCGCTCCCGGGCCCGCAGCGCGAACTCCGTGCCCAGCCGGGTCTTGCCGGCGCCGGGTTCCCCGCGCACGGTGACGAACTGCGGGACGCCCCGGTCCGCCTCGCTCAGCACCGCGTCGAGAGCCGCCAGCTGGGCCTCGCGGCCGACCAGCCCCCAGTCGGGGAGGACGATCCGCGCGGCCGGGGGACTGGCCGGGACCGGCCCCTCGGAGGCGGCGGGTGCGGTCGCGCCGGTCGGGGTGCCCGCGGCCGGTGGAGCCGAGGGCAGCGCGTGCCGCAGCACGGCCGTCTGCAGGTCGTTGACCGCCGCCGACGGCTCCAGCCCCAGGTCGGCGTCGAGGTCGGCCCGGAGCCGGTCCAGGGCGGCCAGCGCGTCGGCCTGCCGGCCGCAGCGGGCCAGCGCGACCGCGAGCAGGGCCGCCGGTCGCTCCCGGAGCGGCGCGTCCGCCGCGAGCCGCTCGAGGTCGGCGATCGCCTCCGCGTCCCGACCCAGCCCGACCAGCAGCGTGGCGTGGTCCTCGCGGGCCAGGCTGCGCAGCTCCGCCAGGCGGGCTCGCTCGGGGGTGACCAGGTCGGAGTCGGGCAGGTCGGCGTACGGCTCGCCACGCCAGGCCGCGAGAGTCCCGTCCAGGCGGGTCAGCAGCGCCGCGTCGGCGGTGGGGTCGGTCGAGACCGGCACGGCGGCCCGGGTCAGCCCATCCATCGCGGCATGCACCGAGCGGATGGCGTCGGCGAACGACGTCGCGTCCACCTCGGCGTGCAGCCGGTAGCCGCCGTCGGTGCTGACCAGGTACGCCGAGCGCCCGCGCGCCGCCAGCGCGGGCTCCAGCACCCGCCGGACCTGGGAGACGTAGGTCTGCAGCGTGGCGCCGGCAGTGGGGGGAGCGTCGAGCCCCCACAGGGCCTCGACCAGGGTGTCACTGGTGCTCCCGCGCTCGCCCGCGAGGGCGAGTGCGGCGAGCAGCGCGCGGTGCTTGGCCACCGGGATCTCGATCGCCCGTCCGGCCTCGGTGACGAGCGTCGGGCCGAGGACGCCGACCCACATGGATCGGAGCATAGGCGCGCGGAGCGGTCGCCGACATCACCCGGACGCGGGCAACGTCCCCGGTGCGCTGTCGGCGCCCGGGTGGAGGGTGGACGCATGACCTCCTCCACGACGCCCGTCACCGGATTCATCGCGTTCACCATCGACACCCCCGACGCCTCGCGGGCCGCCCGCTTCTACGCCGACCTGGCCGGCGGCGAGGTGACCGGGGAGTACCCGGAGTACGGCTACGCCCAGGTCGAGATCCTGGGCCAGACGCTCAACTTCCAGTCCGTCGCGGACTACGGCCGGCCCGAGTGGCCCGGGCAGGCCCATCCTCAGCAGTTCCACCTCGACCTGAGGGTCGGCGACCTGGCCGCGGCGATCGCCCACGCGGAGGCGCTCGGTGCGACCGTCGCCGCGGAGCAGCCCGAGGGGGCGACCTGGCGGGTGATGATCGACCCCGACGGCCACCCGTTCTGCCTGTGCCCGCCGTCCCAGGAGTGATCCTGGGGACCCGTCCTAGGCTGGTCGGGTGACCGGTGACACTCGCCCGCCGGGCCGGCGACGGCCCGCCCTCGCACGACCCACCCGCGCGCTGGCCGCGCTCCTGCTCGGCCTGACGCTCGTCGTCTCCGGGTGCAGCGACGACGGTGAGGACGGCTCGGGCGGCAGCGGTGCGGGGACCTCGGCGACGGACCACAACCAGGCCGACGTCGACTTCGCGACCGCGATGATCCCGCACCATGCCCAGGCGCTCGTGATGGTGGACATGCTCCGCGCCCGCACCGACGACCCCCAGCTGCAGCAGCTCGGGATCGACATCCGCGAGGCCCAGGCGCCGGAGATCGAGCAGATGGTGGACTGGCTCTCGGAGTGGGGTGAGGAGATCCCCGAGACCATGCGCGACCACGTCAACGGCGGTCACGGCATGGGCGACCTCGACGATCCCGACGGGATGGGCCACATGGGCGACGCCATGGAGGGGCTCGACGACGACATGCCGGGGATGATGGACGCCGACGACTTCGAGACCCTCGAGCAGTCCCTCGTGTTCGAGGACATGTGGCTCACCATGATGATCGACCACCACCTCGGCGCCATCGAGATGGCGCAGGACGAGCAGGCCGACGGCCTGTACCGGCCGGCCGTGCGCCTCGCGGCCCGGATCGAGAAGTCGCAGGCCGAGGAGATCAAGCTGATGCGGACGATGCTCGGATCCTGACGGACCCGGACGTGGCGAAGGCCCCGCAACGGGGGCCTCCACTACCAAGGTATAGCGGCTCCGGGGGCTTGCGGCAAGGGCCCGGGGCGGGTGCAGAATCCCCGTTCGCCGCCATTCCGAGCCCCCGGGAGCACGCTCTGAAACCCACTGCCTTCGCCCTGTCCGCCGACCTCGCCGCGAAGGACCACCCGCGCCTGATCGCCGGCGACGAGGCGCACTTCGCGGCCGTCGCCGCCAGCCTCGAGCGGGCGGTCGCGGAGCTGACGGACCACCTGGACGGCGTACGCCGCGCGTCCGGTGGCTCCGCGCAGGACCTGCTCGAGCGCGACCACGAGGTGCGCCGGGTGACCGCTCGGCTGCGCACGCTGCGCCGTTACGGGATCGACCTGTGCCTGGGGCGGATGGTGACCGAGGACGGCACCACCACCTACGTCGGGCGGGCCGGCCTGAGCGACGCCGACGGCACCCGCCTGCTGGTCGACTGGCGGACGCCGGCCGCGGAGCCCTTCTTCGCCGCGACCAGCGCCCGGCCGATGGGCCTGGTCTCCCGTCGCCGCTACCGCTGGTCGGCCGGCAGGGTGGCCGACTACTGGGACGAGCCGCTCGGCGAGGACGCCTCGGCGGACGCCCTCGCGCTGGACGAGGACTCCGCGCTCCTGGCCAGCCTGAGGTCGAGCCGGTCGGACCGGATGCGCGACGTGCTCACGACTATCCAGGCCGACCAGGACGCGATCATCCGGGCCGACTCCCGCGGCGCGCTGGTGGTCGACGGCGGTCCCGGCACGGGCAAGACCGTGGTCGCGCTGCACCGGGCGGCGTACCTGCTGCACAGCGACCCGCGGCTGGGCGCCGGCAGCGGCGGGATCCTGGTGGTCGGCCCGCACCAGCCCTACCTCTCCTACGTCGCCGACGTGCTGCCCAGCCTCGGCGAGGAGGGGGTGCGCACCTGCACGCTGCGCGAGATGGTGCCCGGGGCCGGGGCGTTCGGGCCGGAGCCGGACCCCGAGGTGGCCCGGCTCAAGGCCGACGCCGCGCTGGTCGCCGCCATCGAGCCCGCGGTGCGGCTCTACGAGGAGCCGCCGACGGCCGGCCTGCTGGTGGAGACGCCGTGGGCCGACCTGTGGCTCGGCGCCGCGGACTGGGCGGAGGCCTTCGGCGCGCCCGACGCCGGCACCCCGCACAACGAGGCTCGCGACCAGGTGCTGGAGGAGGTCGTCCAGATCCTCGTGGACAAGTACGACGGCGACGACGTCTCGCCGGAGCGGCTCGGCGAGGGGCTGCGGCGCCACCCGGCGATCATCGACGCCCTCGGCGGCGCGTGGCCGATGCTCGACCCCGAGGACCTGGTCGGCGACCTGTGGGAGGTGCCCGCCTACCTGCGCCGCTGCGCGCCGCACCTGGCCCCCGACGAGGTCCGGGCGCTGCAGCGCCGCGCGCCGCGGGCCTGGACGCTGGCCGACCTGCCGCTGCTCGACGCCGCCCGCCAGCGCCTCGGCGACCCGGACGCGGCACGGCGGGCCCGCCGGAGGCGGGCCAGCGCGGCCGCGCAGCGCGAGGAGATGGGCCGCGTCGTCGAGCACCTGGTGGCCAGCGACGACACCGAGATGCGGGTGATGTCGATGCTGCGCGTGGAGGACCTGCGCACCGCGCTCACCGACGACAGCGCGACGCCGGAGGCCGACCCCGACCTGTTGGCCGGGCCGTTCGCGCACGTCGTCGTCGACGAGGCCCAGGAGCTGACCGACGCGGAGTGGACGATGCTGCTGCGCCGCTGCCCCTCGCGCAGCCTCACCATCGTCGGCGACCGGGCGCAGGCCCGGCACGGCTTCACCGACACCTGGGCCGAGCGACTGGCGCGGATCGGGCTGGACCGGGTCGCGCACGCGACGCTGAGCATCAACTACCGGACGCCGGAGGAGGTCATGGAGGCCGCCGCGCCGGTGATCCGTGCCGCGCTGCCGGACGCCAACGTGCCCACCTCGGTGCGGCGTTCCGGGATCGCGGTCGCGTACGGCGCGGCCGCGGACGTCGCCGCCGTCGTCGACGAGTGGCTGGCCGGCCACGAGGAGGGGGTCGCCTGCGTGATCGGCGACGCCGGGTTCGTCGAGCGGCCTCGGGTCCGGTCGCTCACCCCGGAGCTGGCCAAGGGCCTGGAGTTCGACCTGGTGGTGCTGGTCGATCCCGCCGCGCTCGGCGGTGGCATCGAGGGCGCGGTCGACCGGTACGTCGCCATGACGCGCGCCACGCAGCGGCTGGTGGTGCTCACCTGATCCTCACGTGCGGGCGACCCGGGCCGATGGGCTCCGTCGGGCGGGTCTCCGGACCCCGCACAGATCCCGCAGAGCAGAGGAGAGTGTCCCGATGGAGGCCCGTGCCACGGCCGTGGTGGAGACCGAGATCGTCGAGCCCGTCGACCTGACGGGCCCCGACGGCCGCCTGAACCCGGCCGCCGTCGGCTGGACCCGGGTGCCGCTGCACCGCACCGACCGGATCGGCCGCGGGTGGTACGGGCGCGGGCGCAACAAGCGGTGGGAGTACTGGGCGCTGACCACCCCGACCCACGTCGTCGCGCTGACCGTCTCGGACATCGACTACGCCGGGGTGAACAGCGTCTGGGCCCTGGACCGGACCAGCGGCGAGGAGATCGCGGTGGAGGCGCTCGGCCTGTTGGGTCGAGGCACCGTGCTGCCCGGGACGCTCGGCTCCGGCCCGGCGCACGCCCGGGCCCGGGGCCTGGCCATCGACGTGGAGGAGGTCGCCGGCGGCACCCGGCTGCGCTGTCGCACCGACCGGGTCGAGGTCGACGTCCTCGCGCACCGCCCCGAGGGCCACGAGTGCCTCGGGGTGGTGGTGCCGTGGAGCGACCGGCTCTTCCAGTACACGGTCAAGGACGTCGCCAGGCCGGCGACCGGGAGGATCGTCGTCGACGGAGTCGCGCTCGAGCTGCCCGCGGGTGAATCCTGGGCGACCCTCGACCACGGCCGCGGGCGCTGGCCGTACGCCTCCGACTGGAACTGGGGCGCCGGGTCGGGTCGGTGCGAGGGCCGGGCCATCGGCGTACAGGTCGGGGGGAGGTGGACCGACGGCACCGGGTCGGTCGAGAACGCGCTGCTGGTCGACGGGCGGCTGACCAAGATCAGCGAGGAGCTGGTGTGGGCCTACGACCCCGGCGACTGGCGGCGGCCCTGGCGGGTGACCGGCGAGACCGTGGATCTCACCTTCAGCCCCGAGCACGTCCGCGAGGCGACCACCAACCTCGGTGTCATCTCGTCCCACACCCATCAGGCGTTCGGCGGCTGGACCGGCTGGGTGCGCGGCGAGGGCGGCGACCGGGTGCGGGTCGCCGACGTCTTCGGCTGGGCCGAGGAGGTCCGGCAGCGCTGGTGACCGCGCCCGGTGCGTGGACCGCGTGAGGGCCCGGGTCAGGCGGCGACGGCGATGGTGATCGCGCCGGACGCGACCACCATGGTGACCACGCCGGCCCGGAAGAGCGCGACCGGCAGCCGCTGCGCGATCGCGATCCCGACCTGGTTGGCGACCAGCGCCACCGCGAGGCATGCGCCCAGCATCGGGCCCGTGCCGCTCAGGCTCAGGTCCCCGTAGTGCGCGAGCAGCGCCAGGGAGGCGAGGTTGGCGATCACGAAGTAGCCGGCGAGGTCGGCGATGAACGTCATCGGCGCCACCTTCGCGCGACTGAGCAGCAGCACCGGCGGCGGACCGTTGACCGAGGTGGTGGTCGACAGGTAGCCGCCGAGCGCACCCACCGCCAGCGTGGCGCCGGTGGACGGCGCCACCGGCTCGCGCCGGCTCGGCAGGGCCATCGCGATGCCGCAGAGGATGGTGAGGGCGCCGACCGCGGGCTTGAGGACATCCTCGGGCATCATGCTGACCGTCAGCGCGCCGAGCCACGCGGTCGGGATCGCGGCGCCGCCGAGCAGCAGCACCCGCCGTACGTCCATGTGGGCGCGGAGCTGGTACGCCGCCGCGACCCGGGTGGCCAGGCCGACGAAGAGGTTGATCACCACCGCCTCGGTCACGCCGACGCCGACCAGGAGCATCAGCGGGGTGGCGACCAGGGCCGCGCCGAAGCCGGTGGCCCCGGCGATGAGCGCAGCGAACCCGACGCAGGCCGCCGCGGCCAGCAGGACTGTCACGGGAGAACGTTACGGCTTGGTGACATCAGGTATCTACGGCGAATAGTCGAACTGTCTGTTCGGTCAGAGCGCACAATCCGCTCTCGGGGTGACGCGGCGGGCCGCCAGGCCGCGCGGGCTACTCCAGCTCGTGCCGGAACCCGCTGGAGATCCGGTCCCGGAGCAGGCCGGCGACCGGGTCGAGCGGTCCCCGTCGGGACCAGGCGAGGCCGCGGACGCGGTCCAGCGGGGCGACGTCGGTGGTCACCACGGCCAGGCCGGCCTCGCGCGCCCGGTGCTGCGTGGTGATGGTGTAGCCGACCTGGGTGCGGACCAGGCCGACCACCGTCTCGTCGACCGAGCTCCGCAGGGCGATGGTGGGGGAGAGGTCGGCGCGCCGGCAGAACTCCTCGGCGATCGTGCGCAGCACGATGCCCTCGGTGAAGGTGACCAGCGGGATCTCCTGGAGCTCGCTGGCCGCCACGGTGCGACCGGCCAGTGGGTGGTCGGGCGCCACCGCGACGGTGGTCGGCTCGGTGTCCAGCTCGGCGACGGCGACCCGTGCCGGGGGCGCGCCGACCGGCCAGGAGACCACCGACAGGTCCAGGTCGCCCTTCTGGATCGCCCGGACGAGGTCGTCGACCGTCGTCTCGGTGAACTCCAGCTCGACCGCGGGGTGGTCGCGGTGGAAGACCGAGATCGCCTGCCAGATCCGCTGGTTGACCACGCCCGCCGGCAGTCCGAGGCGCACCCTGCCGCGGGTCAGCGCACCCGCGGCCTGGACGGCGTCCTGCATCCCGTCGAGGTCGGCCAGCACCCGTGTCGCGTGGTCCACGAACGTGCGGCCGGCGGGGGTGAGCCGCACGGCTCGGGTGGTGCGGTCGAAGAGCCGTACGCCGAGCGCCTCCTCGACGCGCTTGACGTACTCGCTCATGCTGGCCCGCGAGATCCACAGGGCCTCGGCGGCGCGGGCGAAGCTGCCGTGCTCCGCGACCTCCAGGACGGCCCGGAGGTCGCGCACCTCGATCTTGCTCTCCACGCTGAGGTCACCTCCCCGCGCCGACGCCTCGGCGCCATTGTTCATCTCTGTCAGACACTGTATCTGCGCGTCCGGTGAGGCTGAACGATGATGTGGTCGTCGCCCGCGGTCGGGGGGACCGACTCGGGCGGTCTGGGGGACCTTCTGGGGCGGTCGGGGGGACCTTCTCGGCGGATCGGGGTTCAGCGGTTGGCGGTGACCCGTTCGGCCAGTCGCACGGCCGCGTGCCGGACCAGGTCGACCTCGTCGGGATCGGCCGCCGCCTCCTGCGGTACCGCCCCGGAGAGCAGGCCGGCCGGCTGGGTGAGCCAGATCCACGCCTTCCACGGATCCATGCGCGCGGCCAGCAGCGGCTCCAGGACGGCGCCCAGCTCGGGGCGCAGCTCGCCGGCCGGGTCGAGCTGGAAGCCGGGCACCAGCACGTGCTGGTCGTGGGCGATCACCAGCAGCTGGTGCCGCTCGGCGGCCTTGTGCACGGCGAACCGGGTGGCGTTGACCGAGGCGCCGCGGATCTCGGCGAGGTGCTCGTAGGTGTAGGCCGGGGTGGTCAGCAGGTGCGCCCGCAGCCGGGCCTCGCGACGCAGCTGCAGCAGCGCGAGCGGGACGGCGTGGGCCGGGTCGTCGCCCTCGGAGTGCAGCACCCGGTCCAGCTCGGCCAGCTGCTCGGTGGTCAGCGGTTCGCCGGTCGCCGGGTCGCGCCACCGCGCCACGCCGCCCAGGTCGCGCTCGAAGGTCGGCAGGCCGGCGCCGGCGAGGTACTCGGCCAGTCCCAGCTCCTCCAGCCACGCCGCCAGGCGCTCGCCGGTCTCGTGGGCCGCCCGGGCGCCGTGGCAGCCCGGTCCGTCGGTGCACATGGGGCAAGCGTGCCACCGGCGAGCCGGCGGGTCCCAACCGTCGCCTCGGGCCGGTGGCCGGCGGGGATCCGGCTGCTCAGCCCACCAGCGACGCGATCAGCGTCTCGACCCGGGCGCGGATCTCGTCGCGGATCGGTCGGACCACCTCGATGCCCTGTCCGGCGGGGTCCTCGAGCACCCAGTCCTCGTACCGCTTGCCGGGGTAGAACGGGCACTCGTCGCCGCAGCCCATGGTGATCACCACGTCGGCCTCCTGCACGGCGGCGTCGGTCAGCACCTTCGGCACCGCGGAGGCGATGTCGATGCCTTCCTCGGCCATCGCGGCGACCGCGACGGGGTTGACCGCCGTACCGGGCTGCGAGCCCGCCGAGAGCACCTCGATCCGGTCGCCGGCGAGGTGGCTCAGGTAGCCGGCGGCCATCTGGGAGCGGCCCGCGTTGTGGATGCAGACGAACAGCACGGTGGGGGTGGACATCACGCCTCCTGGGGCGAGTCGGACGGCGCCGGCGAGGCCGGCGGTTCGTAGTGGAGCAGCGCGACCAGTCCGGCGCCGAGCCCGGCGCCCACGAGCTGCATCAGGACGAAGGGGGGCACCGACGCCGGCGCGATGCCGGCGAAGGTGTCCGAGAGCGTCCGGGCGAGGGTGACCGCGGGGTTGGCGAAGCTGGTCGAGCTGGTGAACCAGTACGCCGCGGCGATGTAGCCGCCGACCGTGTAGGCGACCAGCTCGGGGCGCCCGGCCCGCAGCGTGCCGAAGATGACCAGGACCAGGCCGAGGGTGGCCACCGCCTCGGCGACGAGCTGGCCGGAGCCGCCGCGCTCCTGGGTGGAGATCGAGACGGCGTCGAGCTCGAACATCACGTTCGCCACGATGGCCCCGAGCGCGCCGCCGAGGACCTGGGCGGCGGCGAGGGCGGCGGCCGTGCCGGCGCCGATCCTCCCGAGCACCGCCTCGACCAGGGTGACGGCGGGGTTGAAGGAGGCCGAGACCGGCTGCAGGGCGAGGATCAGCGCCACGAGCACCGCGCCGGTCGCGATGCTGTTCTCCAGCAGCTGCAGTCCCACGTCGTCGGGGGAGAGTCGGGTGGCCGCGATCCCGGAGCCGATCACGGCCGCGACGAGGAAGGCGGTGCCGACCGCCTCTGCGACCGCACGCCGCAGCAGGTGTCCGGCGCTCCCGGCATCATGCGGTGCCGGGTCGGCGGCGCGCTCCGGCGGCGTCGGGTCGAGCGCCGTCCCCGGCTCCGTGGTATTCGACATGCGTCAATATTGACAGATCTCGATATCCGGCGCCACGGGTGGCCGCCCGGACGCCGGCGGACCGCCTCAGTCCTGTCCGGTGGACTGCACGGTGGTCTGTCCGGTGGCGATCTCGGTGACCAGTTCGGAGAGGGTCAGGCCGGTCTCCTCCGCAACGGGCGCGGTGCCGGGTACCTCGTCGCCGGGCGCCTCGTCGCCGGGGAGGTTGCCGGGGTCCTCGTCGCCGGGGAGGTTGGCGGGACCGTTCGTGGGCTCGTCGGTCGGCGCCGGCGGCCCCGTGGGGCTCGGACCGGTGGGGGTGGGCGTCGGGGAGGTCGGCGGAGGTGTGGTGGTCGGCGGGGTGCTCGGCGGGGTGTTCGGGGTGGGCGTGGGGGTGGTGGGCGTCGTCGGACCCTTCCCCGGTCCGACCGGCCCGAGGCTGGACTCGTCGACCACCACGGGGTGCGGCGAGCCGCCGCCGGTGCCCTTGCCGCTCGGCGGCGGGGAGTGATCGCCGGAGGGCGTCCCTGCCGGAGGAGACCCGGCCCCGGAGAATCGCGCCGGGAGCGCCGGTGCCAGGCCGCCGGTGAACGTCGGCACGCCGGGGAACCGCACCGGCACCAGGCTGGCGCCGGCCTCCTCGTCCTCGGCGAAGTGCCGGGCGACCCGGATCACCAGCCCGGCGTACCCCCGAGCGGGGTTGTAGCGGGCGAGCGCGGACCGCAGGTTGCCCGCCGCGGACAGGTCCTTGCCGGGGCCGCACAGCGTGACGCCGGCGGCGAGCACCGCGTCGTCCAGGTCCTGCGGGTTGCGGGTGCCGTCGCCGTCACCGTCCACGCCGACCACCGACCACTGGGCGGGGGTCAGCTGCATGGGACCCACCGCGTGGTCCCACCGACGGTCTCCGTCCAGCGTGCCCTGGTCGGTGTCCGGCGTGCGCTGCCGGTCGACACCGCCGCCGAGGGGAGCGCTGACCAGCGCCGGCCGGACGATGCCCTGCGCGGAGATCCGCGCGTCGCCGCGGCGGCCGTGGTCGGACTCGACCCGGCCGATGGCGGCCAGCACGGTCCAGTCCAGCCGGCAGCTCTCCGCCGCCGCGTCCAGCACCTGCTCCGCGCGCTGGTAGGCGATGAGCGCCAGCGGGGGGATGTCCGCGATGTCCTCGACCGCCGCCGCGCGGTCGTAGGACCGGGCCTCGCCGGGGGGAGTGCGGACGTCGACCCGACGGGGCGCGTACTGCACTGCGGGCCCGTACGACGGCGCCCCGGTCTCGTCGACCTCCTCGGCCGCCACGTCCACCGGCGCCTCGGTCGACGTCGCCGCGGGTGCGGTCGAGGCCGACGGCTCCGCCGGGAGCGCGGTGGGCACCTCCCGGGACACCGTGACCAGCGAGGCGCCGCCGGCGACCGCGACCGCCGACAGCGCCATCGTCGCCGTCAGGGTGAGCGCAGCGCTGGCGAGCCCACCGCGGGTCGCCCCGCCTCGGCCCGCCGAGGGCTCGTGGTCGGGGTCGGCGCGTGTGGTGGTGTCGTCGGCTCGTTTCATCGGGGCTCACGGGTGTGGGCTCCCAGTTTGCGTGCCGAAGCCACCCCCGTCTAGGTCGTTGGTGGGGTCCGGTCCCTCATTGCGGGTATGTCGTCCGCGCCGTCTTGTGCGGATTCACCCGTCGGTCGTGCGCAGGATGCCTGGTCCGGCGCACGACCGAGTGGGCGTCAGGGACGCAGCAGGATCTTGCCGCGGCGGCCCGGCTCGAAGTTCGCGGCGGCGGCCGCCCGGACCTCCTCGAACGGGTACGTCGCCTCGACCGGGAGCGTCAGGGAGCCGTCGCCGGCCCGCTGGATCAGCTCACCGAACAGGACGCGCTGCTGGTCGGCCGGCATCGTCCGGGCCACGACGCTGCCCCAGAAGCCACGCACCACGGCCTGCTTGAAGATGAGGTCGCCGGAGGAGAGCTCCAGCTGCGGGGAGTTCATCGCGCCGAACGCCACCAGCGTGCCGCCATCGCCGAGCTGCGCCAGCACGTCGCCGGCCGCCGAGCCGCCCACGGAGTCGACGCCGGCCTTGATCGGGGCGCCGCCGGTCAGCTCGGTGACGCGCTCGGCCCAGCCGTCGCTCTCGGTGGAGACGATGTTGCCGATCCCCTCCTCCTTCAGCTCGGTGATGCCGGCGTCACGCCGGACCAGGCCGATCACGTTGATCCCCCGCGCGGCGGCGAGCTGGGCGACCATCCGGCCCACGGCGCCGTTGGCGGCGTTCTGGATCATCCAGTCGCCGGACTCCAGGCCCAGGGACTCCAGCAGGGCGATCGCGCTGAACGGCATCGAGACGAGCTGCGCGGCCACCTCGTCGGGCAGCTCGTCGCCGACCGGGATCAGGCCGGCGGCCTTGGTGACGACGTACTCGGCCCACGCGCCGAACGCCCCGCCGGTGGCCACCCGCTGGCCGACCTCGATGCCCGTGACGCCCTCGCCGAGCGCGTCGACCACGCCGACCAGCTCGGTCCCGGCGCGGGCGGGCAGCTCGGGCTTGAAGCCGTAGCTGCCGCGGACGGTCCAGAGGTCGTGGTTGTGGATCGGAGCCAGCAGCACCCGGAGCCGCACCTCCCCGGGGCCGGGCTCGGGGATCGGTACGTCGGCCACCTCGAGGACGCTCGAGGGCTCTCCGAACTCCTGGTGCACGACTGCGCGCATCGCTGTTGACCTCTCTGTCGTCGATCGGGCCGAGGTCTCGGCCTCCACCCGCTGCCAACGGTCGCCCGTGGCCGGCCATTCCGGTCTCGGGGAGAAGAGGCGATCGTCACGCCGGAGCCGACCGGACTGGGCCGGGTGCAACCGACGGCCATGGGGCTACCGTGGGAGGAGCGGGCCGCGGCGGCCCGCACGCACCACGATCGGGGGTGGCCGATGATCGACCCGCAGGAGTACGGCACCGAGACGCTGCCGGTGCCCGACGAGGACCGGCTCGTGGAGGAGCCCGAGATCCCGGACCCGGAGGCGGTCTCCGACGAGCCGGTGGAGCCCGCCGTCGACGCGGACGACCGGGAGGTCAGCGACCCGGAGGACGCCACGCCCGGCGCCTCGTCGGGCTGACCGCGCCGACGCCGCGGTGCGTGCCAGGATCGCCGGGTGACGACGAGCGAGGAGCAGCGCCTGCGTGACCTCGCCGCGCTGCGTCGGGTGCGGGACCGGATCGACCGCGAGTACGACCGTCCGCTCGACGTGGCGGCGCTGGCCCGCGGCGCGCACCTGTCCGCGGGGCACCTCAGTCGGGAGTTCAAGCGGGCCTACGGCGAGTCGCCGTACAGCTACCTGATGACCCGGCGGATCGAGCGGGCGAAGACGCTGCTGCGCCGCGGCGACCTGAGCGTCACCGAGATCTGCTTCGCGGTGGGCTACGGGTCGCTGGGCACCTTCAGCACCCGCTTCGCCGAGCTGGTGGGGATGCCCCCGAGCGTCTACCGCGAGCGCGCCGCGGCGGGCGGCGCCGGCCTGCCGCCGTGCGTCTCCAAGCAGGTCACGAGACCGGTCAGGAATCGAGAAGCGCCGGGGGTCGACCCGCACCTAGCGTGAGGACATGAGCCTGAGGATCCACTACGCCTTCGTTCCGCACACCGACCCCGAGGCCTCGCTGGCCTTCTACCGCGACGCCCTCGGTCTCGAGGTCCGCAACGACGTCGGAGGCGGCCCGATGCGCTGGATCACCGTCGGCTCCCCGGACCAGCCCGAGACCGGCATCGTGCTGCACCCGCCGGCGGTCGACCCGACGATCTCGGAGGAGGAGCGTCGGGTGATCCACGAGCTGATCGCGAAGGGCAACTACGGCGCGATCACGCTGTCCAGCGACGACCTCGACGCCACCTTCGCCGCCATCGAGGCGACCGGTGCCGACGTGCTGCAGGAGCCGACCGACCAGGACTACGGGGTGCGCGACTGCGCGTTCCGGGACCCGGCGGGGAACCTCGTCAGGATCAACCAGATCTGAGGAGAAAATCCTGTGGTACGACTCACGCGCCGTCGATTTTGGTTCCGGGGCTGGGTGGACTGACCATGAACGCGCAGCGAACGCACGCCCGCGGTGCCCAGTCGGGGCGCGCCGCGGGCGCTGCGCCAGCACCGCGCTGCACACCGACTCCGGAGCCCACCCCACATCGGCTCCGGACCCCCCGGGCGCCTCGGCCCCTTGTCCCGAGATCGAGGCGCCCGGGAACCAGGGGCGTCGACCGGTGGTCGAGGGGCGAGCGGCGCGAGCTTGTGCCGGTGGTTGAGGTGCGAGCGGCGCGAGCTTGTGCCGGTGGTTGAGGTGCGAGCGGCGCGAGCTTGTGCCGGTGGTTGAGGTGCGAGCGGAGCGAGCTTGTGCCGGTGGTTGAGGTGCGAGCGGAGCGAGCTTGTGCCGGTGGTTGAGGTGCGAGCGGCGCGAGCTTGTGCCGGTGGTTGAGGTGCGAGCGGCGCGAGCTTGTGCCGGTGGTTGAGGTGCGAGCGGAGCGAGCTTGTGCCGGTGGTTGAGGTGCGAGCGGAGCGAGCTTGTGCCGGTGGTTGAGGTGCGAGCGGCGCGAGCTTGTGCCGGTGGTTGAGGTGCGAGCGGCGCGAGCTTGTGCCGGTGGTTGAGGTGCGAGCGGAGCGAGCTTGTGCCGGTGGTTGAGGTGCGAGCGGAGCGAGCCTCGAAACCACCTCGCACGAGGCTCAGACCCGCAGCCACTCCAGCACCGCCCGGACCCGGCGGTGGTCGTCGGCGTCCGCGGGCAGGTCGAGCTTCGCGAAGATGCCGTTGATGTGCTTCGCGACCGCCTTCTCCGAGACCACCAGCGTCGCGGCGATCCCCGCGTTGGCACGGCCCTCCGCCATCAGCGCGAGCACCTGCCGCTCCCGGTCGGTGAGGCGGGAGACGGGTGAGTCCCGGCGGTGGTCGAGGACCGCCGCCACCACCGAGGGGTCCAGCACCGTGCCGCCGTCCACCACCCGGCGCAGCCCATCGACGAACTCGGCCACGTCGGCGACCCGGTCCTTGAGCAGGTAGCCGACGCCGCCCTGGCCGCTGGCCAGCAGTTCCCGGGCGTAGAGCCGCTCGACGTACTGGGACAGGACGAGCACCGGGAAGCCCGGCCGACGTTCGCGGACGGCGATCGCCGCGCGCAGGCCCTCGTCGGTGAACGTCGGCGGCATCCGTACGTCGAGCACGGCCGCGTCGGCGGTCGGGTCCGCCAGCGCCCGCTCCAGGCTCGGCAGGTTGTCGACCGAGGCCGCGATCTCGAAGCCCTTGGCCCGCAGCAGCTGCTCCAGTCCCGCCCTCAGGAGCGCGTGGTCCTCGGCGAGGACGATCCGCACGGCACCTCCCACCTGACCACGGTCGGCCCGCCCGCTGGGCTCGACACCTCCATGGTGCCGTCGAAGGCGGCCAGCCGGGCCGCGATCCCGCTCAGCCCGGAGCCGCTCCCCGGGCGGGCGCCCCCGCGGCCGTCGTCGCCGACCTCCCCGCGCAGCACCCCGTCGGCGTACTGCAGGGTGACCCAGGCCTGGGAGGCCCGGGCGTGCTTCCCGACGTTGGCCAGGCACTCGGCGACCGCGAAGTAGACCGCCGACTCCACCGGGGGCGGGAGCCGGTCCGGTACCCCGACGGAGACCTCGACCGGGATCGCCATGTCCAGCGCGAGCGCCGAGACCGCGCCGCCGAGGCCGCGATCGGCCAGCACGGGCGGGTGGATGCCGCGCACCACGCCGCGGAGCTCCTGCAGGGCGCTCGAGGAGGTCGAGCGCGCCTCCTGCACCAGGCGCCGGGCCGCGTCCGGGTCGTCCTCGAAGAGGTCGTCGGCCAACCCGAGGCCCAGCGCCACGGCGGCCATCCGCGCCTGGGGACCGTCGTGCAGGTCCCGCTCGATGCGACGCAGCTCGGCCGCGGAGTGGTCGACGACCGTGGCCCTCGACCGGGTCAGCGCGTCGACCCGGCGCTCCAGGCGCTCGGTGCGGCCGGTGCAGAGGACGGCCCGGTCGACGGCCGAGCGCAGCCGCATCAGCGGGACCGCGCCGTACCACCAGATCGGCAGCGTGACCACGGCCAGCATCAGCACCAGCACCACCAGCGAGATCGCGAAGCCGAGGGTCATCGCCCAGAGCATCCACAGCAGGTCGCGCCACGTCGCCGGGTCGGCGGCGCGTGCCCGCAGGCCGGCCAGCGCGCCCGGGGGGAGCGGGAGGTACGGCGGCGACAGTGGAGCGCCGAGGACCCGGGAGGCGAGCGCGCGCTCGGTGCCGGCCAGGGCGCGGGCCGCGGGCAGCACCGCGACCAGCAGCGGGATGCCGACCCAGACGACCACCAGCACGGCGCTGACGACGCAGAGGACGAAGACCACCACGACGACGGGGAACAGGAGCACCTGCAGGGCGGCGTAGCCGGTCACCGCCAGGCGGCCGACCCGGGGCTGCGCATCCTCGTCCACCGGGCCATCCTCCCGCGAACCCAAGCCCGGTGCAGTGGTGCTGGCACCACCCTCCGCTCGGGTCCTGGCGCCCCTGACGGGGGACGCCAACGGGCCGAGGCTGGAGGGGACCTGCTCCCGTCCCGCTCTCCCCTCCTCCAGGAGTCACGATGTCCCGAGTCCCGCTGACCCGCGTGCCCGTGCTGGCCGCGCGCTGGAGCGCCACGCATCCCTGGCGAGCGATCGGCCTGTGGCTGCTGCTCGTCGTCGCCGCCGTCGCCCTGGCCGCGACCATCTCCACCCGGCACACCGTCGATGCCGACTACCGGGTCGGCCAGTCCGGGCGGGCGGCCGCGATGGCGGAGGACGCCGGCCTGGTCGAGCCGCCGACCGAGAGCGTGCTGATCACGGGGGCCGACGGTGCCCTGGACCCAGCGGCCGGCGCGGCCGCGGCGGCCGAGGTCGCCGCCGGGATGACCGGACTGCCCGGCGTGGTCGAGGTCGGCGACCCGGTTCCCAGCGCCGACGGCTCCGCGCTGCTGATCACGGTCGAGCTGGCGTCGGTGGAGACCGACGCCGCGCCCCTGCTCGCTGCCACCGCGTCCGTCCAGGCCGACCACCCCGACCTGGTGGTCGAGCAGGCCGGCGCGAACAGCCTGGACGCCGCCATCAACGAGCGCGTCGGCCACGACCTGCACACCGCGGAGGCGACCAGCGTCCCGATCACGCTGCTGCTGATGCTGCTCGCCTTCGGCGCGCTGATCGCCGCGGGGATCCCGGTGCTGCTCGCGGCGACCAGCGTCGCCGCGACGATCGGCATCACCGCGCCGATCTCCCACCTGGTGCCGGCCGACCTGTCCGTGAACAGCATGATCGTGCTGATCGGCATGGCGGTCGGGGTCGACTACTCCCTCTTCTACCTCAAGCGGGAGCGGGCGGAACGGGCCCTGGGCCGGAGCACCAGGGACGCCGTGGCGATCGCCGCGGAGACCTCGGGGCACGCCATCCTGGTCTCCGGAGCGGCGGTGATGGCCTCGCTGGCCGGTCTCTTCGTCCTCGGCGACGTCACCTTCAACTCCCTGGCCACCGCCGCGATCCTGGTGGTCGCCATCGCGGTGCTGGGCTCGATCACCGTTCTGCCGGCCCTGCTGGTCAAGCTCGGTCGCTGGGTGGACCGGCCGCGGGTGCCGCTGCTGTGGCGGCTCACGGGCCGGCTGCGGCGCGGGGCGGTCGGCGGCCGCCTGCTCGCGCCGGTGGTGCGGCACCCGGTCGTCGCGCT
The DNA here is from genome assembly GCF_004919105.1 of Nocardioides sp. GY 10113. Classification (GTDB taxonomy): domain Bacteria; phylum Actinomycetota; class Actinomycetes; order Propionibacteriales; family Nocardioidaceae; genus Nocardioides. Next base: position 116,274 of record NZ_STGK01000001.1, read on the forward strand.
CGTGGTGGCGGGCGCCGGGGTGGTAGCGCTCGCGGTACCCGCCGCCACGCTGTCCACCCACCAGTCCTCCCTGGAGACGCTGCCGCAGGACCTGCCCGGCGTGCAGACCTACCGGTCGATCACCGCGGCCTTCCCGGCCGAGGGCACCGCCGCGGAGGTGGTGCTCCGGGCGGACCGAGCCGAGGCGCTGCCGGCGCTGGCGTCCCTGCGCCGGGCCGCCGCCGGGTCCGGCGACTTCGACGCCACGGGAGCGGCGGTGCGGACCTCCGCCGGCGGCGGCACCAGCGTGCTGACGCTGCCGATCCCGTACGACGAGTCCGACGACCGCGCCGCGGCGGCGGTCGAGGCGCTGCGCGACGACCTGGCGCCGGCCACCCTGGACGGTGTCGGCGAGTGGGCGGTCGGCGGCGACGCGGCGGACTCCCTGGACTACGCCACCCGCCAGGGTCAGCGGATGCCCTACCTGCTCGGCTTCGTGCTGCTGCTGACCGCGCTGATGATGGCCGCCGCGTTCCGCAGCGTGCTGCTGGCGGCGGTGTCGACGGCGCTGAACGTGGCCTCGGTGGCCGTCGCGTTCGGCGTCCTGTCGGTGGTCTTCCAGCACGGCGTCGGGGAGTCGCTGCTCGACTTCACCAGCCCCGGGTTCGTGATCGACTGGATCCCGATCTTCGTCCTGGTGGTGCTCGTCGGACTGTCGATGGACTACCACGTCTTCGTGCTCAGCCGGGTCCGCGAGCTGGTCGACCTGGGCCTCCCGGCCCGCGAGGCCGTGCGTCAGGGGATCGCCGACACCGCGGGGGTGATCACCAGCGCGGCGGCGGTGATGGTCTCGGTGTTCTCGATCTTCGCGACGCTGTCGATGATGGAGATGAAGATGATGGGCGTCGGGCTGGCCGCCGCGATCCTGCTGGACGCCACCGTGATCCGGCTGGTGATCCTGCCCGCGGCGCTGGTGCTGCTCGGCGAGCGGGCGTGGCCGCGACGCCGGGTGGCGGCTCCGGCGGCAGCGGTGCCCGAGCCGGCAGTCGCCGGTGGTTGAGGTGCGAGGAGCGCCAGCGACGACCCTGCCGGTGGTTGAGGTGCGAGGAGCGCCAGCGACGAGCCTCGAAACCACCACGCGTCCTGGGCGGTGGTTTCGAGGCTCGCTGCGCCCGCACCTCGACCACCGGGTCCGTCAGGTACCGGCGATCGAGAGCTTGACGGCGAACCCGAGGAAGAGCGCGCCCACCGCCGAGTTGCCCGCCGCCGACAGCACCCGGCGGCGGCGGAACGCCGCGGCCAACCGGGTCCCGCCGAGGATCAGCGCGCTCAGGTAGATCACGCTGGCGAGCTGGGCGAACGTGCCCAGCACCAGGAACGAGATGGCCGGGTGGGCGTAGGCCGGGTCCACGAACTGCACGAAGAAGGCGACGAAGAACAGGATCGCCTTCGGGTTCACCAGGCTGACCGCGAGCGCCCGCCGATAGGGACGCTCGGTGACCACCGGGACCGGCAGCCCGGCCTCGGCCAGCGCGGCGTCGCGCCGGCTGCGCCACAGTGCCCAGGCGCCCCGGATCAGTCCGACGGCCAGCCACGCGAGATAGCAGGCGCCGGCCCACTTCACGAGGTCGAAGAGCAGCGGGTTGGCCTGCAGCAGCGAGGCGACGCCGGCCGCCGACAGCGTCATCAGCACGGCGTCTCCGGTCCACACGCCGGCCGCGGCGGCGTACCCGCTGCGCACGCCGCGGCGCGCGGCGACCGAGAGCACGTAGAGGGAGTTCGGCCCCGGGAGGAGGATGATCAGCACGAGCCCGACCAGGTAGGTCGGCAGATCGATGACGCCCAGCACCCGCCGAGTGTGGCAGGTCTCGGGGGCGCCGAGGAACTCCTTTACGCCGGCTGGGACAGGCGGTCGGCGAGGCCGGCCAGTGCGGCGTCCAGGTCCCCCGCGACCACCAGCGCGTCGAGCGTGCTCCGGTCCATGAACCCGGCGTCGGTGATCCGGTCCAAGGTCGCCACCAGCGGCTGCCAGAACCCGTCGGGGTCCAGCAGCCCGATCGGCTTGCGGTGCAGCCCGAGGGTGCCCCAGGTCCAGATCTCGAAGAGCTCCTCGAGCGTGCCCAGGCCGCCCGGCAGGGTGAGGAACGCGTCGGCGCGCTCGGCCATCCTGGCCTTGCGCTCGTGCATGGTGCCGACCACGTGCATCTCGACCCGCTCGCCGTGGGTGCGCGCCCACTCCCGCTCGACCATGAACCGGGGGATCACCCCGTACACCCGGCCGCCGGCGTCGAGCACCCCGTCGGAGAGGGCCCCCATCAGTCCGGACGACCCGCCGCCGTAGACGAGCTCGATGCCGCGCTCCCCGAGCCGATGGCCGACGGCGTAGGCCGTCTCGGCGAACGCGGGGTCCGCGCCGGGGCGGGAGCCGAGGAAGACCGCGAGGCGCCGCAGGGTGGGTGGCAGCATGGGGGCGAGCGTAGCGAGGGGGCCGACGTGGCTGAGGAACGCACAACAAACGCACAGGATTCTCCGGGGATCGCCCCAGGATCGCCGGGTCCACTGGTGGACATGTCCGAGACCGACCCCACCGGTGCCCCCCGCCCGGCGCAGCCGCCATGCCCGCGGGACGACCAGCCGCACCCCACCACGCCGCTGCCCGTCCAGCAGCCGACCCAGCCGACCCCTCCGGCTCCTCCGGCTCCTCCGGCCGGCCCGCACTGGGCGTACCAGCCGGCGTTCCCGCCGCCGCCGTACCCGCCCCTGCACCCCGCCCACGCGTACGGCGACCCGCACCGGGCCCGCCGCCGCAAGCGGGTGGCGATCGCGGCGGGCGGCGCGCTCGCGGCGGTCGCCGCGATGGGCATCGGCGGCGGCATCGGGTTCGCCGTCGGTCACCAGCAGGGCGAGACCGGGGTCAGCGCCGACCGCGGCACGGCGACGTACCCCGGTGGCGGTGGCTCCGACTCGCAGACCGCGCCCTGGGGGGATCAGCAGGCGCCGTCGGACCCGCGGGGTGGGCGCCCCGGCGATGGCTCGCTCGGCTCGGCCAGCCAGTCCGACGCCACCGACGAGCAGGAGGTCGGGGTGGTGCTCATCGACACCACGCTGACCGGCGGTGCGGGCGCCGGGACCGGGTTCGTGGTCGACGCCGACGGCACGGTCGTCACGAACTACCACGTGGTCGACGGCAGCACCTCGATCAGCGTCACGCTGGCCAGCACCGGGGAGACCTACGACGCCACGGTGGTCGGCCACAACGAGACCGCCGACATCGCGGTGCTGTCGCTCGACGGCGCCTCCGGGCTGACCCCCGTCGAGCTGGACACCGACGGCGTCGACGTCGGCGAGAAGGTCACCACGATCGGCAACTCCGAGGGTCAGGGCTACCTCTCGGCGGCCAGCGGCGAGGTGCTCGGCCTGGACCAGGACATCACCACCGCCGACCAGCTGACCGGGGGCGGCGACGACCTGACCGGCCTCATCGAGAACGACGTGTACGCCGTCAGCGGCGACTCGGGCGGCCCGCTGGTCGACGAGGACGGCGAGGTCGTCGGCGTCACGGTCGCCACCACCACCGGCGGCCTCACGCGCAGCTACGCGGTGCCGATCGACGACGCGATGCAGATCGTCGACCAGGTCGAGTCCGGCGTGGAGACCTCCTCCACCCGGATCGGCCCGAACGCCTACCTCGGCGTCTCGGTGAGCACGCAGGCGTCCGGCTCGGGCGCCACCATCGCCGACGTGGAGTCCGGCGGCCCCGCCGCCCGGGCCGGACTGACCGCGGGCTCGGTGGTCACCTCGGTGGACGGCGAGACCGTCTCCTCGGTCGACGACCTGACCGGCGCGATCGGGGACCACGAGCCGGGCGACTCGGTGCAGATCACCTGGACCGACACCTCCGGGCAGAGCCGGACCGCGACCGTGAGCCTGGACGCCTCGCCGATCGCCTGACGCTCGATCCCCGTCCGGCCGCCCTGGTGCGGCGGTCGGCCGGGGGTCGGCCGCGCCCCGGATGTCCGAGTGTCGGCGCCGGAGACGAAGATGTGTCGGTGACGATGCGAGGGTTCTGGGCAGCGCTGCCCACCGAGGGCCGCTGGCTGCTGTCGACCGTCGCGATCCAGACCCTGGGTCGCGGGCTGACGCTGCCGTTCACCCTGATCTACCTGCACGAGGTGCGCGGCTTCGACCTGGGCCTCTCCGGGGTGCTGATGGGCCTGATCGCCGGCGCCGGTCTGGTGGTGACCGGGCCGGGCGGCGTGCTGACGGACCGGTACGGCGCGCGGCCGGTGCTGCTGGCCGGCATCTCCTGCATGATCGTCGGCAACGCCCTGCTCGCCTTCGCCACGACCCCGGCCGTCGCCGCCGTCGCGCTGGTGCTGATCGGCATCAACTTCGGCGTCTCCTGGCCGGCGTTCAACGCCTTCATCGCCTCGATCGTCACCGGCGACCTTCGCCAGCAGTACTTCGGCGTCAACTTCGCCCTGGTCAACCTCGGGATCGGCGTCGGCGGCGTGGTCGGCGGCCTGTACGTCGACGTGCACGAGCCGGCCACCTTCACCACGATCTTCCTCGTCGACGCCGCCTCGATGCTGGTCCCGATGGGTCTCCTGCTGGGCCCGCTGCGACACGTCCGCGGCGCCGCGGCGGCGCCGGACCCGGAGGAGGGCGGCACGACCTCCCCGGTCAGCTACCTCTCGATCCTGCGCGAGCCCGCCGTGCAGCGGCTGACCGTGATCACCTTCATCGGCGTCTTCCTCGGCTACGGGCAGCTCGAGGCCGGCTTCCCGGGGTTCGTGCGGCAGGTCGCCGAGGTCTCCACCTCCGCGATCGGGGTCGCGTTCGCGGTCAACACCGCGGTCATCGTGGCGCTGCAGTTCGCGGTGCTACGCCGGATCAGCGGGCGGCGGCGTACCCGGGTGATGATGGTGATGGCCGCGATCTGGTCGGTCGCGTGGCTGCTCCTGGGCAGCACCGGCCTGGTGCCGGGCACGGCGACGGCGGTAGTCGGGGTGATGGCGTTCATGGCGGTCTTCGCGCTCGGCGAGACCCTGCTGCAGCCGACGGTGCCGGCGATCAACAACGACCTGGCCGCTGACCACACGCGCGGCCGCTACAACGCGATCAACGCCGGCGCCTTCCAGCTCGGCGCGATCGCGGGCCCGGTGGTCGCGGGGTTCCTGCTCGACCTGCACCTCCCCGGCGTCTACATCGGCGTGATGGTGGTCGGCTGCGGCGTGATCGCGGTGCTGGCGCTCGGCCTGGAGCGGGCCATCCCGGCATCGGCCAACGGGGTGAGGGACCGGCGGCTTGAGGCTCCAGGCATGCTGGAGGCCGACCCCGTACGGGAGGACTGATGAGCGTCACCGACCCCGCCCACACCGATCTGATGGAGGAGCTGGCCGCGGCCGGCTCGGGCCGCGACCCGCTCGACGAGGCGGTCTCCGAGGAGGTCCTGTACCGGACCCTGCAGCGATTCCGGCTGCCGTACAAGTTCGCCCTGGACGAGATCACCACCAAGATCTCGATCCTGCGGCAGGAGTTCGAGGAGACCCACGACCACTCGCCGATCGAGCACGTGCGGACCCGGCTGAAGACGCCGGAGAGCGTGATCGACAAGGTGCGGCGGCTCGGTCTGCCGGCGACGCTGCCGACCATCGAGGCCCAGGTCCGCGACATCGCCGGCGTACGGGTGGTCTGCCCGTTCGCCTCCGACGTCTACTGGATCAGCGACATGTTGACCAGTCAGCCCGACCTGACGGTGATGGAGGTCGAGGACTACATCATCACGCCGAAGGAGAACGGGTACCGGAGCCTGCACCTGCTGGTCACGATCCCGGTCTTCCTCTCCGACCGGACCGAGCACGTGCCGGTCGAGCTGCAGATCCGCACGATCGCGATGGACTTCTGGGCCAGCGTCGAGCACTCGATCTACTACAAGTACGACGGCACCGTGCCGCCCGGGCTGGCCGACGAGCTGAAGGTCGCCGCCGAGACCGCCGCCTCCCTGGACGCCACGATGAGCGACCTGCGCAGCGAGGTGCGGCCCGACCGGTAGGGCCGCGAAGCCGGCGGCGGCGGCGAGTCGTGTGCCTCAGGTGCCCCTTGCGTCACGCCTGACGGGCACTTCCCTCGCGTGACGGGCGTTGCAGTGGCCGTCCCGCGAGGGAATCCCCGGTCGACCGGGGATTCCATGGGACCCGGCTCAGCCGACCAGCGCCAGGCTGCCCAGGTCCCGGATCGCCGCGCAGGACCGCTCCACCATCACCGCGAACATCGCGTCACCGCGCTCGCTGCGCGTGCCGTAGGCGCAGCCGAAGACCGCGATCAGCGGGCCCTGGAGCATCGCGTACCGGTAGTCGTCCCAGGCCAGGCCCTCGTCGTACCCGGTGACGCCGTGGTCGAGCAGGGCGCGGTGGTAGGCCGCGACCAGGCTCCGCTCGTCGCGGCGCCGTTGCGCGGGCTCCAGCGACGTGCCGAGGAAGAAGGCCAGGTCCCGCGCGGGCAGCCCGAGCGAGAGGGTCTGCCAGTCGACCGCGATCACGCCGGGAGCGTCGTCGGGCGGGAAGAGCAGGTTGTCCAGCCGGTAGTCGCCGTGGACCAGCCCGAAGCGCTCCGCCCGGCCGAGGGCCCACGGGCCGATCACGGCGGCCACCTCGTGCAGCGTGGCGACGCACTCCGGGGTGAGCCGGTCGCCGAGCAGGTCGACGAAGATCTCCGTGGCCGGACCGTAGAGCTCGGCCATCAGGTCGGCGTCCTCGGGGCCGTTGATGCTCAGGCCCTCGATCTCCAGCAGGGTCGGGTCGCACCAGCGCGGTCCGTGCAGCCCGGCCAGGTTGACCACGGCGTCGCGTGCCTGGTCGGCGCTGCAGCCGGCGAGCTGGTCGCCCTGCGTCGCCGGCGCCGCGTCGGCCATCACCAGGGTGAACTCGGCCCCGGTGCCGGCGTACGTCGCCAGGTGGCAGTGCGGCACCCGGACGGCGACCGTCGGCGCGATCTCGTCGTAGAACCGCACCTCGGTGCGGTAGACGTTGGCGAGCAGCTCGCGGGCGGCCGGGTCCTCGGCGGGGAGCTTGACCAGCACGGTCGTCGGGAGGGCGGGATCCCCGGGCGCGGTGAGGGCGACCCGGTAGCAGGTGCCGATCTGGCCGGTGCCGACGCGGGTCACCTCGACCGCCTCGACCGCAGCGCCGAGCACGGTGCGGGCCCAGTCGACGGTGAGCTCCTCGGCGGAGCCGACCAGGGTCCCGGTGGTCACCGCGTCCGCCCCGCTCACTTCATCCACCCCGGGTTGGCGGGCAGCGCGTCGAGGCGCTCCGGACGGATCTCGCGCCACGCGTCGAGCACCGGCGCCAGCTCGCTCGGCGTCGCGCCGTGCAGCACCACGCTGTCGGCGCCGGCGTCGAGCTGGTCGGCGATCCGGGCCGCGCAGTCGGCGGCGGACCCGGTCGCGGCGGCTGCCAGCCACTGCGCCGGCAGCACCGCGTCGCGCAGGTGGGTGAGCTCCTCGACGGTGCCGATCGCGTCGAACGCTCCGGGATAGCCCTGCACGAGGTCGTCGTTGCGGAACCGCTCCAGGTCGGCCAGGTCCCAGCGGTTGCCGCGGACCAGCACCTCGCCGTACCCCTGCAGGTACGTCGCCAGCCGCCCGACGAGCTTGCGCAGCCGCAGCTCCTCCGGGAGGTCGTCGGTGACGGTCGCGAGCACGGACCAGATCCGCACCGACGCCGGGTCGCGGCCGGCGTCGGCGGCCGCGCCGCGGATCGTCTCCACCGCACGGCGCAGCGTGTCGTCGGTGAAGAAGGTGTGCAGCACGACGCCGTCGGCGTGGCGACCGGCCAGCTCGAGCGACCTCGGGCCGATCGCCATCATCAGCACGGGGATCTTCTCGTCGAAGCTGCTGTCCTGGGACAGGTACGGGAAGCTGCCGGCCGGGCCGTCGTGGCCGACGACGCTGCCGCCGGACCACAGGGTGCGCAGGATGTCGATGGTGTCGACGAGCCGCGCGCCGGTGACGCGGGGGATGCCCATCACGTCGAAGAGCAGGTCGAAGCCGCGGCCCAGGCCGAGGGCGTAGCGGCCCTCGGAGGCCCGGTGCAGCGTGGTGGCCATGGTGGCGGTGACCAGCGGGTGCCGGGTGTGCGGGTTGGTGGCCGCGGTCGCGATCCCGATCCGGCTGCTGGCCGCGGTCGCCATGCCGGCCATCACGCCGGCGTCCTTGACGTTGAACCGCTCGGAGAGGAACACCGAGCCGAGGCCCAGCTCCTCGGCCAGTCGGACCTCGTCGATCAGGTCGCGCGGGCTCGCGCTGTGGCCGGCCAGGCCGTAGCAGGCCAGCTCGGGGAACTCCTGGACGTCCATGCCTACCCTCCCGTGGCGGGCCGCGGTGCCCGCGTGCCGGTCAGGCTAGAACAAGTTCCAGTCGGGCGGGAGGGTTGCTGGACAGATGTCCAGTCGCGGGGTGGTGGCGCGAGGCCGGGCACCGGGCGGATCTGGGGTCGTGTGCCTCAGGCATCCCTGGCGTCACACCGGGCGGCCACTTCCCGCGCGTGACGGCCAGTGCAATGGCCGTCACGCCCGGGAGTCCCCGGTCGACCGGGGATTCCAGCCCAGCTACGCCCGCGCCCTCTCCCGCACCGGCGAGCTGTACTCCAGCGCCGGGTCGTCGGCGGACGCCCCGAACACCTTGAGGTCGCGGAAGTAGTTCATCCTCAGCCGCCACGGCTCGACCGACCCCTGCTTGGGGAACTGGTCGACGCTGCGCAGCACGTACCCGGCGGCGAAGTCGAGGAACGGCTCCTCGGCGACGGACGGATCGCGGCGCGGCACCACGATCGAGGTGCCGGTGGAGGCCATGTGCTGCATCACCCGCACGACGTACTGGCAGACCAGGTCGGCCTTGAGGGTCCAGGAGGCGTTGGTGTAGCCGACGATGAAGGCGAAGTTCGGGATGTCGGAGAGCATCGCGCCCTTGAACGCCATCGTGTCGGGCAGCGCGACGTCACGACCGTCCACCGCCAGCGACGCACCGCCGAAGGCGAGCAGGTTGAGGCCGGTCGCGGTGACGATGATGTCGGCCTCGAGCTCCCTGCCGGACTTCAGCAGGATCCCGTTCGACGTGAAACGGTCGATGTGGTCGGTGACCACGTCCACCGTGTGCCGCCGCAGCGCCTTGAACAGGTCGCCGTGGGGCACCGCGCAGAGGCGCTGGTCCCACGGGTTGTACGGCGGCTTGAAGTGCTCGTCGAAGGAGACGTCGTCGGGCAGCTGGCGCTCGACGCCCTTGCGCAGGATCTTGCGCGCCAGCTCGGGGCGGGCCTGGCAGAACTCGTAGAACCAGGTGCGGGTGGCGATGTAGCGGGCGCGGACCAGCGGGGCGGCGATCCTGGTCGGCAGCCGGGTCAGCATCTTGTACGACAGCGGGTCGCTGCCGGGCTGGCTGATCACGTACGACGGGGTCCGCTGCAGCATCGTCACGTGGCCGGCGCCGGACTCGGCCAGCGCGGGGATCAGGGTCACCGCGGTGGCGCCGGAGCCGATCACCACGATCCGCTTCCCGGCGTAGTCGAGGTCCTCGGGCCACTCCTGCGGGTGGATCACCCGGCCGGTGAACTCCTCGACGCCCTCGAAATCCGGCGTGTAGCCCTCCTCGTAGGAGTAGTACCCGCTGGTGGAGAAGAGGAAGTCGGCGGTCAGCCGGACGGTCTCGACACTGCCGTCGACACCGCCGCGCTCCACCGTCACGGTCCACCGCGCCTCGGCGGTGGAGAAGTCGGCGCGGACCACCTTGTGGTGGTAGCGGATGTGCTGGTCGATCCCGTTCTCGGCGGCGGCCTCCTGGAGGTAGGCCAGGATGTCCGGGCCGTCGGCGATCGACTTCTTCCCCAGCCACGGCTTCCAGCTGAAGCCCAGCGTGTACATGTCCGAGTCCGACCGGATGCCCGGGTAGCGGAACAGGTCCCAGGTGCCGCCCAGTGCGCCGCGTGCCTCGAGCAGCGCGTAGCTGCGCCCCGGGAAGGCCTTGCTCACGTGGTAGGCGGCGTCGATGCCGGACAGGCCGGCGCCGACGATCAGGACGTCGAGGTGCTCGGTGGCTCCGTCGCTCACGGGGTCACGCTCCTGGGGTGGTGGTGGACGGTTCGGGGGTCAGCAGCGTCAGCAGCGCCTCGACGGGTACGTCGGGCAGCTCGATGCCGTTGTCGGCGGCCATGCCGGTGATCTGGCGCCAGATGTTGCGGGAGAGCAGGTCGATGAAGTCGCGCGGGGGCGGGCGGAGCTCGGGGCGGGAGGCCCAGCGCTTGGTGGTCTGGAAGCCGCTGCCGATCAGCCCGAAGACGAACGGGTCGAGGGCGTCGCGGCTCTCCTCGGGCAGCTCGGTGCCGAGCATCTGCACGATCGAGTGCATGAGCAGCTCGACCCGCTCGGCGACCTGCTGCAGCGACTGCTCCAGCGGGGTCACGTCTCCGCCGGAGAGGTCGCGCTCGACGAAGCGGACCAGTGCCGGGTGGTCGACCATCCACTCCACGAAGGTGGCCACGATCCGGTGGGTGATCTGGCTGGGGGTGCCCTCCAGGCTCATCGCCGCGATGACCGTGTCGCCTGCGCGGCGGCAGATCTCGGTCTGCACCGCGAGGTCGAGGTCGGTGCGGTCCTCGAAGTGGCGGTAGAGCACCGTCCGGTGGATGCCGGCTCGGTCCGCGATCTCCTGCACGTGCACGGCGGTGCCGGCCGGGTGCAGCTCCAGCACCTCCACCGCGGCGTCGATCACCACCTGCCGGCGCTCGCGCTTGTGCTTCTCCCAGCGCAGCTGCCGGCCGTCGCCCGACCGCGTGCCACCCATCAGGAGCCGGCCCCCACGGTCGCCCGCCGCCGGTCTCGGCCGCGGTGGCCGTCGAGCTCCTCCGCCGCGGCCGGTGCGGGCGGCGCGGGCAGGCCGGCGTCGAGGTCGTCGAGCAGGCTGGAGACGGTCTCCTCGGCGCAGGTCTTGTTGGTGCCGATGAAGCCGACCGGACCGCGCTTGATCCAGCCGACGACGTAGACGCCCGGCTCGACCCGCCCCGCGTCGTTCGGCACGGTGCCGGTGGCCTCGTCGAAGGGGAGGTCGGGGACCGGGAGGCCGCGGTGGCCGATCGAACGGACCACCAGGCCGGCGTCGATCACGGAGGTCTCGTCCGTCGGCACCGCGCGGACCGATCCGTCGGCCGCGCGCTCGAGGCGGTTGCGGACCACGCGCACCCCCTCGACCCGGTGCTCCCCGAGCAGCTCGATCGGCGAGTGCCCGAACCGGAGCACGATCCTACGACGCTGGCCGTCGCCGGACGGGGTACGCCGGGCCAGCCCGGCCAGCAGCCGCGAGCGGGTGTCGGTGCCGGCCGGCTCGTCCGGGTCGGCCTCGATCACCACGTCGATCGCGCCGGCGTCGGCCAGCGCGGACAGGCCGATCAGCTCGGGGACCGTGAACGCGGACTGCGCCGGCCCGCGGCGTCCGAGGACGACGACCTCGCGCACGGCGCTGGTCCGCAGCCGGCCCAGCGGGCCGGCGGCCAGGTCGGTGCCGACCAGGGTCTCCGGGTCGGCGGTCAGGATCCGGGCCACGTCGAGGGCGACGTTGCCGTTCCCGATCACCACCGCCCGCTCGTGGTCCAGCGGCACCTCGAGCGCCGCGCGGTCCGGGTGCCCGTTGTACCAGCCGACCAGCTCGGTGGCCGCCACCGAGCCGGGCAGGTCCTCCCCGGGGATGTCCAGGCGCCGGTCGGCGGAGGCGCCGACGGCGTACACCACCGCGTCGTAGCGCTGCCGCAGCTCGGCCAGCGTCACGTCCCGCCCCACGTGCACGCCGAGCCGGTAGCGGAACCGCGGCTGCCGCTCGATCGTGGCGAACAGTCGGCTCACCTGCTTGGTCGTGGTGTGGTCGGGAGCGACGCCGAATCGGACCAGCCCGTACGGCGTGCGCAGCCGCTCGTAGACGTCGACGCCGGCGACCTCGGGGTGCTTGAGCAGCTCGTCGGCGGTGTACAGGCCGGCCGGTCCGGCGCCGATCACGGCCACCTGGAACGGGCCGGGCCGGGTGAGGCGGCGCTGTGGCGGCACCACGGCCACCGGGGCACGGTCCGCGTGCGGGAAGACCTCGTAGTACTCGGCGTTCAGCGCGACGAACGGCTGCTCGCCGGTCGAGAGCCGGGTGTCGGCCTTGATCGCTCCGACCGGGCAGGCGGTCACGCAGGCGCCGCAGCCGACGCAGGCGTCCTGGTCGATGTGGACCATCTCGGCCTCGGCGAACCCGGGCTCGCCGGGCGCCGGGTGGATGCAGTTGACCGGGCAGGCGACGACGCACGAGGCGTCGGCGCAGCAGGACTGGGTGACGACGTACGGCACGGAGGACCCCCCTGGTTTCCGTCTCGGGTTGCTGCGGTGGGTGCGGCTCAGGAGGCGGCGGAGGCCGGCTCGCTGCGGAAGCGGGACGGGCGGCCGTCGATCTTCATGGCCTTCCAGACCCGGCGGGCGGCGCGGCCGCGCAGGCCGGTGTTGTCGGCGAGCATGCGGACGTCGCCGAACAGGTCGCGGAGGAACTTCTGCGACTCCTCGGAGTCCCAGTAGACCTGCTTCATCACGTCGTCGGGGATGCCCATGTCGCGCTGCGCCCGCTTGCTGGGCACGAGGATCTCGTTGCACAGCCACCGCATCAGCACGGGCACGATCAGGGAGAGCAGGAACCGGTCGATGCGGCGCAGGTTCGGGGCGTGGTTCTCGACGTACCGGTGGGCGAAGCCGATGTGGCGGGCCTCCTCGGCCACGTGGATCTGCATGATCCGGCGCAGCAGCGGGTGCATGTCGTCGCCGGCGCGCAGGATCGACTTCTGCACGTGGTCGATCGGCTCCTCGCCGGCGAGCACGCCGAAGAAGAAGGCGACCGGGACGACCTTGGCCGCGAGCGGCAGGACCGGCGCGAGCAGGTGGAAGGCCAGGCTGCCGCCCTTGACGTCCTGCCCGGAGCGGTTGACGAACTCCTGGAACATCTGGGTGTGGTGGCACTCCTCGGTCGCCTCGTGCGTGGAGTAGCGGAACTCCGGGGAGCCGTTGCGCAGGCCGAACGCGTAGTTCATCAGCCCCGAGATCAGGATCTGCTCGAACTGGAGGCCGACCTTGGTCACGTTGGCCTGGCGGTAGAGGCCGATCCGGATCTGCTCCTCCAGCGGGAGCGAGCGGTACCACTCGGTGCGCCCGAGGACGTCGGCCACCGGCAGCACCCAGCGCGGGTCGTCGGCGTGGACGGCGTACTCCGGGTTGTCCCAGTCGATGTCGAGGAACGCGTCGAAGTGCTGGTGGACCGACGCCTCGGAGAGCATCCGGAGGGTGTCCTCGTAGCTCATCCCTGAGTCGGTCGGGGTATCGGTCGGGGAGTCGGTGCGGGTGTCCGTGCGGGTCTGGGTGGAGTGCTCCTGGGTCGCGGTCATCGCCGGCCACCTCTCGTCGTCGAATCGTCGCCGTGGGCTGTGGATGGGGTGCGGTGCGGGGGAGCCGCGGGGCGGCCCCGGTGTTCGTGAGTGCCTCCCGATGGCAGCCGGCTGACTGCAACACGGTGTCGCACTATCCCGAAGTTAGCGCAACACGAAGTTGCAGGCAACGGGTCCGCGTGATTTCCCGGCTGCCGGTCAGACGGCGGCGGGGGCCGCGCCCTCGCGGTCGCGCGCCGGGCGGGCGGCGAGCACCGTCAGGCTGGCCGGGAGCATCAGCGCCGCGAGCACCAGCAGGGCGCGCAGGGTGCCGACGTGGTCGGCGAGCAGTCCCAGCGCCGGCGGGCCGGCCAGGAAGGCGCCGTACCCGATGGTGGAGACGACGCTGACCCGGCGGGCCGCCCGCGCGGGGTCGTCGGCCGCCGCGCTCATCCCGACCGGGAAGCCGAGCGACGCGCCCAGGCCCCAGACGACGATGCCGACGGCCACCGCCGCCACCGGGGCCACCGGGGTCTCCGGGGCCACCGCGCCGCCCAGCACGACGAGCAGCACCCCGACCGTGGTCGCCGCCGCGCAGCCCCACAGGACGGCCGCGCGGCCGAACCGGTCCAGCAGCACCGGGCCGACCAGGCGGCCCGTCGTCATCGCGCAGACGAAGAGCGAGAAGCCGGCGACGCCGACCCAGTGTCGGACGTCGTACCCGTCGATGAGCGCGAGCGAGAGCCAGTCGTTCGCCGTGCCCTCGACCAGCGCGAAGGAGAGCACCATGGCCCCGATGGCCAGCGTCCGGGGCTCGAGCCAGGCCGAGCGGCCGGCGGGTCCCGTGGACGCCTCCGCGGCGTCGCCGACGAGTCGCTCGGTCGGCAGGAACGACCCGGCGCCCCGCCAGGCGAGCAGCAGCGCGGCGGCCACCGCCGGCCCGACGTGGAGCAGCAGCGGCACGTGCAGCGCGGCCATCGGGATGCCGAGCGCCGCGCCGGCGATGGAGCCGGCGCTCCAGGCGGCGTGGAACCGGGGCATGATCGTGCGCCCGAGCCGGCGCTCGACCTCGGCGCCCTCCACGTTCATGGCGACGTCCCACAGTCCGGTGCCGGCGCCGTGGGAGAGGAAGCCGACCGCGGTGACCGCCACCGTCCCGCTGGCCGCGCCGAGCATCGCCACCACCAGGCCGCCGGCCACCAGGCAGGCGCCCAGGCGGACAACCGCCGCGGCGCTGGTGCGATCGATGGCCCACCCCGCCGAGGGCATCGCGACGATCGAGCCGAGCGCGATCGCGAAGAGCAGCAGCCCGAGCGCGGCGTTGTCCAGGTCCAGGCCGCCGCGGACATCGGGCAGGCGGGAGACCAGCGTCGCGAACGTGAACCCCGCGAGCGCGAAGCTGGCGGCGACGGCGTTGCGGGTCTGGGGCAGCGACGGCACCGCTCCAGGGTTCCCGACGGGGAACGCACGCGCCAAGGTGCCGCGTGCCCGGGCAGCGGTTTCCCTCCGCGCGCGGCGGTGCCCTAGGCTGGGTGCCATCGAGAGGGAGTAGTCCCCAACGGTCGCGTCGACATACTGACCCCGGCTTCAGTGCTCACCCGAGTGCTGGGACGGGATCCGGCGCGGCAGGCCATCAGACGCGTCGGATGGCGGACGAGACTTTCGGCCAGACACCGTCGACCCGTCCTTCGGGCGGGCGACAACCCGAGTGGAGTGCCTGGTCGAAGGCGTCCCCAGGGTTCCTCCGGCCGGCAGCCGGAGAGAGAACCATGTACGCATTCCTGTTGAGCACCGCCGTCATCTTCGTGGCCGAGCTCGGCGACAAGAGCCAGCTGATGGCGATGACCTTCGCCGCCCGCTACCGCGCCCGCGACGTGCTGATCGCGATCACCGCCGCGACCGCGCTGGTGCACCTGGTCTCGGTCGGCATCGGCGTGCTGATCGGCGACGCCTTCGCCGACTCCCAGCACATCATCGAGATCCTCGCCGGCGTCGCCTTCCTGGGCTTCGCGGCCTGGACGCTGCGCGGCGACGAGCTGACCGAGGAGGAGGCCGCCAAGGCGCGCAACAGCAAGGGCCTGGCGATCGTCGCGGTCGGCACCGCGTTCTTCCTCGCCGAGCTCGGCGACAAGACCATGCTGGCCACGATCACCCTGGCCACCCAGGAGGGCTGGTTGGGCACCTGGATCGGCTCCACGCTGGGCATGGTCGCCGCCGACGCGCTGGCGATCGCGGTCGGCGCGCTGCTGGGCCGCAAGCTTCCGGAGAAGGTCATCTCCTACGGCGCCGCCGCGCTGTTCGCGCTCTTCGGTCTGATCCTGATCCTCAGCGGCGCCGGCGTCTTCTGAGCCGGCTCGGCTCCCGGCCCCGCTCGCTGCGGTCGCCCGCCCGGCTCAGGCGCCGGGGCGCGGCCGCAGCGCGACCGGGTCGTTGCGGTACCGCTCGAGCGTGGCGCGGACCTCGTCGCTGATCGGCCACGCCGCCTCGGTGGTGGTGTCCCAGAGGACCAGGGTGCTCTCCGCGGCCACCGCCGGCTCCTGGTCGGGCGCCACCCGCAGCTCGTAGTCGACGGTGATCGAGGTGCGGCCGACGTGCGCCACCCAGATCCGGACCAGGAAGGGCTGGAACGGCTGGAAGCGCATCTCCGCGTGGTACTCGATCCGCTGCGCGCCCATCAGCATCGTGACCTGGGCGGGAAGGTCGTGGAGCAGCCCGGGGCGGCCGTCCGTGCCCGGCACCGGGACGTAGCGGAAGAAGAGCAGCCGGGCCTCGTCCAGGACCCGCACGGCCTCCACGTTGTCGACGTGCCCGCCGAGGTTGACGTCGCGCAGCCGCGCCTGGATCTCGCAGTCGAACACCATGCCCACGCCCGGCATCCTCGCAGCCCCGACGCGCGGGTCGTCGGGTGCGTCCCGGTCCGGATCGGCCTAGCGTGGGCCCATGGAGAAGATCACCGCGCAGCAGTTCTCGGAGGCTGACGGGGTCGAGGACTGGCGGGTGCTGTGGTGGCAGGCCTTCGCGGTCTACCGCACCGGCGACTTCGCGACCGGGCTGGCGTTCGTCAACGAGATCGGCCGGCTGGCCGAGGCGGCGGACCACCACCCCGACCTCAACCTGCGCTACGGCCGGCTCGAGATCCGGTTGGCCACGCACTCCGCGGGCTCGCTGACCGACCTGGACCTCTCGCTGGCCCGGGAGATCTCCGCGGCGGCACGCGCGCTCGGGGTCGAGGCGGAGGTGCAGCACGTGCGGACCTGGGAGTTCGCGCTCGACGCGATGGACGTGGACGCGGTCCGGGACTTCTGGTGCGCGGTGCTCGGCTACGAGCGGGACGGCGACACCGACGTCTCGGACCCGCTCGGGCTCTACCCGCCCGTCTACGTGCAGCAGATGGACCAGCCGCGGACCGGCCGCAACCGGATCCACATCGACGTCGGGGTTCCCCACGACCAGGCCCGGGCCCGGGTCGCCGAGGCGCTCGCCGCCGGCGGCACCCTGGTCAACGACGACTTCGCGCCGGCCTGGTGGACGCTCGCCGATCCTGAGGGAAACGAGGTCGACATCGCGACCTGGCAGGGTCGGGACTGAGGGGCGGCCCCGGCCGGCGCTCAGCGGCTCAGGGCGCTCTCAGCCTGGGCTGTCATGGTCGTTGACCATGACCGGTGACAGCAGTGAGGAGCCCCAGCCCCGCCCCCAGCCCCAGCCCGCCCGCCGGCGGCGTCGTACGGCGCTGGTCACGTCGCGGTGGGCCGCGTCGGCGGCGGTGATCGCGGCGATGACGTCGGGCGGCGCGGCGGCCGCGGACGAGGGCGTCGACAGCGCCCCGAGCGGACCGGTGGCGAGCGCGTTCGCCGACCCGCCGGAGGACCTGGACCTCGAAGGTCCCGCCTGACCGTTCCCCGTGTCCGTTCCCCTGCCTGGCCCCGCGTGCTGAAGTGGGCGCATGAGGATCCTGGTGCTGGGCGGAACGGTCTTCCTCTCCCGGGAGGTCGCGGCGGCGGCGGTGGACCGCGGGCACGAGGTGGTCTGCGCCTGTCGGGGTGAGTCGGGTGCGGTGCCTGCGGGCGCCGAGCTGGTCCGCTGGGACTGGTCCGAGGAGCCGCCCGCGGCGCTGGCCGACCCCGGGGCGGGCGCCGGGTTCGACGCGGTGGTCCAGGTCGGTCGGCTGCCGGGCGTGGTCGCCCGCGCCGTCGCGCTGCTGCCCGACGCCCACCACCTCTTCGTCTCCTCGGTGAGCGCGTACGCCGACGACGCCTCGCCGGCCGGCCCGGGCCAGGGCGTGCTGCACCCGGCGCTGCACCAGGACCTCGACCTGGCCGAGCACCCCGCGGCGTACGGGCCGATGAAGGTCGCGTGCGAGGAGGTCGTGCGGGCCGGCGCGGCGAGGGCGACGGTGGTGCGGCCCGGGCTGATCGTCGGTCCCGGCGACCCGACCGGGCGGTTCACGTACTGGGCCGAGCGCCTGGCGGCGGCCGGGGCGGGGGAGCGGGTGCTGGCGCCCGGCAGCCCCGAGGACGTCGTCCAGGTGATCGACGTGCGGGACCTGGCGGCGTGGATCGTGGCGCTCGCCGAGCGCGGCACGACGGGCACCTACGACGCCGTCGGGGAGCCGGTGCGCATCGCCGACCTGCTCGCCGCCGCCGGGACTGCGGCGGAGCTGGTCTGGGTGGACGCGGAGTTCCTCGCCGCCCACGGTGTGGAGCCCTGGGCCGGCCCGGAGTCGCTGCCGCTGTGGCTCCCGCGCCCCGCGTACGACGGGATGCTGGCCCACGACCCGACGCCGGCGATCGACGCCGGACTGGCGCTGCGACCCCTCGCGGAGACCTTCGCCGACACCGCGGCGTGGCTGGGTGCGGAGCCGGGCGCCGTGGTCACCGGGCTCTCCCGCGACCGGGAGGGCGAGGTGCTGGCGGAGTGGGCTGCCGCGGCGGGGCCGGGGTCGGGTCGTGTGCCTGAGGCACGCGCATAGGCGGGTCTGGGGCACACGACCCAGTCAGCGCCGGACTGCCGGCCCCCAGAAGAAATGACTTACAGACAGTCTTGACTGTTTGTTTGCGCGGGGGCACGATGTGGCCGTGGCCACAGCACCGACCCGCGTCCCGCAGGAGGAGCGCACCCGTGCCATGCGCGCCCGGCTGCTGGAGGCCACCGTCGAGCTGCTCGTCGAGAAGGGGTTCGGCGGCACCAGCACCACGCTGGTCTCCGAACGCGCCGGGGTCAGCAGGGGCGCCCAGCTCCACCACTTCCCGACCAAGAACGACCTCGTCGTCGCCGCCGTCGCCCACCTGACGGAGATCCGGGGCAGTGACCTGGAGCGCGCCGCCGCCGCGTTGCCGGACGGCACACACCGCACCCTCGCCGTGCTGGAGATGCTCGGTGACCACTTCGCCTCGCCCGTCTTCACCGCGGCCCTGGAGCTGTGGGTCGCCGCACGGACCGACCCCGCCCTCCACGATGCCGTGGCCCCGCTCGAGCAGCGGGTCGGCCGCGAGACCCACCGGCTCACCGTCGAGCTGCTCGGCGTCGACGAGTCCCAGCCGGGTGCGCGCGAGCTCGTCCAGGCCACGCTCGACCTGGTCCGCGGCCTCGGCCTGGCCGCGACGCTCGGCGACGACACCGCACGCCGCCGGCGGATCCTCGCGCAGTGGGCGCGCACCCTCGACACGGCCCTGGCGCCCGACCGCGCGACCCCGGCAGACTCCGCCACCCCCGCGCGACCACAGCTTCCGCAGCAGAAGGAGACCCGATGAGCGTCCTGGACGACGTCCTGGCGGACCTGACCGCCGAGGGCGACCAGCTGAGGGCGGCCGTGGCCGGCCTCGACCCGGCGCAGTGGGCCACGCCCACCCCGGCGCCCGGGTGGAGCATCGCGACCCAGGTCGCGCACCTGCTGTGGACCGACGAGGTCGCGGCGCTGGCCGCCGCCGCGCACACGCCGGCGGGCAAGGAGGCCTGGGACGCCGTGGTCCTCGCCGCGATCAACGACCCGACGGGCTACGTCGACGCCTGTGCCCTGGAGGTCGCGGACCTGCCGCCGTCCGCGCTGCTGGCCCGTTGGGACGCGGCACGCGCCGGCCTCCAGGAGGCGCTGCGCGCGGTGCCCGAGGGGCAGCGGATGCCGTGGTTCGGCCCGCCGATGTCGCCCACCTCGATGGGCACGGCGCGGTTCATGGAGACCTGGGCCCACTCCCTCGACGTCTACGACGCGCTCGCCGCCGGCGCCGGGCTCGCCCGCCCCGAGCCGACCGACCGGATCCGCCACGTCGCCCACATCGGTGTCCGCACCCGGAACTTCGCCTTCGGTCAGCGCCAGATGGAGCCGCCCGCCGAGGAGTTCCGCGTCGAGCTCACCGCGCCCAGCGGTGCCACCTGGGCCTGGGGGCCCGAGGACGCCGCCCAGCGGGTCAGCGGGTCGGCGTACGAGTTCTGCCAGCTGGTCACCCAGCGCCTCCACCGCGACGACACCGACCTGGCCGCCGTCGGCGAGGAGGCCGAGCGCTGGCTCGGCATCGCCCAGGCCTTCGCCGGCCCTCCGGGCGGCGGACGAGACCCGAAGGGGGAGGACGCATGAGCGCGCCCATCCGGATCGGCAACTGCTCCGGCTTCTACGGCGACCGGCTGAGCGCCCTGCGCGAGCAGCTCGACGGTGGCCACCTCGACGTGATCACCGGCGACTACCTGGCCGAGCTGACCATGCTGATCCTCGGCAAGGACACGATCCGCGACGCCGACCTCGGCTACGCCCGGACGTTCCTCACCCAGCTCGAGGACACCCTCGGCGACGCGCTGTCCCGGGGCGTCAAGATCGTCTCCAACGCCGGCGGCCTCAACCCCGCCGGGCTCGCCGCCAAGGTCCGCGAGCTCGCCGACCGCCTCGGCGTGCCGGCGAAGGTCGCCCACGTCGAGGGCGACGACCTCCGCGGCTCCGGCCGGTTCGAGGCCGCGCTGACCGCCAACGCCTACCTCGGCGCCTTCGGCATCGCCTCCGCGCTCGCCGCCGGCGCCGACATCGTGATCACCGGGCGGGTCACCGATGCCTCGGTGGTCGTCGGCCCCGCGATCGCCCACCACGGATGGAAGCCCGAGGACCACGACGAGCTCGCCGGGGCGGTCGCCGCCGGCCACGTGATCGAGTGCGGCACCCAGGCGACCGGAGGCAACTTCTCCGGCTTCGTCGACCTGTTCCGCGCCGGCCGCCCGATGACCCGCCCGCTCGGCTTCCCGATCGCCGAGATCGCCGCCGACGGCTCCAGCGTGATCACCAAGCACGAGGGCACCGGCGGCGCCGTCACCGTGGACACCGTCACCGCCCAGCTGCTCTACGAGATCCAGTCCACCCGCTACCTCAACCCCGACGTCACCACCCGGCTGGACTCGATCCGGCTGCGCGAGGTCGGCACCGACCGGGTGGAGATCTCCGGGGTGACCGGCGCCCCGCCGCCGGAGCGGCTCAAGGTCGCGGTCACCACCGTCGGCGGCTGGCGCAACCAGGCGGAGTTCGTGCTCACCGGCCTCGACATCGACGCCAAGGCCGACTGGCTGCGCGAGCAGCTGACCCCGCACCTGGTCGCCGACGAGGTCGCCTGGAGCCTCTCGGGCCACCGTGCCGCCGACGCCGACACCGAGGAGGGCGCCTCCGTGCTGCTCCGGTGCGTGGTGAAGGACCCCGCGCCCGACCCGGTCGGCAAGGCGTTCACCTCGCCCCTGGTCGAGCTCGCCCTGGCCTCCTACCCCGGCTTCACCATGACCACGCCGCCGGGCAAGCCGTCGCCGTACGGCGTCTACACGCCGGCGTACGTCGACCGGGGCGACGTCGAGCACACGGTGGTGCACGCCGACGGCAGCCGCGAGGTGATCGCCGACCCGGGCACCTACCTGGAGCAGGTCGCGCCCGACGAGCTCGACCCGGCGCTGGGGCGGCGGCCGTCGCCGTACCCCGCCCCGGCGGACACGATCACCCGCCGGATGCCGCTGGGCGCGTTCGTGCACGCCCGCTCCGGTGACAAGGGCGGCAACGCCAACATCGGCCTCTGGGTCAAGAACGACGGCTCGGAGCGGTACGCGGCGCGGGTCACCTGGCTGGCCAAGCTGATGAGCCCGCGCAAGGTGCGCGAGCTGATCCCGGAGGCATCCGACCTCGACGTCGACGTCTACCTGCTGCCCAACCTCGGCGCGGTCAACGTCGTCGTCCACGGGCTGCTCGGCGACGGCGTGGCCGCCTCGACCCGGTTCGACCCGCAGGCCAAGGGGCTGGGCGAGTGGATGCGCAGCCGCGCGGTGCACATCCAGGAGGACCTCGTATGAGCGCCGTGCCGACTCGTGGGGCGGGTCGTGTGCCCCAGGCATCGCCGGGCCGGGGTCTCGGGCACACGACCCCCGCCGGGTCCATCGACGGAGGAGCGCGATGAGCTGGGACGGCATCTGGGACGACGAGCGTCGCGCGCTGCGCGAGGCCGCCGCGGAGTTCGCCCGCCGCGAGATCATCCCCGACCTCGCCGACTGGGAGGACGCCGGCGAGCTGCCGCGCAGCCTGACCCGGGCCACGGCCAAGGCCGGGATGCTGAGCATCGGCTACCCCGAGGAGGTCGGCGGGGACGGTGGCGACCTGATCGACGTCTGCGCGTTCCAGGAGGGGCTGATGTCCGCCGGCGTCTCCGGCGGTCTGATGGCCTCGCTGTTCACCCACGGCATCGCGGTGCCGCACATGATCGCCCACGGCTCGCCGTACCTCCTCGACGCCTACGTCCGGCCCACGCTGGCCGGGGAGAAGATCGGCAGCCTCGGGATCACCGAGCCCGGCGGCGGCTCCGACGTCGCCGGCCTGACCACCCGCGCGGTCCGCGACGGCGACCACTGGGTGATCAACGGCGCCAAGACCTTCATCACCTCGGCGGTCCGCGGCGACTACGTGGTCACCGCGTGCCGCACCGGCGAGGCCGGCCACGCCGGCATCTCCCTGATCGTCGTCGACCAGGGCACCCCCGGGTTCTCGGTGAGCCGGTCGCTGCGGAAGATGGGCTGGCACTGCTCCGACACCGCCGAGCTCGCCTACGACGACGTGCGGGTCCCGGTCGAGAACCTGGTCGGGGAGGAGAACCAGGGCTTCTACTACATCGCCGAGCAGTTCGTCGTCGAGCGGATCCTGCTCGCCCTCCAGGGCTACGGCCACGCGATGCGCTGCCTCGACCTCGCCGCCGGCTACGCCCGCGAGCGCGAGACGTTCGGCAAGCCGCTGGTGAGGAACCAGGTGGTCCGCGCCCAGCTCGTCGAGATGCACCGCCAGGTCGAGGTGGCCCGGACCTACACGCTCGAGGTGGCGCGCCGGCACCTCGCCGGCGAGTCGGTCATCGCCGAGGCGTGCCTGGCCAAGCAGACCTCGGTCGACACCGCGGTCGCGGTCAGCGACCTGGCCGTCCAGCTCTTCGGCGGCGCCGGCTACCTGCACGGCACCGAGGTCGAGCGGCACTACCGCGACGCCCGGATCCTGCCGATCGGCGGGGGCGCCACCGAGGTGCTCACCGACCTCGCCGCCCGGCTGCTCGGCTACGCCTGACCCCGAGACCCTCGACGACTCCCCTCCCGCTCCCGACGTACCGCTCCCGATCTTCCCGAAGGACAAGCGATGCCCCTGATCAAGCCGCTCACCGGCTCCGTGTCGGTGCACATGCGCGCCACCCCCGACCAGGTCTGGGACCTGGTCAGCGACGTCACCCGGATCGGCGAGTTCTCCCCGGAGACCTTCGAGGCGGTCTGGACCCACGGCTCGACCGGGCCCGAGGTCGGCGCCCGGTTCAAGGGCCACGTCAAGCGCAACGGCGTCGGCCCCGTCTACTGGTCGCCCTGCACGGTCACCGCCTGCGTGCCCGGGGAGCTCTTCGAGTTCTCCGTCGGGCTGGACGCCAACCCGATCAACAACTGGGGCTACCGCCTCGAGCCGGCCACCGAGGGCGGGGTCGAGGGCACCCGGGTGACGGAGTACTTCCGGCTCAGCCCGGCCTGGTACGTCCGCGCCTACTGGGTGCTGCTCGGCCACCTGCGGGGACGGACCAACGAGCGCGGGATGCGCACCACCCTGGAGCGGATGAAGGCCGTCCTCGAGGCCGAAGGAGCACAGCAGTGACCGCGACCGGGACCGAGGAGCTGACGGTGGAGGCGACCCGTCGGCGGGCGATGCTCGCCAAGATCGACGAGCTCCACGCCGAGCAGGCCAAGGCCGTCGAGGCCGGCGGCAAGTACATCGCCCGCCACCAGCAGCGCGGGAAGCTCACCGCCCGCGAGCGGATCGACCTGCTCGTCGACGAAGGCTCGGCGTTCCTGGAGCTGATGCCGCTGGCCGGCTGGGGCAGCGACTTCGCCGTCGGCGCCTCGATGGTGACCGGGATCGGCGTGGTCGAGGGCGTCGAGTGCATGATCGTCGCCAACGACCCCACGGTGAAGGGCGGCGCGCTCAACCCGTGGTCGGTGAAGAAGTCGTTCCGGGCCGCCGAGATCGCCGCGGTCAACGGCCTGCCGACCATCAACCTGACGGAGTCCGGCGGCGCCGACCTGCCGACCCAGAAGGAGATCTTCATCCCCGGCGGCCGCGGGTTCCGCGACCTGACCCGGGCCTCGGCCGCCAAGCGGCCGACGATCTCCGTGGTCTTCGGCAACTCCACCGCCGGCGGCGCCTACGTGCCCGGCATGAGCGACTACGTGATCATGGTCAAGGAGCAGGCGAAGGTGTTCCTCGCCGGTCCGCCGCTGGTCAAGATGGCCACCGGCGAGGAGACCGACGACGAGAGCCTCGGCGGCGCCGAGATGCACGCCCGGACGTCGGGACTGGCCGACTTCCTGGCCGTCGACGAGCGCGACGCGATCCGCCTGGCCCGGCGTACCGTCGCCCGGCTGAACTGGCGCAAGGCCGGTTTCGAGGCTCGCTGCGCTCGCGCCTCAACCAACGGGTACCTGGAGGAGTACGCCGAACCGGACCTCGACCCCGAGGACCTGCTCGACCTGATCCCCACCGACCTCAAGGAGCCGTTCGACCCGCGCGAGGCGATCCTGCGCATCGTCGACGGCACCGGCCCCGGCAACGAGGTCCCCTTCGACGAGTTCAAGCCGCTCTACGGCAGCGCGCTCTGCGTCGGCTGGGCCCGGTTGCACGGACGCCCGATCGGCATCCTGGCCAATGCCCGCGGCGTCCTGATGAGCGAGGAGGCGCAGAAGGCGGCGCAGTTCGTGCAGCTGGCCAACCAGAAGGACACGCCGCTGCTCTTCCTGCACAACACCACCGGCTACATGGTCGGCAAGGAGTACGAGCAGAACGGCATCATCAAGCACGGCGCGATGATGATCAACGCGATTTCCAACTCGACGGTGCCGCACCTGACGGTGATCATGGGCGCCTCCTACGGCGCCGGCAACTACGGCATGAACGGCCGCGCCTACGACCCGCGGTTCCTCTTCGCCTGGCCCAGCGCCAAGTCCGCGGTGATGGGCCCGGCGCAGCTGGCCGGCGTCCTCGAGATCGTCGCCCGGCAGTCCGCCGAGTCCCGCGGGCAGGTCTTCGACGCCGACGGCTTCGCGCCGATGAAGGCCGCCGTGGAGCAGCAGATCGAGGAGCAGTCGCTGCCCTACGTCCTCTCCGGGATGGTCTACGACGACGGCGTGATCGACCCGCGCGACACCCGGTCGGTGCTCGGCATCTGCCTCTCCGCCATCGACACCCAGCCGATCGAGGGCGCCATGAGCTTCGGCGTCTTCCGGATGTGAGCGAGCAGCGACATGCGAGGAACGAGCACGGCGCGTCGCGAGCTCAGGGTGAGCAAGCCCTGCGACCGAGGGACGAGGTCGCAGCGGGCGCGTCGAAACCAGAACGTCGACCCCAGAGGAACCATCTGATGATCACCCGTGTCCTCGTCGCCAACCGCGGCGAGATCGCCCGCCGCGTCGTCCGCACCTGCCGCCGCCTGGGCATCGAGACCGTCGCCGTCCACTCCGACGCCGACGCCGGGCTGCCGTTCGTGGCCGAGGCCGATGCCGCCGTCCGGCTGCCGGGCAACACCCCCGCCGAGACCTACCTGCGCGGCGACCTCGTGATCGAGGCCGCGAAGCGGGCCGGCGCCGACGCCGTCCACCCGGGCTACGGCTTCCTGTCGGAGAATGCCGGGTTCGCCCGCGCGGTCGCCGAGGCCGGCCTGACCTGGATCGGTCCCGAGCCCGACTCGATCGAGCGGATGGGCTCCAAGATCGAGTCCAAGAAGCTGATGGAGGCCGCCGGGGTCCCGGTGCTCGGCAACCTGTCGGTCGACACCGCCACCGAGGCGGACCTGCCGCTGCTGGTCAAGGCGTCCGCAGGCGGCGGCGGCCGCGGCATGCGGGTGGTCCGGGCGTTGGCCGACCTGGCCGGCGAGGTGGAGAAGGCGTCCGCCGAGGCGGCCTCGGCGTTCGGCGACGGCACCGTCTTCGTCGAGCCGTACGTCGAGCGCGGCCGCCACGTCGAGGTGCAGATCGTGGGCGACGGCGCCGGCGGCGTGCTGGTGCTCGGCGAGCGCGACTGCTCGCTGCAGCGGCGCCACCAGAAGGTCGTCGAGGAGTCCCCGGCGCCCGGCCTGACCGCGGCCGTCGCGGACGCCCTGCACGAGGCTGCCCGCAAGGCGGGCGAGGCGATCTCCTACCGCGGCGCCGGCACCGTGGAGTTCCTCTACGACGCCGACACCGAGCGCTTCTACTTCCTCGAGATGAACACCCGGCTCCAGGTCGAGCACCCGGTCACCGAGCTGGTGCACGGCGTCGACCTGGTCGAGCTGCAGCTCGACGTCGCCGAGGGCCGTCCGCTGGACCTGGACGCGCCGGCGCCGCAGGGCCACGCGATCGAGGTCCGGCTGTACGCCGAGGACCCGGCCGCGGGCTACGCGCCGCAGACGGGCCTGTTGCACGAGCTCGCGATCGACCACGACGACGCCTTCGGGCTCGTGGGCCACGGCATCCGCCTCGACACCGGCTTCGAGTCCGGCGACGAGGTCGGCACCTTCTACGACGCGATGCTGGCCAAGGTGATCGCCTACGCCCCGACCCGGGCCCAGGCCGCGCGGGCGCTGGCCCGCACGCTGGAGACCGCCCGGATCCATGGCCTGGTCACCAACCGCGACCAGCTGGTCGCCTCGCTGCGGCACCCGGCGTTCCTCGACGTCACCGGCGTGGCCACCTCCTTCTTCGAGGACCACCCGGAGACGCTGACCGGCACCGGACCGGCGGGGGCCGACCCGCTGCTGCCGTTCGCCGGCGCGGTCGCGCTGGCCGAGCACCGCCGCAGGGGCGCCAGGGTCCAGTCCCGGATCCCCGGCGGATTCCGCAACGTCGTCGCGGCCCCGCAGGTGACCCGGTTCGAGGCCGGCGGCGCCGAGGTCGAGGTCGCCTGGTTCGGCGGCCGTGCGGGCTACCGGCCCGCCGCCGAGGAGCAGGGCGCCGTCACGGTGCTCGCCGCCTCGCCCGAGGAGGTCGTCCTCGACGTCGAGGGTGTGACCCGCCGCTATGCGACGCGCGTGGTCGCCGGCCCCGGCGCGCCCGGTCCCGAGGCGGTGCTGGCGGACGGCCCCCGCGGCGGCGTCACCCTGCGCGTCGTACCGCGCTTCGTGGATCCCTCCAGCCGGGTCGCCGAGGGATCCCTGCTGGCGCCGATGCCCGGCAGCGTGGTCGCGGTGCACGCGGCGGTCGGCGACGAGGTCGCCGAGGGGCAGCCGATCCTCGTCATGGAGGCCATGAAGATGCAGCACACCATCGCCGCGCCGTACGCCGGCACGGTGACCGAGCTGTCCGCGGCCGTGGGGCAGCAGGTCGAGGCGGGCACCGTGCTCGCCGTCGTACAACCGGTCGAGCCCGTGGAAGGGGAGAACGCATGACCACCACCATGTTCACCGAGCCCGACGAGCGGGTCGCTCTGCGCGAGGCGGTCGCCAAGCTGGCCGGCAAGTACGGCCGCGAGTACGTCGAGAAGCAGGCCCGCGAGGGCGGCAAGATGACCGAGATGTGGCTGGAGATGGGCCGCAACGGCTTCCTCGGGGTCAACATCCCCGAGCAGTACGGCGGCGGCGGTGGCGGGATGAGCGACCTGGCCGCGGTGCTCGAGGAGTGCGCCGCCGCGGGCGCCCCGCTGCTGATGATGGTGGTCTCCCCGGCCATCTGCGGCTCGATCATCGGCCGCTGCGGGACCGAGGAGCAGAAGAAGCGCTGGCTGCCCGGCATCGCCGACGGCACCCACCTGATGGCGTTCGGCATCACCGAGGCCGACGCCGGCTCCAACTCCCACCAGATCACCACCACCGCCACCCGTGACGGCGACACGTGGGTGCTGAAGGGGCAGAAGACCTTCATCTCCGGCGTCGACGAGGCGCAGTCGGTGCTGGTGGTCGCGCGCACCGCCGACGCCAGGACCGGCAAGCTCAAGCCGGCGCTCTTCGTGGTGCCCACCGACGCCGAGGGCTTCACCCGGCAGTCGATCCCGATGTCCTGGCAGGCGCCGGAGAAGCAGTTCACGCTCTTCTTCGACGACGTCCGGGTGCCCGCCGACGCGCTGGTCGGCGACGAGGACGCGGGGCTCTGGCAGCTCTTCGCCGGCCTCAACCCCGAGCGGATCATGGGCGGCGCGTTCTCCTGCGGGATGGCCCGCTACGCCCTGGACAAGGCGGTCGCCTACGCCCAGGAGCGGACCGTCTGGAAGGAGCCGATCGGCTCCCACCAGGGCATCGCGCACCCGCTGGCGAAGACGAAGATCGAGCTGGAGCAGGCGCGCCTGCTGTGGCAGAAGGCGGCGGCGCTCTACGACGCCGGCGACGACATGGCCGCCGGCGAGTACGCCAACATGGCCAAGTACGCCGGCGGCGAGGTGGCCTGCAACGCCACCGACGTCGCGGTGCACACCCACGGCGGCAACGGGCTGACCCAGGAGTACGGCCTGGGCAACATGCTGGTCGCCGCCCGCCTGGGCCGGATCGCGCCGGTGAGCCGGGAGATGATCCTCAACTTCGTCGCGATGCACTCCCTGGGGCTGCCCAAGTCCTACTGAGCCGATTCTGGGAGCCGGTCGGAGTAGGGATCGTCACGTCCGGCCATGTCGACATATGCGCGGCCAGCGACGGACCGGACGCTAGGTTGGCGGGCGTGGGTGTCGTGGGTTCGGTCGACAGGGAGCAGCGCCGCAACTCGGCGCTCGGCTTCCCGCTGGCCGTGATCTACAAGTTCTTCGACGACCAGGGCAACTACCTCGCCGCGATCCTGACCTTCTACGGCTTCCTCGCGATCTTCCCGCTGCTGCTGCTGGCGACCTCGATCCTGGGCTTCGTCCTGGAGGGCAACCCCGGGCTCCAGGAGGAGGTGCTGGACTCGGCGCTCGCGCAGTTCCCGATCATCGGGGACCAGCTCGGGCGACCCGAGGGCCTGCAGGGCTCGACCGCCGGCATCGTGATCGGCTCGGTGACGGCCCTCTACGGTGCCATCGGCCTCGGCCTGGCCCTGCAGAACGTGCAGTCCGCCGCCTGGGGGGTGCCGCGCAACAGCCGGCCGCACCCGGTGATGACCCGGGTCCGCAGCGTGCTGCTGCTGGGCGTCGCCGGCACCGCGATCTTCGGGATCTCGGTCGGCTCGGCGGTCCTCACCGAGACCGAGCTGATCGGCAGCCTGTCCCAGCACGACTGGTTCCACTGGGTGGTGCGGCTGATCGCGCTGGCGCTGCTCGGCACGCTCCTGACGGTGCTGCTGCGGATGGCGGCGGCCCGTGCGGTGAAGAAGCAGGTGGTCCACGTGGCGCCCGGCGCCTACACGATCGCCCTGATGTGGACGATCCTGCAGTACGTCGGGACCGTCTACGTGACCCGGGTGATCGCCAGCGCCCAGGGCAACCAGATGAACGAGACCTTCAGCGTCGTCCTCGGGCTGATGGCGCTGCTCTACGTCGGCGCGATCATGGGCGTGCTGGGCATCGAGGTGAACGTGGTGCTGGCCAACCGGCTGTGGCCGCGCGCGCTGCTCACCCCGTTCACCGACGCGGTCGACCTGACCGACGCCGACCGGCGCGCCTACGCGATGTACGCGCAGATGCAGCGCCACAAGGGCTTCGAGACCGTTGCGGTCCGGTTCGACGGCCGCGACGGAGCCTCGCACTCGATCGTGCTCGACCCGAGGACCGAGCGGGTGATCCGGCAGCACCTGCCCGGGCGCCCGCCGCGAGCGGAGGCCGCCGAGGAGGCGACCCAGCCGGTGGACCTCGCCGAGCTGGCCGCGCGCCGGGAGGCGGCGGAGGAGCCGCACGGCACCGGCTCCTGAGGGGCGAGCGTCGGCGTCACCTGCGCCGCGGCCGCCCCGGACCCGTCGCTGACCACCCGGGAGGTGACGCGGCGGATCAGTCCTCGCGCAGCAGCGCCCGCAGCCGGCCGAGCACCTCGTCATCGAGCCCGAGCCCGTCCCGCAGGTACGACCCCCGGTCGCCGAACTCGCTGTCCACCGCCGCGGCGGCCGCGCGCAGGTAGTCGATGTCCGCGACCAGGGTCGGTTCGAGGATCGCGACCTTCTCCGGTCCGGCGTGCTCGGCGATCAGAGCCTCCGTGCGCGCCCGGCTGGCCGCGTTCAGCACGTTCGTCAGCAGGTAGTCGCTCTCGATGGTCGGGTCGTCCACACCCGCGATGTGCAGCAGCAGCGCCGCCGTCCACCCGGTGCGGTCCTTGCCGGCGGTGCAGTGGAAGAGCTGCTTCCCGCCGGTGGCGAGCTGGCGGAGGACGTCGCCGAGCAGCTCGCGGGTGCGCTGCTCCGTCGCGAACCCGCGGTAGACCCGGCCCATGATGTGCGCGGCCTCCTCGCGGCTGCGCGCGGCGCCGACCTCCGCCATCGGGATCCCGAGGAGGTCGAAGTGCAGACCGACCGCGCCGGGCACCTCCGGGTCGGGGCTCTGCGCGATCTCCATCTCCGAGCGCAGGTCGATGACCGCGGTCAGCCCGAGCTCGGCCAGCGTCGCGGCGTCCTCCTCGGAGATCCGCAGCTCGTTGGAGCGGTAGAACACGCCCCTCCGGACGCGACCCCCGTCGACCGTCGCGTAGCCCGTCCCGGCCACGTCCCGGAAGTTGTCGACGGTCGCCAGGCGCAGGTAGTCGTCGTTGCTCACACCCAGGAGGCTAGGGGGTCCGTGGCTGCCGGGTTCCGCCGCGAGGCGGCAGTGGGACGAACTTCGACGTGCGGGCGGCGTACTCGGGGTAGCCGGGGCGCTTCATCATCGTCTGCTCCAGCAGCCCGGCGCCGGTCGCCTGCACCAGGAAGTAGGTCATCGCGATCGGCGCCAGGACCGTCGCCAGCCCGATCTCCCAGCCGGACGCGACGCCGCCGGCCAGCCACACGCCCCACCACACGCAGGCGTCGCCGAAGTAGTTCGGGTGCCGGGTGTAGCGCCACAGGCCGGTGTCCAGCACCGGCCGCCGACGGTCTCTCGGCGTCGCCTTGTACGCCGCCAGCTGGGCGTCGCCGAGCGCTTCGAAGATCAGCCCGACGGCCCACACCACGGTGCCCAGCGCGAGCACCCACGGGCGCTCCAGCGGCGCGAACGGTGCGGCTGCGGCCGGCCAGGCGACCAGCGCCATCGCCGCGCCCTGGACGGCGAAGACCTTGCGGACCGCGACCCCGAGCCCGACCTCGGCCAGGGTGCCGCCCAGGTGCCGCTCGTAGCGCGGGTCCTCGCCGAGGTGGTTGCGCAGGTGCAGGTGGCGGGCCAGCCGGGCGCCCCAGGAGGCGACCATCGCCGCGAGCAGCCAGGTCCGCCACGGCTCGCCGTCGCCGGCGCCGGTCACGGAGAGCAGGGCGGCGGCCAGCGCGATCGCGGCGAACCCCAGGCCCCAGGCGGTGTCCACGACGACCACCCGGCCCTGGGCACGGGCGACCAGGCTGGTCGCGACCATCGTCAGCGTCGCGACCGCCACCGAGACGGCCGCGCCCAGGAGCAGCGCGGTCAGGGTGTCGCTCACTCCTGGATCCTCCCGCGGACCGTCATGCGCCGGTCCGGGCGAAGGTGAGCTGGTGGTTGTCGATGTAGCCGGCGGCGAACCCGGCACGGCAGTACTGCAGGTAGAAGTGCCACATCCGGCAGAAGGTCTCGTCGAAGCCGAGCGACCCCACCTCGGCCCGGGCCGCGGTGAACGCCGCGTCCCAGCGCTGCAGGGTCGGCGCGTAGTGCAGGCCCATGGGCAGGTCGTCGACCAGGCGCAGCCCGGTCTCGTCCCGCGTGATCTCCTCGATCGCGCGGACCGAGGGCAGCGCGCCGCCGGGGAAGATGTACTTGGTGATGAAGGTGTGGGTGTCGCGGGTGGCCAGCATCCGCTCGTGCGGCAGCGTGATCCCCTGGATCGCGACCCGGCCGCCCGGAGCCAGGGCGTGGTCCAGGGTCTGGAAGTACGTCGTCCAGTACCGGGCGCCCACGGCCTCGATCATCTCCACGCTGACGACGGCGTCGTACGCGCCCTGCGCGGCCGGGTCCTCCAGCAGCGCCCGGTAGTCGCACAGGTCGACCTCGACCCGGTCCGCGAGACCGGCCGCCACGATCCGGGTCAGGGCCAGGTCCCGCTGCTCCACCGACAGGGTGATCGAGCGGACCCGCGCGCCGCGGGCGGCGGCCCGGATGGCCAACTCGCCCCAGCCGGTGCCGATCTCCAGCACCCGGGTGCCCTCGCCGACGCCGGCCGCGTCGAGCAGGCGGTCGATCTTGCGGTGCTGGGCCGCGACGAAGGCGTCCTCGGTGATCGGCGCGACCCCCGCCAGCTCGGCGTCGGTGAACAGCGCCGAGGAGTAGGTGAGCGTCCGGTCCAGGAAGAGCGCGAAGAGCTCGTTGGAGAGGTCGTAGTGCGCGGCGATGTTCTCCCGCGTGTGCCGCCGGCTGCCCCGGTGGGTCTCCGGCAGGCGGGGTGAGAGCACGGCGCGCATCCGCTGCAGCGGCCGCGGCACCAGGGTCGTCAACCGCGCCGCCAGCACCTCGAGGAAGTCGCCGAGCGCGTCCGGGCCCTGCGCGCCCTCGTCCCAGGCGCCGGTCAGGTAGGCCTCTCCGAACCCGATCAGGTGGTCCCGGGCGATCCGCGCGTAGAGCTCCTCGGGCCGGTGCACGTGGATCGCCGGGCCGCCGCGACCGAGCGTCTCGGCGGGGGTCCGCTCACCGGCGGCGACGTGGACGGTGACGTCGAGGCGGTTGATGGCGGAGCGGAACATCCGGCGCGCGATCCGCGCCCCGGGGCCGTACGCCGGCGCCGGGCAGAGGTCGGCCCAGCGGCCGCTCGGGACGGGGCCGCCGAGCTCGGTGTGCTCCCGCGCGCTCCCGGCGGCGGTGCTCCCGACGGAGGTGCTGCCGTCGGCGGTGTTCTCGTGGGCGGGCTCGCTGGTCAGGGTCATCGGGATCCTCCGGGCGTGCTCGTCGGGACGGACGGGATGGGGGGATGGTCGGTGGGCCGGGTCCGGATCGGGAGACGGCGCAGCCACAGCCACACGCCGTGGACACGGATCAGCGCCGATCCGCGCAACCCGGCCAGGGCCACGCGGGGCGCCGCGGTCGGGCGGCCGTCCAGGCCCGCGTCGAACCGCTCGCCCTCGTCGGGTCGCAGGCTCACCGCGTACCGGAGCCGGTCCTCGGTGGGCGGCGGGACGTGCACGACGTACCGGCCGTCGGTGCCGTGGAACGGCGAGACGTACATCGCCTTGTCGACCTCGGCGCGGCCGTTCTCGTCGGGATGCAGCAGGTAGGCCTGCCGGTCGCCGTAGGTGTTGTGCACCTCGACGACGGTGGCCGCCGGCCGGCTGGTCGGGTCCGCCTCCGGTGCCCACACCCAGTGCACCGAGATCGGGTTGAAGCAGTGCCCGAGCGCCCGCGGCTGCGCCGCCATCAGCGCGCGGCCGCCGCGCAGGTCGATCCCCTCGCTGGCCAGGAACCGGTCCAGGCCCTCGCGGATCGTCTCCGGCCCGCCCGGGAGGTGGCCGGCGAAGTGGTCGCGGCCCTCGAAGGTGCCCCGGCGCCAGCCGGCCCGGGGATGGGTGGCGCCGGCGTCGTCCAGGTCGACGACCGTCATCCGGGAACGGATCCGGAACCGGTGCGCGACCGGGCCGCGGCGGGTGTGGGTGAGGTCGGTCGCGTAGGTGGTCCGGCCCGTCGGTGGTTGAGGTGCGGGCGAAGCGGGCCTCGAGGCCTCCGCGGAGCCCCACCGCAGCCCGAGGCGCTCCACCGCGGCCAGCCCCGACCGCGCGCCGTCCTCGTGGAAGCCCCAGCCGTGGTAGGCGCCGGCGAAGACGATGCGGTCGGTGTCGATCTCGGGGAGCCGGGCCCGCGCCGCCACCGAGCTCGGCGTGTAGCGGGGGTGCTCGTAGTCGCGGCGGGCGATCACCGTCGCCGGGTCGACCAGGTGCTCGCCGCCCAGCGTGACCAGGTAGTGGCGCGGCGTGGGGAGCCGCTGCAGCCGGGTCAGGTCGTAGGTGACGAGGACGTCCCGACGGTCCTCGGCCGGGCGCCGGAAGTTCCACGAGCCCCACGCCTGCCGGGCGTCGGGGAGCAGCGAGGTGTCGGTGTGCAGCAGCGCGGTGTTGGCGGCGTAGGGGAGGGCGCCGAGCACCTCCGCCTGGAGGTCGCTGGGTGCGGCCAGCATCCCGAGCGCGGCGGAGGGGTGGGTGGCGACCACGACGGCGTCGTACTGCTCGGTGCCGTCCTCGGTGGCGACCCGGACCCCGTCGGCGTCCTCGGCGATCGCGGTGACCGGGGAGCCGACGCGGATCTTGCCGCCGGCCTCGTTGATCGCCGCGGCGACGCGGCCGACGTAGGCGTGCGAGCCGCCGGTGACGGTGCGCCAGGTCGGTGAGCCGAACACGCTGAGCATGCCGTGGTGGGCGAGGAAGGCGAACAGGTACGCCGCGGGGTAGTCCAGCGCGGAGTCCGGGTCGCACGACCACACCGCCGCCACCAGCGGCGCCATGAAGTGGCGCCGGAAGTAGGGGCTGAAGCCGCCGGCGTCGAGGAACTCCCCGAGCGTGGTCAGGTCGACGGTCGGGTCCGCGTCGCCCTGCGACTCCAGCAGCCGCCGCGCGGCCCGGTGGAACCGCGGCACCTCGGTCAGCATCCGCCAGAACCGCGGCGAGGCCAGGTTGCGCCCGCCGGGGAAGAGGCCCCGCGGCCCGAGCGCGCCGGCCCACTCCACGCCGGTCCCCTCGTCGCTGACCGACAGCGACATCTCCGAGGGCTGGGTCTCCACGCCCAGCTCCTCGAAGAGCCGCAGCAGCACCGGGTAGGTGCGCCGGTTGTGCACGATGAAGCCGGTGTCGATGGCCAGGTCCGTGCCGGTGGCGGGGTCCGGCACCAGGTGGGTGTCGGCGTGACCGCCGAGCCGGTCGTCGGCCTCGTAGAGCGTGACCTCCGCGGAGCGGGAGGCGACGTACGCCGCCACCAGCCCGGCCACGCCGGAGCCGACCACCGCGACCCGTCGCGGCGGGCGCGGGCCCGCCGCGTGCTGAGCGCCCATCACGCCTCCAGCTCGAAGAGGGCGATCGGGTCGCTGGTCGGCTCCGGGGAGCCGCCCTCGGGCTCGACGGTGATCCCGACGCCGGTGGCCTCCGAGGCGTCTCCGTCGAGGAGCACGGTGGCGTTCGGCTCGTCGGGCATCAGCGCTGCCGGCTGCATGTCCCCGGCGGGCGTCTGCAGCCACACCTCGAACACCTTGCCGTCCGGGGCCGCGGCCATGTCGGTGGTCACGATCACCGCCCGTCCCTCCTCGCGGGAGAGGACGATCGTGGCGGTCGATCCGTCGGGGAACTCCTGGCTCACCCGGGTCGCGTCCTCCGCCTCGAGCACCCGCTCCGTCGCGGACGGGACCGGTGGGGCCACGGCGTCCTGCCACGGCCGCCAGGTCAGCCCGGCGACCAGCAGCAGGAGGACGACGGACGCGGCCACCAGCAGTGTCCGGAACGACGGACGCGGGAACCGGATGACCCGGGCACCGCCCTCGTCGGACGTCGGGGCGCCGGACGTGCCGGGGACACCGGGGACACCGGGGACGCCGGCGTAGCCGCTCGCCGGGACGGAGGGGGCGGCGGGGCCGGTCGGCGTCGTGCGCGGCGGCAGCGGGCGGATGGTCTCGATGCCGTCCAGGACCGCGTCGCGCACCGCCGGGGGCGGGCTCACCGGCTCGGTGGCCAGCAGGGCGGCGGTAGCGGCGAGCTCCGCGACCTCGACCCGGCACTCGGGGCAGAGGTCGAGGTGGTCCTCGAAGACGGCCCGCTCGACCTCGTCGAGGGCGTCCACGGCGTAGGCGCCGGTGAGGGCGTGCAGGTCGGCGATGTTGATGGGATCGCTCATCGCTCTACTCCGATCGCGTCGCGCAGCCGGATCAGGCCGTCTCGGATTCGGGTCTTCGCGGTGCCGACCGGTAGGTCCAGCATCGCGGCGACCTCGGTGTGGGTGTAGCCGCCGAAGTAGGCCAGCTCGATCGCCTCGCGCTGGACCGGGGTGAGCCCGGTGAGCGCGGTGCGGACCCGGCGGGCCTCCAGCGAGGCCTGGGCGGCCTCGGCGGTCGCGTCGTGCGGGGGGACGTGCTGGCGCTGCTGGTAGGTCTCCTCGCGGCGGCTCGACGCCTCCGCGCTGCGGACCCGGTCGACCGCCTTGCGGTGCCCGATCGTCATCAGCCACGACAGGGCGCTGCCCCGTGCGGGGTCGAACCGGGCGGCCGTGCGCCAGATCTCCAGGAACGCCTCCTGGGTGACCTCCTCGGCCTGCGCCGGGTCGCGGACCACCCGCAGCACCAGCCCGTGGAGCCGGGCCGACGTGGCGTCGTACAGATCAGCGAAGGCGACTCGATCGCCGCGCGCGGAGCGCTTGAGCAGTACGGCGAGCGTGTCGGCCGAGCGGTCGGGACCCGGGTCGGGTCCGCCGTCGGCGGCGTGGCTCGGGTCCATGCGCAGATCCTTCCGGATGAGTGGTCACGAGGTACTGATGTCGGTTATTCGGAGCCGCTCACCGTCCGGATGGGCGCGGACCGAGAGGATATACGCGTCCGGGGCCCGGGGGTGTCGGCCGCTCCATCGCGGACCGACACCCCATGGCCGCGGGGTCGCGTCACTGCACGCCGGTCAGGACCTGGTCGATGACGTAGACGGTCGCGTTGGCGGTCGGGACGTTGCCGCACAGCACGGTCGCGGTCACCGTTCCGTCGGAGACGGTCATCCCGGACTCGGTGTCGCCCTCGACGGTGATCATGTCGCCGGCGAGCGTCTCGTGCTCGCCGACGACCGCCTCCGCGTCGGCGTTCGCGCCGACCACGTGGTGGGCGAGGATCGTGTAGAGCGTGCTGTCCTGGCCGTCCTTCTGGCCGCCCTTGATCAGCGCGTTCAGGTCCTTCTCGGGGATCGCGGCGAACGCGTCGTTGTACGGCGCGAACACGGTCAGCGCGTCGGCGCCGTTGAGCGTGTCGGCCAGGCCGTCGACGGCACCGACCGCCGTGGCCAGGGTGGTCAGCAGCGGGTTGTTGCTGGCGGCGGTCGCAACCGGTTCGCCGACCATGCCCTCGAGGGAGCCGGGGCCGTCGGTCGGGAGCGCCGAGCAGGCCTCGCCGAAGGGCTCGGAGGCCATCGCCTCGGTCGTCTCCTCCGTCGCGGCCGAGGTCTCGGTGTCGGTGCCGCTGTCGGCGTCGCTGTCGCTGTCGTCCCCGCCGCAGGCGGCGAGCGTCAGGGACAGGGCCAGGGCTGCGGTGGCGATGCCGGCGATCCGGCCGCCACGGCGGTGCTGGAGCTTCATGATCGTGCCTTCCGTTCGGGTGGACTGACGCAGGTGATTCGTCGCGGGTGCCCGGTCGGATGGGTGGTGGGTCGGATCGGTGGTCGGGTGCGTCGCCGGTCAGCCGACCGTGACGATCAGCTCGTGCCACCCGCTGGCACCGGACGGGAACGGGTCCGCGCGGGCGGCGGTCTGGGCGGCGCCGTCCCCGGTGAGCGTCCGGGCGGCGATGCGGTGCGAGCCCTCGGTGGCGTCCCAGCGCAGGTACCACTGCCGCCAGTAGCCGTCGCCCGCGTCGGGCCCGAGGACGGCGTCGCGCCACGGGCCGCCGTCGATCCGGACCTGGACCCCGGCGACCCCGCCGTCCCCCTGTGCCCATGCGATGCCGCCGACCACCACCTCGCCGGCGTCGAGGACGGCCAGCGGCCGCGGCGTGTCGATCCGCGCGGACGGCTTGATCGGCGCGTCCGTGGCCCACCCCCGATCGGTCCAGTACGCCGACCGCTCGGCGTACGTGGTCAGGGTCAGCCGGGTCACCCACTTGGTCGCGCCTATGAACCCGTAGAGGCCGGGCACCACGAGGCGCACCGGGAACCCGTGCTCGCGGGGGAGCGCGGCGCCGTTCATGCCGACCGCGAGCAGGCTGTCGCGGCCGTCGGTGGCGAGCGCCAGCGGGGTGCTGATCGTCATCCCGCCCACGTCGGTGGAGAGGATCTGGTCGGCCCCCTCGCCCACGCCGGCCAGGTCCAGCACGTCCGTCAGCCGCACGCCGAGCCAGCGCGCGCCGCCGGCGTAGGGCCCGCCGACGGCGTTGGAGACGCAGGTCAGCGTGATGTCGCGCTCGACGAGGTCCATCGCGAGCAGGTCGTCGAAGCTCAGGGTGACCTCCCGGGCGACGTCCCCGTCGACCGTCAGGCTCCAGTCGGCGCTGTCGATCACCGGTACGTCGAGGCGGGTGTCGACGCGGTAGAAGTCGCCGGTCGGGGTACGCCACGGCGTGATCCCCGGGACGCGCCCGCCGAGGTCGTCGGGGAGCGGGGGGACGGGCGTGGCCGGTGCGGGCAGCGCGACGTCCTCCGGGCGGAGCCGGAGGCCGGACACGAGGCGCCCGATCGCCCCGCCCGCCGCCGCGACCACGGCCAGCGTGCCGACCGCCAGCAGCACCCCGCGGCGACCGCCCGCGGCCGGAGCCGCCTGCGCCCGGTGGGCCCCGGCCAGCCAGGCGAGGGCGGCCACGGAGCTGGCGCCGGCGAGCAGGCAGGGGAGCAGGTCGGTGGCGCGCGCCGCGGGCCGGCCGAGCACCGCCGCGGCCGCGACCGCGACCAGGAGCAGCAGCAATGTCGCCCCGTACCGGAGCCGTCGCCGGGCGAGCAGCCCGCTGACCGCGGCCAGCGCGAGCACCCCGACCAGCACCGAACCGACCAGGACCGCCTTGTCGGCGGCCCCGAACGAGCGGATCGCCCACTCCTTGACCGGCGTCGGGGTCAGGTCGATCACCGCCGAGCCGACCGCGAGCACCGGCGAGGTCGCCGGCACCGTGAGCGCGGCCAGCGCGTGGGCCGTGCCGAGCCCGACGGCCGCGGCGAGCAGGCCGTAGCCGGCCCAGGGCAGGGCTGAGGTGATCCGGGTCCGCGTGCGTGGCTCGTCCATGGGGGTGGTTCGTCGCGGCGCTCGTCGGGGATCGGCGGACCGGGTCCGGCACCTCGGGCGCCTGGGGCAGGATGGCGCCCATGTCAGAGCAGACTGCCGCCCCCGCCGAGCTGGTCCACCTCGAGGTCTCCGACGCCGTCGCGACCATCACCCTGGACTCGCCGCACAACCGCAACGCGCTCTCCCGCCAGCTGATCACCGAGCTGCGCGAGCACCTCGCGACGGCCGACGCCGACCCGTCGGTCCGGGTGGTCGTGCTGACCTCGTCCGGCCGGGTCTTCTGCTCCGGGGCCGACCTCTCCGAGGCCGCCACCGTGCCGATGCACGAGGGCGCCCGGGCCATCGTCGCGCTGCAGCGCCAGATCGTCGCGCTGACCAAGCCGGTCGTCGTGGTGGTGGCCGGCGCCGCCCGGGCCGGCGGGATCGGGATCGTCGCGGCCGCCGACGTCGCGATCGTCGCCGAGGACGCGACCTTCGCCCTCACCGAGGTGAAGCTCGGCCTGACCCCGGCGGTCATCTCGCTGACCGTCCTGCCGCGGCTCTCGGACCGGGCCGCGGCGCTGACCGCGCTCGGGGGCGAGGTCTTCAGCGGCGCCGAGGCGGCGGCGTACGGGCTCGTCACGCGGGCGGTGCCCGCCGCCGACCTGGCCACGGCGGTCGAGGAGACCGTCGCCTCGCTGGCCACCGGCGCCGCCCAGGGCCTGCGCGAGACCAAGGCCCTGCTCGGCCGCGACCTGCTGGCCCGGATCGACCGCGACGGCGAGGAGCTGGTGGAGCTGTCGGCCCGGCTGTTCGGGTCGGAGGAGGCGCGCGAGGCGATGCGCGCGTTCCTCAGCCGCCCCAAGCCCTGACCGAGCCGGGGTGCCTGAGCCCCGGTTCGAGGGTGCCTAACCCCCGGCTCGCGGGAGGAGCCCGGCGATGGCGCGGGCGGCGTCCGCCGTCGCCCCGCGGATCAGTCCCAGACCCCCGGCGTCGCCGATCACCGTGACCGGTACGCCGCCCAGCCGCTCGCCCAGCCGCTCGTCCAGCCGCTCGCCCAGGAGCTCGCGCAGCGCGTCCGCGAGCGCGGTGTCGGCCACCACCTCGCCGGCGAGCACCACCGCATCGGCCGGCAGGTCGCGGGCGGAGCCGTGCGCCGGCACCCAGCGCACCCCGTCCGGCGTGATCGCCTCGACCGCGCATCCGGCGTGCACGG
Organism: Nocardioides sp. GY 10113; assembly: GCF_004919105.1. Taxonomy (GTDB): domain Bacteria; phylum Actinomycetota; class Actinomycetes; order Propionibacteriales; family Nocardioidaceae; genus Nocardioides. The sequence goes on from NZ_STGK01000001.1 coordinate 156,274, forward strand.
TGACGCCGAGCCGGTCGAGCCGGTCCATGTGCTCGGTACGCCGCTTGAGGCCGAACTCCGGTCCGATCTCCGCCTCGGTGGTCAGCAGCGCGACCAGCCGGCCGGTGGCGGCCAGCGTCTCGGCGTACTCGACCGCGGCCAGCCGGCCGCCGATCACCGCCACCCGGTGCACGCCCTCGAGCGGGTGGGGGGAGAGGCCGTGCAGCACGTGGGGGAGGTCCGCGCCCGGCGGCTCCGGCAGCTCCACCCGCCCGCCGGTGGCGACCAGCACCGCGTCGGGGGTCAGGCCAGCGACCAGCTCGGGCGTCGCGGCCGTCGTGAGGCGCACCTCGACCCCCGACCGCGCGACCTCGGCCAGCAGCCAGCCCAGGTAGGGGCCGTTCTCCGGGTGCACGGCGACCGCGTCGACGAGCGCGCCACCGAGCCGGTCGGAGCGTTCCAGCAGCGTCACCCGGTGCCCGACGGCGTCGGCGAGCCGCGCCGCCTCCAGCCCGGCGGGGCCGCCCCCGACGACCACCACGTGCCGCGCCGCCTGCGACGACGACCCGGGGCCCGCAGCGGGCAGCACCAGGTCCAGGTCGTGGCCGGTGAACGGGTTGACCGCGCACTCGGCGGCCAGCCTCTCCTCCAGGGTGTCGATGCAGTTCTCGCACGAGATGCACCGCCGCACCCGGTCCCCCTCGCCCGCGGCCAGCTTCGACGGCAGGTCCGGGTCGGCCAGCAGCGGCCGGCCCAGCGCCACGAAGTCCGCCCGCCCGTCGGCCAGCACCCGCTCGGCGAGGCGGGGGTCGTGCAGCCGACCCACCGCGATCACCGGTACGTCGACGACCTCCCGCACCGCCGCCGCGGCGCCGACGTTGAGGCCGTCGCCGTCGTCGGCCGCGTTCACCATCCCGGTCACCAGCCGGTCGATCACCCCGCCGCTGACGTGGAAGGCGTCGACGCCGGCCTCCACCAGCAGCGGAGCGATCGTGGCGGTGTCGTGGATCGGCCGGCCGGCCGCGACCCGCTCGTAGCCGGAGATCCGCAGCGTGACCGGGAAGTCGGCGCCGACCTCGGACCGGATCGCGGCCAGCGCCTCGAGCACCACCCGGATCCGGCCCTCGACCGAGGTGCCGCGGTAGCGGTCGCCGCGCCGGTTGCGCTGGGGCGCCAGGAACGAGCCGAGGAACATGTAGCCGTGGGCCGCGTGCAGCTCCAGGCCGTCGTACCCGGCCTCGCGGACCCGGACCACCGCGGCTCGGAACTGATCCAGGACGCCGGAGATCTGCTCCTTCGTGGCTTCGGCCGACGGTCGCCCGGTCAGGTAGGAGCCGATCACCGAGGGGCCGAGCGAGGTGACGCCGTGCAGCTCGGGGCCGAGGCCGTCCGGGCCGGCGTGCACGAGCTGCGGCTGGATCCGCGCGCCCTCCGCGTGCACCGCCTCGACCAGCCGACGGTGCGCGTCGACCGCCGAGTCCTCGCCGATCTGCAGGCCGCCCGGCGTCTCCGGGTGCAGCGGGTCGATGCCGGTGGCACCCACGGTGACCAGCCCGACGCCGCCGGCCGCGCGCCGGGCGAAGTGGGCGACCGTGCGATCCGACGGGTGTCCGTCGGGGGTGCCGTACATCGTCTCCATCGGCGACATCACGATCCGGTTCCGCAGGGCCATCGCGCCGATCCGGCCGGGCGAGAGCAGGTGCGCGAACGCGTCTGAGGGCATAGAACCTGTTCTACTCCACCCCTAGGGTGGGCGCGTGGACTTCGCGATGGTGACCGCCTACCAGCCGATCGACCAGCTGATCCCGCTCGCCCGCGCCGCGGAGCAGGCCGGCTTCCGGGCGTTCAGCCTGGCCGACCACGTGGTCGACCTGGAGGAGATCGCGACGCCCTACCCCTACACCCGCGACGGCGCCCGGCGCTGGGAGACGGATGTCGACTGGCCCGACCCGTGGGTCACCGTCGGCGCGCTCTCGGCGGTCACCGAGCGGCTCGAGTTCTTCACCTCGATCTACGTCGCGGCGATGCGCGACCCGTTCTCGGTGGCCAAGGCGGTCGGTACGGCGGCCGCGATCTCGGGCGGCCGGGTGACGCTCGGGGTCGGGGTCGGCTGGTGCCGGGAGGAGTTCGAGCTGCTGGGCCAGGAGTTCGGCACCCGGGGACGGCGTACCGACGAGGGGCTGGCGCTGATGAAGGAGCTGTGGTCGCCGGGCTGGACCGAGTTCGACGGCGAGTTCTACTCCTGCGAGCGGTTGGTGATGCGCCCGACGCCTCCCGGGCCGATCCCGGTGTGGGTCGGGGGACTCTCGGACGTCGCGCTCCGCCGGGCCGCCCGTCACGACGGCTGGATCGGCGACATGGCCAGCGTCGACGAGGCGATCGCGGTCGCCGCGCGGCTGCACAAGATGCGGGCCGAGGCGGGGATGGATCCCGAGGCCCGGTACGACGTGGTCCCGGCACTCACCGACGCGATCACCCCCGACGACTTCCTCCGCGCGGCCGAGGGCGGCGTGACGATGACGATGACCATGCCGTGGATGTACTACTGCGGCCAGGACGCCACGCTGCAGGAGAAGCTGGACGGCGTCGAGCGGTTCCGCGAGGACGTCATCGAGCCGGTCCGCGCGCGCCTGGTGTGACCCTCGTCCTTGCCCCGTAAAGACCGTTCCCCAGGGGCCGGTCCGGTAGACTTCTCGACTTGCCATGGGGCCGGTTCCGACGCTGTCGTCACGCCTGCCCCGGCATCGGGAACGGCTAGGGACAGGCAGGGATCGATCCGGTGACGGATGAGTTGGTGGAGCGCGAGGTCGCGACCGAGCAGGGCTTCGTCGATCGGGTCTACCAGCAGCTGGAGCGCGCGGGGGACGTCGCGCGCGAGCTCGCGCGCGAGGGTCACTCCCGCGGCCGGCTGGGGCACGAGGGCGGCCTCGTCGAGCGCGACGCGATGGTCTTCCAGGCCGCGAAGCGGATGGCCCAGCTCGACGCCGCGCATGAGGGCCTCGTCTTCGGTCGGCTCGACCTCACCGAGCAGGTCGACGCCGAGCCCCGCTACATCGGCCGGATCGGTCTGCGCGACGACGACCACGACTCGCTGCTGATCGACTGGCGCGCGCCTGCCGCCGCGGTCTTCTACCAGGCCACCGCCGCGTCCCCGCAGAACGTGATCCGACGCCGGGTGCTGCGCGCCGACGGGCGCACCGTGGTCGGCGTCGAGGACGAGCTGCTCGACGCCGAGGCGGCTGCCGAGGCCGAGGCCGCCGGCCGCGACCTGCCGATCGTCGGCGAGGGCGCGCTGATGGCGCAGCTCTCCCGCGCCCGGGACCGCTCGATGCACTCCATCGTCGCGACCATCCAGGCCGAGCAGGACAAGGCGATCCGGGCCCCCGGCAAGGGCGTCGTCGCCATCTCCGGCGGCCCCGGCACCGGCAAGACCGTGGTCGCCCTGCACCGCGCGGCCTACCTGCTCTACTCCGACCGCCGCCGCTACGAGTCCGGCGGTGTCCTCGTGGTCGGCCCCTCGGGCGTCTTCATGCGCTACATCGAGCGGGTGCTGCCGTCCCTCGGCGAGACCGCCGTCGCGCTGCGCTCCCTCGGCGAGGTCGTGGACGGCGTGCGCGCCACCCGCCACGACGAGCCGGCCGTGGCCGACATCAAGGGCTCGGGCCGGATGGCCGAGCTGATGCGCCGCCTCGCCCGCCAGCAGGCCCCGGGCTCGCCCACCGAGTACCGGGTCTTCTGGCGCGACGACCGGCTGGCCCTGGAGCGCGGCAAGCTCGGCCAGATCCGGCGCAACCTGATGTCCCAGGGGCGCCGCAACAAGCAGCTCCCGCGGATCTCCCACGCGCTGCTCGACGCGCTGTGGCGCCAGGTCAAGGGCGAGCGCGGCCGCGACCTCGGCCGCGAGGCGTTCGACGAGGAGATGCTGGGTCGCCAGGACTTCCTCGACTTCGCACTCTCGTGGTGGCCGCCCCTGGACGCGCCGACGGTGCTCTCCTGGCTGCGCGACGCCGACCTGCTGGCCCGCGTCGCCGACGGCCTGCTCACCGCCGACGAGCAGCGGCTGCTGCACAAGACCTGGAGCACGCTGGACCCGACCCGCCCGATCGGCCCGCAGATCGCGATCGAGGACGTCCCGCTCCTCGACGAGCTGCGCTACGCCCTCGGCGACGTGCCGCGGCGCGGCGACGACGAGCGCGACGACCCGCTCGGCCTGATCGAGGGCGCCGTCGACATCCAGGAGCTGATGACGACCGCCGACCGCCTGCCCTCGGGCCCGGCCTGGAAGCCGCCGACCTACAGCATCGAGGACGACGGGTACGCCCACGTGCTCATCGACGAGGCGCAGGACCTGACGCCGATGCAGTGGCGGATGGTCGGTCGTCGCGGCCGGACCGCCTCCTGGACGATCGTCGGTGACCCCGCCCAGTCGTCGTGGCCGGTGCCGGAGGAGTCCGCCGCGGCCCGCGCCGAGGCGCTGGAGAGGAAGCAGCTGCACTCCTTCCACCTGTCCACCAACTACCGGAACTCCGCCGAGATCTACGCCCACGCGGCGGCGTACGCCGAACGGGTCGGCCTCGACGCCGACCTGCCCGAGGCGGTGCGGCGCACGGGTGCGGAGCCGGTCGAGGTGGTGCTGGAGGACCTCGCCGACCTGGAGTCGGCCACCCGTGCCGCGGTCGTCGAGCTGGCCGGCGCGGTCGCCGGCACCGTCGGCATCGTGGTCCCGGGCGCGCGGCGCTCGGAGGTGAACGCGTGGCTGGCCTCCTGGGCCGAGCTCGCCGAGGACGCCCCGTCGGCGGCGGCCGCCGCGCGCGACGGCTCCGCCGGGCCGTCGGGCGACGACCGGGTCGTGGTGCTCACCGGCCTCGACACCAAGGGCCTGGAGTTCGACGGCATCGTCGTCGTCCGGCCGCAGGAGATCGAGGACGAGTCGGTCACCGGTCGGGCGACCCTCTACGTCGTGCTGACCCGCGCCACGCAGTACCTGACCACCATCAGCTGATCCGGCGCCACGGCGACGCCGTCCGGGTGGGCGGCGCCGGGGCGCGGTCACTCCATCGTCGGGGCGGGCTCCTGGCAGGTCGCGCCAGCGCAGCGGTGCAGCCGCCTCGAGGCGGCGCGCAGCGTGCGCAGCACCGCGCGCTCCTCGGCCACCCCGGCGAGGTTGGTCAGCTCGTACGGGTCGGTCGTGTGGTCGAAGAGGAGCTCCTCGCCCGATCGCAGCCGGACGTAGGTCCACCGGTCGCCGCTGCGGACCCCGGTGAAGTTCGGGCGCCGCCCGCCGTCGAAGACGGGCCAGGCCTCGATCGGGATGGTGCGGACCGCCGTCTCGCCCGGGCCGAGCAGGTCCCAGACGGGGATGCCGTCCAGCGGGTGGCCCGCGCTGGCACCGGCGGCGTCGACGATCGAGGCGACCAGGTCCGCCTGGGAGACCAGGGTGCGCGAGCGCACCCCGCTCGGGATCCCGGGGCCGGAAAGGACGGTCGGCACCGTCGTCTCCTCGCGCCAGTGCCGGTTCTTGCCGAAGTGGTTGTGCTCGCCGGTGGCGAACCCGTTGTCGGAGGCGAGGATCACGATGGTGCGCTGCCACATCCCGCGCTGCTTGAGCAGTCGCACGTGACCGGCGACGGCGTCGTCCACCGAGCGCAGGGCCTCGCCCCGCTGCTGGTAGGACTCGCGCAGCATTCCCCGGCCGGCCTCGTCCCAGGCCTGCCCCGTGCCGCCGGCGAACATGTTCGGCTTGTCGGGGAGCGGCAGCGAGCGGTAGCGGTCGCGGTACCTCTCGTCCGGCGAGGGCGTGGTCACCCCCGGTTCGCCGTCGTGGGGTCGGGGGTTCGGATCGTCCTCGTCGGTGGGCTTGCCGTGGTGCGGTGCGACGTAGTTGAGCCAGAGGTACCACGGGCGCTCGGTTCGCTGCGGCGCGCCGAGCACCTGGTCGGCCTGGTCGGCCAGGACGCTGGTGGAGTACTGGCCGATGAACGGGTGGAGCTGGCCGTTGATGTTCAGCTGCAGGCCGCGGTAGTAGTACGTGCTCGGGTCCACCCCGGCACGCCAGTCGGTCCAGCCGGGCGGCACCGCCGTGGGGTCTGACTCCTCGCCGTACCCGTTGAGGTACTTGCCGACGAACAGGGTGTCGTAGCCGGCGTCGCGCAGCCAGACCGGCAGCGTGTCGCGGTCGTCGAACGAGGTCACGCCGCCGTGCTCGCCGGTGATCGCGAGGGTGCCGTGGTTGTGCGGGTACTGGCCGGTGAGCAGCGTGGCGCGGGACGGCGCGCACAGCGGCGTCGAGTCGATCGCGTTGGTCAGGGTGGTCCCGGCCTCGCCGAGCAGCCGTCGTACCTTCGGCATGAACCGGAGGTCGCCCGGGGCGGCGTCGTCCAGGGTGATCATCAGGACGTTCGGCCGTCCCGGCTCCGCGCGATCCCGCCGCATCTGCCCCGTCGGCGGCGCCGGCTGCGAGCCACCGGACGACCCGGAACCCCGCGCTCCGTCGGCCACCGCGGCGCGGTCGGGCTCGTCGGGCCCGGTGGTCGCGGTGCAGGCGCCCGCCGTCAGGGCCAGCGACGTCGCGGCTGCGACGACAGCGGCCCGCGCGTGACTCCTGTGCACGGGCGGACCGTACCGCGGCGAGCGGGCTGTCCGGCGCCGTACGGCGGACGCGGGTCCGATCGGCCGGCGCCGCCGGTCAGCGGTCGCGGCAGTCGGCGCCGTCGCAGCGGGACAGGCGGTCGGTGTCGGCGCGGACCTGGGCCAGCACCTCCTGCACGGCCGGGTCCTCCGAGCGCCTCAGGTTCCTCAGCTCGTAGGGGTCGGAGTCGTGGTCGTAGAGGAACTCGCGACCCGACCTCATCCGGACGTAGGTCCAGCGGTCGCCCTTGCGGACGCCGGTGAAGTTCGCGCGCAGGCCGCCGTACCGGACCGGCCAGGCCTCGATGCCCACCGTCCGGACCTCCGTCTCGCCCGGGGCCAGCAGGTCCCACGCGGGCTCGCCGTCCAGCGACCGGCCGGGGGTGGCGCCGGCCGCCTCGACGATCGAGGCCACCAGGTCCAGCTGCGAGATCACGTTCTTGGTCGTGATCCCGCTGGGTACGCCCGGGCCGGTGATGATCGTCGGCACGGTGGTCTCCTCGCGCCAGTAGACGTTCTTGCCGAGGTGGTTGTGCTCGCCGACGGAGTACCCGTTGTCGGAGGCGAAGATCACCACGGTCTGCTTCCACATCCCGGTCCGCTTGAGGATCCGGACGTGCTTCGCGATCGCGTCGTCGACCGACCGGAGTGCCTCGCCGCGCTGCTGGTACGCCTCCCGGAGCAGCGACCGTCCGGCGCCGGACCAGTCGACGCCCCTCGTGGACGCGAACATGTTGGGCTTCCTCGGCAGCGCCAGGCGACGCAGCGTGTTCCGGTACTTCTTCGCCGGGCGGGCCGTCTGCACCGCCGGCCGGAAGCGCGGGTGGGTCACCGTCGGGTCGTCCGCGTCGTCCGGTCCGCCGTGGTGGGGAGCGACGTAGTTGAGCCACAGGTACCACGGCTTGCTGGTGCGCCGGGGCGCCGTCAGCATGTCGTCGGCCTGGGCTCCCAGCACCGTCGTGGAGTAGTCGCCGCGGAACTTCCGCGGCTTCCCGTTGAGGTTGATGCGGTGACCCATGTAGTTGTAGGTCGTCTTGCCGATGGTCGCGCGCCAGTCGGTCCAGCCGGGCGGGACGTACGTGGCGCGGGAGGCGCCCTCGCCGTACCCGTTGAGGTACTTGCCGACGAAGAGCGTGTCGTAGCCCGCCGCCTGCAGCCACACCGGCAGCGTGTTCCGCTCGCTGTCGAGCGCGCCGAGGCCGCCGTTCTTGCCGCTGATCGAGAGCGTCCCGTGGTTGTGGGCGTACTTCCCGGTGAGCAGGCTGGCCCGGGCGGGCGCGCAGAGCGGCGTCGGGGCGATCGCGTTGGTCAGCGTGGTGCCGCTCTCGCCCAGCAGCTTGCGGGTCTTCGGCAGGAAGCGCAGGTCACCCGGCGCCGCGTCGTCGACGGTGATCATCATGACGTTCGGGCGCGAGCCCCTCGCCCGCGTCGGCACCTCGAAGGCGGTGCGGGCGACGGTCGCGTGGGAGGTCGCCGCTGCCTGCGCCGTCGACGGCACGGGTGCGCACAGGGCGCCCAGGGCCGCGGTGGTGGTGGCGGCCGCGACGGCCGCTCGGGCGAGACTCCAACGCACGGGCTGTCTTCACTCTCATCTCGGGCACCCTGTCGCCGCGCCCCGCCGCGAGGGTGGAGGACAGCGGAGGGCGCCCGGGTGCGCCTTCGCACTCGGACGCCTCGGCGCCTGCCTGACCACGATCGGCGGCGGCGCCGGGTGCGTTGTCCGAGGCCGAGGATAGCGACCGCACCGGCCGAGCACCGAAGCCGCGCCGGCGCGCGGCGCCCGGGCGGCGGCGCGCGTCGGGACCATGGACAGCGCGTGCCCCGCCCGCGGCCCCGCCCTAGGCTTCAGCCATGGACACCACGCCCCTCACCGCCCGGGAAGCCATCACGGCCATCCAGGGGCACGAGGCGTGGGCGATCATCCGGCGCTCCACCCGCAGCGGCGACCGGGACACGGTCGGCGTGGTCGGCGGTCCCCGCTGGGTCGCCGAGAGCATCATGGACATCCCGCTCGAGGACGGTCCGCCGGCGCCCGGGCGCACGTGCGACCGGCTGGTCGCCGTACCGTTCCGGCAGATCTCCGAGCGCGGCTTCGAGGCGCACGACGACGGCACCCCGCTGGTCGTGGTCGACGTCGCCGAGGAGCACGAGTTCAGCGTCGCCGACGTGATCGGAGCGATCGACGACACCGGCCTCGACTTCGCCGATCGCGGCGGCTTCGAGAGCACCGACGAGGAGTACGCCAAGCTCGTCGAGTCGATCATCAGCGAGGAGATCGGCCAGGGCGAGGGCGCCAACCTGGTGGTCGGCCGCAACTACCGCGCCGTCGTCGCCGACTGGGGCGCCGACAAGGCGCTCACCGTGTTCAAGCGGCTGCTGGAGCGCGAGCGCGGCGCCTACTGGACGTTCCTCTTCTACACCGGCGAGCGGTACCTGATCGGCGCCAGCCCGGAGCGGCACGTCTCGGTGCACGGCGGCGACGTCCGGATGAACCCGATCTCGGGCACCTTCCACCTCCGCCCGCCCGCCGGCGAGACCCGCAGCACGGAGGCCCGGCTGGCCGAGTTCCTGCGCGACGAGAAGGAGATCTACGAGCTCTTCATGGTCGTCGACGAGGAGCTCAAGATGATGTGCGACATCTGCACCGAGGGCGGCCAGGTGCTCGGGCCCTTCCTCAAGCCGATGACGCACCTGATCCACACCGAGTACCTGCTCGCCGGCCGCACCAACCGGGACGTCCGAACGGTCCTGCGCGACACCATGTACGCCGCCACGGTGACCGGGTCGCCGGTGGAGAACGCGTGCCGGCTGATCAAGGCCTACGAGCCCGAGGGGCGCGGCTACTACGCCGCGGCGCTGGCCCTCTTCGGCCGCGACGCCGACGGCGCGCACGTCGTGGACAGCCCCATCGTGATCCGCACCGCCGACGTCGACACCGAGGGGCGGCTCAAGGTCACCGCGGGGGCCACCCTGGTGCGCGACTCGGACCCGGCGTACGAGGTCGCGGAGACGCACGCGAAGGCCGGCGGCATCCTCTCGGCGTTCGGCCTGGTCCCGCCCGCGCCGGCGCCGGCGACCGCGGGCGCGGACCTGGCCACGCTGGTCGCCGACGAGGAGGTGCTGATCACCCTCGCCGCCCGCAACGGCCGGCTCTCCGGCTTCTGGCTGGCCGACCAGGCCGGCACCCCGGCCGACCCGCGGCTGGCCGGCAGGTCGGCGGTGATCCTCGACGGCGAGGACGACTTCGTGAACATGCTGCGCCACATGCTGGCGCGGATGGGCATGACCAGCGAGGTGGTCAAGCACCGCGACTACGTGCCCGGCTGCCTGGACGGCTACGACCTGGTGATCGTCGGCCCGGGTCCGGGTGACCCGCGCGACGGCGACGACCCGAAGATGGCCAACCTGCGGGCCGGCGTGGCCGCGCTGCTGGAGGCCGAGCGCCCCTTCCTCGCGGTCTGCCTGGGCCACCAGGCGCTCTGCCACCAGCTCGGCATCCCGCTGGCCTACAAGGACATCGTCTTCCAGGGCACCCAGGCCCAGGTGCTGCTCGACGGCAAGCCGGAGCGGGTCGGGTTCTACAACACCTTCGTCGGCCGGGTCGGCCCGGACACCGTGCTCCCCGACGGCGTGCGGGTCGAGGCCGATGCCGAGACCGGTGACGTCAACGCGGTCCTCGGGCCGCACTACCGCGGCGTGCAGTTCCACGCCGAGTCGATCCTCACCGAGCACGGGTTCGCGATCGTCCACGACCTCGTGGTCGACGTGCTGCTGGACTGAGCGGCGACGGGCGGCGGGCGGACCGATGGCCGCGCGGAGGCCGGACGTCGTGGTGGTCGACCACCACGACTCCTACACGGGCAACCTGGTGCACCTGATCGCCGGCGTCACCGGCGTCCTGCCGACGGTGCTCCAGCACGACGAGGCGGAGCCCGACGACGTGCTGCGCCACGAGTACGTGGTGCTCTCCCCGGGGCCCGGCCACCCCGCCGTACGGCGTGACTTCGTGGTCGGCCGCGAGGTGCTGATCTCGGCCGCGCGGCCCGTGCTCGGGGTGTGCCTGGGGATGCAGGGCATGGTCACCACCTACGGTGGGCTGGTGGACCGGGTCGCGCCCGGGCACGGAGTCGAGGCCCGGATCACCCACGACGGCGCCGGCGTCTTCGCCGGTCTGCCGCAGCGGTTCCGCGCCATCCGCTACCACTCGCTGGCCGTGCTCGACCTGCCCGAGGGGATCCGGCCGACCGCGATCGACGAGCTGACCGGCTTCACGATGGGGCTGGAGCACACGGACCTGCCGCTGGTCGGCGTGCAGTTCCACCCGGAGTCGATCCTCACCGAGCACGGCGCGGAGCTGGTCGCGAACTTCCTCGGGGACCCGCGATGGTGACGGCCGGGGACGTCGGTGAGGCGTTCGCCCGGGTCCAGGACCGCAGTCCTCGTTGTGTCTGGCTCGACGGCGGAGGCGCCCGGGACTGGTCCCGGCGCCGCTCGATCCTCGGCTGGCTGGACGAGGACGACGTCTCGCTGACGTACTCGGCGGCGCGGCGCGAGGTGACCCGGCACGCCGGCGGCCGCTCCGAGGTGGTCGGGGACGACCCGTTCGCCGCGCTGGAGGCCGAGCTGGCCGCGGGGTCGGAGAGCGACCAGTGGTTCGGCTACTTCGGGTACGCCGCCCGGCCGGACCTGCCGGCGGCGCCCGACCCGGCGCTGCCGGACGCGGTGTGGATGCGGCCCTCGCACGTCCTGGAGTTCACTCACGTCACACCCGCGGAGGTTTCCGGCCGCGTGACGGGCACTGCAATGGCCGACAAGCCGGGGAATCCCCGGTCGAGCGGGGATTCCCGGGGCGGCGAGATCCCCGCCGACTACGCCACCGCCTTCGCCCGCGTCCAGGAGCACCTGCACGCCGGCAACTCCTACGAGGTCAACCTCACCCACCGGCTCCGCGTGGAGAACCCGCTCGCCCCCGCCGCGGTCTACCTGCGCCTGCGCAGCCTCAACCCGGCGCCGTACGCCGGCTTCCTCCAGCATGACGTCGAGGGCGCCCGGGCGTGGCTGCTCAGCTCCAGCCCGGAGCGGTACGCGCTGGTCACGGCCGACCGCACCCTGGAGGCGAAGCCGATCAAGGGCACGACACCGCGCGACCCGCTGCCCGAGGAGGACGCGGCGGCGCGGGCGCGGCTGGCCGGCGACCCCAAGTTCCGCTCCGAGAACCTGATGATCGTCGATCTGCTCCGCAACGACCTGAGCCTGGTCTGCGAGGTCGGCAGCGTGGAGGTGCCGCACCTGATGGAGGTGGAGTCCTACGCGTCGGTGCACCAGCTGGTCTCCACCGTCCGGGGTCGGCTGCGCGAGGACGTCACGACGGTGGGCGCCCTGCGCTCGCTCTTCCCCGCCGGCTCGATGACCGGCGCGCCCAAGCTGCGCACGATGGAGATCATCGACGAGGTCGAGGCCGACCCCCGCGGGGTCTACTCCGGCGCGTTCGGCTGGGTCTCAGGCGACGGTCGCGCCGACCTCGGCGTGGTGATCCGGTCACTGGCCACCGCCGGCGACGGCACCTACGTGCTCGGCACCGGCGGCGGCATCATCGTGGACAGCGACCCCGCCGAGGAGTACGCCGAGACGCGGTGGAAGGCCGCGCGGCTGCTCGAGGCCCTGCGCAGCTGAGCGCGGTCGCGCATGCCGCGCCGGTGGCCGCCGGACCAGGCGTCACGCCCAGTCGTAGTGCTCCCAGCTGACCCCCTGCAGCGGCCCGCTGACGAACTCCAGGATCCCGAACTCGCCATCCCCGTCGCCGGGGAAGGTGTGGACGCCGGTCCCCGTCCCGAGGGAGGCGGCCGGACCCTCGAGGTCGTAGCTGACGTTGCGGTTCTTTCCGCCCGGGTCGACGGTCAGGGTCACGCTGATCCACTGGGGCGGGCTGTGGGCGTCGCGGAGGTCGGCGTACAGGACGGTCGTCGACCGGCCCTGAAGAAGGATCCTCAGCGTGTACGCGATGTGACCGGCGTCGCGCGAGAGCCAGGACCCGAGGTACTGGGCCTCGCCGGTCCGGGCGACCACGACATCGGACCCGCGGTGCCACACCTGTTCCAGGTAGGGCGTGCGGTCCTCGATGCGTGCGGCCGGCTCGGCCAGCGAACCGGCGGGGATCGGGTTGGCCGGAAGTCCTGTCGAGCTCGCCGCCCACTGGACGCGGCGCAGCTCGAAGGAGCGGGTGAGCGCCAGCACCAGCAGCGCTTGCCCCGCGGGGACGTCCCAGGAGCGGGCGACCTCGCTCGAGCTGGAGGTGGCGCGGGTCTTCGAGCCGCCCCAGTGGTGCTCGTAGACGAACTGCTGGTCGACACCGACCTTGGCGAAGACCACGCCGGTGTCCGCCTTGAAGGTCGTAGAGGTGCCGAGGACGTTGTTCCAGATCTCAGCGACCTCCTCGGTGATGCCGGACTGGAAGGAGATGCTCAGCGTCGTGCCGGAGGCCTGGTCGATCTGGTCGGCCACCCAGGACCGCTCGCCGGACCATGACTCGTACCCCAGGACCAGGTAGTACGGGCAGTAGGTCGCGCGGTTGTAGCCCGGAAGGGACGCCGCGACCGTGGCGAGAGCCGGGTCATCGACGGCGTAGGAGGGCACGAAGGAGAAGCTGGACAACCGTCGGGTGACGGGGGCGTCGAAGTCCCATTGCGCCGGCTCCCCCGGCGGCTTGTAGGTGCCCGCCTGGGCCAGTTGCTGCTCCCAGTAGGCGTAGGTCGCCTCCTCCGGGTAGATCCGTGGGACGTCGGACCTGTTGCCTCTCCCGACGAAGAGGTGCTCGGGCCTCACCTCGTCGCCGGCCTGCTCGAGGCGCGGCTCGGCCACCTTCGAGAGGTCCTCCTCGTCCAGCCGGATGCAGGTTCCGTACTTCTTGCTGCGGATGCGGACGATCGACGTCCAGGAGTACGCGCCCAGGTAGCGCGGCAGCGACGAGGGCGGGACGCTGCAGATCTCCAGGTCCCAGAGCTGCTCGTCGGCCCGACGGTAACGCTCGACGCGCAGGGTGCCGTCGGGCTGGGCGGTGAGGACCCCCTCGCCCTGAGCCAGGGTCATCCACCCGTCGGCGCCGGGGTGGCCGTGCCAGGTGGCGTAGTTGCTGACCGCGTCGGGGTCGATCGTCAGCCTCCCGGACTCGATCTCGGCCGGCGTGGGGTAGTCGTGCGCCGTCCCGGCGCACGCCACGCCCAGCCAGCGCCCTCGATACCCGTAGTCGAAGACCGACTGGAAGTACATGTGCAGGAGGTGGAACTGCTTGCGGCGGTGCCGCACGGTGGTGGGGCCCACCGTGGCCTCCGCCGTCGAGACACTCGGCGTGCACCGGGACGTGGACAACATCGTGCGAGTGGCCTGGTCCATGGAGGACCCCCTTCGGCTGGACCCGCCACGCTAGCAGTCGCCAGCCCCTCGGGCCCCGCGTCGCCGGAGCGGTCTGGGCCGGTCCGGCGACCCGCGGATGGGATGGTCAGCGCAGATCGGTGAGCGTCCCCGGGTCGACGGTGGTGCCGACGATCTCGCGCAACCGGTCCGAGACGTCCCAGATGTTCACGTTCATCGCGGCGGTGACCCGGTTCTCGTCGTCCAGCCAGTAGGCGATGAACTCGCCGTCCGCCAGCGACCCGCGGACCTCGACGGTGTCGGACGCCGACCCGTGCCCGACGTACTCCATCCCGAAGTCGAACTGGTCGGTGTAGAAGTACGGCAGCCAGTCGTAGGCGACCTCCTGGCCGAGGATCGACTTGGCCGCGGCCTTGCCCTGGCGGATCGCGTTGTCCCAGTGCTCGACGCGCAGCGGTCCGAGGACGGTGTTGACCGCGAGCGCCGCGTCGCCGGCGGCCCACACGTGCGGGTCGGTCGCGCGCAGCTGCTGGTCCACGGTGATCCCGCCGCCGTCCTCGCGGGTCGCGACGCCGAGACCTGCCTCCTCGGCCAGCGAGGTGCGTGGCGCGGCGCCCACCGCGACCACAACCAGGTCCGCGTCGAACGTGCCGTCGGAGGTCCGTACGCCGGTGGGTGCGAGCTGCGGGTGGCCGTCGACGGTCTCGATCGCCTCGACGGTGACGCCGGTGCGGATGTCCACCCCGTGCCCGCGGTGCAGGTCGGTCAGGTACTGCGCCATCTCCTCACCCAGCACCCCGGCCAGCGGCAGCGGAGCCGCCTCCAGCACGGTGACCTCCATCCCGGCCTGCCGGGCCGCGGCGGCCAGCTCGAGGCCGATCCAGCCGCCGCCCACCAGGACGACCCGGCCGCCGGCGCGGAACGCCTCCTTCAGCGCATCCGCGTCCTCCACCGTCCGCAGGTACGCCGCCGCGCCGGCGCCGGGGAGGTCCGGCACCTTCGGCTCGGCGCCGGTGGCCAGCAGCAGCGCGTCGTAGGAGAGCGGGTCGCCCAGCGGCGGCGCCGGGTCGACGGTCACCGTCCGGGCTGCCAGGTCGATGCCGGTCGCGGTCGTGCCGGTGAGCACGCGCACGTGGTGCTCGTCGTACCAGGCCTGGTCGTGGACGAGGGCGTCGGCGAAGGTCTTCGTGCCGCTCAGGTAGCTCTTCGACAGCGGTGGCCGCTCGTACGGCAGGTGGTCCTCGGCGGCGACCAGGGTGATCGCGCCGTCGTACCCCTCCTCGCGCAGCGTGGTGATGGCGTGGGCCGCGGCGAGTCCGCCGCCCACGATGACGATCTGCTGGGACTCGGTCATGCTCGGAGCCTGCCCGGTCGCGCCGGCGCGAAACGGGTGCCGGGAAAGCCCGTCTACTCAGCCGGCGACTCGGAGGCCGACTCAGCCGGCGACTCCGACGCCGGCGCCGGCTTGCCCGCGCCGCTGTCGACCGCGTGCCGCGAGAGCACCCGCAGCGTCTCCTCGACGCCGGCGACCACCATCTCCTCGTCGTAGGGCTTCGGGTCCGCCACGTTGACCACCTGGAACAGCGTGCCGTTCTCGACGAAGCCGGTCACGTAGAGCTGCTGGTTGCGGGCGTCGACCACCAGGCGGGCCCCGTCCGCGCCGGGCACGTCGACGTCGCGGACGTCGGCGGTCGACTCCTGGCCCATCGCGCTCCACAGCTCGTCCAGCGTGCCGTCGAAGAGCTGGTAGTTGGCGGTCAGCACCGGGTCGCCGGAGTCGGCCTCCGGCGCGAACCGGCAGTCCGGCTGCGTGGGGGTGCCGTCGTTCTTGGTCGTCTCCGCGCCGAGGTGCTTCTTCACGAACGCCTCGGTGATCGCGTCGCAGGGGTTCCACAGCGCCGGGGTCTCGGTGGGCAGGTCCGGCCTCGGGGCGGCCTCGTCGTCCGAGCACGCGGCCAGGCCGAGCGTCAGCACGGGCAGCGCGGCCAGTGCGGCGGCCGTCCGGAGACGGGGGCGGTCTGTCCTCGGTGACCTAGGCAACGGGGGCATCGGGACGTTCCTTTCCGGGGAGTCGGAGCACCAGGCGGGCTCCGCCGCTCGCGTTCTCCGTGGCGTGCACGGTGCCGGAGTGCCGCTCGGCGACCTGCCGGACGATCGCCAGTCCGAGTCCGGAACCGGGCATCGTACGGGCGTCGGGGGAGCGCCAGAACCGGTCGAAGATCAGCGTACGGTCCGCCTCGGCGATGCCGGGACCCTGGTCGTCCACGGTGAGCACGCCGTCGCTGAGCCGCACCGTCACCTGGCCCTCGGCGGGGCTCCACTTCGCGGCGTTGTCGAGCAGGTTGGTCACCGCCCGCTCCAGCTCGGCGGCGTCGCCGACGACCCACCACGGGCGGGTGAAGACCTCGTAGCTCAGGCCCGGGGCGCGGAGCCGGACCCGCTGCACGGCGTGCTCGACCACCTCGCCCAGGTCGATCGCCTCCACCTGCAGGCGCACGGGCTCCTCCCGGGCCAGCGCGGTCAGGTCCCCGATCAGCGTGGTCAGCTCCTCGATCTGCGCCCGGATGTCGTCGAGCAGCTCGGTGCGGGCCTCGGCGGGCAGCGCGTCGGGGTCGTTCCCGGCCATG
The DNA here is from genome assembly GCF_004919105.1 of Nocardioides sp. GY 10113. Classification (GTDB taxonomy): domain Bacteria; phylum Actinomycetota; class Actinomycetes; order Propionibacteriales; family Nocardioidaceae; genus Nocardioides. The sequence continues at coordinate 172,875 of NZ_STGK01000001.1, forward strand.
GTGAGCAGCTCGATGTTGGTGCGCAGCGCCGTCAACGGGGTGCGCAGCTCGTGGCCGGCATCGGCGACCAGCTGGCGCTGCCGGGTCCGGGAGGCGTCCAGCGCCGTGAGCATGTGGTTGAACGCCGTCGCCAGGCGCGCGACCTCGTCGTCGCCCTCGACGGGCAGCGGCGTCAGGTCCTCGGTGCGGGCGATGTCCTCCACCGCGTCGGTGAGGCGGCGTACCGGTCGCAGGCCGTTGGTGGCGACCCCCAGGCCGGCGAAGGTGGCGGTGACCACCCCGAGGATGCCGAACGCCAGCGTCACCCAGCCCAGCCGGGCCAGGATCAGGTCCTGGTCGGCCAGCGGCTGGGCCATGATCAGCGCGACGCCGTCGGCCTGGGTCGGTACCGCGACCACCCGGTACCGCTCGTCCGCGATCAGCAGGGTGCGCAGGCTGGAGTCGCTCTCGCCGAGGGCCACCTTCAGCTCGGGCGCGCCGAGCTCGATGTTGGGGCCGCGGTCGAGGATCTGGCCGTGCCCGTTGCTGTAGAGGAAGGCGATCCGGACGTCCGCCGCGCCGATCGCCCAGGACGGCACCTTGGTGTCGGCGAGGGCGAGCAGCGTGTTGGAGCCGGCCGCGGCGTTGGCCCGCTTCTCCAGGTTGCGATCGAGGCTGTCCTGCATCTGCACCCGCGCGGTCACGTAGGCGCCCACGGCGACGAACGCGACGGCCAGCGCCACCGCCATCGTGGTCAGCAGCACGACCCGGCTGGCCAGGGACCGGCGGTAGTGCCAGCGGCCGTCCGGGCCGGGCCCGACCGCCAGGGACCAGCTCACGCGTCGGGCGCCTTCAGCACGTAGCCGATGCCGCGGACGGTGTGGATCAGCCGGGGCTCGTCCCCGGCCTCGGTCTTGCGGCGCAGGTAGCCGACGTACACCTCGAGGGAGTTGGCCGTGGTCGGGAAGTCGTAGCCCCAGACCTCCTCCAGGATGAAGCTGCGGTCCAGCACGCGGCGCGGCCGGCGCAGGAACATCTCCAGCAGCGTGAACTCGGTGCGGGTCAGCTCGATCGGTCGGCCGCCGCGGGTCACCTCGCGGGTGGTCACGTTCATCGTCAGGTCGGCGAAGGAGAGCGTCTCCTCGGCGTCGCCCTCCTCGGCCGGCACCACCCGGCGCAGCAGGGCACGCAGCCGTGCCAGCAGCTCCTGCAGCGCGAACGGCTTGGTCAGGTAGTCGTCCGCGCCCGCGTCGAGGCCCTCGACCCGCTCGCCGACCGCGTCGCGCGCGGTCAGCACCAGGATCGGTACGTCGTTCCCGGCGGCCCGCAGCGCCCGGGTCGTCTCCAGGCCGTCCAGCCGCGGCATCATCACGTCCATCACGACCACGTCGGGGGCGACGGTTCCGATCCCGGCCAGCGCCTCGGCGCCGTCACTGGCCAGGTGGACGTCGTACCCGTTGAACTCCAGGGAGCGGCGCAGCGACTCTCGCACCGCGCGGTCGTCGTCGACCACCAGGATCCGGGCGGCGGGCGTCGCGTTGCTGGGCATGGCCTCATCATGGCCGATCGTGCTGAGCGGGCGCTGAGAGCGCGCCGCGGGGCGGGCGGCGCCGGGTCGGCGCAGCGGGTCGGCTCAGGCGAAGCGGCGCGCCAACCGGCCGGCACGGGCGCCGTACTGGCCGCCGAAGAGGCAGGTGTGCACCAGCAGCGGGTAGAGCTGGTGGTACGCGAGCCGGTCCTCCCAGCCCTCGGCCAGCGGGGTCTCCTCCTGGTAGGCGGCCATCACCGCCGGCAGCTGCGGCAGTCCGAAGAGCGCCAGCATCGCCAGGTCCATCTCCCGCATGCCGCCGTGGGCGGCGGGGTCGATGACGACGACGCGGCCCTCCGCGCCCCAGAGCACGTTGCCGTTCCACAGGTCGCCGTGCAGTCGCGCCGGCGGCTCCTCGGGGACGATCTCGGCACAGGCCGCCGCGGCGCGCTCGATGGCGTCCGCGTCCTCCGGCGCGAGCAGTCCCTTGTTCCGGGCCACCGTGAGGTAGGGCCGGATCCGTCGTTCGGCGTAGAACTCCGCCCACGTGTCGAGCGGGCGGTTCGGCATCGGCAGCCGACCGATGTAGCCGTCGGTCGGGCCGCCGTACGACGCCGCGCCCGCCGCGTGGGTGCGCGCCAGGGCACGGCCGAAGCCGGCGGCGGCATCCGCGTCCGGGCGCCCCGGCTCGACCCAGCCGAGGATGATGCAGTCCTCGGCGACGGCGAGCACCTCCGGAGTGGCGGCACCGCCGGGGACCTCGGAGAGCCAGCGCAGCCCGGTGGCCTCGGCGGCGAAGAACCGCGGCGGCGCCGGGGTGAGGGTCTTGAGCAGGGCGGAGCGGCCGGTGGAGAGCCGGAGCTTCACCGCGGTGGCGATGTCGCCTCCGGCGACCGGTGCGGTGGCGATCACCGCGGTGCCGAGCAGCTGCTCGGCGCGCTCAGCGATCACCGGTTGCCGAGCCACCCCGCCTCACCTCCCACGGGTCCGGCCGGGCGGTGCTGGCTACGCCGAGGCGCGTGGTGCCTCAGGCCTGCCCCTTGAGCGCCTTCGGGATCTCACGACCCTGGTTGATGGCACGCTCCGGCGCCCTGACCTTCTTGAACCGGCGAACGCCGATGAAGCCGACCAGCGCGGCCAGCAGCACGTAGATGCCGACCACGCAGAGGAACGCCCACTGCAGGTCGAGGCCCTCGCCGTTCCAGTGGATGAAGTAGGCGAGCGCGACCGAGAACATGATCAGCGCCAGCAGCAGCAGAAACGCCGCGACGCCGAGGAGGGCGACGCCGGTGCCTCCGGCGGTCACGCTCACCTTGAGCTCGGACTTGGCGAGCTCGATCTCCTTGCGGACGAGGATCGAGATGTCGCTCTGTGCGTCCTTGATCAGGCGCCCGATGGTGGGCTCTTCGGCGATCGGGTCGGTGGCCATGCCGACGACCATACCGATATCGATAGGATCGCTGACAGGTGAGCCGGGAAGTCTGGTCGGCAGTCGATTCGCCCTGCCCGTTCTCCACCCCCGCCTGGAGGCCATGTGACGCCCACCGACCGCCCCGAACGTGCCCCGGACGAGCTCTGGAAGCAGGGGCCCGTCTGGACCGCCAGTGACCGCCCGATCGCGAAGTACGTCGCCCGACCGCTGCGCGAGTTCCTCCGCATCGAGGCGGCGGGCTCGTTGCTGCTGCTGGCGGCGACGATCGCCGCGCTGCTCTGGGTGAACCTGCCCTTCGACGGCTGGGCCGAGGCCTACGACCACTTCTGGCACACCGAGCTCTCGATCCACCTCGGCGACTTCCACATCGAGGAGTCGCTGCAGCACTGGGTCAACGACGGCCTGATGGCCATCTTCTTCTTCGTCGTCGGTCTGGAGATCAAGTACGAGATCGTCCACGGCGACCTGCGCGACCCCCGGACGGCCGCGCTGCCGATCGTGGCCGCGCTCGGCGGCATGCTCGTCCCGGCGGGGATCTACGCCCTCATCGCGGGCGGCGGCGACGCCAGCGCCGGGTGGGGCATCCCGATGGCCACCGACATCGCGTTCGCGGTCGGTGTGCTGGGTGTGCTCGGGCGGCGGATCCCGTCCTCGGCGCGCCTGTTCCTGCTGACGCTGGCGATCGTCGACGACATCGGCGCGATCATCGTGATCGCGGTCTTCTACACCAGCGACCTGTCGCTCGGCTGGCTCGGCCTGGCGCTGCTGCTGCTCGCGGTGATGGCGTTCCTGCGGGTGATCAAGTTCTGGGCCGGCTCGGTCCACCTGGTGCTCGCCCTCGGCATCTGGTTCGCGCTGCTGGAGTCCGGCGTGCACGCCACGCTGGCCGGTGTCGCGGTCGGCCTGCTGACCCCGGCGACGGCCCTGCTGGAGCCCTCGGTGGCGAAGAACTACGCCGTCACCGCGCTCAAGGACCGGGAGCTCGACGCCGAGGAGGTGCACCGGCTGCGCTTCCTCCTGGAGGAGTCGGTGGCGCTCGCCGAGCGCCAGCAGTCCCGCCTGCACCCGGTCTCCTCCTACGTGGTGCTGCCGATCTTCGCGCTCGCCAACGCCGGCGTGGTGCTGACCGGTGGCGCGCTGGGCGACGCGGTCACCTCGACCGCGGCGCTGGCGATCGGGGCCGGCCTCGTGATCGGCAAGCCGCTGGGCATCCTGGCGGCGGCGTTCCTCGCCATCCGGTTCGGTCTGGGTCGGATGCCGCAGGGCAGCAACTGGGGTCAGCTCGCGGGCATCGGCATGGTCGCGGGCATCGGCTTCACGGTGTCGCTGTTCATCGCCGGTCTCTCCTTCCCCGACTCCCCGGCGATCACCGACGAGGCCAAGGTGGGCATCCTGATCGCCTCGCTGGTGGCTGCGGTGGTGGGCGTCGTGCTGCTGGTGCTGACCAGCAAGGTCGGCACCGACGACACCCAGCCCGCCGAGTCGGTCGAAGACGACGTCCCAGTCGCGCCCTAGCGACACCCGAGACGTGAGAAAGCGACCGCCGAGATGACTCGGCGGTCGCTTTCGCATTGCTGGGCCGGTCCTGAGGACCGACTCGGCCGGGGCTCCCCACCCACTCGCGCTACTCGGTGGAGGTGCTCTTCCCCGCGGAGATCAGGTCCATGATCGAGGAGTCGGCGAGCGTCTGGGTGTCACCGACGTCCCGGCCCTCCGCGACGTCGCGGAGCAGCCGCCGCATGATCTTGCCGGAGCGGGTCTTGGGCAGCTCGGGCACGATCATGATCTGCCGCGGCTTGGCGATCGGGCCGATCTCGTGGCGGACGTGGTCGGAGAGCTCCTTGACGATGTCGGGGCCGCCGTCGCCGGCCTCCTCGCGAAGGATCACGTACGCCACCACCGCCTGGCCGGTGTCGGGGTCGGTGGCGCCGACCACCGCAGACTCGGCGACCTTCGGGTGGGAGACCAGCGCGGACTCGATCTCGGTGGTGGAGAGCCGGTGGCCGGAGACGTTCATGACGTCGTCGACCCGGCCGAGCACCCAGATGTCACCGTCGGTGTCCTTCTTGGCGCCGTCGCCGGCGAAGTAGTAGCCCTCCTTGCGGAACCGCGACCAGTAGGTGTCGACGTACCGCTTGTCGTCGCCCCAGATGGTGCGCAACATCGAGGGCCACGGCTGGGTGACCACGAGATAGCCGCCGGAGCCGTTCGGCACCGACCTCCCCTCGTCGTCGACCACGTCAGCGAACACGCCGGGGATCGGGGTCATCGCCGAGCCGGGCTTGCCGGCGGTGACGCCGGGCAGCGGGGAGATCATGATCGCGCCGGTCTCGGTCTGCCACCAGGTGTCGACGACGGGGGTGCGGTCGCCGCCGATGACGTGGCGGTACCAGACGTAGGCCTCCGGGTTGATCGGCTCCCCGACGGAGCCCAGGATGCGCAGCGAGGACATGTCGAAGGAGTCCGGCACCTCGCGGCCCTGCTTCATGAACGAGCGGATCGCGGTCGGCGCGGTGTAGAAGATCGAGACCCGGTAGTCCTGCACGATCTGCCACCAGCGGCCGCGCTCGGGGCTGTCCGGGGTGCCCTCGTAGAGCACCTGGGTGACGCCGTTGGCCAGCGGGCCGTAGACGATGTAGGAGTGGCCGGTCACCCAGCCGATGTCGGCGGTGCACCAGTAGACATCGGTCTCCGGCTTGAGGTCGAAGACCGCGTGATGGGTGTAGGAGGTGCCGACCAGGTAGCCGCCGGTGGTGTGCAAGATGCCCTTCGGCTTGCCGGTGGTGCCCGAGGTGTACATGACGTAGAGCGGGTGCTCGCTGTCGAACGCCTCCGGGGTGTGCTGGTCCGAGGCGCCGTCGACGACGTCGTGCCACCACACGTCGATGCCGCCCTGGTCCGGACCGTCGAAGGCCACCTCCTGGCCGGTACGCCGGACCACGAGCACGCTCTCGACCTTGTGGCCGGCGTCGGCGGCCTTCTGCACCGCCTCGTCGACCGCGGGCTTCAGCGCGGAGGGGGCGCCCCGGCGGTAGCCGCCGTCCGCGGTGACCACGACCTTGGCCTGGCAGTCCTCGATCCGCGAGGCGAGCGCCTCGGAGGAGAAGCCGCCGAAGACGACCGTGTGCGGCGCGCCGATCCGGGCGCAGGCCAGCATCGTGACGATCGCCTCGGGGATCATCGGCATGTAGATCGCGACCCGGTCGCCGGTGGCCACGCCGAGGTCGGTCAGCGCGTTGGCGGCCTTCGAGACCTCGCGCTGCAGGTCGGCGTAGGTGAGGTCGCGGGTGTCGTCCAGCGGCTCGCCGACCCAGTGGATCGCGACCTTGTCGCCGCGGCCGGCCTCGACGTGCCGGTCCACGCAGTTGTACGCCGCGTTGATCCGGCCGCCGACGAACCACTTCGCGAACGGGGCGTCGGACCAGTCGAGGACCTGGCTGAAGGGCTCGGCCCAGTCGAGGCGGGCGGCCTGCTCGGCCCAGAACCCTTCCGGGTCGGCCGCGGCCGCGTCGTACGCCGCGGCGGTGAGGTTCGCGTTCGCGGCGAGCTCGGCCGGCGGTTCGAAGCGGCGGTCCTCCTTCAGGAGGTTGGCCAGGGTCTCCTCGGTCTTGCTCACGATCTCTCCTGATGGGGTGGGGTGATGCGCACCACACTAGAACCCTGTCGAAGGGGTGCGGGGGCGCGTTCTCGATGAAGCCGACGGGGCGGCGGTCCGGCTCCTTCCCGGACCGCCGCCCCGCGTGGTGGATGGGTCAGATCTCGCCCTGTGCGTGCTTCGCCACGAGGTCGGTGCGACCGGGGTAGCGGATCTCCTCGACCAGCTCCTGCATGGTCTCCGAGGGCTTCGTCGTGAACTGCGAGACCACGATGATGGTCGCGAAGTTCAGCAGCATCCCGATGAAGCCGAAGCCGGTCGGGGCGATGTCCAGGATCGGGTCCTTCCCGAGGAAGAACCAGGCCGAGTCGGACGGCAGCGTCCAGACGAAGTACGCCGCGGTGACGGCGAGCCCGACGGCCATGCCCGCCGCGGCGCCCGCGGCCGTGCACTTCTTCCAGAAGATCCCGAGGACCAGGATCGGGAAGAAGGTCGCGGCCGCGAATCCGAAGGCCAAGGCGACCACCTGGCCTGCGAAGCCGGGCGGGTTGATGCCGAGCCAGCCGGCCACGACGACCGCCACGGCCATCGAGATCCGGGCCACCAGCAGCTGGGTCTTCTCCGGCGCCGCCGGGTTGATCCGCTTGTGGTAGATGTCGTTCGCGACCGCCGAGGAGATCACCAGCAGCAGGCCCGACGCCGTCGACAGCGCGGCGGCCAGGCCGCCGGCCGCGACCAGGCCGACGATCGGGGCCGGGAGGCCGCCGATCTCCGGCGAGGCGAGCACCAGGATGTCGTTGTTGATGAGCACCTCGTTGCCGGCGCCGCCGAGGAAGTCGATCGCCCCGTTGCCGTTGAGGTCGGTGACCGCGCCGCCGTCGAGGCCGGTGATCAGCCCGACGTCGGCCCACTTGTCGAACCAGGTCTGGTCCGCCAGGGTGCCGGCCTGCGACTCGGTGAGGATGTTGTACTTCGCGAACGCCGCCACCGTGGGAGCGGTGGTGTAGAGCAGCGCGATGAAGAACAGCGCCCACAGCGCGGAGTAGCGGGCGGCCCGCACGTTCTTGGCCGTGTAGAACCGGACGATCACGTGCGGCAGGCCCGCCGTACCGAACATCAGCGTGGCGGTCAGCAGGAACATGTTGAGCTGGCTGCTGCCGGTCAGCGCCGAGGTGTACTCGCCGAAGCCGAGCTCGGACTGGAGCGCCTCCAGCTCGGCCAGGATCTGGCCGAACCCGATCTGGGGGAGCGGGATGTCGGTCAGCTTGGCCGAGATCGCGACCGCCGGGATCAGGTAGGCCACGATCAGCACCGAGTACTGGCAGACCTGGGTCCAGGTGATGCCCTTCATACCGCCGAGGACGGCGTAGAAGAGCACGATCGCCATGCCGATGATGACGCCGACGGTGGTGTCGACCTGGAGGAACCGGCTGAACACCACGCCGACACCGGCCATCTGGCCGACGACGTAGGTCAGCGACACGACGATCGCGCAGACCACGGCGATCAAGCGCGCGGTCTCGTTGTACCGGTCGCCCACGAAGTCCGGGATCGTGTACTTGCCGAACTTCCGCAGGTACGGCGCCAGCAGGAGGGCGAGCAGCACGTAGCCGCCCGTCCAGCCCATCAGGAACGCCGAGCCGCCGTAGCCGTTGTAGGCGAGCGCGATGAGGCCCGCCATCGAGATGAACGACGCGGCGCTCATCCAGTCCGCGGCGATCGCGGCGCCGTTGGCCGGCGCCGGGATCCCGCCGCCGGCGACGTAGAAGCCGGAGGTGTCGGAGACCCGGCTGGCGTACGCGACGTAGATGTAGACACTGAAGGTGAGGACGACGAAGACGAGCGTCCAGATCTGGATGTCACTCATGAGTGGTGCACCTCCCCCTCGTAGTCGTCGATGTCGATGCCGTAGTCCCTGTCGAGCTTGTCCATCCGCCACACGTAGACGGCGATCAGGGCGAGGAAGATCAGGATCGAGCCCTGGTTGGCGAACCAGAAGCCGATCGGGAAGCCCGCGACCTCCATGTTGTTGAGTGCGTCGGCGAAGAAGATCCCGGCTCCGAAGGAGACCAGGGCCCAGATCGTCAGCAGCACGCTCAGTAGTCGTACGTTCTTCCGCCAGTAGTCACGGCGGGCTTGCTCGTCCACGGCACCCTCCACAGGTAGTCGCGCTGTCCCGGAGTCGGCTGTGACCGACACCACTTTTGGAGCACGAGGCAAGCAATCCCCGGGGGGACGGTCAAGACAAAACTGTGGCGCCGGTCACATTTTGCGCCGAGCGTGCCGGAATGAGCGATGAGCGGTCGGCGGCACCGGGACGGCCGCCCGGCACCCCCGAATTCGACCGTTCGTCGCTCCAGCACGACCGCTCGTCGCGCCCGTCGGCGCTCGATCCGACGGGGTGACCGGTCGTCGGCCACCTGAGGGGCTGCGTGACGTGCGTCACTCCGGTTACCGTCGCCCCATGGCGACCACACCGGCCGAGCGACGCGTCTCCCTCGTCCCCTCCACCCGAGCCCGGCAGCCCGTGCACCCGGCACGCAAGCGGCTGATCCTCGCCGTGGTGCTGGTGATGATCGGGTCCTTCCTGCCCTGGCTCTACGTCGGCGGCGCGCCGAAGTCGGGCGCCCTCGGGCCGGGCCTGTGGACGTTCTACGGGGCGATGCTCGGCCTCGCCGGGGTGCTGCTCCCCTTCCGCAAGGTGGGCGCCGTGCACGCGGGACTGATGGCGGCCATCGCCCTGGTCGTGCCCGCCTGGCAGCTGGTGCACGTGCTGAGCCTGGTCGGCACGGGCGGCTGGATGCCCGGCCCCGGGCTGGTGATGGTCGCCGGCGGCGGCGTCCTCGCCCTCGGCTGCGCCGCGCGGCTGCTGCGCGAGCCGCTGCCGGTCGCTCCGCAGTCCTGACGCTGTCGCCCTCACGGCCTCACGCCCGGCTGCGGCGGATTCTCACGGCCTCACCTGGGAAGATGCGTGATCTCACGGTGAGGCGGTGAGAAGTGTGAGGGCGTGAGACGGAGTTGACGCAACGGGATCCCGCGACACATTCGGGTGACACACCCGGCTCCCAGGATCGGTGACATCCCACACCGACCCCTGTCCGCCAGGAGCCCGAGATGTCCCTCGCATCGCCGCCCGATTCGAGCACCCCCGCCACCGCCACCGCCCACCCGCACCGCCGCACCAAGCGGTGGATCGAGGAGTGGAATCCCGAGGACGAGGCCTTCTGGGAGTCCGGAGGCTCCCGGATCGCGCGTCGCAACCTGATCTGGTCGATCTTCTCCGAGCACCTGGGCTTCTCGGTCTGGCTGATCTGGAGCGTCAGCTCGGCCTTCCTCGTCGCCCAGGGCTTCGACTTCACGCCCCAGCAGCTCTTCTTCATGGTCGCCATCCCGAACCTGATCGGCTCGCTGCTGCGGGTGCCCTACACCCTCATGGTCGGCAAGATCGGCGGTCGCAACTGGACGATGGTCAGTGCCTCACTGCTCCTCGTCCCGACCCTGACCTTCGCCTGGGCCGTCACCAACCCGAGCACGCCGTACTGGGCGTTCTGCCTGATCGCCGCGACCGCCGGTCTCGGCGGCGGCAACTTCTCCTCCTCGATGGCGAACATCAACTTCTTCTACCCGGCCAGCAAGAAGGGCGCCGCGCTCGGCCTCAACGCCGCCGGCGGCAACGTCGGTGTCGCGTTCATCCAGTTCTTCCTGCCGATCCTGGTCGGCGGCGCCGGCATCTTCGGCATCGTGAAGGCCTCCGACGGCGGCATCCACCTCGAGCGCGCCGCCTGGGTCTACGCCGGCCTCGCCGTCGTGGCCACGCTCGCGGCGTACTTCTTCATGGACAACCTGGGCACCGCCAAGACCGACACGAAGTCCCAGCTCGCTGTCCTGAAGAAGAAGCAGACCTGGATCATGGCGTTCCTCTACGTCGGCACCTTCGGCTCGTTCATCGGTTACTCCGCCGCGATGCCGCTGCTGATCAAGATCAACTTCTGGGTCCCCGAGCCTGCCCCGCTCGGCACCGGCGTCTTCTTCGCCTACTACGCCTTCCTCGGCGCGCTGGTCGGCTCCTTCACCCGCCCCTTCGGCGGCTGGCTGGCCGACAAGTACGGCGGCGCGCGGATCACCCTGATCTCCTTCGCGGGCCTGATCACCTTCACCGCTGCCGTGCTGTGGACGCTGACCCAGCTCACGCCGAACCCGAACAAGGAGGTCGCGATCGCGGCCGACAACGAGGCCTGGTTCCCGCTGTTCCTCGCCTTCTTCCTGCTGGTCTTCGCCTTCACCGGCATCGGCAACGGGTCGGTCTACAAGATGATCCCGGCGGTCTTCAGGACCGAGGCCTCCCGGGTCGGGGAGCCCGGCAGTCCCGAGCGCGCCTCCGCCCTGGCAGGAGCCACCAAGCGCGCCTCGGCCGCGATCGGCATCATCGGCGCCGCCGGTGCCCTCGGTGGCTTCCTGATCCCGATCACCTTCGCCTCGCCGTTCATCAGCGCGCCGATGGAGGCCACGAAGATCGCGTTCTTCATCTTCACCGCGTTCTACGTCGTCTGCGCCGTCGTCACCTGGGCGGTCTACCTGCGCACGCCGCACCCGGCCCGCGCGCACGTCAGCTACGCCAAGGCTGGCATCTGACGCACCACCGCCGCCGGTTGAGGTGTGAGCGGAGCGAGCCTCGAAACCCGGCCCCCTCGGGGGTGGTGGTTTCGAGGCTCGGCGCCGGGGCGCCTCGCACCTCAACCACCGGGCGTGGTGAGGCCGTGAGACCGAGTTGTCAGTACCGGAAACAGAAGGGAGCAGCGATGAAACCCCAGGCCACTGGAATGGATGCCATGACCGAGACGCCCGTGACCGGAGCGGAGCCCACCCGGCCCGCCACCCGCACGCACTGCCCCTACTGCTCCCTGCAGTGCGGCATGACGGTCTCCCGCATCGGCCGCGCCGGCATCACCACCGGCGCCTGGGACGAGTTCCCCGTCAACGAGGGCGCCCTGTGCCGCAAGGGCTGGACCGCCGGCGAGCTGCGTGGCCACCGGGAGCGGCTCACCACCCCGCTGGTCCGGGACCGCGCCACCGGCGAGCTGCGCTCGGCCGACTGGGACGAGGCCCTCGACCTGGTCGCCGCCCGGATCCGCGCGATCCAGGACGACCACGGCAGGGACGCGGTCGCCGTCTTCGGCGGCGGGGGCCTCACCAACGAGAAGGCCTACCAGCTCGGCAAGTTCGCCCGGGTCGCGCTGGGCACCAGCCAGATCGACTACAACGGCCGCTGGTGCATGAGCTCCGCCGCCAGCGCCGGCAACCAGGCCCTCGGCATCGACCGCGGCCTCCCGTTCCCCCTCGCCGACATCGAGCAGACCGACCTGGTGATCCTGGTCGGCTCCAACCTCGCCGAGACCATGCCCCCCGCGGCCCGTCACCTGGACCGGCTCCGTGAGCGCGGCGGCAAGGTCGTGGTGATCGACCCGCGGCTGACCAGCACCGCGGAGCGGGCCGACCTCTTCCTCCAGCCGGTCCCCGGCACCGACCTGGCCCTCGCGCTCGGCGTCCTGCACCTGCTGGACGCCCGAGGGCTGGTCGACGAGGAGTACGTCGCCGTCCGCACCACCGGCTTCGAGGAGGCCCGGCGCGGCGCCGCCGCCTGGTGGCCCGAGCGGGTCGAGCGGGTCACCGGCGTCGGCACCGACGAGCTGCGCGCCCTGGTCGACCTGCTCGCCGGCGCCAGCGCGGCGATGGTGCTCACCGCGCGCGGCGCCGAGCAGCACGCCCAGGGGACCGCCACCGTCCTCGGCTGGATCAACGTGGCGCTGGCGCTCGGCCTGCCCGGCGCCCCGTACTCCGGCTACGGCTGCCTGACCGGACAGGGCAACGGCCAGGGCGGCCGCGAGCACGGCCAGAAGGCCGACCAGCTGCCCGGCTACCGGATGATCGACGACCCCGCCGCCCGCGCCCACGTCGCCGGCGTCTGGGGGGTCGACGCCGACAGCCTGCCCGGGAAGGGCCGCTCGGCCTACGAGCTGCTCGACGCGCTCGGCACCGAGGACGGGCCGAAGGCGCTGCTGGTGCACGGCTCCAACATCGTCGTCTCCGCCCCGCGCGCCAGCCACGTCACCGAGCGCCTGGACTCCCTCGACCTGCTGGTCGTCTGCGACCTGGTGATGTCGGAGACCGCGGCCATCGCCGACGTGGTGCTGCCGGTGACCGAGTGGGCCGAGGAGACCGGCACGATGACCAACCTCGAGGGCCGGGTGATCCTCCGCCGGCGCGCCGTCTCCCCGCCCGCGGGCGTGCGTAGCGACCTGGAGGTGGTCGCCGGCCTGGCCGAGCGGTTGGACGCCCCGATCGGCTTCTCCACCGACCCCGAGGAGATCTTCGCCGAGCTGGGCCGCGCCTCGGCCGGCGGCAAGGCCGACTACTCCGGCATCACCTACGACCGGATCGAGGCCGAGGCGGGCGTCTTCTGGCCCTGCCCCGCGGCCCCCGAGGGTCTTGCGGCGCACCCGGGCACGCCGCGGATGTTCGCCGACTCCTTCGCGCACGCCGACGGCCGCGCGCGGTTCGTGGTCCCCGAGTTCGTCGGCGCCGCCGAGGAGCCGGACGCGACCTACCCGGTGCACCTGACCACCGGCCGGGTCCTCGGCCAGTACCAGTCGGGCGCCCAGACCCGCCGGATCAGGTCGCTGCCCGACGAGGGCGCGTTCGTCGAGCTGCACCCGATGCTCGCCCACCGGATCGGCGCCCACGACGGCGAGCCGGTCGTCGTCCGCACCCGTCGCGGGGAGATGAAGGCCCCGGCGAGGGTGGTCACCACGATCCGCCCCGACACCGTCTTCGTGCCGTTCCACTGGGTCGGCGCCAACCGGCTCACCAACGACGCGCTCGACCCCTCCAGCCGGATGCCGGAGTTCAAGGTCTGCGCCGCGGAGGTGACCCGGTGAGCGCCGCGGGGGGTGGTGGTTTCGAGGCTCGGCCGCGGGCGGCCTCGCACCTCAACCACCGGGGGGACCGCCGGATCGTGGTGATCGGGTCCGGGATGGCCGCCACCCGGCTGGTCGAGGAGCTGGTGATCCGCGGCGTCCACGCCCGCGACCGGATCACCGTGCTCGGCGACGAGCCGGTGGCGCCGTACAACCGGATCCTGCTCTCGGCGGTCCTGGAGGGCACGCACCGACCCGAGGCGCTGACGCTGCGCGAGCCCGGCTGGTACGCCGACCACGGCATCGACCTGCGGCTCGGCACCCGCGTGCTCGGGGTCGACCCCGAGCGTCGCGACGTGATGATGGTCGACGGCACCCTCGTCGAGTACGACGTCCTCGTGCTCGCCACGGGCAGCATCCCGACGCTGCCGCCGATCCGGGGCCTGGTCCGGATGGACGGCACGCTGCACGAGGCCGTGCACGCCTTCCGCTCGCTGGCCGACTGCCAGCAGCTGCTGGCGGCGGTCACCGCGACCGACCCCTCGGCCGGCGCCTCCGGGGAGCCGGTGAACCGCCGCGCCGTGGTGGTCGGCGGCGGCCTGCTCGGCCTGCAGGTCGCCCGCGCGCTCGGCGCCCGCGGCCTGGACACCGAGATCGTCGAGGGCGGCGACCACCTGCTGCACACCCAGCTGGACACCGCGGCCGGCCGGATCCTCGCCCGCGACCTGCGCAGGCTGGGCGTCGACGTCTACACCGGCGCCCGCGCGGTCCGGCTCAGCGACGCGGCCCTGCCGGCCGGGGTCGGCACCTCGGGCCCCGCCGGCGCGACCGCCGGGCCGGGCGTCGCCGGCGGCGGCGTGGGCGGCGACGTGCGGGTGCTGGACCCGCTGCCCCGCCACCCCGGCCGGTTCGCGCTGCGCCTGGACAACGGCGTCACCCTCGACACGGACCTGGTGGTGCTCACCGCCGGCGGCCGACCCTCGACCGCGCTGGCCCGTGGCGCCGGGCTCGAGGTGCGGCGGGGGATCGTCGTCGACGACCGGCTGGCCAGCGTCACCGACCCGGCGATCCATGCGATCGGCGACTGCGCCCAGCACGACGGCCGGGTGACCGGCTTCGTGCCGCCGGCGTGGGAGCAGGCCGGCATCCTGGCCGGGCTGCTCGCCGACCGTTCCGGTGACGATGGGGCGCAGACCTACGACGGCACCCGGATCGTCGCCCGGCTCCGGGCCACCGGCCTGGACGTCGCCGTGCTCGGCGACGCCGCCGCCGAGATCGAGGCCGGCGGCGAAGTGGTCGAGGTGGCCAACCCGATCGCCGGCTCCCACCGCCGGCTCGTGGTGCGCGACGGCCGGATCGTGGCCGCCACCCTGGTCGGAGACCTGTCCCGGGTCGGCCTGATCACCCAGCACTTCGACCGCGGCACCGTGCTCGGACCCACCGAGCCGGGCGCGCTGCTGATGCCCGACCGCCCCGCCGGCGCCGGCAGCACCGTCCGGACCCTGCCCGACGACGCCGAGGTCTGCGCCTGCGCGGGCGTCTCGGCCGGTCGGATCCGCGGCTGCTCCTCGTTCGAGCAGGTCCGCGCCACCACCCGCGCCACCACCGGCTGCGGCGGCTGCGCCGGCACCGTCCGCGAGCTGCTCGACACCACCCCCGCCCACGCCTGACCACCCGGTCTGACCCGCCCGCGTCACCCCTGAGAGGAAATCCCTGATGGCACCGCACCTGAGGAAGCAGCTCGTCGTGGTCGGCCACGGCATGGTCGGACACCGTTTCGTCCAAGCGGCGATCGAGCGCGGGCTGACCGAGACCTACGACATCACCGTGCTCGGCGAGGAGCCGCGGCCGGCGTACGACCGCGTGGCGCTGACCTCGTTCTTCGAGGTCGGCGACGAGGCGCTGTCGTTCCTGCCCGGCGGCGCCTACGAGGACCCGCGGGTGACCCTGCGCCTGAGCGCGGAGGTGACCGGGCTCGACCCCGAGACGCAGACCCTCCTGCTGGCCGACGGCGACGTCCTGGCCTACGACGAGCTGGTGCTGGCCACCGGAGCCGCGCCGTTCGTGCCGCCGGTGCCCGGCAAGGACCTCGGCAACGTCTTCGTCTACCGGACCATCGAGGACCTCGAGGCGATCCGGGAGGCGAGCAGGGGCGCCCGCGCCGGCGCCGTGATCGGCGGCGGCCTGCTCGGCCTGGAGGCGGCCAACGCGCTGCACCAGCTCGGCGTGCAGACCCACGTGGTCGAGATGGCGCCGCGGCTGATGGCGGTGCAGGTGGACGACGCGGGCGGCGCCACCCTCAAGCGGCACATCGAGGACCTCGGCCTGACGGTGCACACCGGCGTGATGACCGAGCTGATCGACGGCGACGCCGACGGCAAGGTCTCGGGCATCAGGTTCAAGGATCAGGACACCCTGCCGCTGGACATCGTCATCTTCTCCGCCGGCATCCGCCCCCGCGACGCGATCGCCCGCGCCGCCGGCCTGGAGATCGCCGAGCGCGGCGGCGTCCTGGTCGACGAGCAGTGCCGCTCCTCGATCGACAACATCTGGGCGATCGGCGAGTGCGCCGCCCCGGGCGGCCGCATGTACGGGCTGGTCGCGCCCGGCTACACGATGGCCGAGGTCGTGGTCGACACACTGCTCGGCGGCGAGGCCGGCGCGTTCACCGGCGCGGACATGTCGACCAAGCTGAAGCTCCTGGGCGTCGACGTGGCCTCGTTCGGCGACGCCTTCTGCACCACGCCCGACGCCCTCGAGCTGGTCTTCTCCGACGCGGTCGCCGGCATCTACAAGAAGCTGGTCGTCGCCGAGAACGCGACCGGCGGGTTCGAGCTGCTCGGCGGCATCCTGGTCGGCGACGCCAGCGCGTACGGCGTACTGCGGCCGATGGTGGGCAGCGGCATGGAGCTGCCGGAGAACCCGGAGGAGCTGATCCTGCCGGCGAGCCGCGGCGGCGTCGAGCTGGGTCTCCCCGACGACGCCCAGGTGTGCTCCTGCAACAACGTGACCAAGGCCGAGATCGTGGCGGCCGTCTCGGACGACGCCACCCACAACGACGGCGGCCCCTGCGGGGACGCGGGCTGCGTCACCGCCTGCACCAAGGCCGGCTCGACCTGCGGCTCCTGCAAGACCGTGGTCAAGAAGATCGTCGAGGACCACTTCGCCTCCGTCGGCAAGGAGGTCGACAGGTCGCTGTGCCAGCACTTCCCGATGACCCGCCAGGAGCTCTTCGAGGTCGTCGCGATCCACGGCTACACCCGCTTCGACGACATCGTCGCCGGCCACGGCCGGGGCCGCGGCTGCGACATCTGCAAGCCGGCCGTCGCCTCGATCCTGGCCAGCCTGCTCAACCACCACGTGCTGGACGGCTCCAACCGCACCCTGCAGGACACCAACGACGCCTACCTGGCCAACATCCAGAAGAACGGCACCTACTCGGTCGTGCCGCGGATCCCCGGCGGCGAGATCACCCCCGAGAAGCTGATCGTGATCGGCGAGGTGGCCCGCGACTTCGGCCTCTACACGAAGATCACCGGCGGCCAGCGCATCGACCTGTTCGGCGCCCGGCTGGAGGACCTGCCGCTGATCTGGAAGCGGCTGGTCGACGCCGGCTTCGAGTCCGGCCACGCCTACGGCAAGGCGCTGCGCACGGTGAAGTCGTGCGTCGGCTCCACCTGGTGCCGGTACGGCGTGCAGGACTCGGTCGGGCTCGCGATCGAGCTGGAGCTGCGCTACCGGGGCCTGCGCTCGCCGCACAAGCTCAAGGGCGGCGTCTCCGGCTGTGCCCGGGAGTGCGCCGAGGCCCGCGGCAAGGACTTCGGCGTGATCGCGACCGAGAAGGGCTGGAACCTCTACGTCGGCGGCAACGGCGGCGCCACCCCGGCCCACGCCCAGCTGCTGGCCGGCGACCTCGACACCCCGACGTTGATCAGCTACCTCGACCGCTACCTCATGTACTACATCCGCACCGCCGACCGGCTGCAGCGCACCGCGCCCTGGATCGACAGCCTCGAGGGCGGCCTGGACCGGGTCCGCGAGATCGTCGTGGACGACGCGCTCGGGCTCGGCTCGGAGCTGGAGGCGGCGATGGGTCGCCACGTCGACACCTACTTCGACGAGTGGAAGGCCACCGTCGAGGACCCGGAGAAGCTGCAGCGCTTCGTCTCCTTCGTCAACGCCCCGGGCGTGCCCGACCCCCACATCTCCTTCCGCGACGAGCGCGGGCAGATCGCCCCCGCGGCCAGCGACGGCCCGGTCACGCTGGGCCCGGTCACGCTCGGCAGCACGATCCCCGTCGGAGGCCCCCGATGAGCACGATCAGCACCGGCAGCAACAGCGACGCGACCGGCTCCCCGGCGCCGGAGGCGGTCGGCACCGTGGTCTGCCCGCTGGAGCGGATCGAGGTCGAGGGCGGCGTCGCGGCCCTGGTCGACGGCGAGGCCGTCGCGGTGTTTCGCACGTTCGACGACCAGGTCTTCGCGATCTCCAACTACGATCCTTACTCGAAGGCATCGGTGCTGTCGCGCGGCATCGTCGGATCAAGGGCGATCGACGGGAACGACGTGCCCTTCGTGGCGAGCCCGATGCACAAGCAGCCGTTCGACCTGCGCACCGGCCGCTGCCTCGACGACGAGGCGGTCGGCGTCCCGACGTACCCGGTGCGGGTGATCGACGGGGTGGTCGTCGTCGGCCGACGACGGGAGAGCGGGGGCACGTGATCCAGCAGTCTCCGGCGCAGCCGCTCGACGGCTTTCGGATCGGAGTCACGGCTGCCCGGAGAGCCGAGGAGCAGATCGCACTGCTCGAGCGCCGCGGCGCGGAGGTGGTGCACGCCCCGGCCCTGTCGGTGGACCCGAACCGGGTCGACGAGCCGGCGCTGAGGGCGGCCACGGCGCACGTGCTGGCCGCGCCGGTCGACATCTTCGTGGCGACCACGGGGATCGGCATGAAGTCCTGGCTGACCCTGGCCGACGGCTGGGGGATGGGCGACCACCTGCTCGACCACCTCGGCGCCGCCGAGATCCTGGCCCGCGGCCCGAAGAGCGTCGGCGCGCTGCGCCGGTTCGGGCTGCGCGAGCTGTGGGCACCCGAGTCGGAGTGCTTCGAGGACGTGCTCGACCACCTGCGCCGGCGTGACCTGACCGGACTGCGGATCGTGGTCCAGGAGCACGGTCAGTCGCTGTCGATGGCCGCGCACGCGCTGCGCCGCCGCGGCGCCGACGTCTCCACCGTGGCCGTCTACCGCGTGGAGCGGGCCGAGGACCCGGAGCCGATGTTCGGCCTGATCGAGGAGATCGCGGCCCGCCGGGTGCAGGCGGTCACCTTCACCGCCGCGCCGGCGATCGCGGCACTGATGGAGGCCGCCGTCTCCACCGGCCACCGCGACGAGGTGGTCACCGCCTTCCAGGCCGACGTGATCGCCTCCTGCGTGGGCCCGGTGACCGCGGCCGCGTTCGAGATGTGGGGCGTGCCGTCGGTCTACCCGGAGCGATCCCGGCTCGCGGCGATGATCAAGCAGCTCGAGCTCGAGCTGCCCTCGCGCGCCACCGGTACCACGCTGGAGGTGGCCGGCCACACGCTGCTGCTGCACGGCGACGACGTGCTGGTCGACGGCGTCGAGGTGAAGCTCTCCCCGGCGCCGTACGCCGTCCTCCAGGCGCTGCTGGTCAACCCGGGGAACGTGGTCTCCCGGCGTGACCTGCTCGCCGCGCTGCCCTCGGGCACCGCCGGCTCCGAGCACGCGGTGGAGATGGCCGTCGCCCGGCTGCGCGCGTCGCTCGGCACGCGGTGCGTGCAGACCGTGGTGAAGCGCGGCTACCGGCTGGCGGTCGCGCTGTGAGCGCCGGCACCCCGCACCTGGTCACCGTCGCGCACGGCACCCGGACCGCGGCCGGCAACACGGTGGTCGCCGAGATCACCGCCGCCGCCGGTGAGCGGCTCGGCTGGCCGGCCACGGCGTCGTACGTCGAGCTCTGCGCACCGCTCTTCGCGGACGTGGTGGCGCAGGTGCCGGGCCCGGTGGTCGCGCTGCCGACCCTGCTCTCCACCGGGATCCACGTGCGCCAGGACCTGCCCGAGGCGGTCGCCGCCTCCGGCCGCTCGGACGTCGCGCTGGGTGCCCAGCTGGGCCCGGACCCGCTGCTCGCCGCTGCCCAGGTGGAGCGCCTCCGCGCCGCGGGGGCGGCCGTGGGCCAGCCGCTGGTCATGGTCGCCGCCGGCTCCTCGGAGCCGGACGCGCTGGCGGACCTGGACGGCGCGGTGGCCGCGCTCGCCGAGGCATGGGGCGGCCCGGTGCGGCTGGCCACGATGACCGGGCTCGGTCCGCGCCCCGACGAGGTCGTGCAGCCGGGGGACGCCGTGTCGCCGTACCTGTTCGCGACGGGGTTCTTCCACCGCCGCCTCGAGGAGGCGGCCCGGGCCGCGGGCGCGACCGTCGTCGCCGACGTGATCGGCCCGCACCCGCGCGTGGTGGACCTGGTGGTCGACCGCGCGCGGGCGCTGGCCTCAGGCTGAGCCCTGAAGCCGCGTGGTCAGCGCCCGGCCACGTAGCACTGGACGTTGTGGTTGCCGGCCTTCCAGTCCGTCCGCGAGCTCAGTCGGGCCCACCACGCCCGCTTCTGCGGGCAGTGGGTGCGGGCGAACCTCTGGAACTTCTTCTCCGCCGGGTAGGCGCTTCCGGGCATCCGGTGGGTCGAGGCCGCCCGGTAGTGGTGGGTCTGGGTGCAGCCGGTCAGGTAGCCGGTGCCCTTGCGCACCACGATGCAGCCGCGCTCGGACGTGGTGATCTTGCCCAGTGCGGGCTTGACCGTCGGCAGGTTCAGGAGGCTGCTCTTGCCGCCGAAGAGGATGAGGTCGCACCGGATCCACCGGGCGCCGTGCGCGATCTGGTCCTCGGTGGGGAAGTAGAAGGCCCCGGCGTAGGCGGTCTTGGACACCTTGGCCCAGGGGGCGTCGAGCGTCTTCCGGACGGACTTCATGCAGCCGGGGACGACCTTGTTGTAGATCTTCTCCATGAACGCGGCGTCGTCCGTCGTGCTCCAGGCGAGTCCGCTGGGCAGGTAGGCGACCTTGTGGACGTAGGCGGTGTGGACGGCGCTGCAGGGCACCGCCGGACTGGTGTCGGTGTCGCTCAGGAAGACCTTCCAGCCGTACTTGTGGCACTCGCCGACCGTGGGCGCGCCGTAGGAAGGACCGTCCGGCTCCGCGGGCTGCTCGCCGGCGCGGGCGGCCGTGGCCGAGGTGAGCGCGATGCTCGCGGCCAGGGCGGTGGTGGCCGCGATCGCGGCGAGCGGGCGGAGGCGGCGGAGCGGGTTGGACGCGTGGAGCAGGCGCATGAGCGTGGCAGAACCTTTCGGGAGCGGAGCAGGAGATGCTGGGCCACCCGAGATGGTCGCCGGGTCGATCTGCCGCCCGGCGTAGTCAGAATAGGTGATGCGTGAGGCCGGCTGGCTAAGAAATGAGTCGCTCGTGCGCAACCGGCACCAGCGGTACGGCGGCCAGCGGCAGCGCCGCCGCGATCGCGAAGGCGGCGCCGTAGCCGAGGTGGGTGATGGTCAGCCCGGCGACCGGCGGGACGGCGGCCGCCATCAGGTGCTGGGCGGTGTTCTGCATGCCCATCGCCCGGCCCGACCAGAACGGGCCGGCGCGCTCGGCGACCGCGGTGAAGGCCAGGCCGTTGTCGGCGACGGTGATCGCCGAGGCGGCGACCAGCAGCAGCACCGCCGCCCCGGTCAGCCACGCCACGGAGCCGGACGCCGCGGCGGCGGCGCCGAGCGCCAGCATGGTGACCGCGGCCAGGACCGCGACCTGGCGCATCGGGCGCATCCGGCTGCCGGCGACGTCGGACCACCAGCCGGCGCCGATCCGCGCGCCGGCGCCGACCAGCTGGGTGCCGAGCATCAGCAGGCCGGCGGCCGCGGCCGACCAGCCGAGGTCGTCGATCAGCCAGGTCAGGCCGAAGGTCCAGACGAGGAACTGCGGGCCGACCAGCAGCACCGAGGCGCCGTGGATCCGGGCCAGGAAGCGGTCCTGGCGGTAGGGGTTGGCGGCGTGCGCCGGCGCCTCGTGCCGCTGCGGTCGGGGCGGGTCGAGCACCACCGCGGCGACCACCACCGCCGCCAGCGCGCAGGCAGCGGTCGGCACCCACAGCGCCGCGCCGATGCCGGCCCGCTCGGCGAGCACCGCCATCGTCGCCGCGGCCAGGCCGACCCCGAGCGGCTGGGCGGTCTGCCGGATCCCCATCGCCAGCCCGCGCCGCTCGGGCGGGAACCAGCCGACGACGACCCGGCCGGAGGCGGAGTTCGTCGCGCCCGAGGCGGCGCCGGCCAGTACCAGGGCCAGCGCCATCGCGACCACCGGTCCGCGCGCCGCATCGGCGGAGCCACCCGGGTCACCGGTCGCGGCCCCCGCGATCGCCAGCCCGCCGCCGACCGCGGCCGCGACCAGTCCGACCAGCAGCGAGAACCGCTCGCCGCGGTGGTCGACCACGACGCCCCACGCGATCAGCGTGAGCATCATCCCGAGCAGCGGTGCCGAGGCGACCAGCCCGGCCTCGCCCAGGCTCATCCCGTAGGCGGTGTGCAGCTGGGGGATCAGGAACGCCGGTCCGGTGACCATCGCGGCCGAGGCCGCCTGGGCCGCCGTCGAGCTGGCGAGCATCGCCCAGCGACGCCCCGCGCTGACCCGCTGCCACGCGGGCGGAGCGTCCGGGGTCGGAGTGACGGCCACGCGGTCAGTCAACACCCGCGTCCCGATAAATGAGACGGTGATCTCGCTATCTGGATAGCGGAGGGCGTCCTGGGGCTCGTGGGGTCACCCCGCCGGCGATCAGTCGCCCGACGGCACGATCGCGGAGATCACCGTCCCGTCGGACCGCTGGATGCCGGCGGGGTTGGCGGGCTCCCCGTCCAGACGCGGCCCCTGGTGGGTCAGCGGCACCCGCACCGAGGAGTCCTCCCCGTCCCCGGCCAGCGTGACCACCTTGCCCCGGACGTCGAAGGTCAGCGGCCCGGGACCCTCCTCCAGCTCCAGCTCGACCTCGTCGGTGCGCACCGTGACCTTCACGCGGGTCCCCTTGAGGGTCAGCTTGTACGAGAGCTCGTCCCAGCGCACCGGCAGCCGCGGATCGATCTGCCACTGCCGCTCGCCGTACTGCGCGCCGATGTCGCGGAACCCGCCGAAGCCGGAGACCAGCGCCGACCAGACGCCGCCGGTGGAGGCGACGTGGACGCCGTCGGCGGTGTTGTTGTGCCGGTTGTCGAGGTCGACGAAGAGCGCGGAGAGGAAGTAGCGCAGCGCGAGGTCGTGGTAGCCGACCTCGGCGGCGATGATCGACTGCACCACCGCCGAGAGGGTGGAGTCGCCGGTGGTGATCGGGTCGTAGTAGTCGAAGTCGGCCTTCTTCTGCTCCGCGGTGAACTCCTCGCCCTGGAGGAACAGCGCGAGCACCACGTCGGCCTGCTTGAGCACCTGGAACCGGTAGATCACCAGCGGGTGGTAGTGCAGCAGCAGCGGCCGCTTCTCCAGCGGGGTGTTCTCCAGGTCCCACATCTCCCGCTCCAGGAAGTGCATGTCCTGGGGGTGGATCCCGAGGTGGTCGTCGTAGGGGATCGCCATGCTCTGCGCCGCCTCGGCCCACTCGTCGGGCTCGTCGTCGGTCAGCCCGGTACGACGGACCAGCTGCGCGTAGGCGATCGGGTCCTCGCGCTTGAGGTCCCACACGGCGTGCGCCGCGCGACGCAGGTTGAAGCGCGCGAGCACGTTCGTGTACAGGTTGTCGTTCACCACGGTCGTGTACTCGTCCGGCCCGGTGACGCCGTGGATGTGGAAGGTGCGCCGGGTCTCGTCGCGCCAGAACCCCAGGTCGGCCCAGAGCCGCGCGGTCTCGACGAAGATGTCGATCGCCTCGCGGGCCAGGAAGTCGAGGTCGCCGGAGGCGCCGACGTACTGGCTGAGGGAGTACGCGATGTCGGCGTCGATGTGGTACTGCGCGGTGCCCGCGGCGTAGTAGGCCGACGCCTCGTGGCCGTTGATCGTGCGCCACGGGAAGAGCGCGCCCTTCTGGGCCAGCTCGCGGGCGCGGCTGCGGGCGGAGTCGAGCAGCGTGTAGCGGAACCGCAGGGCGTTCCGCGCCGCCCACGGGATCGTGTAGGTCAGGAACGGCATCACGTAGATCTCGGTGTCCCAGAAGTAGTGACCGCCGTACCCCGAGCCGGTCACGCCCTTGGCGGCGATCCCCTGGCCCTCGGCGCGCGCCGAGGCCTGCAGGATCGAGAAGAGGTTCCAGCGGACCGCCTGCTGCAGCGCCTCGTGGCCCGGGATCTCGACGTCGGCGGCCTCCCAGAACTTGCCCAGCCAGTAGCGCTGCTCGTCGAACTCGTGCTGGACGCCCTGCTCCCACGTGCGCGCCAAGGTCCGCTGCGCGCGGTCGATCAGCTCCCGCGGCGGCACCGAGTCGGCGGTGTGGAAGGAGACGATCTTGGTGATCCTGATCGGCGTCATCGGCTCCGCGGCGACGCGGTAGATCACCTTCGCCATGTCGTCCTCGGCGATCGCCTCGGCGCTGTAGCGGCAGTCGGTGTCGATCCGGTGATCGGCGACCACGCCCAGCGTCATCCCGGACTCCGTGGTCTTGTAGGCCAGCTCCAGCCGGCCGGTCCCGGCGTCGGCGTGCTGGTGGGCCGGCTGCAGCACGCGGCGGTTGAAGGCCTCGGCCTTGCGTGGGTCGCTGGCGGTGGTGTCGTGGTTCTGGGGTCCCTCGACCGGCTGCTCCTGGCGGTCCTGCCGGTTGAGCAGCTGGGAGGAGATCGCGATCGAGGCGCGGGTCTCGAGCACGGTGACCTCGAAGGTCATCACGGCGAGGTGCCGCTGCCCCAGCGGCACCATCCGGGTCGAGCGGATCCGCACCTTCTTGCCGCCCGGGGTGCGCCAGAGCAGGTCGCGGGTCAGCACGCCCTCGCGCAGGTCGAGCGATCGCTCGTACTCCAGCAGGTCGGCGGTGGAGAGCTGGAGCGGCTCGTCGTCGACGTAGAGCCGGATCACCTTCGGGTCGGGGACGTTGACGATCGTCTGGCCGATCCGCGCGAAGCCGTAGGCCTCCTCGGCGTGGTTGATCGGCCAGGTCTCGTGGAACCCGTTGATGAAGGTGCCGTCGACGTGCGCGTCGCGGCTCTCCTCGTAGTTGCCGCGCAGGCCCAGGTAGCCGTTGCCGACGCTGAACAGCGACTCGGTGGTGCCCAGGTCGTCGGAGTCGAACCGGGTCTCCACCAGGCGCCAGGTGTCCACCGGGAACCGGGTGCGGTCCATCGGGTCCGCGACCGGGGGAGCGATGTGGGACGGCCCGAGGTCGTGCTGGGCGTTCACCGCTCCGCCCCCGACTCCGCGGTCTCGCCGTCGGTCGCGCCGGTCGCGTCGGTCGCGCCGGTCGCGCCGGCCCCACCGGCCCCACCGGGCGGGAGGAGCTGGTCCAGGTCGGTCACCACGACGTCCGCGCCGGCGTCGCGCAGCTGGTCGGCGCCCACGCCGCGGTCCACGCCGATCACCAGGGCGAACGCGCCGGCCGCGCCGGCGCGCACGCCGCTGACGGCGTCCTCCAGCACCACCGCGCGGTCGGCGGTGACGCCGAGCTCGCGGGCGGCGTACAGGAAGGTGTCGGGGGCCGGCTTGCCGTCCAGCCCCTGCTCCGCGGCGACGCCGCCGTGCACGACCACGGGGAAGTAGTGGCTGACCCCGGCCGCCTCCAGGACGTCGGGCGCGTTGCGGGAGGAGGAGACGATCGCCATCGGCGTCCCCCGCTCACGGAGCAGGTCGAGGAGGCGCAGCGAGCCCGGGTACGGCGCGATGCCCTCGTCGGCGAGCACCTGCCCGAAGTAGCCGTTCTTCCGGTTGCCGAGCCCGTGCACGGTCTCGGCCTCGGGGCCGTCGTCCGGCGAGCCGTCGGGCAGCTCGATCCCGCGTGAGGCGAGGAACGAGCGGACGCCGTCGGAGCGCGGCTTGCCGTCGACGTAGGTGAAGTAGTCCTCGGCGGTGTACGGCGCGGAGTCACCCCGCGCGGCGAGGAAGTCGTTGAACATCTTCGCCCACGCGTGCATGTGCACCTCGGCGGTCGGCGTGACGACGCCGTCCAGGTCGAACAGGGCAGCCTCGTAGTCGCTCCAGTCCATTCCTGCAGCGTAGCCAGCGTCGAGTCGTTCGCGGTTTCATCGCGGTGAACCTCCCGTGTGGCGCCGCGACGTGCCGTACGCCACTCGGAGGATCAGGGGCAACCCCGAGGTGAAAGGGGTGCCTGTTCTGGTGGAATACGCCTCATGCAGCTGTTCGGCTCCCTGAAGCGGTACCTCGGCCTGTGGGTGCTGAACCGCACCATGCGCAACGGCATCGACCTGCGCAAGCTCCGCTTCTTCCCGGACGCGCTCAGCCTCCCGCTGAAGCGCGACGGTCTGGACCCGCTGCCGGGGCTGATGAGGACCCAGGCCGAGGAGCCGGTCAAGCGGCTCGCCGAGCTGTTCGGCCGCGGCGTGTGGCTGGTCTCCGGCTACGACGCGGCGCGTGAGGTGCTCTCCGGCGACGCCGAGACCTGGTCCAACGACCTGGGCCAGTTCGTCTCCCAGGAGGGCCGCACCGAGGAGGAGCAGATCGGTGGGCTC
The DNA here is from genome assembly GCF_004919105.1 of Nocardioides sp. GY 10113. GTDB lineage: Bacteria > Actinomycetota > Actinomycetes > Propionibacteriales > Nocardioidaceae > Nocardioides. The sequence goes on from NZ_STGK01000001.1 coordinate 198,970, forward strand.
GGCATGACCGACCCGCCGCTGCACACCCAGCTGCGCCGCTACCTGACCCCGGAGTTCACGATGCGCCGGCTGGCCCGGCTGCAGCCCTCGATCGAGGCGGTCGTCGCCGGCCGCCTGGACGCGATGGCGGCCGCGGCCGAGGAGGGCCGCCCGGTCGACGTCGTCGCCGAGTTCGCGTTCGCGGTCCCCTTCGAGGTGATCTGCGACCTGCTCGGCCTGCCGGTCGAGGACCGGAGGCGCTTCTTCGAGCTCGGCGTGGCCCGGTTCGACCTCTCCGGCGGCGGCGCCGGCGCGTTCGGCGCGCAGGCGCAGACCCGCGAGTTCCTGATCAACGCGGTCAAGGAGCAGCGGCTCGCCCCCGGCGACGGGCTGATCGGCGCGATGATCGCCGAGTACGGCGACGAGCTGGACGACGTCACCCTCGGCGGCATCGCCGACGGCGTCTTCCTCGGCGGCTACGAGACCAGCGCCAGCATGCTGGCGATGGGCACCTACCTGATCGCCTCCACGCCCGAGGCGGCGCGGATGCTGCGCTCGGACCCGGCGTCGGTGGACCGGGTGATCGAGGAGCTGCTGCGCTACCTGTGCGTGGTCCAGCTCGCCTTCCTCCGCTTCGCCAAGCGCGACGTGGTGATCGGCGGGGTCCCGATCAAGGAGGGCGACTGCGTCGGCGTCTCCCTGCTCGCCGCCAACCGGGACCCGGTGCTGGGCGACGACCTGGGCACCTTCGACCCCACCCGCGAGCCCGTCCGGCACCTCTCGTTCGGCTGGGGCATGCACCGCTGCGTCGGCGCGGAGCTGGCCCGGATGGAGCTGCGCACGGCGCTGCGGATGCTGGTCGAGCGGTTCCCCGACCTGGCGATGGCCAACGACATCTCCGAGCTGGACTTCCGCAAGCTCTCGGCCGTGTACGGCGTCGAGGCGCTCCCGGTGCACCTGTTCGGCGCCGATCGCGCCGCCGTCTGACCGCCGAGCCGGGGGTGAGGAACCGCCGAGCCGGGGGTCGGGTGGTTTCGAGGCTCGCTTCGCTCGCACCTCAACCACCGGCCACCGCTGGTTGAGCTGCGTCGCTCGCACCTCAACCACCGGCCACTGCTGGTTGAGGTGCGAGGCGCCCCGGCGCCGAGCCTCGACACCGAGGCGCCCTGCGCCTGCCCCCTAGGCTCACCCCGATGAGGATCGTGGTGGTCGGCGGCGACGCCGCCGGGATGAGCGCGGCGCACACCGCGCTGCGCCGCGCCCGTGCGGCCGGCCGGCCGGTCGAGGTGGTGGTGCTCGAGGCCGGCGGCGACACGTCGTACTCGGCCTGCGGCATCCCGTACTGGATCGCCGGCGAGGTCGGTGACGGCGAGGAGCTGGTCGCCCGCACCGCCGAGGAGCACCGCTCGGCCGGCATCGACCTGCGGCTGCACACCCGCGCCACCGCCCTCGACCCCGTGCGGCGCACCGTCACCGCGACCACCGCCGACGGGGCCGAGGAGGCCCTCCGGTACGACGAGCTGGTGCTCGCCACCGGTGCGCACCCGGTGCACCCCGACTGGGCGGAGCGGGACGGCGAGCCGATCGCCGGGATCCATTCGGTGAAGACGCTCGTCGACGGCGCCCGCTGGAACGAGCTGATCGCCGAGGCCGAGACCGCGGCCGCCGCCCGGGGCGGCCACGACCACGGAGCCGGGCCGCGTGCGGTGGTCGTCGGCGCCGGCTACCTCGGCATCGAGATGGCCGAGGCGTTCCTGCGCCGCGGCGTCGCGACCACCCTGGTCACCCGCTCGCGGGTGATGAGCAGCCTCGACGAGGAGCTCGGGGACCGGATCGCCGAGGACCTCGCCGGGGCCGGGGTCGTGCTGCGTTCCGGCGTCGAGATCGGCGAGGTGGTCAGCGAGGGGGGCCGGGTCCGGGCGGTGGTCACCACCGCCGGGGAGCGGCTTCCGGCGGACCTGGTGGTGCCCGCGCTGGGCGTCGAGCCGACCACCGCCCTGGGGCGCGCCGCAGGCCTCCCGCTCGGGGAGAACGGGGGCTACCTGCCCGACCCCGGCGGCCGGGTCGCGCCCGGGATCTGGGCGGCGGGGGACTGTTGCGAGTACCGGCACCGGATCACCGGACAGCGCGCGTTCGTGCCGCTGGGCACGCACGCGAACAAGACCGGCCGGATCCTCGGCGCCAACCTGCTCGGCGCCGGGTGGCAGTTCGGCGGGGTGCTCGGCACGGCGATCACCCGGTTCGCCGCCGGCGGCGAGCACCTCGAGGTCGCGCGCACCGGCCTCGGTACCGAGCAGGCCCTCGAGGCCGGCCACGACGTCGCCTCCCTCGTCACCGAGGGCACCACCGCCAGCGGCTACATGCCGGAGGCCGAGCCGATCACCATCAAGGTGCTCGCCGACCGGTCCGACCGTCGCCTGCTCGGCGTGCAGGTGGTCGGCGGGCCGGGGGCCGGCAAGCGGATCGACGCCGCGGCGGCGGCGCTGTGGGGCGGGATGACGGTGGACGACCTGGCCTGGATGGACCTGTCCTACGCGCCGCCGTTCGCGACCGCCTGGGAGGTGCTGCAGGTCGCGGCCCGGCGGCTGGCCGAGAGGCTCTGATCACGTCGCCGGCCACGGGGACCCCGCCGAAGCGGGGCGCCGAGGAGCCAGCGCTTACCCTGACCGGGTGGAGCAGAGGGCCGTTCGCTGGTGGCACCCGCAGCTGCTGGGAGCACACGTCATCGCGCTGGTGCTGGTCTCCGTGGCGATCAGCCTCGGCGTCTGGCAGTACGACGCCTGGCAGGCGCGCCGCGCCGCCGAGCGCGTCGACCTCACCGAGGCCGCGCCCGTGCCGCTGCAGGACCTGATCGGCCCCGACGACCCGTTCCCGCGCGCCGGACTCGGCCGCCCGGTCGAGGTGGCCGGCACCTGGCTGCCCGAGGGCACCGTCCTGGTCTCCGGCCGGGAAGCCGCCGACGGCGCGGACGGCAGCTGGGTGGTGACGCCGCTGACCGACGGCGACGCCACGGCCCCCGCGATCCCGGTGGTGCGCGGTTGGGTGCCCGCGGGCACCGACCCGGCCGACGTACCGGCTCCCGGGGAGACCGGCGAGCTGGTCGGCTGGCTGCAGCCCGGCGAGGGCACCGGCGAGACCGACCCCGACCCGAGCGACGACGTGCTTCCCCAGGTGCGGATCGCCGACCTCGTCCAGCGCGTCGACCAGGACCTGTACGGCGCCTACGTCGTGGCCGAGGAGCCCGAGCCGGGCCTGGCCGCGGCGACGCTGGACCAGATGCCGGAGGTCAGCCGGTTCACCGGCCTGCGGAACATCCTCTACGCCATCGAGTGGTGGGTCTTCGCCAGCTTCGCTGCCTTCCTCTGGTGGCGGTACGTGCGCGAAGCGCTCCAGGAGGCCCGTCGGGACGCCGGTGGCGAGGCCGGTCCGGACGGCTCGGGTGACGAGGCTGACGCCGGCGACGATTCGATGCCGGCGCAGGGAGACCCCGTAGCCTCGGAGTCGTGACGAAGCTCTTCACCACCTACCGGGTGCTGGCCTACATCGTCGGCGTCCTGCTCCTGGTCGGCACGCTCGACGCCGTCCTCAAGTACGGGTTCGCCCAGGGCACCGGGCCGCAGCGCCTGGGCGAGGACCTGGACATCGTCTGGATGGTCCACGGCTGGATCTACATCGTCTACGTGATCATCGCCTTCATGCTGACCCAGAAGGCGCGCTGGGCGCTCCCGCAGTTCCTGCTGATGATGATCGCCGGTCTGATCCCCGGCCTGATCTTCTGGGTCGAGCACAAGGTCGCGCTGCAGCTGCGCGACGACCTCGCCGCCGAGCTCGCCGACGCCTGACCGGTCCCGCCGGCGGTTGAGGTGCGAGGCCGCCTGCGGCCGAGCCTCGAAGCCAAGGCCCGTCACGCGGGTCTGGTGGTTTCGAGGCTCGCTTCGCTCGCACCTCAACCACCGGAGCCTCACTCGGCCGGCTTCTCCTCGGTCTGCTTCTCCTCGGTCGCGTCCGCCTGCTCGGCCGCGGCCTCGACCTCGTCGATGGGGTCCGTCAGCGGGTCGGGCGCCGGCTCGGCGTCCGCATCCGGCTCGGCGACCGTCTCCGGTCCCGGGGTCGGCTCGGGCTCGGGGGTGGGTGTGGGCTCGGGCGCGGGGGTCGGCTCGGGCTCGGGCATCGGCGGCGTCGGGGGCACCGGCGGGATCGTCGCCGAGGGGCCGGCGGACGACTGCCACTCGCTGCCCGCGCCGCCGCCCTGGAGGCGCTTGGCGACGGCCGCCACCGCCACGCCGAGGCCTGCGACGATCACCAGCTTCTTGAGCTTCGCCATGGTGGGGGTCCCTTCTGCCGCTCGGCCCACCGGTCGGTGGTGCCTGGTCTGCGCCCATCCCACCACGGGTGGCTGTCGGCGACCACCCGCGTCCACCGTAGGATCGACGCACCGACCCGCCGCGCGCGGCGGCACGGCACCACCCCACGCTCCGGGCATCCGGGTCCGGGCACACAACGACGTGAGGATCGACAACCGCCATGGCAGATCTCCAGGCCGTCCTGAAGACGAACAAGGGCGACATCACCGTCAACCTGTTCCCGAACCACGCGCCGGAGACGGTCGCCAACTTCACCGGTCTCGCGACCGGGGAGAAGGCCTACGACGCCGGCAACGGCCGCAGCGGCCCGTTCTACGACGGCCTCGGCTTCCACCGGGTCATCCCGAACTTCATGATCCAGGGCGGCTGCCCGCTGGGCACCGGCACCGGCGGCCCGGGCTACCAGTTCAAGGACGAGATCCACCCCGAGCTCGTCTTCAACAAGCCCTACCTGCTCGCGATGGCCAACGCCGGCCCGGGCACCAACGGCTCGCAGTTCTTCATCACCGTCGCTCCGACCGACTGGCTGAACCGCAAGCACACGATCTTCGGCGAGGTCGCCGACCAGTCCAGCCGCGACGTGGTCGACGCGATCGCGACCACGCCGACCGGCGCGATGGACCGCCCGATCGAGCCCGTGGTCATCGAGTCCGTCGAGATCATCGGCGCCTGACCTCGATGACGGAACCTACGGCCGGGGTGCCGACCTGTTACCGGCACCCCGACCGTGAGTCCTACATCCGCTGCCAGCGGTGCGGGCAGCCGATCTGCCCCGACTGCATGCGCGAGGCGGCCGTCGGGTTCCAGTGCCCCTCCTGCGTCTCCGAGGGGGCGAAGGCGACCCGCGCCGGACGTACGACGTACGGCGGGATCCGCTCGGGCAAGCCGGGCTCGGTGTCGGTCACGCTGATCGGGATCAACGTCGCCGTCTGGGCGGCGATCCTGCCCACGGGCGGGGCCGGCAGCCGGCTGGTCGACCTGCTGGCGCTGCGGCCCAACGGCCTGTGCCAGCTCGGGCCGGGCCACTTCGACGTCGCCCGCTCCGCCTGCCTGGCCAACGGCGGGACGTGGCTGCCGGGCGTCGCCGACGGCGCGTACTGGCAGCTCATCACCAGCGCGTTCGCGCACGTCCAACCGCTGCACATCGGCTTCAACATGCTCGCCCTGTGGTTCCTGGGACCGCAGCTCGAGCACGTGCTGGGCCGTGCCCGCTTCGTGGCGCTCTACCTGGTCTCCGCGCTGGCCGGCTCGGTGTCGGTGTTCTGGCTCTCCGGCCAGTACCAGCTCACGCTGGGCGCATCGGGGGCGGTCTTCGGCCTGATGGGTGCGCTGCTCGTGATCGGCACCAAGATGAAGGCCGACATCTCCGGGCTGTGGGGCTGGCTCGCGCTCAACGTGCTGATCACCTTCATGCCCGGCACCAACATCTCCTGGCAGGGCCACGTCGGCGGCCTGCTCGGCGGCGCCCTGGTCGCCGCGATCCTGGTCCTCGCGCCCCGCGGCCCGAGGCGCGGCACCGTCCAGTGGGCCGGCGTCGCCGGCTTCACCGCGCTCCTGCTCGCCGCCACGGCGCTGCGCGTCGTGCAGCTCAGCTGAGCCGGGCCGAGCGCATGACGCCGCTGCTCAGCTCCCTGGTCGACCACCCGGGCGCCACCGACGCTGCCGTCGCCGTCCGGGTCGGGGACGACGCGCTCTCGCGCGGCGACCTGGTCGAGGCCTCCGGCCGGTTCGCCGCCGGCATCGCCTCGGACGGCCCCGTCGCGGTGCTGGCCGAGCCGTCGCTGGACACCGTGGTCGCCGTCGTCGGCTGCCTCGCCGCGGGCGTGCCGGTGGTCCCGGTCCCGCCGGACGCCGGCCCGACCGAGGTCGCGCACATCGTCAGCGACAGCCGCGCGGTGGCCTGGTCCGGCCCGACCCGTGACGGCGTCGACCTGCCCGTGGTCCACCCCGCCGCGAGCGCGAGCGCGAGCGCGACCGCCGGCGCCGGCGCCGGCGACCGGTCCGACACCGGTCGGCCGGCCCTGATCCTCTACACCTCGGGCACGACCGGGGCGCCCAAGGGCGTCGAGCTCAGCGCGGAGGCGATCGCCGCCGGCCTGGACGGGCTCGCCGAGGCCTGGGCCTGGACCGAGGAGGACCGGCTGGTGCACGGCCTGCCGCTCTTCCACACCCACGGCCTGATCCTGGGCACGCTCGGCCCGCTGCGCTTCGGTTCCCCGTTGCGCCACACCCGGCGGCCCACTGCCGCCGGGTACGCCGCCGCGGGCGGATCGTTGTACTTCGGCGTACCGACGGTGTGGGGGCGGGTCGCCGCCGACCCGCCGGCGGCCCGCGCGCTCTCCCGTGCCCGGCTGCTGGTCTCGGGCAGCGCGCCGCTGCCCGCCTCGGTGTTCGCCCGCCTCGCGGCGCTCACCGGCCACCGGCCCGTGGAGCGCTACGGCATGACCGAGACGATGATCACCCTCAGTGCGCGGGCCGACGGGGAGCGTCGGCCCGGCTGGGTGGGGGTCCCAGTCGGCGCCTCCGAGACCCGGATCGTCTCGGAGGAGACCGGGGAGCCGGTGCCGGCCGACGGTGAGTCGATCGGCAGCCTCGAGGTGCGTGGTCCCTCGCTGTTCGACGGCTACCTCGGCCGCCCCGAGGCGACCGCCGGCTCCTTCAGCAAGGACGGCTGGTTCGTCACCGGCGACATCGCGGCCCGGGATGCCGGCGGCTTCCACCGGATCGTGGGCCGCGCGTCGATCGACCTGATCAAGTCCGGCGGCTACCGGATCGGCAGCGGCGAGATCGAGTCGGTGCTGCTGGACCACCCCGCGGTCGCGGAGGTGGCCGTGGTCGGACTCCCCGACGCGGACCTCGGTCAGCGGGTGACGGCGTTCGTGGTGCCGGCCGCGGCTCCGGCGCCGGGGCTCGGTGGGGCGCTCGCGGACCTGGTCGCCGAGCGGCTCTCCTGGCACAAGCGGCCGCGCGAGGTGGTCTTCGTGGACACGCTGCCGCGCAACGCGATGGGCAAGGTCCAGAAGAAGCTGCTGCTCTGACGCGGTGGGGAGGACTGACACCGAGGTAGTTCTCCCCAGGATTCTCCACAGGTTGGGGAGAACTACATCGGTGTAACTCCTCCCCAGACTGTGGAAGAACCTGGGGAAAACCCGCCGAGCCGGGGGTCCGGGACATGCGAGACGGGGGCTTCCGACACGTGGTCGGAAGCCCCCGTCTGAATGGCTTGGTGCCCCGGCTCGCGGGTGCCTGAGGCCCGGCTCGCGGGGGCCTGGGGCCCGGCTCGGCCTACTCCCAGCGGGTGGCGAACGCGAAGCCGGTGGCCATGAACCCGATGCCGACGAAGAGGTTCTTCTGGCCCAGGTCGTTGAAGATCGGGATGTCGGCCGGGTCCTGGCCGGTCAGGAAGATGTAGTAGCAGCAGATCCAGACCAGGCCGAGCAGGAAGCAGCCGAGCATGCCGACCACGACGCCGCGGCCACGACCCAGCGGCGTGGACGGGTGGGCGGCGGCCAGCAGGCCCACGAAGAAGAGGCCGAAGCCGATCAGGTAGTTCCAGTTCTCCAGGTCCTGCATGAACCCGGGGCCGCCGGCGGCGTTCTCCTTGCCGGTGTCGAGGTTGATCGCACCCCAGCCGTCCTCGGGGCGCACACCGACGTAGGTGTAGAGGATCCAGGCGATGCCGAGCACCATGAGCGCGAGCGCGATCACGAACCGGGGCGTGAAGACCGGACCGCGATCGGGGTCGATGGAGGCCGAGCCTTCCTTGCGGATCTTCGGCAGGCGGGACGGCTTGGCCACGGGGAGACTCCTCGGCAGTACGGGGTGGTGCGGATCGGCGCGAGCGCCGCGCCTACCCTAGTCAGTATGACGGGTGTCCATGCCGAGGAGTCGCACGGCCACCGTTCGCCCGAGGCGAACCGGCGGGCTCACGTGTGGCGGATCGGCACCCCGGTCGTCGTGCTGCTCTCCGGAGCGCTCTTCGTGACCTCGGCCGTGGACAGCGAGGGCACCGACCTGCGGCCGGGTCGCTACACCGACCTCGCCGGCGTGGTCGAGGCCGACGCGGCCAGCTACCGGTCGCTGGAGGACCGGCGCCAGGCGCTCACCGACGAGGTCGAGGCGCTCACCAACGACATCGCCGACGCCGGCGTGGCCCGGGCCCAGGGCAAGGTGGCGGAGCTCAAGGACTCGGCCGGCCTCGAGCCGCGCCAGGGCCCCGGCGTCTCGGTGACCCTCTCCGACGCGCCCGAGGACGTCCTCGCCGCCGCGATCGACGCCGGCACCGACCTCAACCTCAACCGGCTCGTCGTGCACCAGCAGGACATCCAGGCCGTCGTCAACGCGCTCTGGCTGGGCGGTGCCAGCGCGGTGACCATCGCCGGTCAGCGGGTCGTCTCCACCACCGGCATCAAGTGCGAGGGCAACGCCGTCCAGCTCCAGGGAGTCCCCTACCCGCAGCCCTACGTGATCGAGGCGGTGGGCGACCCCGTCGACCTGGTCACCTCGATCGCGTCGGACCCGCTGGTCAGCGGCTACCGCGCGGACGCCGCGGACCCGACGATCGCCGTCGGCTGGGCGATGGACGTCGAGGACGAGGTGGTCGCACCGGCGTTCACCGGCGTCCACGAGATGCGGTACGCCGTACCGCTGCGCTGACCGCCCCGCAGCGCGCCCGACACCTCGCCCGACCCCTCGCCCGAGACCTCGCCTGAGACCCAGCCCGAGACCCAGCCCCGTCGGCACGTCCCGGAGGCGGAGGCCTCCGGGACGGCCCATGCCGTGGCCGCCGCGGTCAGTCCCGGGGCGGCGTGGTGGGCCAGAACCGCCGCCGGTCGCCGCCCTGGTCGCCCTGCGAAGGCCGGCTGGACGGATCCAGCGGGTCGCTGCCCTGCTGCACCTCGGTGCCGTCGGAGACGCCGTCGCCGTCGGTGTCCGGGTTCGTCGGGTCCGTGCCGGCGTCGACCTCGGCCTTGTCGTCGAGCCCGTCGCCGTCGGTGTCGGCCTTCTTCGGGTCGGTCCCGAGCTCGGCCTCCTGGTCGTCGGTCAGTCCGTCGCCGTCGCGGTCCTTCGGCTCCTCGTAGGTGGAGACGAAGATGACGACGTCCCAGCCCTGGTCGCGGGTCTGGTCGCCGCCGGGCACCTGGTCGACCACGGTGCCCTTCGGGTCGGTGGTCTCGCCGGAGTAGTCGCGGACGACGGGGTTGAAGCCGGCGTCCTCGATCGCGGCCTCGGCCTGCTTCTGGGGCAGACCGATGACGTCCGGCACCTCCTCGGGACCGTCGGAGATGCACAGCTCGACGCTGACGTCCTTGGCCACCGAGGTGCCGCCGCGGGGGGTCTGCTCGACCACGGTGCCCTGGGCGTCGTCGGCGTCGCAGGAGGTCTCGGAGATCTTGCGTCGCGCGACGCCGGCCTCCACCAGCTGGTTGATCGCGGCTGTCTTCTTCCTGCCGGTCACGTCGGGGAGCGGGAACTCCCCGGGCCCGGTGGAGACGGTCAGGTCGATCTCGGTCTCGGCGGCGACGTAGTCGCCGCCGTCCGGACTCTGCTCGCTCACCAGCCCGGCGTCGATGTTCTCGTCGTTGCGGAAGGTGACGTCGCCGATCAGCAGCCCGGCGTCGCCGATGGCGTCGCGGGCGTCGGCCTCCGTCATCCGGAACACGTCGGGCACCCGGACCTGCACCTCCCGCTCCGGGAAGAGCTTGGGCCACACCACGAACGCCGTGGCCAGCAGCGCGGCGAGCAGGACGCCGAGCAGGATCCACAGCGGGGCCTTGCTACGGCGGCCGTCGTCGTTCGGGGCCGGCGGCACCGGCGCGCGGACCGCGGTGTCGGCGTTCGGGTCGGGGGCCGGGGTCGGCACCGTCGGCGGCAGCACGACCGAGACCGGCCGGCCGGCCAGGTAGCGCTCGATGTCGGTGCGCATCGCGGCGGCCGACTGGTAGCGGTCCTCGACCCGCTTGGCCAGCGCCTTCATCACGATCGCGTCGATGTCGCGGGACAGGTCGGGGTCGTGCGTCGAGGGCGGGTCGGCCTGCTCGCGCACGTGCTGGTAGGCCACCGCGACCGGGGAGTCGCCGACGAACGGCGGCCGGCCGGTGAGCAGCTCGTAGAGCAGGCAGCCCGCGGAGTAGACGTCGGAGCGGGAGTCGACGGTCTCGCCGCGCGCCTGCTCGGGGGAGAGGTACTGGGCGGTGCCGACGACGGCCGCGGTCTGGGTCATCGAGGACGCGGCGTCGCTCATCGCGCGGGCGATGCCGAAGTCCATCACCTTCACGTCGCCGGCCTTGGTCAGCATGACGTTGCCCGGCTTGATGTCGCGGTGGATGATCCCGGCGCGGTGGCTGTAGTCCAGCGCGGAGAGCACGCCGCTGGTGATCTCCAGCGCCCGCTCGGGCAGGATCTTGCGGCCCTCGCGGAGCACGTCGCGCAGCGTCCGGCCCTCGACGTACTCCATCACGATGTAGGGCTGGATCGCGGTCCCGTCGGCGGAGGGCTCCTCGCCGGTGTCGTAGACGGCGACGATCGCGGGGTGGTTCAGCGACGCCGACGACTGGGCCTCGCGGCGGAACCGGGCCTGGAACGTCGCGTCGCTGGCGAGGTCGGTGCGGAGTCGCTTCACCGCGACCACGCGGCCGAGCCGGTCGTCGGTGCCCTTGCGGACCTCCGCCATGCCGCCGCGGCCGAGCAGCTCGCCGAGCTGGTAGCGACCGCCAACGGTGCTGGATTCGGTCGGTCCGGTGCTCATGGCTGAACACCCTCCTCTGCGCTGGTGCTCTCGGTGGTCGCGGCCGTCGTGGGCGCGGTGGTGGGCGGTGCCGTGGTCGGCGTCGTGGGCGCGGTGGTGGTCGGCGCCGCGCTGGTGGTCGGCGGCGGCGCGGCGCCCCAGTAGGTGACCGTGATCGTGTCGCCACGCTGCACGGTGCCCGAGGGGGTGACCGAGGTGACCACGCCGGCGGTCTGGGAGCCGTCGTTGGTCTGCTCCACCAGGGTGGGTCGCAGGCCGAGGGCGGAGAGCTCGCTCTCCACGGTCCGGACGTCCTCGCCGACGTAGTCGTCGGCGTTGATGGTGACCGAGGTGTCCTCCGTGGTCGCGCTCGTGGTCGGCTCGCTCGGCGTGGTCGGGGTGGTCTCGGTGGTGGGCGCTCTGGAGGCGGTCGTCGCCGGCGCCTCGGGCTCGTCGTCGCCGTCGCCGCCGAGCAGCAGGAAGGCGCCGAGCACCACGGCGAGGACGACCAGGATCACCGCGATCACGATGCCCCAGCGCACCCCGCCGTCGTCCTCCTCGGTGCCCTCGTAGGCCGCGACGGGGTCCAGGTGGCCCACGTCGGGCACCTCGCCGGTGCCGGGCGAGACCGGCGGCACGACCCCGGTCGCCGCCGGCATCACCGCGGTGGCGGGGTCCAGGACCGTGCCCGCGCCGGGCGGCGGCAGGAACCGGGAGGGGTCGCGCAGCGCGGCGGCGAACGCCGCGCCGTCCGGGAACCGGTCGCGAGGCTCCTTGGCCATCGCCCGGCGGACCACCGCGGCGAGGTCGGCCGGCACGGTGTCGGGGAGGTCGGGGACCGGCTTCTGCAGGTGCGCCAGGACGGTCGCCACCGGGGTCTCCGCCTCGAACGGCCGGTAGCCGGCCAGGCACTCGAAGGCGACGATGCCGAGGCTGTAGACGTCGGAGGCCGGCGTCGAGGTGGTGCCGCGGGCCTGCTCGGGGGAGAGGTACTGCGGGGTGCCCATCACCGCGCCGGTGCGGGTGATCGCCGTGCTGTCGCCGGCCCGGGCGATGCCGAAGTCGGTGATCTTGACCTGCCGTTCGGGCGTGATCAGCAGGTTGGCGGGCTTGATGTCGCGGTGCACGATGCCGGCCGCGTGGGCGACGGCGAGGCCGTCGGCGGTCTGTGCCATCAGGGTGCGGACGGCCTCGACGTCGAGGGTGCGGCCGGCGTCCTTGGCGCGGGCCAGCAGCGCCGAGAGCGGCTCGCCCTCGACGTACTCCATCACCAGGAACGGCGCGGACTCCTCGGGGTACGTCGCGCCCTCGGCGCTGTAGTCGAAGATGCCGGCGATGCCGGGGTGGTGCAGCGCGGCCGCGCTGCGGGCCTCGGTCTCGAAGCGGGTGCGGAAGGTGATGTCCTCGGCGTACTCGCTCTTGAGCACCTTCACCGCCACGGTCCGGCCGAGCCGCATGTCGGTGGCACGCCAGACCACGCCCATGCCGCCGGTGGCGATCTTGGCGTCGAGGCGGTACCGGTGGGCCGGGTCCGCGTAGCGCTCGGTCACTTCTCCATCACCGCTTCCATCACGGCCTTCGCGATCGGGCCGCCGAGCTGGCCGCCGGCGATCTGCTGGCCGGGGGCCTCCTGGATCATCACCGCGACCGCGACCTGCGCGTTCTCGGCGGGGGCGAAGGAGATGAACCACCCGTACGGCGGCGCGCCGGCGATGCCGCGCTCGGCGGTGCCGGTCTTGCCGGCGACGTCCACGCCGGGGATCGCCGCGGGCGAGGCGGTGCCGCCGTCGACGGTGTCGACCATCAGCTCGGCCAGCTGGCTCGCCGTGCTCGGGGAGATCGCCTCGCCCAGCTGGTCGGGGTCGGTGCTCTCCAGCGTCTGGTAGTCGGCGGTCTGCAGCTCCTCGACGGTGTAGGGCCGCATCAGGCCACCGCGGTTGCCGATCGCGGCCGCGACCATCGCCATCTGCAGCGGCGTCGCCTGGACCTCGAACTGGCCGAACCCGGTGCGGGCCGTCTCCGCGTCGTTCAGCTCGCGGGACTCGTCGGCACCGGGGTCGGTGACCGACGTCGGGTAGACCGACTCGACCTGGCCGGGCAGGTCCTCCAGGTACTCGCTGTTGAAGCCGAACGCCTCGGCCTGGGCACGCATCTTCTCCGGCCCCAGCTCGACCGCCATCCGGGCGAACGCGGTGTTGCAGGACTGCGCCATCGCGGTCCGGAACGGCACCTCGGCGGCGTCGCACAGGTAGCGGCCCTCGTTGTCGACGACGTTCTGCTCGCCGGTTGTCCCGGGCAGCTGGTAGGTCGCGCCGGAGGGCACGTTGTCGTCGACGGTGTAGAGGCCGTTCTCGATCGCCGCGGCCGCGGTGACCACCTTGAAGGTCGAGCCGGGGAAGAGCCGGGTCTGGATCGCGCGGTTGAGCAGCGGCTCGCTGTCGTCGGTGTCGAGCCGCTCGTAGGTGCGGGTGCGCTCGGTGGCGTTGTGGCTGGCCAGCTTGTTCGGGTCGTACGTCGGCAGCGACACCATCGCCAGCACCCGGCCCGTCTTGGGCTCGATGGCGACCACGGAGCCCTCGCCGTCGGGTCCGATCGTCTCCTGCAGCTTGTCGTAGGCGACCCGCTGGGCGCGCTGGTTGATGGCCAGGACGACGTTGCCGCCCTGGTTGCTGTCGCCCTGGAGCATGTCGACCAGCCGGTTCACGAACAGCCGGGGGTCCTCGCCGGAGAGGATGTCGTTCTGCGAGCGCTCGATCCCGGTCTGCGTGCCCAGCTGCAGGTAGCCGGTGAGCGGCGCGTAGAGGAACGGCTTGGGGTAGACCCGCAGGTACTTGAACTGGTCGTCGACCGGCTTGCTGCGCGCCACCGGGGCGCTGCCGGCCAGGATCAGGCCCCGCTCGCGGGCGAAGGAGGCCTCCGCGGAGCGGGCGTTGGCCGGGTCGCTGTTGTAGTCGTCGGCCTTCCAGAACTGCAGGTAGGTGACGTTCACCATCAGTGCCAGGAACAGCACCATGCAGAAGAGGGACACCGCGCGGATCGGCTTGTTCATCGCGGCACCACCTTCACGATCTGGGTGTTCATCTGGTCCAGCTCGCCGGTGGGGCTGGCGACCGCCGGCGCGGGGCGGCGGGCGTGGTCGGAGATCCGCAGCAGCAGCGCGATGATCACCCAGTTCGCGACCAGCGACGAGCCGCCGGCCGAGAGGAACGGCGTGGTCAGGCCGGTCAGCGGGACCAGCCGGGTGACGCCGCCGGTGACCACGAAGACCTGGATCGCGATGACCGTGCCGAGGCCGGTGGCGACCAGCTTGCCGAAGCCGTCCCGGGCGATCAGCGCCGCGCGCAGCGCCCGCTCGACGATCAGCCCGTACATCAGCAGCACCGCCATCACGGCGGTCAGGCCGAGCTCCTCGCCGATCACGGCCATGATGAAGTCGTTGTGCGCCTCGGGCACGCGCAGGTGCACGTTGTCCCCGGAGCCCAGGGTGAGCATGCCCTGGCCCAGTCCGCGGCCGATCATCCCGCCCCAGGAGAACGAGTAGATGCTCTGCACCAGCTGGTAGCCGTCGCCGTTGCGGTCCTCGAACGGGTCGAGCCAGATGTCGACCCGCTGCGTCACGTGGGGCACGAACACGTACGCCGCCACCGCGCCGCCGAGGAACATCAGCCCGCCGACCACCAGCCACCCGGGTCGTTCGGTGGCCACGTAGAGCATGACCAGGAAGAGCCCGAAGAAGAGCAGGCTGGAGCCGAGGTCCTTCTGCAGGACCAGGATCGCCAGGCTGACCCCCCACATGGTGAGGATCGGGCCCAGGTCGCGGCCGCGGGGCAGGTCGATGAAGAGGATCCGGCGCCCGGCCAGGGCGAGCGCGTCGCGGTGCTGCACCAGGTAGCTGGCGAACGCCAGGACCAGCAGCACCTTCGCGATCTCGCCGGGCTGGAAGCCGATCGGGCCGACCCGGATCCAGATCCGCGCGCCGTTCACCTCGTTGCCGATGCCGGGCAGCATCGGCAGCAGCAGGAGCACGATCGAGGCCAGCCCGAACGTGTAGGTGTAGCGCTGCAGGACGCGGTGGTCGCGGATCAGCACCAGCGTCGCCACGAACAGCCCGACGCCGAGGCTCATCCAGACCAGCTGGCGGCTCGCGTTGCCGGTGTCCACGGCCAGGTCGATGCGGTGGATGATCGCCAGACCGAGCCCGTTGAGGGCCGCCACGACCGGCAGCAGCACCGGGTCGGCGTACGGCGCGACGAGGCGGACCGTGACGTGGGCGGCGACGATCAGGGCGGTCAGCCAGCCGCCGTACCCGAGCAGGTTGGCGGGGACCTCCCCGTCCACGCCGAGGCCGACCGCGGCGTAGGCGCCGATGCCGACGGCGAGCGCCAGCACGAGCAGGAAGAGCTCCGCGCCCCGCCGTCGGCGGTGCGCGAAGCCGATCGGGGCCGAGTTCGTCGTCATCGTCGGCTCAGCCCTGGCCGGCCTGGTCGACGCTCGCGCCGGCCTCGGTGGGGGCCTCCGTGGTCGGCGCGGTCGGCGCGGACTCGGAGCCGGGCGGCTCGGTCGCGTCGGTCGTGGAGTCGGTCGGGAAGGTGGTCTCGTCGGAGTCGTCGCTGTCGTCGGCGGCGCCGCGCTCGGCGAGGTCGCGCACCATCTTCTCCGCGTTCTCGAGGTCGGAGGCGGCCTGGCCGTCCTCCACGCTGAGGCGGTCCACCTCGGAGAGGTCCTCCACCGCGAGGTCGCTGGTCTGGTAGACGCTGGAGAGCCCCGGGATGCCGCTGACGCCGCGGTAGATCGTCACGAAGCCGTCGGACTCCCCGACGTAGTACTGGCGCTGGGTCCACCAGTAGCCGGTGGCCAGCAGGCTCCACGCGAGGCCGGCGAGCACGGCGAGGGCCAGCAGGCGCCGCGCCCAGCCGTAGCGGCGCGGGGCGCGCGGGGCGTAGCGGTAGGCCTCGGGGTCGATCGGGTCGGCCTGGATGACGTGGTCGATGCCGGCGGGGATCTCCGCGTCGATCGGCTCCATCTCGCCGGTGTCGCCGGAGCGGTGCCCGCGGAACAGGGCGCGCGGCATCCGCCGCTTCAGCTCCGCCGCGGCGCCGACCACCTCGGGCTGCAGGGCGGCGAAGTGCGGGTCGGCGTCGGCCGCCTCGGCGGTGATCACCTCCGCGACGACGCAGGTCACGTTGTCGGAGCTGCCCGCGTCGAGGCTGGCGCGCACCATCTCGACGGCCGCGAACTCGGGCGTGCTGCCGCGCAGGATCCGGGCGATCCGGTCGTCCTCGAGGACGCCGCAGGCACCGTCGCTGCACAGGAAGAGCTGGTCGCCGGGGACCAGCTCGAGGGCGAACAGGTCGGGCTCGACCTCGTGCAGGCCGTCGAGGGCCTTGAGGATCAGGTTGCGGTGCGGGTGCACCCGGGCCTCGGCCTCGGTGATCCGGCCCTCGTCGATCAGGCTCTGCACCAGGGTGTGGTCGTTGGTGAGCTGGGAGAGCTCGCCGTCGCGCAGCAGGTAGGCGCGGGAGTCGCCAACGTGGCCGACGGCCAGCCGCTGGCCGTCGAAGAGGGCGACGGTGGCGGTCGTCGAGGTGCCGTTGAGCGCCGGGTCCTGGTCGACCTGGTGGCCGATCGAGTCGTGCGCGTCGTGCATCCCGTCGCTGAGGCGGGTCAGCAGGTCGATGTTGCTGGGCGGCTCGTCGAGCGTGCGCAGCTCGGTGATCGCGGTGCTGGAGGCGATGTCGCCGCGGGCGGCGCCGCCGACGCCGTCGCACACCGCGAGCAGCCAGGGGCCGGCGTACCCGGAGTCCTGGTTGTCCTTGCGCACCCGGCCGACGTCGGAGACGGCGTGGTACCGGAGCCGGAGCTGCCTGGGGGGAGCCGGCAGGGGCTCGGTCTGGCTCATCTACTTCCTCAGCTCCACGATCGTCTTACCGATCCGGACCTGCGAGCCCAGGCCGATCGGCACCGGCTGGGTGATCCGCTGGGTGCCCAGGTACGTGCCGTTGGTGGAGCCGAGGTCCTCGACGAGCCACTGGTCGTTGCTGTGCACGATCCGGGCGTGACGGGTCGACACGTAGTCGTCGTCGAGCTTGATGGCGGCGTCGTTGCCCCGACCGATCAGGATCGGCGCGTCGGCCAGGTCGGCGGTGATCCCCGAGTTCGGACCCTGGACCACGGCGACGTGGGTCGGCGTACCGCGCTTCTTGGGGGTGGCGGCCTTCTGCTTGGCCGCGCGCGGCTGCGGCGCGGCCGCGGCCGGGCTGGGCATCCGGGCGCCGAACATGTCGGAGCGGATCACCGAGACCGCGGAGAGGACGAAGATCCACAGGATCGCCAGGTACGCGATGCGCACCAGGAACAGGGTGAGCTCAGGCACCGCCGCCCCCCTGCTGGTTCTCGTGGTGCAGGCGCAGCACCAGGTCGGTGTGGCCGATCTGGACCCGGGAGCCGTCCCGGAGCACGGCGCGGGTGACCTTCTGGCCGTCGACGCGGATGCCGTTGGTGGAGCCCATGTCGTGCACCTCGATCTGCACCGGGCCCTGCCCGGTGCTGGACTGGCTGACCAGGAACTGCGCGTGCTGGCGGCTGACGCCGGGGTCGTTGATCCGCAGGTCGGCGTCGCTGCCGCGGCCGACGATCGCGCCGGGCGCGGAGAGCGGGTGCTGGGTGCCGTTGATCTCGAGCACGGCGCGGCTGGAGCGGCCGGTGGCGGCCGGGCCGTTCGGGTGGTGGCGGTCGGTGACCGAGGCCTCGGCCTTGCTCAGCACGCGGAACCGGCCGGTGCTCAGGTCCTCGGCACGATCGAAGTCGATCCGTACCGGGCCCGGGAAGACGTAGCCCTGCTGGTCGGCGTGGTCGCGGAGCTGGTCGCACAGCTCGTCGGCGAGGGTGCCGGTGTAGGCGGCCATCCGGTCCAGGTCCCCCGCGGAGAGCTCGACGTGGAAGGTGTTGGGCACGATCCGCCGCTCGCGGGAGATCACCTGCGCCTTGTTGTCCAGCTCCCGCTGGAGCGCGGCGGCGATCTCCACCGGCTGCACGGCGGAGCGGAAGGTCCGGGCGAAGATGCCCGAGATCGCCCGTTCGAGTCGCTCCTCGAAACGCTGAAGTCCTCCCACGGGTAGGCACCCCCTCTCAGAGCCCGACATCGGCGTCGGGTCGTTTGCTGCGTGCTGGAACGCCCCGGAGTGTGCCGTACGGCTCTGCACGGGGGCGGATCGGTCGCTCGATCGTATCGGGGTGGACCTCGCCGATCCGGCATCCCCGCCAACCGCGAGAGCCGCCCGCACCCCGACATGCGCCCCCGTTTTGAGTCCGGGGCCATCGCTGGGTTAGCCTTCAGGCGCTTCACCACACCAGCGCGAGTGGCGGAATAGGCAGACGCGCACGGTTCAGGTCCGTGTGTCCGAAAGGACGTGGGGGTTCAACTCCCCCCTCGCGCACAGCGAAACCCCCAGGGATGACCTGGGGGTTTCTTGTTTTTCCCGAGGAACTGTCGGCCCGTGGGGGCACGATGGGGGCACCAGCCTTACTCGGAAGGTGCTGGGCATGGCGTGGATCGAGAAGCGGAGGCGCTCCGACGGGGGCACGTCGGCGCGGGTGGTGTGGCGCCTGGGCGGGTTCCGCGAGGGCGCGCGGCAGGTGGAGACGTTCGCGGCCGGCTCCGACGAGCAGAACCTGCTGCGGGCCGAGGGGTTCCGCAAGATGGTCGACGCGGCGGGGCAGCGGTGGCCCGAGGGGTGGGTGAAGGGCGAGGGCTTCGTCCGTCCGGTTGCGTCGGCTGATCCGTTGCGGCCGACGCCGCGGTTCGACGACCTGGGGGAGGAGTACGTGCGGCAGATCGTCGACCTGTCGCCGGGGCAGCGGAAGCGCTACCTGGGGCACATTCGGGTGCTGGCTGAGCTGTCGGTGCGTGGGCGGTTGCTGTTCACGCGGCCGGTGTCGGCGATCGGCTCGGCCGACCTCAAGGAGTGGCTCATCGACTGGGACCGGTCCTTGAAGACCAAGGCGAACTACCACGGGCTCATCCACGGCGTCTTCGCGTACGCCGTCGACCAGGGCCACCTCGCGGCCAACCCCGCGATCGGCACGGCGCCGCGGATGTCGCGGGTGAAGCAGTCCCGGCCCGAGCTCCGGTTCCTCACCGAGGCCGAGTTGCGTCGGGCCGTTTCCTTGGCCGGCCCCTTCGGGGACCTGCTGACGGTGGCGGTCGGCACCGGCCTGCGCTTCGGCGAGCTCGGTGCCCTGTGGGTGGGTGATGTCGACCTCGAGCGCCGCACGATCCGGGTGACGAAGGCGTGGAAGCGCAACGGCGAGGCCGACGCCACCGAGATCCCTGGCTGGCTGGCCCGGCAGCTGACGGCCAAGCACACGATGCGTGAGCACCACCTCGGCGTACCGAAGACGGCGAAGTCGCGCCGCACCATCACCATCTCCCCGTCCTTGGTGACGGTGCTCCGGCCGCACGTCGAGGGCCGGGCTGCGGACGACTTCGTCTTCACCTCGAACAAGGGCTACCCGCTCCACAACGCCGACTTCGCCACCCACGTCTGGCGCAAGCTGATGAAGGCGCTGGAGGCCGAGGGCGTCCCACGTTTCCGCTTCCACGACCTCCGCCACACCCATGTGGCGTGGCTTGTCGCCGGCGGCGCCCCGCTCCCGCACATCCAGGCGCGGCTGGGGCACGAGTCGATCACCACCACCATTGACACCTACGGCCACCTGCTGCCGGTCGGTGACGAGCTGATCTCCGGGATCATCGACACCGCGCTGTCGGGAGAAACGATCCGACCCAAGGGGCAGGCGTGAACGCGGGCTTGTGGATTGCGCGCGCCGACGCCTGCGGGGCGCAGTGCCGCTCACCTAGAGTGGATGTCGTGACCGCGAACCGCGACGAGCTCATTCACCTGATCGAGGGCATGCCCGACGATCAGGTCGACGTGCTGCTCGCGGACGCCCGCAGGCTGAGCTCGTCGACGCCCAAGGGAACGTGGCCCCCGAAGTTCGCCGGCATGATCAAGGACGGTCCGGACGACGGCTCGTCGCCGGAGTACGTCGACTCGGTCCTCGCCCGCGGCTTCGGCAGCGAACAGCAGTGATCATCTGCGACACCGGCCCGCTGGTCGCGCTCGCAAACGTGAAGGATCGCTACTACGCGGTGGCGAACGACCTCTTCCGCACCTTGCACATGTCAGGTGAGGAGATCCTGCTGCCGGCCACCGTGATGGCCGAGGTCTGTTACTGGCTCAACGCACACGGCGGCCCCGAGGTGGAAGCCGCGTTCCTTGATGCCGTTGCCGAGGGCACGTTCACGCTGGTGGACCTGACCACCGCGGACGTCGAGCGCATGGCTTCGCTGGTGCGGGCGTACGCGTCGTTTCCTCTCGGCGGCACCGACGCGTCCGTGGCGGCGGTCGCGGAGCGCCTGGGCGTGTACGAGATCGCGACCTTTGATCGCCGCCACTTCCCGGCTCTCACGCCCGCGGCCGGTGGCCACTTCTCGCTGCTGCCCGAGGTGTTGACGTAGCGACTGGCCGCGGATTCCGGATTGCGTTGCGGAACCACTTGCTCCGTAACACAATCGATCGGGTCGGCGCGAGTGGAGGTGAGGTACGACCGAGGGCGTCTCGGAGTTCGACCTCGAGCACCCGGAGCCGGTGACGGTCCGTCGGAACGTAACCATCTCGGTGCGGTTTTCCGATGCCGAGATCGCCGAGCTGCGTGCACGGGCCGAGGCCGCCGGTGCCAAGGTCACCTCCTTCATCCGTGCGGCGGCACTGGAGGCGACCCAACCGATCGACCGCGCAGAGCTCGAGGCACTCGCTCGGGAAGTAGAAGACCGAGCGCACCGGATCGCGCAGATCGTCGGGCCCGGCACCTGAACGCTCAGAGCCTTGAGCGACTGCCGTTGCGTCGGGGCGGAACAACGGTGAGCCCCGCGGGTGCCGCGGTCACCGGCTGCTCGCCGGCGGCGATGAGCTCCTCGATGTGCTCGGCGCGGAACCGAACGTGTTTGCCGATCTTGGTGCACCGGATGGGGCCCGCCCTGGCCGCGTCCGCGACCCACCGCTCGGGGACGTTGAGGAGCTCGGCCGCCTCCCTGGTCGTCAGCAGCCGCCCGCTCATCACCGCCACCCCCTCGGCTTCGGCTCGAGCGTGGCGCGGAGATCGAGGAAGGCCTTGTACGCGCGCTCCCACTTCGGGTCGGAGTCGAGGCGGCCAGCCTCGGCCAGATCCTGCAGCGCCCGCAGGACGTTGCGACACGCGACCGGGGACTCCGCCACCCTTCGCGAGCACTCGTTGAGGTCGACTGCCTCAACGACCACCCGCTCGACCATCACGACCCTGACGCCGTCCGAGCCGGGCCGTGCACGAGCATCCCAGGCGGCCCTGCGGCACCGATCGGAGCAGTAGACCCGCATGCGCCCGACGCGCGCGGGCGGGCGCTCGAACGGCTGCCGGCAGTGGGCGCAGGCGCCAGGCGCCTTGATCGACAGAATCTCCATGCCCCTTGCAAGCGCAAGCACGCCCCGGAATGGACACGCCAGGTGCCGGCTGTTCGGAGCTCTGAATAGATTCCGGCTCCGGCGCCGGACACGGGGCCACTCGTGAAGTGCGGCCAGTTCACCGTCTCGGCATTCGAATGCAGATCGAGCGGTGCCGTGGCTGTCGTCCCATCAGCGCCGTCCCATCTTGGTCGCTGTTGCGCGGGTCACCGCGGGCTGCACGGTCCGAGACGCCGAGTGCTGGTCCCCGGTGAAGGGGGCGCCGCCGTCGGCATCCGTCAAGGTACCGAGTAGGGGAGAGAAACGCCGTGTCTGTCGAAGTCTGTCGTTGGTGTGAGGCTCATGAAGCCACACATGAGTACATCCCGTACGGGCAATGGCCGGTGTGCTGGGACTGCGGATTGGAGCCTGACCTGCACCTGCGATAGCTGCTGACGCCCCTGCTGTCCCTCGGCCTGGAGAAGCCCACCGCCGAGGGACGGCGCCGTCGCTCACCGGAGCAGTTTCGTGCCTCACTTTTCGAGCGATCTGAAGCGGTACACACCTAGTGCACCCACGAGGGGAAGCGGATCGACGGGAACCGTTCCGACGATCGCGGATCAGGCTGCGGTCACGGCGATGACCCGACGCGGAGCGACGGCGCAGATCGCGAATGCGGCGAGCCCACCGACCAACCCGCCGACGACGTGGATCAGCACGTCCTCGGTCGCCACGACGCGGTGGATGGGGAGGACGCCCTGGGCGACCTCGAGGCCGACGGAGAACAGCACCGCGAACGCGGCGAGATTCCGGATCGGGCGCTCCCTGCCGCGCGCGATGTTCAGTGCGTAGAGGAAGCCGGTGGGGATGAGTAGGAGCGTGTTCGCGATTGCCTGCGAGCGGCCCGCGTACGAGTCGAGGTTGGTGAACGGCATGAGCTCGCTCCCGCCCTCCCCGACCTGCGCCGGAAGCAGTGTGACGTAGAGGACGCACGCGACGGAGGCCGTGAGAAGCGCGACCCTGATGCTGGCGATGCTGCGTGCGCCCAGGGGCTCGTTGCCGTTGAAGGAGCGCCAGAGGAACACGCCGGTGGTGAGGAGCACGACAACCATGAGGGCGAAGGGAATTGTGCCGTCGTACGCGCGTTCGATCTGAGTCATGGGCGGTACCGAACCAGAACCGGTTCAAGTTGTCCCGGAAGCGCGCCGCTGGGCGACTGCTCACGCCATCGACCAGCCTGCCCAGCGTGCCGAACCCGATCAGGGACGGGCGACACCTACCATTCTCCGGCGCATACGGCCACCTCCGACTCGTTGGCCGAAATCGTCGCCGACGATCGTGGCAGGCCTGAGCTGCGGCACCTCGCAACCGAACTGCTCGGTCATCCGGTCGGTCACCTCGAGCTAGTACGCCGGGGCTCCGCCGCTGTTTTCCGAGCGCCAGTGGAACGTGTGATCCTGCGCGTCCACCACATCGACGACCTGCCAGCAGTCGATGCGGCCCTGCACCTGGCGAGCCAGCTCGCCGAGGCAGGTGCGCCCGTCGTGCCGCCAGCCCGACCGGCCTCGGTTCGGGCCGACAGATTCGTCGCGACGGCATGGCCGCTCGGTCAGCCGGTGAGCGACGATGGGGCGGACGATGCCGCTGCTCTGGGGCGCACCCTCGCCGGGTTGCACGCCGTCGTCCCGCCGGTCGATCTCCCGGCACCGGGTGTCGCTGACCGGATCCGGCGGCGCCTCAAGGAGCTCGACCCCACGATCCCCGGCGAGATCTCCGGCTCGTTGCATGCCCACGCCGAAGCAGCTCTCGACCTGCTCGCAGGGCTCCCGTTGAATGCGGCCGCCGGTGCGGTCGTCCTCCACGGCGACGCCTGGCCCGGCAACCTGGTCCGCCTCGATGGCGAGCACAGGATGATCGATCTGGACGACCTCTGCATCGGCCCCCCGGAGCTGGACCTCGCCCCGTCGCTCGTCACCTACCGCCGGTTCCACCGCGACAGTGACCGTTGGGAGGCGTTCGTCGACGGGTACGCTGGCAACCCCGACTGGGTGCTGGCCGGGCAACTCGCGGTCGTGCGCGAGTCCCAGATGAACACCTGGCTCGCCAGCCTCTGGAGCACGTCCGCAGTGGCCCGCGACGAACTGCGGCATCGAGTCCTGACGTGGGATGTCGACCCCTCGCAGCAGCGTCCCTGGCGGACGATCTGACGGGTCTCCGGTCAGCGCAGGTGGTCGAGGGTGAAGGTCGCGAGCCGCTGGGCGGCCTGGTCGTGCCTGCGGTCCCCGGGGCGCACGACGACCGTGAATCGGGTGCCCTTGCTGCAGCGCTGCGTGTCGATGACCGTTCCCGCGTCGCGCAGTACCCCTGAGACAGCCTTCGTCACCTGGTGAGAGGTCAGGCGGCGTCCGGCGGAGATCTGGAGGACCATGTACCGCTGGTGGTCGTAGACCCGCACCGGTTCCCGGGACTGGACGAACTCGGCGTACACATCCACAAGCCCGTTCTCCTGCGCCACCCGGAGCGTCCGGGGGAGCGGTCGACTTGGGGCCGGCGAACCGGGGTGTCCTGGGCGCAGCAGTTGCTCAAGTACGTCGGGCAGCGGCCGCTCCTCCAGGGTGGCTTGGTCGACGACCCGGATGTCGTACTCCTCCGCGAGGCTGCGGAACTCCTCGCCGACGACCCGGTTGGGGCGGAGCAGGATGTACTGGTCGGCGCCGTCGCCGAGCTGTCGTCGGGTGGCGTAGGCGTCGCGGATCTGCATCCCGATCGGTGCGGACCCGGCTTCGTCGGTGAGCTTGCAGTCGATGACGTGAAGCCGTCCGTGGCTGTTGACCACGACGTCGACCTCCTGGACCGCTTGAGTGCCGTCGTGAAGCATTGCCGAGATCCCGATATCATCCGCTTCCACGCCGAGTTGACGCACCAGTGCGAGCACGAACTGCTCGAACAGCGAACCCTGGCCGATCGATCGGCGGGCCCGCACGCGGGTGGCTGCGCGTTCGAACTCGTGCCGCCAGTCGGCCCCCTTGGCGGCGGTGGCGGCGGCCGCGGTGATCTCGGATTCCACTGTGGTGCTTTGGACGGTCGCGGTCCGCTCCTCGTCCGCCCAGGTGACGGCCAGCAGGTCGGCCAGTGTGAACTGCTCGATCGCCGCGGGGTCCCAACCCTCCAGCAGGCGCGCGCCACCGTCGGCGTGGACCTCGTACCAGGGGCCACGGGCGTCGCGGTGAACCACTCGTAGGCCGGGGATCGTTGCGCTGGCGCGCACCGCTCCCGCGAACATCAACCGTGACCCGCCGGAAGCATCTAGGAGCCATCCGGCCCCGTGGCCGCCGGTCGCCTTCTCGACGGCCGCCAAGATTTCGGCCGGCTCGTCGTCGGCGATCGGCCCGTGCCGGTTCACAACGACGTGAGGCAGGGCATCGGCGACAAACGCCGCGATCCGGTCCGCGGGTCCGCCCGAGGCCTCGTCACCGTGCGCCACAACCAGGTGTACTTCACTCAGCCCGCCGCTCCACTGAGCGAGTGCGTCGAGTTGCGGCCACATGCGGTCGCCAGCGAACGCCACGAGACCGTGCGGTCGGCCCAACCTTAGCAATTCGACGCCTTCCTGATCTGGGCATGTCCGCCCGCACTCGTCCAGCTGGTCCGCAGCCTATCCCGAGCAATCCGCGGCGACGAACGACCAGCGCGGACCGAATGTTGGGCTCCGCCCCACTGGCACGTGGCCATGCCAACAATTTCTCGCGAGAGGTTTGGGCGTTGGCGGAAGATGCAGAGTCAAACCAAGCGGGTATCTGGCTGCGCGGGCGCGGTGGAGGCTGGGCATGACTCCGACTCGGCGCCTGGATCGCTGATGTCGTGCACGCGTCAAGCGGTCGCGCCCGTTCTGAGGTCTTCGACGGTCTTCATCATGTCCAACACGTGGTAGAGCGACGCCGGCGATCCCAAGACGGCCAATTCTCCCCTCAATTCCAATTCGGCATTTTCGTGCTTGAGTAGGTCCAATTGTCCTTTTGATATGGCGAGGGAGTAGTTGGTGGCTGCTGTCATGACTCCGGCTATATTCAGTGACCGAACGGCAAGCAATGCGCGAAACATCGCCTCATCGAAGGCGCGCTCAGTATGATCTCCGGTGGCGCCATCGGTCGCCTCGATTGCCGCCAAGCGCTGTCGCTCCATCGAGGACAACTCGCTTAGACATGCATCGTCCTCCTCAATCCCAACTACGACCGCCGCCGACCAACTCAACGCCAAGGATGCGAGCCAGTGGTCGGCAAATGGATCCCCCCAACCGGGCCATGGCTGACGCTCATTGTCCCTCAGTTGTTCGACCCTCTGGTTGCATGACTCGAGAAGCGAGTTGGCCGATTCGAGAGAAAGCGGATGCGTGCCATCTGCGTGCGACCAAAGTGCGTCCAGCGAAGCGCGCATTTCAGGGTCGACGTGGGGAGCGTTTGTTTGAACTGCGGCCAGGGAGCGCTCGGCGAGAGCAATGCCGTAGATAAGGCCGCGTTGCTCATATGAGATGCCTTCGCCGGTATCCGGCCATCCTTTTTCGGGGATCAGAGCATCCCAAGCCTCGGTGCGGTACAAGAAACTTTGCTCAGGTATGCGGTAGCCGTGGCGGGATGCCGTAGAAAACGCCGTCACGGCAGGTAGGCCAATCAGTAAGAGTAGATTCTCGACTATGTCGCCATTGGGTGTTTCCACCAAGGGGGAAAGCATGTCGGAAACGGTGGACACACCGAATCCGAAGGAGGCTGTGATTGACCAGATGGGCACCGTCATCCCGGAAAGACCTACTTCGGACAGAAAGGTCGCTGGGCCGTGGGGATCGCCAACCAGCTCCTTGGCGCCGGTGGTGAGCATAAGAATGGCGGGAGCAACGAGGACGGAAAAGAACGGCACGCCCGCGGGAACCCACCCGGCGATCAGCGGCGCGAAGGCCATTGCGGGCATCAATATCATCCATGTGACAACCGCCATCAGAACGCGATTGGAGAGTTGCTGGCCAGCGAGACCGGAAAGGATCAAGAAGGCGGCGGTAGTCACTAGGTCGACATCCGCGGGATCGGGTGCACTCGCGAGAAAGTCGCTCTCGTCGGCGGTCAGTATGCAAACGTACATGATTCCAGCCCATGCGGCCCATAGCAGCCTGGATCGATAGATCGTCGTCCAGTGTGCAGAAGTGAATAGCACGGGGCCAGCGCCCGTACTGGCTGCCCACAAATTGAACAAAATTCGAATCAGTAGGGTGCCGGCCCAGATTAAGGCACAACAACCGAATAGCCACAAGTAGGCACCCCGTCCAGAAATGACCGCCCAAAGCGGGTCGAGGTGGAAGTCCATTCCATAAATTGCGGCGTACGGGAGAATGGACCACTTGAAGCTGGCCCACGTTGCCCCTGCGATAGTTGCGAGCGTCAACGTTTTGCGAAATCGGCTCGTATAGATAGAGAGGATGGAGGTAGTCACCATCGGGGCAAGGAGGAATGCTAGGGCGAGATTCAGTTCGATTCCGAAATCAATGCGACTCCGGTTTGCCTCGTAGGCAATGCTTCTGGATGCAAGGTAGGCCAAGGCTGCCAGTGCGATCACGAATGCAATAGCGGTTTGTGGGTATGCGAACAGCCTGGACCGCGAGCGCGACACCCTGGAGGCCGAAATGTTGCTCGACTGCCCTGACGCGAGCAGGACCCACGTCAGCACGACCGTGGCGGTTGCCAGTGTTGGCGCGAGCGGTGAAGTGATCAGGTGTGAATCGGCGCTGAACACGAGGTAGCCAGCCAACTTGCAAATCGCGATCGCGATGGCGACCGAGCGGAGTGATATTCGACGGGGAAGGGATCTGATAAAGCCGTGAATATGCCTGGACTGTTGTTCCAATAGTCCGACCGCTCCGTCCGTGGCCAATGGGCTTCCCAGCAGGGCGGCGACAATCCCAGCCAGCAGGTAGCCCACATACAGATGGCCTGACGCAACCTCCCTATGGCCCCATGATCCATGGCTTGTCCAAATCGCACTTGCCGCTGGAAGGAAGATCGCTGCTGCGAGGATGGGCGTGCCGCCTTGCTTGGGCGAGGAGACATCGGCTGCAAGGAGGCCGCAACAAGCAATGCCGATGAAGGAGAGGGTCAACGGCCCGCGCGATAGGTCGCCAGCCTGCTGGGCGAATGCCGCGGCGGTTGCCGTGAAACCGGCCAGGGGAAGAGCGATGCAGACGATCTGCAGTCGTGCCCAACGGTCGCGGATAATGGAGCGGCGAGTCAATTTCGACCTCATGAAGAGCGCGCCGCCGGCGAATAGTGCGATGGAAACCATTGCGATGCCGATTCCGGAGATTGTTCTGCAATTCTGCCAGTCTTCAGCCGAGCATTGCAGGCCCTGGTTCGCTCCAACGGCGTATAGGGGCGATGCCGCAAGGACCGAGTAGACGACGAGGATTAGCGTCCTATCGAAGCGCGGCATGGCTCGAAGCAATTCTATGGTGTGGCGCATCGTTAATCTTTCACTCATTGCGCCCTGTTTCGGGCCGGGTAATTCTGGCTTTGAGAGACCGAGAATGATTCCATCGGATCCGATCCGATCCGATCCGATCCGATTCGGATGAGAGCGGCTGATGCCTCGGCGTCTCCGAAGGAGTGGGTTGGCGCGTCCCGTCCGCGTGGGGCCGTGAGCCCTTATGCGCTGATCGCGAAGGGCTTGACGCTCTGTTTGGGGAGTGGTCAACTCAAGGCTACGGGTGCAGTTCGGGCGACTGTCGGCGAGGTGGGGAACGCCGGCGGTGCGGCTCCGGACCTCGGTGTCTGTAGCCGTAGGGGCTGGGCGTGTGCTGAGCGGATGCCGCGCGACGTCGGCGATTCCGCGCGCGACCTCACCTCACTCAGATTCGGCCGTAGTGGTTCGTTTGGCGATGTCTCGGGCCGCGATGAAGCCGAGACGCAGGTGGCACACCCCCGGGAAATCGGGAGTCAACCGGACTTGCTCGAAGGTCGATATCACGCTCAGGCTGGCGGATTTCGGACATCTGAACGTGGAAATGCTCTGGTTTAACTCCCCCCTCGCGCACAGCGAAACCCCCAGGGAAACCTGGGGGTTTCTTGTTTTTCCAGGCGCCGGTCCGCGAGGCGCCGATTCGACGGCGGAGGGGCGGGCCAGCGGGCCACGCCCCTCCGCTTGCGGCTCAGTACAGGTGCGACGGGTGCCCGCCGGACCCGCCTACTTCACGTCGTAGGTGACCGTGCCGTACTCGTCCATGCCGAGCATGTCGGAGGCGACGAGGTCGACCGGAGTGACCTCGTCGTCCAGCTCGTACGCCATGGCGTTCTCGACGGTTCCGCCCTTCTTGATCGTCTCCATCTGGGTGTCGAGGAACCGGTCATCGGGAAGCGAGCCCACCTCGAGCTCGTTCTCGGCGTTCGGGTTGTTGTCCTGGTAGGCGCTGATGAGGAAGAGCCACTCCATCGGGTCGATCTTCTCGCCGCTGAGGTTGGTGATCTCGTACCAGAACGCGATGACCGGCTTGTCGCCGTACTCGTTGCCCTTGGCGCCGACCGGGATGACCTTGTTGTCGGTGATGACGATCTTGACGTCAGGGGTCGTCAGGACGCCGTCGACGAAGGAGGAAGCGTCCTCGGCCTCGTCCAGCTCGTTCGACTTGCCCCCGGTGCCATTGGCGCCCGACGACGTGCTCGTCTCGTCGATGGCGTCGTCGATGGCCTCGTCGACCGCGCCGACGAAGGCGACGTTCACGACGATCGCGAACACGACCGCGAGGCCGCCGAGGACGATGCCGGCGATCGACAGGCCCCTGCCGGCTCCGGCCCTCTTGGACTTTGCGAGACCGACACCGGCGAGGACGACGCCGATCGCGCCGAGGAGGATCCCGAGGATGTTGAGCAGCGGGATCCACGAGCCGAGCAGGCCCAGCAGGCCCAGCACGAAGCCCGCGGTTGCGAGCCCGTTGCTGCCCTGTGCGGGCGGGGGGCCGGGCGGGCCCGGCTGCGGAGCGGCGGTCGGTTGCGGAATCTCGGTGTTGGCCATGTGTGTCTCATCGGCGTCGAGTGACGGTCTCGAAGTTTGTTGCAGGCGCGGCTCGCTCTCCGCGGGCGCGACCGCGGGTCCCGGCACCGACGTACCGGTGACACGCCTGGCGTCAGGGGATGCGGCGCAGCGGCCAGGTCTGCCCGGTCGAGCTGTCGATCAACGCCGCCCGGTCCACGCGGACCGTCATCGGCAAAACGTCGGCGATCGCCTTCACCACCGTGGCCAGCTGGTCGCCCTGGGCGCGGGTGGCGACCGCGACGTGCGGGACCCACTCGCCGGACTCGTAGTTGCGGTGCAGGTCGGCGCCGGTGGCCTTGAGGGCCGTGGCGATCCGCCACTGCCGCAGCGCCAGGTCCGCGGTGACGGCCGGGGCCAGGGCGGCCCGGCCGCGCGGGAAGGCGAGCGTGCCGTGGAAGGACATCGGCCACGGCCGGGCGGGCGGCAGGGTGGCGAGCGCCTCGCGGACCCGGTCCAGGTCCCAGTCCCGGAGCACGGCGTACGACAGGTGGGGCTGGTGGTGGCCGTGCGTGTGGGTGGCCAGGGTGGCGACCCCGGCATCCTCCAGCCGAGACCACAGCTCCCGCACCAGCCGGTCGGAGCGGTCGTCGAAGAGCAGGCAGACGGCGAGCGCCATCTCGAGCGCTACGCGGACGCGGAGTGCCGGACCGTCGGGAGGCTGCGGTCGGCGGGCGGCGGTGTGGCGCGCGGTCGCCGCACGGCCCAGACCGCGACCGCGGCCGCGAGCAGGACCGGCGCCGCGCCCGCCTCGCTCCACGGCGCGGTGTCGTACGACGTGTACCCGGCCGCGAGCGGACCCAGGACCAGCAGCGCCGGGATCGGCGTGGCCAGCGCCACCAGCACGGCCGTGGTGAGCGCGGCCGCGCGCGGTCGGGGCCGCGTCGCGGCCAGCCAGACCAGCGCCGCGGGCCAGAAGACCCCGCAGGCGAGGTAGCCGAGGGTCAGGACGGGGAGGTCGGGCGCGACCGGGTGGCCGACCATCCCCGCGCGCAGCGTGACCAGCCCGAGCAGGGTGAGGCCCGCGGCAGGTACGAGGGCGGTCAGCACCACGAGGAGCCGCGTGCCGGCGTGCAGCGGTCCGGGGCGGAGCACCAGCGGCAGCACCGCCGCGGCCACGGCGAGCACCAGCAGGGAGGCCCCGGCGAGCTCGGCCGCCCGGCCGATCGGTACCCAGGGATCGCTCGGCACGAGGTAGTCGTACTCGTGGCTCTGCACCGCCAGGCAGGCCGCCGAGTCGAAGCCACCCCGCGGGCACGCGGGCCACCAGCGCTGCCAGGCGGCGGCGAAGGTCAACCCCGCCGCGCCCGCCAGCGACACCGAGACCAGCAACCGCAGCCACCGAGAAGCCATCGCTCCAGACAAGCACCCGGCGCGCGGGGCGCCGGGTGCTGCCGCGGGTTGTCCCGCACTTGGGGTATCCGGTCGGCTCACCACTCCTGGGCGGACACCGGCGTCGCCGGCTTGTCCGCGGTCGCGGTCGCGCCGTCCGCCAGAGGGGTGACCGGCGGCTTGCGGTCCAGCGCGCTGGGCCACCAGATCTTGCCGCCCAGGTCGAGGTTGATCGCGGTGACCAGCACCGACCTGACGATGATGGTGTCGAGCAGCACCCCGAGCGCCACCGCGACGCCCAGCTCGACCAGGAAGACGAACGGGATCGAGGCCAGCACCAGGAAGGTCGCCGCGAGCACGAACCCGGCCGAGGTGATCACGCCACCGGTGGAGCTCAGCGCGATCAGCGATCCCTGGCGGGTGCCGTGGGTGGCGGTCTCCTCGCGGACCCGGGTCATCAGGAAGATGTTGTAGTCGATGCCGAGCGCGACCAGGAAGACGAACGCGAACAGCGGGAACCCGGGATCGACCTGCACCCCCTCGGGCCAGTGGTCGGTGACCAGTGGCACGACGTAGTCGAAGAGCAGCGCCGAGAGCCCCATCGCCGCGCCGAAGGACAGGATCACCGTGCCGACCAGGATCAGCGGCGCCGCCAGTGCGCGGAGCAGCCCGATCAGGATCAGCAGTACGACGACCAGCACCGTCGGGATGATCGCCCAGTTGTCCCGGGTGGCGGCCTCCTTGGTGTCGAGGTAGAACGCCGACCCGCCGCCGACCAGCGCGTCGGCCCCGTCGACGCCGTCCGCGGCCATGCGGCTCCGGTCGACGATGTCGTACGCCGCCTGCGAGGAGACGTCGGCGTCGACGGTCGCCTCGAAGTAGGAGCGCGACTGCGAGATCGGTTGCGGGTCCGTGGGATCCCCGGCGCCGTCGACGCCGGAGACCGCCTGCTGCACCTCGGCGATCTGGTCGGTGTCGGCGACGACCTGGATGGTGTTGGAGTTGTCGACCATCCCGTGCTCGATCAGCACCTTCTGTCCGACGATCGCGTCGAACTCCTTGGTGTAGGTGTCCTCGGTGGACATGCCGCCGGCGTCGATCTTGAGGATGCCGAGGCAGGCCACCAGCAGCACCCCGGTCGTGACCAGCCAGATCCGTCGGGGGTGCGGCGCGATCGCCGAGCCGACCTTGGACCACAGGCCGGTCGTGTTCGGCTCCCGGGAGCCGTGCGCGGGCCGCTTCGGCCAGAAGATCCACCGGCCGAAGATGACCAGCAGCGCCGGGAGCAGGGTCACCATCACCAGGAAGGTGACGCCGATGCCGACGGCGTTGACCGGGCCGAGGCCGGCGGTCGAGTTGAGGTCGGCGATCAGCAGGCAGAGCATGCCGGCGGCCACGGTCGAGGCGCTGGCGAAGATCGCCGGCGCGGCCCGGTGCAGCGCGAACGCCATCGCCTCGTGGCGGTCGTCGTGGCGGCGCAGCTCCTCGCGATATCGGGCGACCAGCAGCAGGGCGTAGTCGGTGCCGGCGCCGATCACCAGGATGCCGAGGATGGCCTGGCTCTGGCCGTTCACGGTGAGGTCGGCGTACTTGGCGAGCAGGTAGACCACGCCGCCGGCGACGCTGTAGGCCACGACCACGCTGAAGATCGGCAGCACCCAGAGGATCGGGCTGCGGTAGGTGAAGAGCAGGATGATGACGACGACGGTCAGCGCGCCCAGGATCAGCGTCGTGTCGACGCCCTCGAAGACCGTGGCGGCGTCGGCGGCCTGGCCGCCGTACCCCGCGAGGTGGACGGTGACGCCGTCGATCTGGGCGATGTCGCGGACCTCGGTCGCGGCGTCGGGGATCGCGTTCCACCCGTCGGCGCCGAAGTTGAAGGTGAGCGAGGTGACGGCGACCTGGCCGTCCGCGGACTCGGCGGGGAAGCCCGCCTGCGCCGCCTGCTCGGGGGTGAGCACGGTGCCCTCGACCACGCCGTCGAGGGTCGCGATCTCGGCAGCCTGGGCGTCGATCTCGCCGCGGTCGGCAGCGGTGAGCCCCGAGTCGCGGTAGTAGACGACGAGCGTCGGGATGTTGTTGGGGTCCACGGTGTCCGCGAGCTCGTCGGCCACCTCGGTGGACTCCGCGCTCCCGGGCAGCCACGAGGACGCCTCGTTGTTCTGGACGTCGATCAGCTTCGACGAGAGGCTGCCGAAGACGACGAGTGCAGCGATCCAGAACAGCAGGACCAACCACTTGGTCACACGGCCGGTGAGTCGGCCAGCTATCTGACGGTGCATGGTTCGACCTTCTCAGGGGGTGGGGACAGTCTCCATCGGGTTTGTCCCCCAGTTCGACCCCGAGAGCGGGGTGAAATCATCGGCCGCCCGGCGGTCGACCGTCGACCGGGGTCGGTGATCGGCCTACTGTCGATCCATGGCGACCAAGTTCGTCGCGGTGGTGGCCTCCGTCAAGGACCTGGTGCGGACGGGCCCGACGCTCGACCTCGCCTGGCTGACAGCCTGTGGCGCGTACGTCGAGCAGTACTGGTCGGACGCCTCGGGCGGCCGCGAGTCGGTCGCCTGGTCCGTGCACGCGCCGGTCAGGCTGGTGGTGGCCGGGGGGACGCCGCCGACCTCGAGCCAGACCGTGGCGCTGGTCAGGCAGCAGGCAGCCGCCGACGGGTTGCCGTTCGCCGACGACGAGCACCTCGTGGTCTTCAAGGACTGGCCGGACCCGGGGACCGGGCAGACCGCGACGGATCCGACCGTCGTGGCCCTGAACTTCTCCGTCAACATCGTGCTGCACGAGATGGGGCACTTCTTCCAGACCCGGCACGCCGGCCTCACCGGCCATGCCGGCCGGTACAGCAACTTCACCAATCTGGACTACACCGACCTGTCCTGCCTGATGGGTGGCCCCGGCTGGTTGGTGGACGCCTCCGTCGCGTTGCCGACGGGCCCGACCTTCTCCGATCCCGCCGGCAGCACGAGGACGCCGCCGGCGTACACGCTCGCGGGGCCGGGGATGAGCCCGCCGATGACGGAGCGCGCCGGTTGGCTGGACCCCACCGACGCGACGGTGGTCGCCGACGTCACCGGCGGGCTGCCCGCGCAGCTCACGCTCGCGCCCTGGGCGGGCTCGCCACGCCCGGGGCACCAGGGCCCCCAGGTCGCCGTCGTCGCGCGTGGCCTCGCCCCGGGCGGCGATCCCGTGTGGATCGCCCTGCGCTCACCGGCGTCCCGGTGGGACCGGGGGTACCCCACCCCGGACGGCGGGAGCCCCGGCGACGCCTTCCTGATCGCCACCGAGGCCGCTCCCCGCGGCGCGACGTACCTGCTGTCCTCCTGCCCTGCGACACCCCGTTCGTGGATGCGGCTCGGGCGCGCCCCGTTGCGGGTGACGGCCGAGGACGGGTCCGGGCCCCGCGAGGCGAGGGTGACGATCACCCTCGACCCGTGGCGCGGCTGGACGCCCCTGGCCGCCCCCGACCTCGACGCGGCCTCGCAGCTCGCGGCGGTCGGCCGGGACGGTGGCATCGACCTGTTCGTGATCGGTCGCAGCGGGACGGTCCACACCTGCCGGTACGACGGCGGGGTCTGGGAGGCGTGGCGGGCCCTCGGCGGCCGTACCTTCGCGCCCGATGCCGGGCTGGCCGTCGCCTCGCCCACCCCGACCACGCAGCAGGTGTTCGCCGTCGGGGGCGGGGCCGTGCAGGTCCGGCGCTTCGCCGACGGCGCCTGGGGGCCGGCCTGGGATCCGCTGGACGACGTGGCGGTCGAGGTCGACGGGCGGTCGCGCCTCGCCGCCGCCGCGACGGGTGCCGACCGGATCGAGCTCTTCGTCTCCGACAGGGAGGGCCTCGTCCGGCAGTTCACGCTCGACGCGGCGGGCCATGTCGTCGACGCCGACACCCTGCCGCCGGTGGCGCGGGCCCGCGCCCTCGCGGCCGAGCCGCTCGACGGATCCGACGTGCAGGTCCACGCCGTCACCGAGGGGGCCGACGACGCGCGGTTGCTGAGCATCGAGGGCCACCTGGGCGCCTGGCCGCCGTGGCAGATCAACCGCATCCCGCTCGCGGACACCCCGGGCCCGGACGCGGGTGTGGCCGCCGTCGCCGGGCGTCCGGGTGCCGCGACGGCGCTGGTCGGCGGCGGTGCCCCGCTGGTCCGCTTCTTCGAGGCGGGGAGCTGGAAGCCGGAGACCGAGGCCGTGGACGGGCTGAGGGCCACCAGCCGCAGCGCCGTCGCCGCGGCCGCGCTCTCCCTCGACACGCTGGTCGCGTTCACCGTCGGCGAGCGTCCGGACGCCCACGGCAGGCCGGCGCCGACGCTGCTCACCGCCACCCGCTCCTTCGACCCGGAGGTCACCGCCGCCAGCACGCAGGCCCAGCGGCAGTACGTCGGCAGCCTGATCACGCTCGACGGTCGGATGGTGACGGTCAACGACGACGACGCCGTCGTCCTGCCCGGCGCGCTGCGGACGACCGGCGCGGAGGAGTTCATCGGCCCGCGGGAACGGTTCACCGTCCTGGAGCTCGAGGACGTCATGGACGGCAACGGCGAGAAGGTGCTCGTCGCCCTCCGGGCTGCCAACGGGCTGTTCGTCTCCGCCGCCGGCGGCGGTGGCGGCGCCCTCACCGCCAGCGCCACCCAGCGCGGGCCGTGGGAGACCTTCATCCTCGGCACCATGGCGGACCCCGGCCGCCATGCGTGGGTCTCCACCCTCACCGGGCGGCTGTGGTCCGTCGAGCCGGGCGGCGGCGAGTTCCTGACCGCGGACCGCACCGTGGCGGGCGAGTGGGAGACGTTCTTCGTGGTCGGCAGGCCCTCCACGGCGTGACCGAGCACGTCGGCCGACTCGCGACCGCGCCCGGTCAGCGCGGGTCGTCGACCACCACGGCGTCGACCAGCTCGGCGTCGACCAGCTCGGCGTCGACCAGCTCGGCGTCGTCCCGGTCCACCTCCTCCTCGCCCGGGCCCAGCCCGTGCTCATGGAGGTAGCCGAGCGCCCGGTCGATCGCGTCGAGCTTGCGCTTGAGCTCCCTCAGGATCGGAGCGGAGTCGTCGGAGTAGGCGCGGAGGCGCGAGAGCTCGCGCCGCACCTCGATCCCGGTCTCGGCGAGCACGTCCCAGGTGGTCGGGTCCTGGTCGATCCCCTGGAGCTGGCGCAGGATGACGGACGACAGCTGGGTGGCGATGACCGCCTCCACCGTCTCGGCCGACGTGCCGGGGCTGGCGAGGCCGATCGCGATCCCGCCGCCACCGGCGCTGACCAGTGTTCCGGCCGTGAGCAGCCCGCCGATCATGCCGCCGGGGCCGAAGGCGGCCAGCGCGCTGGTGACGGCGGCGGCGCCGACCGCGCCGGGGGCGGCCATCAGCGCGAGGCCGCCCGTCGCGGCGACGACCGCGGCGGCGCCCAGGCCGAGGGCCAGCCACTTGATCCAGTTGGTGCCGCCGATCTTGAGCACGTCGCGGGCCCGTTCCCCGGCGACGAAGACGTCGGTGCCGATCTGACGGCCCAGTCCCATCTCGACCGTCAGCGCCTCCATCGCCAGCCGCCGCTCGCGCTTCGGCACCTCGATCTCGAAGGGGCGCAGGACGTTCGCGGCGGCGATGCTGATCAGCGGGACGATCGCCTCGTCCTTGGACAGGTGGGTGACCTCGCCGGGCACCGGGGCCGGCGCCTCGAGGTCCGAGAGGTCGACGTCCAGGCGGGCCAGTGCGGAGGGCATCGGCCGCCCGGCGTCGGCGTTCCGCTTGCGGATCAGCTCGACGGTCGACCCCTGCACGTGGCGCAGCGCTCCGGCGTACCGCTCCTGCTTGTCGCCCTCGAGGTGCGCGCTGGTCAGGTGCGCGTAGCGGAGGGCCAGCAGGGCGACGGTCTCGGCGTAGTCGAGCGGGATGTCGATGCCGGTGTCGACGGTGGCGAGCTCCTTCGACTGCGAGCCGAAGAGGCCGAAGCCGATCGCCTGCGCGACCGCTGGTTGGGACAGGTACGTCCGCGCGGAGTGGACGGCCGGCCCGGGCGGCGCCTGCACCCGATGGTCGATCATCCAGGGGAAGACGGCGGAGACGCCCTTGGCGGAGGTGACCGGGTCGAGGGCGTTCCAGAAGTTGACCCACCACGCCAGGTTGCTCGGCGGGCCGCCGAGGGTGTCGCGGAGCTTGTCCACGTTGAAGCTGGGGTGGCCCAGCGGGCTGCCGATCGTCACCAAGCCGGTGACCTCGAGGCCGGGGGGCAGGCGGCGGAGGACGTCGGCGGCGATCACGGAGCCGAGGCTGTGGCCGACGACGACGATCCGGCCGGACGCCGGCAGGCGCCCCAGCACCCTCTTGAGCACCTGGGCACGGATCCGGCGGCTCGTGAGGTAGTTGTTGGCCTGGCCGAACCCGGGAGCGCCGGCGGCCAGCCCCACGATCGCGCCGCCGCCGAACCATCCATTCCCCGGGTCGTGGCGGCCGAGCCGCATCTCGACGGCGCCGGTCCGGCGCTCGAAGTCCCGGCGGTGCCGCTTGGCGGCCTCGCCGGAGAGCGCCTTGACGGTCAGCTTGGGCAGCGGGTCGTCGTCGTCCACCCCCTTGAGCGCGTTGGCGTACTTCGGCGCGAACACCCTGACCCCGTCCAGGCCCGGGTAGCCGGCCTCGAGCAGCGACGTCGCGAGCGGCGCCCTCCAGGTGTTCTCCCAGTCGCCGCCCCCGACGCCGTGGAGAAAGAGCAGGATCGGTCGGTCGGACATGCGTGCCTCGCGCTGTGATGGGGGGGCCTCGTCACGCCCCCGGGAGCACAGTTCTAGATCATCGCCCCGACGCTTCCGCGCGCAACCCGCCGGTGGACCGACGTGTGCCTCTCGGGACCATCGCCCCTCGCGCGGCCCCGGGAAAGCGGGCAGGGTCGGGAGCATGGGCACCTTCGTCTACGACTTCGCGATCGGCAGCAAGGACCAGAAGGACCTCCTGGGCGGCAAGGGCGCCAACCTGGCGGAGATGACCAGGCTGGGGCTGCCGGTGCCGCCCGGCTTCACCATCTCCACGGACGCCTGCCGCGCCTACCTCGAGCACGGCGCCGAGCCGACCGAGCTGGAGGCGGAGGTGGACGCCCACCTGTGGGCGCTCGAGCGGCGGATGGGCCGCCGCCTCGGGGATCCCAAGGACCCGCTGCTGGTCTCGGTGCGATCGGGCGCGAAGTTCTCGATGCCGGGGATGATGGAGACCGTCCTCGACGTCGGGCTCAACGACCACTCGGTGGTGGGCCTCGCCGCGCAGAGCGGCGACGAGCGCTTCGCCACCGACTCCTACCGGCGGCTGCTGCAGATGTTCGGCGCGACGGTCCTCGGGGTACCGGCCGACCGGTTCGAGGAGCGGATCGAGGCGCTGAAGGAGGAGCGCGGCGTCCTCTCGGACGCCGAGCTGGTCACCGCCGACCTCGCCGTGCTGGTCGCCGCGTTCAAGGCGATCATCGAGGAGCACACCGGGCACCCGTTCCCGCAGGCGCCGCGCGAGCAGCTGCGGCTCGCGATCCGCGCGGTCTTCGACTCCTGGAACACCCCGCGCGCCGTCCTCTACCGGCGCCAGGAGCGCATCCCGGAGGACCTCGGCACCGCGGTCAACGTCCAGGCGATGGTCTTCGGCAACCGCGGTGAGGCCTCGGGCTCGGGCGTCTGCTTCACCCGCGACCCCGCCACCGGCGCGACGGGCGTGTACGGCGACTACCTGGCCAACGCGCAGGGCGAGGACGTCGTGGCGGGCATCCGCAACACCGTGCCGCTGGCCGAGCTGGCGCGGATCGACCGGGCGTCGTACGACGAGCTGCGGCTGATCATGTCGGTGCTCGAGCACCACTACCGCGACATGTGCGACCTCGAGTTCACCATCGAGGACGGCCACCTGTGGATGTTGCAGACCCGGGTCGGGAAGCGTACGCCGCAGGCGGCCGTGCGGATCGCGGTCGACATGGTCGACGAGGAGCTCATCGACCTGGACGAGGCGCTGCGCCGGGTGACCGGCCACCAGCTGGCCAGCCTGATGTTCCCGCGCTTCGAGCACGACGGCTCGCATCAGCCTGTCACCAGCGGGATGAACGCCTCGCCGGGCGCGGCGGTGGGCCGGGTGGTGCTCGACTCCGAGACCGCAGTGGAGTGGGCCGAACGCGGCGAGCGGGTGATCCTGGTCCGCAAGGAGACCGCCCCCGACGACCTGCCCGGCATGGTCGCGGCCGCCGGCATCCTGACGGCGCGGGGCGGCAAGACCTCGCACGCCGCCGTGGTCGCCCGCGGCATGGGCCGCACCTGCGTGTGCGGGGCGGAGGCGATCACGATCGATCTCGCCGAGCGCCGGTTCCGGATCCGCGGCGGGCCGACGGTTGCGGAGGGCGACGTGGTCTCGATCGACGGCGGCACCGGCGAGGTGTTCCTCGGCGAGGTCCCGGTGGGTCACTCCGACGTGGTGCGCCAGCTCGAGGGCGAGCGCGTCGACGACCCGGTCGCCGCGGGCGTCTGCCGGCTGCTCCAGCACGCCGACAGCCTGCGCCGGCTCGGCGTACGGGCCAACGCCGACACCCCCGACGACGCGGCCCGCGCCCGCCGGTTCGGTGCCGCCGGCGTGGGGCTGTGCCGCACCGAGCACATGTTCCTCGGCGAGCGCCGCGAGCTGGTCGAGGACCTGGTGGTCGCCCGGGACGCCGAGGAGCAGGGGGCGGCGCTGCGCAAGCTGCTGCCGCTGCAGCGCCAGGACTTCAGCGACATCCTGTCCGCGATGGACGGGCTGCCGGTGACGATCCGGCTGATCGACCCGCCGCTGCACGAGTTCCTCCCCGACCTGACCGAGCTGGCCGTCCGGGTGGCGATCGAGGACGAGCGCCGGGTCGAGGACCCGCACGGACACGAGCTCCTGGTCGCGGTCCGACGGCTGCACGAGCAGAACCCGATGCTCGGCCTGCGGGGCGTCCGGCTGGGCATCGTGGTCCCCGGCCTCTTCGCGATGCAGGCGCGGGCGGTCGCGGAGGCGGCCGCCGACCGGATCGAGCTCGGCGGCGACCCGCGGCCCGAGCTGATGGTGCCGCTGGTGGCCACGGAGCGGGAGCTGCGGCTGGTCCGGGACCAGCTCGAGGAGGTGGTCGAGGCGGTCGAGGTGGAGCGCGGGGTGGAGCTGAGCATTCCGATCGGCACCATGATCGAGCTGCCGCGGGCGGCGGTCACCGCCGACCGGATCGCGGAGGCCGCGGACTTCTTCTCCTTCGGCACCAACGACCTCACCCAGACCACCTGGGGCTTCTCCCGCGACGACGTGGAGGCGGAGTTCTTCCCGGCCTACCGCGAGCGCGGCATCCTGCCGGTCTCGCCGTTCGAGTCGATCGACGTCGAGGGCGTCGGCGCGCTGGTGCGGCTCGCCTCGCGCATCGGGCGCGAGACCCGGCCGGACCTGCACCTCGGGGTGTGCGGGGAGCACGGCGGCGACCCGGAGTCGATCCACTTCTTCGACGAGGTCGGGCTCGACTACGTCTCCTGCTCGCCGTTCCGGGTGCCGGTGGCGCGCTGGGAGGCGGCGCGGGCGGTGCTGGCGCGGGCGTGAGCCGGGAGGGGCTCGCCGCCGCACGCCCGCCAGACGAGGGTGGCCGTGCGGACCGCCCAGTCGTCGGGCACCTCCGCGCCCGCCAGCGCCAGGGAGTACCAGGAGCCGGTGATGAAGGACGCGGCGATGAGCAGGTCGGCGTCCGCGGGCAGGTCGCCGCGGTCGACCGCGGCGCTGAGGGAGGCCCGGATCCGGGCTCGTCGGGGTGCCACGACCTGGGCGGCGTACTCGCGGCGTACGTCCTCGGCGACCCCGTCGCCGAGCATCAGCCCGGCCAGGGGTAGGGCGCCGGCGTCGGTGATGCAGTGGCGGAAGTGCTCGAGCTCGGCGACCAGGTCGGTGAACGGCTCGCCGGTGACGCGGGGCGGGGAGACCTGGGCGAGGTGGGCGACCGCGGAGACCGCGAGCGCGGTCCGGTCCTTCCAGCGCCGGTAGATGGCGGGCCGCGTGGTGCCCGCGTCGTGGGCGACCGCGGCGAGCGACAGCCCGGTGAAGCCGTCGCGCGCCAGGTGGCGCAGCGTCGTCTCCAGCACGGCGACGTCGATCGAGGCGTCGCGCGGCCGCCCCGGCGCGGCAGGCGAGGGGTCGGGCGACGGACGGCTCATCGCGCCAGTTTACGTTACGTCGCTGTATTGAAAGCGACGTGGTCAGGGCGTACCGTTTCGATGCAGCATTGACACGAAATGAGGGGGTGGCCCCATGGGAGCCGTCATCGACCCCGTCGGCCCGAGCGCGCTGGACCCGATCACCGTGGTGGGTGCCGGGCGGGTGGGCCGGGCCCTCGGCGACAACCTCGCCGCGCTCGGTCGCCGGGTCCGCTACGCGGTGCGCGGGGACCGGGTGCCGCCCGGCGCCACGGCGGTTCCCGTCGACGGGGCGGCGAGGGGCGCCGGGCTGATCCTGCTGGCGGTGCCGTTCGCCGCGGTCGGCGAGGTGGTGCCACGCCTCGGGCTCGCACCCGGACAGCTGGTGGTCGACGCGACCAACCCGTTCGGCGTCGACACCGGCGGCAGTCCCAGCGGCGCCGCGGTCGTCGCGGCTGCCGCGGGGGACGGGGTCCGCGTGGTCAAGGCCTTCAACGTGCTGGGGGCGGAGCACATGACCCACCCGGCCCTCCCCGACGGCCACCGGCCGGTCCTCCCGGTCGCTGGCGACGACCCCGCGGCGCGTGGCGCCGTCGTGGAGCTGGCCGCGGCGATGGGGTTCGACGCCGTCGACGTCGGAGGGCTCGACGCCGCGGCACTGCTCGAGGCGGCCGCGCGCTAC
Source organism: Nocardioides sp. GY 10113 (assembly GCF_004919105.1). Lineage (GTDB taxonomy): Bacteria > Actinomycetota > Actinomycetes > Propionibacteriales > Nocardioidaceae > Nocardioides. The sequence goes on from NZ_STGK01000001.1 coordinate 240,731, forward strand.
TGGGGGCTGCTGGCGTTCGCCGGCGGCCGGGGACGGGAGCACGTGCTCGTCTCGCACCGGCGCCCGTGACCGGCCTCAGCGGCCTCGGCACGGGGCCCACGATGCGTGACCACGGCGTGCCCGAGCGACCGGCCACACCGCTGGAGCTCCTCTTCGACCTGTGTTTCGTCGTCGCCGTCGCGGTGCTCGCCGCCGAGCTCGACCACGGCATCGTGGACGGGCACGCCGCGGAGGCCGCGACCCGCTACGCACTGCTGTTCGTGCCGATCTGGTGGGCCTGGATGAGCTACACGTGGTTCGCCACCGCGTTCTCCCACGACGACCCGCTGACCCGGCTGCTGACGCTGCTCCAGATGGGCGGGGTGCTCGCGGTCGCCGCCGCGGTGCCCACGGCCTGGGACGGGGACCTGCTGTCGTTCGCCCTGCTGTACGCCGCGATGCGGCTCCCGCTGGTCGCGCAGTGGCTCCGCTCCGCCCGCGCCGACCCCGCGCACCGCGCCTTCGCGCTGACCTACGCCGGCGGTGCGGTCGTCGCGCAGGTGCTGTGGGTGCTCGGAGCGGTGCTGCCGCCCGCCGCCACCGCGGTGGTCTTCGTGGCGGCGCTCGGCGTCGAGCTGGCCACGCCGATGCTGGCGGTCAAGCGGTCGCCGGACCAGGTCTACCACCCCGGCCACATCGCCGAGCGGTACGGCCTGTTCACCATCATCGTGCTCGGCGAGACGATCCTGGCCGTCTCCGTGGGCCTGCGCGACGCCCTCGACGGCGCGGGCGATGTCGGTCCGGCGCCGGCGATCGTGGTGGCCGCGCTGGTCATCGCGTTCGGACTCTGGTGGATCTACTTCGACGCGCTCGGCCGCGACGCCCTGACCCGCAGCCGCAGGGCGGCGTTCCTGTGGGGCTACGGCCACTACGCCCTGTTCGCCGCCGTGGGGGCGATCGGCGCCGGGGTCCAGGCCCAGCTCCACCTCGCGCACGCCGAGCACGGGAGCAGCTCGCTCGCACCCGTGGCGGCCGTGGCCGTGCCGGTCGCGGTCTCCCTGGCGGCGATCGCCTGGCTCCAGCAGGCCGCGAACGGGCGGGTCGGGGAGGCGCGCTGGCTCTACGTCGGGGCCGGGCTCGCCCTGGGCGTGCTCCCCCTCGCGGGCCGGCTCCCGGTGGCGGTCGCCGACGGCCTCCTCGCGGTGGTCGTGGTGGCCCTGGTCGGTCGCGAGGTCGTCCGGCGAACGGCGGCCGTCGATCGCGTTCCGGCGTGACCTGACGCCGTCCGGACCCTGGCCGCAACCGAGATGCGGCCAGGGTCCGTGTGACGCGAACCGCGGGGCTCAGCCCGCGAAGAACTCCTCGATCGTCGCCACGATCCGCGGCCGCAGCTCGGCGCCGGTGATCACCGCGTCGACGGAGCCGACCTGGACCGCCCGGTGGATGTCGTGCACGCCGTCGAACTCTCCGGCGACCTGGTTGATCTTCTCGGCCCGTACGGCGGCCCGGGTCTCGGCGAGCTCGGCGGCCAGTGCACCGCGGTCGGCGCCGGTCGCCTCCCGGAGGCCCTGCTCCAGCGCCTTGACCCGCGGGTCGGCGGCGGTGCGCTTGTCGACCTCGCCGGCGAAGACCACGGCCGCCGCGGGCGCACCGCCGATCACCGACGCGTAGGAGCCCTCCACGGCGAGCACCGTCATCGACGGGTTGAGCGCCTTGGAGAAGACCACGAACGCGCCGCCGTGGTAGCGCGAGATCACGCAGAAGACGATCGGGCCGTCGAAGTTGACGATCGCCCGGCCGATCTCCGCGCCGTACTCCAGCTGCAGGTGGCGCATCGAGTCCGGTGAGCCGTCGAAGCCGGACAGGTTGGCCATCACCACGAGCGGCCGGTTGCCCGACGCCGCGTTGATCGCCCGGGCCGCCTTCTTCGAGGACCGCGGGAAGAGCGTGCCCGCGGTGTAGGTGTCCGGGCCGTCGGTGGGCGGGAAGCCCCGTCGGCGGACCGGGCGGGACTCGATGCCGAGCAGGCAGACCGGGAAGCCGCCGATGTGCGCGTCGAGGACGACGGCGGTGTCGGCGTCGGCCATGCCGGCCCACCGCTCCAGCGTGGCGTGGTCCTGGTCGGCGACGGCTCGCATCACGGTGCGGATGTCGAAGGCCTTCTTGCGGTCCTTGTTGTGGGCCGGGTCGAAGATCTCGCCGACGGTGGTGAAGTCGCTGTCGGCCGAGTGGTGCGGGTACGACGAGATGTCCCGGTCGGACGGGTCGGTGGTGGGCGCCCGCCGCGGCCCGGACTCGCCCGGGGCGACGTAGGTGTGGTCGTAGTGGGCCAGCAGCACGTCGAACGCCCCGGCCAGGTCGGGTGCCCAGTACTGCGCCTGCCCGTTCGGGCCCATCACCCGGTCGTAGCCGCCGATGCCGTAGTTGTCCTCGGCCGAGACGCCGCCGGAGAAGTCCAGCGACTGCTTGCCGGTGAGCACCATCGCGCTGTCCGGGGTCATCACCAGGATGCCCTTGGTGTGCATCAGCATGGTGGCCTCGGCGTTCCAGTACGGCTGGGCGCCGACGTTGATGCCCGCGACCACGACGTTGATCTCGCCGCCGGCCTGGGTGAAGGTCACGATCCGCTTCAGCGCGGCGGCCACCCAGTCCATGTTCTCGGTGCCCGAGTCCATCGAGATCCGGGCACCGGCGGAGATCGCGAACCACTCCACCGGCACGCCCATCTCCTCGGCGAGGTCGAGCGCGGCGATGATCCGCCGGCACTCGGGCTCGGAGACGGCGCCGAGCGCCTTCGTCGGGTCGCCGCAGAGCAGCACCCGGGTCATCCCGTCGGGGTGCAGCTCGGTCTTGGTGGTGACCAGCGCGCAGATGATGCCGGCCGTGTTGAGGCCGTAGCGGCGCGAGACCGGTACCAGGCGGCCGTCCTCGTCCAGGTCGTGCTCGACCATCGACCCGCCGGGACCGGCCAGGATGTCGGCCAGCTCGTAGGGGTAGACCAGGCCGCGGCGCCGCGAGCGCAGCACCTTGGCGTCGTAGTCGTCGAGGGTGCGCAGCGGCTCGGTGGTGGGCGCGGCGACCGAGGCGGTGATGCCCGCGCCGGGCTGGCGGTGGAACCGGATGCTCAGCGGCACCGGCCCCTCGGCGGAGGCGAGGCGGCCCTCGGCGACCACCTCGTGGATGCCCGCGCCGTCGGTGAGCGGGGTGATCTTGCCCTGGAGCGCGGTGAGCTGGCTGATGTCGGCGTCGACCACCGGCCACACGTGGACCCAGACGTGGTTCATGTCGAGCTTGCTGCCCGCGGAACCGCGGGCGGTGCGGGCCCGGCGGATCGACTCCAGGCAGTTCTCGATCGCGCGCTCCGCGTGCGGTACGCCGACCACCTCGCCGGCCTCGTCGCGGACCACGCTCAGCTGGCGGACCTGGGCCAGCGCCACCAGGCGCCGGTCGCTCGGGTTCTCCTTCGCCACGCACTCGTAGAGGAAGACGCTCGCGGGGGCGGGCAGCCGGGTGACGTGGAAGTTCCGCAGGCGGCGCAGGTTGAGCCGCTCGCCGACCATCGGGTGCACGCCGCGGACCAAGGTGTCCTCGGCGACCGCTGCGGCGCCGTCGGCGCCGGCGGTGGGGCGGAACTCGAAGTAGCCGACCGGCCGGTCGTCGCCCGGGCAGGTCGCGACGGCGACGCGGCGCACCTGCTGGGTCCACGGCAGCGCGCCGAGGATCTCCGCGAGCGCGGCGCTCGCCTCGTCGTCGCTCTCCGGCTGCTCCGGCCAGGACAGGTAGAGGTCGACCACGCCGTCGTACCCGGTACGGCGGGCGGCCAGGTGCTCCTCGATCAGCCCGGCCAGCGCGCCGGCGGGGTCGCCGAGCTCGGCGACGGTGCCGAGGGTGGTCAGGATCCGGGTCTCGAGCCCGGCGATCGTGTACTCGGCGGAGACCGCGGGGCGGCCGTCGGCGTCGAAGGCGTGCACCGCGCGCAGGGAGTGCTCGCCGTAGTGGCGGTGGATCAGCACCTCGAGCATCGGTTCGTGCTCGGGCATGCCGCCGACGAGCCGCGCGGCCAGGAACCCGACCAGCTGCTCGGGGATCGCGGCCAGCGCCGCGATCCGCTCGGCGTAGTCGCGGGCGTGGGGGTCGGCGGCGAGGTCCGCGACCTCGTCGCCGACGCCGGCCAGCACGCTGGCCCGCTGGCGGTCGACCTCGGGCTGGTCGAACCAGCGGAACCGGATGCTGCGCGCCAGGTCGCCGACGACGGGGAGCCGCAGCTGGGTGGCCCGGACCAGGCGCTCCAGCAGTCCACGCGCGTCCGTGGCCAGCGGGTCGCTCGGGGCCGGGTCGGCGGCCCAGCGGCCCAGGATCGCGGTGGCGATCTCGGTGTCGGTGCCGCTGTGCCGCAGCGCCAGGAAGACACGGTGGACGGCCCGCTCCAGCTCGGGGGTGCGGTCCAGGCCGTCGATGCCGTAGTGCGCCAGCACCTTGGCCAGCCGCTCGCGGAACTGGTCGGGCAGCCCGTCGCGCTCCACGTCGAGGCTGCGCAGGTAGGTCTGGAAGTGCTCGCGGGAGCTGTGCACCCGCAGCTCGGTGTGCAGCTCGCCGTCGACCGGCCGGTTGCGGCTGAGCTCGGCGAGGTCGGCGAAGATGCCGAGCAGCTCGATCTCGGGCGTGATCACGTCCGCGCCCGACGCGGCGAGCTCCTCGCGTGCGGCCAGGTAGCCGGGCAGCGGGGAGCCCCCGTCGCGGGGGTCCACGTCGTAGCCGAGCAGCAGCGCGGAGAGGTCGGCCAGCCCGCGGGCGGCACGTCCGGCGGCGTCGCCGCTCGTGGTGGGCGCGGGCAGCTCGATGCCGGGGCCGGACTCGTCGACCTCGGCGGGCGCGGCGTCGCCGCCGTCGGCGACGGGGTCCAGGCGGACCAGCGCGGCGCCGGTCTCGACCTGGCTGCCGGCGATCACCAGCACCTCGCGGACCTTGGCCGCGAACGGGGCGACCAGGACCGTCTCCATCTTCATCGACTCCAGCACCAGCACCGGGGCGCCGGCCTCCACGACGTCGCCGACCTGGGTCGGGGTGGCCACCACCAGCGCCGGCGCGGGGGAGCGCAGCACGCCGCCCTCGTCGCGGGAGACCCGGTGGGTGACGCCGTCGACCTCGACCAGCATCACCGGGCCGTGCGAGGCGGTGACCAGGCGGAAGCGCCGGCCGGAGATCAGCACCTGGCTGCGGTCGGCGTCGATCCGGGTCAGCTCGACCTCGACGGTCTGCTCCTCGCCGCCGGCGAGGAGCGTCACGCGGTAGCGGTGCGGCCCGACCTCCAGCACGACCAGCTTGTACGCCGCCCCGCGCAGCTTGAGGTCGATGGTGGCTCCGACCTGGTGCTGGAGCTGGGGTCGACCGCCGTGGGCGGTCTCCAGGAGCCGGGCCACCTCGAGCGACTGCTGCTCCTCGTGGGCCTCGATCGCGGCGACGACGAGCGCGACGCCGGAGTGCTCGTGGGCGACGAGGCGACCCTCGGCGCGGACGCGGTCGATCCAGCCCGTGTCGGCCCACATCGGCTCGCCGCTGACCACCTCGGACTGGTCGAGCAGGTCGAGGATGAAGGACTTGTTGCAGACACCGCCCTCGATCACCACGGTGGTCTCGGCCATCGCGCGGCGCAGGCGGGCCAGCGCCTCGTCGCGGGTGCGGCCCGAGGCGATGATCTTGGCGATCATCGAGTCGAAGTCGGCGGGGATGGTGTCGCCCTCGGCGACGCCGGTGTCGACCCGGATGCCGGGGCCCGCGGGCAGCTGCAGCCGCGCGATCCGGCCGGGGGAGGGGGCGAAGTCGCGGTCGGGGTCCTCGGCGTTGAGCCGGGCCTCGACGGCGTGGCCGGCCTCGCCGGGGCGCTCGCCCTCGAGGCGGCCGCCGGAGGCGACGTGGATCTGGAGCTTGACCAGGTCCAGGGCGGTGGTGACCTCGGTGATCGGGTGCTCGACCTGGAGCCGGGTGTTGACCTCGAGGAAGGCGAAGGAGCGCTCGCCGGGGTGGTAGAGGAACTCCACGGTGCCGGCGCCGGCGTACCCGACGGCGAGGGCGAGTCGCTCGGCCGACGCCTTGAGCGAGTCGACCTGCTCGGCGTCCAGGAGCGGCGAGGCCGACTCCTCGATCACCTTCTGGTTGCGCCGCTGCACCGAGCAGTCGCGGACGCCGACCGCCCACGCGGTGCCCTGGCCGTCGGCGATCAGCTGCACCTCGACGTGGCGGGCGCCGGTGACCAGCCGCTCCAGGAAGACCACGCCGCTGCCGAAGGCCCGCTCGGCCTCGTCGCGGGTGCGCTGGTAGGCGTCGGCCAGGTCGTCGGCGGTGTCGACGCGGCGGATGCCCCGGCCGCCGCCGCCGGCGGTCGCCTTGAGCATCAGCGGGTAGCCGATCGACTCGGCGGCGGCGAGCGCCTCCTCGAGGGTGTCGACGCCGCCGCGGCTCCACGGAGCCACGGGCACGCCGACCTCCTCGGCGATCAGCTTGGAGCCGATCTTGTCGCCGAGCTGGCGCATCGCGTCGGCGCTGGGGCCGATGAAGGCGATCCCGAGCCGGGCGCACAGGTCGGCGAACGCCGGGTCCTCGGCGACGAAGCCCCAGCCGACCCAGACGGCCTCGGCGCGGGTCGCGACGAGGGCCCGCTCGAGCGCGGCGAGGTCGATGTAGGGCCGGTCGGCGGCGCGGCCGATCAGGTGGGCCTCGTCGGCCTCGCGGACGAACATCGCGGTCCGCTCCACGTCGGTGTGCAGCGCGATGGTGGTCAGCTCCGCGCCCTCGGCGTTCAGGTCGCGCACCGCGTGGATCAGCCGCATGGCGGCCTCGCCGCGGTTGACGATCGCGATGCGCCGGAAGGTGGCCGGCGCGGCGTCGCGGGAGGCGTCGGAAACGGGATGCTCAGCCACCGTGGAAGTCACCCTTGTAGGGTTCCGCACCGAGCACCCCCGTAGCGCGGTCGTAGGCGCCAACGTTGGCCCACCTCCGTTGGAGGAGTCCTACAAATCGACTCGGGCGCCCCGCGCAACGCTGTTTGTGCTGCCCGCTGCGCGGAGGTGGCGTCCACCCGCCCGCTTCACATGCGGATTGGCCCCATCCCGCCCCCACGAGGGGCCAATCCGCATGTGACGACGGCGGTCAGCCGGCCCGCGCCGCGGCCGCCAGCGCGCGAGCCAGCTCGGGCGCGTCGGCGGGGTGCACCAGGCCCGAGGTCACCCGCACGAAGCCCGCCGCGCCGGTGCGGTCGGGCGCGGCGCCGGCCGCCAGGAAGGGCGAGCCGCCGGCGACGCGGATCCCCGCGGCGGCGAGCTCGACCAGCGCGGCCCGCTCCTCGGTGACCGGGAGCCAGAGGTTGATCCCGTCGGGGGTGGGCACCTCGACGCCGTGCCGGGCCAGCGCGTCGACGAGCACCCGCTGCCGGGCGAAGTACTGGCGCCGCGCCTCGGTCACCTGCTCCACCGACGGTGCGGCGGTGAGCAGGTCGAGCAGGATGGTCTGCAGCATCCGCGACGTCCACCCCGGCCCGAGCATCCGTCGGGCCACGATCCGGTCGACCATCTCCGTGGGCCCGCTGAGCGCGGCGATCCGCAGGTCGGGGCCGTGGGACTTGGAGAACGAGCGCAGGTGGACGACCCGCTCGGGCAGCCAGGTGCCGAGGCTGACGTCGGCGCCGGTGCTGATCCCGGCGGAGTGGTCGTCCTCGACCACCCACGGCGGCTCCTTGGCCCGGCGCAGCACGTCGACCAGCTCGCGGGCGCGCGCGGCCGTGGTCGAGACCCCGGTCGGGTTCTGGGCGCGGGGCTGCAGCACCACCGCCACCGGCTGCTGCTCGAGGGCCCGGCGCAGCGCGTCGGGACGCACGCCCTGCTCGTCGAGGCCCACCGGCACCACGACGCCGTCGAGCTCCTCGACGAGGTCGAAGAACGGCGGGAAGCCGGGCGACTCGAGCACCACCCGATCGCCGTACCCGACCACCTGCTCCAGGGTGCGGGCGATGCCGTCGGTGGCGCCGTCGACGACGGTCAGCGCGGGCGCCGGGTAGGGCCAGGTGGCGAGCAGGGCGTCGCGCAGCCCGGGCAGCACCGGCTCGTCCTGGTAGGCGGCCGTCCCGGCCCGTTGGCCGACGCGGTGCAGCGCGGGCCCGAGGTCGGGCAGCAGGGCGGGATCGGGGGTGCTGCGGGAGAGGTCGAGGCGTAGCCGGTCCGGCTCGGCGCCGACCAGGCTGCGCTGCCGGGGGGAGAGCCAGCCGACCTCCTCGGCGCGGACGAAGGAGCCGGCGCGTCCCCGGGAGACCACCAGCCCGGTACGCCGCAGCGCCTGCCACGCGGAGGAGACCGTGGCCGGGGAGACGCCGAGCGCGGCGGCGACGTCGCGCACCGTGGGCAGTCGTTCGCCGGGGCGCAGCTCGCCGGCCCGGATCGCCCGACCGTAGGCCCCGGCGATGCCCCTCGGCGTCCGGTCGGCCAGGTCGAGGACCGGCGCCAGGCCCGGGTCGTGAACGGTCATCTGCCCTGCCTAGAGGTGGGGAATCGTCCCCCGCAACCGGCTTCCCAAAAGCCACGAGAGGGGTACATTGAAGAAATCCACGCGAAATGTTCAAGTCCAAGGATAACGGAACTCTCAGCAGCCCGAACGACTCGACGAACGACTCGACGGAGGTAGCGATGACCATCGTGCGCGCCGCGATCAGCCAGACCACCTGGACCGGTGACAAGGACTCGATGCTGGACCGGCACGAGAAGTTCGCACGGGACGCGGCCGCCGCCGGCGCCCAGGTGATGTGCTTCCAGGAGCTCTTCTACGGCCCCTACTTCGGCATCACCCAGGACCCCAAGTACTACCGCTACGCCGAGCCCGCCGACGGCCCGATCGTGCAGCGCTTCGCGGCACTGGCCAAGGAGCTGCACCTGGTGATGATCCTCCCGATCTACGAGGAGGAGCAGACCGGCGTCTACTACAACACCGCGGTGGTGGTCGACGCCGACGGCACGATCCTCGGCAAGTACCGCAAGAACCACATCCCGCACGTGGACAAGTTCTGGGAGAAGTTCTACTTCCGCCCCGGCAACCTGGGCTACCCGGTCTTCGACACCGCGGTCGGCCCGATCGGGGTCTACATCTGCTACGACCGGCACTTCCCCGAGGGCTGGCGCGAGTTCGGGCTCAACGGCGCCCACATCGTGTTCAACCCCAACGCCACCAAGCCGGGCCTCTCCAACCGGCTGTGGGAGGTCGAGGGGCCGTGCGCCGCGGTCGCCAACGGCTACTTCGTGCTCCAGCCGAACCGGGTCGGCCTCGAGGACAACGAGTACGGCGACGAGGCGGTGAACTTCTACGGCACCAGCCAGGTGATCGACCCGCGCGGCAACTTCGTCGGCGACCTCGGCAGCTCCGAGGAGGAGGAGCTGCTGATCCGCGACCTGGACATGGACCTGGTCCAGAAGATGCGCGACGACTGGCAGTTCTACCGGGACCGCCGCCCCGACTCCTACACCGCGATCACCAAGCCCTGACCCCGGACCGCACGGCCCACCATCAAAGGGAGTGACATGAGCACCCTGCTGATCACCGGCGGCACCGTGGTGTCGTCCACCGGCCGCACCGAGGCCGACGTCCTGGTCGACGGCGAGACGATCGTCGCCGTCCTCGCCCCCGGCTCCACCCTGCTCGGCAGCGACCTCGCGGCCAGCGTGGACCGGGTGGTCGACGCGACCGGGAAGTACGTCATCCCGGGCGGCATCGACGCCCACACCCATATGGAGCTGCCGTTCGGCGGCACCCACGCGATCGACACCTTCGAGACCGGCACCACCGCGGCCGCCTGGGGCGGCACCACCTCGATCATCGACTTCGCCGTGCAGCGCTACGGCGAGCGGGTCGAGGACGGACTGGCCGCCTGGCACGACAAGGCCCGCGGGAACTGCGCGATCGACTACGGCTTCCACCAGATCATCGGCGGCGTCGACGAGCAGTCGCTCAAGGCGATGACCACCCTCGTCGACGAGGGGATCACCTCCTACAAGCTGTTCATGGCCTACCCGGGCGTCTTCTACTCCGACGACGCCCAGATCCTCAAGGCGATGCAGGTCGCCGCCGAGTCCGGCCTGATGACGATGATGCACGCCGAGAACGGCCCCGCCATCGACGTGCTCGCCGAGCAGCTCTACAACGCCGGCAAGACGACGCCGTACTTCCACGGCGTCGCCCGCGCCTGGCAGATGGAGGAGGAGGCCACCCACCGCGCGATCATGCTGGCCGACCTCACCAACGCGCCGCTGTACGTCGTCCACGTCAGCGCCCAGCAGGCGGTGGCCCAGTTGGCCGCCGCCCGGGACCGCGGCCAGAACGTCTTCGGCGAGACCTGCCCGCAGTACCTCTACCTCTCGCTGGAGGAGCAGTTGGCCGCGGTCAGCGAGCAGTGGGGCGACTTCGAGGGCGCCAAGTGGGTCTGCTCGACGCCGCTGCGCTCGCGGGAGGAGGGCCACCAGGACGCCATGTGGCAGGGGCTGCGGACCAACGACCTGCAGATGGTCTCCACCGACCACTGCCCGTTCTGCATGAAGGACCAGAAGGAGCTCGGCCGGGGCGACTTCCGGGCCATCCCCAACGGGATCGGCTCGATCGAGCACCGGATGGACCTGCTCTACCAGGGCGTGGTCACCGGCCGGCTCACCCTGGAGCGGTGGGTGGAGATCACCTCCACCACCCCGGCCCGGATGTTCGGGCTGTACGGCAAGAAGGGCGTGATCGCGCCGGGCGCGGACGCCGACATCGTGGTCTACGACCCGAACGGGCACACCTCGATCGGCGTCGGCGAGGGCAAGACCCACCACATGGCGATGGACCACTCGGCCTGGGAGGGCTTCGAGATCGACGGCCACGTGGACGTGGTGATCAGCCGCGGCTCGGTGCTCGTATCCGACGGCGCGTTCCACGGCCGCGCCGGGCACGGGCAGTTCCTCAAGCGCGGCCTGACGCAGTACCTGCACTGAGCGGCGGCCGGTGGTGGTTTCGAGGCTCGTCGCTGGCGCTCCTCGCACCTCAACCACCGGGCGCCGGTGGTTGAGGCGCGAGCGCAGCGAGCCTCGAAACCACCACCACCGCACCACCGACAAGGAGAGATGACATGGACTTCGGCGTCGTCCTGCAGACCAACCCGCCCGCCTGGCGCACCGTGGGCCTGGCCAAGCAGGCGGAGGAACACGGCTTCGACTACGTGTGGACCTTCGACAGCCACCTGCTCTGGCAGGAGCCGTACGTCATCTTCAGCCAGATCCTGGCCGAGACCCGGCGGGTCGTCGTCGGGCCGATGGTGACCAACCCGGCCACCCGCGACTGGACCGTCACCGCGTCGGTCTTCGCCACGCTCAACGAGATGTACGGCAACCGCACCGTGGTCGGGATGGGCCGCGGCGACTCCGCGGTCCGGGTCCTCAACGGCCGCCCGACCACCCTCAAGGAGGTCCGCGAGGCGACCCACGTGATCCGCGAGCTGGCCAACTGTCGGCCGGTCGAGCACAACGGCGCCACGCTGCAGTTCCCCTGGGCGCGGACCTCGGAGCTGGAGGTCTGGATCGCGGCGTACGGCCCGATGGCGCTGAAGGCGGCGGGCGAGGCCGGCGACGGCTACATCCTGCAGCTGGCCGACGTCGACGTCGCGAAGTGGATGATCGACCAGGTCCGCGCGGCCGCCGAGGCGGCCGGCCGCGACCCCGACTCCCTCACCTTCTGCGTCGCCGCCCCGGCGTACGTCGGCGAGGACACCCCCGAGTCGTGGGAGCACATGCGCGCCCAGACCCGGTGGTTCGGCGGCATGGTCGGCAACCACATCGCCGACATCGTCGCCAAGTACGGCGAGGAGGCCGACTTCCCCGAGGTGCTGGTCGACTACATCCGGGGTCGCACCGACTACGACTACAACACCCACGGCAAGGCCGAGAACGACCACGTCGACTTCGTGCCCGACGAGATCGTGGACCGCTTCTGCCTGCTCGGCACCCCCGAGCAGCACGTCGCCAAGCTCGAGGAGCTCAAGGCGATCGGCGTCGACCAGTTCGCGATCTACCTCCAGCACGACAACAAGGAGGAGACGCTGCGCGTCTACGGCGAGTCGATCATGCCGCACCTGCGCGACCACGTGACCGCGAAGGCCTGACCTCGACCGTGACCTCGACCCTGACCACGAGCGTGCCCGGGGCACCGCCCGTCGCGCCCGGCGGTGCCGGCGTCCCGGGCCCACCGCGAGCCCGGCGCGTCCTCGGCCGGATGCGCGCCGCGCTGCTCGGGCTCCTCGGGCTGCTCGCGGTCGCCGCGGCCTGGGAGGGCTACAAGGCGCTCGCCCCCGAGGACGGCGTGGTGATCGGCGAGTCCCGGGTGCTGCCGCGCAGCACCGACCTCGCGATGCCGCACGTCTGGGACATGGTGCGGCGGCTCTTCGAGCCGACCACCAGCATCTCCGAGGAGGCGCTGTGGCAGACGGTCGCCGCGGCCGCCCTGCTCTCGCTCGGCATCGCCGCGGTCGGCTGGGCGGTCGGCACGACCGTCGGCCTGCTGCTCGCGGTCGCGATGGCACGGGTCCGGGTGGTCGAGTGGGGCCTGCTCCCCTGGATCGTGCTCAGCCAGACCGTGCCGCTGATCGCGTTCGCCCCGATCGTCCGCTCCTGGGGCTCCCGGATCGAGATCGGCGGCTGGGAGTGGCCCTCCTGGCTCTCGGTCGCGGTGATCGCCAGCTACCTGGCGTTCTTCCCGGTCGCGGTCGGCGCGCTGCGCGGCCTGCAGGCCCACTCCGCGATCCACGCCGACCTGATGCGCGCGTACGCCGCCGGCTGGTGGTCCACCCTGCTCCGGGTTCGGATCCCCTCGGCGGTGCCCTACCTGCTGCCGGCGCTGCGCCTGGGCGCGGCGAGCGCGGTGGTCGGCACCATCGTCGCCGAGGTGTCCACCGGCTACCTCGACGGGATCGGCCGGCTGCTCGTCTCCTACGCCGGCCAGGCCTCCGGCGACCCCGCCAAGGCGTGGGCCCCCATCTTCGGCGCGATCGCGCTGGGCCTGGTGGCCGGCGCCGCCGTCACCCTGATCGGCGTGCTGATGCGCCCCTACCGACGTGGAGAGGCACCGTGAGCCAGCCGACCGAGAACACCCCCGCCGGAACTCCGAGCGGCATCCCGAGCGGCACCGCCACCGCGGAGCCCGCCGTCCGGGTCAGCGGCCTGACCAAGACCTTCGGCACCCGTGCCGGGCTGGTGCACGCGCTCAGCGACGTCGACCTGACCCTGGCCCCGGGCGAGTTCGCCGCGCTGATCGGACCCTCGGGCTGCGGCAAGTCGACCCTGATGCGGGTGATCGCCGACCTGGAGACCGCCACCTCGGGCACCGTCGAGGTGTTCGGCAAGCCGGCCGCCCGGGCACGCGCCGACCAGGACTACGGGATCGCCTTCCAGCAGGCCGGGCTGCTGCCGTGGCGCACCGTCGCCGCCAACGTGGCGCTGCCCCTGGAGCTGCACGGCCTCGGCCGCCGCGAGCGCAAGGCGCGGGTCGCCGAGCTGTTGGAGATGGTCGGCCTGAGCGACTTCGCGGGGCACCACCCCGACCAGCTCTCCGGCGGCATGCAGCAGCGCGTCGCCATCGCCCGGTCGCTGGCCGAGCAGCCCCGGCTGCTGCTGATGGACGAGCCGTTCGGCGCGCTCGACGAGATGACCCGGGAGCGGATGCAGGCCGAGCTGGCCCGGATCTGTGCCGAGACCGGCGCCGCGGTCGTCTTCGTGACCCACTCGATCCCCGAGGCGGTCTTCCTGGCCGACCGGGTCGTGGTGATGTCGCCGCGGCCGGGTCGGATCACCGGCGAGGTGGTCACCGGGATCGGCCGCGACGTCCCGCGCGACGACGCGCTCCGCGAGGACCGCGACTTCTTCGCCAAGGTGACCGAGGTGCGCGAGGCGCTGCACGGCGCGCCGGTCACCGGGTCGGGCCGGGAGGCGCGATGAGCGGCACGAGCGCCACCGGCGCACCCCCGGGCTGGACGCGGATCGGTCGCATCGCCGCGCCCGTGGTGGTCGGCCTGCTCGGGCTCGCCGTGTGGCAGTTCCTGGTCTCGGTGGTCGAGGTGTCGCCGTACCTGCTGCCGGGGCCGGCCGAGATCGCCGAGGAGTGGCGTGCCAACTCCGAGGCGATCCGTGAGGCCTTCTGGATCACCGGCACCAACGCGTTCATCGGGCTGGTCGCCGGCACCCTGGCCGGGGTCGGCCTGGCCGCCGTCTCCTCCTCGGCGCGCTGGGCCGAGGGGATGGCCGCCCCGGTCGTCGCCGGCCTCGCCGTGGTGCCGATCGTGGCGCTGGCGCCGGTGCTGAACTCGATGTACGGCGCCGACAGCGAGTACGGGCGGCGGGTGATCGCCGCGATCGCCGCCTTCGTGCCGGTCTACGTCAACAGCGTCCGCGGGCTGCACCAGACCACCGCGTTGCACCGCGACCTGATGCGCGCCTACCACGCCTCGGCCGGGCAGCGGTTCCGGCGACTGACGCTGCCCTCGGCCGCGCCGTACGTGCTCACCGGCATCCGGATCGCCTCCTCGCTGGCCGTGATCTCCGCGCTGGTGGCGGAGTACTTCGGCGGGCCGCGCGGCGGCCTCGGCAGCTTCATCTCCACCAGCGCCGCGACCAGCGCCTACGCCCGTGCGTGGGCCTACGTCGCGGCCGCCATCGTTCTCGGGTTGGTCGCGTACGTCGTGACCGCGCTGCTCGAACGTCTCGTGCAGCACTTCCTGCCGACCGGGGCCGCGTCGTGAGTCGGCCGAGCCCCGGTCGCACCGTCCGCCTGCCGCAGCGTCGCGCGGCGTACGTGCTCTCACCACCCGTTGAAGAACCGTTTCGAAAGGCAATCGAATGCTGACATCTGTACGCCGCGGCCTCGCGGTGACGGCGGTCGTCCTGGCCTCCTCCAGCCTGCTCGCCGCGTGCGGCAGCGACGACGACGAGGGGAGCGGCGAGGCCAGCGTGAGCGGCTGCAACACCGGCAACGACATCAAGCTCCAGCTGCAGTGGCTGCCCCAGGCGCAGTTCGCCGGCTACTACGCCGCGGTGGACCAGGGCTTCTTCGAGGAGGAGGGCCTGACCGTCGAGATCATCCCGTCGGGCGGCGACATCGTCCCCCAGGACGCGCTCTCCTCGGGCGACGTCGACTACGCGATCGCCTGGGTGCCGAAGGTGCTCGGCTCGATCGAGCAGGGCGCCGAGCTGACCGACATCGCCCAGATCTTCCAGCGCTCGGGCACCCTCCAGGTCGCCTGGGCGGACTCCGGCATCGAGTCGGTCGCCGACTTCGAGGGCAAGAAGATCGGCTCCTGGGGCTACGGCAACGAGTGGGAGATCTTCGCCGCCATGGCCGCCGAGGGTCTCGACTCGACCACCGTCGAGATCGTCACCCAGGACTTCAACATGAACGCCTTCCTGCAGGGCGACATCGATGCCGCGCAGGCGATGACCTACAACGAGTACGCCCAGCTGCTGGAGTCGGTCGACCCCGACACCGGTGAGCTCTACACGCCCGACGACTTCAACGTGATCTCGTACGAGGACACCGACGGCGCGATGCTCCAGGACGCCATCTGGGCCGAGACCAAGTGCCTGGACGACGAGGCCTTCGCGGACCGGACGGTGAAGTTCCTCAAGGCGGTCATCAAGGGCTGGGCCTACGCCCGCGACAACGTCGAGTCCGCCGCCGAGATCACCGTCGCCGCCGGCTCCAGCTGGGGCCCGAGCCACGAGCTGTGGATGGCCAACGAAACCAACAAGCTGATCTGGCCGTCGACCAACGGCATCGGCATCATCGACGAGGCGGCCTGGGGCCGGACCGTGGACGGCGCCCTGGCGGCGGTCAACGAGCAGGGCCAGAACCTGATCACCGCGGAGCCGCCGGCCACCGCCTACGACAACACCTACATCCAGCAGGCGATCGATGAGCTGGGCGACGAGGTCGACACCACCGGTGCGGACTTCGCGCCGATCGACGTCACCCTCACCGAGGGCGGCAACTGATCGTGTAGCCGCCGGTTGAGGTGCGAGCGGAGCGAGCCTCGAAACCAAGGCGCCCGTCGTGGTGGTGGTTTCGAGGCTCGCAGGCTCGCACCTCAACCACCGCTCGCAGGCTCGCACCTCAACCACCGCTCGCAGGCTCGCACCTCAACCAGCGGGCGCCGCTGGTTGAGGTGCGAGGCGCCCCGGCGCCGAGCCTCGAAACCAAGGCGCTGCCCCGACCGGGGCCGTTGAACCCGCGACCCCCGAGGACGAGACTCGGAACCTCCCCCGCGAAAGGACCGGACGTGACCACCGAGACGGAGACCCAGCTCGACCTCGACGCCGAGGCCAAGCGACTGGACAAGGCGCACGTGTTCCACTCCTGGTCGGCGCAGGCCGCCCTGGACCCCCTCGTCATCGCGGGCGGCAGCGGCAGCACCGTCTGGGACCACGCGGGCCGCCGCTACCTCGACTTCTCCAGCCAGATGGTCAACGTCAACATCGGCCACCAGCACCCGGCCGTGGTTGCCGCGATCAAGGAGCAGGCCGAGAAGCTCTCCACCATCGGTCCCGCGATCGCCAACCTGACCCGCGGCGAGGCGGCGGGGCGGATCACCGGCCGCGCACCCGCAGGCATGAACAAGGTCTTCTTCACGAACGGCGGCGCGGACGCGGTCGAGAACGCGATCCGGATGGCCCGGCTGCACACCGGCCGGGACAAGATCATCTCCCGCTACCGCTCGTACCACGGCAACACCACCGCGGCGGTGACCGCGACCGGCGACTGGCGCCGGATCCCCAACGAGTACGCCCGCGGCCACGTCCACGTCTTCGGCCCCTACCTCTACCGCAGCGAGTTCTGGGCGACCACGCCGGAGGAGGAGTGCGAGCGCGCGCTGCACCACCTGCGCCGCACCATCGAGTGCGAGGGCCCCTCCACGGTCGCCGCGATCCTGCTCGAGAGCGTCCCCGGCACGGCCGGGATCATGGTGCCGCCGCCCGGCTACCTGCCGGGCGTCCGGGCGCTGGCCGACGAGTTCGGGATCATGCTGATCCTGGACGAGGTGATGGCCGGCTTCGGCCGCACCGGCGAGTGGTTCGCCTTCGACGCCTTCGACGTCACCCCCGACCTGATCACCTTCGCCAAGGGCGTGAACTCCGGCTACGTGCCGATCGGCGGCGTGGTGATCAGCGACCCGATCGCGGCCACCTTCGACGAGCGGGTCTTCCCCGGCGGCCTCACCTACTCCGGCCACCCGCTCGGCGCCGCCTCGATCGTCGCCGCCCTGGACGCGATGGAGTCCGAGGGGATCGTCGACAACGCCAAGCTGATCGGCGCCGACGTCCTCGGGCCGGGTCTGCGCGACCTGGCCGAGCGGCACCCGGTGGTCGGCGAGGCCCGCGGCTCCGGCGTCTTCTGGGCGCTCGAGCTGGTCGCCGACCGCGTCACCCGCGCCCCGCTGCCGCCGGCGACCATGGCCCGCGCCAAGGCCGCGCTCGTCGGCGCCGGGCTGCTCCCGTTCATCGCCGACAACCGCATCCACGTCGTACCGCCGTGCGTGGTGACCGCCGACGAGGTGGACACCGCGCTGGGCATCTACGACACCGTCCTGAGCCAGCTCGACGAGGAGCTCTGATCCGCATGACCAGCACCGACCTGCCCGTCCTCGACCACTGGATCGGGGGCGCGCCCTCCGCCGGTACGTCGACCCGCACCGCCCCGGTCCACGACCCCGCGCTCGGGGAGGTGACCAAGCACGTCCGGCTGGCCAGCGCCGCGGACCTCGACGCCGCGGTGGCCGCCGCGACCGAGGCGTTCGCGACCTGGGGCCGCACCTCGATCGCCCGCCGCCAGCAGGTGATGTTCGCGTTCCGGGAGATCCTCAACAGCCGCCGCGACGAGCTGGCCGCGATCCTCACCTCCGAGCACGGCAAGGTGCTCTCGGACGCAGCCGGCGAGATCGCCCGCGGCCTGGAGGTCGTCGAGTTCGCCTGCGGCAGCCCGCACCTGGCCAAGGGGGCGCACTCGGTCGAGGTCGCCACCGACGTCGACGTCTACTCCCTCAAGGAGCCGCTCGGCGTGGTCGGCGTGATCACCCCGTTCAACTTCCCGGCGATGGTGCCGCTGTGGTTCGTGCCGATCGCGATCGCCACCGGCAACACCGTCGTGCTCAAGCCGAGCGAGAAGGACCCGAGCTCCTCGAACTGGATCGCGGAGGCCTTCGCCGAGGCCGGCCTGCCGCCCGGCGTGCTCAACGTGGTGCACGGCGACAAGGAGGCGGTCGACGCGCTGCTCACCCATCCCGACGTCGCGTCGATCTCGTTCGTGGGCTCCACGCCGATCGCGAAGTACGTCTACGAGACCGGCACCGCCCACGGCAAGCGGGTCCAGGCGCTGGGCGGGGCGAAGAACCACATGCTGGTGCTGCCCGACGCCGACCTCGACCTGGTCGCCGACGCCGCCGTCAACGCCGGTTTCGGCTCCGCGGGCGAGCGGTGCATGGCGGTCTCGGTGGTGGTCGCCGTCGACCCGATCGGCGACGAGCTGATCGAGAAGGTCACCGACCGGATGGGCAAGCTGGTCACCGGCGACGGCCGCCGCGCCTGCGACATGGGGCCCCTGATCACCCGGGAGCACCGCGACAAGGTGGCCGGCTACCTCGACGTCGCCGAGGCCGACGGGGCCGCGCTGGTCGTCGACGGCCGCGCGGTCGAGGCCGACGGGGCGGCCGACGGGTTCTGGCTCGGCCCCACGCTGATCGACCACGTCCCGACCACCTCGGCGGTCTACACCGACGAGATCTTCGGGCCGGTGCTCTCGGTGGTGCGCGTGGCGTCGTACGAGGAGGGGGTGGCGCTGGTCAACGGCGGCCCCTACGGCAACGGCACGGCGATCTTCACCCACGACGGCGGCGCCGCCCGGCGCTTCGTCAGGGACGTGCAGGTCGGCATGGTCGGGGTCAACGTGCCGATCCCGGTGCCGGTCGCCTACCACTCCTTCGGCGGCTGGAAGCAGTCGCTGTTCGGCGACGCGAAGGCCTACGGGCCGCAGGGCGTGGAGTTCTTCACCCGCGAGAAGGCGGTCACCTCGCGCTGGATGGACCCGTCGCACGGCGGCATCAACCTGGGGTTCCCGCAGAACACCTGAGCGGAACGACGAAGCGGCCGCGCCCCGGGTGGGGTGCGGCCGCTTCGTCGTACGGCGGGGTGGTGGTTGAGGTGCGAGCGAAGCGAGCCTCGAAACCACCGCCACTCAGGTGCCGGGGTTTCGAGGCTCGGCGCCGGGGCGCCTCGCACCTCAACCAGCGGCCGGTCACCTCGACCGGCGCGCGGGTCAGCGACCGAACAGCTTGCCCATCAGGGTGTCGGCGAGCGGCTGGGCGTCGCACTGGCAGCGCTGGTCGGCGGGCAGGTGACCGAGGACCTGCTCGACGTGCTGGCCGCAGCCGGTGTAGGACGCCTTGCCGCAGTTGTTGCAGGTGGCCGGAGAGCACATGGGGATTCCTCTTTCAGCAGTTCTGGTGGGGTTCGGGGGACGGGTGGGATCGGGAGGGACCGGGTGGGGTGGTGGTCGGGGTGGGGGATCAGGCCAGCGCCATCGCGTCCCAGGCGCTGTAGCCGCCCAGGATGTCGGAGACGTCGTCGAACCCCTCGTGGCGCAGCAGGCTCGCGCCGACCGAGGACCGCCATCCGCCCGCGCAGTAGAGCACCGTGGGCGCGTGCGGGTCCAGCTCGCCCGCCCGGCTGCGCAGCTCGGCGAGCGGGATGGTGAGCGCGCCGGGCAGCATCCCGGCCTCGACCTCGCCGGGCCCGCGGATGTCGACGATCTGGACCGGGTGGTCGGCCTGCGCGCGGACCAGCTGGTCGGGGGTGAGCCGGCTGGCGCGGCGCACCTGGTCCTGGTGGGAGAGCAGGTAGCCCTCCACGTCCTCGAGGTAGCCGATGGCGCCGTCGAACCCGATCCGGACCAGCCGGGTCGCGGCCTCGAGCTCGTCGCCGTCGGCGGCGATCAGGACGATCGTGGCGTCGGGGTCGGTGACCATGCCGACGGTCTCGGCCATCCGGCCGTCGACCGGCACGTTGATCGCCCCGGCCAGGTGGCCGGCCGCGAACGCGGTGTTCTCCCGGGCGTCGATCACCACGGCGCCGGCGGCCACCGCGGCGTCGAACGCGGCGGCGTCCAGGGCCGGCAGCGCGGCGTCCGGCGCGTGCAGCTCGCGCTGCTGCCGGTTGAGGGTGGCGTTGTAGCCGAAGTACTCCGGGGCCGGCGGCTGGCCCGCGGTGACGACGGCGAGGAACTGCTCCTGCGTCATCGGCTGGCACGCGTAGTTGAACCGGCGCTGCTCGCCGATCGTGGACTGCGTCTCCGTCGACAGGTTCTTGCCGCACGCCGAGCCGGCGCCGTGCGCCGGGAAGACGCGGACCTCGTCGGCGAGGCCCATCAGCTTGTGCTGGACCGAGTCGTAGAGCATCTCGCCCAGCTGGGTGGCGGTCACGCCGAAGGAGGCCAGCAGGTCGGGGCGGCCGACGTCGCCGATGAAGAGCGCGTCGCCGGTGAGCACGCCGTACGGCGTCTCGTCGGTGCCGCGCTCGTAGACCAGCACGCTGATCGACTCCGGGGTGTGGCCCGGGGTCGCCATGATCTCCAGGGTGACGCCGTCGGGGCCGCCCAGCGGGATCCGCTCGCCCTCGGCCAGGGCGCGGGAGTCGAACTCGGTCTCCGCGACCTCGCCGTAGCCGATCCAGGCGCCGGTCGCGTCCGCCAGCTCGAGGTGGCCCGAGACGAAGTCGGCGTGGAAGTGGGTGTTGATCGCGCCGATGATCCGCAGGCCGCGCTCCTCGGCGTCGGCGAGGTACTCGCCGATGTCGCGGCGGGGGTCCACCACGACGGCGTTGCCGGACTCCTCGTCCGCGATCAGGTACGAGGCCTGGGACAGGCAGTCGAGGTAGTACTGGGTGAAGATCATGGTCGCGGGCTCCTTTGCGCGGGGCGTCGGCGGAGGTCGGTGGGTGCTGCTGCACCCGATGACAGACACAACCATAACCCCCCGGGGGGATATTCCCCAGTCCTTCGCGCCACCGGATCAGTCCGCGCCGATCCGTCCGCGCCGATCAGTCCGCGCCCCCTCGTCGGCTGGCGTCGTGTGCCTGAGGCACCGGCATGAGGGGGTCTGGGGCACACGACCCACGCCATCGGGCAGGCAGCCCACGCGTACCGGGATTCCCGGGCACCCGCCGACCGCGGATAGGTTCCGGGATGTGGTGAGCACGAGTGACACGGACGCCCCCCGGGCGCGCGTCTCCGGGGCCCGGTCGGGTCCCCTGGGCCGCCTGGGCCGCCTGGGTCGCCTGGCCCGGGAGCTGGTGCTGCTCGAGCTGGCGCTCTACCGCTCGCTCGCCCGGTGGCTCGCGCGCCGCCCCGACGTGCCGGCGGGGACGACCGCGATCGGGTACGCCCGCCAGGTCACCCCGCTGTTGTGGCTGTGGACCTTCGCGGCCTCCATCGAGACCGTCGTGATCGAGGTCGTGCTGCGCACCATCGACACCGGCTGGTCCGAGGCGATCCGCCTGCCGCTGCTGGTGCTCGGGGTCTGGGGCGCGCTCTGGATGCTCGGCATGATCGCCGCCCACCGGGTCCGCCCGCACCTGCTCGCCGCCGACCGGCTCCGGATCCGCAGCGGCGCCCGCACCTGGGTCGAGGTGCCGCTGGACCGGGTGGCCACCGTCCGACCCGCCGAGCACGAGCTGCCCGGCCTGGTGACCACGCTGCACGTCGACGGCGACCTCGTCCTCGTCGGGGTCAGCAGCCGCACCAACGTCGAGATCGGCCTCGACGGCCCGACGACGCTGCGCACCTCGGCCGGCGAGGTCACCGCCTCCCGCGTGGCGCTGTGGGTCGACGAGCCGCGCGAGCTGGTGGCCCGCCGCCTGGGGGATCCGGGGCGCACCGTCGGGTGACCGACCCCGGCCGTCCGTGAGGGCTCAGACCCCCGCGCCGGGGTTGAGGATCCCCGCGGGATCGAGCGCCGCCTTGATCCGCCGGTTGAGCGCCATCGCCTCGGGCCCGAGGTAGTCCGCGAGCCAGGGGCGCTTGAGCCGCCCGACGCCGTGCTCGCCGGTGATCGTGCCGCCGAGCCCGATCGCCAGCTCCATCACCTCGCCGTACGCCTGCTGGGCGCGCGTCGCCTGCTCGTCGTCGGTGGGGTCGACCACGATCAGCGGGTGGGTGTTGCCATCGCCGGCGTGCGCCACGACGGCGATCTCGACCCCGCGCCGCGCCGCGATCTGCTGGATCCCGGTGACCAGGGCGCCCAGCCGCGGCACCGGTACGCCGACGTCCTCCAGCAGCAGCGTGCCCTTCCGCTCGACGGCGGGGATCGTCATCCGCCGGGCGACCACGAAGGCCTCGCCCTCGTCGGGGTCCTCGGTGGCGAGCACCTCGGCGGCGCCGTGCTCCGCGCAGATCTCCGCCACCTGCGCGAGCTCGGCGCGGGCGGAGTCGGTCGGTTCGTCGGACTGCACGACCAGCAGCGCCTCGGCGCTGCGGTCCAACCCCATCCGGGTCAGGTCCTCCACCGCGTTGATGGACACCCGGTCCATCAGCTCCAGCATCGAGGGCCGCAGCACCCGGGTGATGCCGAGCACCGCCGACGTCGCCGCCTCCAGCGCCGGGAACGTCGCCACCAGCGTGGCCGGCCGACGCTGCGCCGGCAGCAGTCGCAGCACGATCCGGGTGATGATCCCCAGCGTCCCCTCGCTGCCGACGAACAGCTTGGTCAGCGACAGTCCGGCGACGTCCTTGAGGCGCGGTCCGCCCAGCTCGACCGCCGTCCCGTCGGCGAGCACGACCGTCACCCCGAGCACGTAGTCGGTGGTCACGCCGTACTTCACGCAGCACAGGCCGCCGGCGTTGGTGGCGACGTTGCCGCCGATGGAGCAGATCTCGAACGACGAGGGGTCCGGCGGGTACCAGAGCCCGTGCTCCGCGGCGGCCGCCTTGACCTCGGCGTTCAGCAGTCCCGGCTCGACCACGCAGGTCCGGGTCGCCGGGTCGACCTCGATCGCGCGCATCCGCTCGGTCGAGACCACCAGGCAGCCGTCGAGGGCCGAGGAGCCGCCCGACAGCCCGGTGCCCGCGCCCCGGGTCACCACCGCCAGGCCGTGTTCGGCGGCGAACCGGACCGCGGCCTGCACGTCCGCCGTGCTCCGCGCCCGTACGACGGCCAGCGGCACCCCCGCGGCGGGGTCCTGCGCCCGGTCCCACCGGTAGCCGGCCATCCGGTCCGGGTCCACCAGGACGACGTCGTCGCCCAGGTCATCGCCCAGGTCATCGGCCAGGTCATCGCCCAGGTCGTCGCGGAGCGCGTCGACCAGCGCCCCGAGGTCCAGCTGCGTCGCCATCGGACACCTCCGTCGCCGGCGCCGTCGCCGACCTTGTTCTTCCTCGGCACCCTACAAACCTCGCGACAAGCCTTGCGCCCGCCGGAACGGTGCTCACTCGATCCGCGCGCAAACGACCGCTTCCGACATAAAATCGATGTTTCACCTGTGCGGACCTCCCACCGGCGTGACGCCGTCGGTGGGACGGTGGAGCGTTCCGACGGAAGACGGGGGTGGCTGCATGGAGGTCTCGGCGCTGGTCAACGGCGAACCGAGGACGGCTCCGGCGCGCGCGCACGAGAACGCACTCGACTGGCTGCGCGAGCGCGGGCTGACCGGCGCCAAGGAGGGCTGCGCGGAAGGTGAGTGCGGCGCCTGCGCGGTGCTCGTCGCGCGGCCCGGCATCGACGCGCCGACCGAGTGGGTGGCGGTCAACGCCTGCCTGCTGCCCGCCGCCGCGCTCGCCGGCCAGGAGGTGCGCACCGCCGAGGGGCTCGCCCTCGGCGCCGACGGGAGGCCGGGGCTGCACCCGGTGCAGCGGGAGATGGCCGAGCGCGGCGGCTCCCAGTGCGGCTACTGCACGCCCGGCTTCATCTGCTCGATGGCCGCCGAGTACTACCGGCCCGGCCGCGAGGGGTTCGACCACCACGCGCTGAGCGGCAACCTGTGCCGCTGCACCGGCTACCGGCCGATCGTCGAGGCCGCCGAGGCGCTCGGCCCGGCGCCCGAGGACGACCCGCTGCTGCGGCGGACCCGCGAGGAGCCGCCCGCCGCCCCGGCGGCGCCCACCGGGTGGTTCGTCCGCCCGGCCGCGCTCCCCGCGGCGCTCCGGCTGCTGGCCGAGGACCCCGACGCCGTTCCGGTCGCCGGCTGGACCGATGCCGGGGTGGAGGCCAACCTCAAGGGCACCCGCCACGAGCGGGTGGTCGCGATCGACCGGCTGCCGGAGCTGCGCACGCTCACCTGGACCGACGGCCCCGACCGGTCCGGAGCGGTCGAGATCGGCGCCGCGCTGACCCTTACCGAGGTCGAGCGCGGCCTCGACGGCCGGGTGCCGCTGCTCGCACAGACCCTGCCGCAGTTCGCCTCCCGGCTGATCCGCAACACCGCCACCATCGGCGGCAACCTCGGCACCGGGTCCCCGATCGGCGACCTCGCCCCGGCGCTGCTGGCCCTGGACGCCGAGGTCGTGCTGGCCTCGCTCGAGGGCGAGCGGACGGTCCGGCTCGACCGCTACTTCACCGGCTACCGCACCTCGGTACGCCGACCGGCCGAGCTGATCCGCGCGGTCCGTGTCCCGCTCCCGCTCGCCGGCGCGACCGCCTTCCACAAGATCGCCAAGCGACGCTTCGACGACATCTCCAGCGTCGCGGTCGCGATCGCGCTGGACCTGGTCGACGACGGCTCGGGCGCCGGCCCCGGGGGCCGGGTGGTCCGCGGCGCCCGGATCGGCCTCGGCGGCGTCGCGGCCACCCCGATCCGCGCCCTGGCGACCGAGGCGGCCCTGGTGGACCAGCCGTGGACCGAGGAGACCGTCGAGCGCGCCGCCACCGTGCTCGCCGGCGAGGGCACCCCGATGGACGACCACCGGGCCAGCGCGGCGTACCGCACCGCGATGCTCGGCCAGGCCCTGCGCCGCTTCCACGCCGAGCTGGAGCCTGCGGGGCAGGCAGAGGGGAGCCCGGCATGAGCGCGAGCACGGGGGTGGGCGCCGCCGTCGCGCACGAGAGCGCCGCCGGCCACGTGACCGGCGAGGCGCTCTACACCGACGACCTGGTCGGCCGCCTGCACGGCACGCTGCACGCCCATCCGGTGCAGGCGCCGCACACCCACGCCCGGGTCACCCGCCTCGACGTGGCCCCCGCCTACGCGGTCGACGGCGTCGTACGGGTGCTGACCGCCGCCGACGTGCCCGGGGTCAACGACGCCGGCGTCAAGCACGACGAGCCGCTCTTCCCCGACGAGGTGATGTTCCACGGCCACTCCGTCGCCTGGGTGCTCGGCGAGACCCTGGAGGCTGCCCGGCTCGGTGCGGAGGCGGTCGAGGTCGACTACGAGCCACTGCCGTCGGTGGTGACGGTCCGCGAGGCGATCGAGGGCGGCCACTTCCAGGGCATGGCGCTGTGCGCGGAGCGCGGCGACCTGGATGCCGGCTTCGCGGCCGCGGCCCGGATCGTGGAGGGCGAGACCGAATTCGCCGGCCAGGAGCACTTCTACCTGGAGACACACTGCTCGCTGGCCCAGGTCGACGAGGCCGGCCAGGTCTTCGTGCAGTGCAGCACCCAGCACCCCACCGAGACCCAGGAGATCGTGGCCCACGTGCTCGGGCTGCGCAGCCACGAGGTCACCGTGCAGTGCCTGCGGATGGGCGGCGGCTTCGGCGGCAAGGAGATGCAGCCGCACGGGTACGCCGCCATCGCCGCCCTGGGCGCCACCCTGACCGGGCGGCCGGTGCGGGTCCGGCTGACCCGGGCCCAGGACATGACGATGACCGGCAAGCGGCACGGCTTCCACGCCGCCTGGCGCGTCGGCTTCGACGACGAGGGCCGGATCCTCGCGCTGGACACCACGCTGACCGCCGACGGCGGCTGGAGCCTGGACCTCTCCGAGCCGGTGCTCTCCCGGGCGCTGTGCCACGTCGACAACGCCTACTGGATCCCGCACATCCGCGCGGCCGGCCGCGTCGCGCGGACGCACAAGACCTCCCAGACCGCGTTCCGCGGCTTCGGCGGCCCGCAGGGGATGCTGGTGATCGAGGACATCCTGGGCCGGTGCGCGCCGCTGCTCGGGATCGACCCCGGCGACCTGCGGCGGCGCAACCTCTACGCGGCGGGCCAGGAGACGCCGTACGGCCAGCCGGTCCGCCACCCGGAGCGGCTGGCGGCGGCCTGGGACCAGGTCGAGGCGCGCGGCGACCTCGCCGCGCGGCGCGAGGAGGTCGCGGCGTTCAACGCCACGCACGAGCACCGCAAGCGCGGCCTGGCGGTGACCCCGGTGAAGTTCGGCATCTCGTTCAACTTCACCGCGTTCAACCAGGCCGGCGCGCTGGTGCACGTCTACCGGGACGGGTCGGTGCTGATCAACCACGGCGGCACCGAGATGGGCCAGGGCCTGCACACCAAGATGCTCCAGGTCGCGGCCACCGCCCTCGGCCTGCCGGCCGAGAAGGTGCGGCTCGCACCGACCCGCACCGACAAGGTGCCCAACACCTCGGCCACCGCCGCCTCCTCGGGCGCGGACCTCAACGGCGCGGCGGTGAAGAACGCCTGCGAGCAGATCCTGGAGCGGATCGCCGACGTGCCCGGTGAGACCTGGGAGGAGCGGGTCGAGGCGGCGTACCTGGCCCGGATCCAGCTCTCCGCCGCCGGCTTCTACCGGACCGAGGGCCTGAGCTGGGACGCCAGGGCGATGCGCGGCCACCCGTTCAAGTACTTCGCCTACGGCGTCGCCGCGACCGAGGTGGAGGTCGACGGCTTCACCGGCGCCTACGTCGTACGACGCGTCGACATCGTCCACGACGTCGGCGACTCGCTCTCCCCGCTGGTCGACCGCGGCCAGGTCGAGGGCGGCTACCTGCAGGGCCTCGGCTGGCTCACCCTGGAGGACCTGCGCTGGGACGAGTCCGACGGGCCGGGCCGTGGCCGGCTGCTGACCAACGCCGCCAGCACCTACAAGCTGCCGAGCCTGTCCGAGCTGCCCGACGTGCTCAACGTCGACTTCCTCGCCGACGCCACCGAGACCGGGGTGGTGCACGGGTCGAAGGCGGTCGGCGAGCCGCCGCTGATGCTGGCGTTCTCGGCGCGCGAGGCGCTGCGCGAGGCCGCCGGCGCGTTCGGGCCCGCGGGGCGCACGGTGGAGCTCGCCTCGCCGGCGACTCCCGAGGCGGTCTACTGGGCGCTGGACGCGGCCCGCCGGGCCGGGGGCGGCGCCGGGACCCCGACCACCGCTGCCCGGGACGACTCGGCCGGTGAGCCGGGCGACCTGGTGGGGACGGTCTGACGTGGGCTGGATCGACGGAGTGACCTCACTGCGCCGGGACCGCCTGCCCGGCGCGCTGGTCACGGTCGTCCAGGCACGCGGCCACGCGCCCCGGGACGCCGGGGCGAAGATGGTCGTCGGCCCCGACCGCACCTGGGGATCGATCGGCGGCGGCAACGTCGAGGAGATCGCGATCCGGCGCGCTCGCGAGGTCTCCGGGGCCGACCCGAGCCCCGAGCCGGAGACGCTGACGGTCGCGCTCTCCGACCGGGCGGAGTACCAGCACGGCGTGCAGTGCTGCGGCGGCGAGGTGACGCTGCTGATCGAGCCGCTCGCCGTGGTGCCGGCGGTCGCGATCTTCGGGGCCGGCCACGTCGGGCTGGAGCTGGCCCGGATCCTCGGCCGCTTCGACCTCGACCTCCACCTGGTGGACTCGCGCGCTGAGGTCCTCGGCTCCCACGACCTGGCGGCGGCCGTCGCCGGCGCCGTGGCGCACGTCGAGACCCGCCACTTCCCGGTGCTCCCGGAGGCCGCGCTCGCCGAGCTCCCCGCCGGCACCCACCTGCTGGTGATGACGCACGACCACGCCGAGGACCTGGCCATCTGCGACGCCGCGCTGCGGGTCCCGGCGCACCGTCGCCCGGCGTCGATCGGCCTGATCGGCTCCGCGGCCAAGTGGTCCCGGTTCCGCGGCCAGCTGCGGGCGGCGGGCCACGAGGACGCCGAGGTCGAGGGCCGGATCCGCTGCCCGATCGGCGCCGGCGGTGTGCGCAGCAAGGAGCCGGCCGCGATCGCGGTCGACGTCGCGGCCGAGGTCCTGGCGCTCGTCGAGCGCCCGGCGGACCGCCGGTCCGCGGCGGAGCTGGGCTGATAGGGTCCGGCGCCAAGTGGTCGCTCGTCGGCGAACAGCTGCGCTTGGTGGGCCACGTCGACACGGTGGCCCTCACCCGGCGCCCGCCGCGTCGACACGATCGGCAGCAGGCGCCGCCCGCGATCGCGGTCCGCGTCCCGGCCCGGCCGAGGGTGCTGGTCGAGCACGCGCTCGCCCGGCCCATGCGCCGCCTGCGTCTACCGTCTGACGGAGACGAGCCCACCACAGCTCCCCCCACCCGATCGCCACCCGTCCGATCGGCGTGGGTCCGCAGCTCATCCGATCCGCGACCGCGAAAGGACCTGCACCACGATGTCCGACCAGCCCCACCCGACCGAACCGGTCCCCGGCGCCGACCGCATCCTCACCCCGGACGCGCTCGCCTTCGTCCGCGGGCTGCACGAGGCCTTCGGCGTACGGCGCGAGCACCTGCTCGCCGCCCGCTCCGCTCGCCGCGGCCTGCCGCTGGGCTTCCTGCCCGACACCGTCGAGGTCCGCGAGGCCGAGTGGACCGTCGTGCCGGCGCCGACCGACCTGCAGGACCGCCGGGTCGAGATCACCGGCCCGTGCGACCGGAAGATGACGATCAACGCGCTCAACTCCGGAGCCCGGGTCTGGCTGGCCGACCTCGAGGACGCCAGCACCCCGCACTGGTCGAACGTCGTCGGCGGCCAGGTGAACCTCTACGACGCGATCCGCCGCCAGGTCGACTTCACCTCCGACGAGGGCAAGTCCTACGCGCTGAACGACGACCCGCTGGCCACGATCGTGATGCGGCCGCGCGGGTGGCACCTCGACGAGCGGAGCATCGACCTCGGCCCCGGGCTGGCCGATGCCGCCGGGAACGCGCGGGTGGCCGGCGCCCTGGTCGACTTCGGCCTCTACTTCTTCCACAACGCCGCCGAGCTGCTCCGCCAGGGCAGCGGCCCCTACTTCTACCTGCCGAAGATGGAGAGCCACCTCGAGGCGCGGCTGTGGAACGACGTCTTCAACCACGCCCAGGACGCGCTCGGCATCCCGCGCGGCACCATCCGCGCCACCGTCCTGATCGAGACCGTCCCGGCGGCCTTCGAGATGGACGAGATCCTCTACGAGCTGCGTGAGCACGCGTCGGGCCTCAACGCCGGCCGCTGGGACTACCTGTTCTCGATGATCAAGTGCTTCCGCGACGCCGGCCCGGAGTTCGTCCTCCCCGACCGCGCCGCGGTCCCGATGACCGTGCCGTTCCTGCGCTCCTACGCCGAGCTGCTGGTCAAGACCTGCCACCGGCGCGGCGCCTTCGCGATGGGCGGCATGTCGGCGTTCATCCCCAGCCGCCGCGACGCCGAGGTCAACGCGAAGGCGTTCGCCCAGGTCAAGGCCGACAAGGAGCGGGAGGCCGGCCAGGGCTTCGACGGCTCCTGGGTGGCCCACCCCGACCTGGTGCCGATCTGCGTCGAGGCCTTCGACGCGGTCCTGGGGGACCGACCCAACCAGCTCGACCGCCAGCGCGACGACGTCGAGGTCGGCGCCGCCGACCTGCTCGACGTCGCCTCCGCCTGGGCGGACGGCTCCGGCGCGATCACCTACGCCGGGATGCGGCTCAACGTCGAGGTGGCGCTGCTCTACCTGGCCGCCTGGCTGCGCGGCCAGGGCGCGGTGGCCATCCACAACCTGATGGAGGACGCCGCCACCGCCGAGATCTCCCGCTCCCAGCTGTGGCAGTGGATCTACAACGGGTCGGTGCTCGACGACGGCCGCACGGTGACCCGCGAGCTGGTCGCCGCGACCATCGACGAGGTGGCCGCCGAGCTCGGCGACCAGGTCGCCGAGGCCCGCCCGATCTTCGAGGGCGTCGTCCTCGACGAGGCGTACGTCGACTTCCTGACGCTGCCCGCCTACGAGGCGATCGATGGCTGAGCGTTCGACGATGCCCGCGGTGCTGCCCGACGCCCTGGCCGAGGAGGTCGACGCCCTGCTCGCCGACGCCGACGCCACGCTGGCGGGGCGCCGTACCCGTCCGCGGGCGCCGCAGCCGGTGCACACGCTCTACGTGCCGGCCGACCGCTACGACGCCGACAGCCTCGCCCGGTACGGCGCGGAGGCGGCCGGGCTGCTCGAGGAGTGCGCCGACGTGCTCGGCGCCGACCCGGCCGTCGTCGAGCGGGTGCGCGCGCGGCTGGCCAGTCGGCCGGTCGACGACCTGCGGATCGACTTCGAGGACGGCTACGGCGTGCGACCCGACGAGGTCGAGGACGCGGAGGTCGACCGGGTGGCGGCGCTGGTCGCCGGCGGCGGACGGGCCCCTGAGCAGGGGATCCGGTTCAAGTCGCTGGAGGCCCCCACGCGGGCCCGGGGGCTGCGGACGCTGGACCGCTGGCTGGCCGCGGGGGCGCACCGGGCCGAGGACCACCTGACCCTGCCCAAGGTCACGTCCGTGGCGCAGGTCGAGGCGATGGCGCTGATCGCCCGCACCCTCGAGGCGCGCCACGGGCTCGCGGACGGCGCCCTCACCTTCGAGATCCAGGTGGAGACCGCGCAGGCGGTGCTCGGCCCCGACGGCACCGCCCCGCTGCCGCGGATGATCGCCGCCGGCGAGGGGCGGGTCACCGGGCTGCACTACGGAACCTACGACTACGCCCGATCGCTCGGCATCGCCGCCCGGGACCAGGCGCTCGACCACGCGGTCGCCGACCACGCCAAGGCGGTGATGCAGGCCGCCGCGGCCGGCACCGGCGTCTTCGTCTGCGACGGCTCCTGCAACGTGCTGCCCGTGGGGGGCGCCGAGGCGCGTGCCGAGGGATGGCGGCTGCACGCCGCCCTGGTCACCCGGTCGCTGCACCGCGGCTACTACCAGGGCTGGGACCTGCACCCCGCCCAGCTGCCGAGCCGGTACCTGGCCACCTACGCCTACTTCCGCGACGGGCTGACGCTGGCGCTGGAGCGCCTCGACGCCTACCTGGGCCGGCAGTCGTCGACCTACCTGGACGAGCCGGCCACCGCGGCCGCGCTCGCCGACTACGTGCTGCGCGCCGTCGAGTGCGGTGCGGTGGACGCCGCCGAGGTGCCGCACCCGACCGCCGACCTGCTGGACCTGACCGCGCCGACCACCCCCGCGGGAGGAGCCGGATGACCACCGAGACCACGCTGGCGGGGCTGAACGACGCCGCGCCCGACGACGCGGCCGCGATCCTGCTGCCCTGCTGCGAGAGCGAGCAGTGGGTCGACGCCGTCCTCGCCGGCCGGCCGTACGCCGACCTGACCGAGCTGACCGCCGCGGCCGGCGAGGCGTTCGACGCCCTGCCCGACGCCGAGGTCGACCGGGCCGTCCGCGCCCACCCGCGGATCGGCGAGCGCGCCGCCGGCGCCGACGCGCACTCGCGCTGGTCGCGCCAGGAGCAGGGCGGTGTCCGGGCCACCGAGGCCGACGAGCTGGTCACGCTCAACCTCGCCTACGAGGAGCGGTTCGGCCGGGTCTTCCTGATCCACGCCCAGGGCCGCAGCGGCCAGGAGATCATCGGCCACCTGCGGCGCCGGCTCGACCACGACGACGCGACCGAGGAGGCCGAGGTCCGCGAGCAGATGCGCTCGCTGGCGCTCTCCCGGATCGGCAAGGCGGTGCTCGGCCCGAGCGCCGGTGATGGTGAGGAGGACGACCGATGAGCCAGGTGACCACCCACGTGCTCGACGCCGCCGCCGGGCGGCCCTACGCCGGTGTACCGGTCCGGCTGGAGGGGCCGGGGATCGAGGCCACCGGCGTCACCGACGACGACGGCCGGGTCCGCGAGCTCGGCCCCGAGGCGCTGCCGCACGGCACCTACCGGCTGACCTTCGAGGTGGCGACGCCGTTCTACCCCGAGGTGGTGATCACGTTCGCCGTCGACGACGACGGCCACTACCACGTGCCGCTGCTGCTCAGCCCTTACTCCTACTCGACCTACAGGGGGTCCTGACATGACCGCTCCGACCACCTCGACCGCCGGGATCCGCCTGGGTGCCAACCAGTACGGCAAGGCGGAGAACCGCGTCGTCCGGATCGTCCGGGACACCCCGCGGCACGAGATCCACGACTTCAACGTCTCCACCAGCCTGCGCGGCGACTTCACGGCCGCGCACACCGTCGGCGACCAGTCCGCGGTGCTGCCCACCGACACCCAGAAGAACACCGCGTTCGCGCTGGCCAAGGAGCACGCCACCGGCGCGGTCGAGGAGTACGCGATCGCGATCGGTACGCGGCTGCTCGAGGCGACCCCGGCCGCCGAGGAGGCGCGGATCGCGGTGGAGCAGTACGCCTGGGAGCGGATCGGCGACCACGACCACGCCTTCGTCCGCTCCGGGCGCGGGGTGCGCACCACCGTGGTCGAGATGGGCCCCGCCGGGGTCAGCGTGGTCTCCGGGATCAAGGACCTGGTGATCCTGAAGTCGACCGGGTCGGAGTTCCGCGGCTTCCTGGTCGACGAGTTCACCACCCTGGAGGAGGCGGACGACCGGATCCTGGCCACCTCGCTGGTCGCCACCTGGCGGTACGCCGCCACCACCGGCGCCGGGAGCGTGGACTGGGAGGCGGCGTACTCCTCGGTGGTCGAGACCGTGCTGGGCACGTTCGCCGACCACTACAGCAAGGCGCTGCAGCAGACGCTCTTCGCGATGGGCAGCGCCGTGCTGGAGAAGCACCCCGAGATCGCCGAGATCTCGTTCGCGGCGCCGAACAAGCACCACTTCCTCTACGACCTCGACCGGTTCGGCATCGCCAACGACGGCGAGGTCTTCTACGCCGCCGACCGGCCCTATGGGCTGATCGAGGCGACGGTGGTGCGCGAGTGATCGTCTTCCGGGGGCGCGTCGTCCTGCCGGACGTGGCCGAGCCGACCCCGCGCGACGTGGTGGTCGAGGACGGCCGGATCGCCTCGATCGAGGAGGTCCGGGCCGACCGGGAGCTCTCCGTCGGCGACCGGATCATCGCCCTGGCCGACGACGAGGTGCTGCTGCCCGGCCTGGTCGACACCCACGTCCACGTCAACGAGCCCGGCCGCACCGAGTGGGAGGGCTTCGCCACCGCCACCCGCGCGGCGGCCGCCGGCGGGGTGACCACGCTCGTCGACATGCCGCTCAACTCGATCCCGGCGACTACCTCGGTCGAGGCGCTGGAGGTCAAGCGGGCGGCCGCGGAGGGCCAGTGCTTCGTCGACGTCGGCTTCTGGGGCGGCGCCGTACCGGGCAACCTGGCCGACCTGGCGCCGCTGACCGAGGCCGGCGTGGTCGGCTTCAAGTGCTTCCTGCTCGACTCGGGGGTGGCGGAGTTCCCGCCGCTGTCGGACGCCGAGCTCGAGGCCGCCGCCGCCGAGCTCCGTCGGCTGCAGGTGCCGTTGATCGTGCACGCCGAGGACGCCGAGCAGATCGCCGACCCCGCCGGACCCGGGTACGCCGACTTCCTGGCGTCGCGCCCCGGCCCGTCCGAGGGGGACGCGGTGGCCCGGCTGGTCGAGGTCGCGGAGGCCACCGGCTGCCTGATCCACGTCGTCCACGTGTCGGGCGCCGAGGCGCTGGACGTGCTGGCCGCCCACCCCGGCGTGCTGAGCGCGGAGACCTGCCCGCACTACCTGACGCTGACCGACGCCGACGTGGACGACGACGCCACCGAGTTCAAGTGCTGCCCGCCGATCCGCACGCGGTCGCACCAGGACCGGCTCTGGGCCGCGCTGCGGGACGGCACCCTGCGTTGCGTGGTCTCCGACCACTCGCCGGCCACCGCGGACCTGAAGCTGACCGGCGACTTCCGCACCGCCTGGGGCGGCATCGCCTCGCTGCAGCTGGGCCTCGCCCTGGTCTGGACGGAGGCCCGCGCGCGCGGCATCGGCCTGTCGGAGGTGGTCACCTGGATGGCGACCCGGCCCGCCGAGCTGGTCCGGTTCGGCCACAAGGGACGGATCGCGGTCGGCGGCGACGCGGACCTGGTCGTCTTCGCGCCGGACGAGCGCTGGACCATCGACGCCCCGGCCCTGGAGCATCGCAACCCGGTCTCGCCGTACCACGGCCGCGAGGTGACCGGCCGGGTGCGCAGCACCTGGCTGGCCGGGAACCGGATCGAGCCGGACGACGAGCCGCGTGGTCGGCTGCTGAGGAGGAAACCCCTGTGACGGACTTCCGGAACCTGCCGGACCTGGCTGCCCGCGCCCTGGGCGGCGCGGTGGTCCACGCGAACGACGAGCTCTTCGCGGAGAAGGAGAACCTGATCAAGCCCGGCCCGGCGCAGCGCTCGGACGACTTCGGGCACAAGGGCAAGGTGTACGACGGCTGGGAGACCCGCCGTCGGCGGACACCCGGCTCCGACCACGCGATCGTGCGCCTCGCGGTGCCCGGACGGGTGCACGGCGTCGTGGTGGACACCGCCTACTTCGCCGGCAACTACCCGCCGTACGTCTCGGTCGAGGGGGCCGTGGTCGACGGCTACCCGGACCCGGAGGCGATCGTCGGCTGGTTCCCGCTGCTGGAGAAGGTGGCGGTCAAGGGCGACTGCGAGAACGCGTTCGGGCTCTCGGACGAGGCGGCCGGCCGCCGGATCACCCACGTCCGGCTCACCATCTACCCCGACGGTGGCGTCGCTCGGTTCCGGGTGCACGGGGTGGCCGAGCCGGACCCGGCGCTGCTGACCGGCACCATCGACCTGGCCGCGCTGGAGAACGGCGGGGTGGTGACCGGCTGCTCCGACGCCTTCTACGGCTCCGCCACGCAGCTGCTGCTCCCCGGCCGGGCGCGGAGCATGGGCGACGGCTGGGAGAACGCCCGGCGCCGCGACGACGGCAACGACTTCGTGGAGGTGCGGCTGGCCGGCCGCGGCGTCGTGCGGCGGCTGGAGCTGGACACCAGCTACTTCGTCGGCAACGCCCCCGGCTGGGCGTCGGTGACCGGCCGCGGCCCCGACGGGGACGTCGATCTCCTCCCGCGGACCCGGCTGCAGCCCGACACCCGGCACGTCTTCGTGGTCGAGGGCACCGCGGGGGCCGCGACGCCGGTGGAGTCCGTGCGGCTCGACGTCTTCCCCGACGGGGGGATGGCGCGGCTGCGGGTCTGGGGCGAGCTCGTCGCCGCTGGGTGAGGTACGGGGAGCGCTAGCCACGAGCCTCGAAGCCAAGGCGCCCGCCGGCTGGTTTCGAGGCTCGCTTCGCTCGCACCTCAACCACCGGGCGAGGCTCGCTTCGCTCGCGCCTCAACACCGGGGGGTCAGCCGTCGTCGCTGCCGAGCACCTTGGCCAGCGCCCAGATCACCCAGAAGTCGAAGGCGACGATGACGACCGCCCAGAACGGCTGGTAGGGCAGCCAGGCGAAGTTCACCACCGCCGAGGCGACCGCGAAGCCGATGCCGGCCATGTAGGCCCAGGTCCGGCCGGCCAGGATCGCGCCGCCGGTGGCCGCGCTGAGGAGGCCGACCACCAGGTGGATCCAGCCCCAGGCGGTGAGGTCGAAGGCGAAGACGTAGTTCTCGGTGACCGCGAAGATCTCGTCCTTGGCGATCGCCGAGATGCCCTCGAGGACCTGGAGGATGCCGATCGTGAGGAGCGCCGCGCCGGCGAAGATGCTGACGCCGGACGCCCAACTGGAGGGGGTGTCGGAGTGGCTCATGGAGTCAGCGTGGCACGGTGCGGGGGTGCACGGGACCACCCGCGGCGGGGTGGATTCGCGCCGACCCGGCCCCCCGCTTGCGTACCGTGTCTCCCGCACCGCCGGACGGGCGCGCGGCGCGGGCGACGGGAGGTGAGGGACGATGGACATCGCCGGAACCCGCGAGCGGTGGCGGTCGGCGTACCAGCTGCGTCGGGACCGGGCCAAGGGCCTGGTCGACCGGATCCCCATCTTCGGCCGGCTGATCAGCGAGTTCGTCCGGATCGAGTTCATCGACCGCTGCATGCTGATCGCCGCCCAGGGACTGCTGGCGCTGGTGCCGACGCTGGTGGTGCTGGCCGCCTTCTTCCCGCACCTGGTCGGCGAAGCCGTCAGCACGTTCTCCTCGGCGTCGGGGGTCGGCGGCTCGGGGAGGTCGATCATCGAGTCCGAGGTCGACCCGCTGACGGTGCGCACCCACACCGGCTACATCGGCCTGGCGATCACGATCTTCTCGGCGACCAGCTTCGCCCGCGCCATCCAGCGGATGTACGAGCGGATCTGGGAGCGCAAGCACATCGGCGGCGTCTCCGGGCTGCGGCGCTGCCTGCTCTGGCTGATCGGCTGGCTGGTCACGCTGCAGATCTTCGGGGCGATCAAGCGCATCATCGGCGGCCTCGACGGGATCCTCGGCAACGGGCTGGAGTTCACCCTCCAGGGACTGCTGATGACGCTGATCTGGCTGGTGACGAGCTGGGCGTTGCTCTTCGGCCGCGTGCCGTGGCACCGGCTGCTGCTCGGTGCAGCCCTCACCGGCTTCGTCGGCGTGGTCTACAACCACGGCTCGTCGGTGGTGATGCCGCCGTACGTGCGCGCCAACGCCGACCAGTTCGGCACCCTCGGCGTGATCCTCGCGGTCTCGACCTGGCTGATCGGGTACGCCGCGATCATGGTCGCGGCGGCCCTGCTGGGCCGGGTGATCTCCGAGGACCCGACCGTCCACAAGGTCATCGGCAGCTGGCGACCGGTCGTCGCCTGGGCTCGCCGCTTCGGCGGTCCGGCGACGCCGGCACCCACCCCGGGGCCCGACCGCCGGGCCGGGAGGCTCTAGCGAGCGGGCGGGCCTGCGCGGTCTCGGGCCGGGACTCGTGCCGGATCAGTGCGAGACCAGCGTGCCGGTCAGCCGCTCGTGCCGGTCGGCGCTGGGCTGGTTGAGCCCGATGATCCGGACCGTGGTCCCGTGCCGCTCGTACTTGGTGGTGACCGCGTCCAGCGCCGCCACGGTCGAGGCGTCCCAGATGTGGGAGTCGCTGAGGTCGATCAGCACGTGCGCCGGGTCGGCGGCGTACTCGAACTGGGCGTACAGGTCGTTGCTGGAGGCGAAGAAGAGCTCGCCGGTGACGCGGTAGCGCGCGGTCTCCACCCCGTCGAGGGTGACCAGCTCGCGGTGCAGCTGGGTCAGCGACGCGACCCGACGGGCGAAGAGCGTCATCGCGACCAGCACGCCGACGACCACGCCGATCGCCAGGTTGTGGGTGGCGACGGTGAACGCGACCGTGGTCAGCATGACCGTGGTCTCGGACTTCGGCATCCGGCGCAGCGTGGAGGGCTGGATCGAGTGCCAGTCGAAGGTGCCGACCGAGACCATGATCATCACCGCGACCAGCGCGGCCATCGGGATCATCGCGACCACGTCGCCCAGGCCGACCACCAGGATCAGCAGGAAGACACCGGCCAGGAAGGTGGAGACGCGGGTCCGGGCACCCGAGATCTTCACGTTGATCATCGTCTGGCCGATCATCGCGCAGCCGCCCATGCCGCCGAAGAAGCCGGTGATCACGTTCGCCGCGCCCTGACCCAGCGACTCGCGGGTCTTGTCCGAGCGGGTGTCGGTGATGTCGTCGACGAGCTGCGCGGTGAGCAGCGACTCCAGCAGGCCGACCAGCGCCATGCCGAGCGCGTACGGCGCGATGATCTTCAGCGTCTCGAGCGTGAACGGCACGTCCGGGAAGAACCAGGACGGCAGGCTGTCGGGCAGCGCGCCCTCGTCGCCCACGGTCGGGACGTTGATGCCGCCGGCGACGACCAGCACGGTCAGCGCCGCGATGGCGACCAGCGGGGCAGGGATCACGGTGTTGACCCGCGGGAACAGCACGATGATCGCGACGCCGGCCGCGGTCATCGGGTAGACCAGCCACGGCACGTCGACCAGGTGGGTGATCTGCGAGGAGAAGATCAGGATCGCCAGGGCGTTGACGAAGCCGACCATCACCGAGCGCGGGATGTAGCGCATCAGTCGGGCGACCCCCGCCGCGCCGAGCGCGATCTGGATCAGGCCGCCGAGCAGCACGGTCGCGATCAGGTAGTCGTAGCCGTAGTCGCGGACCACCGGCGCGATCACCAGCGCGATGGCTCCGGTCGCGGCCGAGATCATCGCGGGGCGACCGCCCAGGAACGAGATCGCCACCGCCATCGTGAACGACGCGAAGAGGCCGACCCGCGGGTCGACGCCGGCGATGATCGAGAACGCGATGGCCTCGGGGATCAGCGCCAGGCCGACCACCAGTCCGGCGAGCGCCTCGGTGCGCAGCAGCTGGGGGGAGCGCAGCACCGCGCGCACGGTGTGCTGCGGCGGCGCCGGCGGTACGGCGGTGGCGGTCTGGGGCTGGGACAAGGCTCGGCTCCGGTCTCGGGTCGCGGGTTTCGCGGCTCAGGCGTCGAGGCGCGGCGGGACGCACCCCACCACGTCGTACGACGAAGCGCTGCCCGGGCGCGCGGTGGCATCTCCGTGGGCGGCGCTGAGGCGGGCCGGCCCCATCGCCGGCACAGCACCGCGGGTCAGCCTACCGGCGGTCGACCCGCCCACCCGATTCCTCGCCGAGCCGGGCCTGGGGCCCCGCCGACCCGGCCCTCGGGCCCCGCCGACCCGGCCCTCGGGCCCCGCCGACCTGCGCCTCGGGCCCCGCCGACCCGGCTCGGGGGGCCTGACGCCCGGCTCGATCAGTGGTGGCCGGAGATCGCCGCGGCCACCGCGTGGTGCACGTCGGGGTGGAAGACGCTCGGGATGATGTAGGAGGCGTTGAGCTCGTCGTCGGTGACCACGCCGGCGATCGCCTCCGCGGCGCGGATCATCTGGTCCAGGCCCACCTGGCCGGCGCGGGCGTCGAGCAGGCCGCGGAAGACGCCCGGGAAGACCAGCACGTTGTTGAGCTGGTTGGGGAAGTCGGAGCGGCCGGAGGCGACGACGGCGGCGTACTCGGCGGCGGCGGCCGGGTCGACCTCCGGCACCGGGTTGGCCATCGCGAAGACGATCGGGTCGGCGGCCATCTCCTTGATCCAGGCCGGCTCGAGGATGTTCGGGGCGGAGACGCCGATGAAGACGTCGGCCTCCTGCAACGCGTCGCGCAGGGCTCCGCGGACGCGGCGCGGGTTGGTCACCGAGGCCAGGGTGGCGTGTGCCGGGGAGAGCTCGGGGTCGTCGGCGACCAGCAGGCCGAACCGGTCCGAGACGACGATGTCGGTGACGCCGGCGGCGAGCAGCAGGGTGACGATCGCGGTGCCGGCCGCGCCGCCGCCGGAGACGACCACGCGGCTCGTGGTGAGGGACTTGCCCACCACCCGCAGCGCGTTGGTGAGGCCGGCGAGCACGGCGATCGCGGTGCCGTGCTGGTCGTCGTGGAAGACGGGGATGTCCAGCTTCTCGCGCAGCCGCGCCTCGATCTCGAAGCAGCGGGGTGCGGCGATGTCCTCCAGGTTGATCCCGCCGAAGCCGGGAGCGATCAGCTCGACCGCACGCACGATCTCGTCGACGTCCTGGGTGTCCAGGCAGATCGGCCAGGCGTCGACGCCGCCGAACCGCTTGAACAGCGCCGCCTTGCCCTCCATCACCGGCAGCGCCGCGCCGGGACCGATGTTGCCCAGGCCGAGCACGGCCGAGCCGTCCGTCACCACCGCGACGGTGTTGCCCTTGACGGTCAGCCGGGAGACGTCGTCGGGGTTCTCCGCGAGCGCCATGGAGACCCGGCCGACGCCGGGGGTGTAGGCCATCGAGAGGTCGTCGCGGGTCTTCAGCGGCACCTTGGAGCGGACCTCGATCTTGCCGCCCAGGTGCAGCAGGAAGGTCCGGTCGGAGACCTTGTGCACCTCCACGCCCGGGACCGCCGCGACGACGGACTCGAGCTCCCGGCCGTGCTCGGCGTCGGCGGAGGAGCAGGTGACGTCGACGACCAGCCGCTCGTGCCCCGACTCGGTCACGTCGATCGCGGTGACCACGCCGCCGGCCTCGGCGATCGCGGTCGCCACCGCGCCCACCACCCGGTGGTCCGCCGCCGTGTGGAGGCGCATGGTGATGGAGTTGGACGAGGCGGTCGCGGTCGCGGGCACGGGACGAGTCACCGACACATTCTCCTCTCGCGCCAGGGTTACTCCCAAGTCACTCCGGCACCACCCGGGTGGAAGGCAGGGCGCGGCGATCCCGGTTGGCGATACTGGGCGCCATGCCCGACAGCCCGGCCCACGCCCCGATGCCCGGCGCGGAGGTGCTCGCCGAGCCGATGCGCTCGCGGTGGAGCCCGAGCGTCTTCGACCCCGACCACCGGCTCACCGCCGACCAGGTCGCCGCGCTGCTGGAGGCCGCGCGCTGGGCCCCCAGCCGCGGGAACATGCAGCCATGGCGCCTGCTGGTCGCCGAGCGCGGTACGCCGGCGCACGCCGTGCTGGTCGGGCACCTGCGTCGCGGCAACGCGACCTGGGTCCCGCGCGCCTCGGTGGTCTTCCTCGGTGCGGCGCAGGTCGCCCCGGACGAGACGGGCGAGGGGCCGGACCAGCCGGAGTACTCGTTCCACGACCTCGGTCAGGCGGCCGCCCACCTGACCCTGCAGGCGCGGGCGATGGGCCTCCAGGCGCACCAGTTCGCCGGCTTCGACAAGGAGGCCGTCGCCGCCGCCCTCGGCTACCCCGGCCACGTCCGGCTGCTCACCGGGATCGCCGTCGGTGCGCTCGGCGACCCGGCCACGGCGACCGAGCGCGACCGGTCCAAGCAGGAGCGGACCCGGGAGCGCCGGCCGCTCGCGGAGATCGCGTACGCCGACGCCTGGGGTCGGCCCTGGCCGGGAGCCGAGCCGGCGACCGAGCCGCGAGCCGAGCAGGAGCCAGGGCCCGGCGCCGGGGGGCGCTGATGGGGTCGGGCCGCCGCGTCGCCTGGGCGCTGGTCCTGGTGGCGGTGCTGGTCAACCTCCCGCTCGCGGACCACCTCTGGTCCCAGGTCCGCCTGCACCGGTCGGGCGTGGAGACGACCGCCCAGGTGGTCTCCACCCGCGTGGTCGGCGCTCGCGCCGAGCCGCACTACGTGCTGCAGTTCCGCTACGACGGCGACGTCGATCCCGACCGGCAGATCTGGCCGATCGAGGTCGACCGTCCGGCGTACCTGGCCGCGGAGTCCGACGGCTGGCTCCGGGTCCGCGTGGTGCCCGACAGGCTGTCGGCCTACACCGTCGAGGGCGCGGTGACGGGCTCGACGGGGTGGGTGGTCCTTCTCGTCGTCGACGCCCTCCTGGTCGCGCTCGCCGCGGTCCTGTGGTGGGCGCGGCGAGTGGGCAGGTGGCGGCCGGGTGAGCCCGAGGACCCGGAGCGCCCGGACCCCTCGCGCCCTTTCTGATCCGGAGGCTCTAGCCTTTCGCCCATGCGCCTGAACCTCCGCAACGGTCTGTCTCGCCCGATCGCCGCGATCGGCCTCGCCACGCTGGCCGGTGCCGCCCTGGTCGGCTGCGCCGCCGAGGAGCCGGTGGAGGACAGGTCCGGCGAGGTGGCCGCGGCGGACGAGTGCGCCACCGCCGACCTGCCGCTGAAGAAGGACGGCGTGCTCACCATCGGCACCGACTCGCCGGCCTACGAGCCCTACTTCGTCGACAACGACCCCTCCAACGGCCAGGGCTTCGAGTCCGCGGTCGCCTACGCGGTCGCCGACCAGCTGGGCTTCAGCGCCGACCAGGTCGAGTGGATCAAGGTCGGCTTCAACAGCGTGACCAAGCCGGGCGCCAAGGACTTCGACTTCGACATCAACCAGATCTCGATCACCCCGGAGCGCGAGGAGGTCGTCGACTTCTCCGCGCCCTACTACTCGGCCTCCCAGGCCGTGATCGCCCTCAAGGACAGCCCGGCGGCGGAGGCGACCAGCCTCGAGGAGCTCGCCGGCTTCAAGCTGGGCGCGCAGACCGGGACCACCTCGCTGACCGCGATCCGCGACGTGATCCAGCCCGAGCAGGACCCGCTGGTCTTCGAGGACACCAACATCGCCAAGCAGGCGATGCAGAACGGGCAGGTCGACGCGATCCTGGCCGACCTGCCGACGGCGTTCTACATCAGCGCCGTGGAGATCCCGAAGAGCACCGTGATCGGCCAGTTCCAGTACGAGGGCGGCCAGGCCGACGAGTTCGGCATCCTCTTCGAGCAGGGCAGCGAGCTGCTGCCGTGCGTCAACGGCGCGCTGGAGGCACTCGAGGACGACGGCACGCTCGACCAGATCGAGCAGGAGTGGATGTCGGACTCGGTCAGCGTGCCCGAGTTGCAGTGACGGTCCCTCACCACGCGATGATCGTCCGGTGAGCGCCGGATGAGCGCCGGCTGGGTGCCGAGCGAGCGGGAGCAGCAGCGTCGGCTGCTGCGCCGCTCGCTGCGCCGACGCCGGACGGCGATCGCCACCCTGGCCTGCCTCTTCCTGCTCGGGGTCGGCTACCTCGCGATCGTCCTCTCCCCGGGCTGGCCGGCGGTGCAGGCCACGTTCTTCGACCCGCACCACGCGTGGGAGTCGCTGCCGGCGATCACGGACGGCTTCTGGCTCAACGTGAAGATGTTCCTGATCGCCGAGCCGCTGATCCTGCTGCTCGGCCTGGCGATCGCGCTGGTCCGCCAGTCCCGCTCGCCCTGGCTGGTCCCGGTGCGGGCGCTGGCGGTCGGCTACACCGACGTGATCCGCGGCATCCCCACGATCCTGCTGGTGCTGATGCTCGGCTTCGGTGCTCCGGCGCTCGGGCTCCAGGGCGTCCCGACCTCGACGTTCTTCTGGGCGACGGCCGCGCTGGTGGTCTCCTACTCCGCCTACGTCGCCGAGGTCTTCCGGGCGGGCATCGAGTCGATCCACCCCTCCCAGGTCGCCTCGGCCGAGGCGCTGGCGCTGACCCGCGGCCAGACCATGCGCCACGTGGTGGTGCCGCAGGCGGTACGCCGGGTGATCCCGCCGCTGCTCAACGACTTCGTCTCGCTGCAGAAGGACACGGCGCTGGTCTCCTCGGTGGCGCTCTTCGACGCCCTCTTCACCGCCCGCGACTACGTCAACTACAACTTCAACTTCACCCCCTACGTCGTCGTCGCCTGCTTCTTCATCGCCCTGACCGTGCCGCTGGCCCGGTTGTGCGACTGGCTGGTGCTGCGGGCGCAGCGGCGGGAGAGGGCCGGGATGCTGTGAGTGCCCTGCTGGAGGCGCGCGACCTGCGCAAGTCGTACGGCGACCGGCTGGTCCTCGACGGCGTCTCGCTGCGCGTGGAGCCCGGCGACGTGGTCTGCCTGATCGGCTCCTCGGGCTCGGGCAAGTCGACGCTGCTGCGCTGCCTGGACCTCCTGGAGGAGATCGACGACGGCGTGATCGAGTTCGGCGGGCGCGAGGTCAGCGACCCGCTGGTCGACCCCCGCGACGTGCGTCGCGACATCGGCATGGTCTTCCAGGCCTACAACCTCTTCCCGCACCGCACGGTGCTGGCCAACTGCACGCTCGCGCCCCGCGCGGTGCACGGTCTGTCGAAGCGCGCCGCGGAGGAGCGGGCCCGCGACCTGCTGCAGCGCTTCGGCCTGGCCGACCATGCCGACCAGCACCCCGACCGGCTCTCCGGTGGCCAGCAGCAGCGGGCGGCCCTGGTCCGCGCCCTGTGCACCGAGCCGCGGCTGCTGCTGCTCGACGAGATCACCGCGGCGCTCGACCCGGAGCTGGTCGGCGAGGTGCTGGGCATCGTCCGGGACCTGGCCGCGGCCGGCACCACGATGGTGATCGCCACCCACGAGATGTCCTTCGCCCGCGACGTCGCCACCCGGGTCTGCTTCCTGGACGGCGGTCGGGTCGTCGAGGAGGGTCCGCCGGAGCAGGTCTTCGGTGCGCCCCGGCAGGAGCGCACCCGCGCGTTCCTGCGCCGTGTGCTGGATGCCTGACGTCTCTCACCACGGGGCTGCCAGACTGCGGGCATGACCTCGCTTCATGACTTCTCCGCGACCGCGATCGACGGCTCCGACGTCGACCTGTCGGCGTACGACGGCCAGGTGGTGCTCGTCGTCAACGTGGCCTCCCAGTGCGGCCTGACGCCCCAGTACCAGGGCCTCCAGGAGCTCTACGACACCTATGCGGACCGGGGTTTCACGGTCCTGGGCTTCCCGTGCGACCAGTTCGGCCACCAGGAGCCGGGCTCGGAGGAGGAGATCGCCTCCTTCTGCGAGTCGAGCTTCGGGGTGACCTTCCCGATGTTCTCCAAGATCGAGGTGAACGGCGACGGCGCCCACCCGCTCTACCAGTGGCTCAAGAGCCAGCACGGCGGGATCCTGGGCGACGCCATCAAGTGGAACTTCGCCAAGTTCCTGGTGGGCCCGGACGGCCAGGTGATCGACCGCTACGCCCCGACCACCAAGCCGGAGAAGCTCGGCGGCGACATCGAGAAGGCGCTGGCGAAGGCACGGGCCGCCGAGGGCTGAGCCCCCGCCCCGACCAGAACCCGGACCGAGGAACGCGCCGAGTCGGCAGAAGGTGGCCGTCACCTTCTGCCGACTCGCGGTCTGCTCAGACCCCCATCACCTGGAGGTCGTCGTCGCGCTCCTGGCCGTCGGCGGCCGGGCCGGTCGGCGCACGGCCCGGGATCGAGTCGCGCTCCAGCGCCTCGCCCTCGATGTCGACGTTGGGCAGGATCCGGTCCAGCCATGCCGGCAGCCACCACGCCTTGTCGCCCAGGATGTAGAGCAGCGACGGGATGAGCACCATCCGCACGATGAAGGCGTCGAACACGATCGCGAGCGCCAGCGCGAAGCCCATCGACTTGATGATCGCGTCGTCCTCGAGGATGAAGCCCGAGAAGACCGCGATCATGATCGCCGCGGCGGCGGTGACCACCCGGGCGCTGTTGC
This sequence comes from Nocardioides sp. GY 10113, assembly GCF_004919105.1. Lineage (GTDB taxonomy): Bacteria > Actinomycetota > Actinomycetes > Propionibacteriales > Nocardioidaceae > Nocardioides. The sequence goes on from NZ_STGK01000001.1 coordinate 285,692, forward strand.
GGAAGCCGTCGACCACGGCGTCGTGGGTGGACAGCCCGTGCACGTGCGCCTCCCGCATCCGGGTCACCAGGAACACCTGGTAGTCCATCGCGAGGCCGAACACCACGCCGATCACGAAGATCGGGATGAAGCTGACCAGCGGCTGGCCCTCGAAGATCCCGAAGGTGCCCTCCTGGAAGATCGCCACGGTCGCGCCCAGGGTGGCCAGCACCGAGAGCAGGAAGCCCAGGGTGGCGGTCAGCGGGATGAGGATCGAGCGGAACACGAGCACGAGCAGCACGAACGCCAGGCCGATGACCACCGCCAGGTAGACCGGCAGCGCGCTGTTGAGCTGGTCGGAGACGTCGGTGGTGATCGCGGTCAGGCCGGTGACGCCGACGACCAGGTCGGTCTGGGCCTCCACGGCCGCCTCGCCGTCACGCAGCACCTCGAGCAGGTCGAGGGTCGCCGGGTCGTCCGGGCCGGAGGTCGGCGTCAGCACGATCATCGCGCCGGTGGCCGGTCCGGTCGGTGCGCCGGTGTCGTCGACCGGGGCGTTGGTGGCCACCAGTTGCGCGTTGGCGACGCCCTCCTGCGCCGAGGCCCAGTCGACGACCGAGGAGAAGGCCTCGGTGCGGGCGTCGTCGTCGGCGATGTCGCGACCGTCGGCCACGATCAGGAAGGTGCCCTGGCGCCCGGCGCCGAAGGCCTCCTCGGTGAGGTCGGCGGCCTTGCGCTGGGTGGTGTCGCTGGGCGCCGTGCTGTCGCTGGGGAAGGCCAGGTACATGTCGGTGACCGGGATCGCCAGGGCGCCGAGGGCGATGACCACGCCGGCGACCCAGGCGATGGGCGCCTTGGACAGGATGTTCGCCCAGCGTACGCCGTTGTTGAGGACGTGGCCGTGGTCGTCGCGCTTCGGCGCGTAACGGCGGACCCGGCCACCGAAGGCCTTGGACTTGGTCAGGCCGAGCAACGCCGGGAGCAGCGTCAACGCCACCAGTACGGCGATCAGCACCGTCGCAGCGGCAGCCAGGCCCATCGAGGTGAGGAACGGGATGCCCACCACCGTGAGGGCGGAGAGGGCGATCAGCACGGTGAGGCCTGCGAAGACCACCGCGGATCCGGCGGTGCCGACGGCGATGCCGGCGGCGTGCCGGCGGTCGTCCGTGTGGTGCAGCTCGGTGCGGTAACGGGCCAGGATGAACAGCGTGTAGTCGATGCCGACCGCGAGACCGATCATCGACGACAGCGCCGTGGTCGAGGAGTTGAGATCCATGAAGGCGGTCATCGCGGTGACCCCTGCCATGGAGAGACCGACGCCGAAGATCGCGTTGAGCAGCGGCATGCCGGCGGCCATGAAGGAGCCGAAGGTGAGCAGCAGGACGATCAGCGCGATGCCGAGACCGATCAGCTCGGCAGTCCCGCCGGGCGGCGCCATGACCGCCATGCCCTGGCCGTTGGCCTCGACGATGAGTCCGGTGTCCTCGTGGACGGTGTCCATGAGCTCCTCGAACTCCTCGACCGAGGCCCGCTCGAGGTCGGCCACGGTGTCGAGGTCCCATGCGAAGGACATGGTGCCGATCCGGCCGTCCTCGGACAGCGGGGAGACGGCGGCGGCGTTCGCCCGCGCCCGCGCCACGTCGCCGCCCGACTGCTGGGCCGCGTCGACGTACATCTGCTCCTGCTGGTCGGCGGCGACCGTGGGGTCCACCAGACCGGGCTGCGGGGCGTCGGCGTCCATCTGCGGGAGGTCCGGGATGCCGGCGATCAGCGTCTCGATCGCGTCGGCGTACTGCGCCTCGTCGAGGGTGTGTCCCTCGGGGGCGGCGACGACGACGTTGACGCTGGCGTCCTCGAAGGCGTTCCCGGACTCGGGGAAGAGCTCGGCCTGGATGTCGGCGGCCTCCTCCGAGGGGATGCCGGGGATGGAGAACTCGTCGTTGAACGGCTTGGCGGCGACGGCCGCGATGGCGCCGACGGCGACCACCAGGACCAGCCAGCCGGCGATGAAGAGGGGCCACCGCCGGTAGGCGGTCGATCCGAGTCGGTAGAGCAAGCGGGCCATGGGGTCTCCTGGGTCCGTTCTGGCGGGGAGGCGCGGCCGTCGTTGGCCGGTCGGGTGGTCTGGGGTGAGCGGGCGGTGCGTCAGGTCAGGAGGGCGCGGGCGTCGGCGATCGCGGCGTCCAGCTCGGTGGTGACCGCGCGGTCGGGGTCGCGCGCGACGCGTTCGAGCGCGTCGTCGAAGCAGGTGAGCAGCAGGCGCAGCAGCAGTCGCACTCTCGCCTCCGGGAAGTCCGCGCCCTCGCGCTGGCGGATCCCGTCGCCGAGCCGGTCGGCGAACTCCTCGAACCGGGCGTGGACGAGCCGCAGCAGGTGCGGGTCGTTCATCACGGCCTCTCGGAACGTGGCCATCGAGCTCGGGTCGTGGATCTCCTGCGTGATCGCGACGCGGGCGATCGTGGCGAGGTCGTCGAAGAGGTCCCCGGTCGGCCCGCCGGTGAGGAACCGGTCGGCGCTCGCCTCGTCGACGGCCGGCTCGGGGCCGAGGACGACCTCGGCCTTGCCGTCGAAGTAGTTGAAGACGGTGCGCCGCGAGACCTCGGCGGCGACCGCGAGGTCGTCCATGGTCCAGCCGTCGAAGCCGTGCTCGGCGGTGAGCCGGATCGCGCACTGCTGGAGCCGTCGCGCCGTGGCGTGCCGCTTGGCGGCGCGCGTGGACGACGCCGGGGCGACGGTGGTCTCGGACATGGCGAGATTCTTGCACTCGACTTCAAATGAGTGCAAAAAGGTGACCACGGTCACTTTACATCGCCAATCCGCTTGTCAAGCAGGTTGACAATCACTACCTTCGTGTCAATCTCTCCAGTCCGTGGCGCCGTGTGCGCCGCACCGATGCGAAGGCGATGTCGATGACGACCTCACCCGGACCGAGCAAGAACGACACCATCCCGAACAGCACCGTCCCCGTCGGCTCCGAGGCCGCCTGGCGCGACCGCAAGCGCTACCTGTGGCTGCTCGGGCTGGTGATGCCGACCCTGGGCGTCCTGATCGTCGCCACCTACGCCCTGCTCGGCTGGCACTGGGTGCTCTGGGCCGGACCGATCGTCATCCTCGGCGTCGTCCCGGCGATCGACCTGAGCACCGGCCTGGACCGCTCCAACCCGCCCGACGACATGATCGAGGCGCTGGAGAAGGACAAGTACTACCGCTGGATTACCTTCGCCTACCTCCCGATCCAGTACGTCGCGCTGGTCGCCGTCTGCGCGATGATCGCCGGCGTCAACCCGATCGCCTGGGTCGCGGAGCTGGTCGGGGTCGCCGACTGGCTGGCCGCCCACGTCAGCCCCGACCTGGTCCGCGACTTCGACCTGACCACGCTCGACAAGATCGCGGTGGCGATCTCGGTCGGCTGCATCGGCGGCATCGGCATCAACACCGCCCACGAGCTCGGCCACAAGCGCGAGGAGCACGAGCGCTGGCTCTCCAAGATCGCGCTCGCCCAGTCCGGCTACGGGCACTTCTACATCGAGCACAACCGCGGTCACCACGTCCGCGTCGCCACTCCCGAGGACCCGGCCTCCAGTCGGCTCGGGGAGAACTTCTACGAGTTCTGGCCGCGCACCGTGGTCGGCTCGCTGCGCAGCGCGTGGCGCCTGGAGAAGCGCCGCTACGCCCGCAAGGACACGCACCCGTTCCACCTCGGCAACGACGTGCTCAACGCCTGGCTGATGTCCGCGGTGCTCTTCGGCGGGCTGATCGCGCTCTTCGGCTGGCAGGTCGCGCCGTACCTGGCCATCCAGGCGGTGGTCGGCTTCTCGCTGCTCGAGGTCGTCAACTACCTCGAGCACTACGGGATGCTCCGCCAGAAGGTCGGCGTCGGCGAGCGGCAGCGCTACGAGCGGGTCGACCCCTCGCACTCGTGGAACTCCAACAACATCGCCACCAACGTGCTGCTCTACCACCTGCAGCGGCACAGCGACCACCACGCCAACCCCACCCGCCGCTACCAGACGCTGCGCGACTTCGAGGAGTCGCCGGTGCTGCCCACCGGGTACGCCGGGATGATCCTGCTCGCCCTGGTCCCGCCGCTGTGGCGTCGGGTGATGGACCCCCGGGTGGTCGCGCACTACGGCGGGGACGTCTCGCTGGCCAACCTGCACCCGCGGACCCGGGAGCGCTACCTGGCCCGCTACCCCGCAGCCGCGGCGGTCGCGCCGCTGGGTGAGGACCGCGCGACCGCGAGCCTCGACGCGACCCCCGTCGCGGACGAGGTGCTCGCCGCCCGCTGCCCCGGCTGCGGCTACACCTACGAAGTGGAGGCCGGCAACGAGCTCGAGGGCTTCGCCGCGGGCACCGCATGGTCCGAGATCCCCGACGACTGGTGCTGCCCGGACTGCGGCGTACGGGAGAAGGTCGACTTCGTGCCGCTGGACCCGGCGCTCGATGCGCCGGCGCCGTCGTCGCCCGGGGCGACGGAATGGCGACCTGAGACGCCCCGTGGCTAGGCTGCCCCGGCGCCCGGCGGCTGACGCCGGTTGGCCTGATCGGGCAGGCTGTTCACCACGACCCCCTCGGGGTCGCCGCGCGGCGACCCTGCGGGGCTGTCCATCTCGTTGAGGAACAGGACCACCGCCCATGCCCACCGCCGCTGACGTCACCGCGGGCCACTCTCCGTTCGGCGGCGCGCCCACGCTGCGCGACCGGCTCTGCGATGCCGCCACCGAGCTGCTGACCACGCAGGGGTGGGGGCGGGTCACGATGGCGCGGCTGGCCGACCGGGTCGGGGTGAGCCGGCAGACGGTCTACAACGAGATCGGCACGAAGAACGACCTGGCCGAGGTGGTCGTGTTGCGCGAGCTCGAGCGGTTCATGGGCCAGGTCACGCTCTCCTTCGACGAGCATCCCGACGACCTGGTGGCCGCGGTCCGGGCCTCGGCGCACCGCGTGCTGGTCTACGCCCGCGACAACGCGCTGCTGCATGCGGTGGTCTCCGCGACCCACGGCGCCGACACCGAGCTCCTTCCGCTGCTGACCACGCACAGCGAGTACCTGCTCGACGGCGCCAAGCAGGTGGTCGGCCGGCGCGTCGCCGCCTATCCGGTGGCACTGGAGCCGGAGCAGCTGGACGCCTGCATCGACATGCTGGTGCGGGTCGTGCTGAGCCACGTCATGCAGCCCTCGGGCGACCCCGAGCGCACGGCGGAGGACGTCGCCTTCGTCGCCGCCCGCGTGCTGGCCTGAGCCTGGCGGCCCCGGTGGCGGGTCCGGCGTCCCGATCCGGGATCCCTCCCTCCGGGCTCGGAACGGCATTACCCTCGTAAGGCACGGGGAGGGGAACGTGATGAGTGGAGCGCGCCGACGCGCACGCCGGTCGTCCGCGGTGGTCGCGGCGGCCGTCGTACTGCTGGTCGCTGCCTGTGCGCCCGCCGACAGGACGGAGGCCGTGCCCGCCGGCCAGTCGGACAGCGGGGGTGGGGCGCCGAGCGCCACCGTGGTCGATCCCGCCCACGCGGTCGCCTCGCCCGGCCCGCTGACCACCCGGCTGTACGGCGACGACCTGCTGGTGGTCTCCGACCACACGCTCGACCCGGCGCTGGTGAAGCGGATCAAGGCCGTGCGGGTGGGCAGTCGCAAGGGCGTGACCGCGGCGGAGCCGTTCTCGTTCGCCCAGTTCGCGGTGGAGAACAAGACCTACAACATCGCCGCGATCGACCCCTCGACGTACCGCGCCTTCACCGGGCAGTCGAGCGCCGCCTGGCAGGAGCAGTGGGACCGGGTCGCGGGCGGCGAGATCGCCGTCCGGGCCGGCCTGCGCAAGAAGCTCCCGCTCGACGAGGCCGGCTACCTCGCCGTCGGCTCGGGTGACACCACCCATCGGATCCACGTCGGCGCCTACTCGCCCTCCGCCGTCGGGGTGGTCGACGCGATGGTCAACCGCAGCTGGGGCGAGGAGCTCGGGATGCCGGAGGCCAACGCGCTGCTGATCAACACCGGGCTGGCCTCGCCGCAGAAGGTGCGGGCGAAGATCGAGAAGCTGGCCGATCTCTCGATCACCGCGCTCGACATCGTGGCCCAGTCCGGGATCGACCCGGACACCTACCAGACGGTGATCCCGGTCGGCTCGTTCCGCGACGCGATCGGCATCTACCGCTACACGCCGATCGGCGGCGGACGCGTCCAGCCGGAGCAGTCCTGGGTCTCCTCGCACATCACGACCGAGCTGATGCCGATCATCGGGTCGATGACCTGCAACAAGGCGATGATGCCGCAGCTGCGGGCGGCGCTGATCGAGATCCAGCAGTCCGGGCTGGCCGACGAGATCCACCCGGGGGAGTACGCCGGGTGCTACTACCCGCGGTTCATCGCCGGGTCGACCAAGCTGTCGAACCACTCGTTCGGGCTCGCCTTCGACATCAACGTGCCGGGCAACCAGCGCGGGGTGCCGGGCGAGATCGACCGCGGCGTGGTCGCGATCTTCAAGCGCTGGGGCTTCGCCTGGGGCGGCGACTGGAGCTACACCGACCCCATGCACTTCGAGCTGTCCCGCATCGTCAAGCCCGGCTGAGCGGCCACCTTCCGGGCTGATCGTGACAGCACGACTGTCACGGTTGTGCCATGATCGCGACCATGACCTACGCGCTGGGACAGGGGACCGGTCCGCTCAAGGGCATCAAGGTGGTGGAGATCGCCGGCATCGGGCCGAGCCCGCACGCCTGCATGATCCTGGCGGACCTGGGTGCGGACGTGATCCGGGTGGAGCGCCCCGGCGGCCAGGTGCTGACCGGCGGCTCGCACGACCTGCTCAACCGCGGGCGGCCGAGCGTGGCGCTCAACCTCAAGGACCCGGCGGCGATCGCCACCGTGCTCGACCTGGTCGAGGGTGCCGACGTGCTGGTCGAGGGGATGCGCCCGGGCGTGCTGGAGCGGCTCGGCCTCGGCCCCGACGTGTGCCACGAGCGCAACCCGCGGCTGGTCTTCGCGCGGATGACCGGCTGGGGCCAGGACGGTCCCTGGGCGCAGGCGGCCGGCCACGACATGAACTACATCGCGATCACGGGCACGCTCTTCGGCCTCGGTCAGGACCCGTCCAAGCCGCAGTTCCCCGCGAACCTGATCGGCGACTTCGGCGGCGGCTCCACCTACCTGGTGATCGGCATCCTCGCCGCGCTGCTCGAGGCGCGGGTCTCCGGCCAGGGGCAGGTGGTCGACGCAGCGATCGTGGACGGCACGGCCAACCTCAACGCGATGACCGCGGCGTTCCTGCTCGGCGGCACGTTCCGCGAGGAGCGCGCGGCCAACCTGCTCGACGGCGGCGCGCCGTACTACGACATCTACGAGACCGCCGATGGCGAGCACATGTCCGTGGGCGCCCTGGAGCCGCAGTTCTACGAGGAGTTCGTGACGCTGCTCGGGATCAAGGAGGCCGCGCCCGACCGCTACGACCCGGCCAACGCCGACGCGCTGCGCGAGCTGATCGCGGCCACCTTCAAGACCCGCACCCGTGACGAGTGGTCCGCGGTCTTCGACGCCACCGACGCCTGCGTGGCACCGATCCTGCGGATGAGCGAGGCGCCGAGCCACCCGCACGTGAAGGCGCGCGAGATCTTCGTCGAGCACGAGGGGATGGTGCAGCCGGCGCCGGCGCCGCGCTTCTCCCGGACGGGCGCCACCCTGGGTCTGCCGCCGGCACCGAAGGCGGGCGCGCACACCCGCGAGGCGCTGACCGCCTGGGGCGTCGCGGACGTCGACGGGCTGCTGGAGTCCGGCGCCGCGGTCCAGGCCTAGCCGAGCCGGGGGTCAGGAGCCCGCGGCTCGGCGGGGGCTGCGCGCGGCGCGCGCCACCGCGGTCTCGTACGCCGTCACCAGACCGCCGACCGAGAGCGGCTTGAGTCGCTCCATGACCTCGCGGAAGTGCTCGGTCTCGTCGTCGCCGTACAGCGGCGCGAGCTCCCGGTGCACCACGTCGGCGAGCTCCTTGGCCATCTGCTCGCCGTGCTCGGCGTAGATCTGGGCGGCGGCGACCGCCACGGACCGGGGGAAGCCCAGCTCGATCAGCCGGATGCCGATCGCCAGCTGGTTGCTGGCCACCAGGTAGCCGGACTCGCGCAGCCGCAGGACGCCGAGCGCGTTCAGGGTCGCCACGTCGTCCGGGGAGAGCTCGCGGCCGCACTTGGCCTCGAGCTGCTCGTGGCTCATCTCCACCGGCAGGTCGGCCTGCCAGGGCGCGAGCATGGTCCGGGCCAGCGCGATGTCCTCGGGGGTGGCGTCGTCGGGGATGCCGGCGACGTACTTCTCGATCGCGGCCAGGGTGAAGCCGTGCGCCTGGAGCTCCTGCACCAGCTCGAGGCGGGCCACGTGGTCGGCGGAGTAGTACCCCGACCGGCCGCGCCGGATGGGCGGCGGCACCAGGCCGCGGGAGGTGTAGAAGCGCAGGGTGCGGATGGTGATCCCGGCGCGCTGGGTGAGCTCCTCCAGCGTCAGCAGGGCGCCCTCGGAGCCCTCGCCCGCCGCCGTCGTACTCACCATGACAGTCATCGTGTCACAGTTGGCGGCGGTGGTCGCGGACGGCCGGTGCCGCGAGGCGTTTCGAGGGGGTCCCCCTTGACTGTGACACCAATGGTGTCACAATCGGGACGTACAGCTTGTACAGCTCCGATCGCGCGGCACGAGCCAGACCGCGCGTACCACTCAGATCGAGGACGGTCATGGCAGAAGCATTCGTGTACGACCACATCCGCACGCCGCGCGGCAAGGGCAAGGCCAACGGCAGCCTCCACGAGGTGAAGCCCGTCGACCTGGCGGTCGGCCTGCTCGACGAGATCAAGGTGCGTAACCCCGGTCTCGACCCCGCGCGCGTCGACGACGTGGTGCTCGGTGTCGTCTCGCCGGTCGGCGACCAGGGTGGCGACATCGCCAAGACCGCCGCGATCGCGGCCGGCTACCCCGACACCGTCGCGGGTGTGCAGCTCAACCGCTTCTGCGCCTCGGGCCTCGAGGCCGTCAACCAGGCGGCGGGCCGCGTCCGCGGCGGCATGGAGGACCTGATCCTCGCCGGCGGCGTGGAGTCGATGAGCCGCGTGCCGATGGGCTCCGACGGCGGCGCCTGGGCGTCCGACCCGGCCACCGCGTTCAAGGCCGGCTTCGTGCCGCAGGGCATCGGCGCCGACCTGATCGCCACGGTCGAGGGCTGGAACCGCGAGGACGTCGACGCCTACGCGGCCGAGTCGCACGCCCGCGCCGCGAAGGCCTGGGCCAACGGCTACTTCGACGGCGCCATCGTGCCCGTCCGCGACCTCAACGGCGTGACCGTGCTGGACCGCGACGAGACCGTCCGCCCCGGCACCTCGGTCGAGGGCCTCGCCGGCCTGAAGCCGTCCTTCGCCCAGATCGGCCGCGACGCCGGCTTCGACGACGTGGCGCTGGAGAAGTACCACTGGCTGGAGAAGATCAACCACGTCCACCACGCCGGCAACTCCTCGGGCATCGTGGACGGTGCCGCGCTGACCCTGATCGGCAACGAGCAGGTCGGCTCCGACCTCGGCCTCACGCCGCGTGCCCGGATCGTCTCCATGGCCGTCTCCGGCGCGGACCCGATCATCATGCTCACCGGTCCCGCCCCGGCCGCGCGCAAGGCGCTGGCCAAGGCCGGCCTCGAGGTCGGCGACATCGACCTGTTCGAGATCAACGAGGCGTTCGCCGCGGTCGCCATGCGGTTCATGCGCGACATGGGCATCAGCCACGACATCACCAACGTCAACGGCGGCGCGATCGCGATGGGCCACCCGCTCGGCGCGACCGGCGCGATGATCCTCGGCACCCTGATCGACGAGCTCGAGCGGCGCGACCTGCGCCGCGGCCTCGCCACGCTCTGCGTCGGCGGCGGCATGGGCATCGCGACCATCGTCGAGCGCGTCTGAGCGCCGCGCCGAACCCCTCGTACCTCTTCGCACCTCAAGGACACCATTCACAGTGAGCACTGAGACCCTGACCGCCGTGCGCTACGAGCGTGACGCCGACGGCATCGTCACCCTGACCCTGGACGACCCGAACCAGAGCGCGAACACCATGAACGAGCTCTACACCTCGTCCATGAACGCCTGCATCGACCGCCTGTACGACGAGGTCGACGACGTCACCGGCGTCGTGATCACCAGCGCCAAGAAGACCTTCTTCGCCGGCGGCGACCTGAAGAACATGATGAAGACGACCCCGGCCGACGCCGAGGCGGTCTTCACCGGCGGCGAGACCATCAAGTCCTCGCTGCGCCGCCTGGAGAAGCTCCCCAAGCCGGTCGTGGCCGCCATCAACGGCGCCGCGCTCGGCGGCGGCTGCGAGATCACGCTGGCCTGCAACCACCGGATCGCGGTCGACGGCAACTACAAGATCGGCCTGCCCGAGGCGACCCTCGGCCTGCTCCCCGGTGGCGGCGGCGTGACCCGCACCGTGCGGATGTTCGGCCTGCAGTCCGCGCTGATGGACTTCCTGCTCCAGGGCAGCCAGTTCAGCCCGACCGCGGCCCAGAAGAAGGGCCTGGTCGACGAGGTCGTCGCCACCGTCGACGAGCTGGTCCCCTCCGCGAAGGCGTGGATCAAGGCCAACCCCGAGGCCTCCGCCCAGCCGTGGGACGCCCCCGGCTACAAGATGCCCGGCGGTACGCCGAGGTCGCCGGCCCTGGCCGCGTTCCTGCCGGCCTTCCCGGCGATGCTGCGTCAGCAGACCAAGGGTGCCGTCTTCCCGGCCGCCCGAGCGATCCTCTCGGCCGCGGTCGAGGGTGCCCAGGTCGACTTCGACACGGCCTCCCGGATCGAGTCGCGCTACCTGACCAACCTGATGGTCAACCAGGGCGCGAAGAACATGATCCAGGCGTTCTTCTTCGACCTCCAGGCGATCAACTCCGGCTCCCTGCGCCCGCAGGGCATCGAGAAGTACACCGCCCGGAAGGTCGTCGTGCTCGGCGCCGGCATGATGGGCGCGGGCATCGCGTACGTGATGGCGAAGGCCGGCGCCGAGGTCGTCCTCAAGGACATCTCCGTCGAGGCCGCCGAGAAGGGCAAGGCCTACTCCGCGGGCCTGCTCGACAAGGCGATCAGCCGCGGCCGGTCCACCGAGGAGAAGAAGGCCGAGCTGCTCGGCCGGATCACCGCGACCGCGGACCCGGCCGATGCCGCGGGCGCCGACATCGTGATCGAGGCCGTCTTCGAGGACCCGGCGCTCAAGGCCAAGGTCTTCGCCGAGATCCTCCCGCACCTCGCGCCGGACGCGCTGCTGTGCTCCAACACCTCCACGCTGCCGATCACCGAGCTCGCCGCCGGCCTGGAGAACGAGGCCGACCGCCCGCGCTTCATCGGCCTGCACTTCTTCTCCCCCGTGGACAAGATGCCGCTGGTCGAGATCATCGCCGGCAAGGAGACCTCCGACGAGGCGCTGGCCAAGGCGTACGACGTGGTCCTGCAGATGCGCAAGACCCCGATCGTGGTCAACGACAGCCGCGGCTTCTACACCTCGCGCGTCATCGGCTACATGGTCAACGAGGGCATGGCGATGCTCGCCGAGGGCGTCGCGCCGTACTCGATCGAGCGGGCCACCACCTCCGCCGGCTACCCGGCGCCCGTGCTGCAGCTGAGCGACGAGCTCAACCTGGAGCTGATGGCCAAGATCGCCAAGGCGACCCACGAGGCCGCCGAGCGCGACGGCGTCGACCTGCCCGAGCACCCCGGCAACGCCGTGGTCGCCAAGATGCTGGAGGCCGGCCGCCCCGGTCGCCTGCGCGGCGCTGGCTTCTACGAGTACGTCGACGGCAAGCGCGGCTCGATCTGGTCCGGCCTGTCCGAGCTGTTCCCGGTGGCGGCCGAGCAGCCCGACATCCAGGACATCCGCGACCGGATGCTCTTCGCCGAGGCGCTGGAGACCGCCAAGTGCTTCGAGGAGGGTGTGATCACCTCCGCCGCGGCCGCCAACATCGGCTCGATCATGGGCATCGGCTTCCCGCCGCAGACCGGTGGTGCCGCCCAGTTCATGACCGGGTACGAGGACAAGGCGACCGGCGAGGTCGGTCTGAACGCGTTCCTCAAGCGGGCCGACGAGCTGGCCGCGAAGTACGGCGCGCGGTTCGAGGCGACCCCGTGGCTGCGCGAGCTGGCCGCGTCGGGTGGCTCGTTCCCGGCCTGATCCGGCTGACGTGACGAAGGGTCGGTCCCCCTCTGGGGGCCGGCCCTTCGTGCGTCCCGCACAGGCCGCACGGGCCCCCTGCCCAACGCGCTCGCCCATCCCACGACCGCAGGAGATTCCCATCCGAACAAGCACTAGGGTCGGTGCCGTGACCGCGACCACAACGACGCAGCAGCGTCCCCTCAGAGTCCTGATCACCGGGGCGGCGCAGGGCCTCGGCGCCTCCCTCGCCGCGGCCTGGGAGCAGCGCGGGGCCGAGGTGCTCCGCACCGACCGCCCGGCCGTCGCGGTCGAGCGCGAGGACGTGCTCGGCCTCGACATCACCAGCGACGCCGACTGGGCGGCGGCCCGGGACCACGTCGAGCGCACCTGGGGCGGCCTGGACGTGCTGGTCAACAACGCCGGCATCGCCGGCGGCGGCCGGCTGGACGTGTCGACGATGGACGAGTGGCAGCGGCTCGTCGACATCAACCTGATGGGCGCCGTCCGCGGCACCGCGACCTTCACCCCGGTGTTCAAGCGCCAGCGCGGCGGCACGATCGTCAACGTCGCCTCCCTGGCCGGGCTCGTGCACCCCGCGGGGATGGCCGGCTACAACGCCACCAAGGCCGCGGTGGTCGCGCTCACCGAGACCACCGGCCACGAGCTCGCGGCGTACGGCGTGTCCGCGCACGTGGTCTGCCCCTCCTACTTCCGCACCGGGCTGCTCGCCGGCGCGCAGGGCGCGGACACCGCGCTGACCGGCGTGATGAGCCAGCTGGTCGACCACGCCCGCCTCGGCCCCGACGACATCGCGACCGCCGTGCTCGATGCCCTCGACGCCGGCACGGAGGTGATCCTGCCCGATCCGGACGCGGCGCGTGCCTTCGCGCTGAAGCAGGCCGACCGGGCGGCGTACGACCAGACGATGCGGGCGCAGGCGCGCAAGCTGGCCGCTGCCGCCGGCGAGACGGTGGGGGAGCCCGCATGAGCGGCGACGCGACCGCCGAGGAGTCCCGCCCGGTCCGCGACGAGGACTCCTTCGACGTGCCGGCCCTCGCCGCCTGGCTGGGGCGCGGTCCGATCGCGGAGGTCCGCCAGTTCCCCGGGGGCGCCTCGAACCTCACCTACCTGCTCCGGATGGCCGACGGCGCCGACCTGATCCTGCGCCGGCCCCCGACGGGCACCAAGGCCAAGGGTGCCCACGACATGGCGCGGGAGTACCGGATCCAGGAGGGCCTCGCGCCGGTCTTCGACAAGGTCGCGCCGATGGTCGCCTACGCCGCCGAGGCCGAGAGCCCGATCGGCTCCGAGCTCTACGTGATGGAGCGGGTGCGTGGTGTCATCCCGCGCCAGGACTTCGGCTTCCCGATCACGCCGGAGCAGGCCTCCGAGCTGTGCCGCGCGAGCATCGACACCCTGGTCGACCTGCACGCCGTCGACGTCACGCAGGTCCCGGTGCTGCAGGAGCTCAACAAGGGCCCGGGGTACGTCGAGCGCCAGATGTCCGGCTGGACCAAGCGCTTCGAGAACGCCCGCACCGACGACACCGGCGACTGGAGCGACGTCGTCGGCTGGCTGCGCGAGCACCAGCCCGAGGACGTCGCGCAGGTGCTGGTCCACAACGACTACCGCTTCGACAACATGGTGCTCGACGCCGAGGACCCGACCCGGATCGTGGCGCTGCTGGACTGGGAGATGGCCACCGTCGGCGACCCGCTGATGGAGCTGGGCAACAGCCTGACCTACTGGGTCCAGGCCGACGACGACGAGTTCCTGCTGGCGCTGCGGCGCCAGCCGACGAACGCGCCGGGGATGTGGACCCGGCAGCGCGTCGTGGAGCACTACTGCGAGCGCGCCGGCTACGACCTGACGCCCGATCAGCTGCGCTTCTACGAGGTGTTCGGACAGTTCCGGCTGGCGGTGATCGTGCAGCAGATCTGGTACCGCTACTTCCACGGCCAGACCACCAATCCCGCCCTCGCCCAGATGGGTGCGGGGGTCGCCTACATGGAGTCGCGCTCCCGACGGCTGATCGCCGGCGAGGGCTGACGCGTGGGGATCCTGACCCTGGTCCGACACGGCCAGGCCTCCTTCGGCGCGGACGACTACGACGTCCTCTCCGCGACCGGCCGCGAGCAGGCGCGGGTGCTGGGCCGCTGGCTGGCCGCCCACGGGGACCGGCCCGAGACGGCGGTCCGCGGTGGCCTGCGTCGCCACCGTGAGACCTGGGAGGGGATCGCCGAGGGCCTCGAGGGGCCCGGTACGGCGACGGTCGACCCGGCGTGGGACGAGTTCGACTTCCTCTCGGTGCTCGCGCACTACGGCGAGGTGACCGGCGACGTGCTCGACCACGGTGCCGACCGCCGGGTGTTCCAGTCCTACTTCGAGCGCGGCAGCGCGCACTGGATCGCCGCGGCCGGCGATCGCGCCTACCCCGAGCCGTTCGCCGACTTCGTGGCCCGGTCCCGCCGTGCCCTCGCGGCGGCCGCGGCCCACCCCGGGCCGACGGTGGCGGTCACCTCCGGCGGCGTCATCGCCGCGCTCGCCGCGGCGCTGCTGGTGCCGGGGACGGAGGACTCGACCGCCCTCGGCGGCCTGTGGGAGCGCCTCAACACCGTCATCGTCAACACCTCGGTGACCCGCGTCCTGGTCGGGCCCTCGGGTGCACGGCTGCTCACGTTCAACGAGCACCCGCACCTGCCGCGGGACCTGATCACCTACCGCTGAGCCCGCGGGCGGGCCCCGGCGGGCCCGCTCCGAGGAGCCCGGGTCGTCGGGACCGCCCGCCCTGCCTCAGTTGTCGTGGATCGCCGGCCCGATGCCGGCCCACCACTGCGTCTCGGGCGCGGTCGCGGCGAGCCCGCGCAGCCGGTCCTTCATGCCCTGCAGCCCGAGGCTGAAGAGGGCGGCCCGGGCCGCGGGCGTGTCCGGGGCCTCGTGCGCGGTGCGGGTGAGGGCCTCGGCGGCGTCGTCCGGCACGGGGACCCGGACCGCGCCGAGCGTCACCAGCGCGCGGGGGCGCAGCGGGGTGCGCTCCTCGGCGCTGACCGCCTGCACCAGTCGGTCGGCACCGTTGGCGTGGGCCAGCCGGGCGACCAGGGACCAGCACTGGGCGGCGACCTGGTCGTCGGGATGCGCGGTCAGCTCGAGGACCGCGGCGTTGACCTGTCCGGCGTACGGGCTGGCGAGCAGCAGCTGGGTCGCGGTGTGTCGCCGCTCGCGGCGCCCGTGGAAGAGCGCGGTCCGCAGCACCGTGCGCAGCATCCGGTCCGGGTCGTGCGCGGTCCGGCCGGTGGCGTCCTCGACCACCCCGGCGACGTGGTCGCTGATGCTGCGCGCGAGGTCGGGCTCGACGACCTCCGAGCTCTCCCGGACCCGGATCAGGCACTGCTGCGCGGCGCGGCTCTTGGTCGCCGACAGCACCCGGGCGAAGGCCGCCTCGGGCAGCAGGGAGGCGAGCTCCAGGATCGCGGCGCGAGGGCGGTCGTGGCCGTGCTGCAGGGTGTAGCCGACGTGCGCCTCCAGCTCGGGTGAGTCCGGGGCCAGGGAGCCGTCGGAGACCAGGCGGGCGGCGAGGATCTCCGCGGCGCCGCGCAGGCTGTCGGTCGGCGAGGCGAGGAGCCGCTGGACCAGGGTGCGCAGACCCTCGTCGGGCGCCTCCGCCAGCAGCAGGAGCGCGGGCGTGATCAGCTGCGCGCCCGGTGCCAGCACCAGGCGTCCCACGCCGCGGCTCATGTGCGCGCGGGCGGCGGGGTGCCGGATCAGCGCGGCGGCGGCCTCGTAGCGGCGCGCCGCGGCCAGCCCGCGGGCGCGGACCAGCTCCCCGAGCAGGCGGTCGACCAGCAGCTGCCAGGTGGCCTCGGGGAGGTAGATGTGCTCGAAGGTGGTGACGCAGTCGGCGAGCTCGAGCCAGCCGGAGCCCGTGATCCGCTCCTCCGCGACCTCGATCAGCAGTGCGTCGACCGATCGCTCGGCCACGGGCGACCAGCCACGCGCGGCGACCGGGCGCAGGTGGCCGAGCCGGACCAGTCGCCGTCGCAGGGTGTCGATCGTGTGCGGCGCGAGCCCGGCGACCGTCTCGTAGCCGCGCACCAGCCTCGGCGAGATCGGCTCGAGCCCGGACTCCCATCGCGAGATGCGGCTCGAGTCCGCCCGGATGTCGAGCGCGCGCAGGTCCGCGGCGAAGTCGCTGCGGTTGGCCGCGGTGCGCTCGCAGGCGTCGAGTCGGCTGACGGCCATCAGCCAGGCCAGTCGCTTGTTCCCGTCGATCGCCGTGCTGCTGACGGCGGTGTTGTCGAACGGCAGGCGCTGGGGGCGACCACGTCGCCGACCCACCGCTGCCGTCACGGCAGTGTTCCCCACAGAGTCCCCGTATCCGCGATGTTCCCCCGCGCCCCCACGGCGCGACCACGCCCCCCACGGGCGTGCGACCCCGCAGCGCAGGGGCGGGATCCTGTGACGTCGGCGGCACGGGGATCCCGGTGGTCCCTTTGCTTCGGTAGCCGTAGCCAATTGAAACAAATCACCAAGTTTGATGATGCGTTTTCCGGGTATCAGGGCCGAATTGGTGAAACGGCAACTACATGGGCGTCGTGGTCACCGGCCGAGGAACCGGTTCAGCAGCTGGGCCATGGCCTCGGAGCCGAGGAGGGCCTCCTGCTCGACGGACTCCGCCAGCAGCAGCGCCGCCGGGTCGGCGTACTCGTCGAGGGTGAGGTCGAGCAGGCGCTTGGCCGCGCGCGTGGTGCCCGGGTTCTGGGCCGCGAGTGATCCGGCCAGCTCGAGAGCGTCGGCGTGCGGGTCCTCGCTGACGCGCGTCGCCAGGCCGATCTCGGCTGCCTCGGTGCCGCTCACCTCGCGAGCGGTATAGACCAGTTCGCGGAACCGGTCCGCGCGGACCAGCCCGCGGAGCAGGGGGAAACCGGCCATGTCCGGGACCAGGGCCCAGCGCGCCTCCATGACGGCGAGCCGGGCATCCGGCCGGGTGAGCCGGAGGTCGGCGCCCAGGGCGATCTGCAGGCCGCCGCCGAAGCAGACGCCCTCGATCGCCGCGATGACCGGGACCGGAAGCGTCCGCCAGCCCCAGGCGACCTGTTGGAAGGCGTTCGCCAGCCCGTGGGTGCGCTCCTGGAGGCCGTCGCCGGCCGGGCCGCCCGCGAGCAGGGAGAGGTCGATCCCTGCGGAGAACGCTCCGCCTGCCCCGGACAGGACCACGGCCCGTACGTCGTCGCGAGCGCCGAGCTCGTCGATGGTGGCCAGGATCGCCTCGAACATCGCGCCATCCAGCGCGTTGCGCTTGTCTGCTCGATTCAGGACCACGTCCGCGACGCCCTCTGTCACGCTGACCCGCACGCGGCTTTCTGTCTGATTCATTCCGCAGCCCTTCCGATTTCCTGTAACTCTGTGTCACAGTTCACTGTGGAGTGAGGTGCAACACGTTCTAGATCCTAGGGGTGTTGCGGATGGCTGGGGGGCCGTCTTTGAAGGGGGGGATCAGCGCCGTGGTCGGTTGGGATGAGCGGCTGGGCCGAATGGTGCAGGCGCGCGGGCAGGCCGCGCCGGTGCACGGCACCCGCGTGGAGCGCGCCTCCGCGCTCGTCGCCCGTCGCCCCGAGCGCGTGGTCCTGGTCTGGGTGGCCCTCGCCGTCGTCCTCAACATCCTCGTGCCGCAGCTGGAGAGCGTCGCCGGCCGCGACGCCTCGCCGATGGTGCCGACCGATGCCCCCTCGATCGCCGCAGCCGTCCAGATGGACCAGGCGTTCGGCAACGGCCGCAGCGAGAGCCCGCTGGTGATCGCCGTCGAGCGGCCCGGAGGCCTGACGGTCGCCGACCAGCAGTACCTGGTCGCGCTCGCCCGGGAGCTGCGCCGCGACACGTCCGACGTCGCCTTCGTCCAGAACGTCGCCGACCCCGACCTGCGCAAGGCTCTGACCAGCAAGGACGGCGAGGCCCGGTACCTGCTGGTCGGGGCCACCGCGCCCAGTGGCACCCCGCTCTCGATCGAGCAGGTGAACGAGGTCCGGGCCGCGGCCACGGAGATGCGCCCCGACGGGCTCACCGTCGCCGTGACCGGCCCCACGGCCACGCTCGCGGACCTGGCCACCGCCACCGAGGGCAGCGTCCTGCGGATCACGGTGCTCACGGTGCTGCTGATCGCCGTCATCCTGCTCGCGATCTACCGCTCGGTGATCACCGCCGCGCTCATCCTCTCGGTGGTCGGCATCGGGCTGGCGATCGCCCGCGCCGTGGTCGCCGCGATGGGCCTCTCCGGGGTCTTCGCCGTGAACACCTTCGCCGGCACGTTCCTGACGGCGCTGGTGCTCGGCGCCGGCACGGACTACGCCGTCTTCCTGGTCAGCCGCTACCACGAGCAGCGGCGCCTCGGCGTCGCCCCGACGCGCGCCGCCGCCGTCGCCGCCTCGCGGATCGCCGGCGTGATCGCGGGCTCCGCGCTCACCGTCATCCTGGCAACGCTCTGCATGGCCGCCGCCGATCTCGGCTTCTTCTCCACGACCGGCCCGGCGCTCGCGGTGGCGATCGCCGTCAACCTCGTGGTCAGCCTGACCCTGACCCCCGCGCTCCTCGCACTGGCCGGCCGCCGCGGCTGGGCCGAGCCGCGTCCCGTCAGCGCGTCCGGTGGGGCCTGGGTGTGGATCGGCCGGGCGGTCGCCCGCCGCCCGGACCGGATGCTCGCGCTGTCGCTGATCCCGCTCGCGCTGCTCGCCTGCCTCTACCCGCTGATGGATGTCTCCTACAACGGTCGCCGCACCCAGCCCGCCGACACCCAGAGCAACCAGGGGTACGACCTGCTCGCGCGGCACTACCCGATCAACGAGGTGCTGCCGGACTACCTGCTCGTCCACGCCGACCACGACCTGCGCAACGCCCGGGACCTGGCGGTACTGGAACGGGCCGCGGCGACGATCGCCCGCAAGAACGGCGTCGACATGGTCCGCGGCATCACCCGTCCGCTCGGTACGCCGGTGAAGCAGGCCTCGCTGGGCTACCAGAACAAGAAGATCGGCGAGGAGATCGACCAGCGGATCGATGAGGTGACCCAGCAGATCGGGGCGGACGACACGGGCGCCGACAAGCTCGCCCAGGGCGCCGGGAAGCTCGCCGACGGTGCCGGTCGGTTGGAGGACGGCACCCGGGCCGCGGTGTCCGGCGCCGGGAAGCTGGCGGCCGGCAGCGGCGACCTCGCCACCGGCGTGCGCAAGCTGCTCGACGGCGCCGACGACGCGGTCTCGGGGAGCGGGCGGCTGAGGTCCGGCGCGGGTGACCTGGCCGACGGCCTCGACTTCGCCGCCTCCCAGGTGCAGGTCGCGGTGGACGGGTTGGAGGCGGTCTACAACGCGTTGCGCTTCCAGAGCCTGGGCTGCGGCCTCGACTTCGTGTGCCGCCAGGCCCGTGACGGCATCAAGAAGATCTGGGACGCCGAGCGCGACGAGCTGTTGCCCGGGCTGCGCAAGGCAGCCAGCGGCGCACGCACCCTCGCCAGCGGGGCCGGCGACCTCCAGGGGGGCATGCGGGAGCTGCAGGCCGGGCTCGAGCAGGCCCGCACCGGCGCCGACCAGCTCGCCGAGGGGCAGCGGACCTTCGCTGCCAAGATGGACGACCTCGTGGACGGCGCCGGAGCGCTCGCGGCGGGCGCCACCGAGATTCAGGACAGCACCAGCGAGGTCAGCACCAAGCTCCCCGAGCTCGAGCAGGGGATGACCCAGGCGGCCGACCACCTGAAGAAGACCGGATCGGTCGCGATGGACCCGAGCATCGGCGGCTTCTACCTGCCCCCCGCGGCGCTGGAGAACAAGAAGTTCGCCGCCGCGCGCGGGCTCTTCCTCTCCGAGGACGGCCGCACCGCGCGCTACGTCGTCCTCGGCAGCACCGACGCGTTCGAGTCCGCCGCGGCGGCGCGCGTCCCCGAGATCCGCCAGAGCGTGATCGAGTCCTTCTCCGACACCCGCCTGGCCGACGCCCAGGTGTCGATGGCGGGGATGGCGGCGACCAACGCCGACCTCGCGGCGTACGCCGGCCGGGACATGCGCCTGATCGGCACCGGCGCGCTGATCGCCGTGTTCCTGGTGCTGCTGGCGCTACTGCGCGGCCTGGCCGCGGCGGTCCTCCTGATGGGCACCGTCGTCCTCTCCTACGCCGCCGCGATGGGGGCGTCGGTGCTGATCTGGCAGGTGCTCCTCGGCCAGCAGCTGAGCTGGACCGTCATGGCCGTCTCGTTCGTGGTCCTGGTCGCCGTCGGCGCGGACTACAACCTGTTGCTGACCAAACGCATCCACGAGGAGGCGCCGGACGGCTCGCCCCAGGGGATCGCCCGCGCGACCGCCCTCACCGGTGGCGTGATCACCTCGGCCGGCGTGATCTTCGCGGCCAGCATGTTCGCGCTGATGGCCGGCTCGGTGGTCACCATGGTGCAGGTGGGCCTCGCGATCGGCATCGGGCTCCTGCTCGACACCTTCGTGGTCCGCTCGCTGGTCGTGCCCTCGATCGCCACGATCCTGGGACCCAAGATGTGGTGGCCGGTGCGCCCGCCGGCGCGGCCGGTGCCCGCCCGCGGTGCCGTGGGCGAGTCTCCGGTGCCCGCCTAGCCCCACCGCCGAGCCGGGCCTCAGGCGCCGCCGAGCCGGGCGCGCCGGTAGGACAGCGTGCCCGGCACCCGCTCCCAGGCGCCGGTCGCGGGCGCGGGTTCCCGCGGGATCATCCGCTTGAGCACCTTGTTCGTCGGCGTCCGCGGCAGCTCGTCGACCAGGCGCAGCACCGCGGGCACCCACTTGGTGCCGAGGTCCGGCTGGGCCGCGAGGAAGTCGGAGAATCGCTCCGGATCGAAGGCGGCGCCCGGCACCCGCTCGGCCACCGCGCAGACCTGGTCGCCGACGACGGGGTCCGGCACCGCCACCACGGCGACGGCGGAGAACCCGGGGAAGCGCACCAGCAGGCGCTCGATCGGGGCGGTCGCCAGGTTCTCGCCGTCGACCCGCAGCCAGTCGCCGGAGCGGCCGGCGAAGTAGAAGAAGCCCGCCGCGTCCCGGTAGGCGAGGTCGCCGCTCCACGACCAGCCGTGGCGCAGCCGGCGGCGATCCGCCTCCGGGTTGTTCCAGTAGCCCTCGAAGAGGGCGGCCCCGTCGCGGTTCACGATCTCGCCGATCGCCTCGTCGCCGTTGAGCAGGAGCCCGTTCGCGTCGAAGCGCCCCGGCGGGCACTCGGTGAGGGTCTCCGGGTCGACCACCACCGTCGCGTCGGTCGGCGCGCGCCCGAGCGAACCGGCCGGCGTCTCGGGCGTCCGGAGGATCTGGATCTCGCCCTCGCTCGACCCGAACGAGTCGATCACCCGGCAGTCGAACCGCCGCGCGAACGCCGCGATGTCGCCCTCGGCGGCCTCGTTGCCGAACGCGATCCGCAGCGGGTTGTCCGCGTCGTCGGGCCGCGCCGGGGTGGCCAGCACGTAGGCCAGCGGCTTGCCGACGTAGTTGAAGAAGGTCACCCCGTAACGGCGTACGTCGGGCAGCCAGGCCGAGGCCGAGAACCGGCGGCGCAGCACGACCGTCCCGCCGACCGCGACGGCCGGTGCCACCCCGGCCATCAGCGCGTTGGAGTGGAACATCGGCATCACGACGTAGAAGACGTCGCGTGCGGTGAGGGAGCGTCGCTCGGCCTGCTGTCGAGCGATCCGGCCCATCCGGGCGTGTGAGCAGATCACCGCCTTCGGCGCGGCCGTGGTGCCCGAGGTGAAGACCAGTGAGAACGGGGTCGAGGGCTCGACGTCCGCGGCCAGGGCGAGATCGCACGGGGTGGCCGCGGCCAGCGCCTCCCGGTACGCCGCCTCGTCGACGTGCAGGGTGCGCTCGGCGGGCACCGGCGTCTCGACGCCGTCCAGCAGCGCCCGGCGGCTCTCGTCGACGACGAGCACCTGGCAGTCGGTGAACGCGATGTCGCGGGCCAGGTCGGGGCCCCGGCGGGTCGGGTTGATGCCGACCCCGGTCGCGCCGACCAGCGAGCAGGCGATCCACCAGAAGAGGTGCTCGGCGGTGTTCTCCAGTGCCAGACCGACGTGCCACGGCCCGGCGGGGGAGGTGGCGCGCAGCTGCTGCAGCAGGCCGGCCCGCCGGCGCCCCTCGCCGATCGCCTCGGCCCAGGTCCAGGAGCGATCCTCGAACCAGAGCGCGGTGGCGTCGTCGCCGGCTCGGCCCGCCAGCAGCGCGGCGAACGTCGGGTCGGCATCGGTCACCGGCCCATCCTGCCGCCGGCGCGCGGCCGGGGTCGGCGGATCCCGCTCATCGGGCGCGCAACCCCCGGCTCGGCGGCGCCTGACCCCGGCTCGGTGGGTCTGGACCCCGGCTCGGCGGAGGGGTCAGGCCTCGGCGGCGGGCTCCTCCGGGGCGCTGTCGATGTGCGGGTCGGCCAGCAGGTACTGGGTCAGCCGGCCGTCGCGCTGGGGCTCGGGGCGGACCGGCTCGGGGATCATCCGGCCCTCGGCGGTGTCCCAGAACCGGTCGACCTGGACCGCGACGCGGCGCGCCACCCGGCCCGACACCCCGCGGTGCGGGATGTAGGGGTGCGGTCGGGTCGGCGCCCTCAGCTCGCTGCGGTAGAGCCGCTCGGCGAGCTCGTTGCGGTGCTCGTCATGGGGGAGCGCCTCGACCAGGTCCTCCTCGAGCACCATGTACTCCTCGAAGGCCGCGCCGAGCTCCGCCCACACGGCGCGCCACGGGCGCTTCACGTCGTACGTCGAGCCGTAGAGCTTGGCCTTGGTGTGGGCCAGCGCCTCCTCCAGCTGCTTGCTCTGCTGGGTGAAGCCGCGTGCCTTGTCCCGGCCGTTCTCGAGGTGCTGGGCGAACTCCGGGACCAGGACGGCGTTGGCGGCCGCCACGTGGCGGCTGGTGGCGGCCAGGAACCGGTCGGTCGCCGGGAACCGGTCGCGTGGTCGGTCGCGGGTCGGCATGCTCGCCTGGGCCTCGGCCAGACGCTGGCCGAGCACCTCGTGGGTCATCTGGATGGTGGTGCCGAGTTGGTCACGCATCTGCCTGTCCGTTCCGTTGCCCTAGTGCCATGGTGCTCCGGTCCAGACCAGCAGACAAGGGTCGTCGTACCGACGGAAAAATGCGCGAGTCGGCAGGAACTGACGGTCAGTTCCTGCCGACTCGCGGTGGATCAGGACTGCGGGAAGGTCGGGTACTCGACGCCCGAGATGTACTGCACGGTCCGGACCACCTGGCAGGAGTAGCCGAACTCGTTGTCGTACCAGACGTAGAGGATCGCGCTGTCGCCGTCGACGATCGACGCGTTGCCGTCGATGATCGAGGCGGCACGCGAGCCGATGAAGTCGCTGGAGACCGCGTCGCTGGCCACGGTGTAGTCCAGCTGGCGGCGCAGCTCGCCGGTCAGCGAGACCTCGCGCAGGTGCTCGTTGACCTCCTCGCGGGTGGTCTCGCGCTTGAGCTGCAGCGAGAGGATCGCGATCGAGACGTCCGGGGTGGGGACGCGGATCGAGTTGCCGGTGATCTTCGCCTTCAGGTCCGGGAGCGCCTTGGCGACCGCGGAGGCGGCGCCGGTCTCGGTCAGCACGAGGTTCAGCGGGGCCGAGCGGCCGCGGCGGTCGGCCTTGTGGTGGTTGTCCAGCAGGTTCTGGTCGTTGGTGAACGAGTGCACCGTCTCCACGTGGCCGCGGACGATGCCGAACTCGTCCTCCATCGCCTTGAGCGGCGGGACGATCGCGTTGGTCGTGCAGGAGGCGCAGGAGAGGACGTTCTCCGCCGGGTCCACCGTCTCGTGGTTCACGCCGTGCACGATGTTCGGCACGTCGCCCTTGCCCGGCGCGGTGAGCAGGACCTTGGCGATGCCCGGGCGCAGGTGCTGGGACAGGCCCTCGCGGTCGCGCCACTTGCCGGTGTTGTCGATCAGGATCGCGTCGTTGATGCCGTACGCCGTGTAGTCCACCGTCGCCGGGTCGTCGCTGTAGATGAACTTGATCGCGTTGCCGTTGGCGATGACGAGGTCGTTCTCCTCGTCGACGGTGATGGTGCCGTTGAACTGGCCGTGCACCGAGTCGCGGCGCAGCATCGAGGCGCGCTTGGCGAGGTCGCCCTCGCCGCCCCTGCGGACCACGACGGCGCGCAGGCGCAGGCCGTTGCCCGAGCCGGCCTTCTCCACCAGCAGGCGCGCGACCAGGCGGCCGATCCGGCCGAAGCCGTAGAGGACGACGTCCTGCGGGCCGGCGGCCTCGCGCTTGTTCTCGCCGGTGGCGCCGGCGAGCGCCTCGGCGGTGAAGTCGGCGACCGAGAGGCCGCGGGTGTCGGCCTGGTAGGCGTCGAGGAGGAGCGCAAGGTCGATCTTCGCGGCGCCGATGTCGAGGCCGGCGATCGCCTCGAGGAAGGGGAACGTGTCGACGACGGAGAGCTCCTCGCCGCCGATCATCCGGGCGAACCGGTGCGTCTTGAGGATGCTGATGACCGACTTGTTCACCAGCGAGCGGCTGTGCAGGAGGATCGTGACGTCCTTCTCGCGGTGCAGCTTCCCGATGATCGGGATCATCGCCTCCGCGATCTCCTCGCGGCTCTTCCAGCGGGTGAACAGGTCTTCGGTGACGCTCACGGTTTCCCCTTAGGGACGACGACAAAACCGCAGCGATGCTAGGCCTCACCGGGCGGCGGCCCAATCTGACGACGGCAGGTTGGAGCGTTCCAAGCCGCTACTGTGATCGGAATCTCACCGCGTGGCGGCCCCGGCGCGCGCGGCGACCATGATCTGGTCCAGTGCCCAGGCGAGGTTCGCGCGGTCGTGCTGGTCGGCGAGCATCTCGTAGCCGACCAGGGTGCTCATCGCCCAGACCGTGAACGCCTCGGCCCGCTCGGGGCCGACCAGGGCCGTCATCGCGTCGTGCACGACCTGGAAGCGGTCGGCGTCGACGTCGCGCTGCACGGCCGCCACGCGGTCGTCGACCCCGGCCCAGACCCGGATCGCCGCCTCGGTCCGGTGCTGCAGCTCCGAGCTCGCCGCGGCGAGTCGACGCAGCCGCTGCACCGGGTCGGGGTAGGTCACCGCGAGCGCGATCGTCTGCTGGGTGCGGTCCAGGAGCCAGGTGGCGAGCAGGCTGTCGGTGAACTCCTGCCAGCTCGCGAA
Source organism: Nocardioides sp. GY 10113 (assembly GCF_004919105.1). GTDB lineage: Bacteria > Actinomycetota > Actinomycetes > Propionibacteriales > Nocardioidaceae > Nocardioides. The sequence continues at coordinate 310,952 of NZ_STGK01000001.1, forward strand.
GGAGTGGTAGAACGCGCCCGTCGTGACCCCGAGGCGCTGACACAGCGGCGCCAGCTTCAGGCCGCCGTAGCCGTCGCTGGCCAGGATGTCGTTGGCCGCGGCGAACCAGCTGCGCCGCAGCTCCTCGTTGCGCTTGACCCGTCCCATCGCGACTCCGCTCCTCGGTCGTCCCGCCCGATCACCTACGGCGAGATCGGCATCGTAGGACTCGCGGCACGGGTGAGACGTCCGAACGGATGGGACCGCCCCGCCCTAGGATCGTTGCGTGGCGGAGACGGAGTGGCTCACCGACGAGCAGCAACGCGCGTGGCGCGGTCTGCTGGAGGTGAACGCGCAGCTGACCGTGGCGCTGCACCGGCGCCTGCAGGCCAGCAGCGGGCTCTCCCTGGCCGACTACGACATCCTGGTCGCGCTCACCGACGTGCCGGGGCGCTCGCTGCGGATGTACGAGATCGGCGAGCGGCTGCAGTGGGAGAAGAGCCGGGTCTCCAAGCAGGTGGCGCGGATGGCGGCGCGCGGACTGGTACGCCGCCGCGAGTGCATCGACGACCGCCGGGGCGCGTTCGTCGACCTGACCGAGGAGGGCCAGGCCGCGATCGAGGCCGCGGCGCCCGACCACGTCCGCCTGGTCCGCTCGGTGGTCTTCGACGTCCTCACCGAGGAGCAGGTCGGCCAGCTGACCCGGATCACCGAGAGCGTGCTCGGCAGCCTCGCGGAGGAGCGGAAGCAGAGCGACGAGGGGCGCCGGGCCAGCTGAGCCCGGCGGCTGGTGATCTCGACAGGCTCAATCCGGGCGGGTTGCCAGGCTCGGCGCCGGGGCGCCCCGCACCTCAACCACCGTCGAGCATGTCCCGGACCGCCAGCGACGCGAACGTCATCGCCGCGCCGAGCGGCGCCCCGGGCCCCGGGTAGGCCCCGCCGAACACCGATGCGGTGGAGTTGCTGGCGGCGTACAGCCCCGGGAGCGGCGCCCCCGCGTCGTCGAGCACCCGCGCCGCCGCGTCGGTGACCAGTCCGCCCTTGGTGCCCAGGTCGGAGAGGACGAACCGGGCGGCGTAGAACGGCGGCTGCGCCAGCGGGACCAGCGCCTTGTTCGGGCCGCCGCCGCCGGCGAAGAAGGTGTCGTACTCGTCGGCTCCGCGGCCGAAGTCCTCGTCCACGCCGGTCGCGCAGAAGCCGTTGAACCGGTCGACGGTCGCCGTCAGGGCCTCGGCATCCAGGCCGGTCGCCTCCGCGAGCCCGGCCACCGTGTCGGCGCGCACCCAGGTGCCGGCGGCGAGGTGCTCGGCCGGGTCGCCCTCGGGCATCGCGATCGCCGGCAGCCGGCCGCCCTCGGCGCTGTCGAAGAGGAACCACGACGGCACCCGCTCCGGTGCGGCCGCCATCGCCCGTCCGAACCGGTCGTAGGGGAGGCACTCGTTGGCGTACCGGCGGCCGGTGGCGTCGACCATCAGCCCGCTGCGGAAGCCGAGCGTGAACGTGCCCGACCCGTCCGGCTGCTCCAGGCCCGGGCAGAACCAGCCCTCGCCGGAGAAGTCGGTGGCGGCACCGACCGCGGCCGCGGCGTCGATGATCTCGCCGGTGTTGGTGCCCGCCGGCGCCATCGTCCACGCGGCGCTGCCGGGGGTGCCGTGCTCCTTGCGCCGCGCCTCGGAGCCCTCGAAGCCGCCGGCGGCGACCAGGATGCCCCGGCGGGCGCGGAGCTCGACCGGCCCGTCGGGGCCCTCCGCGCGGACGGTGTCGACCCGCCCGCCGGCGGCGGACGAGCTCCGGGCCAGGCCGACCACCTGGTGTCCGGTGGCGATGGTGCCGCCGTCGCGGACCAGCATCGCCGCCAGCCGGGCGATCAACGACTGGCCGCCCGACAGGGTGGAGCGCCCCGGGAGCCCGGCGCGGTCCTTGTCGACCGGCGGCCGCAGGACCGCCGTCACCGCCGGGTCCAGCTCGGCGCGCTTGATCGCCGAGGGCTGGATGGAGCGGCCCATGGGCACCCGTCCCGGCGCGTCGTAGTACTCCGCGAACGGGATCCACTCGAAGGTCATCAGCGGGTCGGCCTCGAGCCGCTCGACCAGTCGCGGCGCCTCGGCCAGCAGGGCCTCGATCCGCTCGTGGTTCGCCTCCAGCGTCTCGGCGTCGAGCACCCCGGCCAGGTAGGCGCGGGCGCCCTCGGTGGAGTCGGGAAGACCGGCCCGCTGCTGCACCGCGGTCCCCGGCAGCCAGCACGCGCCGCCGGAGTACGCCGAGGTGCCGCCGATCAGCGCGGTCCGCTCGAGCACCAGCGTGCTCAGTCCGGCGGCCGCCGCCAGCGCCGCGCCGGTCAGCGCCCCGCCGCCGGAGCCGACCACGATCACGTCGTACTCCTGCTGCAGCGCCGCAGCTCCCACGATCTCGCCCTCGCTCATCCCGGAACGATAACGTGTTCTAGTTGCCGGTGTCAGGGGTCGCTGCCGCTGCGTGGGATCCTTGCTGACCATGGGCCAGGGCCACTCTCACCGTGCCGGACGAGACCTCGACGACGGCGTCGAGGTCGGTCGCGGCACCCGGATCGCGCTGCTCGCCGGCCTCGGCGTCGCGCTGGTCGCGGCCGTCGTCGGGATCGTCGTGTGGTGGCCGTCGGCGGAGGCCTCCGACGCGCTGGACCGCGGGGCGGTGCGGTACGCCGCCCCCGGGGTGACCTTCCCGATCGGGGAGCTGACGGCGGTCGCGCCGCCGTGCGACGACGCCGGCCTGCCCGAGGGCTGCGGCACGCTGACCGTCGACGTGGGCGACGAGGCGGGCTCCGGTGAGGACGGCGACGTCGTGGTGCCCGTCCCCAAGGAGGTCAGCGAGTCGGGGCTGGAGCCCGGCGACCGGGTGGAGCTGCTCCGCACCCCGACCGAGGGCGGCGCGGCGGCGTACTCCTACTTCGCGACCGACCGCGACACCACGCTGACCTGGCTGGCGCTGCTGTTCCTCCTCGTCGTGGTGGCCGTCGCCCGGTGGCGCGGGGTCCTGGCACTGGTCGGCCTGGCGGCGGGCGGGGCCGTGGTGTGGTGGTTCATGCTCCCCGCGCTGCTGCACGGCGCGCCCGGCATCGGGGTCGCGCTGGCGGGCTCCACCGCGATCATGTTCGTGGTCCTCTACACCACCCACGGCGTCTCGCTGCGGACCAGCACCGCGCTCGCCGGCACCCTGGTCGGGATCGCGCTGACCTCCGGGCTCGGGCTGGTCGCCATCGACCGCGCCCATCTGACCGGCATCTCCGACGAGTCCGGTGCGATCCTGTCGACGTTCGCGACCAGCCTGGACTTCCAGTCCCTGCTGGGCTGCGCCCTGGTGATCGCGGGCCTGGGCGTGCTCAACGACGTCACCATCACCCAGGCCTCGGCCATCTGGGAGCTGCGGGCCGCCGCGCCGCACGCCTCGCGCGCGCAGCTCTTCGCCAGCGGCATGCGGATCGGGCGCGACCACATCGCCTCCACGATCTACACGATCGTCTTCGCCTACGTCGGCACCTCGCTGCTGGTGCTGATGCTGCTGCAGGTCTACGACCGACCGCTGGTCGAGCTGCTCTCCACCGAGGAGCTGGCCGAGGAGATCGTGCGGACCCTGACCACCTCGATCGGGCTGGTGCTCGCGGTGCCGGCCACCACCCTGCTGGCCGCGGTGGTGGTGCGCGGGCCCGTCGCCGCCGAGGACGCCTCCCTCAGTCGGCCGGAGGGATCCATGCCAGCTGCACCGTGACCGGTGCGGTGCCGGTCACCAGCCGGGCCCGACCGGGCGGCGCCGGCGTCGGACGCAGGCCGCCGAGCAGCGGACCCTCGGCGGGGTCCCCGGCGAGCAGCAGCCCCGGGGTGTCGAGGTCGCGCAGCGCCTGCAGCAGCGGCCCGTGCAGGGCCCGCGCCGCGCCCCCGGTGCGCCGGGCCAGCACCAGGTGCAGCCCGACCTCCCGGGCCCGGGGCAGCAGCGGCAGCAGCGGCGCGAGCGGGCTCGGGGTGCCGGCGGTCGGCTCGACCAGGTCGCCGTCGTCGACCACCACGAACACCTCCGCGCCCCGCCACCAGGACCGGGCGCGCAGCTGCGCCGCGGTCACCTCCGCGCCGGGCAGCCGCCCCCGCAGGTACGCCGCCAGGTCGGCCAGCGCGGGCGCGGCCTGCTCGGCGGAGGTCAGGTGCGCCAGCAGGCGGCGGGCGGGCACCTCGCCGAGCAGCGAGCGCCGGTAGTCGACCAGCGCGACCTGGGCCTCCTCGGCTGACCGGGTCCGCGACACCTCGGCGCAGAGCGCGCGCAGCAGCCCGGTCTTGCCGGAACCCGGCCCGCCGAGCGCGAGCAGGTGCGGCGAGGCATCGGGGTCGATCCCGACCGGCTCGTCGTCCTCGGCCAGGCCGAGCAGCAGCCGCCGGTCGGCGGCGCGGGGGTCGGCATGGGGGTCGGCATGGGGGTCGGCATGGGGGTCGGCGGAGCCGCTCGCCGCTCCGCGCAGCGTCGCGAGGTCGAGCCGTTCGGGCAGCGGGCGCACCGCCGGCGCCGGCGGGCCCGGCCAGGCTGCCCGGACCCGGTCGACGAGGTGCGCGACGCCAGCCGCGCCGTCAGCCGGGCCTTCAGCCGGGCCGTCAGCCGCACCGTCAGCCGCACCGTCTGTCCCGCCGTCGAGGCGGGGGAGCGCGCCGAGCACGTGCCAGCCGCCCGCCACCAGGCCGCGCCCCGACCGCGTCGGCACCGCGCGCGCCGCCCGGCGGTCGATCTCCGACTCGGCCGGGTCGCCCAGCCGCAGCTCGACCCGGGAGCCGAGCCGGTCGCGCGTCGCCGGCCGGTAGTCCGACCACCGCCCGGCGGAGGTCAGCAGGTGCACCCCGACCCCCAGCCCGCGCTCGGCGATCCGCTGCAGCGACTGCTCGGCCTCGGGCACGTCGGCGCAGAGCGCGCCCCAGCCGTCGACGACGACGAACAGGTCGCCCTCGCGGTCCCCGGCCCGCGCGCCCGCCCCGCCGGCCTCGCGACGCGCCAGCGTGGCGGTCGCGGCGCCGACCAGGCGTCGTACGGCGTCCGGGTCGCCGCTGCGCGCCCAGCCGGCCACGTGCGGCAGCGCCGCGAGCTCGCCGATCTTGCCGCCGCCGAGGTCGACCAGCAGGAACTGCGCCTCCGCCGGCGACGCGGTCAGGGCGAGGGCGGCGACCGCCGACGCCAGCAGGGTCGAGGTGCCGCTCCGCGGGCCGCCGACCACCGCGAGGTGGCCGCCGGCGCCGCCGAGGTCGAGCACCAGCGGCTCCCGGCGCTGCTCGCGCGGCCGGTCGACCGTCCCGAGCGGTACGACGAACCGGCCCGCGGCCCGCCACCGCGGCGAGACCAGACCGAGGCCGGGCGTGGGCGCGAGGTCGGGCATCAGGTCGCCCAGGGTCGGCGGCGCGTCGAGCGGCGGCAGCCAGATCGGTCGGGCCGGGGCGCCGGAACCGCGCAGCCGGGCGACCGTGGACCCGAGCAGCGAGGGCCGGCCCCGGGGCCTGTCCGGTCCAGCGGCGGTGGCCGTGGGCGGGAGGACCGGCTCGGCGGTGAACGGCAGGATCGCCGGTCGCGCCGGGGTGGTCGGGGCCGCCGGCCCGGAGACGTGCGCCGCCCGGAACCGGACCGGCTCGTCCGGCCCGGTCCGCAGCAGCCCGACGCCGGGGGTGGCCGGGAGCAGGGCGGCGTCGGGCACGCCGAGCGCCGCCCGGGACTCCGCCGCGCTGAACGTGCGCAGGGCGATCCGGTACGACAGGTGCGCCTCCAGGCCGCGCAGCCGCCCCTCCTCCAGGCGTTGGGTGGCCAGCAGCAGGTGGATGCCGAGCGACCGCCCGAGCCGGCCCAGGGAGGCGAAGAGGTCCGCGAACCCGGGGCGGGCAGCGAGCAGCTCGGAGAACTCGTCGACCACGACCAGCAGCGCCGGCATCGGCTCACCGGTGGTCCCGGTCCGGCGGAGAGCCGATGCCGAGTCCAGCCCCGCGGCTCGGAGCAGCTCCTGGCGGCGGAGCACCTCACCCGTCAGCGCGTCCTCCATCCGCTCCACCAGCGCCTGCTCGGCGGCCAGGTTGGTGATCAGCGCGGCCACGTGCGGCAGGTCGCCCATCCCGGTGAAGGTCGCCCCGCCCTTGAAGTCGACCAGCACCAGGTTGACCTCCTCCGGCGGGTGGGTCAGTGCGAGCCCGAGCACCAGTGACCGCAGCAGCTCCGACTTCCCGGACCCGGTGGCACCCACCACCAGCCCGTGCGGCCCGACGCCACCCTCGGCCGCCTCGGTGAGGTCCAGGTGCACCGGTACGCCGGAGGGGTCGACGCCGAGCGGTACCCGCAGCCGCCCCGCGCCACCGGGCTCGTCCGGGAGCGCGGCCAGCAGGGCGGGCAGGTCGACCGGACCGTCACCCGCCGGGGTCCCCGCGCCGCCGCCGAGCGGGGCGAGCCGGCGGGCGACGGCCCCCGCGGTGGCCGCGTCGCAGCGGTCCAGGGTCGTCGTCGCGTCCTCGCTCAGCCGCCGCGTCGCGGGCGCCGGTCGTCCGCGCTCGCCCGCGACTCCCGAGACGAACAGGACGGTGCAGCCGGCCCGATCCGCGGCGTCCGGTGGCGGCGCGCCGTCCACGACGAGGAGCAGGTGCGGCCCCGCGCCGGTCGCCTCCCCGGGCAGCAGCGCCGACAGCCCCGCCCAGCTGTCGGCGAGCAGCCGCGCCGGTCCGAGGGCGTCGTACCGGCGCGGGGAGCGGGCATGCGGCAGCCACTTGACCCACTCCCAGTCCGCGACCGCGCCGGGGCCGGCGAGCACCGCCACGCGCAGGTCGGTCGCCGGGTGGGCGCCGGCGGCGGCGCACACCACGGCCCGCGCGACCGCCCGCGGGCGGGTGCAGGCGATCTCGACCGCTCGGGTCCCGGTGAGGTCGAGGGTGGCGGGCAGGCCGGTGACCTCGGCATGCGCCGCGAGCAGCCGCTCGAGGGCCGCCGCGCAGACCGGGTCGGCGCCGTCGAGCGCGGCCTCGTCCGGGGCCGACACCGGGCGGACGAGCGGGCCGGCGGTGGTGCCGCAGCGGACCCCGAGCGGCGCGGGGTCGGGCGCCGCGCGCTGCTCCGCCGCGGCCTCGCGGAGCGCCGCGCGCACCGACGCGAGGTGGCGCAGGTAGCCGGCGCGGGCGCGGTCGACCTCGCGCCGGTGCCGGCGCCGCTGGCGGTCCCACCCGAGGAGCACGACCGTCAGGGTGGAGGCCAGGAACAGGCCGGCCGCGGCGTACCGGGCGGGGCCGGCGCCGCCGCCGATCCCCGCGACCAGCGCGAGCGACCCGAGGCCGCCCAGCATCGGGAGCAGCTGCAGGGCCGCGCCGCCGCCGGCGACCGGGGCCGGCAGCCGTGGCGGGGGCGCGATCCGCAGCGGGGTGGGGTCGGGACCGGTCACGGCACCCTGCGTACCCGGTCTCCCGGTGTCGTCGTACTCCCCGGGGCGGCCGTCCACAGGCGCGTCCGGCACGACGGTCACGGCCTGTGGAGGGCCGTCGGGCGGGGTTCCGGGGCGGCTCGGGCCCGACCACCGTGGCCCCCACATCCGCATGGCGGCGCCGCCGCCCGACGAGAGGAGCACCCGATGAGTCACCCGTCCGAGTTCGGCCACGGCGACGGCGTCCTGCACCGCGCCGCCGACCTGGTCTCCGATGCCCGCCGGGACCTCGCGGCGCAGGCGCGGACCCTGGACGCCCAGGTCGCCGGGGTCCGCGGCCGCTGGGGCGGCGCCGGCGCGGCCGCCTTCTTCCGGCTGCACCAGGCGTGGACCGAGCAGCAGGAGGCCGTGACCGGCGCGCTGGACGGCCTCTCCTCCGCCCTGGTGGAGACCGAGCGCGACAACACCGGCGTCGACGAGGAGGCCGGCACCTTCCTCGCCGACCTCATCGCGCGGCTCGGCGCGGTGCGGGCATGAGCGGCGGGCAGTGGGACGGCCTCCGGGTCGACCACGCCGCGCTCGACGCGGCAGCGGCCGACCTCGCGGCGACGGTGCGGGCGATGGACGCGCGGCTGGACCGGTTGGCGGCCGAGCTCGCGCCCTTGCGGACCGGCTGGAGCGGCGCGCAGCAGGAGGCCTATCGCGCGGCGCAGGCCACCTGGGACGCCGCGATGGCACAGATGCGGGACCTGCTGGCCCTCACCGGTCGGGCCGTCGAGCAGGCCAACGACGCCTACCGGGCCGCCGACCTGCGCGGCGCCGCGCGCTTCGGATGAGCGCCGTGCCCGGCCTGGTCCGGGTCACCGTGGTCGCCGGCCCGCGCCGCGCGGACCTGGCCCTGCCCGCCGGGGTGCCGGTGGCCGAGCTGCTGCCGGAGCTGGCCGCCGGCCTGGTGCGCCCCGGCCCGGCCCGCGGCGTCCGGCTGGTGACCGCCGGCGGCGTACCGCTCGAGGCCGGGGCGGACCTGACCGGCCAGGGCGTCGTCGACGGCGCCGTGCTGGCGCTGGTCGCGGAGGCGGAGGTCCCACCCCCACGCGTGTACGACGACCCGGTCGAGGCGTTGCTGGAGACGACCGCGGCGCGGCCCCCGGCGCGGGTGGCGGGCTGCTCGGCCCCGGAGGTGGGCCTCGCGCTGGTCGCCGTCGCCGCGGTCCTCGCCCTGGCCGCGGTCGTCGGGGCCGCGTTCGGCCTGGGCGGCCTGGGCGGTATCGGTGCGGAGCGGGCGCTCGCGGTCGCCCTGGTCGTCGCGGCGCTGGTGCCGTACGCGCTGCCACGGGCGGCGCTGGCGGCCGCCGACGCCGCCGACCCGACCGCCGGCCCGACCGCCGGCCCGATCGCCGACCCGACCGCGTCCGCCGAGCGGGTCGCCGCCGCCGACCGGCTGCTGCTGACGGCCCTCGGCGGCGCCGCCGCGACGACGGCGCTGAGCGCCCCGGTCGTGGCCGGTCTGGGCGCCGCCGGAGCGCTGCTCGCGACCGACGCCTGCCTGGTGCTGATGCTGTCCGTGCGGGACCTGCGCACGCCCGGCGCGAGCGGCACCACGCGGGCGACGGGGCTGCTCGGCCTCGGCGGGATCGCCGTCGCCCTCGCCCGAGCCCACCCCGGCTGGTCGTCCGCGACCGCGCTGGCGCTGGCCGGCGCCGCGTTGCTCGCGCTCCGGACGACCGCGGGAGCCCGGGCCCGGGCAGCCGGCGGGCTGTCGGCCCCGCGCCGTCGGCGGCTCGCCGACCTCGCCGAGGGCGCCGCGCTCGTCGCCCTCGCGCCGTCGCTGGTGCTGGCGCTGGACGGGACGGCGCCCGGTGCCGCGCTGGTGGCTGACCTCGGGGCTCGCTGGTGAGCGACGCGAGGGAGGCCTGCGAGGCGGAGGCGTTCGCCCGGCGCCGTCGGGTGGCCGCGTTCGCCTACGGCACGGGCATGCCACCGGTCCGCTCGGCGGGCCGGTCGATCGGGGCGGGCGTCGTGGTCGCGCTGCTGCTCGTGCTCGGCACCGCGGCGCTGGCGGCCGTCGGACTCCGATGACGGCCCGGACCCCTCCGGCCTGCCCTAGGGTCGGCACATGGAGCTGGCGGAGGCGCGCGACCTGGCGGCGCTGGCCGAGCGTGCGCACGCGGAGCGCCACCTGCGCGGCGCGGGGAGCGCCGACGAGCTCGCCGCGCGGTCGGCGGACATCGCGGCGGCGCTCGACCTCCTCGCCCGGGACGACCCGGCCGCCGCGGCCGTGCTGGCCGGGTCGCTCTCGCGCTGCTGGCAGGAGTGGGGGCGCGTCGAGGAGGGGCTCGAGCTCACCATCGGGCTGCTGGCCCGGGTCGGCGAGGCCGGCCAGTCCGGCGACCCACGGTGGTCCAGGGCCCACCTGGTGGTCGGCGAGCTCTCCTTCCGGCGCGGCGACCAGGAGGCCGCGCTGGCCGCGACCCGGTTCGCCGCGCTGGGCGCCGCGGCGCTCGACGACCGGGCGCTGCTGGCCGAGGCCGAGACCAACCTCGCGCGCATCGCGTTCCGCGACGGCGACGCGCCGCGGATCTTCCGGCACGCCCGCCGGGTCCAGGCCCTCGCGGACGGCGACGCCCGGCTGATGACCAAGGCGACCCACATGCTGGGCTGGGCGTCGTACACCGCCGGTGACCTCGCCACGGCGATGGAGCGGTTCGAGGAGAACGCCGAGCGGTACGGCGATCTCGGCGACGACCTGGGCGCGGCGATGGAGTGGGCGAACCTCGGCGACCTCGCACTGGAGGCCGGTGACCACCAGGCGGCGGCACGCTACCTCGCGGCGGCGTTCGCCACCCCCGGGCTGGCCGACGACGGCTACCTCGCTCCCAGCCTGGTCCGCAGTGCGGGGGTGCTGCTGGGTGCGCTCGGCCACGACGAGCGCTCCCTGGAGCTGCTGGCGGCGGCCGACGCCGCCTACCGCGCGGCCGGGCTCGAGCCCGACCCCGGGGACGACGCCGCCGAGGAGGTCGAGCGCGGAGTCCGCGAGCGGCTCGCCGAGCGGGAGGCGGAGATCGCGACCCGCGGCGCGGCGATGGGCCGGGGCGAGTCGTTCGCGGCGGCCCGCGCGGCGCTCTCCGGCCTCGCGGGGCCGGCCGGCGGCTGAAAAACGCGAACGGCGCCGACTGCTGTCGGCGCCGTTCGATCTCCGGCGGAGGTAGGGGGATTCGAACCCCCGAGGGCTGTTAACCCAACCCGCTTTCCAAGCGAGCGCCATAGGCCACTAGGCGATACCTCCGCGGAGGAGGCTACCTTCCCGGGCCCGGTCGGCAGAAATCGGCCCGACACCTCCCGCTAACGTCGCAGGCGTGCCGAGCTACCTGACGATCCGCCACGACGTGGCGACGGAGATCGAGGTCAAGCGGTCGCGGTTCCTGTGCACGCTCGAGCGGGTCGGCGACGAGGCCGCGGCCCGTGCGGTGGTGGAGCGGCTGCGGCGCGAGCACTGGGACGCCCGGCACCACTGCTCGGCCTTCGTCCTCGGCCCGCCGCCGGTGCCGGTGGAGCGCTCCTCCGACGACGGGGAGCCGGCCGGCACCGCGGGCGCGCCGATGCTGGAGGTGCTGCGCGGAGCGGGGCTCTCGGACGTGGTCGCGGTGGTCACCCGCTGGTTCGGCGGCACCCTGCTCGGGGCCGGCGGCCTGGTGAGGGCGTACGGCGACGCGGTGCGCGAGGCGGTCGCCGCCGCCGGCACGGTACGGCGGTCCCTGGTCCGCGAGCACCTGCTGGTCCTCGAGCACGCCGACGCCGGGCGGGTCGAGTCCGAGCTGCGCGGGCGCGGGGTGACGGTGCTGGACACGGCCTACGCGGACCGCGTCACGCTGCGCCTCGGCGTACCGCCGGAGGAGGAGGCGGTGCTGGCGACCGCGCTGGCCGAGCTGACCGCTGGAGCGGCCGCGACGACGGTGGCCGGGGAGCGCTGGGTGGACGCCCCGGGCTGAGCCGCCCGGCCCGGACGGGGCGGGTGGCGGCGTTGATTCCGGGCCGCGCCCCCTCGTCGTCTATGGTGGGGCCAACCCCCCGTGTGGCGGCATCTCACCCAACTCCCCCAGGGCCGGAAGGCAGCAAGGGTAAGTGGGCTCTGTCGGGTGCATGGGGGGCCTTACTTTTTCCGGTGCGCGCCCCGCGCCGGGGAGCGGGTCCGGGACTGCTCCCGCGACCGCGCCCGGGACCCTGGCCCGCCTCGGGGGAGACCGCCTGCGGCCTGTCGGGGGCGATGGTTAGGGTTCAGGAGTGGATTCGCCGCTCGCCCTCTACCGCCGCTACCGGCCGGAGACCTTCGCCGAGGTCATCGGGCAGGAGCACGTGACCGAGCCGCTGCGTGCCGCGCTGGCGAACAACCGGGTCAACCATGCCTACCTGTTCTCCGGTCCGCGCGGCTGTGGCAAGACCACCAGCGCCCGGATCCTGGCGCGGGCCCTGAACTGCGAGAAGGCGCCGATCGCGGACCCCTGCGGGGAGTGCGACAGCTGCCGCGACCTCGCCCGGGGCGGCCCGGGATCGATCGACGTGATCGAGATCGACGCGGCCTCCCACGGTGGCGTCGACGACGCCCGCGACCTCCGCGAGAAGGCGTTCTTCGCCCCGGTGAAGAGCCGGTACAAGGTCTACATCATCGACGAGGCCCACATGGTCACCACGCAGGGCTTCAACGCCCTGCTCAAGCTGGTCGAGGAGCCGCCGCCGCACCTGCGGTTCATCTTCGCCACCACCGAGCCGGAGAAGGTCATCCCGACCATCCGCTCCCGGACCCACCACTACCCGTTCCGGCTGATCCCGCCGCGGCTGCTGACCTCCTACCTCTCCGAGCTCTGCGAGAAGGAGGGGGTCGCGATCGAGCCCGCCGCGCTGCCGCTGGTGGTCCGCGCCGGCGCCGGCTCGGCCCGTGACACGCTCTCGGTGCTCGACCAGCTGCTCGGCGGCGCGGGCGCCGACGGGGTCACCTACGCCCTGGCCAGCGGGCTGCTCGGCTACACGCCGGACACGCTCCTCGACGACGTGGTCGACGCCTTCGCCGCCGGCGACGGCGCGGCCGTGTTCGGCGTGGTGGACCGGGTGATCGAGACCGGTCAGGACCCGCGCCGGTTCACCGAGGACCTGCTGCGCCGGCTGCGCGACCTGGTGATCGTCGCCGCGGTGCCGGACGCGCCGGTCACCGGCCTGATCGACGTCGCCGCCGATCAGGGCGAGCGGCTGGTGGCGCAGGCCAACCGGTTCGGCCGTGCCGACCTGACCCGCGCCGCCGACCTGGTCGCGGCGGGTCTCACCGACATGCGCGGCGCGACGGCTCCGCGGCTGCTGCTCGAGCTGATCTGCGCCCGGGTGCTGCTGCCCGGCGCCGACCACAGCGCCGAGGGCGTGATGGCCCGCCTGGACCGGCTCGAGCGCCGGGTGGCGATCAGCGGCACCCCGTCGGCGCCGGCGCACTCGGCGGTCGACGACGTGCCCGGCCAGGACCGGCCGCAGCCCTCGCGCCACGAGCGCGCCGCCCCGGAGAGGCACCCGGACCCGGTCGAGCGTCCCGCTCACGCCGCGCCGGCGCCGCCTGCGGCCGCGGCCGCCGCCCCGGCGGCCCCGCCGGTCCAGACGGAGCCGGCCGCCGAGCCCGTGCTGTCCAGCCGGCCGCCGGCTGCGGCCGCCCCGGCCGCCCAGGCTGCCCAGGCGGCTCCCGAGGCTCCGTCGAGCCCTCCCGCGCCGCAACCGCCGGCCGCCGCGCCCGCCGCGCCCGTGGCGCCGGCCGCACCCGCACCGACGCCGGCACCCCCCGCGCCCGCGCCCGCCGCGCCGGCCGCGACCGGTGGCCTCAGCCTGGTCGACGTACGCCGCCTGTGGCCCGAGGTGATCGACCGGTCCAAGTCGGCCAAGCGGCTGACCTGGATCCACCTCACCCAGAACGCGCAGGTCGTCGGGTACGACGGCGGGACCCTGACCCTCGGCTTCGCCAACGCCGGCGCCAAGGCGAGCTTCGACGCCGGCCCGAGCGCGGACATCGTGCGCCAGCTCGTCATCGACGTGATCGGCTCCGAGGTGAAGGTCGAGACGATCGTCGACCCCGGAGCCGACCCGGGTGCGGCCCCGCCGCCGCCCCGCGACGCCGCGCCCGCTCCGGCGCGCGCCCCCGAGCCTGCCCCGCCGGCCGCGGCCCCGACGGCTGCGGCGCCCGCGCAGGCTGCCGACGGCTCGCCGCCGCCCTGGGACGCGGAGCCGCCGGCGTGGACGGACGAGGCCGGCGCCCCGCCCGACGACGGTTCGCAGCGACCGCAGATGTCGCGCCGCGCGATGGTCGCGGAGATCCAGGCCGAGGCGGAGGCGCCGCGGATGGACCCGGACGCCGCCGTCGCGATGGACGACGCCGAGGTCGACGCGGAGTCGGGAGCCGAGCTCCTGGCCCGCGAGCTCGGCGCCAAGGTGATCGAGGAGATCCCCAACGAGTGAGGCCCCGGCCCCACCCAGACCCAGCAACGCCAACCAGCACCGCAGACCCGAGGTGACCTGAGATGAGCAACAACCCCTTCGACGCGCTCGGCGGCGGCCCCGGTGGCCTCGACCTCGGCGCGCTCCTGCAGCAGGCCCAGCAGATGCAGGAGGACATGATGGCCGCCCAGCAGCGGCTGGCCGCGGCGACGGTCGAGGGCACCGTGGCCGGCGGCGCGGTGACCGTGACCGTCAACGGCAGCGGCGAGCTGACCGGCGTCTCGATCCGTCCGGAGGCCGTCGACCGGCCCGACGACGCGCTCGAGGGCGGTCTCGAGGACGCCCTCGAGGATCTCGGCGACCTGATCGTGGCCGCCTACCGCGACGCCCGCGCCCAGATCGACAAGCTGGCCGAGGAGACGCTCGGCCCGCTCGCCGGTGGCATGCCCGAGATGCCCGACATCCCCGGGATGCCCGGCCTCCCCGGCTCGGGGAACCCGGGGCAGCTCGGCTTCTGAGCGCCGGATCCGACACCCCGGCCCGGCGACGGGCGACAATGTCCGGGGCAGAATCACCAGGCCGGCATCCGCGGGCCGGAACAACCAGGCAGGACACAGATGTACGAAGGCGTCGTCCAGGACCTCATCGACGAGCTCGGGCGGCTGCCCGGGGTCGGCCCGAAGAGCGCCCAACGGATCGCGTTCCACCTGCTCCAGGCCGACCCGGTCGACGTGAAGCGGCTCGCCGACGTCCTGGTCGAGGTCAAGGAGAAGGTGAAGTTCTGCACCGTCTGCTTCAACGTCTCCGAGGACGAGCAGTGCCGGATCTGCCGTGACCCGCGGCGGGATCCGTCGGTGCTGTGCGTGGTCGAGGAGTACAAGGACGTCGTCGCGATCGAGCGGACCCGTGAGTTCCGCGGTCGCTACCACGTGCTCGGCGGCGCGATCTCGCCCATCGACGGCATCGGACCCGAGCAGCTGCACATCCGCGAGCTGCTCACCCGGCTCGGCGACGGCGCGGTCACCGAGGTCATCCTGGCCACCGACCCGAACCTCGAGGGCGAGGCCACGGCGACGTACCTCACCCGGATGCTCGGCCCGCTGGGGTTGCGCGTGACCCGTTTGGCGAGTGGACTGCCGGTGGGCGGCGACCTCGAGTACGCCGACGAGGTGACCCTGGGTCGCGCGTTCGTGGGCCGCCAGGCCGCGACCTGAGAGACGATGGCGGCGAGCACCACCACGAGCACCACCACGAGCACCACGACCAGCACCACCACCAGCACGACGACGGGAACGAGGGGAGGAGTCCGATGACGGAGAACGCGACCGAGCAGCTGCCGGGGTTGGCCGCGCTGGAGGCTCTGATCGCCGCCGAGGCGGAGGCGGTCCGGCTGGCCGACGACATCGCCGCCTCGATCCGCTCGTTCCTCGACGGCCTGCGTGCCGTCGCGGCCGAGGCGACCGGCGGCCAGGCCGTCGCGCTGCTGCTCCTCCAGATCAGCCAGATCGCCCTGACCGGCGCCCGGCTCGGGGTCTACCGCGACTTCGAGCCTCGCGAGGAGTACCAGCCCGACGACGGGCCCGATGCCGACCCCGACGAGCTGCGGATGCAGCTGGCCGCGCTCCTCGGCGACCTGGACACCTACAGCTACGTCTTCGACCCCTACCAGCCCGAGGTGGTCGAGGGTCAGCTCTCCGACGACCTGGCCAGCATCGCCGCCGACCTCGAGGTCGGGTTGCGCCACCACGCCGCGGGCGACGTGGAGGAGGCGCTGTGGTGGTGGCAGTTCTCCTACGTCTCCTCGTGGGGGACGCTCGCCGGGGTGGCGCTCAACGCGCTGCTCTCGGTCGTCGCCCACGACCGGCTCGACACCGAGGTCGAGGACCCGGTCGAGCAGGAGCAGATCGAGGTGGCCGAGACGGTGCTGGACAGTGGCCAGGCGGACTGACGACCGTCGGTAGAATCGCCGTCGGTCCGTCACGGGCCGTGTTCCCTTCCCCGCAGAGCCAGGAGTGAGCCCCAGTGGGCATCGTCGTCCAGAAGTACGGCGGCTCGTCGGTCGCCGATGCAGCCGGCATCAAGCGCGTCGCGCAGCGCATCGTCAACACCAAGAAGCTCGGCCACGAGGTCGTCGTGGTCGTCTCGGCGATGGGGGACACCACCGACGAGCTGATCGACCTCGCCAACGAGGTCTCCCCGCTGCCGCCGGCCCGCGAGCTCGACATGCTGCTCACCGCCGGTGAGCGGATCTCGATGGCCGTGCTGGCGATGGCGATCCAGAACCTCGGCCACGAGGCGCGCTCGTTCACCGGCTCCCAGGCCGGCGTGATCACCGACGACGCGCACGGCCGGGCCAAGATCATCGACGTCACCCCGGGCCGGATCCGGGCCGCGATCGACGAGGGCGCGATCGCCATCGTCGCCGGCTTCCAGGGCGTCTCGCAGACCACCAAGGACATCACCACGCTCGGCCGCGGCGGCTCCGACACCACCGCGGTGGCGCTCGCGGTGGCACTGGACGCCGAGGTCTGCGAGATCTACTCCGACGTCGACGGCATCTTCACCGCCGACCCGCGGATCGAGCCCAGGGCCCGCAAGGTCCCCCGGATCTCCTACGAGGAGACCCTGGAGATGGCCGCGCAGGGCGCCAAGATCCTGCACCTGCGCTGCGTCGAGTACGCGCGCCGCTACGACATGCCCATTCACGTCCGCTCCTCCTTCTCCGAGAAGGAGGGCACCTGGGTCGTCAAGGCCGAGGACGTCGCACAGGAGGACTCCATGGAAGCCGCGATCATCACCGGCGTCGCCCACGACCGCAGCCAGGCCAAGATCACCGTGGTCGGCGTGCCGGACAAGCCGGGCGAGGCGGCGGCGCTGTTCCGGGCCGTCGCGGACGCGCAGATCAACATCGACATGATCGTGCAGAACGTCTCGGCCGCCGCGACCAGCCTGACCGACATCTCCTTCACCCTGCCCCGCGGTGAGGGCCAGACCGCGATGGCGGCGCTGGCCGCCGTCCAGGAGACGATCGGCTTCGAGTCCCTGCAGTACGACGACAGCGTCGGCAAGGTCTCGATCGTCGGCGCCGGCATGAGCTCGGCACCGGGCATCTCCGCCCGCTTCTTCGAGGCGCTCTCCGACGCCGGGGTCAACATCGAGATGATCTCCACCTCCGAGATCCGGGTCTCGGTGGTCGTCAGCGAGACCCAGGTCCAGGACGCCGTCAACGCCGCGCACGCCGCGTTCGACCTGGGCTCGGACGAGATCGAGGCCGTCGTGTACGGCGGGACGGGACGCTGATCGACATGGGTATCAACATCGGTGTGGTCGGCGCGACCGGCCAGGTCGGCGTCGCGATGCGCCAGATCCTGCTCGAGCGGGAGTTCCCGGTCGACCAGGTCCGGTTCTTCTCCTCGGCCCGCTCGGCCGGGAAGG
Source organism: Nocardioides sp. GY 10113 (assembly GCF_004919105.1). Lineage (GTDB taxonomy): Bacteria > Actinomycetota > Actinomycetes > Propionibacteriales > Nocardioidaceae > Nocardioides. The sequence goes on from NZ_STGK01000001.1 coordinate 328,218, forward strand.
TGCTCGCCTTCGGTGACCGCGAGGTCGTGGTGGAGGACGCCGAGACCGCCGACCCGACCGGGCTGGACGTCGCGCTCTTCTCGGCCGGCGCCACCGCGTCCCGCGCGTTCGCGCAGCGGTTCGTCGACGCCGGCGTGATCGTGGTCGACAACTCCTCGGCGTTCCGCAAGGACCCGTCGATCCCGCTGGTCGTCTCGGAGGTCAACCCCGAGGCCGCGCGCGAGGTGATCGAGGCCGGCCGCGGCATCATCGCCAACCCGAACTGCACCACGATGGCCGCGATGCCGGTCCTCAAGCCGCTGCACGACGAGGCCGGCCTGGTCCGCATGATCGCGTCGACGTACCAGGCCGTCTCCGGCTCCGGCATCGCCGGCGTCGAGGAGCTGGCCAACGGGGTCGCCGGCGTCGGGGAGAAGGCCCGCGAGCTGGCCTACGACGGCGAGGCCGTCGCCTTCCCCGAGCCGGGTGTCTACAAGAGGCCGATCGCCTACAACGTGCTGCCGTTCGCCGGCAACCTGGTCGACGACGGCCTGAACGAGACCGACGAGGAGCAGAAGCTCCGCAACGAGTCCCGCAAGATCCTCGGCATCCCGGACCTGCGCGTCTCCGGGATCTGTGTCCGGGTGCCCGTCTTCACCGGCCACTCGCTGGCGATCAACGTCGAGTTCGAGCGCGCGATGACCCCGGAGCGGGCCACCGAGCTGCTGGCCGCCGCCCCGGGCGTCGAGCTGGCCGACATCCCGACCCCGCTGCAGGCGGCCGGCAAGGACCCGTCGTACGTCGGTCGGATCCGCCAGGACCCGGGCGTCGACGGCGACCGCGGGCTGGCGCTGTTCGTCTCCAACGACAACCTGCGCAAGGGTGCGGCGCTGAACACGGTGCAGATCGCGGAGCTGATCGCCGCCTCCCGCTGAGCCTTGGGTCGTGTGCCTGAGCACCCCGAACAGGGAGGCGTCAGGCACACGACCCGACACGGGGAGGCGCGCCGTCAGCCGGCGGCGCGGGTCCCGTTTCCGCCGGGGTCCGCGACCGGTGCCGTCGCCGTGGGCGCCTGGACGCCGCGCGGCGTCTCCGGCTCCCGCCCGTGGTCGGCCGGCGCGTCGTCGTCCGCCAGGTCCTCGGCCCACAGCCCGTCGTCCCACAGCGGCCGGGTCGACGCCTGGTCCCGCGCCTGGTCCCGCGACCGGTCCCGCGACTGGTCCGGGCGGCGCGCCTCGGCCGGTGGCGCCTCCAGGCTGCGGTCCAGGAAGCTCAGGAAGTAACGCTCGGAGAAGCCGACCAGGAAGGCGGCGACGATGTAGGGGCCGGGCGTGGTGATCCCGACGCCGTTCACGACGCCCGAGCTGAGGAAGAAGTACATGACCACGGCCGCGATGGCGCCGAAGAGCGGCTTCAGCGTCATCCACTTCAGGCTGCGCCGGTAGTCCTGCAGCGTGGTGCTCGACCCCCGCACGGTGAGCATGCCGCTGACCACGCCGCCCACGGCGCCGACCACCGAGAGGCTGACGGCGCCGAACATCAGGTCGAACCAGTCCGCGGACGCGAAGGTGCGGACCGGCCAGATCAGCTGGCCGTCCGATCCGCGCTGCACGCTGGAGACGAAGGGGACGATCGCGAGCAGCAGCAGCCAGCCGATCCCGACGTACCAGACCGCCTTCGTGAGGCGACTGACCTGCAGGTCGTCCTCGATCAACCGCTTCTCGTCCTGCTCGCTGAGGTAGGTCAGCGCGTCCTTGACCGCGGTCTCCACCTGCTCCCGGCGGTGCTGCCTCAAGCCGCTGATGGCCAGGCAGAGGTTCTCGACCTCGGCGTGCGGGACGTCGTCGAGGCCGCGCAGGCGGTTGCGCAGGGTGTGCAGCCGGTAGCGCATCAGGTCGGCGCCGTAGAGCGAGACGAGGGCGCGTTCGGAGAGGGAGAGCAGGTTGGCGACCGAGGTCAGCATCACCCGTCGCGCCTCCAGCTGCGACCGCGCCTCGCGGAGCAGGTCGGCGCAGACCACCCCGGCCTCGCGCTGCGAGTCGGTGCCGCCGCTGCGGACCCCCGGCCAGGCCATCAGCAGGTCGCCGCGGATCCGCGTGTAGCGCGAGAGCAGCAGGCTCACCTGGCTCGCCTTGTACAGGCTGTGCCGGTAGGCGCGCTGGCTGCTGACAGGCCCCGGGTCGCGGAACCGGGCGACCGCGTCGGGGGCCGCGTCCGGGGCGGACCTGGCCTCGCGTCGGTACCAGAACGAACCCCGGCCTCCGGTGGGGTGGGTCGTCTCCGCTGCCGCTTCCATCGCGGTACCTCGCCTCCGGGTCGCCTCGGGCGGTGGCGACGCCTCTACCAGGGAGGAAGGCCGGGTCGGGGCCGCTGATACATGCGGTCCCCGCGTTCGTGGTGCCGGTGGCTCAGGCCCCGTCGGCCTCGACGAAGGTCCTGGTCACCCACACCGACCCCGTGTAGGCGGCGACGCCGAGCAGCGGGATCACGACGATCATCGACCAGTGGTCCATCACGTCGACCAGGAAGAGCAGCGAGAGCACGGCCACGATGCCGACGGCGAGGAAGCTGCTGCTGCCGGGGTCGGTGACCTGGAAGGCCCGCAGCAGCGCGCTGCCGAGGAAGACGCCGAGCACGAACGTGGCCAGCAGCAGGAGGAGGCCGGGGCCGCCGCCGCAGGACGCCGTGCCGCGGACCGCCTCGCAGCCGCGCAGCGCGAGCCAGGTCAGCACCACCAGCGCGGCGCCGACCACCGCCCCGGTGAGGGCGGCGGCGCGGTAGGGGCTGAGCAGCGGGGCCTCGTCCTCCTCGACCTCCCGGGGGGCCGGCGGGCGCAGCGCCTGGGCCGCGGCCGCGGCGACCCGCGCCGTCCAGGATGGTGCCGGCGCGGTGTCGGTGGACGCCTGCTCGATCGTCGCGGCGGCCGGCTCCGGACGCTCGGCGACTCTGGTCGCGGTCGGCCGGGGCGCCGGGGATGCCGGGGGTGCTGGTGAGGGCTTCGCCGCGGCTGCGGGTGCCGTGCGGGCGGGGGCCGGGTCCTCGATCACCACCGTGGGCTCCTCGAGCACCACGGTCGGCTCGGCCTCGGTGTCGACCGGCTCCGCCGCGACGACCGGCACCGGCTCGGGGGTCGGCGCGGGCTGGGCCTCCGGCCCGGGAGCGGGTGCGGCGGTCGGCTTGGCGGTCGGCGTGGGCGTGACTGCGGTGACGGGCGGCGCCGCCGGGGGCTTCTGCGCGGCTGGAGCCGTCGGCGGGGCCGGGGGCTTCTGTGTGACCGGGGGCTGCTGTGCGGCCGGCGGCGTCGGCGCCGCCGCGGGGTCCTTCTTCTTGCGACCGAACAGCTTCGGCGGCTCCAGGCTGAGCCTCAGCTTGTCCTGCTCGTCAGACATGGTGTGCAGTGTGTCACGTTGTCGCACCTAGTGCCGGCGGCCGCCGAAAACCCGGGGCCGGTCAGCCGACCAGCTGCTGAAGGATCGTCGGGTCCTTGATCCGGTCGTCACGGGCGAGCAGCACGACCTTGGCCACGACCTCCGCAGTGCGCGGGTCCTCGTCGGCGAACGGGAGGAAGATCCGGCCCCGGTGCTGGGCCGAGACCGGAACGATGCAGATCGCGTTGCCGGGGACCCGGTGCACGACGCCGGAGCCGAGGTGGATCGAGTAGGTGCCCAGCGCCCCCTTCACCCGGACGTGGTGGCCGCCGACCTCCAGGTTGGTCAGCCCGAGCAGGTCGGCCGTCTCCGCCACCAACCGCGCGCGGACCGCGATCGAGGACTCCGATGCCTCCGGGTCGACCCCGCCGGAGTGCGCGACGGAGACCACCAGATCCAGGTCGCGCATCGTCTCGGAGAAGACCCGCGGCGGGACCTCGGCCAGCGGCAGCGGCTCCCAGCGGCCGGGGTGGTGGAAGGTGACGCTCCGGATCGTCGCGTCCTCGACCTCGGCGGCCGAACCCCAGCCGTCGAGCAGGTGGCACCAGGCGGTGATGCGGAGCGGGTGGAAGGTACGCGAGAACCCGACCTCGAAGTCGGCCACCCAGCCGCGCGCGGTGAACAGGCCGCCGGCCCGACGGGACTCGACCTGGTGGCCGTCGTAGCGACGGGAGGCGCGGCCGTCGTCGTCGCGCTCGTTGTCGTTGAGCGTGTACAGCTCCCGGAAGAGCTGCTTGAACGGCTGGCGCCGCTCGGCGCCCATCAGCGCGTGCTGGAGGTCCGGCCACTCGCCGGAGCCGAGCAGGTCGGTCGGGTGCGCGATTCGCAGGCTCCCGGTCGCCGGCCGGGCGGTGCCGTCGGCGGCGCCCAGCATGCCGTCGGGGCGGGCGAACCCGACCCGGCCCGCGCCGTCGACCAGCACCAGGTCGCGCAGCATCGGGGCCAGGACGGGGTGCCGCTGGAGGTCGGCCAGCTCGGCGGGCTCGAACGCCTCGCCGAGCACGCAGGATGCCTCCAGCGAGGCCCGCATCCGGCTGATCTGCTGGCGCAGCGGCCTGGCCCGGTCGCGCAGCGCCGCGATCTCCGGCACCTTGGCGCTCTTCGCTGGGACGGACCTCAGCGCTCGCCCGGCACGGTTCACGGTGAGCTCCGGCGCGCCGTGGACGATCGCCAGGCGGACCTCCAGATCCCCGTCGTACGCCGACAGCGGACCCGCCGCGAGGTCCCGCACCGCCTCGGCCTCCATCGCCCAGACCAGCCGCTGCGGGTCGCGGAACCCCGCTGTGCGGGCCAGGTTCTCCAAGCCGATCTCGACCGCGGCGGTCTCCGAGGAACGCCGCTGGGACCCCGAGGTGCGATCGGAGGCGACGAATCCGCGGAGCAGCTCGTACCGCTCCAGCAGGATCCTGCCATCGAGATCGTCGGCGAGGGAGAGCAGGCCGAGAGCGCGGACCGAGTCCTGGTGCCGCTTGCTGGTGATCCGCTCGACGAGGGCGGCCGGGTCGGTCCGGCCGAGCAGCGTGGTGGCGAAGAGCTCGGCCCGCTTGTGCCCGGCGCCCGAGGCGGCGAACTTGGCCGCCTTCAGCACCTGCGCGAACCGGTCCGCACCCAGCAGCGCGCAGGTCTCGCGGAACCAGGTGACGTCGGCCGCTCCGAGCAGCAGGTCCTGGGCGTCCAGCGGCGTGCGCTGCGAGACCTCGCTCTGCCACTGGGCGCGGACGTGCTGGTCGACGGTCCAGGCGTCGTCCTTGGTGTGCGCGTGCACCCACCAGACGGCGGACTCCAGGCCGCGCCAGCCGAGGTGCTCCTCGATCAGCCGGGCCCACTGCGGGGCGTAGAGGGCGGTCTCGACCAGCCGCCGTTCGGTGATCCCGGCGGCGACGACCAGGCGGCCCAGCTCGGCGCCGGTGTCCTGGGGCAGCGGCTGGCTGACCCGGACCAGGTGGGAGAGGCTGCTCGTGCGGTCCGAGGCGCGGGCGTAGCCGCGGGTGAAGGAGCCCTTGCCGAGCGCGCGGAGGAGGCGCACCAGGTCGGCCGCCCCGTACACGGTGCGCAGCTCCTGGGCGGTCGCGTTGAGTGCGTTGGGCAGGTCGCCGCGGCCGACCTCGTCGTCCACCGCCGCTGCCCGGACGAGGGAGACGACCGACTGGATCCGCTCGTCCGCCGCCCACGGCTCGAGCCGCAGGCCGGTGAAGGTGCCGACCGCCCGCGGCCGTGGGGGGTGGTGGGCCGTGACCTGGGCGGCCGGGACCACCAGCGCGTCGAGCAGGTCGCCCCGGACGGCGTGCCCGCGGCGCACGGCCTCGGCCAGGAGTCGGGCCGGCACCGGCCAGCGGCCGGGCTGGTCCGGGACCGCCCATGCCTCGCCCGGTGCCCCGTGCCCGTCGCCGCGGGCGACCATGACCGTCGGGCCGTGCCAGCGGTCGAAGGTGCCCTCGGGCTCGTCCACGAAGCGCAGCGCCCGCCAGAGCCGGCCGACCTGCTCGTCGCTCAGCGCAGCCGGGTCGAGCCCGACGCCGCCGAACAGGTCGCGGAAGGCGGCGCGGTCGTCGGACCGGTCGGCGTTCTCGCCCCACCGATCCCGCTCGACCGGTCGCCCACGGCGCTCCAGCACCGCGGCCGGCGCGTAGATGCGGTCCACCGGCAGCGCTGCGGCCACCTGGTCGACGAGGTCGATCAGCGGGTCGGCCCACGACGGGCGGCGTGCGTGCCGGGCGACGGCGTGCAGGGCGGCCCACCGCAGCCCCCAGGGCGGGACCGCGGCGATCTCGTCGGCGACGGGGCCGAGGACGGTCCGGCGCACGTCGCGGATCCAGCGCGGGTCCTCGTCCCGGTCCAGCCACCGATTCAGGTGGCCCAGCAGCTCGACCTCGACGCCGCCGTCGGTCAGCTGAGGGCCGATCCGCTCCCACCACGGCCCGAGGACCTCGGGGATCGGCAGGCCGCCGTCCCGGCTCCGTAGCCAGCGGAGGTTGGCGAGCAGCTGCACCCCGTCGTCGGTGCGCACCTCCACGTCGGCGTGCTCGTCCAGCCATGCGGTCAGCGACGTCCAGGTGAGCCGGAAGCGGTCGTGCAGCGGGACCCAGCGGCTCGGGGGAGGGGGGACCGGGCGCCGCGCAGGTGTGCGCTCCGCGACGGTCCAACGCAGCGCCGGTGGCACCTCGCTCCCACCGGCCGCCCCTCGCGCGTCGCCCCCGACGCCCTCCGGGCTCGCGCCGGAGCGCCTGCGCAGCTCGGCCGCGGCTCGCTGCTGTGCGTCGGTGCCCGCGGCCAGCCGGTCCACCGTCGCGACGATCGCCGGCGCGGGTTGCCGGGCCAGCAGGGTCAGCGCCGCCGTGCGCAGGTCGGACGTCGTGCGCTGGAGCGCTGCCTCGAGGAGCCGAGCCTCGTCCTCGGTGAAGGCGTCGATCGAGCTCAGTGCCTGGGCGGCCTGTTCGCGCACCCGCGCGGCGCGGTCGCTGACGAGCAGGGAGAGCAGGCCCGTCCGGTGGCGCTCCGGGTCGTGGGACAGGGCGTAGGCCGCGAAGAGCCGCCCGTCCACCGTGGCCGCCGCGAGCAGGCCGGGATCCAACGGGCTGCCGTCCGGGTGGGAGATCAGCACGTCGGCGGCGAGTGCGGAGCCCACCTTGCGCGGCAGGCGGCCGATCAGCCCCGTCTCGATGTCGCGGGTCGTACCGAGGGCGTCCATCCGGGCGCGCAGCGCGTCCCGGACCGCAGGCGGGAGGGGAGGCTCGTAGTCGCCCTGCATCGCCCGGTAGGGGAGCACCGCCGGCCACGCGGCGACCGCGGCGGCGTACACCGGGAGCGCCGGGTCCGCGATCGCCCGGGCCAGGGCCGGGCGCGCCGCGGGCAGGCGGATCTCGGCCAGTACGCGAGCAGCGGCGAGCCGGATCCGCTCCTCCGAGCTGGCCTGCAACTGCTCGGCGGCGGCGATCGCGGCACCGACGTCGCGGACCGCGAGCGCCCAGAGGCCGAGCATCGCCTCGGCCGGGTCGCCGTCACGCAGGTCGGCACCGCTCGGCGGTCGGCGCAGGTGGCGCCGGAGCGTCCCGACGGCGTCGGTGACCTGCCGCTCCTGGCGGACGGTGAGCTCCTCGCCGATCCACACCCCCAGCGCGCGCACGGTGCTGGCGAAGCGGGCCAGGCCGTGCTCGGCGACGGCATCGAGGACCGCCGCGAAGGCGTCGGGGTGGCCGAGGTCGGCCGCCTCCAGGATCGTCTGTCGCAGACCCTCCTGGCGCTGCGCGGTGACCAGCAGCCGGGTCACCTCGGCCCAGCCGGCGGGGTCGGGGGCGGCCAGCAACCCGACGAAGGCGTCCGCACAGGGCCCGCCGATCGGGTGCTCGCCGCGGACCGCGGCGACCAGCGATCTCGCGATCGCGGTGTCGCCGCCGGCGATCGCGGACGCGAAGAGGGAGCCCAGCGGGACCCCGTGATCGTGGAGGTGGAGGGCCCAGTCCGCGTGCCACGACAGTGGCTGCGGGTACTGCACCGCGTGCCGGATCAGCCTCCGCAGCTCCTGCCAGCGGGCCCACAGGGAGTCGGTCGGAGCCGGGGACCGGAAGGCGCGGCGGGCCCAGCCGCGCTGGTAGGCCTGGCCCGCGGACCACTCCCACCACCGGGAGATCTCGGCACCCAGGTGGGGCGCCACCGCGGAGATGACCTTCGTGCGCCGGGCCAGCGGGAGCGCGTCGAGCTGCTCGGCCACGGGCTGCCACAGGCGGGTGTCCTCGATCGCCCGGACCAGGTCCTTCGCCAACGCAGGCGCGAGCAGCCCGCGTACCGGCCCGCCCCAACGGCGGTCGGCCTCGGGCACGGCGTACCGAGCCAGCTCGGCGGCAGCCGCCTTCCGGGAGAGCACCTCAGCCCCCGGCCAGCGCGACGAGCCGGACCAGTCGCAGCGAGGACTCCGGGCGGACGGTCAGCGGCTCGTCGAGCGCCTCGACCTGGACGCCGTCGAGGAAGACGAAGTAGAGCCCGTCCGTGTACGCCTCCTGTGCCCGCGCGACCGCCTCCGCCTCTGGTGGAGGCTCCGGGGTCGCCCGCCGTTCCCGTCCGTAGGAGCCGTCCGCAGCGCCGCGGGCGAGGTCGGCGGGTGTCAACACCTGGAGCGTGCGGCTGGCGCCGCGCCGTGCCCGGTAGCCGGCGAGCTCGTGGCGGACCAGGATGGCCAGCAGGGCCCGCAACGTGGTGGCGTCGGCGGGCACCGGGATCTCCACGACCTCGGTCTCCTGGGCGCCGACGACCTTCGTCTCCACCATCATGGGCCTCACGGTGGCAGCACCGCATCGGACGGGTGGGCGTTTTGGCGAAGGCGTGACCTCCGCGGCCGCGCACCCTCGTCGCGCCCGGCCGGGCGTGACAGGATCGCCGCCATGGCGATCAACCCCACCGGCGAGGACCTGAAGGCCTTCCTCGAGGCCGACCCCGACGCTCCGGTCGTGATGCTCAACCTGCTCCGGTTCGCCGAGGGCGGCGGCCGCAGCTACGGCCGGTACGGCGAGACCGTGACGAGCACCCTGCTGCCGCGGTACGGCGGGGAGGTGCTCTACGCCGGCAAGGGCGACTCGCCGTTGGTGGCCGAGGCCGGCCAGGACTGGGACGCGGTGATGCTGGTCCGCTACCCCTCCCGGCGCGCGTTCAGCCAGATGATCGCCGACCCCGAGTACCAGGCGGTGACCCACCTGCGCACCGAGGCGCTGGTGGAGGCGGTGCTGCAGCCGACCACGCCGACCCTCTGAGGAGAGGTGCGCCGGAGGCTCCACCGTGGCGCTGCGCTCCGAGATGCCGAACACCCGGTCCCACTCGCGTGGAACCGGGTGTTCGTGCAGCGTCGGGCTGACAGGATTTGAACCTGCGGCCTCCTCGTCCCGAACGAGGCGCGCTACCAAGCTGCGCCACAGCCCGCTGCGGTCTCAGGTGCTCCCTGCGACCGGCGCAACCATACCGGAGCCGGTCGCGGAGCACGCAATCGAGGCCGACTGCTGGACGCGGACCGCCCTCACGCCCCCGCGCGCGGCAGCAGGGTGAGCACGGTCGCCTCGGGCCGGCAGGCCACCCGGACGCGGGCGTAGGGGCTGGTGCCCAGGCCGGCGGAGACGTGCATCCAGCTCGACCCGGTCTCGCCCTCCCGGGACTCCGCGGGGTGCCGGTGCAGGCCGCGGGCCCGCGCGGGCTCCAGGTCGCAGTTGGTGGTCAGCGCGCGTCCGCCCGGCAGGCAGACCTGGCCGCCGTGGGTGTGGCCGGCGATGATCCCGTCGTACCCGTCGCGGGCGAACTGGTCGAGCACCCGGAGGTACGGCGCGTGGGCGACCCCCAGGCGCAGGTCGGCGTCCGGCTCGGCCGGACCGGCCACGGCCGCGAGGTCGTCGTAGTCCAGGTGCGGGTCGTCGACGCCGGCGAACGCGAGCCGGGCCTCGCCGACCTCCAACGTCGCCCGCCGGTTCGTCAGGTCCACCCATCCGGCGTCGGTGAGCCCGGCCGTCAGGTCGCGCCACGGCAGCTCGGCCACGTCGGTGTGGCGCTTGCCGTCGTCGGGCAGCAGGTAGCCGAGGGGGTTGCGCAGCCCCGGCTCGAAGTAGTCGTTCGAGCCGTGCACGAACACGCCCGGGCGGTCCAGCAGCCCGGACAGCGTGTCCAGCACCACCGGCACCGCGTCGCGGTGGGCCAGGTTGTCCCCGGTGTCGACGACCAGGTCGGGGCGCAGTGCGGCGAGGTCGCTGATCCACGCCTGCTTGGCGGCCTGGCCCGGGGTCATGTGGATGTCGCTGAGGTGGAGCACCCGCAGCGGCCTCATGCCCGCCGGGAGGGTGCGTACGTCGTAGCGTCGCAGCGTGTACTGGCGGGTCTCCCAGACGCCGTACGCCGTCAGTGCGGCGCCGGCGACGGCGCCGGCGCCGACCGCGCGCAGCAGCCCAGGGAGGAATCGCATTCGGCAAGGCTGGCACATCACGGCACAATCAGGCGCATGAGCACCCTGAAGGACCGCCTCCGCACCGACCTCACCGCCTCGATGAAGGCCCGCGACGAGGTCCGCTCCTCGACCCTCCGGATGGTGCTGACGGCCGTCACCAACGCCGAGGTGGCCGGCAAGGTCGCCAAGGAGCTGACCGACGAGGAGATCGTCTCGGTGCTGTCCAGCGAGGCCAAGAAGCGTCGCGAGGCCGCCGTCGCGTTCGAGGAGGGCGACCGGCCCGAGAGCGCCGCCAAGGAGCGCGCCGAGGCCGCGGTGATCGCGGAGTACCTGCCGGCCCAGCTCACCCCCGAGGAGATCGCGGGCGTGGTCGAGGCGGCGGTCACGCAGCTCGGTGTCGCCGGTGAGGGCCCGAAGGCGATGGGCAAGGTGATGGGCGTGGTCCAGCCGCAGGTCAAGGGCCGCGCCGACGGCGCAGCGGTGGCCGCCGAGGTCCGCCGCCAGCTCGGCGCCTGACCGCCCCACGTCACTCGCCCGGGAGCTCCCGGAAGCCGACAACGCCCCCTCGGTCGCGACCGAGGGGGCGTTGCGTTGCGCGCGGGCGGTGTCAGCGACCACCGCGGCCGGGGCCGCGGCCGTTGCCCGGCGGGCCGCCGCCGTTGCCGCCGCCGTTGTTGCCGCCGTTGTTCTTGTTCTTCTTCGGCGGCTTCGGCGCGACGTACGGGGTGCCGTCGGAGACCTTGAGCACGATCGTGCTGCCCGAGCCGGTCAGGGTGCCGGCACCCGGCTCGGTGTAGGCCACCGTGCCCTCGGCGAGGCTGGAGTCGACGTACCCGCCGTTGGCGACCCCGAACCCGGCGTCCTCCAGGATCGCGGTGGCGCCCTCGACGGACTGGCCGGCCACCGACGGAACCGGGATCAGCACGCCCTTGATGTCCTCGGCACTCGGCTTGGTGAACGAGTCGCCGGGCAGGTCCTGCGCGATCGCCTTGAAGGTGTCGCCCCAGATCGGGCCCGCGGTGGTGGAACCGGACGTGCTCCGGTAGTAGCCGGCGATCTTGACGCCGTCCAGCGATGTCGGCGAGCCGGCGGAGTTCACGCCGGCGACGACGGCGGAGCCGGCGAGGTTGGGCGTGTAGCCGGTGAACCACACGGAGTTGTTGCCGCTGCTGGTACCGGTCTTGCCCGCCGAGGGGATGCCGGGGCTCAGCGCGGCACCGAAGCCGCCCGGCGCGGTGACGCCCTCGAGCACGTCGTTGACCGCGTCCGCGACCGAGGCCGGGAGCACCTGGTTGCACTTGGGCTCGTACTTCTTGAGCACGTTGCCCTCGGCGTCCTCGATGCTGGTCACCGGTCGCGAGTCGCAGTGCAGGCCGCGGCCGGCGAAGGTGGCGTAGGCCTCGGCCATCTCCAGCGGGCTGGCGTCGGTGGGGCCGAGCGTGAACGAGGGGATCATGTCCTGGGCCTTGCTGCCGAGGCGCACGCCCATCTTCTTGGCCAGGTTGTACGGCTCGCACAGGCCGGTGCGCATCTCGAGCTGGGCGAAGAACGTGTTCACCGACAGCTGGGTGCCGGTGTACAGGTTCGGGTTGTGGTTGGCGCCGTCGAAGTTCTTGACGTCCCAGGTTCCGTAGCCGTACGTGCTCCCGTCGCAGACCTTGTACTTGGACTCCTGCACGACCATCTGGGCGGGGGAGTTGATCGTCGTGGTGAGCGGGATGCCCTGGTCGATCGCGGCGGCCAGCACGAACGGCTTGAAGTTCGAGCCCGGCTGGAAGCCGTTCGCGTCGCCGTACTCCTTGGGCACGGTGAAGTTCAGGAAGCTCTGGCCCTTCTCCGAGCCCATCGGCTTGGACTGGGCGAGCGCGCGCACCTCGCCGGTGCGCGGGACGACCAGCGCCGTCGCGCCGACCGCGGAGTCGGTGGCGAAGACGTGGCTCTTGACCGCGTTCTGGGCCGCGGTCTGCATCTTCATGTCGATCGTGGTCCTGACCGTGAGGCCGCCGTTCCACAGCAGCCGCTCGCGGGCCTTGGCGTTGGCGCCGAGCGCCTTGTCCTGCATCAGGTAGTTGACGACGTAGTCGCAGAAGAACTGCGCCGGGGAGTTCACGCAGCCGCGCGGCTTGGGCTTCACGTCGAGCCCGAGCGGCGTCTTGGCGGTGCGCTGCGCCTTCCGGTCCGGGATGACGCTCAGCTCGGCCATCCGGTAGAGCACCACGTTGCGCCGGTCCCGGGCGCCTTCGGCGTTGTCGGTGGGGTTGAGCGCCTCGGGGCTGCGCACCAGGCCGGCCAGCAGTGCCGACTGCCGCAGGTTCAGGTCCTTGGCGTTGACGCCGAAGAAGTGCTGCGCCGCGGCCTGGATGCCGTACGCGCCGTCGCCGAAGTAGACGGTGTTGAGGTACTGCTCGAGGATCCAGTCCTTGGTGTGGCGCTTCTCCAGGGCGATCGCGTACCGCAGCTCGCGGATCTTGCGCGCGTAGGAGTCGTCGGTCGCGCGCCGGATCGCCTTCTTGTTGCCGTCGGCCTGGTTGATCAGGGTCTGCTTGACCAGCTGCTGGGTGATCGAGGAGCCGCCCTGGACCACGCCGTTGGCGGCCTGGTTGGTCAGCAGCGCGCGGAGCGTGCCGCGCAGGTCGAGGGCGCCGTGCTGGTAGAAGCGGTAGTCCTCGATCGCCAGGATCGCCTTGACCATGGGGCGCGACATCTGTCGCAGCGGGACGTTGACCCGGTTCTGGTCGTAGAGCGTGGCGATGACCTGGCCGTCCTTGTCCAGGATCTCGGTGCGCTGCGGGAGCTGCTCGGTGGCGAGCTCCTTGGGGAGCTTGTCCATCTCGGAGGCGACGTTGCGCGCGGTGAGGCCGACGACGCCGGCGAACGGAATGGCCAACCCCGAGACGACCACGCCCAGGACGGCCGAGACCGCGATCATGACACCCAGGTGAGACATCACCTTGGGCAGGGGCAGACGGTCTGTCCTGGGGCGGGGCATGAGGTCAGGGTACGGGACCGTGCCGAGGGGACGGAGTTCTCGCACCAGCACGTGGATGTCGGGGATGACCAGCTGCCTTGTGATCCGTTGGAAACAAGCGCCTAGTCATTAGTGACTAGGAATCTTGGGCCCAATGAGCTCTATCGAGAACTTGACGTATTCCTTTACTTTGTCTGCACGGGGCTGGGAACCAAGGCGCTGTGGGGGCGTCGTCCCGGCTCCAGACGGGGACGATCAACATGTGGGTTGAGGATTGGGCACTCCGTGCCGCCTGCCGTGACGAGAAGCCGGACCAGCTTTTCGTTCGAGGCGCGGAGCAGAACAAGGTCAAGCAGGTGTGCGCCGGTTGCTCGGTGCGGACCGAGTGCCTGGCCGAGGCGCTGGACAACCAGATCGAGTGGGGCGTCTGGGGCGGCATGACCGAACGGGAGCGTCGGGCGCTGCTGCGCCGCCGGCCCGGGGCGTCGTGGCGCAAGGTTCTCGAGTCTGCGCGCGACGCGCAGCTCGCCAGCGGTCACTGACCCCGACGCGTCGCGGCTGAGCCCACCGGATCGATCCGCGGGCCCTGCCGCGCCTTCTCCGGGCGTGCCTTCGTCGCGCCGCGTCCGCCAACGAGCGGCGCCTTCGTCGAGCCCTGGCCGCCCGCGCTCATTCGCCGCCGGCCAGCAGCGTGCCGATCTGACGCAGGCCGTCGAGGTCGTGCACGTCGCCTGAGAGCGCGGCCACGACGGCGGTCGCCACCTGCGGGTGTGCGGTGGCGAACCGCTCCCGCAACGCACCCTCGCGTGCCACCAGTCGCGCACGGTCCGCGTGCAGCCGGAGCAGCCCGGCGGTCAGCGACTCCGGGTCGTCGGCCCGCAGTCGCTCCGCGCCGGCCATCGCCTCGTCCGCGGAGAGCGGGCTCTCCGGGTCGGGGCTGGCGCGGTTCACGACCAGTCCGGCCAGTGGCATCGAGTCCTCGCTGAGCCGTTCCACGAAGTACGCCGCCTCGCGGAGCGCGTCCGGCTCCGGGGCCGCGACCACGAGGAACGCCGTGCCGTCGGCCTGCAGCAGCGAGTAGGTCTGCTGGGCGCGCTGCCGGAACCCGCCGAAGACGGTGTCCAGTGCGGCCACGAACGTCTGCAGGTCCTTGAGGAACTGCGCGCCCAGGATCTTCATCAGCGCGTTGGTGACCACGCTGAAGCCGGCCGTGAGCAGCTTCGCCGGCCCCCGGGCCGGGGCCAGCATCAGCCGGACGAACCGACCGTCGAGGAAGCTGGAGAGCCGCTCGGGGGCGTCCAGGAAGTCCAGTGCCGAGCGCGAGGGCGGCGTGTCGACCACGATCAGGTCGTAGGTCGCGCTGTCCTCGCCGCCCTCCTCCCCGGTGACGTGCTCGCGGTAGAGCTGGCCGAGCTTCTCCATCGCCATGTACTCCTGCGTGCCCGCGAACGAGCTGGAGAGCGCCACGTAGAAGGGGTTGGCGAGGATCTGCTCGGCCTTCTCCGGGCTGGCCTGGGAGAGCACGACCTCGTCGAAGGTCCGCTTCATGTCCAGCATCATCGCGTCCAGCGAGCCCCCGGCCCCCGGGTCGACGCCGGCCACCGGCCGCGGGGTGTTGTCCAGGGCCGCGATGCCCATCGACTGCGCCAGCCGGCGCGCCGGATCGATGGTCAGCACCACCACCCGGCGACCGCGCTCGGCCGCGCGCAGCGCCAGCGCGGCGGCCGTCGTGGTCTTGCCGACGCCGCCGGAGCCGCAGCAGACGATGATCTCGGTCGCCGGGTCGTCCAGCAGCGCGTCGACGTCCAGCGGGGCCGCGCGGTGGCTGCTGCCGGGGCCCACGCGCGAGCGCGTGCGGCGCGGGGCGGACGCGCCGCTCATGCCAGGCCCTGCGCTCGCATCACGGCGGCGAGCTCGTAGAGCGCGCCGAGGTCGATGCCGCCGGCGAAGCGCGGCAGCTCGTAGCTGGGGACGCCGAGGCCGGCCACCACCGCGCGCTGGGAGTCCTCCAGTGCCCGCCGCTCGGCGTGGTCGTGGGCCTCGGCGAGCAGGCCCGTGACCAGGGTGTCGTCGTGGGGCAGCCCGGCCCGGTCCAGGTCCGCCTCGATCAGGGCGCGATCCAGCCGCCCTGCGCGCGCCGCGGCGAGCTCGGGCTCGGACAGGTCGCGCGGCCGGATCTGGTTGACGATCACCCCGCCCACCGGGAGCGCGGCCTCGCGCAGCTCCGCGATTCCGTCCGCGGTCTCCTGCACAGGCATCTCCTCCAGCACCGTGACCAGGTGCACGGCGGTCCGCGGCGAGCGGAACAGGGTCATCATGGTGTCGGACTGGTTGCGGATCGGGCCGACCTTGGCCAGTCCGGCCAGCTCGTTGCTGACGTTGAGGAACTGGGTGATCCGGCCGGTCGGCGGCGCGTCGAGGACCACCGCGTCGTACTGGATCGCGCCGCGGTTGCGGGCGTTGCGCTGCACCGCCTCGTAGACCTTGCCGGTCAGCAGCACGTCGCGCACGCCCGGCGCGATCGTCGTGGCGAACTCGACCACGCCGAACCGGTCCAGCGCCCGTCCCGCGCGGCCCAGCCGGTAGTACATGGCGAGGTACTCCAACAACGCCTCCTCCGCGTCGATGTGCAGCGCGTGGACGACGCCGCGGCGGCCGGACTCGTCGGGCAGGCCGGTGGTCAGCCGCCGCTCCTCGTAGGGCAGCGGGTCGACGTCGAACATCCGGGCGATGCCCTGGCGCCCCTCGACCTCGCAGAGCAGGACGTTCTTGTTCGCGCCCGCGAGGGCGAGCGCCAGCGCGGAGGCGACCGTGGACTTGCCGGTGCCGCCCTTCCCGGTGACGACGTGGAGGCGAACCCGTGGCCAATCAGACACGTCGCCCACCCTAGTGAACGCCTCGAAGGCGGTGGCGGTTTCGAGGCTCCCTCCGAGGCTGGCGAGCTCGCGCCTCAGGACGAGCCCGTCTCGCTCCTCCACCACCGCGGTCGCCGTTCCCCGGGCTGAGTAGGGTGCCGGGTATGACCAAGTGGGAGTACCAGGTGGCGCCCGTCCTCAACCACGCCGCGGCGCAGATCCTCAACAACTTCGGCCAGGACGGCTGGGAGCTCGTGACGTTGATCCCGAGCCCGACCGGCAACGACGTGGCCTACTTCAAGCGCCCGGTCGAGGGCTGAGCGCGATGGCGGCGCAGAGCACACCGGAGGAGCGTCTGGCCGCGCTCGGGGTCAGCGTCCCCGAGGTCGTGCCGCCGGTGGCCAACTACCAGCCGGCGGTCACCTCCGGCGACCGGATCTACACCTCGGGCCAGCTGCCGATGCGCGACGGCGCGCTGCTCGCCACCGGGAAGGTGGGGGCGCAGGTGAGCGCGGAGGAGGCCACCGAGTGCGCGCGGCAGTGCGCGCTCAACGCGGTCGCCGCGATCCGCTCCCAGGTCAAGGACCTGTCTCGGGTCCGGATCGTCAAGGTCGTCGCCTTCGTGGCCTCCACCCCCGACTTCACCGGCCAGCCGAAGGTCGCCAACGGCGCCTCGGACTTCTTCGGCGCGGTCTTCGGCGACGCGGGCGTGCACGCCCGCTCCGCGGTCGGCGTGCCGGTGCTCCCGCTGGACGCCCCGGTCGAGGTCGAGGTGATCGCCGAGATCCTGCCCGAGGGCACGGTCGGGTGAGGATCCCGCTGCCGCCGGTCCCGCTGCCCGCAGCGGTCGCCGACGTCGTCCGTCAGTTCCACGACGGCGAACGCACCCCCGCCGACCCGCGCAACGCGGCCACGGTGGTGCTGATGCGCGACGGCGAGGCCCACGGCGGCAGCGGACCGGAGGTCTACCTGCTGCGCCGCCAGGTCTCGATGGACTTCGCCGGCGGCATGTGCGTCTTCCCCGGCGGCGGCGTGGACGCCCGCGACTTCGACGCCGAGATCCACGCCGCGGGCTGGGCCGGCCCCAGCCCCGAGGAGTGGGCCACCCGGCTCGGCGTCGAGCCCGACCTGGCCCGGGCCCTGGTCTGCGCCGCGGTCCGGGAGACCTTCGAGGAGTCCGGCGTGCTGCTGGCCGGCCCCTCCGCCGACACCGTCGTCGCCGACACCACCGGCGAGGACTGGGAGGCCGACCGGGTCGCGCTGGAGTCCCGCGAGCTGGCGCTGACCGACTTCCTGGCCCGCCGCGGCCTGGTGCTGCGCACCGACCTGCTCGGCGTCTGGGACGGCTGGCTGACCCCGATCTTCGAGCCGAAGCGCTACCGGACCTGGTTCTTCGTGGCGCTGCTGCCCGAGGGACAGGTCACCCGCGACGTCTCCACCGAGTCCGACCACGTGGTGTGGCTGGGCGCCGCAGACGCCGCCGACGCGGCCGACGCGGGCACCCTGGCGATGCTGCCGCCGACGTACCTGACCTGCCTGGAGGTCGGCCAGCACGGCTCGGTGGCCGAGGTCGTCGCGGCCAGCGACGGCCGGTCGGTGGAGATGTTCATGCCGGAGGTGGAGCGCCTCGGCGAGGGCTACACGCTCTCGATGCCCGAGCGACTCCGACCGCTGGTCGCCGACCGCCGGGCATGAGCGCGGACCCGCAGGTCCCGCCGCCGGGCCACTGGCACGGCGGCGCGTTCGGCGACCGCGGGCGCTGCGTGCTCGCGCCCAACCCCGGCCTGATGACGCTCGACGGCACCAACACCTGGGTGCTGCGCGAGCCCGGCGCCGAGCGCTCGATCGTGGTCGACCCCGGCCCGCTCGCCGACGAGCACCTGGACGCGGTCGCCGAGGTCGCCGGCCAGGTGGAGGCGGTCGTGGTCACCCACCACCACCTCGACCACACCGAGGCCGCCCGCTCGTTCGCGGAGCGGATGGGCTGCGGCGTCCGGGCGCTGGACCCCGCGCAGTGCTGGCGCTCCGACCCGGTGGCCGACGGCGAGGTGCTCTCGGTCGGCGGCCTGGACGTCGAGGTGCTGACCACGCCCGGGCACACCCGCGACTCGATCTCGCTGCTGGTCGGCGCCGACAGCGCGCTGCTCACCGGCGACATGGTGCTCGGGCGCGGCACCACCGTGATCGTCCACCCCGACGGCGACCTCGGCGGGTACTTCGACTCGCTCGCCAGGATGCGGGCGCTGGTCACCGAGGGACGCGTCGAGACGCTCTGGCCGGCCCACGGGCCGGTGCTGGCCGACGCCGCCGGCGTGCTCGACCACTACCGGGTGCACCGCGCCGAGCGGCTGGCCCAGGTGGAGGCGGCGCTCGCGTCGTTGGGGCTGGGCGGTTCCTCGTTGCCGGCCGACGCGGCCGAGGACCCGGACCTGCCGCGCCGGGTCGTCGAGGTCGTGTACGCCGACGTCGACGAGTCGCTGTGGGGCGCCGCCGAGTGGTCGGTGCGGGCGCAGCTGGCCTACCTGGCGTCGCGCTGAGCGCGGGTCGGCAGAAGCTTGCTGCCGACCCGCGGGGTCAGGTACGGCGCCGGTACCGGCGGTAGACCACCGCGATCACCGCGGCGACCCCGCCTCCCAGGACCCACGGGCGCGCGGCGGACCACTGGTCGCCCCAGCCCCCGGCGTCGGCCCAGGGATCGGGGCCGGCGTGCACGGTCGGCTGGTCCCACGCCATCAGTGCGGAGGCGAGGCTGAGGCTCTGAGCGCCCAGCGCCTCGACTGTGCCGACCTCCCGGGCGGCGTCGCCCCGCGGCTCGACGACGCGGAGCACACGACCATCGGACGTGTGGGCCGCCTCGTCCACCCATCGGGACTCGGAGACCACCGGCCACGGTGTCTCGCCCGGATCACGCGTCAGCCACCCGACGACCGGGCGCAGAGACTCGTAGCTGTTCCCGACGAGCGTGGTCGGCGGGGTGCACGCGACGTGGGCGCCGTCCATCCCGCGCCAGCCCAGGTGCGGCGACCCCTCGTCGTCGACGAAGCGGGGCGGGTCGTACCGCAGCGGGGTGCCGTCGTCGCAGATCCCGGCGCCGTCCCAGGCCAGCCCGCGGCCCGGCAGGTCGGTCGCCCGGCCGGTGCGGGTGTCCACCACGCCGGCCACGGCTCGGCCGAAGCTCGCCCTGCTCTCGGTCGCGAACGTGACCAGCTGTCCCGACCACACGATCTTCCGGCCCCCGGGTGACCACTGCATCGTCCGCAGCTCCACGCCCTGGTCGCCGTGGACCCTGAGCCGGCGGACGTCGCCCGTCGCCAGGTCGAGGACGGCGATCCCAACGGGACCGACCTCCGCGTAGGAGTAGGCCAGGTGGGTGCCGTCGGGGGACAGCGTCGGCCCGACGCTGGCCAGCATCGCGTCGCGCAGGTCCGGCAGGTCAGCCTGCACGTAGCGGCCGCCGGCGGTCACCAGCACCACCGTGTCGGTGATGCCGGAGTCCACGTAGGACGCGGCGACGGGCACCAGGCCGTTGCTGAAGGTCGCCTCGGGCAGGTCCGGCGCAGCGCCGTCGCGCGGCCCGTAGATCGCGTCGGGGACGCCAGCCTGCTCCTGGCCGTCCGCGACGGGAGGGGGCGGCGCCTGGAGGACCCGCCAGCCCAGGCCCGCGACGAGGGCGAGGCAGGCGAGCGCCGCGGCGGCGCCGGCGACCCGGGCACGCAGGGCCGCCCGCCGGCCGCGGCGGAACAGGTCCGGGTCGACCGCCGCCGGGGGTGCCTCGGTGGACGCCCGGTGCAGCGCCTCGCGCAGTGCGGCGTCGTTCATCGCGTCTCCTCCCGGAGCTCCTCGAGGTCGGGGGCCAGCGCCCGGAGCCGGGCCAACGCGTCGCGGGTCGCCGACTTCACCGTGCCCAGGCCGATCCCCAGCGCCTCGGCGGTCTGTCGCTCGGTCAGGTCCTCGAAGTAGCGCAGCACCAGCACGGTGCGCTGCCGCTCGGTGAGCCGCGCCAGGGCGGCGACCAGCGTCAGCCGCAGGGCCGGGTCGGTCGCGTCGCCGTGCGGTGACGCGGCGTCGTACTGCTCGGGCAGGCGGGTCTCCGCGACCCTGCGCCGCCGCCACCGGGAGACGTTCTGGGTGTAGAGGATCCGCCGCACGTACGGCTCGGGGTCGCCGTCGATCCGGTGCCAGGCCTTCGCGGCCCGGAACAGCGCGGTCTGCAGCAGGTCCTCGGCGAGGTGCGCGTCGCCGGTCAGCAGGTAGGCGGTCCGGGTGAGCGCCGGCGTACGGGTGCGCACGAACTCGTCGAACGCCGCCCGCCCGCGCGGTGGCGCTCCGCGCTGTGTCGGCGCGCTGCTGTCGATCATGGCGACCCCCTTCGCCCGTTCCTAGGCGGTCCGGGGCGTCGTCGGAGGGTCTCTTGCGGGAAAAAGATCTCCGGCCGCCCAGGACGGGCGGCCGGAGAGAGGCTGTGCGGGTGTCAGGCAGGCGGGCTCAGCGGGCCCGGCGCGACATCCGCTCCATGTCGAGGATGACCACCGAGCGGGGCTCCAGGCGCAGCCAGCCGCGCGAGGCGAAGTCGGCCAGCGCCTTGTTCACGGTCTCGCGGGAGGCGCCGACCAGCTGGGCCAGCTCCTCCTGGGTGAGGTCGTGGTGGACGTGCACGCCGTCGTCGGCGCTGCGGCCGAACCGGTCGGCCAGGTCCAGCAGGGCCTTGGCGACGCGGCCGGGGACGTCGGAGAAGACCAGGTCGGCGACGACGTCGTTGGCCTTGCGCAGCCGGCCGGCGAGCTGGGCGAGCAGGCCGCGGGCCACGGCGGGGCGACCCTCGAGCCAGCGCAGCAGGTCCTCGTGGGAGAGCGAGGCGAAGCCGGCGTCGGTCACGGCGGTCACCGTCGCCGAGCGCGGGCCCGGGTCGAACAGCGACAGCTCGCCGAACATCTGGCCGGGGCCCATGATCGCGAGCAGGTTCTCGCGACCGTCGGACGAGGTGCGGCCGAGCTTCACCTTGCCGTCGAGCACGACGTACAACTTGTCGCCGGTGTCGCCCTCGTGGAACAGCACCTCGCCGCGCCGCAGCCGGGTCTCGGCCATCGACGAGCGCAGGGCGGTCATCGCCTCGTCGTCGAGGGCACTGAACAGCGGCGCCTGACGGAGTACGTCGTGGTCCACTTCTCCTCCTGGTCCCAGGGTGTCGTGCGGGCCCCCTGGTGAGGCGCCGGCGGACGACACGCGTCCCCCGAATCCTAGCCAGTGGCGATGTTCACACCTAACATGCGTCGCTTCCGGGCCTGTCGGCGCCACGCCGTAGGCTGCGCTCGTGCGCCCGATCGACACCGCCGAGGAGACCTCGACCCAGCTGGTGCGTCGGGCCCGCAAGATCAACCGGGTGCTCGCCGAGACCTATCCGGACGCGCACGCCGAGCTCGACTTCGACAACCCGTTCCAGCTGCTCGTGGTCACCGTGCTGTCGGCGCAGACAACCGACAAGCGGGTCAACGCGGTGCGGCCGATCCTGTTCGCGGCCTACCCCGATCCGGTGTCGATGGCGGCGGCGGACCGGGCCCACCTGGAGCAGATCGTCGGCCCGCTCGGCTTCTTCCGCGCCAAGACCGACGCGCTGCTCAAGCTCAGCGCCGCCCTCGTGGAGCGGTACGACGGCCAGGTGCCCGGCCGGCTGGAGGACCTGGTCACGCTGCCCGGCGTCGGTCGCAAGACCGCCAACGTCGTGCTCGGCAACGCCTTCGACGTCCCCGGGATCACCGTCGACACCCACTTCGGCCGGCTGGTGCGCCGCTTCGGCTGGACCGAGGAGACCGACCCGGTGAAGGTCGAGCACGCGATCGGTGCGCTCTTCCCTAAGCGCGACTGGACGATGCTGTCGCACCACGTGATCTGGCACGGCCGGCGGCGCTGTCACGCCAAGAAGCCGGCCTGCGGCGCCTGCCCGGTGGCGCGCTGGTGCCCGTCGTACGGCACCGGACCGACGGACCCGGTCGCGGCCGAGGCCCTGGTCCGCACGGAGGGCCCCAACTGATGCGGGCACGCACGGTCGCGGTCAGCCTGCTGGCCGCGGGGGTCCTGCTCACCGGCTGCGACGGCGGCGCGCCCGCGGCCGCGTGCCGGGTCGACGTCACCTACCCGGACCTGATCGCGGACCGCGAAGCCGCCGGCATCGCCGACTGCGACCCCGATGACTGGTCGACCTCGGCCGACGGCGTCGCCGCCGACCTGCCCGACGTGGAGCTGCACTGCCTGGGCAGCACCGCGACCGCCTCGCTGGCCGACGTCCGCGGCCCGGCGGTGATCAACTTCTGGGCCTCCAACTGCCTGCCGTGCCGTGAGGAGCTGCCGGCGCTGCAGGCGTTCTCGGAGGACTACGGCGACCAGGTCACCGTGCTCGGCGTCGACTTCCTCGACAGCTACCCGGGCGCCGCGGTGGACCTCGCCGCGGAGGCCGGGGTGACCTACCCGTCGCTGGCCGACGGCTGCGGCGACCTGCAGTCGACCGACCTGGTGCTCAACGGCGGGCTGCCGCAGTTCTTCTTCGTCCGCGCCGACGGCAGCTGGACCCAGAGGCTCGGCGGCGTCGACTCGGAGCGGGAGATCGTCGACATGGTCGAGTCCGAGCTCGGGTTGGACCTGGCGGCGCCCGCGCGGAAGGGTGAGGGCTCGTGATCGACCGCACCGACCTGCCCGAGTGGCTGCACGAGGTCGCCGCCGCGGCCGACCGGATCGCCGGCAGCGACCTCACCAGCTTCCTGCCGCCGGCCGACGGCAGCGCGCGCCGCGGCGCCGTGCTGATGCTCTTCGGCGAAGGCCCGGAGGGTCCGGAGCTGCTGCTCACCGAGCGCGCCCACGACATGCGCTCCCACCCCGGCCAGGTCTCGTTCCCGGGCGGCTCGATCGACGCCGGGGAGACCACCGTCGAGGCCGCGCTGCGCGAGGCCGAGGAGGAGATCGGCGTGGACCCGGCCGGGGTCCAGGCCTTCGCGACGCTCCCGGAGCTGTGGCTGCCGCCGTCGAACTTCGCGGTGACCACGGTGCTCGGCTGGTGGCACGCGCCGAGCCCGATCCGCGTCGCCTCACCGGAGGAGGTGCACGCGATCCACCGGGTGACCCTCGCCGAGCTGCTCGCGCCCGAGCACCGGATCGAGGTCCGTCACCCCGGCGGCTGGACGGGTCCGGGCTTCCTGATCGGTCCGGACAAGGACGTCATCCTGTGGGGCTTCACGGGCGGGATCATCACCAGGTTCTTCGATTTTCTGGGGTGGCTCCCCCCGGTGGCCGAGTCGCCCGTGCATGATCTCCCCGACTACATGCTCGCGGAGTACTCCCGCCGTACGGCGGAGGCGAGCGACGCCGGCAAGGACGCCGACAACGGTCTTGACCTCGCCGAGCCCAATCCCGCACCGCGTAAGGAACGATGAACCTCCTCGACATCCTGCTCCTGCTGCTGGTTGCCGCCTATGCCCTCTCGGGCTACTGGCAGGGATTCATCACCGGCGCCTTCGCGACGATCGGGCTGCTGCTCGGCGGCGTCTTCGGCATCTGGCTGGCACCGATCGTGCTGGGCGGGGCCAACCCGTCGATCCAGGTGTCGCTGGGCGCGCTGTTCATCGTGATCCTCTGCGCGATGCTGGGCCAGGCGGTGCTCCAGTTCGTCGGCGCCAAGGCCCGTGAACGGGTCACCTGGCAGCCGGCCCGCGTGGTCGACGCGGTCGGCGGCGCACTGCTCAGCGCCCTCGCGGTGCTGCTGGTGGCGTGGGCGCTCGGTGTCGCGGTGTCGGGCACCCGGCTCGGCCCGGTCACCTCGATGGTGCGCAGCTCGGAGGTGCTGGCCAAGGTCGACGGCGCGCTGCCCGACATGGCGCCGCGGGTGCTGCAGGCGTTCAACAACGTGGTCGGCACCGGCTTCTTCCCGCGCTACCTCGAGCCGTTCGCGCCCGAGCGGATCGTCGAGGTCGGCCCCGGCCCGAAGCGGCTGCTCCAGGACCCCGACATCACCGGCTCGCGGTCCGCTGTCGTCAAGATCCGCGGCGCCAACATCTGCGGCCGGGGAGTGGAGGGCACCGGCTTCGTCTACGCACCCGACCGGGTGATGACCAACGCGCACGTGGTCGCGGGCGTCCCCGATCCCGAGGTGCAGATCGGCGACGGCACCGAGCTGGGCCGGGTCGTCCTCTACGACCCCGACCTCGACATCGCGGTGCTGCAGGTCGACACCGGCGACATCGCCGAGCTGCCGTTCGACATCGCCCAGGGAGCGCCGGCCGGACCCAACGACCCGGTCGCGGTGGTCGGCTATCCGCAGGACGGCCCGTTCGACGTCCAGCCGGGCCGGATCCGCTCCGAGCAGCGGCTGCGTTCCCCCGACATCTACGGCGACGGCACGGTGCTGCGCGAGGTCTTCTCGCTGCGGGCACTGGTCCGGCCGGGCAACTCCGGCGGCCCGATCATCACGCCGGACGGCGAGGTCGCCGGCGTGGTCTTCGCCGCCTCGGTCACCGACCCCGACACCGGCTACGCGCTGACGGCCGGCCAGGTCGCCGACGCGGCGGCGGCGGGCCGGACCCGCGAGGTCGAGGTCGAGACGGGCAACTGCGCGGCCTGACCGGGTCGGGCATGCTGACCCCCATGACCGACGCTCCCGACCTCGTCCGCTACGCCTTCGCCGACGGCGCCGCCCGGATCACGCTGACCGGTGCCGATCGCGGCAACCCCGTCGAGCCCGCCCAGATCGACCAGCTCTTCGCCGCGGTCCGCCGGGCCGGCCGCGACGACGCGAAGGTGATCGTGCTCGACGCCGAGGGGCGGTTCTTCTCGGTCGGCGGCGACCTGTCGGCCTTCCACGCGGCGGAGGACACCGCAGCGTTCATCGACGACCTGGCCGACGGCCTGCACCGGGTGGTCAGCGAGCTGGTCCGCTCCGACGCGGTCGTGGTCAGCGTGGTGCAGGGCACCGCCGCGGGCGCGGGCTTCCCGCTCGCCGCGGCCGCCGACGTGGTGCTGGCCGCCGACACCGCGAAGTTCAGCCTGGCCTACACCAAGGTCGGGCTCTCCCCGGACGGCGGCAGCTCGCTGCTGGTGCACACCCTCGGGCTGCACCGGGTGCTGCGGCTGGCGCTCCTCGGTGACCTGATCACCGCGCAGGAGGCGTACGACGCCGGGCTGGTGGCCCGCGTCGTCCCCGCCGCCGAGCTGGCCGACGCCGTCGACGCCGTGGTCGGCCAGCTGCTCGCCGGCTCCCGTGCCGCCCAGGCGGCCGCGAAGCGGCTGGTCCGCGAGCAGGCCGTGGCCGCGCCGGAGGCGGCGCTGCGCCGCGAGCTGCTCTCGATCCGGACCCTCGCGGTCGGGGCGGACGGCCGGGAGGGGATCGCGGCGTTCCTGGAGAAGCGGCCGGCCTCGTTCAGCTGACCCGCGGCCGCCGGTCCGCGGTCGTCGGGCGCGCGGCCCCGGCGGCCGCTGACGGGGCGGGGTAACCAACGCCACGCCGCGGAGGGCAGCCGCCGGATTGGTGGTGGCCCGGTGTCCGGGTGAGGATGCCGCGGTGCAAGCACCCGGTACGCAGCGGATCGCCTGGCTGGACGTGGCCAAGGGCGCCTGCATCGTGCTCGTGGTCCTGCACCACGTGATCGGCAAGTACCTGCCGCTGCTGGCGGTGCCCGCGTTGCACCCGGTGGCGGACGCCTGGGCCGGGGTCAGCCTGGCGCTGAAGCCGGCGCGGATGCCGGTCTTCTTCGTGGTCAGCGGCTTCCTGGCCGCCGGCGCGATCGCCCGTCCCTGGCCGACCGTGCTGCGCCGGGTCGTCAGCCCGTACTACCTCTACCTCGTCTGGCTCGGCGTCTACCTGCTCTTCTACCGGTGGGAGACCCGCACGCCGGCGAACCGGGTGCAGGGCGTCGGCGACCTGCTCAGCGACCTGGTCTGGGCCGAGACCAGCATGTGGTTCCTGTTCTCGCTGGCGGCGTACTTCGTCCTCGCGAAGGCGCTGCGCCGCCTCGACCCGCGGTTCGTGGTGGGAGCGGCGACGGTGGTCGCCCTCGGCACCGGCTGGTCGGGCATCGAGGCCAACAACAAGGTCGCCGTCCTGGCCCACTTCTGCTTCTTCGCGCTCGGCGCCTACTTCCCGGCGCTGCTGGCGTGGGCCGGCAACCGGTCCGGCCGGGCGCTGCTCGGCCTCGCGGCGGCGTACACCGCGGGGTTCGTGCTGCTGCGGGCCAGCGGGCTGCCGTGGAGCGTCACGCTGGTCGCGTGCAGCGCGGTCGGCGTGCCGCTGGGCCTCGGACTGGCCGCGCGGCTGGCCGGGGTCCCCGGCCTGGGTCAGGGGCTGGCGTGGCTGGGCCAGCGCACGTTGCGGATCTACGTGCTCCACTTCGCCGTGATCGGCGTGCTCGTCGCGCTGCCGCTGCGGCTGGACGGGACCGGGCCCGCGGCGATGCTGCTGGCGGCCGCCGCCCCGCTGCTCGGCACGGCGCTGGTGATCGGCGCCTGCCTGGCGCTGCACGATGCCGCCGTGTACCTCGGCGGCGCGGCGCTCTTCCGGCTGCCGCGCCCTGTCGAGCGGGGGCTGTCGGCGGTCGAGCGGCGGTTCGCCCGCCGGGTTCAGGGGCCGTGGGGCACCGGGCAGCCGGGCGCCCCGGTGGCGCCGTCCGGAGCGGCCTTGGCCCCGGTCGGCGCGAAGGTGCCCAGCTCCGCGAGCGCGTAGCCGCCCGGATAGCTCTTGATCCGCGGCAGGTCCGCGGTGTACGTCGGCTTCCGGTTGGACGGGGTGTACCGCAGCAGCCGCGCCCGCGCCCGCATCGCGCCCCGGCTGATCCGGATGATCGCGGGGTGCGGGGCGTCGTACCGGAAGGCCCGGAGGAGCGGGTCGTCCATCAGGGCCCGGCTGAACACCTCGACCGGCCTGCGCACCGCCTTCGGGTAGAAGGTGGTCATCAGGTCGAGCGTGGAGTCGGCGACCTTGCGTCCGCCCTCGTCGTAGGCGAAGTGCTCGGCCTCGTAGCCGTCGAGCAGCGCCTCGAAGCCCGCGAAGGTCTCGGGGACGTCCGTGATGCCCAGGTGCCGGCCGAGGTCGCGGTAGTAGTTCACGCTCGCCCGCAGCTCGGTGTCGGTGAGCGTCCGCCAGCCGTAGTCGTCGAGCCAGCGCTTCGGCACCACGACGAACGTCGACAGCACGTAGCGCATGTCGTCGTTGCTGATGTCGTACATCCTGTGCATCTGGTTGATCCGGCGCAGGGCGGTCCTGCCCTCCTCGGAGTCGAAGCCGTGCACGAACGGCGCCTCGAGCAGCAGCGAGGTGTCGTCGTACCGCTTCTGGCAGGCCTGCTCGAACTGCTGGGTCTCGTGCAGCAGCCGGCCGATGCTGGGCACCGCGTAGGTGCGGAAGAGCGCGAAGGAGAGCGACTGGGTGATGTCCCAGGTGAACTCGTAGAGCGCGAGGTTCTGGTAGATCTCGACGTAGTCCGTCTCCGGGTCGAGTGCCTCGTTGCGGTCCCGCCACAGCGACTTGCCCAGGGTCTTGGCCATGGCGTGGAGCGTATCCCCGATCGGCGGCCACTAGAACGGGTTACAGTCGGCCGGTGCTCGCTCCCTCTGATGCACCTGGTGCGGTCCCGGACGTGTTCGCTCCCTACGACCTGGGGCCGGTGCGGCTGCGCAACCGGACGGTGAAGGCGGCGACCTTCGAGGGTCGTACGCCGGACGGCCAGGTCACCGACGAGCTGATCGCCTACCACCGGGCGCCGGCGCGCGGCGGCGTCGGGCTGACCACCGTCGCGTACCTCGCGGTCGCGCCGGAGGGGCGCACCCACCGCGAGCAGATCGTCGTCGGGTCGGCCTCGGCGAGCGGGCTGGCGCGGCTCGCCGACGCGGTGCACGAGGCCGGCGCCGCGATCGCCGGGCAGGTCGGACACGCCGGTCCGGTCGCCAACGGGCGGTCCAACGGCGTACCGGCGGTGGCGGCGAGCCCGATGCCGAGCCCGCTGTCGATGCAGCTGGTCCGGTCGGCCTCGGAGCGGGACCTGACCCGGATCACGCGCTGCTACGTCGACGCCGCGCGAACCTTGGCGGACGCGGGGTTCGACGTGCTCGAGCTGCACATGGCGCACAGCTACCTGATCTCCTCCTTCCTCGCGCCCGGCCTGAACCGGCGCCGCGACCGGTGGGGCGGTCCCCTGGAGCGGCGGGCCCGGCTGGCGCGGCAGGTGGCGCGGGTGGTCCGCGAGGAGGTGGGCTCCTCGGTGGCCGTGACCGCGAAGGTGTCGGTCGGCGACGGCTTCCCCGGCGGGGTGACCACCGAGATCGGCGTCGAGCTGGCGCAGCTGCTGGAGGCCGACGGCCACCTGGACGGGCTGCAGCTCTCGGGCGGCTCGTCCCTGATGAACCCGATGTACCTGTTCCGCGGCGACGTCCCGGCGCGCGAGTTCGCGGACGCGATGCCGCCGCCGGTGCGCTGGGGGATGCGGACGCCGATGGGTCGGTCCTTCCTCAAGGAGTATCCGTTCGAGGAGGCGTACTTCCGCGAGAAGGCGCTCCGGTTCCGGAAGGCCGTGGCGATGCCGCTGATGCTGCTCGGCGGGATCGACTCGGTCGCCACGATGCGGCGGGCGATGGCCGACGGGTTCGAGCTGGTCGCGATGGGGCGGGCACTGCTGCGCGAGCCTGACCTGGTGAACCGGCTGGCGTCGGGCGAGGCGGACGCCGGCGTCTGCATCCACTGCAACCGGTGCATGCCGACCATCTACTCCGGTACCCGGTGCACCGAGTGGGGGCCGGGGGAGGGGGTCCCGGTCGTGGGTGCCGGTGCCGGTGGTGGGGTGCTGTAACACGCTGTTGCAGCTCGCCGCCCACCTGCCCGCGTGACCGCAGTCACACGAACCCCTACCCAAGAACTAGAACCTGTTCTACGGTGCGGTCATGTCCCAGGTGATCCCCGAGAAGCCCCTCCGCGTCGTTGTCTGGTCCACCGGCACCATCGGCCGGCACGCGATCGCCGGCGTCGATGCCCACCCCGACCTCGAGCTCGTCGGGGTCTGGACCTCCACCCCGGCCAAGGCGGGCAAGGACGCCGGTGAGCTGGCCGGCCTCGGCCGCGAGCTGGGCGTGAAGGCGACGACCGACCGCGACGAGCTGATCGCGCTGCGCCCCGACTGCATCGTGCACGGGGCGATGACCGACGACCGGATCTTCGAGGCGATCGAGGACCTGACCGGCTTCATCCGCGACGGGGTCAACGTGGTCTCCTCCGGTCCGGTCATCCTGGTCCACCCCGACAACGTGCTCCCGCCGGAGATGATCGAGGACCTCAACGCGGCCGGGCGCGAGGGTGGCGCCAGCCTGCACGTCAACGGCATCGACCCCGGCTTCGCCAACGACGTGCTGCCGCTGGTGATGACGTCGCTCTCCCAGCGCATCGACCACGTCAAGGTCAGCGAGGTCGCCGACTACTCCACCTACTACCAGCCGGTGGTGATGAAGGAGCTCTTCGGTTTCGGCCAGCCGATGGACTTCGAGGCCGTGCTCTGGCAGCCCGGCCTCCTCTCCACCGCCTGGGGCCCGGTCGTCCGGGTGATCGCCGCCGGCCTCGGGGTCACCCTCGAGGAGCCGCTGACCGAGGAGATCGAGCGTCGCCCGGCCACCCGCAGCGTCGAGACGGTCTCCGTCGACGTCGCCGAGGGCACCATGGGCTCGGTCCGCTTCCGGGTGATCGGCAAGGTCGACGGCGTCCCGCGGATCACCCTGGAGCACGTCACCCGCACCGACGCCGCCAGCGACGACGACTGGCCCCGGCCGGCCGAGGGTGACGGCTGCTACCGGGTCGAGATCACCGGCGAGCCGATGATGAAGGTCGAGTTCAGCCACCACGGCGAGCACGGCGACCACAACGTCTCCGGGATGATCGTCACCGCGCAGCGGCTGATCAACGCGGTCCCCGCGGTCGTCGCGGCCGAGCCCGGCCTGGTCTCGCCGATCGACCTGCCGCTGGTCACCGGCCGCGGGCTGGTCACCGGCACCCGCACCGACTCCGGCTCCGGCACCGGCACCGGCACCGGCACCGCATGAGCATCCTCGACCGGTTCCGCCTCACCGACCACGTCGCCGTCGTCACCGGCGCCGGCCGCGGCATCGGCGCCGCCACCGCGGTGGCCCTGGCCGAGGCCGGTGCGGACGTGCTGATCTCCGCCCGCACGCCCGGCCAGCTCGAGCAGGTCGCGGAGCGGATCCGGGGCGCGGGGCGCCGGGCGGTCGTCGTACCGGCGGACCTGGCGGACACCGACGCGGTCGCGGGCCTCGCGCAGCACGCGTACGACGCCTTCGGCCGCCTCGACGTCGTCGTGAACAACGTGGGCGGCACGATCCCGAACGCCTTCCTGGACACCGACGTGGCCTACCTGGAGGAGGCGTTCCACTTCAACGTCGCGACCGCGCACGCGCTGAGCCGGGCCGCCGTGCCGCTGATGCTGGCCTCGCTCGGCGACGGCCGGCAGAAGTCGATCACCAGCATCTCCTCGATGATGGGCCGCACCGCGGACCGCGGCTACCTGGCCTACGGCACCGCCAAGGCGGCGCTGGCGCACTGGTCACGGCTGGCCGCCACCGACCTCGCCCCGCGCATCCGGGTCAACGGCATCTACGTGGGCTCGGTGATGACCTCGGCGCTCGAGTTCGTGGCCGGCGTACCGGAGACGAAGGCGGAGATGGAGGCCAAGACCCCGCTGGGTCGGATCGGCGAGGCCGAGGACATCGCGGCCGCCGTCGTCTACCTCTCCTCGCGCGCCGGGCAGTACGTCACCGGCAAGCTGCTCGAGGTCGACGGTGGGATCCAGCACCCGAACCTGGATCTGCGTTTGCCAGACTTGCAGCCGTGACAGGCACCGACGGATCGACCAGCAGGGCCACCGACAAGGGCGTCAGCACCGGCAAGGCGATCTCGCCGGACAGCGGCCGGCACTGGGCCGACGAGGGGGCGTGGCGGGTCGCCGACGGTCTGTACCGGATCCCGCTCCCGCTGCCGATGGACGGCCTGAAGGCGATCAACGTCTACGTCCTCGAGACCGACGACGGGCTCACCCTGATCGACGGCGGCTGGGCGATCCCGGTGGCCCGCGAGCTGCTCGACAAGTGCCTGCGCGACATCGGCTCCGGCTTCGGGGACATCAAGCGGTTCCTGGTCACCCACGTGCACCGTGACCACTACACGCTGGCCCGGGTGCTGGGCGCCGAGACCGGGGCGGAGGTCGCGCTGGGCATCGACGAGAAGCCCGCGCTCGAGCTGCTCCACCGGGCCGGGCGCGGCGAGCTCGACGAGAGCCCGTTCCTCGCGGTGCTCCGCACCGCCGGCGCCGCGGAGATCGCCGAGCAGTGGGCCGCCGGCGGCCCGGCCGACCTGCCCGACCCGGCCAACTGGGACTTCCCCGACATCTGGATCGAGGGTGACCGCACGTTCGCCGTCGGCGCGCGCACCATCGACGCGGTGCACACCCCGGGCCACACGCCGGGCCACTACGTGTACGCCGACCGGGCCGACGGCGTGCTCTTCGCCGGCGACCACGTGCTGCCCACGATCACCCCGTCGATCGGGTTCACCGTCCCCGCCACCGAGAGTCCGCTCGGCGACTTCATGGCGTCGCTGACCAGGGTCCGTTCGCTGCCCGACCTGCGGATCCTGCCCGCCCACGGCCCGGTCGCGCCGTCCTCCCATGCTCGGGTCGACGAGCTGCTGGCCCACCACGAGGAGCGGCTGGAGGCGTCGCTGGAGTCGCTGCGCAACCGCGGCGCGGTCACCGCCCACGTGGTCGCCGGCGACCTGGGCTGGACCCGCCACGAGCACCCGTACGACACGCTCGACCCGTTCAGCCGCGGGATGGCCGCGATGGAGACCAAGGCGCACCTCGAGCTGCTGGTCGCCCGGGGCGAGGCCACCCGCGCACAGCACGGCGAGGAGATCCTGTTCGCCGCCACCCTCCGCGACGGCGCTTCCTGACCTCCGTCCGGGGCCGGCTCGGAGGCCGGGCCCCCGGCGACCGGCCACCGCCGGCGGACTAGGCTGGGTGCCGCAAAGACAGGGGAGCACGACCCAAGCGTGCTGAGAGTGCGGGACCGAGCCGCAGACCCTCCGAACCTGATCCGGTTAGCACCGGCGAAGGGAGTCCACTCCGTGGCTTTCCACTTTTCCCGTCCTGCCCGCGCCCGCCTGGCCGCCGGCGCCGTCCTCTCCGCGCTCGCCCTGTCCGCGGCCGGCTGCTCGCTCTCCGGCGACGACGAGCCGACGCCCGACGCCGCGGCCTCCGACGGATCGACGTCCGGGGGCGACGTCGTGCTGGTCACCCACGACAGCTTCTCGCTGCCCAAGAAGCTGATCCGGGCCTTCGAGTCCGAGACCGGCTACACGGTGGTGCACACCCCCGCCGGCGACGGCGGCGAGCTGACCAGCAAGCTCGAGCTCACCGCTGACCACCCGCTGGGCGACGTGGCCTTCGGCGTCGACAACACCTTCGCCGCCTCCGCGCTCGACGCCGGCGTCTTCGCGCCGTACGACGCCGCGCTGCCGGCGGGCGCCGACCAGTACCGGCTGCCCGGCGACGAGGAGCACGCGCTGACCCCGGTCGACACCGGCGAGGTGTGCGTCAACGTCGACACCGCCTGGTTCGCCGAGCGCGACCTGGCGCCGCCGGCCGACCTCGACGACCTGACCGACCCCGCCTACGAGGGCCTCTTCGTCACCCCCGCCGCCACCACCAGCACCCCGGGCATGGCGTTCCTGCTGGCCACCATCGGCCAGTACGGCGAGGGGTGGACCGACTACTGGAGCGACCTGCTCGCCAACGACGCGGCGATCGTCAAGGGCTGGGAGGACGCCTACTACGTCGACTTCACCTACTCCGGCGGCGACCGGCCGATCGTGCTCTCCTACGACACCTCGCCGGCGTTCACCGTGGAGGGCGGGAAGACCTCGACGGCGGCGCTGCTCGACACCTGCTTCCGGCAGGTCGAGTACGCCGGCGTGCTGGAGGGCGCGGCCAACCCCGACGGCGCCCGTGCGCTCGTCGACTGGCTGCTCTCCCCGGAGGTGCAGGCGGCCCTGCCGACGAGCATGTACGTGTTCCCGGTGGACGCCGACGTGGCCCTGCCGAAGCAGTGGGCGGCCTTCGCCCAGCAGCCGACCTCGACCCTCGAGGTGGCGCCCGACGAGATCGCCGAGAACCGGCGCGACTGGCTGTCGACGTGGACCGAGCTCACCAGCCGCTGATCCACCGGCCCCTCACCGGCGACCGGCCGCTGCCGCCGGCCCTACCGCGCAGGGTCGGCGGACGGGGCGGCGGGCTGGTCGGTGGCCGCTGGGGCCGCCGCCTCGGCCTGGTCGGCCTCGCCGTGGTGCCGACCGCGGTGCTCGCGGTCTTCTTCGTGCTGCCCGTCGCCGGGATGGTGCAGCGCGGCTTCTGGCCCGCGGGCGTCTTCGACCCCGGCGCGGTGCTGGAGGTGCTCGGCTGGCCGCGCACCGGTCGCGTGGTCTGGTTCACCGCCTGGACCTCGCTGACCGCGACCGCGGTCGCGCTGGCCGGCGGGCTGCCGGCGGCGTACGTGCTCTATCGGCTGCGGTTCCCGGGGCGCGGCGCGATCCGGGCCGCGCTGCTGGTGCCGTTCGTGCTGCCGACGGTGGTGGTCGGCATCGCGATCCGGCAGCTGCTGCGGCCCGGGGGGCCGCTCGGCTTCCTCGACCTGGACGGCACCCCGGCCGCGATCGTCGCCGGGCTGGCGTTCTTCAACGTAGCGGTGGTGATCCGCACCGTCGGCACCGCGTGGGAGGGGCTGGACCGGCGTCCGGCCGATGCGGCCGCCGCGTTGGGCGCCACGCCGTGGCGCGTGTGGTGGACGGTGACCGTCCCGGCGCTGCGCCCCGCGGTCGTCTCGGCGGCGTCGGTGGTCTTCCTGTTCTGCGCCACCGGGTTCGGGGTGGTCCTGACCCTCGGCGGGGTCCGCTACTCCTCCGTGGAGACCGAGATCTACCTGCTCACCACCGGCGCGATCACCGGATCGCCGGAGCTGAGCGCGGCGGCCGCCCTGTCACTGGTCCAGCTGGCGTCCGTGGTGGCGCTGCTCGGGGTCGCGGCCCGGCTGCGGCGCCAGCCCGACCCGACGGTACGACGGGTGCCGGCCGCCCCCGCGCGGCCCCGCGCCCGTGACCTGCCGGTGCTGGCCGCGACCGTCGTGGTGCTGGTCGCAGTCGCCGCGCCGGTGGCCGGCCTGGTGCTGTCCTCGTTCCGGGGCGTCGGCGGAGGCTGGTCGCTGGCGTCCTACCGCGGCCTGGCCGGCACCGGCGCGGACGGCGTCGGGGAGGGTCTGCTCCGGGTCCCCGTCACCGAGGCGCTGGCCAACTCGCTGCGGATCGCGGTGGACGCGACCTGGATGGCGGTGCTGCTCGGCACCCTGGTCGCGGTGGTGGTCACCCGTCGCGTGCGGAGCCGGGCGGGGCGCCGGCTGCGTGCCGCTTTCGACGGCCTCTTCATGCTGCCGCTGGGGGTCTCCGCGGTGACCCTCGGCTTCGGCTTCCTGATCACGCTCGACGCGCCGCCGCTGGACCTGCGCTCCAGCCCGCTGCTGGTGCCGATCGCCCAGGCGCTGGTCGCGCTGCCGTTGGTGGTGCGGGTGCTGGTGCCGGTGCTGGGCGGCATCGACGACCGCCAGCGCCAGGCCGCGGCCTCGCTCGGCGCGGGGCTGTGGCGGAGCGTGCTGACGGTGGAGGCTCCGGTGCTGTGGCGGCCGCTGCTGGCCGCGGCGGGCTTCGCGTTCGCGGTCTCGCTGGGCGAGTTCGGCGCCACCTCCTTCCTGGTGCGCCCGGAGACGCCGACGCTGCCGGTGGTGATCTTCCGGTTGATCGGCACCCCCGACCCCGCCAACTACGGGGTGGCGATGGCGGCCTCGGTCCTGCTCGCCGGGGTGACGGCGGCGGTGATCCTGGTGGTCGAGCGGCTGCGGGTGCCGGGGGTGGGTGCGCTGTGACCGGGGTTCACGACAGGCTCGACGAGACGGTCGGCCCGGCGGCCTCCGGGCCCGTTGAGGGCGCTGCTGACGGAGGGCGAGCGATCCTCGAGGTGCGCGGCGCGCGGGTCGTGTACGACGGCAAGACGGCCGTCGACGGCGTGGACCTCGCGCTCCCGGCCGGGCAGGTGCTCGCGGTGCTCGGCCCGTCGGGCTGCGGGAAGTCGACGCTGCTGCGGGCGGTCGCCGGCGTCGAGCCGCTGGCCGGCGGCTCGGTGGCGTGGGACGGGGAGGACCTGTCCCGGGTGCCGACCCACCGTCGTGGCTTCGCGCTGATGTTCCAGGACGGTCAGCTCTTCGACCACCTGACGGTGGCCGGCAACGTCGGCTACGCGCTGCGGGGTGCGCGGGTGCGGCGCGCGGCGCGCGCGGACCGGGTCGCCGAGCTGCTCGCGCTGGTCGGGCTGGACGGCTACGGCGACCGGTTGCCCCGGACGCTGTCGGGAGGGGAGCGGCAGCGGGTCGCGCTGGCCCGGTCGCTGGCGGCGCGCCCCCGGCTGCTGCTGCTCGACGAGCCGCTCAGCGCGCTGGATGCGGGCCTGCGCGAGCGGCTGGCCGCGGACCTGCGGCGGATCCTGCGCGAGGCGGGCACCACCGCGCTGTTCGTCACCCACGACCAGGCGGAGGCCTTCGCGGTCGCGGACCGGCTCGCGGTGATGCGCGCCGGCCGGGTGGTCCAGCAGGGCGCCGCGCGCCAGGTCTGGTCGGCGCCGGCGGACGCGGAGACCGCCCGCTTCCTGGGGTTCACCCGGGTGGTCGACGGCGCCGGTGCCCGGCTGCTGACCGGGGGCGCGGCGGAGCGGGTCGCCGTACGCCCGTCGGCGCTGCGGGCGGGGGCCGAGGGTGACCTCACGGCGACC
Source organism: Nocardioides sp. GY 10113 (assembly GCF_004919105.1). Classification (GTDB taxonomy): domain Bacteria; phylum Actinomycetota; class Actinomycetes; order Propionibacteriales; family Nocardioidaceae; genus Nocardioides. The sequence goes on from NZ_STGK01000001.1 coordinate 364,253, forward strand.
GTGCTGAGCGCCGTCGCCTCGCCGGACGGCGCCCGCCTGGTGCTGCGGGTCGACGGGGTCGGCGAGCTGGACGCGACGGGCCCGGTCGGCGGTTTCCCCCTGGTGGGCGACGCGGTGCGCGTGCGGGTGGAGCCGGCCGGGCTGGCGCCGCTGGGTGACCTGAGCCACTAGCCGCACCGGGGCGGCGGGTAACCGGTCTGAGACGCTGGGGCAACGCCCTAGACTCCCTCGCGTGTACCGCCGTGCCTCCACGCTCCTGATCTGCACGGCCGCGTCCATCTTCATCGCCGCGTACGTGGTCGCCTTCGCCTACGACCGGCCGCTGGTGGAGCCGGAGGGCAAGCTCCTCGGCCCCTCGCTGAGCTGGGCGCTCGAGCTCTTCGGCGTGGTGCCCACCAACTCCGTCCTGCACGCCGCCGTGCTGCTGGTGGACATGATGATCCGGGCGGGAAGCATCTTGGTCATCACGTTGGCGATCGACCTGGTGGTGCGGGCGATCGGCAGCCGCGCCCTCGCGGTGGTCCGGTCCTGGCGCGAGGGGGTCGAGCAGGGGCCGCGCCCGTCGATCCGGGAGATCGCCGGCGAGCGCTGGCGGACGCACTGGACCCGGGAGCGACGGCGACTGGTGCTCGTCGGGATGGTGTGCTTCTACATCACCTACGTCTGCTACCGGAACCTGAAGTCGAACCTGCCGTTCGTGCGTCCCGATCCGGATCGTGCGCCGGGTGAGGTCAAGGCGCTGCTCTTCGACCGCGAGCTGCACGTGATGGATCGCGTGCTCTTCTTCGGCCACGACCCGTCCGACGTGCTGCACGGGATCTTCGGCACCGAGTACAGCGCCTACGTGCTCTCGCAGGTGTACGTGACGTTCCTGCCGCTGGTGATGATCATGGTCGTCATCTGGCTGGTCTGGTCGCGCAACGTCTCCTACGGCTACTGGTTCGTGACGTCGCAGGCGCTGGCCTGGACGCTGGGCACGCTGTCGTACTACCTGTTGCCGACGCTGGGCCCGGGCATCCAGTACCCCTCGGAGTACACCGACCTGGTGCCGACGCCGACGACGGACCTGATGGAGTCGATCGCCAACGGGCGCAGCGCGGTCCTCTACGACCCGACGGTCACCGACTCGCTCAACTCGGTGGCCGGGTTCGCGAGCCTGCACTGCGGGATCACCCTGCTGTGGGCGCTGATGGTGCAGTACACCGTGCGCTCGCGGGCCCTGCAGGTCGTCTTCTGGGTCAACTTCGGCCTGACCGTGATCGCCACGATCTACTTCGGCTGGCACTACGTCGCCGACGACATCGCCGGCATCGCGATCGCCATCGTGTCGTTCTACCTCGGCGGACTGGCCAGCGGTCAGAAGTTCGATCGGGGGATGCACTCACATCCCACGACGACCACCTCGAAGGTCCCCGTCGAGAGGTGACGGACGGGCCTCCCGTCCCCTGCGCCGGATCCGTCGAACGGGTCCGGCGCTGTTGCTTGTCGAGCGCCCGGCGAGAATTACAATGGTGTAGTTAGTCAAGGCGACACGCCGCGATCCTCCAGTTTTTTGGGGCAAAATGTTTCTTCTGTGACGAAAGTTGACTAGCGTTCCGCGAGTTGCCGCTGCTGCGACGCGCCGTCGTACCAGCGGACCGCCCGACGTCCGCGACGAACAGGAGCCCCCCGTGCGCCGCCCCGAACGCACCCGACCGCTGGCCCCGGGCAGCGCCGTCTCGCTGCTGATCGCGGCGATGGCTGCCCTCCTGGTCGTGGTCCTCGTCGCGCCGGGCGCCAAGGCCGCGCCAGCCGACGACCCGACCGGCGGCGGGACCGGCGCGGACGGTTCCGGTGACGCGCCGACCCGTCAGCAGATCCGCGAGGCCCGTGCCGAGCAGACGCAGGCGGCCGACACCGCCGCACAGGTGCAGGCCGCCCTCGCCGCGGCCGACGCTGCCCTGGACGCCGCCGCGGACGCCGCGGCGCGGGCGGCGGAGGCCTTCAACGGGGCACGCTGGCGTGCGCAGCGCGCGCAGGCGGCAGAGCGGGAGGCGGTCGCCGAGGCCGCCCGGGCCGCGGACACGCTGGAGGAGCAGCGGGTCGCCTACCGTGAGGTCCTGATCGCCACCCTGGGCACCGAGCTGGACCTGAGCGCGTTCACCGCGCTCGTCGACAGCGACGGCGTCTCCACGCTGCTCGCCAACGACGCCGCCGTCGACCGGGTGCAGGGCGTGCTCGCCCAGCAGCGCGACGCCTACCTGCGCGCCGTCGAAGCCGCCGAGGCCGCCGAGCAGCGCGCCGCTCGCGCCGCGAGCCGGGCCGAGGACGCGCTCGCCGCCGCCCGCGACGCCCGGGACGCCGCCGCGGCCGCCCAGGCCGCCGCCGCGGCGCGCGCCGCCGACCTCACCGCCCAGCGGGACGACCTGGTCCGCCGGCTGGCCCAGCTGGAGGGGGTCGCGGTCGCCCTGGTCGAGGAGCGCCGCACGGTCCTGGCGCGGCGCGCCGCCGCCCGGGCGCAGCGCGAGGCCGCCGCGGCCGCGCAGCCGGCGGAGAGCACCCCGTCGGCCCCGCCCGCCGAGGACCCGGCGACCTCGCCGGAGAGCTCGCCGACGCCCGAGCCGGAGCCCGCTCCCGCGCCTGCCCCCGCGCCCGCCCCCGAGCCCGCGCCCGAACCCGCGGGCCCGCCCGCACCGTCGGGCGGCGCCGCCGCCGCGGTCGCCTTCGCCCGCGCGCAGATCGGCGAGCCCTACGTCTGGGGCGCCGCGGGCCCCTCGTCCTGGGACTGCTCCGGTCTGACCATGGCCGCCTGGCAGGCCGGCGGCCGGGCGTTGCCGCACTACTCCGTGGCCCAGTACCAGGTCTCCACGCCGATCTCGCCCGCCGACCTGCGCCCCGGCGACCTCGTCTTCTGGGGCTCGGGTGCCGGTCCAGGCTCGATCTACCACGTCGCGCTCTACGCGGGTGGCGGCATGATCATCCACGCCCCGCGCACCGGGCGGCCGGTCTCCGAGGAGTCGATGTACGCCTGGCGGACCCCGGACTTCTACGCCCGCCCCTGACCCGACCCGGGCCTCCGGCGCCCGCACCCGGGTCAGCGGTGCCTGAGCCCCGTTTCGGCGGGTGCGGCCGGGGTATCCCTGGGGCATGACCGCCGCCGAAGCGCCCCCGCCCGAGTTCGACGTCGATGCCCTCGCCGCCGTGCTCGACGGCGAGCACGCAGCGGTCCGCCGCGACGTACGGGAGTCGCTGGCGGCGTACGCCTCCGTGCTGGAGGACGCCGAGACGATGCCGCGCGCGGAGTTCCGCGAACGCGTCAGAGAGGTGGTGCAGGAGGTCGCCGGGACCGGGATGACCGGCCTCGGCTTCCCGAAGGAGTACGGCGGAGGCGGCGACATCGGCGCCTCGATCGCCTCGTTCGAGACCCTCGGCTTCGGCGACCTTTCGGTGATGACCAAGGTCGGCGTGCAGTTCGGCCTGTTCGGTGGCGCGATCCTCCAGCTCGGCACCCGCCGCCACCACGACGCGTACCTCGCCGACGTGGTCGCCGGCCGCCTGCTGGGCTGCTTCGCGATGACCGAGACCGGCCACGGCAGCGACGTGCAGGCGCTGGGCACCACGGCCACCTACGACCCGGGCGCGGGCGAGTTCGTGATCACCACCCCGAGTGCCGAGGCGACCAAGGACTACATCGGCAACGCCGCCGCCCACGGCCGGATGGCGGTGGTCTTCGCCCAGCTGGAGGTCGGCGGCGAGCGGCACGGGGTGCACGCGCTGCTGGTGCCGATCCGCGACGAGGCGGGCGCGGTGCTGCCCGGCGTGACGATCACCGACGACGGCCCCAAGATGGGCCTCAACGGCGTCGACAACGGCCGGATCTCCTTCGACGCCGTCCGGGTCCCGCGTGAGGCGCTGCTCAACCGGTTCGCCGACGTCGACGCGGACGGGGTCTACCGCAGCGAGATCGAGAACCCCGGTCGCCGCTTCTTCACCATGCTCGGCACCCTGGTCCAGGGGCGGGTCAGCGTGGGCGGCGCGGCGACCTCGGCCGCGAAGGTCGCCCTCACCATCGCCGTCGAGTACGCGCTGCGCCGCCGACAGTTCCAGGCCCGCGACGGCGGACCCGAGGAGCTGCTCCTGGACTACGGCATGCACCAGCGTCGGCTCCTCCCGCTGCTGGCGCGCACCTACGCCCTGCACTTCGCCCAGGAGGTGCTGGTCTCCCGGCTCGACGAGGTCTTCTCCGCGGCCGCGAGCGACACCGGCGTCGACGAGGAGTCGCGGCGGCTGCTGGAGTCGCGTGCCGCCGGCACCAAGGCGCTGGCCACCTGGCACGCGACCCGCACGATCCAGGAGTGCCGCGAGGCGTGCGGCGGCGCCGGCTACCTGGCCGAGAACAGGTTCGCCGCGCTGAAGGCCGACACCGACGTCTTCACCACCTTCGAGGGCGACAACCACGTCCTGCTGCAGCTGGTCGCCAAGGGGCTGCTGACCGACTACGCCAGCGACTTCTCCGACCTCGACCAGCTCGGCACCGTCCGGTTCGTGGCCGGGCTGGCCGTGGAGACGGTGCTGGAGCGGACCCGCGTGCACCGGCTGCTGGAGCAGATCAAGGACGCGCTGCCCGGCGGCGACGCCGAGACCGGCGCGGCCGACGACGCCGGGCTGCTCGACCCCGACTACCACCTGGCGCTCTACCGGTTCCGCGAGGAGCACCTGATCGGCGGCGTGGCCCGACGCCTCAAGCGTGGCGTCGACGCCGGCATGGACGCGGGCCAGGTCTTCTCACGGGTCCAGGACCACGTCATCGCCGCCGCCCGCGCGCACGTCGAGCGGCTGGTGCTGGAGGCGTTCGTGGAGAAGGTCGAGGAGCAGCCGGAGGGTCCGGTCCGCGACGCGCTCAACCTGCTCTGCGACCTGCACGCCCTGTCCGGCATCGAGGCGGACCGGGCCTGGTTCATCGAGCACGGCCGGCTGTCGGTCCAGCGCTCGAAGTCGATCACCCGGGAGGTCGCGGCCCTGTGCCGGCGTACCCGTCCGGTGGCCGGCGACCTGGTCGCCGCCTTCGGCGTCCCGCGCCCGCTGCTGCGCGCCGAGTCCCTGATCGGAACGTGAACAGCGCGGGTCGGCAGAGAGCCTCTGCCGACCCGCGCTGTCAGTGGCTCAGTGGCCCGAGGTCTTGAACCGCTCGAAGGAGGCGGCGATCTCGTCCTCGGCCTCGGTACGGCCGACCCAGTCGGCGCCCTCGACGGACTTGCCGGGCTCGAGGTCCTTGTAGACCTCGAAGAAGTGCTGGATCTCCAGGCGGTCGAAGTTCGGCACGTGGTTGATGTCGCGCAGGTGCTCCATGCGCGGGTCACCGGCGGGCACGCACAGGACCTTGTCGTCGCCGCCGGCCTCGTCGGTCATCCGGAACATGCCGATCGCGCGGCACTTGATCAGGCAGCCCGGGAAGGTCGGCTCCTGGAGCAGCACGAGGGCGTCCAGCGGGTCGCCGTCCTGGCCCAGGGTGTCCTCGATGTAGCCGTAGTCGGCCGGGTACATCGTCGAGGTGAAGAGGAACCGGTCCAGGCGCATCCGGCCGGTCTCGTGGTCGACCTCGTACTTGTTGCGGCTCCCCTTCGGGATCTCCACAAGGACATCGAATTCCAGCACGTGCTTCCTCCACACACTCAAGTTCAGCGGGCACCCGCCTACGCGGGGCGGGGCCATTGTCGCGCACAATGGCCCAGACATCGCCATCGAGGCGGACTTCTCAAGGGGTGGGCCAGTGTCACGTCGACGTGGGGAGCCCCGCCGCCGACCGCTGCGCACCCTTCTCGTGCTGGTCGTGGTGGTCGCCCTGGTCGGCGGCGGGGTGGTCGCCTGGCGCACCGGGTGGGCCGAGGACCGCTGGCACGAGTGGACCGCCGACGACGCCGCCGCGAGCACCGATCCGGCCGCCGTCGCGCCGCCGCCGGAGGTCGAGGCTCCCCCCGTCGTGCGACCGCCCGCGGTGGCCGAGCCCGCCGACGTCGACGGGCCGCTGCGCCGCGGGGCGATCGCGCGCGCGATCGACCGGCCCCTCGCCGACCGGGACCTGGGCCCGCACGTGCTCGCCGCCGTCGGCCCGATGGACGGCACCGCGATCACCTACCAGCTCCCGCACTCCGGGCCGGACCTGGCGATCCCGGCGTCGACCACCAAGGTGGTCACCTCGGCCGTGGCGCTCTGGGCGCTGGGCGCCGACCACGTCTTCACCACCCGGACCGTGCGCTCGGCCGGGGGCGGGGTTCCCCTGGTCACGCTGGTCGGCGGCGGTGACCCGTTCCTCGCCTCCGCCCCGGCGGCGTCCACGGTGTCGACCTCGGCGACGGTGGTCCCGGAGCGGGCCGACGTCGCCACGCTGGCCCAGCGGACCGCACGCCGGCTGGTCCGCACCGGGGCCGGGGAGGTCAAGGTCGCCTACGACGACTCCCTGTTCACCGGCCCGGCGGTCAACCCGCGCTGGGAGCCCGACTACGTCCCCGACGGGGTGGTCGCCCCGATCAGCGCGCTCTGGGTCGACGAGGGCCGCAGCCCCAGCGGCTACGGGCGGGTGGCCGACCCCGCCGCGCACGCCGCGGAGGTCTTCGCCGCCGAGCTGCGGAAGCGGGGGATCAGCGTCGTCGGCACGACCCGTCGCCGGGTGGCGCCGGAGGATGCCCGGCCGCTCGCCGCGATGGACAGCGCCCCGCTGGCCGAGATCGTGCAGCGGGTCCTCGAGGTCAGCGACAACGAGGGCGCCGAGGTGCTGCTGCGCCACGTCGGCCTGAGCCAGGAGGGTGTCGGCTCCACCGACGCCGGCCGGTCCGGGGTCGAGCGGGTGCTCGCCGCCAACGACGTCGCCATGGACGGCTCGGTCCTGTACGACGGCAGCGGCCTGTCCCGGCAGAACCGGATGTCGCCCGCCCTGCTGCTGGGGGTGCTGCGCTGGGCGGGTCGCCCCGACCAGGACGAGCTGTGGCCGGCGCTGACCGGCCTGCCCGTCGCCGGGTTCACCGGGTCGCTGACCGACCGGATGGACCGCGGGGACCCGGACGGGCTGGGTCGGGTGCGGGCGAAGACCGGCACGCTGACCGGGGTCACCTCGCTGGCCGGGATCGCGGTCGGCCCCGACGGTGAGCTGATGGTCTTCGCGCTGATGGCCGACCGGGTGCCGGAGGACAAGGACCTGCTGGCCCGGGTGGCGATGGACAACGCCGCGGCCGCGCTGGGGGCGTGCCGCTGCGGGCGCGCCGGGGGCGCCGCCGGCGGCTCCTAGCGGCACGCCCGTCGCCTCGGGTCGGCCCGCCGCGTGGGTCGACCTCCTAGGCTCTCCCCATGACCGTCGTGCCTGCCGCCGCGCCCGCGATGATCGACTGGAAGGTCGCCGTCGCGCTCGGCACCCGCCTGGCCGGGGAGGGGCCGCAGGTGACCCGCGCCGAGGCCGACCGTGCGGTGGCCCAGCTGCGGGCCGGCGCGCAGCGGGCCGGCGAGCTGGTCCGCGACTTCACCGGGCTCGACGCCCCCGAGGGCACGGCGCCCGTGCTGGTGGTGGACCGTCCCGGGTGGGTGCGCGCCAACGCCGAGGGGTTCGCCGCGGCGACCCGCCCGCTGGTGGACAAGCTGGCGGCCAACAGCCCCGAGGGCTTCGGTCGCACGATCGGCTCGAAGGTCACCGGCGCCGAGGTGGGCGGCCTGCTGGGCTTCCTGGCCGGGAAGGTCCTCGGCCAGTTCGACCCGTTCGGGCAGCCGGTCACCGCGCCGAACGGCCGGTTGCTGCTGGTCGCGCCGAACATCGTCCACGTCGAGCGCGAGCTCGGGGTGGACCCCGACGACTTCCGCCTCTGGGTCTGCCTGCACGAGGAGACCCACCGGGTGCAGTTCACGGCGGTGCCGTGGATGCGCGAGCACCTGCACGCCACCATCCAGGAGATCAGCGACACCGTCGAGCCGTCCTCCTTCCTCGAGGGCGGGCTGGCCCGGATCCGCGAGGCGATGGCGGCCGGCCGGGAGGGCGGCAGCCTGGTCGAGATGTTCAGCACCCCCGAGCAGCGGGTGGTGCTGGACCGGGTGACCGGGATGATGTCGCTGCTCGAGGGCCACGCGGACGTGGTGATGGACGACGTGGGGCCGTCGGTGATCCCGAGCGTCGCCGAGATCCGCCGCAGGTTCACCAAGCGCCGCCAGGGGGTCGGCACGCTCGACCGGATGCTGCGCCGGCTGCTCGGGCTGGAGGCCAAGATGGCCCAGTACCGCGACGGCGCCACGTTCGTGCGCGCCGTCGTCGACAAGGTCGGCATGGAGGAGTTCAACGCCGTCTGGGCGGGTCCCGAGAACCTGCCGGCCAAGGCCGAGCTCAGCGACCCCGACACGTGGGTCCGCCGGGTGCTCGGCTGAGGGTGGCGCGGGCGCCGATGGCACTGCACCCCTCCGTGGCCGCGGTCCGGCGCGGCGTACGACGCTGCCTGGACGGCGTCGAGCCCGGTGACAGCGTGGTGGTCGCCTGCTCCGGCGGGCCGGACTCGCTGGCGCTGCTCGCGGCGACGATCTTCGAGGCGCGCAAGCGGCACGTCCGGGTGGTCGGCGCGACGGTCGACCACGGCCTCCAGGAGGGCTCCGCGGCCCACGCGGACGCCGTGGTGGTGCAGATGGCGACCCTGGGCGTCGACGAGACCGCGGCCGCGCGGGTCCAGGTGGACCCGGCCGGGGTCGGCCCCGAGGCCGCGGCGCGGCGCGCCCGGTACGCCGTGCTGGAGCAGATGCGCGAGCACTTCGGGGCGCGCCTGGTGCTGCTCGGCCACACCCGCGACGACCAGGCCGAGACCGTGCTGCTGGGGCTGGCCCGCGGCTCGGGCGGCCGCTCGCTGGCCGGGATGCGCCGCGGCTTCGACCACTACGCCCGGCCGCTGCTCGACGTGTCGCGCGACGACACCGTCACCGCCTGCCAGGTCGAGGGCATCGAGTTCTGGGACGACCCGCACAACAGCGACCCCGGCTACACCCGGGTCCGGGTCCGGCAGCGGGTGCTGCCGGTGCTGGAGGCCGAGCTGGGGCCGGGCGTCGCGGCCACCCTCGCTCGCACCGCCGACCAGGTCCGTGACGACGTGGAGGCGCTGGACGCGATCGCCGAGCGGGTCTACGCCGAGCTGCGGGCCGCCGGGGAGCAGCCCGGCGACCGGGTCGCGGTGCCGCTGCGGCCGCTGTGGGAGCAGTACCGGGCCGTCGCCTCCCGCGTGCTGCGCCTGGCCGCGCTGGAGGCGGGGGCGATCGACGCGGAGCTGTTCCACGTGCACGTCAGCGCCCTGCTCGACCTGGCCGCGGCCGAGATCACCGGTGAGGTGCAGCTGCCCGGGCACGTCAGCGCGGTCCGCGCCGAGGGCGCCGTCCGGTTCCGGCGTACCGGGTCCGCGGGGGCCGTCGCGGAGTGATCCGGAGCACCCCCGCCGGAGGGGCTCGCGATTCGGGTCGGTCCCGGGCCGGTGTGCCACAGTTGCCCCATGGATTCCTCGTACGTCGAGAAGGACCTGTCCGGGATTCTCTTCACCGAGAAGCAGATCCAGGATCGCCTCGGCGAGCTGGCCGCCGACATCGAGCGTGACTACGAGGGCAAGGACCTGGTCATCGTCGGCGTGCTGCGCGGCGCGGTGATGGTGATGGCCGACCTGGCGCGGTCGCTGAACCGCCACGTGGAGATGGACTGGATGGCGGTCTCCTCCTACGGCTCGGGCACCAAGTCCTCCGGCGTGGTGCGGATCCTCAAGGACCTCGACGCCGACATCGCCGGCCGGCACGTGGTGATCGTCGACGAGATCATCGACACCGGCCTCACCCTCTCCTGGCTGACCAAGAACCTGGCCTCCCGCAACCCGGCGAGCGTCGAGATCTGCACGCTCCTGCGCAAGCCGGAGGCGCTGACCATGGCCGTCCAGGCCAAGTACGTCGGCTGGGACATCCCCAACGAGTTCGTGGTCGGCTACGGCCTCGACTACCGGGAGAAGTACCGCAACATGCGCGACATCGGCACCCTCGCGCCGCACGTGTACTCCTGATCCGCGCGACGCGGATCACCCCCGCGTCGTACCGGATCCGGGTCCGGTAGCGGAACCCCGGGGGGCCGGTACGCGTTTTCGCAGTACCCGGTCACCACGGACCGGGAACAATGGAATGCCTGGTGACGTGTACCGTCATCCGGACCAACGTGTCGTCGGCGGGAGCGGAAGTCTGTGAAGCGCGTTTTCAGGGGACCCTGGCTGTGGATCGTGGTGGCGGTGCTGGCCGTCGTCCTCGCTCTGGAGTTCCTGGCGCCCGGTGGCGGGTACGACGAGGTCTCGACGTCGAAGCTGGCCAGCTACATCGACAAGGGTGAGGTCAAGGACATCACCTTCATCGACGGCGACCAGAAGATCGAGGCGACCCTCGACTCCGGCGTCCGCGAGTCCGGTGACCAGGTGGCCGCCTACTACATCCAGGGGCAGCAGGAGACGCTGCTCAAGATGGTCGACAAGCAGGTCGAGGCCGGCACCATCGAGGAGTCGAACTCGGAGAACCCGCAGCCCAGCCTGCTCGGGTCGATCCTGGCCACGCTGCTGCCGTTCGCGCTGATCATCCTGCTGTTCATCTTCCTGATGAACAACGTCCAGGGCGGCGGCCGCGGCGTGATGCAGTTCGGCAAGTCCAAGGCCAAGCTGATCTCCAAGGACATGCCCAAGTCCACCTTCGCCGACGTCGCCGGCTGCGACGAGGCGATCGAGGAGCTCGACGAGATCAAGGAGTTCCTCTCCGAGCCGGCGAAGTTCCAGGCCGTGGGCGCCAAGATCCCCAAGGGCGTGCTGCTCTACGGTCCGCCGGGCACCGGCAAGACGCTGCTGGCCCGCGCCGTGGCCGGCGAGGCCGGCGTCCCCTTCTACTCGATCTCCGGCTCCGACTTCGTCGAGATGTTCGTCGGCGTCGGCGCCTCCCGCGTCCGCGACCTGTTCGAGCAGGCCAAGGAGAACGCGCCGGCGATCGTCTTCATCGACGAGATCGACGCCGTCGGCCGGCACCGTGGCGCCGGCATGGGCGGCGGCCACGACGAGCGCGAGCAGACCCTCAACCAGCTGCTGGTCGAGATGGACGGCTTCGACGTGCGTGGCGGCGTGATCCTGATCGCGGCCACCAACCGGCCCGACGTGCTCGACCCGGCGTTGCTGCGCCCGGGCCGCTTCGACCGCCAGATCCAGGTCGACGCGCCCGACCTGTCGGGCCGCAAGATGATCCTCGAGGTCCACTCCCGCGGCAAGCCGCTCTCGGCGGACGTCGACCTGACCAACGTGGCCCGCCGTACGCCGGGGTTCAGCGGCGCCGACCTGGCCAACGTGCTGAACGAGGCCGCGCTGCTGACCGCCCGCAGCAACCAGAAGGTGATCACCGCCGGTCTGCTGGACGAGGCGATCGACCGCGTGATCGCCGGACCGCAGCGCCGGACCCGTCTGATGACGGAGAAGGAGAAGCTGATCACCGCCTACCACGAGGGCGGCCACGCCCTGGTCGCGGCGGCGCTTCCGGGCACCGACCCGGTGCACAAGATCACGATCCTGCCGCGTGGTCGGGCGCTGGGCTACACGATGGTGCTGCCCGACGAGGACAAGTACTCCCAGACCCGCAGCGAGATGCTGGACAAGCTCGCCTACATGCTGGGTGGCCGCGCGGCGGAGGAGATGGTCTTCCACGACCCGACCACCGGTGCCGGCAACGACATCGAGAAGGCCACCAACGTGGCCCGGGCGATGGTCACCCAGTACGGCATGACCGAGCGCCTCGGCGCGATCAAGCTGGGCGAGTCGAACTCCGAGCCGTTCCTGGGCCGCGACCTGGGCCACTCGCGCAACTACTCCGAGGACGTCGCCGCGATCGTGGACGAGGAGACCAAGCTGCTGCTGGCCCACGCCCACCAGGAGGCGTTCGACATCCTGGAGGAGAACCGCGACGTCCTGGACTCCCTCGTCCTGGCCCTGCTGGACAAGGAGACCCTGGACAAGGCGGAGGTGGCCTCGCTCTTCGAGCCGCTGCGCCGCCGTCCGGAGCGGCCGGCCTGGACCGGTTCGCCGACCCGGGTGCCCTCGGCGATCCCGCCGGTGGAGATCCCCGAGGAGATCCGCCGCCGGGCGCAGAACGGCACCAAGCCCGACGTTCCGACGGCCGGCCAGGTGCTGACCCCTCCGGGGCCCGGTGGCGACGTGCTGGGCGGCACGCCGCCGGTCCCGCCGAGCGACCCGACAACGCCGTCGGCGTCCTGAGCGGAGACGGAACCATTGACCGACCCCATCACCCTCCCGAAGCGGCGCGGCGCCGACGTCGCGGCGTTCGACCAGGACCGGGCCGAGGCCGCTGTCCGTGAGCTGCTCGCCGCGATCGGGGAGGACCCCGACCGCGAGGGCCTGCGCGAGACGCCGGCCCGGGTCGCCCGGGCCTACGCCGAGCTGACCGTCGGCCTGCGGATGGACCCCGAGGACGTCCTCACCACCACCTTCGACCTCGGTCACGACGAGATGGTGCTGGTGCGCGACATCGAGCTGTGGTCGATGTGCGAGCACCACCTGGTGCCGTTCACCGGCGTGGCGCACGTGGGCTACATCCCGGCGGAGAGCGGCAAGATCACCGGCCTGTCCAAGCTGGCCCGCCTGGTCGACGTGTACGCGAAGCGCCCGCAGGTCCAGGAGCGGCTGACCACCCAGGTCGCCGACGCGCTGGTGGAGATCCTGGACGCCCGCGGGGTGATCGTGGTGATCGAGGCCGAGCACCTGTGCATGACCATGCGCGGGGTGCGCAAGGCCGGAGCGCGCACGCTGACCTCCGCCGTCCGGGGGCAGATGCGCGACCCCGCCACCCGCGCCGAGGCGATGTCGCTGATCCACAGCCCGCGGCAGTGACGTCGCCTCGATAGCCTCGGCGACCATGAGCACGACATCGGCGGCGCCCTTGGTGATGGGCGTCGTCAACGTCACCCCCGACTCCTTCTCCGACGGCGGCCGGTACGACGACACCGATCGCGCCGTCGCGCACGGCCTGCGGCTGCTGGCCGACGGAGCCGACATCCTCGACGTCGGCGGCGAGTCGACCCGCCCCGGCGCCACCCGGCCGCTGGTCGGGGAGGAGCTGGACCGGGTGGTGCCGGTGATCGCGGGGCTCGTCGCCGCCGGTGCGCGGGTCTCGGTGGACACGATGCGCGCGGAGGTGGCCGAGGCCGCGCTCGCGGCCGGCGCCGAGATCGTCAACGACGTCTCCGGCGGCCTGGCCGACCCCGAGATCCTGGCGGTCACCGCCGCGGCCGGCGCGACGTACGTCGCGATGCACTGGCGCGCCCACAGCGACCGGATGCAGGACTTCGCCCGGTACGACGGCCCCGGTGGTGTGGTGGAGGCGGTTCGCGCCGAGCTCGCCGACCGGGTCGCCGCGATCCGGTCGGCCGGCGTGGCCGCGGAGCGGATCGTCCTCGACCCCGGCCTGGGCTTCGCGAAGCAGCCCGAGCACAACTGGGAGCTGCTGCGCCGGCTGGACCGGCTCGCCGACCTGGGCTTCCCGCTGCTGGTCGGGGCGAGCCGCAAGACCTTCCTGGGCCGCCTGCTGGCCGGGCCCGACGGCGCTCCGCGCCCGACCGGGGAGCGGGAGGCGGCGGGGCTGGCGCTGACCACCCTGCTGGCGGCCGGCGCGGCCGGGGCCCCGGTGTGGTGCGTGCGTGTGCACGCCGTCCGGGACCACCTCGACGCGGTGCGCGTCGCGCGGCACTGGCGGGCCGGTGTCGGCGCCGGATCCGGGGATGGGAAGGTGGAGCCATGACCCCGGCCCCCCTCGACGAGCTGTCGGTGACCGGTATCGAGTGCTGGGGACACCACGGCGTGTTCGCCACGGAGAGGCGCGAGGGACAGCGCTTCGTCATCGATCTGACCCTCGGCGTGGACACCGCGCCGGCGGCCGCCTCGGATGACTTGCGTGACACCGTTGATTACGGAAGCCTCGTCGCCGAAGTGGCGTCGGCGGTCGAGCGCGACCCGGTGGACCTGATCGAGAAGCTGGCCGCGCGGATCGCCGACGTCTGCCTCTTGGACACCCGTGTTGAATGGGCGCGAGTGACCGTGCACAAGCCCGATGCCCCGATCGACCACCCGTTCGGCGACGTCACGTTGACCATCACGCGTACGCGCACCCGCACATCCGCCAGCACCAGCACACGACACCCGGACGAAGCCGGAATGGGAGAGGGCCACTGATGACCGAGACCCCGAATCCGAACATCATCGACGCCGACACGCTGACCGGCGAGATGCGGCCGATCCGGCGGGTGGTGATCGCCCTCGGTTCGAACCTCGGGGACCGTTTCGGCAACCTGCAGGGGGCGGTCTCGGCGCTCGCCGACACCCCGGACGTGTGGCTCACCTCGGTCTCGCCGGTCTACGAGACCGAGCCGGTCGACTCCCCGGCGGACGCGGGCACCTTCCTGAACGCCGTCATCCTCGCGGACACCACGCTGTCCGCCAGCCGCCTGCTCGACCGGGCGCTCGCCGTCGAGGACGCCTTCGACCGGCTGCGCGGCGAGGAGCAGAACGCTCCGCGGACCCTGGACGTGGACCTGATCGTGGTCGGTGACCGTCGCAGCGACAAGCCGTCGCTGATCCTGCCGCACCCGCGCGCCGCCGAGCGTGCGTTCGTGCTCCGGCCCTGGCTGGACCTCGAGCCGGATGCGCACCTGCTGGACCACGGCGCGGTCGCGGACCTCCTGGACAAGGTCGGCACCGACGGCCTGACCCGACGCGACGACCTGGTGCTCGAGTTCGAGTGAGCCCGGAGCCCGGGAACCACCGGGAGGAGAACCGGGAGGAAGGGCCGACCCCTGGCCCGGGGTCGATCCCGCCCACCTCGATCTCCACCCTGCTCGGTTGGGCCGTGGCCGGCGTGGTCGTCGGCTGGGGAGTTCACGCCGTCTGCAGCCGCGTGGGCTGGGTGCCGCCGCTGGTGTCGTGGGCGCAGCCGCTGGCACTGCTGCTGCTGGCCGCCATCCTCGGCTACACCGCCTGGGCCACGCACCGCGCGGTGCAGGTACGCCGCGAGCGCCTGGCCACGCAGCACGCGGTCAACCGGCTGCTGTTGGCCCGTGCCTCCGCGATCGTGGGCGCCTTCGTGGGCGCCGGCTACCTCGGCTACGCGGTGAGCTGGATCGGCGATCCCGCCGAGCTGGCCGACGTCCGTCAGGTGCGCTCGCTGGTCGCCGCCGTCTGTGGGCTGCTGGTGGCGGTGGGCGGGCTGCTGCTGGAGCGCGCGTGCCGGGTCCGCACCGAGGACGACTGAGCCCGGCGACCCCCGGGTCGACCGCGCCCGCTCCCGGAATGCCGCGCTGACCTCGGCAAACGGCTGGGACCGAGTCCCTGGTCACACGGCGCGTCGCCGCGCCTCCGACCCGCGTGGCGCATACGGTGCCAGCATGACTAGACCTGTCGGTTCCCGCCGTCGCCAGCGCTCGGCGCGCGTCCTGGCCGCTGTGGCCCTGCTGGTGCTCGCCGCCGGCGCGGTCACCGGCGGGCTTCTCGCCGGGTCCTGGGCCGCCGCTGCCAGCACCGCCGTGGCCGCGGTGCTGCTCGGCGCCGCCGCCACCAAGATCACCCACTCCGAGCTCCTCGCCACCCGTCGCGACGCGGCCCGCGACCGGGCCGAGCAGGCTCAGGCCTATCGGAAGATGGCCGACGTGCAGGCGCAGGAGAACCTCGAGTTCGTCGCGGGGATGCAGAAGAAGATCGCCCAGCGCGACGCCACCGTCGCCCGCCTGGAGAAGCGCCTCTCGGCCGCTGCCGCCGAGCTCGTCGACGCCCGCCGCCGGCTGGCCGACGCGACCGAACGGGTCGCCGCCGCCGCTCAGCGCGCGAACACCGCCGAGAACGCCTCGGCACAGCTGTCGCTCCGCCTCGAGGAGGCCGAGGAGCGCGCCGCGAACGCCGTCGTCCGGGTCGCCGAGCTGGAGTCCGAGGTCGAGTCGCTCCGCGGCGAGCTCGCCGGCTGGAAGGCGCGGGTCTCCCGTTCGGCCTGAGCCCGCGAGAGCACCGGCCCGGCCTGAGCCCGCGGGAGCTCCCGCGGCGGCTGGGGTCCGAGTTCCCGCGCGGGGCCCCGGCGCCCTAGGATCCTGGGATCGTCACGGTGGGCGTGAGCGCCCCCTCTCGTGGACCCTGGAAGGAACAGCGTTGGCTCGTGCGGGAACCCGAGTCCGCGGCGCGCTGCGAGCGCTCTCGGAGTCGCTGAGGCTTCGCGAGCCGGCGGCGGAGAGGCGGCCCGGCGGACCGCAGGTCACGGTGGTCGTGCCGGTCAGCGACGAGGAGACCACCCGGATCGAGCAGTGCCTGCGGTCGCTGCAGGCGCAGACCCACCGCGCTCTGGACGTCGCCGTGGTGCCCTACGGGCGCCATGAGCGGGTGTCCGCGACGGCCGCTGCGCTCGCGGCCCAGGACGACCGGATCCGCCTGCTCGCCCCGCAGGACTCCCTGGCCTCCGCCCGCAACGCGGGCGTCGAGGCGGCGCTCGCGGAGCTGGTGGTGGTGGGCTCCGGTGGCGACGACTTCCCGCCGCGCGGGATCGCCCGGCTGGTGCGTGCTCATCGCAGCAGCGGCTCGCCGCTGGTCGTGGGGACGATGCGCGAGGCCGGCGTCGCGGGCCACGTCCCCTTCGCGTCGTACCGCGCCGCTCACGAGGAGCACGTCAGCGGCACGGCGCTGGCCGAGCACCCGGTCGCCGTCACCGACCTGCTCCTGGGCAACCGACTCTTCACCGGGCGCCTGTGGCGTGAGTCCGGTGCCCGGTTCACCCCGGAGGTGGCGAGCGGGGCCGACGCGGTGCTGAGCCTGCTCTCCGCCGCGCCCGCCGTCGACCTGCTCACCGAGCCCACCTACCTGCCCACCCGGCGCCGCGACGGCGTGGCCGTCGGGCACACCCCCGACGCGTTCGACCGGCTCGCCGAGTGGCTGGCCGAGTCCGACCGGCTGCGACGCCAGGTCGAGGCGCTCGAGGACCAGGACGTGCTCGCGTGGTGGCTGTGGGGCGTCCTCGACGTCGGCACCGCGCCCTTCCTCGCCGACGTCGAGCGTGCCGACGACGAGCGGTGGGCGCTGCTGCGCGACGGCGTGCGTGCGCTGCTCGAGCGGGCGCGCGACCAGGTCTGGCCCCGGCTGTCGGCCGACGCCCGGGTGCAGCTGTGGCTGCTGCTGAACGACCACCGCGAGCGGTTGGCCGACTACGCGACCCAGCGCCTCTTCACCGGGGGAGACCGGCGGACCGAGGTCCGGGACGGCCGGGTGTGGGCGTTGCTGCCCTTCCACGACGACGCCGACCTGGGGGTGCCCGCGGAGCTCTACGAGATGACCGCGGAGCAGACGCGGCTGCGGGCCACGCTGCGCGACCTGCGCTGGGTGGGCGATGACGAGATCGAGGTGACGGTCACCGCCCACATCGAGCACGTCGGCATGGGCCGGACACCCGAGCTGACGTGCGCCCTGGTCGACCCGGCGGGTGGGCAGCGGGTCGAGCTGGCCGTGCGCCAGTTCCGCGACCTGCGGGCCAACCTGCCCGGCAACCGCTTCCAGGACTACTCCTGGGGAGCGTTCGTCGCGACGGTGCCGGTGGCCGAGCTGCGCCGGCTCTCCCTGCCCGCGATGGCGGACACGGGCGCCGCCGACTGGGCCTTCGAGGTCACGCTGACGACCGATGGCGTGCGTCGCACGGGCCGGATCGGGGAGATCGACGACTTCGGGGGCGCCGGCTACCTGGGCCAGGCGCCACTGGCGCCACGGTCCTCCGGTGACGACCTGGTGACGCTCGCCGGCCGCTCCCGCCCGACCGGCCTCGTGGTGTGCCCCGACCCGCTCCCGCGGCTGCTGGAGCTCCGGGTCGAGGGGCGGGTCGTGACCGGCACGCTCGACCCCCGCGGCAACCCCGCGGCGACGGTGAGCGCCACCGTCGGCGGCCCGGCCGGGACGCGGTGCGTGGCGGAGGTCGCCCTGCAGGCGCCGGACCGCGCCGTCTTCCGGCTCGAGCTTCCGGGGGCGCCCGCCGGCGGGTCGCTCTGGAGCCTCCTGCTGCACGGCCCCGACCCGGACGCCCGCGGCCGGCGGCTGCGCTGGCCTGCCGTCGACGACCTCTGGCTCGGGGTGGGCGAGGGCGGCGTCGTCGGCGCCCGCCAGCCCGACGGATGCGTGTCGCTGCTCGAGGCGGCCGACCTGCTGGTCGTGGACGAGGTCGTGGTCGACGAGGAGTCCGTCACGGCGACCTGCCGGTGGCTGGCCGCGGAGCCGCCGGAGGCGGTCGACGTCGAGCTCGTCGGCGCCGTTCGCCTGCCCGGCGCGCTGACGCAGGTCGACGGCGGCCTCCGGGTCGACTTCTCGCTGCTGTCCGACCGGTGGGGTCTCGGTGCCGCGCCGGTGGCGCCCGGGCCCTACCGGATCGAGGTTCGCACCGCTCGCGGCGACGTCGAGCCGCTCCTCGGCGAGCGGGCGATCGCCCGGCTGCACGGATTCGACGTCGGCACGAGGTTCACCTCCGGACTGCGTCGGACGGCCGAGGGCTGGCAGCTGGGCCTGAACCGCGCGCTCGCCGACGACGAGCGCGGCGGCTTCGCCCAGCAGTCCCTCCAGGACTGGTACGCCGCGACCGACTTCCCCCTCGAGGACGCCGTCTACCTGCAGTCCTATGCCGGGGCGTCCGCGACCGACAGCCAGCTGGCGCTGCACCACGAGCTGCGCCGCACCCGCCCCGACCTCACCCTCTACTGGGGCGTCCACTCGTCCGCGTCGTGGGTCCCGGAGGGCGGCGTACCGGTGCTGATGGGCTCGCGCGAGTGGTACCGGGTGCTGGGCTCGGTGCGCTACCTCTGCCTGAACATCGACCCCGACCGCTGGTTCCGGCGCAAGCCGGGCCAGCGACTGCTGCAGACCTTCCACGGGTACCCGGCCAAGTCGATGGGCCTGCGGATGTGGCGCGCCAAGCAGAACACCCCGCGCCGGATCGCGCTGGAGCTGGAGCGGACCTCGGGCACCTGGGACCTGATCCTCACCCCGGCCCCGGAGATGGACGAGCACTACCGCCGGGAGTACGCCTACGAGGGGCCGATCCACAGCCATGGCTACCCCCGCGACGACGAGCTGGTCGGACCGGACGCGGAGCGGCTGCGCGAGGAGACCCGCCGCCGCCTCGGCATCTCGCCCGAGCAGAAGGTGATCCTCTACGCGCCGACGTGGCGCGACGACCTGGCGACCAACTGGCGGCGGGCCGAGATCGTCTCGCACCTGGACCTGGAGAGCGCGAGCCGCGCCCTCGGACCCGACTACGTCCTGCTGATGCGCGGGCACCGGTTCCACGCGGGCGCCGTCCGGCGTCCGGGCGCGCCGGGCGCGCAGATCCTCGACGTCACCGACTACCCGGAGATCAACCACCTCATCCTGGCCGCCGACGCCGCGGTCCTTGACTACTCCTCGCTCCGGTTCGACTTCGCCCTCACCCGCCGGCCGATGGTCTTCCTCGTCCCCGACCTGGACACCTACGTCGGAGACGTCCGCGGCTTCCTCTTCGACTACCGCGACTCGGCGCCCGGTCCGCTGGTGGACACCGCTGACGAGGCGGTCGAGCTGCTCCGGGACCTGCCGGCACTGGCTGAGCGCTCGGCCCCGGAGCTGGACCGGTTCCACCGCACCTACAACTACCTGCAGACCGGGGACTCGGCTCGCCGGGTGGCCGAGGCCTTCGTGGGCGGGTCGGCGGACTGATGCGCGCCGTCGTGCTCCCTTCGGGGCTGCCGGGCGTCAACGAGTTCTCGCACGCTGGTTGGTGGGCTGGCCGCGCCGGTGCGCGGGTCGCCGCCGTTCAGGTCGACGGGGGCACCCGGGTGACCGGGGAGGCCCTGCGCGGCGCCGACCCTGACGACGGGGAGCGGGTGCTGCTGGTGGCGGCACCGGTGGTCGACTGGCTGCCCGCGGGCGGCCTCGCGGAGCGGATGGTCTCGCTGCACGCCTGGCGCGACGGCGTCCTCGCGCTCGCCGAATCCCACCCCGCGGCGAGCACCGTGCTCTTCTGCTGGCCCGATCCGCCGCGCGAGGCCGCGCAGGTGGTGGCGATGGCCATCGGCGAGCGGCCCCTGCTCGACGTCGGCGCCGCCGTCGAGCACAGCGCCGACGACCCGGTGCTCGAGGACCTGCTGCCGGGCAGCTCGACCGGCGGCCCCGCCGGCCCCGCCGGCGCCGGAGGGTCAGGGGCCCTGGGCGCCTTCGCTGCCGGCCTCGCGGCGGCGCGCACCACCGGCCGCCCGCCGACCTGGATCACCGCCGCGGCGGCCGCCGGCGACGCCGCCGACGTGCTCGCCCGCGGACTGGCGTCGGCCGATGCGCCGGCCGAGGAGCTGGCGGACGCCCCCGCGCTGCGCGCCGAGTCGCGCCGGGTTCAGAACGCCCTGATCGACGCCGGGATCCGGCTGCACGGCCGCCGCGACCTGCTGCTCTGGCCGGTGCCGCCGGTGGCGGGCCGGGTGCCGCTGGACCTGGCCGTGGAGTGCGCGGCCGAGGTCCTGCGGGGACAGGTGGAACGACCCGCCGCCGTCCCGGGCGACGGTGCCGTCGAAGACCACCCCCGAGGGTGGGCCCGATGAACGACCTCGCGCTCCCCGACGGCTCGATCCTGTTCCACATCGGCCCGCACAAGACCGGGACCACCGCGATCCAGCGCGCGCTCTGGGACAGCCGGGCGACCCTGACCGGGCTCGGCGTCGAGTACCCGGGAAGCAGCACGCACGAGATGGCACCGGCCACCGCCGTGGCCACGGACCGGGTCGACCCCGGCAGGGACCTCGCCGTGCACCGCGCCGAGTGGCTCCGGATGGTGGCCGAGCTGCACGACCGGCGGCCGAGGGTGGGCGTCATCAGCAGCGAGTTCTACTCCGAGGCCGGCGACGAGCGGACCGGCTGGCTGCTGGACCGGCTCGGGCCGGGCGCGCACGTCGTCATCACGCTGCGGCCGCTCGCCCGGATCATCGGCTCGCAGTGGCAGCAGTACGTCCAGAACAAGCTCGCCGCGCCCTACGAGCGGTGGCTGGAGGTCACGCTGGGCGACCTCGACGGCCCCCAGCTCACCCCGACCTTCTGGGGCCGGCACCGCCACGACCTCCTGGTGCGGCGATGGGTGGCCGCGGCGGGTGCGGACCGGGTCACCGTCGTCGTCGTGGACGACCGGGACCCCGGGGTCCTGCTCGGCGGCTTCGAGCGCCTGCTCGACGTCCCGCCGGGCACGCTCGTCCCCAGCGGCGACCGGGCCAACCGGTCGCTGACCCTCGAGGAGGCCGAGCTGATGCGCGCCTTCAACGGCCTGCGCAGGCGGGAGGCCTGGGACGACGTCGACTACGACCGGTTCGTCCGGTTCGGGGCCGCGCGCGCGGTCCAGGCCCGGCCGCCGACCGCGGGGGACCACAAGCTGCGGACGCCCGAGTGGGCGGTGCGCCGGGCGCTGGAGATCGGCGCCGGCTTCGCCCGGGAGATCGAGGCGTCCGGCGCGCGCGTCGTCGGCTCGCTCGACCTGCTCGGGGACCCCGCGCTGGCGCCGGAGACCGGGGAGAACGAGCAGGTCGAGGGGGTGGACCCAGCCGTGCTGGGCGCCCTGGTGGCGGGCCTCGTCAACGGGATGACCGGCGTCCGCGGCGTGCAGAGCCCACGTCCGGGGGCCGGCGTCGCCGAGCAGCGGGTGTGGTCCCGGCATCGCGCCGTCGTGCTGGCCTCCGCCGCGTCGAGCCCGGCGCCCGCCGCCGAGGGGCCGGCCTGGCGGAGGAGGGCTCGGCGCCTGGCCCGGCGGGTGCGGGACAGGCTTCCCGGTGCGGCACCGCGGCACCCCAGCGGATAGCCTGTCGGACCGGGTCGCTGGCCGAGCGGCCAAGGCTCGGAAAGGTTGATGCCGGCATGTCCGCAGAAGTGAAGAACGTCGCTGTGCTCCTCGCAGGAGGGGTGGGCAGCCGCGTCGGCCTCGACATCCCCAAGCAGCTGATCAAGGTGGCCGGGAAGACCCTGCTCGAGCACACCCTGGTCACCCTCCACGACCACCCGGACGTGCACGAGGTCGTCGTGATGATGGCGCCGGGCCACCTGGACGCGGTCCGCCAGATCACCCGGAGCGGCGCCTACCCGAAGGTGACCGGGATCCTCGAGGGCGGCGAGACCCGCAACGACACCACGCTGCGCGCGATCGAGCACCTGCACGCCACGGCCGGCGGCGCTGAGGTCCGGATCCTGCTGCACGACGCGGTGCGACCGCTGGTCACCCCGCGGATCATCGGGGAGTGCTTCGCCGCGCTGGAGGAGTACCCGGCCGTCGACGTGGCGATCCCCTCGGCCGACACGATCATCGAGGTCGACGGCGCCGACACGATCAGCAACATCCCCCCGCGCGCGTCGCTGCGCCGGGGCCAGACCCCGCAGGCCTTCCGGCTCGAGGTGCTCGCGCGCGCCTACGAGCTGGCCGGCCAGGACCCGGACTTCGCGGCCACCGACGACTGCAGCGTCGTCCTGCGCTACCTGCCCGACGAGCCGATCATCGTGGTGCGGGGCGACGACCGGAACATGAAGGTCACCGAGCCGATCGACGTCTTCATCGCCGACAAGCTCTTCCAGCTGACCGGCATCGACCTGCCGCGCACCCGGACCGAGGAGGGCTACCGCGAGGCGCTGGCCGGCAAGACGGTGGTCGTCTTCGGCGGCAGCTACGGCATCGGCGCCGACATCGCGGAGGTGGCGGCCTCCTACGGCGCGCACGTGATCACGTTCAGCCGGTCGACCACGAACACGGACGTCGGTCGCCGAGCGGATGTCGCGGCTGCCGCGAAGAAGGCGCTCGAGGTCACCGGCTCGGTCGACTTCGTGGTCAACACCGCCGGGGTGCTGCCGCGCGGCGAGCTGAGCGAGACCAGCGAGGAGACGATCTACAGCGCCACCGAGATCAACTACCTGGGGCCGATCTTCATCGCTCAGGAGTTCTTCCCGCACCTGGCGGCGACCGGCGGCTCGCTCCTGCTGTTCACCTCGAGCTCCTACACCCGGGGCCGCTCCGGCTACGCGCTCTACTCCTCGGCGAAGGCGGCCACGGTCAACCTGACCCAGGCGCTGGCCGACGAGTGGGCCGACGCCGGGGTCCGGGTCAACTGCATCAACCCGGAGCGGACCGCCACCCCGATGCGTACGCGCGCCTTCGGCCAGGAGGCGCCCGGCACGCTGCTCGACTCCCCGACGGTGGCGCGCACGTCGATCGACGTCCTGGTCTCCGAGCAGTCCGGCCACGTCTACGACGTCCGCAGGGACGACCCGTTCGGCCTCTGACCGGGCCGGGCGGTCGACGCTGCCGTGGACCGCATCCTCTAGACTGACGCGGACATGAGCACGTGGACGAGGACGACGGTGGGGCGCCGACTCGGGCGCCTGCTCCGCGGGGAGGCACCGTCCCCGCCGACCACGCAGGCCAAGCCGGCCGCACCGCGGGACGGGGTCGCCGACGTCGTCGCCGACCACCTCGACGGGCGCACCGAGGCCGTCGTCGTGCTGCTGGGCAGCAACCGTCCCCAGCTGCTGCAGCGGCTGCGGACGCTCGGGCCCGGCTGGACCGTCCTCGAGGTCGACGACACCGATGAGCGCGCCTGTCACCTCGAGCTGACCCTGGCCGGTCCCGTCGACGTCGTGGTCGACCGCGCCCAGCCGGCCGGGCGCCTGGTGCGGTTCCGCGACGTGTTCTTCCACGTGCGTGCCGGTGGCGTCTACGTGGTGCCCGGTGGCGGGACCGAGCTCGGTCCCGAGCCGGGGGGCCTGGGGCGGCACCTGGCGAGCGCCGCCGCGCTGGAGGCGGAGCCGCTCCGCGCCCCGCGGGAGGGGACGCGCAGGGTTCCGGAGAACATCGCGCTCGCCATCCGGATGCACGTGCAGGCCCGCACCGTGGGCCGGCACCTCGTCCTGAGCCACGACCTCCCGGACGTCCTCTCCAAGCTCGACGAGGACGAGGCCGACGCCTACCTGGAGCGGCTCGGCGGGCCGCACCGCGTGCTCCTCGAGATCCCCGCGGAGACGCCGCCCGACGCTCGGGTGATCACCGAGGGGCCGGGAACCCGTGCCCGGGACATGGCCGCGCCGATCACCCAGGCGGCGATCCGGTTGCGGGACTACCGCGACGTGGTCGTCGACGTCGAGCAGCTCGTGCTCACCGACCGGGTCGTGCTCCCCGACAGCTACCGGCACAACCAGTACGCGCGGCTGGTCAACCGCGGGATCATCGACGTCTCGCCGCGCCTGGGGGTTCCGGTCCGCCCGGTCCCCGACGACCTGCCGCTGCTCGAGGGCACCTACCTGCACCTCGACAACGAGATCCGCGGCCACTTCGGGCACACGCTGACCGAGGTCCTGTCCCGGATGTGGAGCTGGTCGGCCGCGCTGGAGATCGACCCCGACGTCAAGGTCCTGATGACCGCTGCCCGGGTGCGGCCGGAGCTGGCGGAGTGGGAGCTGGACTTCTACGAGACCTGTGGCATCCCGCGCGACCGGATCCTCAAGCTGGACGGTGCCGCCCGGGTCGAGCGGCTGCTCTCGGGCAGTCCGATGTTCTCGAACCCGCAGTTCGTGCACCCGCGCATCCTCGAGACCTGGGATCGGGTCGGGGACACGCTGGCGGCCCGCGCCAGCGACCGGGAGTGGCCGAGCCGGATCTTCATCGGGCGTCGGCTCGCCAAGCGGGCCTGCCTCAACGCCGAGGAGGTCGAGGCGGTCTTCGCCGAGTACGGCTTCGAGGTCGTCTACCCCGAGGACCTGCCGCTCGGCGACCAGGTGGCGATGTTCCGAGCCGCCGACGTGGTGGCCGGGTACGCCGGCAGCGGGATGTTCCACATCGCCTTCGTGCCCCACCCGCTGCGCGTGATCCAGATCAGCTCCGACGGGTACACGCCGCGCAACGAGGTGCTGATGTCCGCGCTGCGCGGCCACCGGATCGACGCGGTGGTCAGCGCGGCGCAGGCCGCCGGCGTCCAGGCGGACTTCGCCGTCGACCTGGAGCGCGAGGGCCCCTACCTGCGCTCGGTGCTCGAGGCGCTCTGAGCGGGACGCTCAGTAGCCGAAGGTGCGGAAGTCCTCGGCGTAGAAGTCGCGCAGCCGCTCCTCCAGCGCCGGGCTCACCTCGACCGCGCTGCTCGGGATCCCGACGTGCTTCGTGCTGTCCTGGCCGCGGTTCACGTCGCGCTCCAGCGTGACGCCGAGCGCGGCCTCCACGCCCGCGACGGCCTGTTCCATCCCGTCCTCCAGTCGGAAGACGCGAACGTCGTCGACGAGGAACTCGTGCTGGGGGCGCAGGTGGTTGTCGAGCACGTAGGGGTTCGCGGCGTACTGCTCGAACGCCCGGTCGGCCCACGCCTCGACCGAGGCGGCGTCGGTGCGCGGGTCCTTGCGGTTGCGCATCATGTACTCCGAGCGGAACCGGGCGATCGGGTCGCGCACCACCGTGAACCGCAGGTCAAACTGCGGGAGGTCGAGCATCTCGCGCAGCAGCGCGCCGTGGTAGTGCTGCATCGAGCAGCGTCGCAGCGGCATGAGGCGCGGCTCGGTCTTCGCCGTGTTGTAGAACCGCATCTTCCAGCCCGTCGCCGAGAACATCCTCTCCATCGTGGTGCCACCGGACTTGGGGATGTGGACGAACAGCACGCTCTGCTGGGCGGAGAGGAACACCGGCATGCTCGGAGAATAGCCGCCGCCGCGCCGGGGCGATCCAGCGGCTCGGGCACCGCCGCGGCCGCGCTCAGCGTCGGGCGACCACCCGCGCCAGGACCGGGTCCTCGCCCTGGTACGGCGACAGCCCGGTGCCCTCCTCGAAGTGCAGGACCGGCCACCCGCGTCGATGCAGGTCGGCCACCAGCTCCTCGGCGTTCTGGAAGCGTCGGTAGTGCCGGCCGTGCACCTTCTCGCGGTCCGCGTCCTTGTCGGTGCGGAACTCCGCCGCGAACATGTCGCCGGGCCGGCTGCAGGCGCCGATGGCGTCCAGCAGCGTCTCCTGCGCCTCGGGGTGGATCGCGTGCAGGAAGAAGCGGAGGTAGAAGACCACCGGCTCGTCCTGCTCGCGGACCTTGTCCAGGTGCGCGCTCAGGGCGTCGCGGTCGCCGACGTCGCAGGTCGCGAACTCCGCGTCGGCCAGGCCCAGGGCGGCGGCGCGTCCGGCCGCGTGCTCGATGCCCACCGGGGACTGGTCCAGGCCGAGCACCCGGCGCCCGGCCGCACCGAAGGCGCAGGCGTCGCGCCCGTCGCCGCAGCCGATGTCGATCACGGTCGTCGGCAGGTCGGGGAAGCGCTCGACGAACGAGAAGAAGGTCGATCCCTCGGTGTACTCGGTCCGGGCGTAGAAGTTCGCCCAGTAGACCTTGGTCCTCTGCTCCGCGGTGAAGGCGCCGTCGGTCGCGGCATCGGTGCGGTCCAGCGACCAGTTGAAGCCGGGCTTCGGCAGCCGCCAGTCGTCGCCGTACAGGTGGCGGATCGTCTCCTCGGCGGCGACCGGGACGAGCACGTTCGCGCCGGCGAAGGAGCGCTCCTCGGTGCCCTGCCAGTCGTGCGCGGTGAGCGTGGTGGTGCCGGCGACACCGAACGGGAACCGCCAGCGCGCGCCGAGCTCCTCCGGCTCGCAGTAGGTGTGGAAGATGTCGATCCGGCTCTCGGGCTTGTCCGGCAGGGCGACGTGCAGGCAGGCCACCATCACCTCGACCTCGTAGCCCGCCTCGACCAGTGCCAGCCCGATCTCGACCAGCTCCTCGGCGGCCGCCTGGCCGGTGGTGTGCCGGGAGCGGTACGCCGCGTCGAAGTCGACGTCGTGGCCGATGAATCCGTCGTCGCGCACGGCGCCCAGCAGGGTCCCGTAGATCACGAAGAGGTCCAGGTCGAACCGGTCGGCCAGGAACGACCGGACCCGGCCGTAGAGGTCGAGGGTGTCGGCCTGCCACGCGGTGTCCAGCTTCTTGGACAGCGCGATGTCGCCGTGCTGGGTCAGCACGTGGCCGCTGTCGAGAATCTCGCGCAGGTCGGCCGGCTTCAGCTCGCCGGCCCGGGGCGGCGAGAGGTACATGCCGTGCCCGACGATCGGCAGCGGGGCGCCGTCCACGCGCACCGTGATCCGGTTGCGGGGGTTGACGAAGCGCCAGATCCCGCGCACGCGGAAGGAGAACACGCGCACCTGGTGGGCGCTGTTGCGGCGGTGGTCGCGGCGGCTCGGGATGCTCTGCGGCATCTGGGGCACGTCGCGGCCGGCCTCGCGCCCCGGCTGGTGGCTGACCCCGACCATCGGCACGTCGGGGGTGGCGTACGTCGAGGCGATCCGGGTGGGGCCGACGTGGAGGTCGACCCGGGTCGGTGCCGCGGAGTCGGGCACCGAGACCCAGCCGAGGACGAGGCGGCGGCTGAACAGCTCCACCACGCCGGGCACGGGCTCGGCCGGGGGAGGGGAGGCCGGGCTGCTGGCGGGGGTCGGGCTGGCGGCAGCGGCCGGGTGGGGCCGCTTCAGCACGCGACGGATCCGTCGGCGCATGGTCATGGAGGCTCTCCTGTGTCGATGAGGCCCTCCAGGCCGGGCGGCCTCGACAGCCGATGCTATGCGACCGGCCGCTCGGTCGGCCGCGCAGTCCTCCCGTGCACCCCACCGCGCCCGGATGTGACGTACGCCACCAGGCGGAGCGGTTTTGCGGGTCTCGGAGCCCGGCGTACCGTGGTCACCGCGCGGCGGGACCGTCGCGCACGAGCACAACGTCCGGTACCCACACCGGCCCTCGCGCTGCGGGGGTGGTCGGCGGGACGGGAACGAAAGGTTCACCGATGACCCACCTGCTCCGGGTGGGCGTCGTCGGCGCGGGTCGCGTCGGCGCCGTCCTTGCCGCCCGCCTGCGCGCGCACGACGACTTCGAGGTCGTCGCGGTCGCCGCAGCCTCCGAGGTCTCCCTGGCCCGCGCCGCGGACCTGCTCCCCGGCGTTCCGGTGGAGAAGCCGAGCGCGGTGGCCCGTGCCTGTGACGTCCTGCTGCTCACCGTGCCCGACGACATGCTCGCCAACGTGGTCCGGGTGCTCGCCGACAGCGGCGCCCTGCGCGAGGGGCAGTACGTCGTGCACACCTCCGGTCGGCACGGCCTGGCCGTGCTGGACCCGGCGGCGGACGTCGGCGCCCGGGTGCTCGCGCTGCACCCCGCGATGACCTTCACCGGCACCGCGCTCGACCTCGACCGGCTCTCCGGATGCGTCTTCGGCGCGACCGCCGGACGCTCCGAGCGGCGCACCGCCGAACGACTGGTCGACGCGCTCGGCGGCCGCGTGATGTGGGTGCCCGAGGAGATGCGCACCCTCTACCACGCGGGCCTGGCCCACGGCGCGAACCACCTGGTCACCCTGGTCACCGAGGCCATGGAGATCCTTCGCGCGGCGGGCGCCGACGACCCGGCCGGCACGCTGCGCCCGCTGCTCACCGCGGCGCTCGACAACGCGCTGCAGCACGGCGACGCGGCCCTGACCGGCCCGATCGTGCGCGGCGACGTGGGTACCGTCGAGGCCCACCTGCGGGACCTGACCGCCAACGCGGCGCACACCGTGCCGTCGTACGTCGCCATGGCCCGCGCCACCCTGGACCGGGCCGCGGCCGACGGCAGGCTGCTGCCGCTGCGCGCGGTCAAGATGGTCCGGGTCCTCGACGAGGCCGTCGCCGAGCGGACCCCCGAGGACCGCACCGAGACCCCGTGGGGCGGCCCGGCGTGACCCTGCCGGACCTGCCGACCCTGGTCGACACCCGCGCGGAGCTGGCGGCGTACCTCGAGGCTGCTCGCGGCCGCGGCCGGGTCGGCTTCGTGCCGACGATGGGCGCGCTCCACGAGGGCCACGCCAGCCTGATGCGCACGGCACGCGATCGCGTCGGTCGCGGGCCGGTGGTGGTCTCGATCTTCGTCAACCCGCTGCAGTTCGGCGCCGGTGAGGACCTGGACCGCTACCCCCGCACCCTGGACGCCGACCTGGAGGTCTGTGGCCGGGAGGGCGTCGACGTCGTCTTCGCCCCCGCGGTGACCGAGGTCTACCCCTCCTGGCCCGCGCAGCCTCAGGTCACGGTCGCGCCGGGGCCGCTGGCCGACGTGCTGGAGGGGCGGACCCGGCCGGGCCACTTCGCCGGCGTGCTGACCGTCGTCGCCAAGCTCTTCGGCCTGGTCCGGCCCGACGTGGCGGTCTTCGGCCAGAAGGACTACCAGCAGCTGGCCCTGATCCGTCAGATGACCGCCGACCTGTGCCTCGGCGTCGAGGTGGTCGGCGCCGAGACGTGCCGCGACCCCGACGGGCTGGCCCTGTCCAGCCGCAACCGCTACCTCTCCGCGGACGAGCGGGCCAGCGCCCTGGCGTTGAGCCGGGCGCTGTGCGCCGCGCAGGGGGCCGCCGCCGACGGGTCCGAGGCCGCCCGCGCCGCGGCCGTCGCCGTCCTCGCCGAGGCGTCCGGCGTCGACCTGGACTACCTCGCCGTCACCGCGCCCGACCTGGGCGACCTCGCCCCGGGGGCCACCGGTGAGGCGCGTGTGCTGGTCGCCGCGCGGGTCGGCACGACCCGGCTGATCGACAACCTCCCGCTGACACTCGGGCCGAGCGGGAGCGCCCCCTCCGGAGAGGACCACTGATGCTGCGCACGATGATGACGAGCAAGATCCACCGGGCCACCGTGACCCAGGCCGACCTGCACTACGTCGGCTCGGTCACCGTCGACGAGGACCTCCTCGACGCCGCCGACCTGCTCCCCGGGGAGCTGGTGCACATCGTCGACATCACCAACGGCGCCCGGCTGGAGACCTACACGATCGCCGGCGAGCGCGGCTCGGGCGTGATCGGCATCAACGGTGCCGCCGCGCACCTGGTGCACCCGGGCGACCTGGTGATCCTGATCGGCTACGGCCAGATGAGCACCGAGGAGGCCCGTGCGCACCGGCCGCACGTGGTCTTCGTCGATGCCGAGAACCGGATCGTCGGCACCGGTGGGGACGCCGCGGAGACCTTCGCCGACCCCGCGCTGGTGCGCGGGGACCTCGCCGCCGCACACTGAGCCGGCCCGAGCCGGTCTCGCCGACCGCCCGCCGGCGGGCCCCACCGCACGGCGCTGGGCGATACTGGCTGGTCGAAGACGTCGGCCCCCGCCGACCCGAACGATCGGAACCCCCGTGACTGCCGCCCCCCGCCGCCTGCCCGGGCGGCTCCTCGCGCCCGCGCCGGGCTGGACGACGATGGCCGACGTGGTCATCGTCGGCTCCGGCATCGCCGGCCTGACCGCGGCCCTGCGCCTGCGCGGCCAGGTCGGCAAGGTCCTGGTGGTCACCAAGGACGTGCTCAACGCCGGCTCGACCCAGTGGGCGCAGGGCGGGATCGCCGCCGCTCTCGGGCCCGGGGACACTCCCGAGGAGCACGAGTGGGACACCCTGGTCGCGGGTGCCGGCGCCTGCGACGCCGACGCCGTCCGGGTGCTGGTCACCGAGGGTCCCGAGGCCGTCCGCGAGCTGATCGCGCTCGGCACCAACTTCGACCACGACCCCGACGGGGCGCTCTCCCTGACCCGTGAGGGCGGGCACCACCGGGACCGGATCGCGCACGCCGGAGGAGACGCCACCGGCGCCGAGATCCAGCGGGCCCTGATCGCGGCCGTGCAGGCCGCGCCCGACATCGAGGTGATCGAGCACGCGCTCGCCGTCGACCTGATGCTCGGCTCGGGCCCCGACGGCGTCGAGCGGGTCGTCGGCGTGACCCTGCACGTGATGGGCGAGGGGCAGCGCGACGGGATCGGCGCCGTCCATGCCCGCGCCGTCGTGCTCGCCAGCGGCGGGCTGGGTCAGGTCTTCACCCAGACCACCAACCCGTCGGTCGCCACCGGTGACGGGCTGGCCGTCGCGCTGCGCGCCGGCGCCACCCTGCGCGACCTGGAGTTCGTCCAGTTCCACCCGACGGTGATGTACCTCGGCCCCGACTCCCGCGGACAGCAGCCCCTGATCTCCGAGGCGGTCCGCGGCGAGGGCGCCTTCCTCGTCGACGGCCCGCCCGAGGAGGGCGGCAGCCGGTTCATGCAGGGCGTCCACGAGCTGGCCGACCTGGCGCCTCGCGACGTGGTCGCCAAGGCGATCATGAAGCGGATGCTGGAGACCGGCGCCGCGCACATGTGGCTCGACGCCCGCCATCTCGGCGCGGAGTTCTGGGAGCGCCGCTTCCCGACCATCCTGGCCACCGCGCGCTCGCACGGCATCGACCCCGTCACCGAGCTGATCCCCGTCGCCCCCGCCTGCCACTACGCCTCCGGCGGCGTGCGCACCGACCTCGACGGGCGCACCGGCGTGCCGGGCCTCTACGCGACCGGCGAGGTGGCCTGCTCCGGCGTGCACGGCGCCAACCGGCTGGCCTCCAACTCGCTGCTCGAGGGCCTGGTGTTCTCGCGCCGGATCGCCGCGGTGCTTCCCGGCGAGCTCGCCCCGTGGACGCCCCTGCGCACCGACCGCCGCCCCTCGGGCCTGATCGACGCCGAGGTCCGCCGCGAGCTGCAGGAGGCCATGACGGCCCGGGTCGGCGTACTGCGCAGCGCGCCCGGCCTGACCGAGGCCGCCCTGCTCCTGGACAAGCTCGCCGGCTGCGTGGCGGCCACCCCCGACCAGGAGTCGTGGGAGACGACCAACCTGGTCACCGTCGCCGCCGCCCTCGCCGACGCCGCGGCCGGCCGCGAGGAGACCCGCGGCTCGCACTGGCGCGAGGACCACCCCGAGCGCGACGACCTGCGCTGGGGCGGCCACTTCGACGTGACCATGACCGACGGCGTGATCGCCGCCGCGTTCGTCCCCGCGCCGCCGACCGACACCCTGCCTCCGGGCGCCCTGCCGCCCGGCGCCGTCCCCGCCGACACCATCCCCGCCGAACCCGACGGAGCAGCATGATCGCCCGCACCCCGTACGACGACCTGCCGGCGCCGTTGGTCGCCGAGATCACCGAGGCCGGGCTCGACCCGCGGGCGGTCCACGCCCACGTCGCGCTCGCCTTCGACGAGGACCTGCCCGGCGGGGTCGACGACGTGACCAGCGCCGCGATGCCCGCGATGGGCACCGCGGTCGCGGACTTCGCCGCCCGCGAGCCCGGGGTGGTCGCGGGCCTGGCGATCGCCGAGCTGGCCTTCCGGTACGCGCTCGGGGATGCCGTCGAGATCACCGGCCGCGTCCCCGACGGGACCCACGTGAAGCCCGGGGACGTCGTACTGACGGCGAGCGGGTCGCTGCAGGGCGTCCTCACCGCCGAGCGGACCGCGCTCAACTTCGCCTCCCACCTGTCCGGGATCGCGACCGCGACCGCCGCCTGGGTGGACGCGCTGGCCGGCACCCGGGCCCGGGTGCTGGACACCCGCAAGACGCTGCCGGGGTGGCGCGCGCTGCAGAAGTACGCGGTGCGCTGCGGCGGCGGGGTCAACCACCGGTTCAGCCTGGTCGACCGGGCGATGGTCAAGGACAACCACGCGGTCGCCGCCGGCGGCGTGGTCGAGGCCTACCGCGCCGTCGTCGCCGCCAACCCCGGCCTGCGGGTCGAGGTCGAGGTCGCCGACCTCGACGAGCTGCGGGCCGTCCTGGCGGCCGGCTGCACCGAGGTGATGCTGGACAACATGAGCACCGCCGACATGGCCGAGGCGGTACGGATCAACGACGGCGTCAACGGGGGCCGGGCCACGCTCGAGGCCTCCGGCGGGCTCACCCTGGACCGGGCCCGGGAGGTCGCCGAGACCGGGGTGGACTTCATCTCGGTCGGGGCGCTGACCCACTCGGTGACGGTCTTCGACCTCGGGCTGGACTTCCGGGAGGAGATGGCCTGATGCCGCTGCTCGCCGCCGACATCGGCAACGCCCACACCGTGCTCGGCCTCGTCGCCGACGGCGAGGTGCTGGCCGACTGGCGGGTCTCCACCAACGAGCACCGCACCGCCGACGAATGGGCGGTGCTGATCCGTGGGCTGCTCGGCCGGGATGTCGCCGCGGTGACCGGAATCGCGGTCTGCGCCACCGTCCCCGCGGTGCTGAACGAATGGCGCGACATGCTCGACTCGCATTTCGCCGAGGTGCCGCGGGTCATCGTGGAACCGGGTGTGCGGACCGGCGTGCCGATTCTGGTCGACAATCCCCGCGAGGTAGGCACGGACCGGATCGTCAACGCGCTGGCGGCCGCGGCCGACTTCGACGGTCCGGCGATCGTCGTCGACTTCGGCGGCACGGCGACGACCTATGACGTGATCGACGCGGAGGGCCGCTACGTCGGCGGTGCGATCACCCCGGGCATCGAGATCGCGCTGGAGGCGCTGAGCCGCGGCGGCGCGCAGCTGCGCATGGTCGAGCTCGTCCGCCCGCGCGGCGTGATCGGAAAGAACACCGTCGAGGCGCTGCAGTCGGGCGTCGTGTTCGGCGTCGCCAGCCAGGTCGAGGGGATGGTCGAGCGGATCGTCGAGGCGCTCGGCTGCGCCGAGGAGGACGTGGCCGTGATCGCCACGGGATATCTGGCCGACCTGGTTATCTCCGAATGTTCCTGTTTCACCGATCATGCGCCCGCATTGACGCTCCGGGGCCTGGAGAAGATCTTCGTCCGAAACCAACGGTGAATAACCGCCGAATCGACTTCCCCTCGGGCGGTTCGCGACGTCGATATTCTCCTGGGCGATGCGCGCCGCATTCCCTTCGGTGAACGCGCGCTATTTCCCCTGTCATTCCCGCCGGCCCGGTGGCGTGCTACGGTCCGAATTAATCCACCGTCGAAGCATTCGGTGGAAATTCGTTCTCGTTTCCTCCGAAAGGCAGTCAGCTTTCATGGCTCAGAAGGTCAACATCATCCTCGTCGACGACATCGACGGCAGCGAGGCGTCCCAGACCGTCTCCTTCGGCATCGACGGCGCGAACTACGAGATCGACCTCAACGACGACAACGCCGCGGCCCTGCGCGAGGCGGTGGCGACCTACGTCGGTCACGCCCGCAAGGTCGGTCGCGCGACCGGCAAGCGCACCGCCAAGGCCAGCGACGGCCCGTCGGCCAAGGAGATCCGCGACTGGGCCCGCTCCAACGGCTACGAGGTCCCCGACCGCGGCCGGATCCCGGCCGAGGTCCGCGAGGCCTTCGACGCCGCCAGCTGAGGCCGGGCTCCGGCGCGGGGAGGGCGTCCCGCGATCTCGCCGCGCCGGAGCGCGTGCTTGGATGTGCCGGTGAGTGATCCCGGGCAGCGTCTGGACTTCTTCGTCGCCGGTGGCCAGAAGTGCGGCACGACCGCGCTCGACGCCATGCTGCGCCGCCACCCGGGCATCGAGATGCCGACGCGCAAGGAGCTGCACTTCTTCGACCAGGAGTCGCGGGACTGGTCGGCGGAGGACTACGCCGAGCTGCACGCCCAGTTCGACTGGACGCGTCCGGCCGTCCGCGGCGAGAGCACGCCGATCTACACCTACTGGCCCGGGGCGCTCGAGCGGATCCGCGCCTACAACCCCGGTGCCCGGATGGTGATGGCCCTGCGCCACCCCGTCTACCGCGCCTTCTCCCAATGGCGCATGGAGTCCGCCCGCGGCCGCGAGACGCTGCCGTTCGCCCAGGCGATCCGCGAGGGTCGGGCCCGGGCGGCGGAGCAGCCGCGCATCTACCGGCGCCGCTTCTCCCACGTGGAGCGTGGCTTCTACGCCGGGCAGGCCCGCGCGCTGCTCGAGGGTTTCGGGCCCGATCAGGTGCACTTCGTGCGCACCGACCAGCTCTGGAGCCGATCGGACGAGGTGGTCGAGGCGCTGCTCGACTTCCTCGGGGTCGAGCAGCGACGGCTGACCGACGGCCAGGAGTACGTCGTGCCGCGCGTCCAGAGCGTCGCGCTCGACCCGCTCGACCCCGAGGACCGCGACTACCTGCGCGAGGTGTTCGCCGACGACATCCGCGAGACCGCCACCCTGACCGGGGTGGATCTGTCGGACTGGTTGGAGCCCGACTACCGCGATCCGATGACCGGCGGCTCCTGACTGTTCGCTGACAGCGGACGTGATCTTGCAGTTACCTGGAACGCGTAGGCTGTCCGCGGGGTTGTCCCTCTCGTGAGGACCCTCCGCGGTGCGGAGGCCCCGGAAGCTGAGGAGTGATAAATGTTCGAGCGGTTCACCGACCGAGCCCGTCGTGTGGTGGTGCTGGCCCAGGAAGAGGCCCGCATGCTGTCCCACAACTACATCGGCACCGAGCACATCCTGTTGGGCCTGATCCACGAGGGCGAGGGTGTCGCGGCCAAGGCGCTGGAGTCCCTCGACATCTCGCTCGAGGCGGTCCGCGCCCAGGTCGAGGAGATCATCGGGCAGGGCCAGCAGGCTCCCTCGGGCCACATCCCGTTCACCCCCCGCGCCAAGAAGGTGCTCGAGCTGTCCCTGCGCGAGGCGCTGCAGCTCGGCCACTCCTACATCGGCACCGAGCACATCCTGCTGGGCCTGATCCGCGAGGGCGAGGGCGTCGCCGCCCAGGTGCTGCAGAAGCTCGGCGCCGACCTCAACCGCGTCCGCCAGCAGGTCATCCAGCTGCTCTCGGGCTTCCAGGGCAAGGAGTCCTCCGCCTCCGCCGCGGCGTCGACGGGCAGCGGCACCGAGGCGCCGTCCTCCTCCCTGGTGCTGGACCAGTTCGGCCGCAACCTGACCCAGGACGCCCGCGAGGGCAAGCTGGACCCGATCATCGGCCGCGCGCAGCAGATCGAGCGCGTGATGCAGGTGCTCTCGCGACGCACCAAGAACAACCCGGTGCTGATCGGCGAGCCCGGCGTCGGCAAGACCTCGATCGTCGAGGGCCTGGCCCAGGACATCGTCAAGGGCAACGTGCCCGAGACGCTCAAGGACAAGCAGATCTACACCCTCGACCTGGGTGCGCTGGTCGCCGGCTCGCGCTACCGCGGTGACTTCGAGGAGCGCCTGAAGAAGGTGCTCAAGGAGATCAAGACCCGCGGCGACATCGTGCTGTTCATCGACGAGATCCACACCCTCGTCGGCGCCGGCGCGGCCGAGGGCGCGATCGACGCCGCCAGCATCCTCAAGCCGATGCTGGCCCGTGGCGAGCTGCAGACCATCGGCGCCACCACCCTCGACGAGTACCGCAAGTACCTGGAGAAGGACGCCGCGCTCGAGCGCCGCTTCCAGCCGATCCAGGTGCCCGAGCCCTCCATCGCGGACACCATCGAGATGCTCAAGGGCATCCGGGACCGCTACGAGGCCCACCACCGGGTCACCATCACCGACGAGGCGCTGGTCTCGGCGGCGACGCTGGCCGACCGCTACATCTCCGACCGGTTCCTGCCGGACAAGGCGATCGACCTGATCGACGAGGCCGGCTCGCGCCTGCGGATCCGGCGGATGACCGCGCCGGCCGACCTGCGCGAGTACGACGACAAGATCGGCGAGGTCCGCCAGCGCAAGGAGGCGGCGATCGACGGGCAGGACTTCGAGGCCGCGGCCCGCCTGCGCGACGAGGAGAAGCAGCTCATCCTGAAGAAGTCCGAGCGCGAGAAGCAGTGGCGCTCGGGCGACATGGACGAGGTCGCCGAGGTCGACGAGGAGCTGATCGCCGAGGTCCTGGCGGTCGCCACCGGCATCCCGATCGTGAAGCTGAGCGAGGAGGAGTCCACCCGCCTGCTCAAGATGGAGGACGAGCTCCACAAGCGCGTCATCGGCCAGGACGAGGCCGTCAAGGCGCTGTCGCGGGCCATCCGTCGTACGCGTGCGGGTCTGAAGGACCCGAAGCGTCCCGGCGGCTCGTTCATCTTCGCCGGTCCGTCCGGTGTCGGTAAGACGTGGCTCTCCAAGACGCTGGCCGAGTTCCTCTTCGGCGACGAGGACGCGTTGATCCAGCTCGACATGTCCGAGTTCGGCGAGAAGCACACCGTCTCCCGCCTGTTCGGCTCGCCGCCGGGCTACGTCGGCTACGAGGAGGGCGGCCAGCTCACCGAGAAGGTGCGCCGCAAGCCGTTCTCCGTGGTCCTCTTCGACGAGGTCGAGAAGGCGCACCCGGACATCTTCAACAGCCTGTTGCAGATCCTGGAGGAGGGTCGCCTGACCGACTCCCAGGGCCGGGTCGTGGACTTCAAGAACTGCGTCATCATCATGACCACCAACCTGGGCACCCGGGACATCGCCAAGGGCGTCCACCTGGGCTTCAACCAGGGTGGCGACGCGGCCGGCTCCTACGAGCGGATGAAGGGCAAGGTCTCGGAGGAGCTCAAGCAGCACTTCCGGCCCGAGTTCCTCAACCGTGTCGACGAGATCATCGTGTTCCCGCCGCTCAGCCAGGAGCAGATCATCGCGATGGTCGACAACATGATCGCCGCGGTCGAGGTCCGCCTGAAGGACCGCGACATGAAGATCGAGCTCACCCAGCCCGCGAAGAACCTGCTCGCGCAGCGGGGCTTCGACCCGGTCCTGGGCGCCCGGCCGCTGCGTCGTACGGTCCAGCGCGAGATCGAGGACGTGCTCGCCGAGAAGATGCTGTACGGCGAGGTCGGCCCCGGCCAGATCGTCCTGGTCGGTGTCGACGGCGAGGGCCCGAACGCGAGCTTCACCTTCGAGGGGCAGAAGATCACCGAGCTGCCCGACATGCCGCCGCTGGAGACGGTCTCCGAGGGCGAGACCGACCCCGAGGCCTGATCCGCCGACCCGGGGCTGAGGCACCCTCGAACCGGGGCTCAGGCGCAGTCGAACCGGCAGTTGCGCCGTCGCGAGACGGTGCGGCTGCCGGTTCGTGCTTGTCGATGAGGCCAAGCCCCGGCTCGGGGGTGCGCGAGCCCCGGCTCTCGGGGTCAGGGGAGGGCGTAGCGGTCCTCGCCGACCCGCACCACCAGCCGGTCGGCGAGGAGCGAGGCCAGCGCCCGCTCGCGCTGCACCGGCTCGTCCCAGGCCGCGTCCAGACGGTCCTTGCCGACGGCGCCGACGTGGTCGCGCAGCACCGCCATCAGCCGGCCGCGGCACTGCCGGTCGGTGCCCGCCCATGCCTGCACCGGTCGCGGCGGCCCGTCGTACGCCGGCTTGCCGGCGGCCTGCCACGCGCACAGCGTCCGCACCGGGCAGGCGTCGCAGCGCGGGCGGTCCGCGGTGCACACCAGGGCGCCCAGCTCCATCACGGCGACCGACCAGGTCGCGGCGGTCGGCTCGTCCTCGGGCAGCACGCTCGCGGCGAGGTCGCGCTCGGCGCGGTTCACCGAGCGGGCCGGGAACTCCACGCCGGAGAGAGCCCGGGCCAGCACCCGGCGCACGTTCGTGTCGAGGACGACGTGGCGACGGCCGTAGGCGAAGGTCGCCACCGCGGCGGCGGTGTAGTCGCCCACGCCCGGCAGCGCCAGCAGCGCGTCGTACTCCGCCGGCACCTCCCCGCCGTGGTCCGCGACGATCGCGACGGCGGCGCCGTGCAGGCGCAGCGCCCGGCGCGGGTAGCCGAGCCGACCCCAGGCGCGCACCGCCTCGCCGCTCGACTCGGCAGCCAGGTCGGCCGGCGTCGGCCACCGCTCCATCCAGGCGGCGTGCACGGGCAGGACCCGCGAGACGGGGGTCTGCTGCAGCATGAACTCCGAGACCATCACCGACCAGGCGGTGGCCTCGGCCCGGCGCCACGGCAGGTCGCGGGCGTTCGCGTCGTACCAGCGCAGGACGGGGTCGACCAGGGAGGGGCTCACGAAGCCATGGTGCCGGGTGGCGTGGGCCACGAGTCATCGGCCCCCGGCGAGGGAGCGCCGATCCGGCGCCCCGGCTGGCTACCGTTCCCGCCATGACCAGCCGCCGCTCGTTGACCCGCGGGCCTCTCCCGCCGGAGGTCTACTGGCGGCGACGCTTCTTCGTGGTCGCCCTCGCCGGGACCCTCGTCTTCCTGATCGGGAGCATCCTCTCCGGAAGCAGCGACGGCCGGTCGACCGAGCCGGTGGCGCAGCAGGCGGGGTCGGTGGAGGCCAGCCGGACGGTGACGGTGCCCGCCGCCACCGCGCAGGGCAAGAAGGTCGGGAAGGCC
Source organism: Nocardioides sp. GY 10113 (assembly GCF_004919105.1). Taxonomy (GTDB): domain Bacteria; phylum Actinomycetota; class Actinomycetes; order Propionibacteriales; family Nocardioidaceae; genus Nocardioides. Next base: position 403,284 of record NZ_STGK01000001.1, read on the forward strand.
AAGAAGGCACGCAAGGCGAAGCAGCGCGGCGCGCAGGCGCCGGCCGGCCCGACCTTCGGGCCGTCGGCGCCGACCACCGAGCTCGCCGCGCCGAGCGGCCGCTGCGCCGACGACGACGTCGCGGTCGCGGCCCAGGTCGAGCACGGCGTCGCCGGTCAGGACGTGACGGTGGGGCTGCGGCTGCAGACCCGTTCCGCGGAGGCGTGCACCTGGCGGCTGAGCCGTGTCTCGGTGTCGCTGAAGATCCTGGACGCGGGGGAGGAGATCTGGACCAGCCGCCAGTGCCCGGGCGCCCTGCCGGCGCGGTCCGTGGTCGTGCGTCGGATCATCGCCACCGTCGTGCCGATGACCTGGAACGCGCGCGAGTCCGACGACGGCTGCACCGACCGGGCGGGGTGGGTGCTGCCCGGGGACTACACGCTCGTCGCCTCGGCGATCGGCGGCGAGCCGAGCACCAGCACCTTCGACCTGGTCGCGCCGAGCGCCACGACGGTCGAGGTGACCCCGGAGCCGACGAAGAAGGCCCCGCAGGGCCAGCAGTCGGCGAAGGCGAAGAACGCGGAGAAGGCGAAGAAGTCCCAGCGGGCCCAGCAGTCCGGCTCTCCGAAGAAGGACCGGTCCCAGAACGGCTCCGCCCGGGCGACCGATCAGCCGACCGGCGAGCCGCGGCGCTGACCCACCCCGCATCCGCCGATGGTCGCGCCGAAGCCGAGCATCGCCGGAGGCAGGCTCAGACGTACCTCTCGAGGATCGTCGACTCCGCGAGGCGGGAGAGCCCCTCTCGCACGCTCCGGGCGCGCAGCTCGCCGACGCCCTCGACGGCCTGCAGGTCGTCGATCCCGGCCGACAGGAGCTTCTGCAGGGTGCCGAAGTGGTCGACCAGGCCCTCCACGACGAGCGCGGGGAGCCGCGGCACCTTGGTCAGCAGCCGGTAGCCGCGGGGTGCGACGGCGCCGTCGAGGTGCTCGCCGGTGCCGATGCCCAGCACCCGTGCCACCGCGGCGGGGTCGACGAGGTCGGTCGCCGAGAGCTGGTCGAGGTGCTGCAACAGCTCGATCGGGTCACGGCTGCGCTCCCGCGAGGGCACGTAGTCACGGATCACCAGCTCGCGTTCGATGTCGACGCCGGTCACCAGCTCCTCCAGCTGGAGGGACAGGAGGCGACCGTCGGTGCCGAGCTCGAGCACGTAGTCCTCGATCTCGCGGGCGATCCGGGTGACCATCTCCAGGCGCTGGGCGACCACGGCGACGTCCCGGACGGTGACGAGGTCCTCGATCTCCAGGGCGGAGAGGGTGCTGGAGACCTCGTCCAGGCGGAGCTTGTAGCGCTCCAGCGTGGCCAGCGCCTGGTTGGCGCGGGACAGGATCTGGCCCGAGTCCTCCAGCACGTGCCGGGTCTCCCCGACGTAGGCGGCGATGATCTGCATCGACTGCGACACCGAGATCACCGGGAAGCCGGTCTGCTTGGCCACCCGATCGGCGGTCCGGTGCCGGGTGCCGGTCTCCTCGGTGGGGATCGACTGGTCCGGCATCAGGTGCACCGCGGCGCGGATGATCCGGGTGCGGTTGTTGTCCACGATCACCGCGCCGTCCATCTTGGCCAGCTCGCGCAGGCCGGTCGCGGTGAACGGCACGTCCAGCTCGAAGCCGCCCGTCGAGATCTGCTCGACCACGGGATCGTGGCCGAGCACGATCAGTGCGCCGGTGCGGCCGCGGAGGATCCGCTCCAGGCCGTCGCGCAGCGGGGTGCCCGGTGCGATCGACGCGAGTGTCTCGCGAAGGCGGACATCGCCGACTCGTTCCGTCGCCACGTGCTCTCCCTCAACCACGATCCCCGAGCAGATCTGCTGCGCTCACCCTAGGTGAGCGCCCGCTCACCCCGCATTCAATACCACCCCCCGGTCGGCGTGTCGGCGTTGTTGCCGATGACCCCGATCCGGTGGAGATCGGGCCGGGGGTGCTGCTAACGGTCCTCGCCGCCCTCGACCAGCTCCAGGGCACGCGGTTCGCGCCGGGCGCTGCGGCCGCCGCCCAGCCCGAGCAACCGCAGCGCGCTGGTCACGTCGGGCGCCTCCACCACGCGCATCCCGTCGACCACCCGGTCGGCAGACCGGCCGCGGCCGCCGGAGTCGCGTGGCTCGGCCGGCACCACCGCCATCGCGAAGCCGAGGCGGGCCGCCTCGGCGAGCCGCTGGGGAAGGTCCCGCACCCGGCGCAGCTCCCCGGAGAGGCCGATCTCGCCCAGCGCCACCGTGCCGAGGGGCGGCGGGGTCAGGACGTGCGCGGAGGCCACCGCCACGGCGACGGCGAGGTCGCTGCCGGGGTCGGTGAGCCGGGCGCCGCCGACGGTGGAGGCGAAGACGTCGTGCTTGCTCAGGTTGATGCCGACGTGCTGCTGGAGCACGGCCAGCACCATCGCGAGGCGGGAGGAGTCGAGTCCGGAGGTGGTCCGGCGCGGTCGATCGGCGCCGGTCTCGGTGGCCAGCGCCTGGACCTCGGCCAGCAGCGGTCGCCGGCCCTCCATCGTCACCGCCACACAGGCACCGGCGACGCGACCGTGGTGGCGCTCCACGAAGAGGCCGGTGGGGTCGTCGACGGCCGTGATGCCCGCGGGGCCGAGGTCGAAGCAGCCGACCTCGTCGACCGGGCCGAACCGGTTCTTGACCGCCCGGACCATCCGGAACCGGGAGTTGCGGTCGCCCTCGAAGTGGAGGACGACGTCGACCAGGTGCTCCAGCACCCGAGGTCCCGCGATCGCGCCGTCCTTGGTCACGTGCCCGACCAGGACGACGGTGATGTCCCGGGTCTTGGCCACCCGGACCAGCGCCTGGGCGACCTCCTTGACCTGGGTGACGCCGCCGGGCACCCCGTCCACCCCGGAGGCGCCGATGGTCTGCACCGAGTCGAGGACCAGCAGCGTCGGCCGGACCTGCTCGACGTGGGTGAGCACCGCGCCGAGGTCGGTCTCGGCGGCCAGGTACAGCTCGTCGTGCACCGCGTCGGTGCGGTCGGCGCGCAGTCGGACCTGGGACGCCGACTCCTCGCCCGTCACGTACAGCGTCCGCTGGCCCTTCGCGGCGGTCCGGGCGGCCACCTCGAGCAGCAGCGTCGACTTGCCCACGCCCGGCTCGCCGGCCAGCAGGACGGCCGCGCCCGGCACCATCCCGCCGCCGAGCACCCGGTCCAGCTCCGGGACCCCCGACCCGTTGTGCAGCGCCTGCTCGGCCGAGACCCGGCCGATCGGGACCGCCGGAGCGGTGACCGGCGAGGCCGCCGTGCGGGCCGACCCCAGCGCCGGCTCGGGCGCGCTCTCGGCCACCGAGCCCCAGGCCTGGCACTCGCCGCAGCGTCCGACCCACTTGGGAGCGGTCCACCCGCACTCGGAGCAGCGGTAGACGGGCCGCGGGGCGCGGGCGGAGCGTGGCGAAGCGGGGGGCATGGGTCGACCGTAGGCGAGGGGCCCGACACCACCGTCGGCGACCGGCCGGGGAGTGGAAGAATCGGCGTCCGACGGGCCGCGGAACGAGCGAGGAGGTGGCGGATGGGGATCGACCCCGGCCAGGGCACGCTGCCGCCGACGCTCGCCGACGTGGCCGAGCGCGCCGGCGTCTCCCGCCAGACCGTCTCCAACGCGATCAACAACCCCTCCCTGCTGCGCGCCGACACGCTGGACCGGGTCCGGCGCGCGATCGTCGACCTCGGCTACCTGCCCAACCGCGCCGCGCGCAACCTGCGCACCGGCACCTCGCGGCTGGTGGGTCTGCGGGTGCCACCCGTGCCCGAGAGCACCGCGAACTCCACGATGGACCGTTTCGTGCACGCGCTGGTCGAGGCGTCGGGGCTGGCCGGGTACCACGTGCTGCTGGTCGCGGACGGCTACACCGAGGCCGCCGACGGGACCCGGATGCCCGATCCGATCAAGGGGTACGACGACCTCCTGCGCTCCACCGCGGTGGATGCGTTCGTGGTCACCGACACCTATCTCGGCAACCCGCAGACCACCTGGCTGGCCGAGCGGCGGGCGCCCTTCGTCGCCTTCGGCCGTCCCTGGGACGACCCCGCCGCGCGGCACGCGTGGGTCGACGTCGACGGCGCCGCGGGCACCCGGCTGGCGACCGAGCACCTGATGGACCGGGGCCACCAGCGGGTCGCGTGGCTCGGCTGGCCGGCGGGCTCCCGGATCGGGCAGGACCGTCGTACCGGGTGGGAGCGGGCGATGCTGGCCCGACGCTGCGACACCGGTGGCCTGGCGTGGACCACCGAGGACAGCCTGGAACCGGCCCGCCGGGTGGCCGCGACGATGCTCGACGTGGCCCGTCCGAGCGCGGTGGTCTGCGCCTCCGACACCCTGGCGATGGCGGTGCTGCACGTGCTGGCGGAGCGCGGGCTGCGGCCCGGTCACGACCTGGCCGTGGTGGGCTTCGACGACTCCGCGACCGCGCAGACCGTGCCGCCGGGGCTGACCTCGGTGCGGCCGCCGATGGACCGCGCCGCGGTGGCCGTCGTGGACGCGCTGCGCGGACTGCTCGGCGCCGAGCAGTTCACCCCGACCGGCGTCCTGCTCACGCCCACGCTCTCGGTCCGCGGCTCCACCGTCCCGTCCTGAGCCGCCGTCACGGCTGACGACCCCGAGCGCCGTCCGAGCGCGGGCGGCCCACGTCGTAGGTAGTGCTCAGGCCTGGCGCGACCAGAGGTTGACCGCGTAGTCGACCTCGAGGCCGGTGTGGCCGGCGAGGACCCGGTCGGCGACCTCCGGGGCGAGCTCGATCCGGACCACCGCCTCCAGGTCGGCACGCGAGGAGAACCGCCAGCCCATGTCGATCCGGTCCAGGCGCCAGCCGCGCGCGCCGAAGAAGCGCTCGACGACCTCGGGCGGGTGCGCGTCGGGGTGCCCCTCGCGGAACCAGCGGCCGAACGTGGAGCGGCTGGCGTCGTTGTCGATGATCAGCGCCGTGCCACCGCGGCGCAGGACCCGGTCGAGCTCGGCCAGGCCGGGCTCGCAGCCGGGGCCGAAGAAGTAGGCCCAGCGGGCGTGGACCACGTCGACCGAGCGGTCCGGCAGCGGGATCCGCTGCGCGGTGCCGAGCAGCACCTCCACGCCCGGGTGGCGCCGGGTGCGGCGCTGCGCGAGGCGGGCCAGGCCGGGGTGGGGCTCGACGCCGACCACCCGCTCCGCGTCCGCGGCGAACCGGGGCAGGTGGAAGCCGGAGCCGCAGCCGAGGTCGAGGACGGTGCGGCCGGACCAGCCGGCCGGCCCGCACCGCTCGAGCATCGCCGCCCACAGTCGTCCGTCGGGGTCGGCGGCGTGGTTCTCGATCTCGTACGTCGAGGTGTGCCGCCAGATGTTGGGGCTCGGGATCGAGCCCTGCAGGGGCGGCTGGTGGGTCAGGTCGGGACCCGTCAGATCCGGACGATGCCGGTGGGCGTCTGCACCTGCGCGGCGAGGATGCCCGGGGTGCCGTGCGGGGCGACCCAGTCGACCTTGACGTCCTCCAGCGGTGCGTCGACGGACTCGCCGAGCCACTCGCTGACCCGCAGCGGGTCGCCGGCGATCTCGATGCCGGCCAGCGAGAACTGCTCGTCGGCGCCGGCGGAGGGGTGCAGGTCGCCCGGGGTCTCCCACTTGATGAAGAACGGCAGCTGCGGGTCGGCGATCAGCCCGTTGATGCCGATCTGCTTCCAGACCAGCTCGGTGCCGTCGGGCCGGTGCCGGTGGCCCTCGACCGCGTTGCGACCCAGCCGCTCCTCGACCACGGTGATGTCGGGGACCGCGACCACCCAGCCGAGCCAGCCGCCGCCCAGGGCGGAGCGGGCCTTGACGGCCTGGCCGAACGGCGCCTTGTCGGAGGCGGGGTGGTCGAGTGCCTCGACGACCTCGAGGTACATGTCGCCGGCGAGCGGCATGATCATGTTGCGGGTGCCGAAGCGGGGGTGGATCCCGCCGTCGGCGAACTCACGGCCCAGCGCGGCGCCGAGGCGCTCGGCGGTGGCGGCCAGTCCGTCCGGTCCGGCGGCGTAGGACAGGTGATCGAGGCGCATGCCTGACATTCTTCGCATGCCTGTCGGGCGGTCGTGCAGCGGGGTCCAACTCTCTTGATGTCGAGAGGTAGATCTCACTTCAAGCGGACGCGCGCAACGACACGCGTTATCTGCGCCACATCGGCCGGCTCCCGGGCGCCCCGGGGTCCCGCTCAGCGGGGCGAGGCGGGGTGCAGCGCCAGCGCCGAGCGGGACCGGAGGTGTGCCTCGCAGCGACCGGCCAGGACGTCGTACGCCGCCCGGCCCATCAGCGCGACCAGCTCGGGCTCGTTGGTGACGAAGACCGGCTCCATGCCCACGTGCGCCTCGGTGTTGCCGGAGCAGTACCAGTCCAGGTCGTGCCCGCCGGGACCCCAGCCGCGCCGGTCGTACTCGCCGATCCCGACCTCGGTGTACTCGGTGCCGTCGGGGCGCTCCACCTGCCGGAACGTGCGGCGGATCGGGAGCTGCCAGCAGACGTCCGGCTTGGTCTCCAGCGGGTTGCGCCCCTGCCGCAGCGCCAGCCCGTGCAGCGCGCAGCCGGCGCCGCCGCCGCTCGGGGAGACGAAGTCGGTGCGGTTGTGGAAGATGCAGGCGCCCTGGCCGTCGACGTCGATGGCCAGCGTCTTGCGCTCGCCGTCCTCGTCGGTCTCCACCCAGTCCGAGGTGCGCACCCGGCGCCCGGGGTGGAACTGCCAGTCGTCCTCGGTGAGCTGGGCGACGAACCCGGCCACCCGCTGCTCGTCCTCGGCGTCGGAGAAGTGTGCGCCGAGCGTGCAGCAGCCCGTGTCGGGGGAGTCGGCGTAGATGCCCCGGCAGCCCTGGCCGAAGATGCACACGAACGAGGAGGTCAGCCAGGTCAGGTCGCAGCGGAACACCTCGTCGGCGTCGTCGGGGTTGGCGAACTCGACGAACGCTCGGGGGAAATCCAGGTCGACCTCGGGCACCGTCCCAATCTAGTGACCCGCCGGTCGCCCGCTCGACGGGTCCGGGCCGAGGCCGCGCCCTAGTACCGTGGGACCCATGCGTCTGGGCGTCCTCGACATCGGCTCCAACACCGGTCACCTGCTGGTCGTCGATGCCCACGACGGCGCGGCGCCGCTGCCGGCGTTCTCCTACAAGCAGCCGCTGCGACTGGCCGAGCACCTCGACGAGAACGGCGACGTCTCCTGGACCGGGATCGAGGCCCTGGCCTCGTTCACCGCCGAGGCGCTGGTGGTGGCCGAGGAGAAGGGCTGCGAGGAGATGCTGCCCTTCGCCACCTCGGCGGTCCGCGACTCCGGGAACGCCGAGGAGGTGCTGGCCCACGTCCGCGAGCGCACCGGCGTCGACATCCAGGTGCTGCCCGGTGAGGACGAGGCGCGACTGACCTTCCTCGCCGTACGACGCTGGTTCGGCTGGTCCGCCGGCCGGCTGCTCGTCTTCGACATCGGCGGCGGCTCGCTGGAGATCGCCTCGGGGGCCGACGAGCGCCCCGACGTCGCGCAGTCGCTGCCGCTGGGCGCGGCCCGGCTCGCCTCGGAGTGGGCCGCGGAGGTGGCCGACCCCGAGGGGCTGCGCCGGGTCCGCCGCGACATCCGCGCCACGATCGCCCGCGACGCCGGCCAGGTGCTCCGCTCCGGGTCGACGCACCGCGCCGCGGCCACCTCGAAGACGTTCCGGTCGCTGGCGCGGATCTGCGGCGCCGCGCCGTCCGGCGTCGGGCCGCTGGCGCCGCGCGCGCTGCCGCTGGACGAGCTGCGCAGCTGGATCCCGAAGCTGGTCACGATGAGCCCGGCCGAGCTGGCGGCGCTGCCGGGCGTCTCGCCGAGTCGGGCCCACCAGATCGTGCCGGGCGCGCTGGTGGCCGAGGCCTGCATGGACATCTTCGACGAGGATCGGCTCGAGATCTGCCCCTGGGCGCTGCGCGAGGGCGTCATCCTGGAGCGGATCGACAAGCTCGGGGTCACTGACCCGTCGTGATCGAGAGCCCGCGCCGGCCCCGGATCGGACTGTCCACCGTGTCGGTCTATCCGGAGTCGACAGCGCACGCCTTCGCGTACGCCGCCTCCGTCGGCTACGAGTCGGTCGAGGTGATGGTGGGGGTGGACGCGCTCTCCCAGCAGATCAGCGCGGTGAAGAACCTCTCGGAGCACCACCAGGTGCCGATCTCCGCGATCCACGCGCCCTGCCTGCTGTTCACCCAGCGGGTCTGGGGGCTGGAGCCGTGGGGCAAGCTCGAGCGCTCGGCGCAGATGGCCCAGGCGGTCGGCGCCGAGGTGGTCGTCGTCCACCCGCCGTTCCGCTGGCAGCGCGAGTACGCCCGGGAGTTCGTGGACGGGGTCGCCGCCCTGGAGAGCTCCAGCGGGATCGCGTTCGCCGTGGAGAACATGTACCCGTGGCGCGCCTCCTCGCGACGGCACCTGGAGATGTACCTGCCCGGCTGGGACCCCTCCGAGGAGTCCTACGCCAACACCACCATCGACCTCTCGCACGCCTCGATCGCCCAGTCGGACCCGATCGCGATGGCGGACCGGCTCGGCTCGCGGCTGCGGCACATCCACCTCACCGACGGCACCGACTCGGCGAAGGACGAGCACCTGGTCCCGGGGCGGGGGAGCATCGGCGCCGACGCGTTCCTGCGGCACCTGGCGACCACCGGGTTCGCCGGCGAGGTGGTCCTCGAGATCAACACCCGGCGCTGCGCCAACCGTGAGGCGCGGGAGGCCGACCTGCGGGAGTCGCTGGAGTTCGCGCGCACCCACCTGGAGGCGGCCGCGCCCACCCCGTGACCCGGGGCCCGGCAGAAACTTCGACCTCTCGGCCCACGGCGCCTGCGGGGCGGCACCGCGGCGGAGCATGATGAGCGCCATGGGCGGATCCCACGCACGACCTGTCATCGAGATCGAGGGCCTCACCGTGGTCCGCGGCGGCCACCGCGTGCTCGAGGGGCTGGACCTCGAGGTCGGCGCCGGGGTGACCGGGCTGCTCGGCCCGTCGGGGTGCGGCAAGTCCACGCTGCTGCGCAGCATCGTCGGGGTGCAGCGGATCGAGGCCGGCACGGTCACCGTGCTCGGCGAGCCCGGCGGCAGCGCTCCGTTGCGGGACCGGGTCGGGTACATGACCCAGGAGTCCAGCGTGTACGACGACCTCAGCGTCACCGAGAACCTTCGCTTCTTCGCCCGCGTGCTCGGCGTCGACGCCGGGCAGGTCGACCCGGTGATCGCGACCGTGGACCTCGAGAGCCACCGGGACAAGGTGGTCCGCACCCTCAGCGGCGGCCAGCGCTCCCGGGTCGGGCTGGCGGTCGCGCTGCTCGGCGATCCCGACCTGTTGGTCCTCGACGAGCCGACCGTCGGTCTGGACCCGGTGCTGCGCCGCGACCTGTGGGGCCTCTTCCACCGGCTGGCCGACGACGGGACGGCGGTGCTGATCTCCAGCCACGTGATGGACGAGGCCGATCGGTGCGAGCAGCTGCTGCTGATGCGCGAGGGCCGGATCCTCGCGCACGACACCCCGGCGGCGGTGAAGGCGGCGGCCGGCGCCGACGACATCGAGTCGGCGTTCCTGGCGCTGGTCGGCGAGGCCGGCCGGTCCGGCGACGGGGACGGGGGCGCGGCATGAGCGCCCGGGTGACCGGCGCCATCGCCGGCCGCGTGCTGATGCAGCTGCGGCGCGACCACCGGACGCTGGCGATGCTGCTGGTGCTCCCGGTGGCCCTGCAGACCCTGCTGTGGTGGGTCTACCGGGACAGCAGCGCGATCTTCGACCAGATCGGGCCGGCGCTGCTCGCGATCTTCCCGTTCTTCGTGATGTTCCTGGTGACCAGCGTGACCACGCTGCGCGAGCGCTCCAGCGGGACGCTGGAGCGGCTGTTCACGATGCCGATGCAGCGGCTGGACTTCCTGCTCGGCTACGCGCTCGCCTTCGGCCTGGTCGCCGCCGTGCAGGCCGCGATCGCGGTGGCGGTCTCGGTCGGGCTGCTGGGGCTGGACATCCAGGGCCCGGTCTGGCTGCTCGGCGTGGTCGGGATCGCCGACGCGGTGCTCGGCACGGCGCTGGGCCTCTTCGTCTCCGCCTTCGCGCGCACCGAGTTCCAGGCGGTGCAGTTCCTGCCGGCGGTGGTGGTGCCGCAGATCCTGCTGTGCGGGCTGATCCTGCCGCGCGACCAGCTGCCGAGCGTGCTCTCGTTCGTCTCCGACCTGCTCCCGCTCTCGTACGCCGTCGATGCCATGTCGACGCTGTCCGCCTCCGCCGCGACCGGCGACGTCTGGGGTGACGTGGCGGTCGTCGCGGGGTTCGCGCTCGGCGCGCTGGCGCTGGGCGCGGCGACCCTCCGGCGGCGTACCGAGTGAGCCTCGGGGGCCGGCGGCGCCGTACATTCGAACCATGCGGCCCCTGCGTGACGCGCTCCTCCTGATCGCCGGCAGCGAGCGGGTCAGGGACCTGGTGACCTCGCTGCCGGTCTCCGGGTCCGTGGTGCGCGGCTACGTGCCGGGCGAGTCCGCCGAGGAGGTGGTGGCGGCGGTCGCGGCGCTGGCCGAGGACGGCATCGACACGACGATCGACTACCTCGGCGAGGACACGCTGGACCCGGAGCGGGCGCGGGCGACGGTCGACGCCTACCGCGAGATGCTGGCCGCGCTCTCGGCCGCCGGGCTGGCCGAGCGGGCGGAGGTGAGCGTCAAGCTCACCGCCCTCGGCCTGCGCCTGCCGGAGCACGGCGAGCAGACCGCGCTGGCCAACGCCCGGGCGATCTGCCTGGCCGCCCGCAACGCCGGCACCATGGTCACCGTCGACATGGAGGACCACACCACCACCGACGTCACCATCGCGCTGGTGCGCGAGCTGCGGCAGGACTTCCCGGAGACCGGCGTGGTGCTGCAGGCCTACCTGCGCCGCACCGAGGCCGACTGCCGCCGGCTGAGCGGGGCGGGCTCCCGGGTCCGTCTGTGCAAGGGCGCGTACGACGAGCCGGCCGACGTGGCGTTCACCGTCCCGGCCGAGGTCGACCGGAGCTACGTGCGCTGCCTGAAGACGCTGCTGGCCGGTCAGGGCTACCCGATGATCGCCACGCACGACCCGCGCCTGATCCGGATCGCCGACGCGCTGGCGCAGCGGTACGGCCGCCGCGCGGAGTCCTACGAGTTCCAGATGCTCTACGGCGTGCGCCCGGTCGAGCAGCGCCGGCTGGCCGAGGCGGGGCAGCGGGTGCGGGTCTACGTGCCCTACGGCGAGGAGTGGTACGGCTACCTGGTGCGTCGCCTCGCCGAGCGTCCGCGCAACCTGACATTGTTCGTCACGTCCCTGATCTCCAAGAAGTGAGTGCGATGAACCAGACTGCCGTCATCGGCGCCGGGGTGATGGGCGAGACCCTGCTCTCGGGCCTCGTCCGCGCCGGCCGCCGCGTCGACACCCTGCTCGTGGGCGAGAAGCGCCCGGAGCGGGCCGCGGAGCTCGAGGAGCGGTACGGCGTCTCCGTGGTCGACAACATCGAGGCGGCCACCAAGGCCGACACCCTCGCGCTGGTGGTCAAGCCGCAGGACATGGCCGACCTGCTGGACGAGATCGCCCCCGTGCTCCGGGCCGGGCAGCTGCTGGTCTCGCTCGCCGCGGGCATCACCACCGGCTTCATCGAGGCCCGCGTCCCCGACGGCGTGGCCGTCGTCCGGGTCATGCCGAACACGCCGGCGCTGGTCGACGAGGGCATGTCGGCGATCTCGGCCGGCTCGCACTGCGACGACGCGCACCTGGTCGAGGCCGAGGGGCTGATGGCCTCGGTCGGCAAGGTGCTCCGGGTCCCCGAGAAGCAGCAGGACGCGGTGACCGCGATCAGCGGGTCGGGGCCGGCGTACGTCTTCTTCGTGGTGGAGTCGATGATCGAGGCGGGCGTCCACCTCGGGCTGCCGCGGACCACCGCGCACGAGCTGGCGGTGCAGACCCTGGTCGGCTCGGCGGCGATGCTCAAGGAGACCGGCGAGCACCCCACGGTGCTGCGCGAGCAGGTCACCTCCCCGGCGGGCACGACCGCCGCCGCGCTGCGCGAGCTCGAGGTGCACCGGGTCCGGGCGGCGTTCCTAGCCGCGCTCGAGGCCGCCCGCGACCGCTCGCGCGCGCTCGCCGCGGGCGGCTGACCAGTCCAGCTCGCGGAGGCTGCTGATCCGCGGGGTGCCGGCCGCCGTGGGCGCGGCGGTCCGGTCCAGGAGTACGCCGACGAGGCCGGCCCGCTGTGCCCCGCGCAGGTCGTGGCGCTCGGAGTCGCCGACCATCGCGCACCGCGACGGCTCCACGCCGAGCGTCGCGCACGCGGCGTGGAAGGCGCGCGGGTCCGGCTTGGCCGCGGGCAGCTCGGAGGAGGCCAGCACCCGCGCCCCGAGGCCGGCCAGCCCGGTCCGACGGACCTTGTTCTCCTGCACGGCCTGCTCGCCGTTGGTCAGGATCGCGACGCGCAGGCCGGCCGCGCGGGCGGCGGCGATCGCCTCCGCGGCGTCGTCGAACGCGCGCCAGGCGGCTTGGTAGCAGCCGAGGAAGTCGGCGAAGGTCTCGTCGGCGAGCCGGTCGTCGCTGAGGTCCCAGTCGGCGAGGAAGTCGCGGATCCGCCGCCGCCGGTGCTCCAGGTGGGTGATCTCCCGGCGCTGGTAGCGCTCGTAGTGGCGGGCCTCGATCGCGAACCAGCGGTCCACGTGGCGCTCGAGGTCGGCATCGTCCTCCGCGAGGCCCAGCCCTGCCAGCCAGCCGCGCAGTCCGCGCTCGGAGGCTCCCCGGTGGTCGACGAGGGTGTCGTCCAGGTCGAACAGAACCGCATCGATGGAGCCGGGGAACCGCATGCGGCCAGTCTCCCAGGTGGCTCCGACGCCTCCGGTGCCCCGGGGAGGTCGGGCGGGGCGCGCAGAATCATCACTTTGGGGTACGTCGGTCAAGGCGACACGCCGAAAGTTTGAAGTTTCAGTGGTGATTCTCTTCCACACCCGTCACAACAGGCTCTATTCTCACGGCCGAGGCGTCTGTTGGGCACTGCTGGGGGAAGGCGGTGACGGGCGCACAGAAAGCGTGGTTATCACCGATGACACCATCGTCGCGTCCCGAGTCCTTGCCGGACCCCAAGTTCCTCACGATCGCGGAGGTTGCGACGATGATGCGGGTCTCCAAGATGACCGTCTACCGCCTGGTCCACAACGGCGACCTGCCCGCGGTCCGCGTCGGCCGCTCGTTCCGGGTGACCGAGGAAGACGTCAACGAGTACCTGCGGAAGAGCTTCTTCAACGCCGGCTGACGCCGATCGAGGCCGCCGTCGCGGAGCCAGTGGCGTCCCATCGGGGCGTCCTGATTCTCCGCGGGCAGCCATCGGCCAGTAGGCTGGCCCAGTCCCCCGACTGCCGTTGGGGGCTTAGTCGTACGAGCTCGGGTCGAAGGCCCGGCGTGGAGGTTCCCTGTGGGTTCGGTCATCAAGAAGCGCCGTAAGCGGATGGCGAAGAAGAAGCACCGCAAGCTGCTCAAGAAGACGCGGGTGCAGCGCCGCAAGCTCGGCAAGTAAGCACCGCCCCCAGGCACGACGTCGTGGGCGCCGGTCGTACCGTCCTGATCACCGGGGTCTCCCGGGACCTCGGTCGTACGTTCGCGCGCTCGCTGGCGTCCGCGCCTGGGATCGACCGTGTCATCGGCGTCGATGCCATCCCGCCACGGGGTGACATCGGGGACGTGAGCTTCGTCCGCGCCGACATCCGCAACCCGGTCATCGCGAAGATCATCGCGAAGGAGGACGTCGACACCGTCGTCCACATGAGCGTCATCGCCACCCCCGGCTCCGCCGGTGCGCGCGGCACGATGAAGGAGCTCAACGTGATCGGGACGATGCAGCTGCTGGCCGCCTGCCAGAAGTCCGAGCAGGTGCGCCACCTCGTGATCAAGTCGACCACGACGGCGTACGGCGCCAGCAGCCGTGATCCCGCGATGTTCACCGAGGACATGGAGCCGCGGCGCGCGCCGCGCACCGGCTACGCGAAGGACGTCGCCGAGGTCGAGAGCTACGTCCGTGGCTTCGCCCGGCGCCGACCCGACGTCACCGTGACCATGCTGCGGTGCGCGAACGTGATCGGCGCGGAGGTGATCAGCCCGCTGACGTCGTACCTGAGGCTGCCGGTGATCCCGACGGTGCTCGGGTTCGACCCGCGCCTGCAGTTCCTGCACGAGGCGGACCTGCACCGGGTGCTCCAGCACGCCGTGGCCGAGCGGATCGGCGGCACGTTCAACGTCGCCGGTGAGGGCGTGATCGTGCTCTCCCAGGCGCTGCGCCGTGCGCAGCGTCCCAGCGTGGCGCTGCCGTCGGTCGCCTTCGGCGGCGTCGGCTCCGCGCTGCGCTCGCTGCGCCGGGCCGACCTCTCCCCGGAGCTGGTCGCGTTCCTGACCTACGGCCGCGGCGTGGACACCACCGCGATGCGCGACGTCCTCGGGTTCGAGCCGCTCTATTCCACGGCCGAGGCGTTCGCCGAGTTCGCGGCGACGCTGCCCCCGGGCGGCGGCCGGACCGAGCGGGCGCTGGACGTCCTCTCCGCACGTCTGTCAGCGGAGGCCACCGCCTCCGAGGCCCCCGCCGCCGCGGGCCGCAGCCACCCGCTCACGATTGCCGGAGGCAGCGATGGGTGACGCAGAGATCATTCCGATCGGGACACGGGGTCGACCCGGCCGGGCGACCGGGACCCGACCGTCCGCCGCGGCGCGCAACCTGGCCGGCGGCAGCAAGGCGGCCGCGAAGAAGCGCGCCGGTGACGCCGAGCGCCCCGAGGATCCGGCGACGGACCCCGTCGCCGACCCCGCATCCGAGGCCGCATCCGAGGCCGCATCCGAGGCCGCCTCCGAGGCCGCCTCCGAGGCCGCGGATCCCGGCGAGGGTACGACCCTCGAGCCGGGCGAGACCGGTGCGGGCGCCGCTGGGCCCCCTGCCGACGACGGTGCCGCCGACGGTGCCGCCGACGAGGAGTCTGGCGAGGAGTCCGGCGAGGAGCCCGGCGAGGGGGAGCGGGTCGTGGTCCGCGAGCCGCACGGCATCCCGGCCGGCGACTGGCTCGCGGCGTTCCAGCACGCTGCGCGCGAGCTCTTCGGTGACCAGTGGGAGCCGCAGCTGGCGCGGTTCCTCGCCTTCCTGCGGCGCCGGGTCAGCGGCGACTACTCGGTCGACGAGTACGGGTTCGACCGCGAGGTGACCGAGCGGTTCTTCATGGCGGCGCTGCGCCCGATCGCGCGGAAGTGGTTCCGCATCGAGGTCCGCGGCGCCGAGAACATCCCCGCCACCGGTGGCGCCCTGGTCGTCTCCAACCACTCCGGCACCATCCCCGTGGACGGCCTGATGACGATGGTCTCCACCCACGACGCGACCGGACGCCACCTGCGTCCGCTCGGGGCGGACCTGGTGTTCCGGCTGCCGCTGGTCGGCGCGGTCGCCCGCAAGGGTGGTGCCACGCTCGCCTGCTCCGAGGACGCCGAGCGGATGCTGCGCGGCGGTGAGCTGGTCGGTGTCTGGCCCGAGGGCTACAAGGGGATCGGCAAGCCGTTCTCGGAGCGCTACAAGCTGCAGCGGTTCGGTCGTGGCGGCTTCGTCTCGGCGGCCCTGCGCACCGGTGTGCCGATCATCCCGCTGTCGGTCGTCGGCGCCGAGGAGATCTACCCGCTGGTGGGCAACATCCCGTCCCTGGCCCGGCTGCTCGGCATGCCCTACGTCCCGATCACGCCGTTCTTCCCGCTGCTGGGGCCGCTCGGGCTGGTGCCGCTGCCGTCGAAGTGGCTGCTGGAGTTCGGCGAGCCGATCCGCACGGACGAGTACGACGACGGCGCCGCCGACGACCCGATGCTCGTCTTCAACGTCACCGACCAGGTGCGCGAGACGATCCAGCAGACGCTCTACAGCCTGCTGATGCAGCGCCCCTCGGTCTTCGGCTGACCGGCAGCCTCGGCCGGCGGGACGGTAGCGCCGGACCCGTGCCGGCGGTCGGCCTCGCCGACTCGCGTCAGCGGTTGAGGCCGAGGAGCCCGAGGAACCCGGACCGGCCGCCCTCGGAGCTCGGCCCGCCGTAGCCCGTCTGGTCGAGCCCGAGGCTCTCGGCGAGCGCCTGCAGGGCCTTGCTCAGCGACGTCGATCGGTCCTTGCCGCCGGGGAGCAGGCTGCCGGGGGACGTGCCACCCGGCGTCGTGGCGTCCTCGGCCGTGGCCTTGCCGGCGTCGATCAGGTCGTCGACCCCCGGGATGCCGGTCGCGGCGCCGGACGGCGTCGGCGCCGCGGTGGCCGACTTGCTCGGGTCTGCCGCGGCGCCGCTGCCCTTCCTCGGCGTCGTGGGCTCCGCGGAGATCGTCGCCTCGCTGGCCCGGACCTTGAACCGGTGCTGGCCGGCCGTGTCCTCCGCGCCCTCCTGGCCGGCGATCCGGCTGAGCTTGCTGAGGTCGAAGTCCAGCATCTCCGCGAACGCCGCCGGGTCGAAGTCCGGCATGCTGAACGGGGTCGCGCCGCCGCACTCGGGGCACTGGCCGGCGGCCTCCTGCTCGAGCTGGCTCAGGTTCTCAGCGGCGCCGGACAGCGCGGCGCGGCTGTCGTCGGGGACGCGCTGGTTGAGCTCGCTGAGGCGCTCGATGCTGTCCTTGTTGAACTCGCGGAGGTCGGACAGTCCGGCGTCCTCCCCGGCGTCGTACTCGTCCAGCGCGAGGGTGGCGGCCTGGTTGGTCTGCTGCTTGAAGTCGTCGAGCGTCGCGCTGATCGCGTCGGCGTCGGCGTCCTGCTTCGCGGCCAGCGCCTCGACCTCGCTGAGACGGATGTCGGCGTGCTTGAGCAGCGACTCGGCCTTGGCGGAGTCGCTCGAGGCCAGGTTGGTCTGGGCGTTCTCCATCGCCCGCTTGACCGGGTAGAGGACCTCGCCGGGAAGTGCGCTCTGCGCCGCCATCGCCATCGAGCCCGTCGCCGCCACGACGGCGAAGCCGCCGACCACGGCGGCGAGGCGGCGCTCGCGGGCACCGCGGCGCTGGGTCGGGGTCAGTCGCAGGGCGGTCGCGTCGTCGACGACCCGGACGTCCTGGCGCTCCGCGGCGGCGATCAGCTGGGTGCGCAGGTCGGCGACGAACGCGGGACGCGCCGTCACGTCGGGAACCGAGCGCAGCGACGCGACGACCTCGAGCAGGTCGTCGTACCGCGGGTCCCCGGTGCGGGGCGCGCGACCGCTGGCGAGGGCGTCGAACTCCTCGGCTCGGCGCGTCTTTGCGGGGCCCATCATCGTGCTCGTCCTACTCGCTCTGTGTGACTGGTGTGACGGCACAACGACCGGGCATCAATCGGGGTTACGGCAGGTGAGAGGCCTTTTTCATGTGACAGCGCGGTACAGGTAATCCCGCGTGCGGTCGCCGGTCGGCTCATCGGATCCCCTCCGGCATCAGCTTGGCCAGGTTCCGCACGCCGCGCAGCTGGAGCTGCTTGACGGCGCCGTCGCTGCGGCCGAGCGCGGCGGCGGTCTCCGCGATGCTCATCCCCTGGAGGAACCGCATCACCAGGCAGTCGCGCTGCTCGCTGGGCAGCTGGGTGAGGGCCTCCAGCAGCACCTGGTGGGTGAGGCTGGCGAGCACGGCGTTCTCCGGGCCCTCGGTGGTGTCGTCGTGGGCGCCCATGTCCTCGGTGGTCACCTCGAGCCGGGTGCGCCCCGCCTTGAAGTGGTCGGTGGCGAGGTTGCGCGCGATGGTCATCAGCCAGGCGCCGAAGTCCTTGCCCTGCCAGCGGAACGACGACATGTTCCGCAGTGCGCGGAAGAACGTCTCCGAGGTGAGGTCCTCGGCCAGCGGTGCCGACCGGGTCCGGTAGTAGAGGAAGCGGTACACCGAGGGCTGGTAGTGGTCGTAGAGGAGGCCGAAGGCGTCGGAGTCGCCGCCGCGCGCGAGCTCGACGAGCCCGATCAGTCGCTCCCGCTCCTCGGCGGAGTCCTCGGAGGACGCTGCGGGGCCGATGTCCCGGCCGCCGTCGCCGCCGATCCCGGAGCCCGGGCGCTGGTCGGTGCCGGCGTCCATCGCCAGCCACGAGCGGTCCGGGGCACGGCGTGCCGGCCGGCCTCCGCCCGCGCCGGCGAGCGCCGGCTCGGCCGCGAGCGCGGCCAGCACGGCAGCGCGCAGCGACTCCAGGCCCTGCGCGGCGTGGCCGCTCCATGTCATGCCCGGTCCCCTCCCTCCGGTGCAACTCCCCCGGGCCGGGATCCTACGGGCGATCCGGCCGCTGTGGAACCGGATCGCAGAACACGGTGTCGCAGGTGTCAGTGCTTGAGACGGCTCGCCCGGCGTACCAACGAGGTGGCGATGGCGGCGCCCGCCGCGGCCGAACCGGCGAGGAGTCCCACCCGGGCCGCCTTGCGTCCGGTGCGGTAGTCGCGGATCCGCCAGCCGTTCGCGCGGGCGTGCGCCCGCAGCTTCGGGTCGGGGTTGATCGCGCACGGGTCGCCGACCAGGCTCAGCATCGGCAGGTCGTTGACCGAGTCCGAGTACGCCGAGCACCGCGCGAGATCCAGGCCCTCGCGCTCGGCGAGGGCGCGGACGGCCACCGCCTTGGCCGGCCCGTGCAGCAGGTCGCCGACGAGCTGCCCCGTGTAGACCCCGTCGACGTGCTCGGCGACGGTGCCCAGTGCTCCGGTCAGCCCGAGCCTGCGGGCGATCAGCGAGGCGATCTCGATCGGCGCCGCGGTGACCAGCCAGACGCGCTGGCCCTGGTCGAGGTGCATCTGGGCCAGCGCCCTGGTGCCCGGCCAGATCCGGTGGGCCATCGCCTCGTCGAAGATCTCCTCGCCGAGCTCCTCGAGCTCGGCGACCGTGTGCCCGGCGATGATCGCGAGGGCGGAGTTGCGCGCCTCGGCGACGTGCTCGGGATCCTCCACGCCCGCGATCCGGAAGTAGGCCTGCTTCCAGACCGCGTCGAGCAGGTCGCGGGTGGTGAAGAAGTCGTGGCGGTAGAGGCCGCGGGCGAAGTAGAAGATGCTCGCGCCCTGCATCACCGTGTTGTCCACGTCGAAGAACGCCGCCGAGCCGGGGTCCGACGGCGTGGTCAGCGCGGACTCCACCTCCGCCGCGGCGGCCGCGGCCTCGCCCGCGAGCCGGGAGCGCTGCTGCAGGTTGGGGCGCCGGTGTCGGTCCGAGGTGCCGTGCATGGGGTCAGCGTAGGGCTGCGGTGAACACTGCCGGCGGTGGTTCCGAGTCCGTAGGATCTCCAGCATGCCCCCGACGGTGCTCCCGGAACCAGGTGCGGACGTGGCCGAGCTGCTCTCCGCCGCCGCGGCGGACCTGCCGCAGCGTCTCGCCGTGATCGAGGCCGGCGGCCGCGGGGTGACCTGGGGCCAGCTCGACGAGGAGGTCTCGCGGCTCGCCACCGGGCTCGGCGAGGCGGGCATCGTGGCCGGCCATCGGGTGATGATCGCGCTCGGGAACCGGCTGGAGTTCGTCGCCGGCTACCTCGCGGTGCTGCGCGCCCAGGCCGTGGCCGTTCCGGTCAACCCGGGCTCCACCGAGGCCGAGCTCGCCTGGCTGATCCCGGACTCCGGTGCTCGGTTGGTGCTGGCCGACCAGGAGAGCATCGACGCCGTCCGGGCCGCGATCCGCGGCGGCGCCGGGGAGCGGGTCGGCGTGGTCGTGGTCGACGTGCCGCCCCGCCCGGGTGAGCGCGCCTACCAGGACCTGTGCTCGGCGACGCCGTCGCCCGTGCCGCCGCTGCCGGACCCCGAGCGCCTGGCCGTGCTGCTCTACACCAGTGGTGCCTCCGGCCGCCCTCGGGCCGCGATGCTGAGCCATCGCGCGCTGCTGGCCAACGTCGAGCAGGTGGCGGCGGTGAGCCCGCCGATGATCAACAGCGACGACGTGGTCCTCGGGCTGGTCCCGCTCTTCCACGTCTACGGCCTGAACGCCGTTCTCGGTGGCGTGCTCCGCCACCGCGCCAAGCTGGTGCTCACCGACCGGTTCGACCCCGAGGGGACCCTGGACCTGATCGAGGACGAGGCGTGCAGCGTGGTGCCCGTGGCGCCGCCGGTCTTCGCGCACTGGATCGGCGTCGACGGGCTCGCCGAGCGACTCGGTCCGGTGCGGCTGGTGCTGTCGGGCTCGGCACCGCTGTCCGCCGAGACGATCGAGGACTTCCAGGCCGGTGCCCGGGTGCCGGTCCACCAGGGCTACGGGCTGACCGAGGCGGCGCCGGTGGTGACCACGACGCTCCACTCCGGCCAGCCGAAGATCGGCTCGGTGGGCTCGGCGCTCGGCGGGATCGAGCTCCGACTGGTCGACGAGTACGGCGAGCCGCGGTCCGCCGCCGACGCGGACGACCCCGGGGAGATCCAGATCCGCGGCGCCAACCTGTTCAGCGGCTACTGGCCCGACGGCGCCGACGGTCCGGGGGAGGGCGGCTGGTGGTCCACCGGTGACGTCGGCTTCCTCGACGCCGAGGGCGACCTGTACCTGGTCGACCGGATCAAGGACCTGGTCATCGTCTCCGGATTCAACGTCTACCCGATCGAGGTGGAGCAGGTGATCGCCGAGGTCGCGGGCGTGCGCGCCGTCGCCGTCGTGGGGGTGCCCGACGCCGGGACCGGCGAGGCGGTCGTGGCCTACGTGGTGCCGACGCCCGAGGTGGCTCCGGACGGGGCGGCGGACCTGGTGGCGGCGGTGCAGCGGCGCTGCCAGGAGCAGCTGGCCGGGTTCAAGCGGCCGGCGCGGGTCGAGGTGGTCGAGACGCTCCCGCGGACGGTGACGGGGAAGATCCGCAAGGGCGTGCTGCGCGGCATCGCCCGGCGACGGGCCGGAGGGCTGATCCGATGACCTCCGACCGGTCCCCGGCCCCGCGGGTCACCCTCTACTCCCGCCCCGGCTGCCACCTCTGCGACGACGCCCGCGAGGTGATCGCGGCGGTGTGCGCGGAGCTCGGTGAGGCCTTCGAGGAGGTCTCGATCGACACCGACGCCGATTTGCAGGCGCGGTTCGGCCACGAGATCCCGGTGACCTTCGTCGACGGCGCCCAGCACGACTTCTGGCGGGTCAGCGCGGTGCGACTGCGGGCCGCGCTGACCCGGTGACGGCCGCTCCCGCACCCTCCGCAGGACCGGTCGAGACGCCCCGTTCTCTGAGTCGTTATCGACCTGTTATCACCTGCTAGCACAGGCCCCGCGGCTGGTTTGCACGGCGTCCGGGACCCTCGTCCCTTAGATTTGTTTCGCACGTTCACAAGCTCCTACAGTGAGCCCGCCGCGTCCGAAGGGACAGGGCTGGAAAGAAGAGCTGTGACCGCAAGGAATACGAGCGAGAGCGCCCGGGTGATCCCCGAGGCCACGGTGGCCCGCCTGCCCGTCTACCTGCGGGCTCTGACCGGTCTTGCCGACAGTGGCATCCGCACCTGCTCCAGCGAGGACCTGGCCTCGGCCGCCGGGGTCAACTCCGCCAAGCTGCGCAAGGATCTCTCCTACCTGGGCAGCTACGGCACCCGTGGTGTCGGGTACGACGTCGACTACCTGCGCTACCAGATCGCGCGAGAGATCGGCGTGACGCAGGACTGGCCCGTGGTGATCGTGGGCATCGGAAACCTCGGTCAGGCGCTGGCCAACTACTCCGGGTTCCGCAGCCGCGGCTTCCGCGTGGTCGCCCTGCTCGACGCCGACCCGGTGATGCATGGCGAGGTCGTCGCCGACATCCCGGTGCGACCCTTCGACGAGCTCGAGGCCATCGTCGGCGAGAGCGACGTCGCGATCGGCGTGATCGCGACCCCGGCGTCCGCGGCCCAGACCGTCGCCGACCGGATGGTCGCCGTGGGCATCACCAGCATCCTGAACTTCGCGCCGTCGGTCCTCGTCGTGCCCGACGGCGTCGACGTGCGGAAGGTCGACCTGTCGATCGAGCTGCAGATCCTGGCCTACCACGAGCAGCGCAAGGCCAACGGAGCCGACGGAGGCGCCGCGTGAGCATCCTGGTCGTGGGCATCTCCCACAACTCCGCACCCGTCTCCCTGCTGGAGCGCGTGGCCCTCGACGAGAGTGGCGTGAGCAAGCTCGTCGCCGAGGCCGCCTCCTGCGCGCACGTCACCGAGGCGACCGTCATCTCCACCTGCAACCGGCTCGAGATCTACACCGAGGTCGAGCGGTTCCACGGCAGCATCGAGCAGCTCTCCCGACTCCTCGTCGAGCGCGCCGGCGCCAGCACCGAGGCGATGCTGCCGCACCTCTACGTGCACTACGACGACGGCGCGATCTCGCACCTGTTCAAGGTCGCCGCCGGGATGGACTCCATGGCGCTGGGCGAGGGCCAGATCCTCGGCCAGACCCGCGACGCCCTGCGCCGCGGCCAGGAGATCGGCACCGTCGGGCCCGCGCTGAACGTGCTGTTCCAGCAGGCCCTGCGGGTCGGCAAGCGGACCCGGGCCGAGACGGGCATCGAGCAGGTCGCGCCCACCCTGGTCACCGCGGCGCTGGCCGAGATCGGTGCGGCCACCGGTCGCCCCGACCCGATCGCCGGCGGCTCCGTCGTGGTGATCGGAGCCGGTGCCATGGCGGGCCTCGCGACCGCGACCGCCCGCCGCCTCGGTGCCGGTCGGATCGCGGTGGTCAACCGGTCGATGGACCGCGCCGAGCGGCTCGCCACCCAGTACGCCGCCGACCCGGTGCCGTGGTCGGGCCTGACCGCGGAGCTGGCCGGCGCCGACGTGGTGATCAGCTGCACCGGCGCGCTCGGCGCGGTGATCACCGCCGAGCACGTGGCCGCCGCCCGCGGCGATGACTCCTCGCCGCTGGGCGTGATCGACCTTGCGCTGCCCCACGACGTGGAGCCGGCCGTCGCCGACCTGCCCGGCGTGCACCTGGTCGGCCTCGCCGACCTGGCCGGCGTGATGCTGCCCGCGGACGCCGCGGAGGAGGTGCACGAGGTCCGCCGCATCGTCGGCGAGGAGGTGACCTCGTTCCTGGCGGCCCGCCGCCAGGCCAGCGTCACCCCGACCGTGGTCGCGCTCCGGTCCATGGCGACCTCCGTGGTCGACGCCGAGATGAACCGGCTCGAGAGCCGCCTGACCGACCTCGACCCGACCGTCCTGGCGGAGGTCCGGCAGACCGTGCGCCGCGTCGCCGACAAGCTGCTGCACGAGCCGACGGTCCGCGTGAAGGAGCTCGCCAACGACCAGGGCGCGGTCTCCTACGCCGCGGCGCTCGCCGAGCTCTTCGCCCTGGACCCGGAGGCCGTGGACGCGGTGACCCGGCCCGTCGGCGTACCCGAGGAGGGAGGCGCATGAGCAGCGAGCAGACGTCCGTGGGAGCCGTGCGGATCGGCACCCGCCGCTCCGCCCTGGCCACCACCCAGTCCGGCCACGTCGCTGCCGCGATCGAGGGCCTCGGTCTGAGCACCGAGCTGGTCGAGATCACCACCGACGGCGACCGCTCCCAGGCGGCCGGCACCCCCCTCGCCGGCTCCAGCAGCACCGGCGTCTTCGTCAGCGCGCTGCGCGAGGCGCTGCTGGCGGGCGAGGTCGACGTCGCCGTGCACTCGCTCAAGGACCTGCCCACGGCTCCGGCCGAGGGGATCGCCCTGGTGGCGATCCCGCAGCGGGAGGACCCGCGCGACGCGCTGGTGGCCCGCGACGGCCTGACCCTCGGTGAGCTGCCCCCGGGCAGCGTCGTCGGCACCGGCTCGCCGCGCCGCGCCGCCCAGCTGCGGGCGCTCGGCCTCGGCGTCGACGTGCGCGGCCTGCGCGGCAACGTCGACACCCGGATCGCGAAGGTCGCCTCCGGCGAGTACGACGCCGTGATCCTGGCCCGGGCCGGCCTGGCCCGCCTGGGCCGCCAGGGTGAGATCACCGAGGTGATCGACCCCCTCCAGATGCTGCCCGCGCCCGGACAGGGCGCGCTGGCGATCGAGTGTCGCGCCGACGACGGTGCGACCCGGGACGCGCTGACCGCGCTGGACGACCCCGGCACCCGTGCCGCCGTCCTCGCGGAGCGCGCGACCCTGGCCACCCTCGAGGGCGGATGCTCCGCCCCGATCGGGGCGCTGGCCGAGGTGGCGGAGAGCGACGAAGACGGTCGCTGGGAGCTGTGGCTCCGGGCGGTCGTGCTCTCCGAGGACGGCGCGCTCGCCGTACGGAGGTCCGCCTCCGTGCTGCTCGCCGAGGACCCGCAGGACTGGCCCCGGCAGGCGGCCGGTCTCGGGGACTCCCTCGCCACCGAGATGCTCGAGGACGGAGCGAAGGACCTCTCCGCGCCCTCGACGACCACGCAGGACCCGCACACGACCGCACAATCAGCAGAGGTGCAGAACGCATGACGCGAGCCACGACAGCCACCACGGCTGCCCCGACCGCCGACGCCCCCCAGATCACCGCGGGAGGTGTCGCCTTCGTCGGCACCGGTCCCGGTGACCCCGAGCTGCTGACAGTCCGTGCCGTACAGCTGATCAGGGATGCCGAGGTGATCATCACCGAGGCGCCCGAGCAGCGGGCGCTGGTCGCCGCGCTGCGCGACGACGTGAGCGTCGAGGTCGACCCGGAGGCGGAGCCCGCCGACGAGTCCGGCCCGCAGATCCTCGACGGCGGCTTCGGCGACGACGGCCAGCCCCTCACCCACGCCAACCGCGCCAAGGTCGTCGTCAAGCAGGTCAAGCGCGGCCTGCGCGTCGTCCGTCTGCTGGGCGGGGACCCGTTCCTCTACGCCTCCGGCCCCGAGGAGGCCCAGGCGGTCGCCAAGGCCGGCTTCCCGTTCGAGATCGTCCCCGGCGTCTCCTCGGTCTCCGCGGTGCCCGCCTACGCCGGTATCCCGCTGACCACCAAGGACCAGCGCGAGGTCGCCGTGGTCACCTGCGGTGAGAAGGTCGACTGGAGCCGCTACAAGGACGCGCCGACGCTGGTGCTCCTCTCCGCGGTCGGCCAGATCGGCGAGATCGCCGAGAAGCTGATCGCGACCGGCCGTTCGCCGCAGACCCCGGTCGCGATGACCCGGGTCGGCACCACCACCGAGCAGGAGACGGTGACCTCCACCCTGGAGAACATCGCCGCCGACGCCCGCGCCGCCCGGATCGCCCCGCCGGCGATCACGGTGGTCGGCAAGGTCGTCGACCTGCGTGAGAAGCTCTCCTGGTTCGAGACCAAGCCGCTGTTCGGCTGGCGCGTGCTGGTGCCCCGCACCAAGGAGCAGTCGGCGTCGCTCTCGACCCGCCTGCGTGGCTTCGGCGCCGTGCCGGAGGAGGTGCCGACCATCTCGGTCGAGCCGCCGCGCAACCCGCAGCAGATGGACAAGGCCGTCCGCGGCCTGGTCGAGGGCCGCTACGAGTGGATCGCCTTCACCTCGGTGAACGCGGTCAAGGCGGTCCGCGAGAAGTTCGAGGAGTACGGCCTCGACGCCCGCGCCTTCTCCGGGCTCAAGATCGCCGCGGTGGGCGACAAGACCGCCGCCGCGATCGCCGCCTGGGGACTGCGCGCCGACCTGGTGCCCGAGGGCCAGCAGTCCGCCGCCGGCCTGCTCGAGGTGTGGCCGGAGTACGACGAGCAGCTCGACCCGATCAACCGGGTCTTCCTGCCGCGTGCCGACATCGCCACCGAGAACCTGGTCGCCGGCCTGATCGACCTGGGCTGGGAGTGCGACGACGTCACGGCGTACCGGACCGTCCGGGCCTCGCCGCCGCCGGCGCCGACCCGCGACGCGATCAAGACCGGCAAGTTCGACGCCGTCGTCTTCACCTCGTCCTCGACGGTGCGCAACCTGGTCGGCATCGCCGGCAAGCCGCACCCGTCGACGGTGATCGCGGTGATCGGCCCCGCCACGGCCAAGACCGCCGAGGAGCACGGCCTGCGGGTCGACGTGATGGCCCCCAAGCCGGACGTGGAGGTGCTGGTGGAGGCGCTGGCCGGCTTCGGTGCCGCCCGTCGCGCCGCGCTGGTCGAGGCCGGCGAGCCGATCACCAAGCCGTCGGACCGCAAGCCGTCGGGTCGCCGCCGCAAGGCCTGACCGTCCGGCGGGTCGTTCGTCGCCCGCGTCACATGGATCTCCGCCCCGAACCTGCCCGATCAGGGGCGGAGATCCATGTGACGCCGCACCTCGTCGCCCGCGTCGAGGCCCACCGGGCGCGGCGGACTAAGGTCGCACCATGAGCGACTTCGAACGCCCCGTCGTGCGCCCGCGCCGGCTCCGCTCCAGCGCCGCGATGCGCGAGATGGTCGCCGAGACGACCCTGCGCCCGGCCCAGCTGGTGCTGCCGCTCTTCGTCCGCGAGGGGATCGCGGAGCCGCGCCCGATCAGCTCGATGCCGGGCGTCGTGCAGCACACCCGCGACACCCTGCGCAAGGCGGTCGCCGAGGCCGCCGAGGCCGGCCTGCGCGGGGTGATGCTCTTCGGCATCCCCGAGGCCAAGGACGCGGTCGGCAGCGGCGCCACCGACCCCGCGGGCATCCTGAACGTCGCCATCGCCGACGTGAAGGCGGAGGTCGGCACCGATCTGGTGGTGATGGCCGACCTGTGCCTCGACGAGTTCACCGACCACGGGCACTGCGGCGTGGTCACCGAGGCCGGCGAGGTCGACAACGACGCCACCCTGGAGCGGTACGCCGAGATGGCCCGGGTGCAGGCGGCCGCCGGCGTCGACATGGTCGGCCCGAGCGGGATGATGGACGGCCAGGTCGCGGTGGTGCGCGACGCCCTGGACGCCGCCGGCCACACCGGCACCGGGATCCTCGCCTACTCGGCCAAGTACGCCTCGGCGTTCTACGGCCCGTTCCGCGAGGCCGTCGACAGCAGCCTCGAGGGCGACCGGCGCACCTACCAGCAGGACCCGCGCAACGCCCGGGAGGGCGTGGCCGAGGCGCTGCTGGACGTCGCCGAGGGCGCGGACATGGTGATGGTGAAGCCGGCGCTGGCCTACCTCGACGTGCTGCACCGGGTCCGCGAGGCGGTCGACGTGCCGGTCGCGGCGTACAACATCTCGGGGGAGTACGCGATGGTCGAGGCCGCCGCCGAGCGCGGCTGGATCGACCGGGAGCCGGCGATCCTGGAGACGCTCACCTCGATCCGCCGCGCGGGCGCCGACGTGATCCTCACCTACTGGGCCACCGAGGCAGCCCGCCTGCTGCGCCGCTGAGTCACCCGGTCCCCGAGGTGGGTCGTGTGCCTGAGGTGGGTCGTGTGCCTGAGGCATCGGGAGAGCGGGCGCTCAGACACACGCCCCGCCCCCGCCTCGAGACTCAGCCGCCGTAGGACGCGAGGCACTTCTCGCGGTCGCTGCGCTGCAGGATCAGCAGCGGGTAGCGCGCCCAGCACTTGGCCTTGCCGACCGAGGCCTCGAACGCCCCGAGCATGCCGTTGATCAGGTTCTCGGTGGCGTCGTTGGCCTTGTCGACCACCTCGTTGCCGGTGTCCGGGATGTCGACCTTGGGCTCGCTGGTCTTGGTGCCGCCGGACTTGGTGCCGCCGGACGTGGTGCCGCCGGACGTGCTGCCGCCGGACGAGGAGCCGCCGGACTTCGTGCCGCTGGAGGCGCCACCCGAGCCGGACGGCGTGCTGGGCGCGGCGCTCGGTGCCGTCGTCCCCGAGCCCTTCTTCGTGGTGCCCGAGCCTCCGGACTTCTTCTTGATGGTCGCGGACGGCGCACTCGCGCCGAGGTTCTTGCCGAAGTCGTAGGTCGGGGCGTCGGGGACGATGTAGCCCGCGGCGGCCGAGCTGCTCGGCGCCGGTGCGAAGTCGGTCTCGACGTAGATGTCAGTGACCTTGAGCACGAGGTTCACGTAGGACGGGCTGTTGTTGTAGCGGCGCACCGCGGCTCGCTCGCCGGCCGCGGTCGACAGGTCGTCCTTGCCCGAGCACAGGTAGACAGCGCTCGCCAGCGCCGCGTCGTCGATGTCCTGCGGGTTGCGCCGGTCGTCGCCGTCCGCGTCGAGCCCGACCACCGACCAGGTGGACGGGATGAACTGCATCGGGCCGACCGCGCGGTCCCACTTCTCGTCCCGGTCGTACTGGCCACCGTCGGTGTCCGGCACGGCCGTGGTCTGCTTCTTGCCGTTCAGTGCGGGGCCGTAGATGCCGGGCCGCGCCACTCCGTCGTCGTCGAGCACGTTGCCGCCGCGGCGGCCGTGGTTGGACTCGATCCGGCCGATCGCCGCGATCAGCTCCCAGCTGATCCTGCAGCTCTTGTCGGCGGTGTTGATCACGCTCTCGGCGCGCTGGTACGCCGCCAGTGCCGCCGAAGGGATCTCGTCGGTCGCCGCGGCGGTGACGATGCCCGCCTGCTGGCGCTTGTCGACGACGTCCTCCACCGAGCCCGGGTTGGACATGCTGGCCGGCTCGTCGATCGCGTCCTCGGGGACGCCGGTGCCGTCGGGGACCGCTCCTGCCGCGGGGCCGGCGACCAGCGAGGCGGCGGTCGGGCCGCCCACGCCGGCGACGCTGGCGGTCCAGGCCGCCGACAGCAGGGCCAGCGGCACGATCGTGACGACGCGCTGCACCCGCCCCAGACGCTTCCTCGACATTGCGTTCTCCCCTAGTACCGGTCACCTGTGACCGGGTCTCGCCAGCACGCGATCCGGGTGGAACGCGTGTCGCCGCTGCCCTCCCGCGGAAGCGACACTCTCTTCTCCAACAGAGTATGCAAGATGACGTTACGCGCGTCACAGGAACAAGTTCCATACTTTGGACCGAGATCGATGGTAAAGAACTCCTCCGCGTCCGGCCGGTGTTCGGCGATGTGGGCCATTGGGGTCGATCGGTGACAATGAGGGCGTGACGCCCGCTCCTGACCTGCAGCGCTCCGTCGACCGACCGACCCGGACCTCCGAGGCGCTCTTCGCCCGGGGCCGCGCGGTCACCCCTGGTGGGGTGAACTCCCCGGTCCGCGCGTTCAACGCGGTCGGCGGCACTCCGCGCTTCATCGCGAGCGCCGAGGGCCCCTGGTTGACCGACGTGGACGGCAACACCTACGTCGACCTGATCTGCTCCTGGGGGCCGATGCTGCTGGGCCACCAGCACCCCGAGGTGATGGCCGCGATCAACGCCGCCGTCGCGCGCGGGACCTCCTACGGCACCCCGACCGAGGGCGAGATCGCGCTGGTCGAGGAGATCGTCGCGCGCACCCCGGTGGAGCGGGCGCGCCTCGTCTCCTCGGGCACCGAGGCGACGATGTCCGCGATCCGGCTGGCCCGCGGCTTCACCGGCCGCGACCTCGTCGTGAAGTTCGCCGGCTGCTACCACGGTCACGTCGACTCCCTGCTGGCCGCGGCCGGCTCGGGGCTGACCACCTTCGCGATCCCCGGCACCCCCGGTGTCCCGGAGTCCTCCACGGCGTTGACCCTGGTGCTGCCCTACAACGACCGGGCCGCGGTGACCGCCGCGTTCGCCGAGCACGGCGACCGGATCGCCTGCCTGATCACCGAGGCCGCCCCGGGCAACATGGGCGTCGTCCCGCCCGAGCCCGGCTTCAACCACTTCCTCGCCGAGACCTGCCGCGCCCACGGCGCGCTGTTCATCAGCGACGAGGTGATGACCGGCTTCCGCGTCTCCCGTGCGGGCCAGTGGGGCACCGACGGCGCCGTCGAGGGCTGGGCCCCCGACCTGATGACCTTCGGCAAGGTGATGGGCGGCGGCCTGCCCGCCGCCGCCTTCGGCGGTCGCGCCGACGTGATGGGCCACCTCGCCCCCGACGGTCCCGTCTACCAGGCGGGCACGCTGTCGGGTAACCCTGTCGCCACCGCCGCCGGTCTCGCGACCCTGCGCAACGCCACCGACGAGGTGTACGCGCACCTCGGCTCGGTCGCCGACACGCTCCGTGCCGGTGTGGCCGAGGCGTTCACCGCCGCCGGCCTGCCGCACGTCATCCAGTCCACCGGCTCGATGTTCTCGGTCTTCCTGACCGAGGAGCCGGTGCGCGACTACGCCGGTGCCCAGCGCACGGACGGTGCGGCGTACGGCGCGTTCTTCCACGCCATGCTGGACCGGGGCGTGCACCTGCCGCCGTCGGCGTACGAGGCCTGGTTCGTCTCCGCCGCGCACGACGACCGCGCCGTGCAGGCCATCCTCGACGCACTGCCCGAGTCGGCCCGGATCGCGGCCGCCGCAGCCGGAAAGGGGGAGGGCCGATGAGCACTCCTGACGCCTCCGCGAGCCCCGCCACCACGATCGTCCACCTGCTGCGCCACGGCGAGGTGCACAACCCCGAGGGCGTCCTCTACGGCCGCCGCGACGGGTTCCACCTCTCCGACCGCGGCAAGGCGATGGCCCTCGCGGCGGCCGACTACCTGGCCGGCCGCGACGTGACCGTGCTGCGCTCCTCGCCGCTGGAGCGCGCGCGAGAGACCGCGGCGCCGTTGGCCGAGAAGCTCGGCCTCGAGGTCGGCATCGAGGACCGCGTGCTGGAGTCCACCAACAGGTTCGAGGGCAAGAGCTTCGCCGAGCCGGCGAAGGTGCTGCTCGACCCGCGGGTCTGGCCGCTGCTGTGGAACCCGTTCCGGCCGTCCTGGGGCGAGCCCTACAAGGCGATCGTGGTGCGGATGCTCGCGGCCGTCGAGGACGCCCGCAAGGAGGCCGAGGGCCACGAGGCGGTGCTGGTCTCCCACCAGCTGCCGATCTGGACCACCCGGCTCGCGGTGGAGAAGCGCTCCTTCCTGCACAACCCGCGCAGCCGGCAGTGCACGCTCTGCTCGGTCACCTCGCTGCACTTCGTCGGCACCGAGCTCGCCCAGGTCTCCTACGCCGAGCCGGCGATCGACCTGATCCCGGCCGAGGACCTGCACGACCCGTTCTCGGCGGGCGACGCCCCCGAGGAGAACAAGCCCAAGGGGCCGACTCCAGCATGAACCGCGTCCTGCGCGCCGCGGGGGCCGGGCTGGCCCTCGCGCTGCTCGCCACCGGCTGCTCGTCGGTCGAGGGGACCGAGGGCAAGGAGTACATCGCGGGCGACAGCCAGGTGGTCGAGGTCGCCGAGGTCGATCGGGAGGAGCCCGTCGAGGTCGCCGGCACCACGGTCGCCGGGGACGACCTCGACCTCGTCGACCTGCGCGGCCAGGTGGTCGTGGTCAACGTGTGGTGGTCCGGGTGCGGGCCGTGCCGGACCGAGATGCCGATGCTGGTCGAGGCCGAGCAGTCGCTCTCGGCCGATCACCCTGGGCAGGTCTCCTTCGTCGGGATCAACATCCGCGACGCGGCGCCGGAGAACGCCGCCGCCTTCGAGCGCGACCGCGGCGTCGACTACCCCTCGCTCTACGACCCCGGCAGCAAGACCCTGCTCGGCTTCGGCCGCTACGCGCCGTACGCGCCGCCGGCGACCCTGGTGCTCGACACCGACGGTCGGGTCGCGGCGCTGATCAACGGCCCGATCCCCTCGCGCAGCACCCTGACCACCCTGGTGGAGGAGCTGCTGCCCGCGAGCGCGGAGGCCGCCGATGGGTGAGTGGTTCCAGAGCCAGGCGGCCGGGGGGTCGCTGGCGCTGGCGGTGCCGGTGGCGGTGATCGCGGGGCTGGTCTCCTTCTTCTCCCCGTGCGTGATCCCGTTGCTGCCCGGGTACCTCTCCTACGCCACGGGGCTGTCCGGGGCCGACCTGGCCGACGGGAGCGCCGAGGCGCGCCACCGCGGGCGGATGCTGCTCGGCTCGGTGCTCTTCGTGGTCGGGTTCGCGACCGTCTTCGTGCTGATCGGCGCCGCCTCCGGCGTGGTCGGCCGCTGGCTGCGCGAGTACCAGGACACCATCACGCTGGTCATGGGCTTCGGGCTGATCGGCCTCGGCCTGGTCTTCGCCGGCGTGGTGCCCTGGCTCCAGCGCGAGTGGCGGGTGCACTCCATCCCCGCGGTCGGGCTCGGCGCGGCGCCCCTGATCGGCGCGCTCTTCGCGCTCGGCTGGCAGCCCTGCATCGGGCCGACGTACGGCGTGATCGTCAACCTGACCTTCGTGGACGCGACCGCGGCCCGTGGCGCGCTGCTCTCGCTCTGCTACGCGCTCGGGCTGGGTGTGCCGTTCATCATCGCCGGGCTCTTCTACCGGCGCACGCTGGGCGCGCTGGGCTGGGTGCGCCGGCACCAGGTCTGGGTGATGCGCCTGGGTGGCCTGATGCTGGTCACCGTCGGCGTACTGATGGTGACCGGGTGGTGGGGCGTGGCGACCGACTGGGTGCAGCTCCAGCTGGTCGGCGGATTCGAGGTCTCGGTATGAGCACCGCGACGACCAGGCCGGCGACCACGCCGGACGGCGGCCGGGGTCCCGAGCGCCGCTCCGGCGAGCTGACCGCCCGCGAGCTCGGCCGCTGGACCTGGCGCCAGATCACCTCCATGCGCACCGCGCTGGTGCTGCTCCTGCTGCTCGCGCTGGCGGCGGTCCCCGGATCGGTGATCCCGCAGTCCGGGGTCGACGCGCTCGGCGTGAACCGCTGGCAGGAGGAGCACCCGACCCTCACCCCGATCTACGAGAAGCTGGACCTGTTCTCGGTCTACGACTCGGTCTGGTTCTCCGCGATCTACCTGCTCCTGGTCGTCTCGCTGGTCGGCTGCATCCTGCCCCGCACGGCCGTCTACTTCCGCGCGATGCGGGCCCAGCCGCCCGCGGCGCCGAAGAATCTGACCCGGCTGCCCGAGCACGCCACGTTCAGCACCGACGAGGAGCCCGAGGCGGTGCTGGCGCGGGCCCGCGCGGTGCTGGGGCGGCGCTACCGGCTGCGGAGCGTGGTCTCGGAGGACCCGGTCGACTTCGTCGCTGGCGAGCGCGGCTACCTGCGCGAGGCCGGCAACCTGCTCTTCCACCTCTCCGTGCTGATCGTGCTCGCGGGCTTCGCCATCGGTGGCCTCTTCGGCTACCAGGGCGGCGTCATCGTGGTGCAGGGCGGCACCTTCACCAACAACCTCACCCAGTACGACGACTTCAACCCCGGCGCGCTCTTCCGCACCGGCCAGCTCGACGACTTCTGCTTCGACGTCGACTCCTACGACGACACCTGGCTCACCGAGGGACCGCGCGCCGGCATGGCGATCAAGTTCCACGCCGGGCTGACCTACCAGGAGCACTGCGGCTCGAGCGCCGAGCAGACCTACGACCTGCGGGTCAACCATCCGCTCAGCGTCGGATCCACCGACGTCTTCCTGATCGGTCACGGCTACGCCCCGGTGGTCACGGTCAGGGACGGCGAGGGCGACATCGCCTACACCGGGCCGACCGTCTTCCTGCCGCAGGACTCCAGCTTCCTCTCCTTCGGCGTGATCAAGGCGCCGGCGGCCAAGCCCGAGCAGATCGGGCTGGAGGGGCTCTTCTACCCCAGCTTCGACATGGTCGACGGCAACCCGGTCACCGTCTTCGGCGACGACCTCAACCCGACGCTGTCGATGCTCGCCTACCGCGGCGACCTCGGCCTCGACGACGGCGCCGCTCAGTCGGTCTACGTGCTGGACACCTCCGACGCCGAGCTGGTGACCAAGGACGACGGCAAGCCGTTCCGCGTCGACCTGCAGCCCGGTGACACCCGCGAGCTGCCCGACGGGCTGGGCTCGGTCACCTTCGAGGGCGTCGAGCCCTGGGTGCGCGTCCAGATCAGCCAGACCCCCGGCAAGCTGGTCGCGCTGGCCGGCGTCGTGCTGGCGCTGATCGGGCTGTGCGGCTCGCTGTTCATCCGGCCCCGCCGGGTCTGGGTGCGGGCGCGTCGCGCGGAGGGTTCCGCGGGGTCCACAATGGTCGAGGTCGCGGTCCTCGACCGGTCGGGCAACGCCGACGTCAGCGAGGTCCTCGACGGCCTCGTCGAGAGGCTCGACGTCGCGACGTCGAGCGCCGAGAAGCAGAACGCCGAGAACCAGAAGAAGGGTGCGTCGTGAGCAACGCTGCGTGGGAGTCGCTGAGCAACCAGGCGATCGCCGCCGCCGGGATCGTCTACTTCCTGGCGCTGCTGGCGCACCTCGCCGAGTGGGCCGCGATGCGCCAGCCCGCCACGGCGCGGGTGCGCGAGGCGGTGCCCGCGGGAGTCGGCGGCGCCGAGGCGCCGGGCACCGCCGTACCGGATGAGGGGGCGGGCGGGCCGGACCGGTCCTCGCGGGTGGAGTTCCTCGGTCGGCTCGGGCTGCTGCTCACCGTCATCGCCTGCGCCGCCCACTTCGTCGGCCTGGTCGGCCGGGGCATGGCCGCGGACCCGAACCGGGTGCCGTGGGGCAACATGTACGAGTTCACCATCTCCGGCAGCTTCGTGGTGACGGCCCTCTACCTCGTGCTCTACAAGCGGCTCAAGCTCGCCTGGATGGCGCCGCTGGTGATCACGTTCGTGCTCTCGGTGCTGATGGTCGCGGTGATCTGGCTGCACGAGCCGGTCGCCC
Organism: Nocardioides sp. GY 10113; assembly: GCF_004919105.1. Classification (GTDB taxonomy): domain Bacteria; phylum Actinomycetota; class Actinomycetes; order Propionibacteriales; family Nocardioidaceae; genus Nocardioides. The sequence goes on from NZ_STGK01000001.1 coordinate 437,558, forward strand.
CGCTGGCCGAGTCGCTCAACTCCTACTGGCTGGTCATCCACGTGGTCTCCGCCGTGATCGCCACCGGCGCGTTCACCCTCGGCGGCATCGCCTCGATCATGTACCTGGTCAGGATGCGCGCCGAGCGCAAGGCCGGCGGCGCCGAGCTGACCGGCTGGATGGGCCGCGTGCCCGAGCTGCCCGCGCTGGACCGGGTCGCCTACCGGGTGCACGCCTTCGCGTTCCCGGTGTGGACCTTCGCGGTGCTGATCACCGGCCCGATCTGGGCGCACGAGGCCTGGTCGCGGTACTGGAACTGGGACCCCAAGGAGGTGTGGGCCTTCATCACCTGGGTGGTCTACGCCGGCTATCTGCACGCCCGCGCGACGGCCGGGTGGAAGGGCCGCAACGCGGCGATCCTGGCCCTGGTCGGCCTGGGCACGCTGTGGTTCAACTTCATCGGGATCAACTACTTCTCGACCTCCAGCCAGCACTCGTACGCCGGGGAGAGCCCGGCGCCGGTGATCGCGCCGGCGGTGCCCGGCGGCACGGTACCGACCGACGGCTGATGCGGGTCGGCTGAGACTCCGAAGAAAAACGCGCGAGTCGGCAGGAGCTTCCTGCCGACTCGCGCGTCTTCTGGTCCGACTCTCAGCCGTCCGGCGGGTCCAGCCGCTTGCGGTCGAGGTCGCGGAGGAACTCCTCGTCGTCGTCCGGGGCGACGGGGCGTTGCGGCGACGGCTTGGGGCGCGGGCGCGGTTGCCGGGTCCGACCGCCGGGCGGCTGGAACCCGCCATCCTGGATCAGGCGCACGGCGAGGTACACCGCGACCGCGATGACGATCACCACCAGCAGGAACTTCACAAGGCCCAGCGTAGGTCGCGCGGCAGCGATAACCCACCTCTCCGGCGATCGGATCTGACCGGCCGCCCCGATCCGCCCGTCTCTCGGTGGTCGCACGGTCGTCGCTCGGTCGGCGTTCCTCGGCGATCCTCGGCGATCGTGGTCCCGGGCTCGCGGTCGCCTACCCTGGAGTCGTGAAGGAGTTCTGGATCTACACCGCCCTGCGCCTCGGACTCTTCCTCGGCGCGTTCGCGATCGTCTTCGGCATCTGGTTCGTGGCGGCCGACTCGGTCCCGGTGATCTGGGTGATCGTGGTGGCGTTCCTGCTCAGCGGCGTCGCCTCGTTCCTGCTCCTCAACGACCAGCGCAACGCGTTCGCGAAGAAGGTCGAGGCCCGGGCCGGGAAGGTCAACGACCGCTACGAGGCCGCGCGCGCCAAGGAAGACCTGGACTGACCGTCCTCACCGCGGTCCCGCGCCGGGTCGTGTGCCTGACGCCTGCCTAGGGGCGTTCTGAGGCACACGACCGCGCCCCGGGGACAGGCCCTCAGCGGCCGATGACCAGGCCGACCGTGGCCAGCAGCGCCCACACCAGCTCGGCCACGCCGGTCTTCTGCAGCACCGGGATCAGACCGGGGCCGCCGGCGCCCGAGAGCACCACCCGCACGCCGGCGGCGGCGGGCAGCAGGAAGCCCAGTCCGAGCAGCGCCCACCAGGTGGTGAGGCCGGCGACCACGACCACCGCGACGGCGGCCAGCGCGACCAGCAGCACGTAGAACCGGCGGGTGCGGGCATCGCCGAGGCGCACCGCGAGGGTGCGCTTGCCGGAGACGGTGTCGGTCGGGATGTCGCGAAGGTTGTTGGCGACCAGGATCCCGCAGGCCAGCGCGCCGATGCCGGAGCCGGCGGCGAAGGCCGCCCAGCCCAGCGAGCCGGCCAGCGTCTCGGTCTGCACGTAGGTCGTGCCCATCACCGCGACCAGGCCGAAGAAGACGAAGACCATCACCTCGCCCAGGCCCAGGTAGCCGTACGGCTTCGAGCCGCCGGTGTAGTACCAGGCGGCGAGCACGCAGACCGCGCCGAGCGCGAGCAGCCACCACGCCGTGGTCGCCGCGATCACCAGCCCGGCCACCGCGGCCACGCCGAACGAGGCGAACGCGGCGCGCTTCACCGCACCCGGCGAGGCCAGCCCGGAGCCGACCAGCCGCAGCGGGCCGACCCGCTCGTCGTCGGTGCCACGGATCCCGTCGGAGTAGTCGTTGGCGTAGTTGACGCCGACCTGCAGGGCGAGGCTGACCACCAGGGCGAGCACGGCCTTCCACCACACCAGGCCGTCGGCGTACGCGGCGAGGCCGGTGCCGGCGAGGACGGGCGCGAGCGCGGCGGGGAGCGTGCGGGGGCGGGCTCCGGCGAGCCAGTGCGCGGGGGTGGCCATGGTCAGCGATTCAAGCAGGCACCGCGCCCCCGGCGCCGCCCGGTCCCCGATAGCGTCGGCCGGGTGGGTGACTGGCAGCCGCGCGGCGGCTTCGACGAGGTGGTCGACCAGGTCCGTGCGTGGCTCGACGGGCCGGGCGAGGACCGGGTGGTGATCCCGACCTCCGGATCCAGCGGGACGCCGAAGCGGGTGGTGCTGAGCCGGGCCGCTGTGCTGGCCTCGGTCGAGGCCAGCCGACGCCGGCTCGGCGCCGCCGGGCCGTGGGTGCTGGCGCTGCCGGCGACCTACGTGGCCGGCCTGCAGGTGCTGGTCCGCTCCCTGGCCGCGGGGCATGCGCCCACGTCGTACGACGTCTCGGGCTGGCCGGAGGGGGAGGGCTGGTTCACCTCGTTGGTGCCCACCCAGCTGCATCGGGCGCTGGCCTCGCCCGACGAGGTGGCCGCGCTCGCCCGTGCCCACACCGTGCTGCTCGGCGGCGGGCCGATCGACCCCGCGCTGCGGGCCCGCGCGGAGGCGGCCGGGATCCGGGTGGTGGCCACCTACGGCGCCGCCGAGACCGCGGGCGGCTGCGTCTACGACGGGGTGCCGCTGGACGGGGTCGAGGTCGCGATCGGCGACGGCGGGCGGATCCGGATCAGCGGCCCGACGCTGTTCGACGGCTACCGCGACAACCCCGAGCTGACCCGGCAGGCACTCGTCGACGGCTGGTACCTGACCTCGGACGCCGGCCGGTTCGACGAGGACGGCCACCTGCGGGTGATCGGCCGGGTCGACGACGTGATCGTCACCGGCGGCGTCAACGTCCCGGGGCCGGCGGTCGCGGTCCGGCTGCGCGAGCACCCGTCCCTCGACCAGGCCGAGGTGCTCGGGGTGGCCGACCGGGAGTGGGGCAACCGCGTCGTGGCGTTCGTGGTGCCGGGCGCGCCGGGTGGCGAGCCCGTGCCGGACCTGTCCGCGCTGCGGGACTGGGTCGCCGAGGCGCACCCGCGGTCGTGGGCGATGCGCCAGCTCGTCGTGCTGGACGAGCTGCCGCTGCTGGCCAACGGCAAGCCGGACAGGCAGGCGCTGCGCGCGCTGGCGCTGGAGGCCGACCGGCCGGGGGAGGGGGCGTGAGCGGCCTGCGGGTCGTCTCGATCCCGATGCGGACCCGGTTCCGCGGGATCACCGTGCGCGAGGCGGCGTTCGTCGAGGGTCCGGCCGGCTGGGGGGAGTGGAGCCCGTTCCTGGAGTACCCCGCCGACGTCGCCGAGCCCTGGCTGCGCTGCGCCGAGGAGGCGGCGGCCGGCGACTGGCCCGTCCCGGTCCGCGACCGGGTGCCGGTCAACGTCACCGTCCCGGCGGTGGACGCGGAACGGGCGCGGGAGATCGTCGCCGGCAGCGGCTGCTCGACCGCCAAGGTGAAGGTCGCCGAGCCGGGGCAGACGCTGGCCGACGACGAGGCCCGGGTGGCCGCGGTCCGCGAGGCCCTCGGCGCCGGAGGACACGTCCGGGTCGACGCCAACGGCGCCTGGGACGTCGAGCGGGCCGTCGCGGCGATCGCGGTGCTGGACCGCGCCGCCGGCGGCCTGGAGTACGTCGAGCAGCCGACGGCGAGCGTGGAGGACCTGGCCCTGGTCCGCCGCCGGGTGGACGTGCCGATCGCCGCCGACGAGTCGATCCGGCGGGCCGAGGACCCGTACCGGGTGCGCGACCTGGAGGCCGCGGACGTCGCGGTGCTCAAGGTGCAGCCGCTCGGCGGCGTACGGGCCTGCCTGGAGATCGCGGAGCGGATCGGGCTGCCGGTGGTGGTCTCCTCGGCGTTGGAGACCTCGGTCGGGATCGCCGCCGGCGTCGCGCTGGCCGCGGCGCTTCCCGAGCTGCCGCACGCCTGCGGGCTGGCCACGGTCCGGCTGCTCACCGACGACGTCGCCGGGGAGCCGCTGCTGCCGGTCGACGGCGAGCTCCCGGTGGGGGCGCCCGTCGTCGATCCCGCGGCTCTGGACCGGTTGGCCGCGGCCCCGGACCGGGTCGCGCACTGGGAGGCCCGGCTCGCGGAGGTCCGGGCGCTGCGCGAGGATCGTGCGCTGTGAAGGACTCGCACTCGTCCGCGGCCGCGCTGGCGGCCGCCGTGGTGGAGCACCTGCTCCGCGCCGGGGTCCGCGAGGTGGTGCTCGCCCCCGGATCCCGCAACGCGCCGCTGGCCTTCGCGCTGTGGCAGGCCGAGCGCGACGGCGCCCTGCGGCTGCACACCCGCATCGACGAGCGGACCGCCGGCTTCCTGGCCCTCGGCTTGACCCGCGTCGGAGCCCGGGCCGCCGTGGTCACCACCTCCGGCACCGCGGTGGCGAACCTGCACCCCGCCGTCCTCGAGGCCCTGCACGCCGGCCTGCCGCTGGTCGTCGTCTCCGCCGACCGGCCCGCACGGTTGCGCGCCACCGGCGCCAACCAGACCACCGAGCAGGTGGGGCTCTTCGGCCGGCCGGTGCCGTGCCACGACGTGGCCTCGGTCGAGGAGCTCTCCGCCGTCGCCGACGTGCCCGACGGGCCGCTGCACCTCAACGTCCAGCTCGACACGCCGCTGGTGCCGACCGAGGCGGTCTACCCCGCGGCGATGCCCCCCGCGCCCCCCGCACCGGCGCCGCACTGGCGCGAGCCCGCCGGCCCCGCCACCGTGCTGACCCGCGGACCGCGCACCGTCGTGGTCGCCGGCGACGACGCCGGCCCGCCCGCGCGGCGGCTCGCCGAGACCGCCGGCTGGCCCCTGCTGGCCGAACCGACCAGCGGCGCGCGCACCGGCAGCCACGCGCTGCGCTGCGGTCGCCTCCTGGTCAACGCCGAGGTCGGCCGCCGCATCGAGCGGGTGGTGGTCTTCGGCCGGCCCACGCTGTCGCGCCCGATCACGAACCTGCTCGCCCGCCCCGGCGTCGAGGTGCTGGTCGTCCGCGCCGCCGGCTTCTGGCCGCCCGACCCGCCCGAGGCCCGGCACGTCACCGCGCCGGCGTGGGAGGGCGAGCCCGACGATCCGGAGTGGCTGGATGCCTGGCGGGCGGCGGACGGCGACCTCGGCCGGCGGATCGACGCCGAGCTGGCCGGAGCCGCCACCCTGACGCCGTACGACGTGGCGCGGGCGACGTTCGCGGCGCTGCCCGCCGGGGGGCTGCTCGTGGTCGGCGCCTCCAGCCCGATCCGCGATCTTGACCTGATGGCCCGCCCGGCGACGGTCGGGGAGCGGCGGCGGGTGATCGCCAATCGCGGCCTCGCCGGGATCGACGGGACGCTGTCGACCGCGATCGGCGCCGCGCTGGGCCGCCCGCGCTCGTCGCGGGCGCTGGCGCTGGTCGGCGACCTGACCTTCCTGCACGACCAGAACGGGCTGGTGCTCGGCCCCGACGAGCCGCGCCCGGACCTGACCATCGTGGTGCCCAACGACGACGGCGGCGCGATCTTCTCGATGCTGGAGCAGGGCGCTCCGGTGCACGCGCCGGCGTTCGAGCGGCTCTTCGGCACCCCGCACGGGGTCGACCTGGCGTCGGTGTGCGCCGCGGTCCGGGTGCCGCACCTGCGGGTCACCTCGCGGCCGGAGCTGGAGCAGGCGCTGGCGATGCCCAACGGCGGGATCGAGGTGGTCGAGGCGGTCGTGTCCCGCGACGACCGGCGTGACCTCGACGCGCGGCTGCGCGCGCTCGCCCCCGACTGACCCCACCCGCTCGCCGAGTGGGTGGTGAGCCCCGCCCGAGTCGGTCGAAGACGACGCCCGGAGGTCGCGACCGACCGACTCGGCCGGTGATCCCGACCCAGTCGGCCGGCGCCAACTACCCACTCGGCAGGCGTGTATGGGCCCGGGCCGGCAGGATGGGCGCATGGAGATCGCCCTGCTGCTGGTGGCCATCGCGGTCACCGTGCTCACGGTCACCGCGGTCTCGGAGCGCTACCGGGTCCCGGCGCCGCTGACGCTGATCGTGGCGGGTGTCGCCGCGTCGTACGTGCCCGGTCTCCCCGAGGTGCGGCTGGAGCCGGAGATCGTGCTGCTGGGCCTGCTGCCGCCGCTGCTCTACTCGGCCGCGCTGACCACCTCGCTGGTCGACTTCAACGCCAACCGCCGCCCGATCCTGCTGCTCTCGGTGGGCCTGATCGTGTTCACCACCGCCGGCGTCGCGCTGGTCGTGCACGCGGTGGTGCCGGACATGGGCTGGCCGCTGGCGTTCGCGATCGGTGCGGTGGTGGCGCCGCCGGACGCGGTCGCCGCCACCGCGATCGGCCGGCGGATCGGGCTGCCCCGCCGGGTGGTGACGATCCTGGAGGGCGAGTCGCTGCTCAACGACGCGACCGCGCTGGTCGCGCTGCGCACCGCCGTCGCCGCCCTCGGTACGACGGTCACGGCCCTCGAGGTCGGCGTGGACTTCGTGGTCGCGGCCGGCGGCGGCGTCGCGGTGGGCGCGCTGACGTTCCTCGTGGTCGCGTTCGTCCGCAAGCGCCTGAGCGACCCGCTGCTGGACACCGCGATCTCGCTGGTCGTGCCGTTCGCGTCGTACCTGGTGGCCGAGGAGATCCACGCCTCGGGCGTCGTCGCCGTGGTGATCGCGGGCCTGCTGCTGGGGCACCAGGCGCCCGTGCTGCAGACGGCCCGCTCACGGCTGGCCGAGCGCACCAACTGGCGCACCATCGCCTACGTCCTGGAGAACACCGTCTTCCTGCTGATCGGCCTGCAGGCCGACTGGATGGTGGAGGAGGTCCGGGCCAGCGAGCTGAGCGGGGCGATGGTCGCCGGCGCGAGCCTGGTCACGCTGGCGGCGGTGGTGCTGCTGCGGCTGGTCTGGGTGTTCTCGACCCGCTTCCTGCTGGAGCGCAACGTCGGCGGCACCGCGTCGACGTGGCGCCACACCCTGCTGATCGGCTGGGCGGGCATGCGCGGCGTGGTCACGCTGGCCGCCGCGTTCGTGGTCCCCGAGGACACCCCCTACCGCGAGCTGGTGCTGGTGATCGCGTTCACCGTGGTCGCCGGGACGCTCTTCGGGCAGGGGTCGACGCTGCCCTGGCTGGCGCGCCGGCTGAAGGTCCCGGGGCCGGACCCGATGGAGGACGCGCTGGCCCGCGCGACGCTGCTCCAGCAGGCGGCCAAGGCCGGGAAGATCCGGCTGATGGAGCTCACCGGGAGCGATCCGGACTCCGAGGACGACCCGTACGGCGTCCGCGCCACGCTGGTGGACCGGGTCGAGCAGCGCAACTTCGCCGCCTGGGAGCGGCTGGGCACCACTCCGGGCGAGGAGAGCCCGAGCGCGTCGTACAACCGGCTGCGGACCGAGATGATCGCCGCCGAGCGGCGCCGGGTGCTGGAGATCCGCAGCGACGGCCGCGTCGCCTCCGAGGTGGTGAGCGAGGTGCTGGCGCTGCTGGACGTGGAGGAGTCGATGCTGGACCTCGCCGAGGCCGACCGGGCCGGGGTCGAGGCCGGGGCGCTGGAGCGGCAGGTCGGCGAGCAGTGCGCGCACCTGGAGCAGGCCGAGGTGCTGCCGGCACCGGACGTCCCGGAGGGCGAGGGCCTGGTGTGCGCCGCCTGCGTCGCGATCGGCTCGCGCTGGGTGGCGCTGCGGATGTGCCTGGAGTGCGGGGAGGTCGGCTGCTGCGACTCCTCGCCGAACCGGCACGCCACCGCGCACTTCCGGGAGACCGCGCACCCGGTGATGCGCTCGGTGGAGCCGGGGGAGTCGTGGCGGTGGTGCTTCGTGCACCACCTGACCGGATGAGCCTCCCTCCGGCTGACGGGGTGATCGGAGCGCGCGGCGGCGCTAGTGTCGGCAGCATGCGGTTGACGAAGCTCGGCCACGCCTGCGTCCGGATCTCCGACGGCGACACCACCCTGGTGCTGGATCCGGGGGTCTTCACCGATCCGGGCGCCGCCGCCGGCGCCGACGCGGTGCTGATCACCCACGTCCACGCCGACCACTACTCGATCGAGCAGCTGCGCGCCACCGACGCCCCGATCTACACGATCGGCGCCGTGGCCGCCGCGATCGGCGAGGAGGCGCCGGACGTGCACGAGCGGGTGCACGTGGTGCAGCCCGGGCAACGGTTCGAGGCCGCCGGCATCGCGGTCACGGCGGTCGGCGAGCTGCACGCGGTGATCCACCCCGACCTGCCCCGGTTCCACAACAGCGGCTACGTGCTGGATGTCGGCGGCACCCGGGTCTACCACCCCGGCGACGCGCTGACCGGTCCTGGCGAGCCGGTCGACGTGCTGCTCGCGCCGGTCTGCGCGCCCTGGATGAAGGTCAGCGAGGGCATCGACTTCGCCCGGTCGGTGGGGGCGCCGCGGAACGTGGCGATCCACGACCGGATCTACTCCGAGGCCGGCCTGGGGGTGGCCGACGCCCACTTCACCCGGCTGCTCGGCGAGTCCGGCCTGGAGTACGTGCGGCTGGCCGACGGGGCCGACCTGGGCTGACGGCCCGACCCTGGTGCCGACGCGCCGGAGGCCGACCTGCATCATGGCGGGATGTCTTCCGCACGCTCCTCCGCCGCCGGCATCGCGACCGGCGCCCTCGTCCTTGCCGGAATCGTCGGGTTCGGTGTCGGCCTGCCGAAGGTGGCGGCCGACCCCGTGGTCGCGCTGCCGACCCTTCCCGACGAGGTGGGCGGCCTGCAGGCGGTGGCGACCATCGACCCCGAGGCCGTCGGGTTCACCGACGCCGACGCCCGGGCGAACTTCGAGCAGGTGGCGGCGGGTGCCGACGAGAACGACGCCGAGGCCGCGGACGCCCTCGCCGAGCAGTACGGCGCCGCCGCCGTGCGCATGTACGTCGACGCCTCGGCGCTGCAGGAGGCGCTCAGCGGCGGCTCCATCGCGCAGGTCACGGCGACCGTCGTCCCGGGCGAGGCGGGCCTGCTGATGACCAACGGCCCCTACCAGGCCGCGAACTACCAGCTCCGGGAGATCGACGGCCACCACTGCGCCGTGCTCAGCCGGTCCGGCTACTCCGCGACCGGCGAGGAGTCGGCGACCTACCAGGTGGAGTGCCGCACGAGCGTCGACGGCGTGACCTACGACGTCTCCACGTACGGCATGGCGCCGGAGGACGCGTCGGCCGCGCTCGACGACCTGGTCGCCGGCAGCGGCGCCTGACGGACTAACCTGCCCCGGTGGCCCGCGCAGAGCTCGACAAGCAGCCCGCCGACGTCCGTCGCATGTTCGACACCGTCGCTCGGCGCTATGACCTGACCAACGACGTGCTCTCCTTCGGGCAGGACCGCCGCTGGCGCCGCGAGGTGCTCGAGGCCGTCGACCCCTCGTACGGCGACCGCGTGCTCGACCTGGCCGCCGGCACCGGCACCTCCAGCCAGCCCTTCCTGGACGCCGGTGCCGAGGTGGTTCCGTGCGACTTCTCGGTCGGCATGCTCCAGGTCGGCAAGGAGCGGCTGCCGCACCTGCCGTTCACGGCCGGCGACGGCACCAGGCTGCCGTTCCGCGACGACTCCTTCGACGCGGTGACCATCTCCTTCGGGCTGCGCAACATCGTCGACCCGGTCGCCGGCCTCGCCGAGATGCGGCGGGTGACTCGTCCGGGTGGCCGGCTGGTGGTGTGCGAGTTCAGCCACCCGACCTGGTCCCCGTGGCGCACCGTCTACCTGGAGTACCTGATGAAGGCGCTCCCGGCGATCGCGACCGCCATCTCCTCGGCGCCGGACGCCTACGTCTACCTGGCCGAGTCGATCCGGGCGTGGCCGGACCAGGCGGGCCTGGCCGACCTGATCGCCGAGGCCGGCTGGACCGCGCCGGAGTGGCGCAACCTCTCGGGCGGCATCGTCGCCCTGCACCGCGCCACCGCCTGACGACACACGTCCGCCTCAGCGAGACGCCCCGGTCCCCTCGGACCGGGGCGTCTCGCATTTTCGCTACGCGACAGTGGTGGAAATCTGCAGGTCAGGCCGCCGTGAACACGCCGTGACAGTCCCAGTGCGCCCGCGGCGAAGGAGTGGCAGTATGTGGGGCACGCCACTAGTGATTCCGTTCACAATGTCACGAACGGGGTCGCCGGAGGCGGGAACCACTGCCCGATCGGGTGGTCCGACGACGGGCCGCCCGACCGCTTGGGAAGGGAATGGTGATGGAGCTCTACACCCCGGTGCTGGTGCTTGCCGCTCTCGCCGCGGGATTCGCGGTCGTCTCGGTGGCGATGAGCGCGCTGATCGGACCGAAGCGGTACAACCGCGCGAAGTACGACTCCTACGAGTGCGGCATCGAGCCCACGCCCCAGGCGCTCTCGGGCCGGTTCCCGGTGAAGTACTACATCACCGCGATGCTCTTCATCGTCTTCGACATCGAGATCATCTTCCTCTACCCCTGGGCGGTCCACTTCGACGCCATGTCGTGGTTCGGGCTGGTCGAGATGGTCGTGTTCATCGGCACCGTCTTCGTTGCCTACGCCTATGTGTGGAGGCGTGGCGGCCTCGACTGGGACTGAGGGGAGATCTGGAATGGGTGTCGAGGAGAAGCTCCCCAGCGGGGTCCTGCTGTCCACGGTCGAGGGGCTGGCCGGCTACATGCGCCGGGCCAGCTTCTGGCCCGCGACGTTCGGCCTGGCCTGCTGCGCGATCGAGATGATGACCTCCGGCGGACCGAAGTACGACCTCGGTCGGTTCGGGATGGAGGTGTTCCGGGCCAGCCCCCGGCAGGCCGACCTGATGATCGTCGCCGGCCGGGTGAGCCAGAAGATGGCACCGGTCCTGCGCCAGATCTACGACCAGATGCCCGAGCCCAAGTGGGTGCTGGCGATGGGCGTGTGCGCCAGCAGCGGCGGGATGTTCAACAACTACGCGGTCGTCCAGGGCGTCGACCACGTGGTTCCGGTCGACATCTACCTGCCCGGCTGTCCACCGCGGCCCGAGATGCTGATCGACGCGATCATGAAGCTCCGCGAGCAGGTGCGGCACACCCCGCTCGGCGCCAACCGTGAGGCGCAGATCCGCGAGCTCGAGGCCGAGCGCCTCGCCGCGCTGCCGACCAGCGACATGAAGGGCCTGCTGCGATGACCGACGAGAAGCCCGACGGTCCGCCGGAGCAGACCCCCGAGACGACCGCGGACACCGAGCTGGCCGCCGAGCTCTCCGAGGAGGCCGGGCACGAGGAGCGCGCCGTCGGCACCCGCCGCGGCATGTTCGGTGCGGCCGGCACCGGCGACACCAGCGGCTACGGCGGCCTGGTCCGCCCCGTCCTGATGCCCGGCTCCGCGGAGCGGCCCTACGGCGGCTGGTTCGACGAGGTCGCCGACCGGCTCGACCCCCTGATCGAGCGCGTGGTGATCCACCGCGGCGAGATCACCTTCCACGTGCACCGGGACAACCTGCTCGAGGTGGCCGGGCTGCTGCGCGACGACGTGACGCTGCGCTTCGAGTTCTTCAGCGGCGTCAGCGGCGTGCACTACCCCGAGGACGAGGGGCGCGAGCTGCACGCCGTCTACCACCTGGGCTCGATGACCTACAACCGGCGGATCCGGGTTGAGGTCTCGGCGCCGGACGCGGACCCGCAGGTGCCGTCGCTGGTCGGCATCTACCCGGCGGCCGACTGGCACGAGCGGGAGACCTACGACATGTTCGGCCTGGTCTTCACCGGACATCCCGCGCTGACGCGGATCCTGATGCCCGACGACTGGCCCGGCCACCCCCAGCGCAAGGACTACCCGCTGGGCGGCATCCCGGTGGAGTACAAGGGCGGCTCGGTGCCGCCGCCGGACCAGAGGAGGTCGTACAACTGATGACCACCCACAGTGATCAGGGCGCGGAGCAGCGCACGGGCCAGCGCGGCGGCGACGCCTACGCCGGCAGCACCGAGACCGGCGACGGCCCGGTCTTCACCGTCAGCGGCCAGGACTGGGACGAGATCGCGGCCGGGCTCGCCGAGGGCGAGGCCGTCGAGCGGATCGTGGTCAACATGGGCCCGCAGCACCCCTCGACGCACGGCGTGCTGCGCCTGATCCTCGAGATCGAGGGCGAGACGGTGACCGAGGCCCGGTGCGGCATCGGCTACCTGCACACCGGCATCGAGAAGAACATGGAGTACCGCTCCTGGGTGCAGGGCGTCACGTACTGCACCCGGATGGACTACCTCAGCCCGTTCTTCAACGAGATGACCTACGTCCTCGGGGTGGAGCGGCTGCTCGACATCGAGGACGAGATCCCCGAGAAGGCCTCGGTGATGCGGGTGCTCCTGATGGAGCTGAACCGGATCTCCTCGCACCTGGTCTGCATCGCCACCGGCGGCATGGAGATCGGTGCGCTCACCGTGATGACCATCGGCTTCCGCGAGCGCGAGCTGGTGCTCGACCTCTTCGAGCTGATCACCGGGCTGCGGATGAACCACGCCTTCATCCGGCCGGGGGGCGTCGCCCAGGACCTGCCGCCGGGCGCGCTGGACGAGATCCGCGCCTTCATCGCGCTGATGAAGAAGCGGCTCCCGGAGTACGCCGCCTTCTGCAACGCCAACCCGATCTTCAAGGGTCGCCTCGAGGGCGTGGGTCACCTCGACCTGGAGAGCTGCATGGCGCTGGGCATGACCGGTCCCGTGCTGCGCGCCACCGGCTACCCGTGGGACCTGCGCAAGACCCAGCCCTACTGCGGCTACGAGACCTACGACTTCGACGTGCAGACCTGGGACACCGCCGACGCCTACGGCCGGTTCCGGCTCCGCCTCAACGAGATGTGGGAGTCCCTGCGGATCGTCGAGCAGGCCGCCGACCGGCTGGGCAAGATGGAGGGCGAGCCGGTGATGGTGGCCGACAAGAAGATCGCGTGGCCCAGCCAGCTCGCCATCGGCAGCGACGGCATGGGCAACAGCCTCGACCACATCCGCCACATCATGGGCGAGTCGATGGAGGCCCTGATCCACCACTTCAAGCTGGTCACCGAGGGCTTCCGGGTGCCGGCCGGCCAGGCGTACGTGCCGATCGAGGGGCCGCGCGGCGAGCTGGGCGCGCACGTGGTCTCCGACGGCGGCACCCGCCCGTTCCGGGCCCACTTCCGCGACCCCTCGTTCCACAACCTGCAGGCGATGGGCGTGATGAGCGAGGGCGGCATGATCGCCGACGTCATCGTCGCCATCGCCAGCATCGACCCGGTGATGGGAGGCGTCGACCGATGAGCAGCACGTTCTCCGACGGGCCGTCGAAGGGGGCCAGCGCGAGCGCGGCCCCGAAGGCGATCACCGAGACCACGCTCGCCGAGCTGCGCGAGATCGCCGGCCGCTACCCCGAGCCGCGCTCGGGTCTGCTGCCGATGCTGCACCTGGTGCAGTCCGCACAGGGCAAGGTCACCCCGGAGGGTGTCGAGGCCTGCGCGGAGGTCCTCGGCATCAGCGCCGCCGAGGTGCACGGCGTGGCCACCTTCTACACGATGTACAAGCGCCACGAGGTCGGCGACTTCCACGTCGGCGTCTGCACCAACACCCTGTGCGCGGTGATGGGCGGCGACGCGATCTTCGAGCGGCTCAAGGAGCACCTCGGGATCGGCAACGACGAGGTCGCCCCGCGGCGCCAGGGCGACCAGCGCACGGTCAGCCTGGAGCACCTCGAGTGCAACGCCGCCTGCGACTACGCCCCGGTGATGATGGTCAACTGGGAGTTCCTGGACAACCAGACCCCGGAGTCGGCGGTGCAGACCGTCGAGGCGCTGCGGGCCGGACACCCCGTGCGCTCGACCCGCGGGCCGCGGCTGTGCACCTGGCGCGAGGCGGAGCGGGTGCTCGCCGGCTTCCCCGACGACCGGGTCGACGAGGGGCCGGGCGCGGGCCCGGCCAGCCTGGTCGGCCTGAGGATGGCGCGAGAGAACGGCTGGACCGCGCCGGAGCCTCCCGCGCCAGCGACGCTCGGGGGCGTATCGGAGGACAGGACGCCGCAGGACAAGGAGGGCGCGGTCGCCCACGCCGACACCGCCCGGGCCGAGAGCGAGACGGTCGAGGAGTCCACCGGCGCGGCGAGCGCGACCGAGCGCAAGGAGGCCGACGATGACTGAGCTTCGAGGCTCGCTCCGCTCGCACCTCAACCACCGGGAGAGGACACTCCGTGACTGACACATTGACCCCGGTGCTCACCGAGATGTGGGACGTCGAGCGCGGCTGGACGCTCGACGCGTACGCCGCCAAGGGCGGCTACGCCTCGCTCGACGTCGCGTTCGGGATGGCGCCCGACGACGTGATCGCGGCGGTCAAGGACTCGGGCCTGCGCGGCCGCGGCGGCGCCGGCTTCCCGACCGGGATGAAGTGGTCCTTCATCCCGCAGGACAACCCCAAGCCGAAGTACCTCGTGGTCAACGCCGACGAGTCGGAGCCGGGGACCTGCAAGGACATCCCGCTGATGATGGGCAACCCGCACGTGCTGGTGGAGGGCGTGATCGTCTCCTCCTACGCGATCCGGGCCAACAAGGCGTTCATCTACATCCGCGGCGAGGTGCTGCAGCCGATCCGCCGGGTCCAGGCCGCGGTCGCCGAGGCGTACGCCGCCGGCCACCTCGGCAAGGACATCCACGGCTCCGGGTACGACCTCGACATCGTGGTGCACGCGGGCGCCGGTGCCTACATCTGCGGCGAGGAGACCGCGCTGCTCGAGGGCCTCGAGGGCCGCCGCGGCCAGCCGCGGCTGCGCCCGCCGTTCCCGGCGGTGGCCGGTCTCTACGCCAGCCCGACGGTGATCAACAACGTCGAGTCCATCGCCTCGGTGCCGGCCATCGTCACCAAGGGCGCCGACTGGTTCGCCTCGATGGGCACCGAGAAGTCCAAGGGCCACGGGATCTTCTCCCTCTCCGGGCACGTCACCAGGCCCGGCCAGTACGAGGCGCCGCTGGGGATCACGCTGCGCGAGCTGCTCGACCTGGCCGGCGGGGTCCGCGAGGGACACCAGCTGAAGTTCTGGACGCCGGGCGGCTCCTCGACGCCGCTGCTCACCGCGGAGCACCTCGACGTACCGCTGGACTTCGAAGGCGTCGGCGCCGCGGGGTCGATGCTCGGCACCCGCGCGCTGCAGATCTTCGACGACACCGTCTGCGTGGTCCGCGCCGTGCTGCGCTGGACGGAGTTCTACAAGCACGAGTCCTGCGGCAAGTGCACCCCGTGCCGCGAGGGCACCTGGTGGCTGGTGCAGGCGCTGACCCGGCTGGAGCACGGTGAGGGCAGCGAGGCCGACCTGGACCAGCTGCTCGACCAGTGCGACAACATCCTGGGCCGCTCGTTCTGCGCGCTCGGCGACGGGGCGACCAGCCCGGTGTCGAGCTCCATCCAGTACTTCCGGGACGAGTACCTGGCCCACCTGAGTGAGGGCGGGTGCCCGTTCGACCCCGCCCGGTCCACCGTCTTCGCCAGCCAGGAGGTGCGGGCATGAGCGAGCAAGCGAGCGGTGGGAAGAGCCCAGCCGCGACCCCGGGGAAGAGCCCCGAGCGGGCGGACCTGGTCACCGTCACGATCGACGGCGTCGAGGTGAACGTCCCCAAGGACACCCTGGTGATCCGCGCCGCGGAACAGGCCGGGATCCAGGTCCCGCGGTTCTGCGACCACCCGCTGCTGGCCCCGGTCGGCGCGTGCCGGCAGTGCCTTGTCGACGTGCCGGACGCGGGCAACGGCCGTGGCTTCCCCAAGCCGCAAGCCTCCTGCACGCTGCCGGTGGCCGAGGGCATGGTGGTGAGCACGCAGCTCACCAGCGCGGTCGCGGACAAGGCCCAGCAGGGCGTGATGGAGCTGCTGCTGATCAACCACCCGCTCGACTGCCCGGTCTGCGACAAGGGCGGTGAGTGCCCGCTGCAGAACCAGGCGATGTCGAACGGGCAGGGGGAGTCCCGCTTCTCCGACGCCCGCAACCACGGCACCAAGCGGACCTTCCCCAAGCCGATCAATCTCTCCCCGACCGTGCTGCTGGACCGGGAGCGCTGCATCGTCTGCCAGCGCTGCACCCGGTTCGCCGCGGAGATCGCCGGCGACCCGTTCATCGCGCTGGTCGAGCGCGGCGCCCAGCAGCAGATCGGCATCGCCGAGGACGCGCCGTTCCTCTCCTACTTCTCCGGCAACGTGATCCAGATCTGCCCGGTCGGCGCCCTCACCTCCGAGGAGTACCGGTTCCGGTCCCGCCCGTTCGACCTGGTCTCCAGCCCCGGCGTCGCCGAGCACGACGCCTGCGGCGCGGCGATCCGGGTCGACCACCGCCGTGGCAAGGTGATGCGCCGGATGGCCGGCGACGATCCGGACGTCAACGAGGAGTGGATCACCGACAAGGACCGGTTCGGCTTCGCCTACGCCCACGAGGCGGACCGCCTCACCTACCCGCAGGTCCGCGACGACGACGGCAGCCTGCGGCCCGCCTCCTGGCCCGAGGCCTTCACCGTGGCGGCCCGCGGCCTCGCCGCGGCGCGCGAGGCCGGCGGCGTCGGGGTGCTCACCGGCGGTCGGCTGACCGTCGAGGACGCCTACGCCTACAGCAAGTTCGCCCGGGTCGCGCTGGGCACCAACGACATCGACTTCCGTGCCCGGCCGCACTCGGCCGAGGAGGCCGCCTTCCTGGCCCAGCACGTGGCGCTGTCCGGTCCGGGCGACGGCGGGGTCAGCTACGCGGACCTGGAGTCGGCGAGCAAGGTCGTCCTCATCGGGCTCGAGCCGGAGGACGAGGCCGGCACGATCTTCCTCCGCCTGCGCAAGTCGGTCCTGGCCGGCGGCACCGAGGTGGTCGCGGTCTCCCCGTTCACCACCCGCGGGCTGGCCAAGCTCTCGGCGCGCGTGGTGCTCACGGCGCCCGGTGACGAGACCGCCGCGATCGCCGACCTGGCCGATGAGCTGGACGGCGACACCGTCGTGCTGGTGGGCGAGCGGCTGGCCGTCGTACCGGGGGCGCTGGGCAAGGCCCTCGAGGTCGCCGAGGCTGCCGGCGCGCGGCTGGCCTGGGTGCCGCGCCGCGCCGGTGACCGGGGCGCGGTTGAGGCCGGTTGCCTGCCGATCCTGCTGCCGGGCGGGCGCCCGGTGACGGTCGACGAGGCCCGGGTCGACCTGGCCGCGGCCTGGGGCGTGGAGACGCTGCCCGAGGAGCCCGGGCGGGACGCCGACGCGATCGTGGAGGCGCTGGTCACCGGCGACCTCGGCGGCCTGGTGATCGCCGGAGTGGACCCCGACGACACCCCGGATCCGCAGGCGACCCGCGACGCGATCGCGGCCGCCGGCTTCGTGGTCGCCTTCGACCTGCGCGACTCCGAGGTGACCGACCAGGCGGACGTGGTCTTCCCGGTCGCCCCGGTCACGGACAAGGCCGGCACCTTCGTCAACTGGGAGGGCCGGGTCCGGCCCTTCGAGGCCGCACTGCAGAACCCGGCCTCGCTGCCCGAGCTGCGGGCGCTGTCCGGGATCGCGGCCGAGCTCGGCGCGCCGCTGGGCTTCCGCACCGTCGAGGAGGTGCGCGCCGAGCTGGCGGCCGTCGGCCCGTGGGAGGGCGACGGCACGGTCGACCCGGCCGTGGGTGGCACCGAGGGCGACGCGGTGGCCGACGGCCTGCGCCTGGCCACCTGGAAGCAGTCGATCGACAACGCCGCGATGCTCGACGGCGACAAGTACCTGCGGGCCACCGCACGGCCCGTGGTCGCGCTGCTCCCGCCCGACCTGTACGACGCGCACGGGCCGACCGTCACCCTCACCGGTGACCGCGGCTCGGTGACGCTGCCGGCCGAGCCCTGCCCCGACCTCGTCGAGGGCGTGGTCTGGGTGCCGGCCAACTCGTTCGGGGCCGGCGTCCTCGCCGACCTCGCCTCACCCGGGAGCCGGGTCACGATCGAGGGAGGTGGCCGATGAGCCCGCTGGACGCCTTCGGGCAGGACCCGTGGTGGATCGTCGTCATCAAGGCGGTGCTGGTCTTCCTGGTGCTGGTGCTGCTGACGCTCTTCAACATCTGGTACGAGCGCCGCGTGGTGGCGCGGATGCAGCACCGGATCGGACCGAACGTCAACGGTCCCTTCGGCCTGCTCCAGTCGCTGGCCGACGGCGCGAAGCTGATGTTCAAGGAGGAGCTGATCCCGAAGGCCGCCGATCGCGTGGTCTTCCTGCTCGCCCCGCTGATCATCGTGATCCCCGCGTTCGTCACCTTCAGCGTGATCCCGTTCGGGCCCGAGGTGAACCTGTTCGGCGAGACCACGCCGCTGCAGCTGACCGACATGCCGGTCGCGGTGCTGTTCGTGATGGCGATCGCCTCGATCGGGATCTACGGGATCGTCCTCGCCGGCTGGTCCAGCGGGTCGACGTACTCGCTGCTCGGCGGCCTGCGCTCGAGCGCCCAGATGATCTCCTACGAGGTCGCGATGGGCCTGGCCCTGGTCGCGGTCTTCATGTACGCCGGGTCGATGTCGACCAGCGAGATCGTGGCCGCCCAGGACGACTTCTGGTTCGGGCTGATCCTGGCGCCGTCGTTCGTGATCTACATGATCGCGATGGTCGGTGAGACCAACCGGGCGCCGTTCGACCTGCCGGAGGCCGAGGGCGAGCTGGTCGGCGGCTTCCACACCGAGTACTCGAGCATGAAGTTCGCGATGTTCTTCCTGGCCGAGTACATCAACATGGCGACCGTCTCGGCGCTGGCGACCACCCTCTTCCTCGGCGGCTGGCACGCCCCCTTCTGGATCGACCGGGTCTGGGAGGGCGCCAACGAGGGCTACGTGCCGGTGATCTGGTTCTTCGGCAAGGTGCTCTTCTTCGTCTTCATCTTCATCTGGCTGCGCGGCACCCTGCCCCGCCTGCGCTACGACCAGTTCATGCACTTCGGCTGGAAGCGGCTGATCCCGATCTCGCTGGTCTGGATCGTGGCGGTGGCCACGCTGCGGGCCGCCCGCAACGACCTCGCCTTCGACCGGCAGACCGTGATGATCGCCGCCGGCATCCTGCTGGTGATCTTCCTGGCCCTCTACTTCGTGCCGGAGGGCAGGACGGAGGCGGTGGAGGACGAGGAGCCCGGGGCGCGCCCCGGCGCCTTCCCGACGCCGCCGATCCCGGACGGCGGCCCGGTGCGCGGCGCCGCCGCCGACCTGGTCTTCCCGTCCGCCCCCGATGTGACCGTCTCCGAGGTGCGCAATGGCTGACCGCGACAAGCCCGAGAAGAAGTCCGACCGGCCCACGCTCAAGGAGCAGTTCTGGGACCCGGTGGCCGGGTTCGGCGTCACCTTCCGGACGATGTTCCGCAAGGTCGTCACCGAGCAGTACCCGTACGAGAAGTTCCCCACCGCACCGCGGTTCCACGGCCGCCACCAGCTCAACCGCTGGCCCGACGGGCTGGAGAAGTGCGTGGGCTGCGAGCTCTGCGCCTGGGCCTGCCCCGCCGACGCCATCTACGTCGAGGGAGCGTCCAACAGCGACCTGCCCGACGAGGACGGGAACTCGCAGCGGTTCTCACCGGGGGAGCGGTACGGCCGCGTCTACCAGATCAACTACCTGCGCTGCATCCTCTGCGGGCTCTGCATCGAGGCCTGCCCGACCCGTGCGCTGACCATGACCAACGAGTACGAGCTCGCGGACACCAGCCGGGAGAGCCTGATCTACGAGAAGTCCGACCTGCTCGCCCCGCTGCTGCCCGGCATGGAGCAACCGCCGCACCCGATGCGGCTCGGCGACGACGAGGGTGACTACTACCGCGGCGAGTTCACCGCCACCGGAGAGACTCCGCGCGTCTCGGGAGGGGATGAGTGATGGTCGCGTTCTGGGTCCTGGCACCGATCATGGTGCTGGCCGCGCTCGGCGTGCTGTTCGTGCACAAGGCGGTGCACGCGGCGATGCTGCTGGCCGTCGTGATGATCTCCCTGGCCGTGCTCTACGCCGGGCTCGACGCGCCCTTCCTGTTCGCCGTGCAGATCATCGTCTACACCGGCGCGATCCTGATGCTCTTCCTGTTCGTGCTGATGCTGGTCGGCGTCGACGCGTCGGACTCCCTGGTGGAGACGATCCCCGGGCAGCGGCTGCTGGCCTGGGTGATCGGCGGCGCGTTCGCGGTGGTGCTGCTGATCGGGCTGAGCCAGCTCGCCTTCGGCACCGCCGTCGGCCTGGACGAGGCCAACGGCGAGGGCAACGTGCAGGCCCTGGCCAACCTGCTCTTCTCCCGCTACGTCTTCGCGTTCGAGGTGACCAGCGCGCTGCTGATCACCGCCGCGGTCGGCGCCATGGTCCTGGCCCACCGCGAGCGGCTCACCCCGAAGGTGGGCCAGGCGGAACTGGCCGCGCAGCGGATGCGGGACTTCACCGCGACCGGCAAGCCGCTGGGCCCGCTGCCCGCCCCCGGCGTCTACGCCCGGCACAACGCGGTGGACACGCCGGCGCTGCTGCCCGACGGCACCGCCGCGTCGCTCTCGGTCTCCCGCGTGCTCGCGGCCCGCGGCACGATGCAGGGCGTCATGGCCGACGACGTCGAGGAGATGTCCGAACAGCTCGGGGCCGACCCGTCGTCGATGCCGGATGCGAAGCAGGCGGGGAGCGAAGCGACCGGCGCCGGGCAATCGGGCAAGGGCGGGGTCACCGCCTCCAGCGAAGAGGACGTGCAGGCATGAGCGAGTACATCGTCCTCTCGGCGATCCTGTTCACCATCGGCGCGATCGGCGTGCTGACCCGACGCAACGCGATCGTGGTCTTCATGTGCGTGGAGCTGATGCTCAACTCCTGCAACCTCGCGTTCGTCGCGTTCGCACACCAGAACGGGAACCTCGACGGCCAGATCGCGGCGTTCTTCGTGATGGTGGTCGCCGCCGCCGAGGTGGTGGTCGGTCTCGCGATCATCATGACCATCTTCCGCACCCGCCGCTCGGCCTCGGTCGACGACGCCAGCCTGCTGAAGTTCTGAGGGGACGCCGATGTCTGCACTCGTGTCACTGGCTAGCGCCGCCGAGACCCACGCACCGGTGGTCGCGCCTGTCGACGCCTCCGGGGCGTTCAGCCTGCTCTGGGTGGTCATCGCCCTGCCGCTCGCCGGCGCAGCGATCCTGCTGCTCGGCGGGAGGCTGACCGACGCCTGGGGCCACCTGCTCGGCACCGCCACCGCGTTCGGCTCGTTCGCGATCAGCCTGGTGCTCTTCATCCAGCTCCTCGGCCGCGCCGAGGACGACCGGCAGATCTCCCAGCACCTCTACACCTGGTTCTCCGCCGGCGACCTCGACGTCGGGATGGACCTGCTCTACGACCCGCTCTCCTCGCTGTTCCTGCTGCTGATCACCGGCGTCGGGTCGCTGATCTTCCTGTACTCCAACGGGTACATGGCCCACGACCCGCGCCGGCGCCGGTTCTTCGCGTACCTGAACCTGTTCATGGCCGCGATGCTGATGCTGGTGCTGGCCGAGAACTACGTCGGGCTCTTCCTCGGCTGGGAGGGCGTCGGCCTGGCGTCGTACCTGCTGATCGGTTTCTGGCAGCACAAGCCGACCGCCGCGGCGGCCGCCAAGAAGGCCTTCGTGATGAACCGGGTCGGCGACATGGGCATGAGCCTCGGCATCTTCCTGATGTTCGTCACCTTCGGCAGCGTCAGCTTCACCACCATCAGCGAGCTGGCGCCCGGCGCCGAGGAGTCGACCCTGAACTGGATCGGCGTGCTGCTGCTGATCGGGGCCTGCGGCAAGTCCGCCCAGGTGCCGCTCCAGGCGTGGCTGCTCGACGCGATGGAGGGCCCGACGCCGGTCTCGGCGCTGATCCACGCCGCGACCATGGTCACCGCCGGCGTCTACCTGGTCGTCCGGTCCAACTTCATCTTCGAGCTGGCGCCCACCGCACAGACGGTGGTGGTCATCGTCGCCACGGTCACCCTGCTCTGGGGAGCGATCCTCGGCTGCGCCAAGGACGACATCAAGAAGACGCTGGCCGGCTCCACGATGAGCCAGATCGGCTACATGATGCTCGGCGCCGGGCTCGGCGTGGCCGGCTACGCGTTCGCGATCTTCCACCTGCTCACCCACGGCTTCTTCAAGGCGAACATGTTCCTCGGCGCCGGCTCCGTGATGCACGGCATGGACGACGACGTCGACATGCGCCACTACGGAGCCCTGCGCAAGGCGATGCCGATCACCTTCCTCACCTTCGCCATGGGCTACCTGGCGATCATCGGCTTCCCGGGCTTCTCCGGCTTCTGGTCCAAGGACAAGATCATCGAGGTCGCGCTCACCGAGAACTGGGTCGCCGGGACCTGCGCGCTGCTCGGCGCCGGCATCACCGGCTTCTACATGACCCGGCTGATGCTGATGACCTTCTTCGGCGAGAAGCGCTGGTCCGACGGCGTCCACCCGCACGAGAGCCCCGCGGTGATGACGATCCCGCTGATGGTGCTCGCGGCCCTCTCGGTCCTCGGCGGGCTGATGCTGCTCGGCGACTGGATCGTGGACTTCCTCAGCCCGGTGGTCGGCCACGCCGCGCACGAGGAACCGCCGCTCCCGGCGCTGGCGATCTCCGGCATCGCGGTGGCCGTGGTGGCCGTCGGCGTCCTCACGGCCTGGTGGTTCTTCGGCCGCCAGGCGGTGCCGCGCGAAGCCCCGCAGGAGGTCTCGTTCGTCACCCGCGCCGCCCGCGCCGACCTGTACGGCGACGCCATCAACGACACGCTGGTGGTGACGCCCGTGATGCGGACCGTGGACACCGCGGTCGCCGCCGACCACACGCTGGTCGACGGAGCCTTCGGCGGCGGGGGGACCGTGGTCACCGGCGTCGGCATCGGCCTACGCCGCCTGCAGACCGGCTACGTCCGCTCCTACGCCCTGTCCGTGCTCGTCGGAGCCCTGCTCCTCGTGCTGACCCTGGTGGCGGTGAACTGGTGAACGACTTCCCCATCCTCTCGGTGCTGGTCTGGCTGCCGCTGGTCGGCGCCGTCGTGGTGGCGCTCGCCCCCGCGGCACTGGCGCGGCAGCTCGGCCTCGTGGTCTCCCTGATCACCCTCGGGCTCGGCGCCGCGGTCGCGATCGGGTACGAGGCCGACGGCGGCCGGCAGTTCACCGAGACCCACGACTGGATCTCGGCGTTCGGGGTGCACTACGCGCTCGGCGTCGACGGCCTGGGCCTGCTGATGGTGCTGCTCACCGTGCTGCTGGTGCCGATCGTGCTGGTCGCGGAGTGGCACGACGCCAGCGCCGACGGCACCGCGGGTCCCAAGGCGTACGTCGCCTGGGCGCTGGCCCTCGAGGCGCTGGCGCTGGCGGTCTTCTGCGCCACGGACGTCTTCCTGTTCTACGTGGTCTTCGAGGCGACCCTGATCCCCGCCTACTTCCTGGTCGGCGGGTTCGGTCGCCCCGGTCGCGGCAGCGCGGCGCTGAAGTTCCTGATCTTCCAGCTCGCGGGCGGCCTGGTGCTGCTGGCGTCGGTGGTCGGGCTCTACGTGGTCTCCGCGCAGGCCGGCACGCCGTCGTACCTGCTCGGCGACCTGGAGCAGCTGGACATCCCGACCGATGTCGGGCGCTGGCTCTTCGTCGGCTTCTTCGTGGCGTTCGCGGTGAAGGCGCCGCTGTTCCCGGTGCACACCTGGCTGGCCGACACCACTGAGAAGGCGACCCCCGGCACCTCGGTGCTGCTGGTCTGCGTCCTCGACAAGATCGGCACCTTCGGCATGCTCCGCTTCTGCCTGGGGATCTTCCCCGAGGCCTCGGAGTGGGCCACCCCCGTGGTGATCACCCTCGCGCTGATCTCGATCGTGTACGGCGCCCTGCTGGCGATCGGCCAGGACGACGTCCTGCGCCTGGTCGGCCTCACCTCGCTGAGCCACTTCGGCCTGATCACGCTGGGCATCTTCGCCTTCACCAGCCAGGGCGGCACCGGAGCGATCCTCTACATGGTCAACCACGGCCTGGGCACCGCGGTGCTCTTCCTGACCGCCGGCTACGCGATCAAGCGCAGCGGCACCACGCTGATCAGCGGCATGGGCGGGCTGGAGAAGGTCGCGCCGGTGCTCGCGGGCCTGTTCCTGGTCGCCGGTCTGGCCACGCTGGGACTGCCCGGCCTGAGCCCGTTCGTCTCGGAGTTCATGGTCCTGCTGGCGGCGTTCGACTACCACTGGTGGGTCGGCCTGGTCGCGGTGACCGCGATCGTGCTCGCCGCGGTCTACGTCCTCTGGCTCTACCAGCGGTCCTTCACCGGGCCGACGCCCGACCGGTTCGACGACGTGTCGGACCTGGGCGTGCGCGAGGTCGGGGCGGTCGCGCCGCTGGTGCTGGCCCTCGTGCTGCTCGGGTTCTACCCGGCCCCGATGCTCGACGTCGCCGACCCGATGGTCGCCGACCTGTTCTCGCAGATCGGCGTGAGCGACGACCAACCGACCGTGGTCCAGGTGGAACCAGCCGGTGACGGCGTGGAGGAGGCGCACTGATGGAGTTCACCAAGCCCACCCTGGAGTACGCCGAGCTGATGCCGCTGCTCGTGGTGT
Source organism: Nocardioides sp. GY 10113 (assembly GCF_004919105.1). GTDB lineage: Bacteria > Actinomycetota > Actinomycetes > Propionibacteriales > Nocardioidaceae > Nocardioides. Next base: position 462,166 of record NZ_STGK01000001.1, read on the forward strand.
TCGGCGCCGCCTGCCTCGGCGTGCTGGTCGAGGCGTTCCTGCCCCGCGGGGTCCGCCGGGCCGCGCAGCTGGTCGTCACGCTCGGCGGACTGGTCGGCGCGCTGGTCGTCACCGTCGTGGTCGGCCGCGGCCTGGACGGGCACGAGGGCGCCGCGGGTCAGGCGGCCAAGGGCCTGGTCGGAGCCGAGGGCAGCGTGATCGTCGACGGCCCGACGGTCTACCTGTGGGGTCTGGTCCTCGTCTTCGCCATCGCCGGCGCGCTGCTGTTCTCCGAGCGCCGGCTGGAGGGCGGTGTCTCCGGCTTCGCCGGCCAGGCGGCGGCCCTGCCGGGCACCGAGGCCGAGCGCGAGGCCTCCACGAAGGGCCTCGAGCACACCGAGGTCTACCCGCTGATGCTCTTCGCGACCGGCGGCATGTTGCTCTTCCCGGCCTCGGGCGACCTGCTGGTGATGTTCGTGGCGCTCGAGGTGCTCTCGCTGCCGCTCTACCTGCTCTGCGGGCTGGCGCGCCGCCGCCGCCTGCTCAGCCAGGAGGCCGCGATGAAGTACTTCCTGCTCGGCGCGTTCTCCTCCGGCTTCTTCCTCTACGGCGCCGCGCTGGTCTACGGGTACTCGGGCGCGATGGACTTCGCCGGGATCAACGCCGCCATCCGCGCGGGGGCCGCCAACGAGGGCCTGCTGCTGGCCGGCATCGCGCTGCTGTCGGTGGGCCTGCTGTTCAAGGTGGGCGCGGTGCCGTTCCACTCCTGGACCCCGGACGTCTACCAGGGCGCCCCGACCGCGGTGACGGCCTTCATGGCGGCCGGCACCAAGATCGCCGCCTTCGGCGCGATGGCCCGGCTGCTCTACGTGGCCTTCGACGGCGAGCGCTGGAGCTGGCAGCCGATGCTGTGGGTGGTCGCCATCCTCAGCATGGTGGTCGGCGCGATGCTGGCGATCCCGCAGACCGACGTGAAGCGGATGCTCGCCTACTCCTCGGTGGCGCACAGCGGCTTCATCCTCACCGGTGTGCTGGGTGCGCAGAGCGCCGGGTTGCTGGCCGAGGGCCAGTACTCCGCGCTGGACGGCGTGCTGTTCTACCTGACCGCGTACGGCTTCTCGATGGTCGGCGCGTTCGCGATCGTGACCCTGGTCCGCGACGCCGGGGGCGAGGCCACCGGCTTCGGCCACTGGGCCGGCCTGGGCAAGCGGTCGCCGCTGGTGGCGGGCGCCTTCGCGTTCTTCCTGCTGTCGATGGCCGGGATCCCGCTCACGGCCGGGTTCATCGGCAAGTGGGCCGTCTTCACCTCGGCGATGTCGGCCGGCGCCTGGCCCGTGGTGCTGGTGGCGATCGCGTCGAGCATCATCGCGGTGTTCTTCTACGTCCGCTACGTGCGCCTGATGTTCTTCAGCGACGCCGAGCCGCACGAGGAGGGCGCGGTCGTGATCGCCTCGCCGTTCACCACGGTCACCGTCGGGGTGTGCCTGCTGGCGACGCTCCTGCTGGGCGTCGTACCGGGGCCGGTGCTCGACCTCGTGGTGGGTACGGGAGACTTCATCAGGTGACCCCTCCTGTTCAGGACCGACCGGCGCCCGAGGCCACGGCCGAGCTGGCGCTGCCCATCGACGACGCCGACCTGGCGAAGCGCCTGCGCGAGCGGCTCGCGGAGGTGGAGACGGCGCTGTTCGAGCACGCGACCAGCCGGGCGCCGTTCGTCACCGAGGCGGCCCGGCACCTGCTGGCCGCGGGCGGCAAGCGGTTCCGGCCGCTGCTGGTGCTGCTGGCCGCCGAGGCGGGCCCCCGCCCGGACGCCGAGGAGGTGCTGACGGCGGCCAGCGTCGTGGAGATCACCCACGTGGGCTCGCTCTACCACGACGACGTGATGGACGAGGCCGACCTGCGCCGCGGCGCGGACTCGGCGAACTCGCGGTGGGACAACCTGGTCGCGATCCTGACCGGCGACTTCCTGTTCGCCAAGTCCTCGGAGCTGACCTCGCGGCTCGGGCCCGACGCGGTGCGAATCCAGGCCGAGACCTTCACCCGCCTGGTGGAGGGCCAGATCCTGGAGACCGTCGAGCCGGGGCCCGACGAGGACGCGCTGGCGCACTACCTCGAGGTGGTCGCCGGCAAGACCGGCTCGCTGATCGCGACGTCGGCCCACTACGGCGCGCTGTTCTCCGGCGCGGAGCCGGAGGTGGTCACCGCGCTGACCGAGTACGGCGAGCTCGTCGGCACCGCCTTCCAGCTCTCCGACGACATCCTCGACATCGCCTCGGAGAGCGAGGAGTCCGGCAAGACCCCGGGCACCGACCTGCGCGAGGGCGTGCCGACGCTGCCGGTGCTGATCGCGCGCGCCTCCACCGACCCCGCCGACGCCCGGCTGCTGGAGCTGCTCGACCCGCAGAGGACCGACCTGGCCGCCGACGCCGAGGCCCACGCCGAGGCCCTCGAGCTGCTCCGCAAGCACCCGGCGATGGACGAGGCCCAGGCCTACGTGGTCGCCCGGGCGCAGGAGGCCAAGCAGCTGCTGGCGGTGCTGCCGCAGGGTTCGGTGCGTGCCGCGCTGGAGGCCTTCGCCGACGTGGTGGCGATCCGCTCGGCCTGATCCGCCGCGTGCCGGCGGTGGGCGTCGTCGGGCCTGAGCCTGCTAGGCGGCGGTCGCCTCGGCGACCATCGCGAGCTGGGTCCTGCGGTAGCGCAGCGCCTCCCAGGTGAAGAGCGTCAGCGCGAGCCAGACGAGGACGAACCCGATCCAGCGGCCGGGGGGCATGTGCTCGCCGATCACCGTGATCCCGAGGGTGAACTGCAGGATCGGTGCGAGGTACTGGATCAGGCCCAGCGAGGTGAGTGAGATGCGCGTCGCCGCGGCACCGAAGAAGAGCAACGGCACGGCCGTGACGACCCCGGTGGACAGCAGCAGCGCGACGTGCGCGGGGCCCTCCCCGGCGAGGTGCGCCCCGCCGCCGGCGCCGAGCACGGCGAGGTAGGCCAGCGCGAAGGGCGCCATGACGGAGGTCTCGAACGCCAGGCTCTCGACGGCGCCCGCGCCGGCCGTCTTCTTGGCCAGGCCGTAGGTGCCGAAGGAGAAGGCCAGCACCAGGGCGACGTACGGCGGCCGCCCGTAGTCGACGGTGAGCACGACCACCGCGGCGAACCCGATGCTCAGGGCCAGCCACTGGCCCGGGCGCAGCCGTTCGCCGAGGATGAGCACGCCCATCAGCACGGTCACCAGCGGGTTGATGAAGTAGCCGAGCGAGGTCTCGACGACCCGGCCGGTGTTGACCCCGAAGATGTAGGTGCCCCAGTTGACGGTGATCGTCACCGCTCCCACCACGAGGAGCAGAGTCGTACGGCGGTCGTCGAGGATCGCGCGGATCTGCGGCAGGTGCCGGGTGGCCAGCACCACCAGGCCCATGGTCAGCGCCGACCAGACGATCCGGTGGGCGAGGATCTCGACCGGGCCGCTGGGCTCGAGCAGCGGCCAGTAGAGCGGGAAGAGTCCCCAGAGGAGGTAGCTGACCACCCCGAACAGCAGCCCCCGGCGCGACTCCGACACCGCGTCAGCATAGGTGCCGACGCACGCGGGCCCCGTCCGTGGTGGACGGGGCCCGCGTGGCGGTACGGCGTGGCGGTCGGATCAGGCGACGGTCCAGGTGTCGCCGGCGCTGATCAGCGCCGCCAGGCGCTCCTCGGCGCTGCCCGCGGAGGCGGCCTGGGCGTGCGCCACCTGGGCGCGCGCCTGGTCGTCGTACGTCGGCTTCTCGACCTGGCGGAAGATCCCGATCGGCGAGCGGTTCAGGTAGCCGGCGTCGGTGAGCCGGCTGATCGCGAACGCCTGGGAGGGGTCGGGGTCGGCGGCGTCGTGGACCAGCAGGTCCTCGACCGCCACCGAGGCGGTGTCGACCACCTCGACGCTGCCCCCGGCGGTCCGGACCAGCGCCTTGTCGCCCAGCCCGGTCTCGTCGTCGCGGACGCCGAAGGTGATCGGCTGGCCGTCCACGAGCGGGATCACGGCGTGCTGGGCGGAGTCGCGGTCGAAGTCGCCCATGCCCTTGATCGCGTCGAACGCGCCGTCGTTGAAGATCGGGCAGTTCTGGTAGATCTCGACGAGCGAGGTGCCCCGGTGGGCGGCCGCCGCGGCGAGCACCGAGGTGAGGTGCTTGCGGTCGGAGTCGATGGTCCGGGCCACGAAGGTCGCCTCGGCGCCGAGCGCCAGGGAGACCGGGTTGAACGGGTTGTCGATCGAGCCGACCGGGGTCGACTTGGTCACCTTGCCGGTCTCGGAGGTGGGGGAGTACTGCCCCTTGGTCAGGCCGTAGATCCGGTTGTTGAACAGCAGGATCGTCATGTTCACGTTGCGGCGCAGCGCGTGGATCAGGTGGTTGCCGCCGATCGAGAGCGCGTCGCCGTCGCCGGTGACCACCCAGACCGACAGGTCCTCGCGCGCGGTCGCGATGCCGGTGGCGATCGACGGCGCGCGCCCGTGGATGGAGTGCATGCCGTAGGTGTCGAGGTAGTACGGGAAGCGCGAGCTGCAGCCGATCCCGGAGACGAAGACGATGTTCTCGCGACGCAGGCCGAGGTCGGGCAGGAAGGACTGGACGGCCTTGAGCACGGCGTAGTCGCCGCAGCCGGGGCACCAGCGGACCTCCTGGTCGCTGGAGAACTCCTTGGCGGTCTGGGTCTGGCCCTCGGCCAGCGCCGGGACGCCGTCGGTGCCGGCGCGCAGCACGGGCAGGGGAAGATCGGTGGTGCTCATCGGAGCGGTGCCTCCTCGTGGTCGGCGGGCGGGTTGGCGCCGTGCTCACCGAGATCCACGGGGATCTCCTCGGCCTCGGCGACCAGGTGGCCGATGGCCTCGGCGAGCTCGGCCGCCTTGAGCGGGAGGCCGTAGACGTGGTTGTAGCCGACGGCGTCGACGAGGTACTCGGCGCGCAGCAGGCGGGAGAGCTGGCCGAGGTTCATCTCGGGGACCAGCACCTTGTCGTAGCGCTTCAGGATCGCGCCCAGGTCCTTCGGGAACGGGTTGAGGTGGCGCAGGTGGACCTGCGCGACGTTGTACCCGGCGCGGCGGACACGGCGGGCGGCGGCGCCGATCGGACCGTACGTCGAGCCCCAGCCGATCACCAGCACCTTCGCGGCGCCGGACGGGTCGTCGACCTCGAGCGGCGGCAGCGACTCGGCGATCCGGTCGATCTTGGCCTGGCGCGTCCGGACCATCAGGTCGTGGTTGGCGGGGTCGTAGGAGATGTTCCCGTGGCCCTCGCCCTTCTCCAGGCCGCCGATCCGGTGCTCCAGGCCCGCGGTGCCGGGCACCGCCCAGGGGCGGGCCAGCGTCTCGGGGTCGCGCAGGTAGGGCCAGAACTCGTCCGGCTCCTCGCTCCCGCTCGCGGCGCTCTTGGCCGAGACGTGGTTGGGGCCGGTGGCGAACGCGGGGTCGATCGCGGGCAGCTCGTCGACGGCCGGGATCTGCCACGGCTCGGACCCGTTGGCCAGGTAGCCGTCGGACAGCAGCATCACCGGGGTCCGGTAGGTGACCGCGATCCGGGCGGCCTCGACCGCCGCGGCGAAGCAGTCGCCGGGCGACTGGGGCGCCACGATCGGCACCGGCGCCTCGCCGTTGCGGCCGTACATGGCCTGCATCAGGTCGGCCTGCTCGGTCTTGGTGGGCAGGCCGGTGGAGGGACCGCCGCGCTGCACGTCGACGATCACCAGCGGCAGCTCGGTCATCACGGCGAGGCCGATCGCCTCGGACTTCAGCGCGATGCCGGGACCGGAGGTGGTGGTGATGCCCAGCGCACCGGCGAAGGCGGCGCCGATGGCGGAGCCGATGCCGGCGATCTCGTCCTCGGCCTGGAGCGTGGTGACGCCGAACGCCTTGTGCTTCGACAGCTCGTGCAGGATGTCCGAGGCCGGGGTGATCGGGTAGGAGCCCAGGAAGACCGGGAGCCCGGAGCGGACTCCGGCGGCGACCAGACCGTAGGAGAGCGCCAGGTTGCCGGTGATGTTGCGGTAGGTGCCGGGCGCCAGGGCGGCGGGCTTGATCTCGTACTGGACCACGAACGTCTCGGTGGTCTCGCCGAAGTTCCAGCCGGCCTTGAAGGCGGCGATGTTGGCGTCGCGGATGTCGGGCTTCTTGGCGAACTTCTTCTCCACGAAGGCCACGGTCGGCTCGGTGGGCCGGCCGTACATCCAGGACAGCAGGCCGAGGGCGAACATGTTCTTGGACCGGCCGGCGTCCTTGCGGGAGAGCCCGAACTCCTTGACCGCCTCGACGGTCATGCCGGTCAGGTCGAGGGTGAAGACGTTGAACTCACCGAGCTGGTCGTTGGCGTCGCCGAGCTGGTCGAGCGGGTTCGTGGCGTAGCCGGCCTTGTCCAGGTTGCGCTTGGTGAAGTCGTGGGTGTCCACGATGATCGTGGCGCCCCGCGGCAGGTCGCCGACGTTGGCCTTCAGGGCGGCCGGGTTCATCGCGACCAGCACGTCGGGACGGTCGCCGGCGGTCAGGATGTCGTGGTCGGCGAAGTGGATCTGGAACGACGAGACGCCGGGCAGCGTGCCCTGGGGTGCGCGGATCTCCGCCGGGAAGTTCGGCAGGGTCACCAGGTCGTTGCCGAAGACGGCCGACTCCTGGGTGAACCTGTCGCCGGTCAGCTGCATGCCGTCGCCGGAATCGCCGGCGAACCGGATGATCACCCGATCGAGCTGCTTGACCTGCTTGGTCTGGTTCACGTCGATCTACTTCCCTCGTCCTGGGGCGTGCAGGTGCCGCCTCGCACCCGCCGCCCATTCTAGAACCTGTTCCACTTCTTGGCGCGCGTTCTGGGTAGCAGGCTGGACAGCTGTCCAGCCTGCCGCGAGCGCACCACACAAGGATAAACGGCAAAATCATATATTCCTTGGCGATGCTCGCTCCTTGAGCGTGGCGCGCCTCGCCGCACGACTGTGCATGGGCGCGCCGCACGACTCGCCAGCGCCCCCGGCTTGCCAATCTATGTCTTTAAAGACTAGTAATCTGCTTGAGTTAATTCAGACGGGTCGATTCGATCGGCCCCCAGGCACAGGAGCTGTGACATGAAGCGGACGATGAAGGCGGCGGCGCTGGCGGTGACCGGGACGGTCGCGCTGGCCGGCTGCACCTCGACCGGTGCGGCGAGCACGGGCAGCGACCTGGCGGTGGTCGCGTTCTCGGTGATGGAGACCGCCAACGCGGGGGTCTACGACGCCTTCGAGCGGACCGATGCGGGCGCCGACGTGAGCTTCGCGCCGTCGTACGGGCCCTCGGGGGACCAGAGCCGCGCGGTCGTCGCCGGCGCCCGGGCCGACGTGGTGCACTTCTCGCTCGAGACCGACGTCACCCGCCTGGTCGACGAGGGACTGGTCGCCGAGGACTGGCGGGACACCCCGACCGAGGGCATCGCCACCTCCTCGGTGGTCGTGCTGGTGGTCCGCGAGGGCAACCCGCTGGGCATCACCGGGTGGGACGACCTGGTGAAGCCGGGCGTCGAGCTGGTCACCCCCAACCCGGGTTCCTCGGGTGCCGCGCGCTGGAACATCCTCGCCGCGTGGGCGCACGTGATCGGCAACGGCGGGACCGAGGCCGAGGCGAAGGAGTACGTGGCCGAGCTCCTCGCCCACACCCCGGTGCTGCCCGCCTCGGGCCGGGAGGCGACCTCCGCCTTCGTCGAGGGCGACCAGGACGTGCTGCTCTCCTACGAGAACGAGGCGATCCTGGCCAAGCAGAACGGCGAGGCCATCGACTACGTCGTCCCCGAGGACACCCTGCTGATCCAGAACCCGGCGGCGGTCACCGTCGGCGCCGCGGACGGCGCCCAGGAGTTCCTGGACTTCATGGAGTCCGCGCCGGCCCAGGAGCTGTACGCCGGCTTCGGCTTCCGCCCGGTCGACGGCGTCGACGGCGTCGAGCTGCCCGAGGTGCCGGGTGCCAACGACCCGGCCGACCCGTTCCCGGCCCCGGCGCAGCTGTTCACCATCGACGGCGACTTCGGCGGCTGGGGCGAGGCGGGCGACAAGTTCTTCGCCGACGGCGAGGACGGCGAGCCGGTCGGGATCATCCCCGCGCTGATCGCGGCGTCGGGGTCGGAGGCCGTGGAATGACCGCCGTCCCCCTGACGGAGAGGCCAGCCCGCCTGCGGCGGCGCCGGTCGGGTGCCGCCACGAACCTGACGCCCGCCTCCTCGCTCGCGCTGGGAGTCTCGGTGACCTGGTTCAGCCTGCTGGTGCTGATCCCGCTCACCGCGGTGGTGGTGGCGGCGAGCGAGCGCGGCTGGGCCGGCTACTGGGACACGGTCACCAGCCCGCAGACCCTGGCCGCGATCCGGCTGACGGTCGGCCAGGCGCTGCTGGTCACCGGGCTGAACGTGGTGATGGGCACGATCATCGCCTGGGTGCTGGTCCGCGACCGGTTCCGGGGCCGCGCGGTGCTCGACGTGGTGATCGACATCCCGTTCGCGCTGCCGACGATCGTCGCCGGCCTGGTGCTGCTCGGCCTCTACGGCCCCTCCAGCCCGCTGGGCCTGGACTGGGCCTACACCGAGCGCGCGGTCACGCTGGCGCTGGCCTTCGTCACGCTGCCGTTCGTCGTACGGACCGTGCAGCCGGTGCTCGGCGAGCTCGAGCCCGACGCCGAGGAGGCCGCCGCCTCGCTCGGCGCCGACCGGCGCACGATCCTGCGCCGCGTGGTGCTGCCGGCGCTGGTGCCCGCGATCGCCGCCGGCGCCGCGCTCTCCTTCGCCCGCGCGATCGCGGAGTACGGATCGCTGGTGCTGCTCAGCGGCAACCGTCCGTTCGACACCGAGGTGGTCTCGGTCCGGGTGCTCACCTACGTCGAGAACGGCAGCACGGCGTCCGCGGCCGCGGTGGCCAGCCTGATGCTGGCCGTGGCGCTGCTCGTGATCGTCACCCTGGACATCGTGCAGAGGCGGGTGAGCCGCCGTGGTTGAGGTGACCACCCCGGTGCGCTGGCTGCTGCGGCTGGTGGCCGTCGGCTACGTCGCCCTGCTCGTGGCCTGGCCCGTCTCCACGGTGGTCCGGGAGGCGTTCGCCGACGGCGTGGCACCGGTGCTCGGCCTGGTCGGCGACCCGCACGTCGCCCACGCACTGCTGCTGACCGCGCAGGTCGCGGTCCAGGCGGTGCTGATCAACCTGGTCTTCGGCGTGACCATCTCGATCCTGCTGGTCCGCTACGAGTTCCCCGGCAAGCGTCTGCTCTCGGCGCTCGTCGACCTGCCGATGGCGGTCTCGCCGGTCGTCGTCGGCCTCGCCCTGCTGCTGGTCTACAACGGCCGCACCGGCTGGTTCGGCCCGACGCTGGAGCAGTGGGGTATCCAGGTGATCTTCAGCGGCCCCGGCATGGTGATGGCGACCTGCTTCGTGGCGCTTCCGCTGGTGATCCGCGAGGTGGTGCCCGTGCTCACCGAGATCGGCGACGAGCAGGAGCAGGCCGCCCGCAGCCTCGGCGCCAACGGCCGGCAGACCTTCTGGCGGATCACCCTGCCCAGCATCAAGTGGGCCGTCGTGTACGGCGTCGTGCTCAGCCTGGCCCGCTCCCTCGGCGAGTTCGGCGCGGTCAAGATCGTGTCGGGCAACGTCGTCGACCGGACCCAGACAGCCACCCTGCTGGTCGAGACCCAGTACCAGGGCTTCCAGCAGTCCTCGGCGTACGCCGTCTCCTTCGTGCTCGCCTTCGTGAGCGTGCTCTGCATCGTCGTCGTCTCCATCCTCCGACCCAAGGAGAACCACTGATGTCCATCGAGGTTCGCAACATCACCAAGAAGTACGGCGACTTCCACGCCCTGGACGACGTCAGCGTCTCGCTGCCGACCGGCCAGCTGACCGCCCTGCTCGGGCCCTCGGGCGGCGGCAAGTCGACGCTGCTGCGGATCATCGCCGGGCTCGACACCGCCGACTCCGGCACGGTGGTCATCGAGGGCGTCGACGCCACGCGGCTGCCTCCGCAGCAGCGCAACGTCGGCTTCGTCTTCCAGCACTACGCGGTCTTCAAGCACATGACCGTGGCCAAGAACGTCGCGTTCGGCATGGAGATCCGCAAGCGGCCGCGCGCCGAGGTCAGGCGCCGGGTCGAGGAGCTGCTGGAGCTGGTCCACCTGGCGCCGTTCGCGCACCGGATGCCCTCCCAGCTCTCCGGCGGTCAGCGGCAGCGGATGGCGCTGGCCCGCGCGCTCGCGGTGGAGCCCAGCGTGCTGCTGCTCGACGAGCCGTTCGGGGCGCTGGACGCCAAGGTCCGCAAGGAGCTGCGCGACTGGCTGCGCCGGTTGCACGACGAGGTGCACGTGACCACCGTGTTCGTCACCCACGACCAGGAGGAGGCGATGGAGGTCGCCGACGAGATCGTGGTCGTCAACGGCGGCCGGATCGAGCAGGTCGGCAGCCCCGACCAGCTCTACGACGAGCCGGCGAACGACTTCGTGATGGGCTTCCTCGGCGACGTCACCGTGCTGGGGGCGCTGCGGCTGCGGCCGCACGACATCGACGTGGCGGTGCAGCCCGGCCAGGCCGGGGCGCTGCCCGGACGGGTGGTCCGGATGCTCCGGGTCGGCTTCGAGATGCGGCTCACCGTCGAGCTCGACGACTCGGTGGCCGCGCACCACCGCGGCGGCCCCGTCTCGGTGGTGCTCACCCGCAGCCACGCGCACGCGCTCGACCTCGAGCTCGGCAGCCGGGTCTGGCTGACGCCGGCCGTCGGGGCGACCACGGTGCCGGCGATGGTCGCCGTCTGAGCCGAGCCGGGCATCGGGTTCCATCGAGCCGGGGGTTGGGCTCCACCGAGTCCTGGGGCGTTCCGCGAGTCGGCAGCGAGTTGCTGCCGACTCGCGGATCGGGGTCAGCGGGCCAGCTGTTCGGCGCGCGTCTTGAGCGCCTCGGCGTGGCGGGCGAACCCGTCGGCGACCCGCGCCGGACCGGCCAGTCGCACCAGCGGACCGGAGAACTCCTCGACGGTCTCGTAGACCGTCGGCCCGCCGCCCACCTGCTGCAGCCGCTGGTGCCGGGTGCCCCGCACCAGGCCGAGGCGGGCCGGCCAGCCCTCGTAGCTGTAGGAGAGTCGGGCGGCGGTGCGGCCGTCCACCGTCGAGGGCGCGTCCAGCGCGGTGATCCGCTCGGGTGACCGGGTTCGGCGGCCGTTCGCCCACACCACATGGAGCACGATCGGGTTCCCGATGGCGGCCGGGTGCGTGGTCTCCGCGCGCACCACGAACGGGTTCCACTCGCCGTACCGGTCGGTGTCCAGCATGATCTGCCAGACCAGCTCGAGCGGTGCGGTGATCTCGACCCGCGCCGATGGGTTCACCTGGGGAGGCTAGCCCGGAGGCGTGGTCGGCGCCTGCCCGATCGGGGGTAGGTGGATCTCGGTGATTCCTGACAGATCCGTCCGGGACTCGGTCCCGGGGGCGAGGATAGGCGCGCGGACGTGCCCGCGGCCCCGGTCGGACTCGCCGACGGGGCGGGCCGTCGTCAGGGGAGTGACGCATGGGGCGTTGTCGGCGTACCGGTCCGGTCGGGGTCGTGGTGGCGGCGCTGGTGCTGCTCGCTGGCTGCGCCTCGGGTCCCGACGGCGGTGTCGATGCCGGCGATGAGGGCGAGGGGACCGTCGTGCAGCGGGTGCAGGCCGCCATCGACGAGCAGTCGTCGGTGCACCTGTCCATCGGAGGTCTCGCCGCACCGGCGAAGCTCGAGGCCGATCTGGACCTCCGGCGCGAGGAGGGTGACCTCGAGGTGGTGGAGCGCTCCCCGTCCGACCCGGAGCAGTTCGTCGTCCGCCGCGTCGACGGTGACCTCTTCATGAGCCTCGGCGGCGACGCCTTCCACGCCGTCTCCGCGGCCTCGGCCACCGGACCCTCGGTCGCCGGCGTGCGTGACCTCATGGGCGACATCGGCGTGACGCTCGACGCGGTGATCAGCGCCGCCGAGGAGGGACCCGACGCGGACGTCCCGGGGGCGGTCACCTCCTACCGCCTCGGCCTGGACAGCACCGTGCTGCTGCGCGACCAGGTCGAGGACAGCGCCCTCGGGGTGCTGCCCGGGGTCGAGCTGCCCGCGACCGTGTTGGGGATGCTGTGGGTCGACGCCGCCGAACGCCCGGTGCGCCTCGAGGTCCGCTACTTCGAAGCGCTCGAGGAGGGCGACGGCCCCAGTGGCGTCCGGGTCGACTTCTCGGACTGGGGTGCTCCCGTCAGCGTCGAGCGGCCGACGACCTGACCCGGCCCGCCGCGCCCCCTGTCGCGTTCGCCCTCGCGGGCGCACACTGGTGGTCTCGGGAGAGGAGCAGCGCCATGAGCATCAGGCGGGGAGTGGCCTGCGCAGTGGGGTGGCACCACTGGAATCCGGTGACCGGCGACGGGGGACGTGCGTTCCACACGTGCAGCTACTGCGGCAGGACGAGGCGGCTCGCCACGGGCAAGCCGCCCGAAGCCCACGACAAGGGGTATCTGCACATCTAGGGGACGGGCGCCGCGCGACAGCGGCCGACCCGATCGCGGGCCGGCCGTCGTACCGCGCCGAGTCCTCGTCTCAGCGGTAGTTGGTGAACTGCACCGCGAAGTCGTAGTCCTGGCCCTTGACCAGCGCGATCACGGCCTGCAGGTCGTCGCGCTTCTTGGAGGAGACCCGCAGCTCGTCGCCCTGGATCTGGGCCTTGACGCCCTTCGGGCCCTCGTCGCGGATCAGCTTGGAGATCTTCTTCGCGTCCTCGGAGGTGATGCCCTCCTTGAGGGTGATCCCGATCTTGGAGACCTGGCCCGACTGGCGCGGCTCGGAGGCGTCGAGGATCTTCAGCGACTGGTTGCGCTTGATCAGCTTGTCCTGGAAGACGCTGAGCACGGCGCTCGCGCGGTCGTCCGCGGACGCGCTGATCTCGATCGCCTGCTCGCCCTTCCACTCGATGGTGGCGCCGGTGCCCTTGAAGTCGAACCGGGTCGCGATCTCGCGGGCGGTCTGCCCGAGAGCGTTGTCGACCTCCTGGCGGTCGATCTTGCTGACGATGTCGAAGGAGGAGTCGGCCATGGTGTCACCTGCGCTGGTTGTGTGCGGTTTTCGGTCTCCGGGTGTTGCTGCGCTATTGTTTCGCGTCGTCACCGAGCAGCAAACCCGGGGTTAACCGGAGCGCTGATCGACGACAGCCCGGCAGGTTGCCCGAGCGGCCAAAGGGAGCTGACTGTAAATCAGCCGGCATTGCCTACAGTGGTTCGAATCCACTACCTGCCACGGCACAGAAATCGGCCCTGGCCAGCGAATACGCTGGTCAGGGCTGGTTCGTTTCTGCTCGTCGTGCGATGCGCGCGCGATCCGTGATCTGGTTCTCGAGCCAGGTTCGAGGTGGTCAGCACGCGTCGTGGTGTGCCGCATGACGCCCCCGTCCCGGCCATCTCACCGGACGGGTCCATCGGATACGGCGCAGACGGCCCCGCTGTCCACGAGGCCGATCGGTCGGTGCTGGCCGGTGGGGGTTCGGCTTGCGGGGTGTGCTCGTGCGGGCGCGTGAGGTGGGTCGTGTGCCCGAGAACCCGCCATGCCGGGGTGTGGGGCACACGACCCGTCTCCGGGTCTGCGCCGCCGTGCGGAGGGCCCATGTAACACGCTGCTGCGTGCTCTGACAGGCCGTTGGCGCTGCTTCCAGCCCGTTCCAACGGGATCGAAGCGCCCTCAACGACCGACCAGTGCGTGCAACAGCGTGTTACAGGCCAGCCCAGGCCCCGGGTGCGGATCGGTCAGCGGCGACGGTAGATCTCGCGCCGGTGGCCAACTGCGAGGACGAGGATCACCAGCACCTCGTCACGGATCTCGTAGACGATCCGGTAGTCGCCAGTGCGCACGCGCCACTCGCCGTCTCCGTCAACCAGCTTCTTCGCACCGGGCGGCCGGGGGTTCGAGGCCAGCAGTTCGATAGCGGCCTGGACCCGTCGGCGCTCGCTCGGGTCGAGCTTCCGGAGTTGCCGCACCGCGGGTTGAGAGACCTCGATGCGGTAGTTGGGCTGGGTCATGCGAGGCCGAGGTCGGCCTTGACCTGATCCCACGGGATCGGAGCCTCACCGGCGTCGATCTCCTTGCGGGCATCCCGTGCGGCTCGGATGTCAGCGAGGTCCTCCGCCGCTTCGATCAGGCTCTCGAGCTGATCGGCATCGATGATCGCCGCGACCCGGCGGCCACGCCGGGTCAGGAAGACCGGGTCGTGCGCGACGCGGGACTCGTCGATCACGTCGGCAAGGCGTGCCCGAGCCTCGCTCACGGTCATCTCACTCATGTGGCCAGTATGCGCGCGAAACGCCGAAACGTACAAGATCGCCTATGTGGCTGCACGCTCCTCGCCGCTGACCAATGGCCACGCGGGAGCGTGCCGGTGGCGGATCGGCCACCGGGACCGCAGATCGCAGGTCGTGGATGCGGTGGGACGGATGGCTCAGATCGCGGACGCGGAGTTGCTCATTGTGCGCGGTCGCGCCTTCTTCGGCCTCCGTCGCAGGAGAATGAAGGTGCCGCCCGCGAGCACGGCAGCCGTCCCGCCCATGACGACGGCAACGCGAACCCTTGTCTCGGCCCGACGCACACACGCCGCGTCGAACGAGTCCTCGTCCGCCCGCATCTCGCCGCCGGCGTATCCGGTTCCCCGCTGAACAACCGTCAGGGCGGAACCGCATGCCGCACGGCTCGAGTCGTACGCCGCCTCGACGGTTGGGGCCTTGACCGTTGCGCTCAGCACGAGGACAGCGAGGACCGCGAGCGTTGCGGAGACTGCGCCGGACCAACGGATCAAACCCATCGCGTGCTCATCCTTCGGTCGGGGACCATCTCCGCGGATGGCGGATACCGCAGCCATGGTCCATCACCCGCGCCGCAACCGCGGGAGGTTTCCCCGTTTGCCGCCGCCGCGCCACCCACCTGCCGCTCCGCGAGCCGATCGGCACGCGGAGCGCGTCACAAGCCGATCGGCTGCGGGACGTCGCCCTCTGGCAGCAGCCGAATGAGTTCGGGCATTGCCCCCAGTCGTGGTCGACAACCCGAACGTCGGCGCCAACTGATGGACCCCCGATGCACGTGCCGAACTGGGACACCTCCGGGTCGCCGACGCGTCGGTGTTCCCGCGGATCACCCACGGGAACACCCACGCGCCCACGCTCATGGTCGGGGAGGAGGCGGCCGACCTGCTCCGTGCCGGATGAGCCCCGACGCCGAGGGGTCGCCACCCCTCACAGGGCGTGGTTGGCCACGAAGACCCGGTGCGGGTCGACCTCGGCGCGGATCCGGAGCAGCCGCTCCCACTCCTCGTCGCCGTAGAACCGGGAGGCATCGACCCGGGTCTCGGCGAAGGTCGGCACCAGCGACGCCTGCGCCCACGGTGCCATCGCCCGGACCACGCTGAACGCCGCGGCCTTGCCGGCCACCACCGCCTCGGGGGTCGGTGCCATCGCCAGGCAGAGCAGCGCGTAGTCCCCCGCGATCGAGGCCAGTACGCCGCCTCCCGCCGCAGGCCGGGCGAAGGCCCCGCCGAGGTGGCGCAGCTCGGCGAACATCAGTCCGCTGCGGGTGCCCGGCCCCACCTGGGCGAGCAGCGTGGCGACGGCCTCGTCGTCGAGCGGGCCGAGCACGGAGTGGTCGGCGACCGCCGGGGACGGGACCGGCGGGTCCATGTGCACCTGGGTCAGCGCGGCCGCCGGGACCCGGGCGAAGGTGTCCATCTCCGGGCCGAGCGCCCGCAGCGGCGCGAGCACCGCGTCGGCGTCGGCGTCGGTCTCGAGGATCGCGCCGTCGATGATGATCAGGTCACGGCCGGACAGGAACGGCGGCAGCTCGGGCAGCGGCGGGAAGCTCATCACCCGCAGCGAGGTGGTCGCCGACTCCGGCGCCGTGCGGCTCCACTCGACCCAGGCGGGCAGCACCTCGGGGGCGCGCTCGCGGTCCCACAGCAGCATGCCGGCGTACACCTCGGCGTACGGGAGCAGGTCGATCTCGAGGGCGACGACGACGCCGAGGTTGCCCCCGCCACCGCGGACCGCCCAGAACAGGTCGGCGTTCTCGGTGGCCGAGGCGCGTACCAGGGCGCCGTCGGCGGTGACCACCTCGGCCGCTCGGACCGAGTTCACCGCGACACCGTGGCTGCGGCCGTAGAAGGAGAGGCCGCCGCCGAGCAGGTAGCCGGCGACGCCGACGTCAGGCGCCGAGCCGTGCAGCGCGGTCAGCCCGTACGGCGCGGCCGCCTCGACGACCTCCTGCCACTGGGTGCCGCCGAGGACCCGGGCGGTCCGCGCGGTCGGGTCGACGGTGGCGCCGGTCAACGCGGCGAGCTTGACCAGGACGACGTCGTCGAGGTCCTGCTCGCCGAGTGCGGCGGCGCCGTGGCCCGTGGTCTGCGGTGCGACCCGCAGTCCGGCATCCGCGGCGGCGCGGACGACGTCGGCGACCTCCTCGGGGGTGCGGGGGAGGGCCACCGCGGCGGGCCGCTGGGCGACCGCCAGGTTCCAGGCCAGCCGTGCGGTGTCGTACCCGGGGTCGCCGGGCAGGTGGAGCTCGCAGTCCGTGGTGAGGCGCGAGCGGAGCGTGATGTCAGGGGTGGTTGTCATGGCAGAGACCCTGGTCGTCGCCATCCGCGCGGACCATCCCGATCGGCTGGGGAGATTCCCGCGTCACGCCTGGGATGTCTGTACCACCCAGGAATCTGGGATTCCCCCGTGCCGGGGTTCGGCGCACACTGCTGTCATGGCCCGAGGACTGACCGCCGAGCGCGTGCGCCAGGACGTCGACGTCGTGGCCCGGGCGGGTCTCGACCTGGACGAGTTCCTCGGCGAGGCCGTCGACTCGGTCCGGCGCGCCGTGCCGTGGGTGGCCGCCTGCGTGGCGACCCACGACCCGGCGACCCACATGATGACCAGCGCCCGCAAGTACGGGTCGCTGCGTGAGTGCAACAGCCGGGACCACGAGTTCGGGATCGTCGAGTACGGCACCGTCGAGGAGACCGCCTTCACCGAGCTCGCGGTGGCCGCCGTTCCGGCTGCGGGCGTGCACCTGGTGACCGACGGCGAGGTGGAGCGCTCGCACCGGATGGCGGCGTTCATGAAGCCCCACTTCGGCTTCGGCGACGAGGCCCGGATGGCGTTCCGCGACGGTCGCGAGGCGTGGGGCGCGATGGCGCTGTTCCGGGGCGGGGACGACCGGCCCTTCGACGCCGGCGAGGTCGCGTTCCTGGCCTCGCTCGCCGCGCCGTTCGCCCGCGGGGTCCGCGCCGGACTGCTGGCCCGCATCGCCGAGGGGGCCGCGGGCGCGTCGTCCGCGGCCGGGCCCGCGGTGGTGATCGTCGGGCCGGACAACCAGATCACCCAGATGACGCCTGCCGCCGAGCAACGACTGGTCGACCTGGTCAGCGGGCCGCACCACGGCGACCCGCTCGCCCCGATCGCGGCGCTGATCGGCGCCGCCCGCCGGTTCGGGCGCGGTGAGGGCGGCAACCCGGCGCGCAGCCGCGTCCGGACCGGCACCGGCACGTGGCTGGTGCTGCAGGCCGGACCGCTGAGCACGCTCGGCGACCGGGACGGCGACGTCGTGGTCACGATCGAGGAGGCCCGGCCGCCGGAGATCGTGGCACTGGTGGTCGCCGCCTTCGGGCTCACCCCGCGCGAGCGTGACGTCGCCCAGCTGGTGCTCCAGGGCGTGGACACCAAGGAGATCGCGCAGACGCTGCACCTGTCGGCGTACACGGTGCAGGACCACCTGAAGTCGGTCTTCGAGAAGGCCGACGTGCGGTCGCGGCGCGAGCTGATCTCGCGGGTCTACTTCGACCAGTACGTGCCGCGGATGGGCAACGAGCTCTCCCCGTCGGGATGGTTCGCGTAGCCGCCCGCGGCGGGCCTCAGACCGGCGACAGGAGGAAGACGGGGATCTCCCGGTCGGTCCACTCGGTGTACTTGTCGTAGTTGGGCCAGATGGTGCGCATGTGCGCCCAGAGCCGCTCCTTCTCCGCGCCGGTCACCTCGCGCCAGGTGACCGTCCGCTCGCGACCGCGGTAGCGGACCTGGGCGGTCTCGGCCGCTCGGAGGTTGCCCACCCAGACCGGGGCGGTGGCGCCGCCGAAGTTGGAGCCGGCGACGAGCCAGCCGCCGCCGTGCGGTACGCAGAGCAGCGGCGTGGAGCGGGGGATCCCGGTCTTGCGGCCGGGAACGGTGAGCATCAGGTTCGGCAGGCCGGCGAGGTCGAGTACGCCGACCTTCCCGCGGGTGGCGCGCTGCAGCGTCTTGTCGGTCCACGTGATCTGCGGGAGCAGCCGCGGCATCCACGCGAACGAGCCGAGCTTGACCGCGACCGGTGTCAGGAGCCCCATGCCGGCACGGTAGTGCGGACGGGCCGCGTGGGGCCGTGGGTCGGCGGAAGTTCTCGCCGACCCACGGTGCGCCGGCTCAGTCCGCCACCGGCTGCCTGGTGAGCACCTTGTAGGTGTAGGCGGTGCCGATCAGCACGAACGGGATCGTGACCAGGGCGCCGACGAAGCACAGGACGAAGCCGGCGACGGCGATCAGGCCGCCGACCAGCCACCACAGCAGCGCGTTGCCGAGGTTGTCCTTGACCAGGTTGAAGCTGGCTGTGATCGCCTCGACCGGCGGCAGGTCCTCGTCCACCACGAAGTACAGCGAGTACATCGTCAGGAAGGCGATCGCGATCCCGGGCAGGACGCAGAACACGTAGCCGACGGCGGTCGCGGCGCCGACCAGCAGCGCGGTGACCAGCACCGGGCCGACCTGCGCGAACTTGAACGCGTCCACGGCGAAGAAGTCCCGGCCCTCGGTGATGCTGAGCGAGCCGCGGATCAGCGCCGCCGCGATCAGCTGGGCGACGACGAAGACCGCGCCGTACAGGGCTGCCTGGAGCAGCGACCGGAGGAGCCACGGGGTGCCGGCGTCGGCCAGCGCGACGAGGAGCCCGGTGCTGGCGATGCCGACGATCGCGACCGCCACCCAGACGCCGATGGTGGCCAGCACCAGCTGACCCATGTTGTCCTGGAACTTCGCCCAGGTGTAGGAGAGCGCGGCGCCGAGGTCCCAGCCGCCGGCCGGCGGGCCGCCGTACCCACCGGGGGGCGGCTCGTAGCCGGGGGGTGGGGGAGGGGCGGTCGACATGGTGCCTCCTTCGTGGCCGGACCCGCCGGGCCTTCGCGTCCGCGCGGTGCAATCTAGGTGCGCCGCCGCCACCGGGGCATCCTCGAAAAGCGGTGGAATCGGGCCGGAGGGTGCCGGCGACCCAGCGGTCGCCGGGGGTTGGAGGCGCGTTCAGCTCCGCGACGGCTGGGCTCCCTAGCGTCCGGGCGTGACCTCCGTGCCGCCGCTGCTCCGGGGACTGCTCGGCAGCCTGCTCGTCCTCGCCGGCGGGTTCCTCGTCGCCACCATCCCGAGCTCGGCCCCCGTCCTCCGCGCCGCCACCCTGGCCGCGGCGCGCGGCACCGAGGCCGGTCGGATGCTCGGGCTGACGATGGTGCTGGTCGGGCTCGCCCTGGCCGCCAGCGCCTGGCTGTCGCTGTGCCGCCACGTCGCGACCTCGGCCGCCCGGGACCAGGCCGACGCCCTGGGCCTGGTCCGGTTCGCCACCGTCGTCTGGGCGGCGCCGCTGCTGCTGGCGCCCCCGCTCTTCTCCCGCGACGGGTGGTCCTACGCGGCCCAGGGCATGCTGGCCCGGCACGGGCTCTCGCCCTACGACCACGGCCCCGCGGCGCTGGTACCGGGGTTCTGGTCGCTGCTCCACGGGCAGCCGGCACCGATCGTGCAGGCGGTGGACCCGATGTGGATGGAGACCTCCACGCCGTACGGGCCGCTTCCGCTGTTCCTGGGGCGGCTGGTCGCCGGGGTCACCGGCAACCCCTGGATGCTGGTGATCGCGCACCGCTGCTTCGCGCTGGCCGGCCTGGCGCTGCTCGCCTGGGCGGTGCCGCGGATGGCCCGGTGGACCGGTGCGAACCCGGCGCTGGCCTCGGCGATCGTGCTGGCCTCCCCGCTGATGCTGGCCAACGGCGTCGCCGGGCTCCACAACGACCTGCTGATGGTCGGCCTGATGGCGGCCGCGCTGGTGGTCGCCGTGGAGCGGGGCTGGGCGTGGGGCGCGGTGCTCGGCGGGCTGGCCGCCGCCGTCAAGCTGCCGGGCGGCCTGGTCTGCGTCGCGGTCGCCCTGGTCGGCCTGCCACCGGCGGCCGCGCTGTGGGCCCGGCTGCGCCGGCTCGGCGCGGTCGCGCTGGTCTCGCTCGTCACCCTGTTCGGGCTCGGCGCAGCCACCGGCCTGGGCCACGGGTGGATCGGTGCCCTCACGGTCCCCGGCGAGGTCGAGACGCCGCTGTCGATCAGCACCACGGTCGGCCGGCTGCTCGACGCGCTCGCGGCCGCCGCCGGTCTCGGCCTGGGGCCCGACGCGCTGCGCGACCTGCTGCGTACGGCGGGGGTGCTGGCCGCGCTGGGCGTCTCCGCGTGGGTGGCGCTGCGCTGGCCCACCGCCGACGCCGCCGCCGCGGTGCGCGCGGCGGCGGTGAGCGGGGGCCTGTTCGTGGTCCTCTGCCCGGTGGTGCACCTGTGGTACTTCCTGCTGCTGCCGCCGTTCCTGGCGACGCTGCGGCTGAGCCGCGGCGCGACCAGCGCGCTCCTGGCCCTCTCGGTGGTGCTCGGCCTGGTCGCGCCGCTGGACTCCTCGCTGCACGGCGCCTACCTCGCGATCGTGCTGGGTTGCATGACGGTGGCGGTGCTGGTGCCGGTCCTGCTGCTCACGCCGCGCGCCCGCGACAGGATCGACCGGATCGCCTCATCGCGCTGGCTGGCGCTGCGCTGACGAGCTCGCGGGTCAGGCCGGCACCGGCACCTCGAGCCGCTCCCCGGCGTGCACCGCCAGCATCCGCTGCACCGTGGCGGACCACGGGAACTCCTCGGCCCGCGCCCGCGCCCCGGTACGCCGCAGCCGGGCCGGTCGCGCGGCGAGCCGGAGCACCGCGTCGGCCAGCGCGCCCGGCTCCGGCGCACCCCAGGCGCCGCACCGGGCGTCGACGAGCTCCCGTGCGCCGCCGCGGTCGGCGGTGACCACCGGCGTGCCGCAGGCCAGCGCCTCGAGCACCGCGAGCCCGAAGGTCTCCCCGGGGCACACCGAGAGCGCGACGTCGGCCGCCGCCACCCGCGCGCACAGCTCGTCGCGGCCGCCGACGAAGCCGTGGAAGGTGACCGGCGCCCCTTCCGCGATCGCCTGCAGCTCGCCCAGGTGCGGGCCTTCGCCGTACACGTCCAGCCGGACCGGGATCCCGCGTCGATGCAGCTCGACGGCGGTGGCGACCGCCAGGTGCGGCGACTTCTCCCGGGAGAGCCGGCCGACGTGGACCAGCCGGAGCACGCCGTCGTCCGTCCCGCGCGCGTCGGTCCCACCGGGCGCGGGGCGGAACGTCGCGAGGTCGACCCCGAGCGGGACCCGTTCGAGCGGACAGTCCGCCGCGTCGGCGAGCGCCCGGAACTCGTCCTGGGCGTAGCGGGAGGTGACCACCAGGGTGTCGAAGCTGCGCACCACCAGCCGGTTCACCAGCCCGATCGACACCTTCGCGGTGGTCGGCTTCCCGCTGCGCAGCGCGAACATGTCGGTGAGGTTCTCGTGTGAGAGGCAGACGGTGCGGACCCCCGCGCGCCGCGCCCACCAGGCGACCGGCAGCAGCGTGAGCTTGTCGTTCCACTCGATCGAGGTGGGCGCGAACCGCTCCAGGGTGTCGACCAGGCGCCACGGCTCGACGATCAGCCGGTAGCCGCCGCCCACCCGCGGGGCGCGGACGGTGGCGACCGGACCGAGCGGCGTCTCCCGGACCGAGTCGGCGGGGCCGGGCACCACGAGGAGCCGTTCGACGCCGGCGTCGACGTACCCCTGGCCGAGCTCGGCGACGGCCGTCCTCATCCCGCCCGACGCCGCCCCGACGAAGTTGGCGAGCTGGGCGATGCGCACGCGGCAGACCGTGCCGGCTCCCGATGAACGGACGACGACCCCGGGGTGGAAGCCAGATGAGCGCTCGTCGCGGCCGGCGGCGGTTGACGGCGGGGGAAGACTGGGCAGCATGGCCACGCGCGCACCGAACGGAGAGCCGGACGAGTCCCGCCTGGAGGTGTCCGCGGCGCCCGAGCACTCCGCCGGTCCGCGCGCGGTGGCCGCGGCGATGCGGCACGCCGTCGGGCAGATGGGCGTACGCCGGAGCGCCGCCACCCTGCGCCGGGTCAACCAGGCCGACGGCTTCGACTGCCAGGGCTGCGCGTGGCCGGACGCCGAGGCCGGGCACCGGCACGTCGCCGAGTTCTGCGAGAACGGTGCCAAGGCGGTCGCGGAGGAGGCGACCCTGCGCCGGGTCGACGCGGGGTTCTTCGCCGAGCACTCGGTCGCCGACCTCGCCGGGCACGGCGACTACTGGCTCGGCCAGCAGGGCCGGCTGACCGAGCCGATGGTGCTGCGGCCCGGCGCCACCCACTACGCACCGATCGGCTGGGACGAGGCGTTCGCGCTGGTGGCCGATCACCTGCGCGGGCTCGACCACCCCGACCAGGCCGTCTTCTACACCTCCGGTCGCACCTCCAACGAGGCCGCCTTCGTCTACCAGCTGCTGGTCCGCGCCTTCGGCACCAACAACCTCCCGGACTGCTCCAACATGTGCCACGAGTCGACCTCGGTGGCGCTGACGGAGACGATCGGGATCGGCAAGGGCTCGGTCACCCTCACCGACGTCGAGACCGCCGACCTGATCGTCGTCGCCGGTCAGAACCCCGGCACCAACCACCCCCGGATGCTCGCCTCGCTCGAGGTCGCCAAGGACAACGGCGCCCGGATCATCTCGGTCAACCCGCTCCGGGAGGCCGGGCTGGGGCGGTTCAAGAACCCGCAGCGGCCGCGGGGCGTGGTCGGCCACGGCACGCGGCTCGCCGACCTCCACCTCCCGATCCGACTCGGAGGCGACCTGGCGCTGTTCCAGGCGTGGGGCGCGCTGCTGCTCAAGTGGGGGGCCATCGACGAGGAGTTCCTCGCCGAGCACACCGTCGGCTTCACGGCGTACGCCGAAGGGCTGGCCGACCTGGACTGGGACAAGGTGGAGGAGGCGACCGGCCTGACCCGCGACCAGATCGAGGAGGGCGCGGCGATGATCCGCGACTCGGCCGCCACCGTGTGGTGCTGGGCGATGGGGCTGACCCAGCACCGGCACGGGGTGGCGACGATCAAGGAGGTCGTCAACCTGGCGCTGCTGCGCGGCGACATCGGGCGCCCGGGGGCCGGACTGTGCCCGGTCCGCGGACACTCCAACGTCCAGGGCGACCGGACCATGGGGATCTGGGAGAGGCCCCCGGTCTGGTTCCTCGACGCGCTCGAGGTCGAGTTCGGGATCCCGGTCCCGCGCGAGCACGGCCTCGACGTCGTCGAGGCGATCCGCGCCCTCAGCACCGGTGCCGCCCGGGTCTTCGTCGGGCTCGGCGGCAACTTCGCCTCCGCGGCGCCGGACACCCCGGTCACCGAGGCCGCGCTGCGCCGTGCCGACCTGACCGTCCAGATCTCCACCAAGCTGAACCGGTCGCACGCGGTGCCCGGGACGACCGCGCTGATCCTGCCGGTGCTGGGCCGCTCCGAGCGCGACCTCACCGGCGGCAGCCCGCAGCGGGTCACGGTCGAGGACTCGATGTCGATGGTGCACGCCTCGCGCGGGCCGCTCGCGCCGGCCTCCCCGGAGCTGCGCTCGGAGGTCGACGTGGTCTGCTCGATCGCGCTCGCGCTGTTCGCCGAGGACCACCCGGGCTCGGGCGTGCCGTGGGAGCGGCTGCGCACCGACTACGGCGAGATCCGGCACCGGATCTCCCGGGTGATCCCCGGCTTCGACGACTACGAACGCCGGATCGACCAGCCGGGAGGCTTCGTGCTGCCGCACCCGCCGCGCGACGCCCGCGTCTTCCCGACCGCGGCCGGCAGGGCTGTGCTCACGGTGAGCCCGCTGGACGTGCTCGACCTGCCCGAGGGGCACCTGCTGCTGCAGACGCTGCGCTCGCACGACCAGTACAACACCACGATCTACGGGCTCGACGACCGCTACCGGGGCATCCGCAACGGGCGCCGCGTGGTCTTCGTCCACCCCGACGACGTGGCCGACCTGGGTCTCGCCGGCGGCGACCTGGTCGACCTGGTCGCGGTCTGGGGGGACGGCGTCGAGCGGCGCGCGGACCGGTTCCGCGTGGTCCCCTACGACCAGCCCCGCGGCTGCGCCGCGGCCTACTACCCCGAGACCAACCCGCTGGTGCCGCTCGGCTCGGTGGCGGTGGGCAGCAACACGCCGACCTCCAAGTCGGTGGTGGTGCGCCTCGAGCCGCACGGTGGCGGGCGGTGAGCGACGCGTCGATCCCGCCCCGGACCGGCGCCGGTTCGGGGATGATGCGGCGATGAGCAACCCCGAGGCACGTCCGGACGAGGTGGCCTGCGCCCCGGGCCGCGTGGGCGACCTGGAGGTGCTGGCGCCGCGGGAGGTGCCGCTGGGCGGCCCGCGCGCGATGCGCGTGCGTCGTACCCTCCCGCAGCGGTCGCGCTCGTTGATCGGCGCCTGGTGCTTCGTCGACCACTACGGCCCCGACCGCGTCGCCGACTCCGGCGGGATGAGCGTCGCGCCGCACCCGCACACCGGGCTGCAGACCGTCTCGTGGCTCTTCGAGGGCGAGATCACGCACCGCGACAGCGCCGGCCACCACGCCACCGTCCGGCCCGGTGAGGTCAACCTGATGACCGCCGGCCGCGGGATCAGCCACTCGGAGGTCTCCACGGCGGACACCGAGGTGCTGCACGGCGCGCAGTTGTGGGTGGCGCTACCCGATGCCGCCCGGGACACCGCGCCCGGGTTCGAGCACTACGCCCCGCCGCGGGTCGCCGGTCCGGGCTGGTCGGCGCGCGTCTTCCTGGGCTCGCTGCTCGGCAGCGACTCGCCGGTGGCCACCTTCACGCCGCTGCTCGGCGCCGAGGTGGTGCTGGAACCCGGCGCGGTGCTGGAGGTGGACGTGGACCCGGCGTTCGAGCACGGCGTCCTGGTCGACGTCGGCGACCTCGAGGTGGGCGCCGGGGAGGGCGGCGTCGACGCGAAGGCAGCCGACCTCGCCTACGTGCCGCCCGGCGCCCGGCGGCTCCGGCTCGACGCGGGCCCCGAGGGCGCCCGCGTGCTGGTGCTCGGCGGTACGCCGTTCGGCGAGTCGATCGTGATGTGGTGGAACTTCGTGGGTCGCAGCCACGAGGAGGTCGTGGCGTTCCGGGCGGCGTGGCAGGAGCAGGTGGTCGGGCCGGACGGGACGCCGGTGACCGACGGCCAGGCCGTCGCCGAGGGGCGGTTCGGCGTGGTGCTCGGAGAGACCCTGCCGCCGATCCCCGCGCCGGTCCTCCCCACCGTGCGGCTGCGCGAACGCCGCTGATCCACAGCCCCGTCCGCGGACGCCGGTCGCGTCGGCGCGATGGTCCAAGATGTCCGCCATGGGACCGATCACCGGCGAGGACGGGCTGGCGCGCTGCCCGTGGGGAGCGGCCGCGGGGCCGATGCGCGACTACCACGACAGCGAGTGGGGGATGCCGGTGCACGGCGAGTCCGCCTACCTGGAGCGGATGACCCTGGAGGCCTTCCAGTCCGGGCTCTCCTGGGCGGTCATCCTGGCCAAGCGCCCCGGGTTCCGGACGGCCTTCGCCGGCTTCGACGCCGAGGTGATCGCCGACTTCGAGGAGCCGGACGTGGAGCGGCTGCTCGGCGACGCCGGCATCGTGCGCAACCGACGCAAGATCGAGGCCACCATCGCCAACGCCCGCGCCACCGTCGACCTGCGCGCCGACGGCGGCCTGGAGGCGTTCATCCGGGGGTTCGCCGCCGAGGACGCGGAGCCGCCGGTCACCGCGGCCGACTGGCCCTCCAGCACGCCCGAGTCCACCGCGCTCTCCAAGGCCCTGAAGAAGCGCGGCTTCGCCTTCGTCGGGCCGACCACGCTCTACGCGCTGCTGCAGGCGCTGGGGCTGCCCGACCCGCACCTGGCCGGGTGTCACCGGCGGGGCGCCGCGTGATCCGGGGCCTGACCTACCTGATCGGCTTCCAGATCCTCGGCGAGCTGGTGGTCGGGATCCTCGAGGTCCCGGTGCCCGGTCCGGTCGTCGGGATGCTGCTCTGCTTCGTGGCCCTCCGGATCCGTCGTACCGGGGACGACGCGCCGATCGTCCGCGCCTCGACGGCGCTGCTGCGCCACCTGCAGCTGCTCTTCGTGCCGGCCGGCGTCGGGATCGTCGCCTACCTCGGTGTCTTCCGCGACGACGCGCTGCCGATCGCGGTGGCGATGCTCGGCTCGTGGCTGCTCGGGATGGGTGCGGTCGGCTGGACCGCGGTCGGGCTGGAGCGGCTCACCGGGCGTCCGCGCGACGACCTGCCGCCGGCTCACCACGGTCGAGCCGCATGAGCGGCCCGGCGCACGTGGGGGACGTGGTGCTCGACGTCGCCCGGTCCCCGCTCGGGCTGATCGGGATCACCCTCGCCGGCTACCAGGCCGGGCGCTGGCTGCAAGGACGCCTGGGCGGGCACCCGGTGGCGCAGCCGGTGCTGGTGGCGATCGCCGTGGTCGGCGGGGCGATCACCCTGCTCGGCGTCGACTACGCCGACTACCGCGCGGGGGTCGGCCTGATCACGTTCTGGCTGGGGCCCGCGGTCGTGGCGCTGGCGGTCCCGCTGCACCGCCAGTCCGGCCAGCTGCGGGGGTTCGTGCTGCCGATGCTGGTGGCGGTGGTGGTCGGTGCGGTGGTCTCGGTGACCTCCACGGTGCTGCTCGCCCGCCTGCTGGGCGCCGACGAGGTGCTGCAGCGGACGCTCGCGCCCAAGTCGGCCACCACCCCGGTGGCGATCGCGCTGGCCGACGGACTCGGTGGCATCGCGCCGCTGGCGGCCGCGTTCGCGATCGCGATCGGCATCGTCGCCGCGCTCACCGGCCCCGCCGTCCTCAACCTGTTCCGGGTCCGCGACCGTCGGGCCCGGGGACTGGCGGTCGGGACGGTCTCCCACGGCATCGGCGCCTCCCGGATGCTCCGCGAGGACGAGGTCGAGGGGGCCTTCGCCGGGCTCGGGATGGGCCTGTCCGCGCTGGCCACCAGCCTGCTGCTCCCGGTGATCGCCCTGATCCTCTGGTGAGTCCCGTGCCGCGGCCCCGGGCTGGCAGTAGCCTCCGGGCCCATGACCCGCGTGCATGCCTTCACCGACGATGCCCTCGGCGATGACGACACCGTCGGCCTGGTCGCGCGGCTGCGCGCCCGCAAGGTCTCGCCGGGGGAGCTGGTGGAGGCCTCGATCGCGCGGATGGAGAAGCTCGACGCCGCCCTGGGCGGCCTGGCGTACGCCGCCTTCGACGAGGCCCGCCGGGAGTCGGTGACCCGCCGCGACGGTTTCTTCGCCGGGATCCCGACGCTGGTCAAGGACAACTGCGACGTCGCCGGCATGCCGACCCAGCACGGCACCGACGCGTTCACCGCCCGCCGCGCGGAGGTGGACGGGGAGTTCGCGCGGACCTACCGCGCGACCGGGATGCTGGTGCTGGGCAAGTCCCAGCTCTCGGAGTTCGGGTTCAGCGCGGCCGCCGAGCACCCGCGGCTCGGTCCGGTCCGCAACCCGTGGGATCCCGACCACATCGCCGGCGCCTCGTCCGCCGGCGCGGCCGCGTTCGTGGCGGGCGGCGCGGTGCCGATCGCGCACGCCAACGACGGCGGCGGGTCGATCCGGATCCCGGCGCATGCCTGCGGGCTGGTCGGCCTCAAGCCCACCCGCGGTCGGGTCCCGCAGGACGCCCTGCACCGGCAGATGCCGGTCCGGATCGTCGCCGACGGCGTCCTCACCCGCAGCGTCCGGGACACCGCTGCCTTCCTGCGCGAGTCGGAGAAGCACTACCGACGCCTCGACCTGCCGCCGATCGGCGACATCACCCGGCCCTCGCACCGGCGGCTGAAGGTGGCGTTCGTCACCTCGTGGGCCGGTCGCGGCGCGACACCGGAGGTGCGCGAGCAGGTCGTCGCCACCGCCGCGTTGCTCGAGGAGCTGGGGCACCACGTGACGGAGATCGCCGAGCAGGACGTGCCGGTCGGCGACACGTTCGCCGACGACTTCCTGCTCTACTGGGGCTTCCTGGCCATGGTCGTCGTCCGCTCCGGCCGCTGGACGTTCGACCGCTCCTGGGACGCCTCCCGGTGCGACCACCTGACCCTCGGCCTGGCCCGGTACGCCGCCCGGCGGCTGCACCGGCTGCCCGCCGCGATCGCCCGGCTGCGGTCCTCGCAGCGGCAGTCTCGTCGCTTCTTCGCAGGTCAGGACGTGATCCTGACGCCGACGGTGGCCTCGCCGACGCCCCGTATCGGGCACCTCGACCCGACCCAGGACTTCGACACGGTGCTCGAACGGCTGCTGGACTGGGTGGCGTTCACGCCGCTGCAGAACGCCACCGGCGATCCCTCCCTGTCGCTGCCGCTGGCGACCAGCGCGTCCGGCCTGCCGCAGGGCATGTGCTTCAGCGCGGCGGCGGGTGGCGAGGCGACTCTGCTGGGGCTGGCCTACGAGCTCGAGCGGGCCCGTCCCTGGGCCCGGGTGCAGGACTGAGCGCGGGGCCGGCAGGGGTCGACCGGACCCGAAAAACAGCAGGTCAGAACCGCCCGTCGGGGAAAGTGCTTCCTCGATTTCACCCTTGGGTGGCAGACCGGTATGGTTCTTCCTCGTTGCCCCTTTAGCTCAGTCGGCAGAGCGTCTCCATGGTAAGGAGAAGGTCTACGGTTCGATTCCGTAAAGGGGCTCTGAGAATGGGCGCCTCCGAGGTCACCACGCGGCAGCGGGGTCGCGGAGGCGCCCTACTCATGTGGCGGGATAGCTCAGACGGTTAGAGCGCACGACTCATAATCGTGAGGTCACGGGTTCGATCCCCGTTCCCGCTACCAATCCACGCACCATCTCCACCGACGAAGGACTTCCTGTGGCCAGCAAGAGCAGCGACGTTCGCCCGAAGATCACGCTCGCATGCGTGGACTGCAAGGAGCGCAACTACATCACCAAGAAGAACCGCCGCAACGACCCCGACCGGCTCGAGCTGGCGAAGTTCTGCCCGCGGTGCCGCAAGCACACCGCGCACCGCGAGACCCGCTGACCTCACCGGTCACCGGCTGACGCACGTCGCACGGCCCCGGCGCTCCCGACAGGGAGGCCGGGGTCGTCGTGCTTTCCGGGAGTCGGCAGCGGCTGCTGTCGACCCGCGGGCGCCGGCCCGTCGATCAGGGCTCGCAGTCGGCCTCGGCCCACTCGCGCAGCCGCGTCACGTCGTACCGTGCGAGCTCCGGCACCACCGGCCGTCCGCCGAGTGAGAAGTAGGGCCGCGCGGTCGCCTCGCTGACCACCCACAACCGCCCCCGGTGGTACGACGTGCCCTCCGCGCCGGGCAGGAAGCCCAGCCGCCTCGCACCCGTGCGCAGCACGCCGCACCGGGTGGTCGACTGCACGAACCACGCCCGCGCCCGCCCGGCGCCGTCGAGGTCTGCCCAGAACGCACCTTGGGCGCTGTGCGGGGCACGGCTCACCCGGCTCGCCAGCTCCGCGGTCACGCTGGTCAGGCCGGGCTCGACCAGCGTGGCGGTGGGGTACCAGTGCACCGCCGCGGGGCGCCGCTCGCGGTAGCCGACCACGCCGAGGCGGCCACGCCCGTCGAGGATCAGCACGGACCCCCAGACGGGCGCCTCCAGCGCCCAGGAGCGTCGCACCTCCAGCGTGCCCGGATCCAGCAGCCAGAGCCGGACCCGCTCGGCGAGCCACAACCCGTGCTCGTCGAGGGCCAGACCGCCGCCGTGGCGACACCGCGCGCCGGCGCCGCCGTCGGTCGGGCCCTCGACCAGTCCGCTGTCGGCCTCCCGCCGGCCGGTCCTCAGGTCCAGGCGCAGCACGCGGCAGAACTTGCCGCCGACCGGGCCGTCGTCGTGGCCGCCGACCCAGGCGGTGCGGCCGCGCACCGCGAGGCCCTGCGGCACGAACGCCGCGCCGGCCGCGGCCTCGGCGCGGGTGGGCGGAAGCCAGGTGCCGGCGCACAGCGCGTGGTCGTTGGGCGTCGCGGCCAGGGGCGGATCGAGGTAGCCGGGCGCCCGCCCGGCGACCTCGGCGTACGCGACCGGTCCGCAGCCGCGGGGCTCGGGGCTGCCGGGGGCCGAGGAGCAGCCCGCGACCAGGGCTGGGACCAGGGCGACCAACGCCGAGGCGGCGGCCCCGCGTCTCCTCCGTGTGAGGCGCACGATCCTCCCCCCTGCGCCCCGACCGCCTAGGGTGGGCACGTGCCGATCGACTCCACGCTGGTCGGGAAGTCCTTCCCGCCGACCGCTCCGTACACCGTGACCGCCGAAGCCGTCGAGGACTTCGCTGCCGCCGTCGGGTCGTCCGACGGTAGCGGAGCGGTGCCGCCCACGTTCCCGATCGTGGTCACCTTCCAGGCGATGCTGGCCTTCCTGGCCGCCGAGGAGGTCGAGCTCAGCCGGATCGTGCACGGCGACCAGAAGTTCACCTACCACCGCCCGGTCCGCGTCGGCGACGTGCTGACCGCCACGATGGAGGTCACCAAGCTCCGTCAGATCGGTGGCAACGACATCATCGCCACCACCAGCGAGATCACCGACGAGGCCGGCGCGCCCGTCTGCACCACGACCGCCACCCTCGTCCACCGTGGAGGTGCGGCATGAGCGCCCCGATCGAGCTGACCGAGGGCGCCACCCTGGCGCCCGTCGAGTACGACGTCGCCCGCGCCGACCTGGTCGCCTACGCCGCGGCGAGCGGCGACCACAACCCGATCCACCAGGACGAGGAGATCGCGCTCGCGGTCGGCCTGCCCGGGGTGATCGCGCACGGCATGTACACGATGGCCCTGGTCGGCCGCGCGGTCGCCGGGTGGACCGGTGGCGCCGAGGTGCTCGAGCTGGGCTGCAAGTTCACCGCTCCCGTGGTCGTGCCCGCCGAGGGCGCCGCGCGGGTGCGGGTGGCGGGCACCGTGAAGTCGGTCGAGGACGGCCGCGCCACGCTCGCCCTCGAGGTCACCTGCGCCGACGCCAAGGTGCTCGGTGCACCCAAGGCCGTCGTCCGTGCCTGAGCACTCCGTTCCCGCCAGGCTGGCCGATCGCACCACCCTCCGCCTCGGCGGACCCGCCGCAGCGCTGGTGACGGCGGCGACCGAGGACGAGATCATCGCCGCGGTCGACGCCCTCGACGCCGCGGGCACGCCGCTCCTGGTCCTCGGTGGCGGCAGCAACCTGGTCGTCGCCGACGAGGGCTTCGACGGCACCGTGGTCGCGCTCGGCGTGCCCGACCGCGACGCGGTGACGGTGACCGAGGAGTCCGGGCCCGACGACCACCACGTCGAGGTGACGGTCGCCGCGGGCGTCGTCTGGGACGACCTGGTCGCCCGGGCGGTGGCCGAGGGCTGGGTCGGCGTCGAGGCGCTCTCGGGCATCCCCGGCACGGTGGGCGCGACCCCGATCCAGAACGTCGGCGCCTACGGCCAGGAGGTCGCGCAGACGGTGCGCCGCGTCCGGGTCTGGGACCGGCGGCTGCGCGGCGTCCGCACCTTCGACGCGGCCGACTGTGCCTTCGGCTACCGCACCTCCCGGTTCAAGCGGGACCGGTTCGACGCGGCCGGCGGCCGCCACGTGGTGCTCTCGGTGACCTTCGGGTTCGCTCGGGGCGAGCTGTCGGCGCCGGTGGCGTACGCCGAGCTCGCCCGCTCGCTCGGCGTGGAGGTCGGCGCGAGCGCCCCGCTGGCCGAGGTTCGCGCCGCCGTCCTCGGGCTGCGCCGTGGCAAGGGCATGGTCCTCGACGCGGCCGACCACGACACCTGGAGCGCGGGCTCGTTCTTCACCAACCCCGTGGTGGACCCGGCGCTCGTGCCCGAGGGGGCGCCGGCGTACCCGCAGCCGGACGGCACCGTGAAGACCAGCGCTGCCTGGCTGATCGACCACGCCGGCTACGCCAAGGGCTACCCCGGTGACGGGGGCACGGTGAGCCTGTCCACCAAGCACACGCTCGCGCTGACCAACCGCGGCGGCGCGGCGACCTCCGAGCTGCTGGCGCTGGCGCGCGAGATCCGCGACGGCGTCCTCGAGCGCTACGGGATCGAGCTGGAGAACGAGCCGGTCACGCTGGGCTGCCAGCTCTGACGCTGCGGGCCCCGAGGCTGCGGGCCCCGAGCTGCGCGGCAGCGACCCTCAGCGCGCCATCACGCGCATCAGGTCGTCCAGGCCGCCGGTCTCCCTGAGCCCGACGAAGAACAGGGCGAGGAAGACGGCGACCGCCGCCGCGGCCAGGAGGAACAGCACGGTGCCGACGATCCCGGTGACCAGGCCGGTGGTGGCCAGGCCGGCGCCGGACCAGCGCCACGGCTCGCGCCGGATCTCGCGGCCCGCGCGGGCGCCGAGCCAGATCGCGAACGGCCCGCAGAGGCCGCCGGGCAGCGTCACGGCCACGCTGCAGGAGAGGATCATCGAGGCGATGCTGACGATGCCCAGCACCATCGCGGTGACCGCCTGGGGGTGGGTCGGCGGCGCGCCCACCCACGGTGGCGGCGGATGGTGCGGCGGGGGAGCAGTCCCGGGGTCGGTCACCCCGGCACCCTAGTGGGCGGAGCGGCCAGCCAGGCGTCGATGTCGGACTCCGCGGCGGCCCGGACCTCCGCGGGTGCCCGGGAGGCGCGCAGGGACATCCGGGCGAGGTCGGCCATGGCGCCGTCGGAGAGGTCGTGAGCCGCCCGCATCGTCGCGTACTGGCCGGCCAGCCGGGAGCCGAAGAGCAGGGGGTCGTCCGCGCCGAGGGCGACCGTCAGGCCCGCCTCGAGCAGCGTCGGCAGCGGCACCGAGGTCAGGTCGGAGTAGACGCCGAGCGCGACGTTGGAGACCGGGCAGACCTCGAGGGCGACGCCGGCCTCGGCCAGCCGGTCGAGCAGCGCCGGGTCCTCCGCCGCCCGTACGCCGTGGCCCAGCCGCTGTGCGCCCAGGTAGTCCAGGCACGTGCGGATGTGGTCGGGCCCGCGCAGCTCCCCGCCGTGCGGCGCGAGCAGCAGCCCCGCGCGCTCGGCGATCGCGAAGGCGCCGGCGAACTCCTCGGTGCGTCCGCGGCGCTCGTCGTTGGAGAGGCCGAAGCCGACCACGCCGCGGTCGGCGTACTGGGCGGCCAGGCGGGCCAGGGTGCGCGCGTCCAGCGGGTGCCGGGTGCGGTTCGCGGCGATCACGACCGCGATCGGCAGCCCGGTCAGGGCCGTGGCCTCCCGGGTGGCATCGAGGACGAGGTCGGTGAACGCGGTGATGCCGCCGAAGCGCGCGCCGTACCCGCTCGGGTCGACCTGGATCTCGAGCCAGCGACTGCCGTCGGCGACGTCGTCCTCGGCGGCCTCGCGCACCAGGCGGCGTACGTCGTCGGGGGTGCGCAGCACGGAGCGGGCGATGTCGTAGAGGCGCTGGAACCGGAACCAGCCCTTCTCGTCGGCCGCCGAGAGCCGGGGCGGCCACTCCGAGACCAGCAGGTCGGGGAGCGCGATCCCGTCGCGCTCGGCCAGCTCCAGCAACGTGGCGTGCCGCATCGACCCGGTGAAGTGCAGGTGCAGGTGTGCTTTGGGCAGTCGACGCAGGTCCCGCGGTTCAGTCATGGTCGCCACATCTTGGCACGCGGCCGGGAACGCGCCGGGAACGCGCCGGGCTCCGCGCCGGTGGGCGCCGGGACACTCCGGGGACCCTCGGATTGGTGACCCGTTGGCCGGTGTGCGTAGACTCCACCCCTGGTGGCTTTCCCCCATGATGAGTCGCGCCCGTGAACCCGGGCTCGAAGCATCGGGAAGGACACGCGGAGGGCACTAGCTCAACTGGCAGAGCATCGGTCTCCAAAACCGAAGGTTGGGGGTTCAAGTCCCTCGTGCCCTGCAAAACTGACAACGAAGGCAAACGGCTCACATGTCGTGACGCATGGAGAGGGTGAGGACGTGTCGGACACGCCTGCAGTCCACGGCCAGAAGGATGGCCGGTCGGGCAGCAACCACCCCGAGAAGCGCACCGGCCCGGTGACGTTCTACCGCCAGGTGGTCGCCGAGCTGCGCAAGGTGGTCTACCCCACCCGTGACCAGCTGGTCACGTACTTCCTGGTGGTCGTCACCTTCGTGCTGGTGATGATCGCGCTCGTCTCGCTGCTCGACCTGGGTCTGGGCAAGCTGGCGTTCGCGGTGTTCACCGGCGCCGACGACATCTGATCGGCGATGCTGACCAGCGCAGTCGTGACCAATTCCCGCAAGTGATGGAGCAACACGTGTCGGACCAGTACGACCCGGAGATCGACGGCGACGAGGCTGTCGCTACCGAGGAGACGGGTACCGAGGACGTCGTCGAGGCGGCTGACGAGGCGACCCTGGACGAGACCGAGGGCCTGGACGAGGCCGACTCTGACGAGGACGGCGCGGACGAGGACGGCGCGGACGAGGTCGACGGCGACGACGACCCGCTCGAGCAGTTCCGCCGCGACCTGTGGCTCAAGCCGGGCGAGTGGTACGTCGTGCACACGTACTCCGGCATGGAGAACCGGGTCAAGCAGAACCTGGAGAACCGGATCCACTCCCTCAATATGGAGGACTACATCTACGAGGTGGTCGTCCCTGAGGAGGAGGTTGCGCAGATCAAGAACGGTCAGCGCAAGATGGTCAAGCAGCGTCGCTACGCCAGCTACCTGCTGGTCCGCATGGACCTGACCGACGAGTCCTGGTCGGCCGTGCGCAACACCCCGTCGGTGACCGGCTTCGTCGGCCACAGCCACCAGCCGGTGCCGCTGACCATCGACGAGGTCGTCAACTGGCTGCGCCCGACGCTGGAGGCCGCGGCCCCGGTCGAGGCCGCGTCGGCGACCGCGGAGACGCCCGCCGCCGCCGCGAAGAAGCCGATCGAGGTCATGGACTTCGCCGTCTCGGACTCCGTGATGGTGGTCGACGGCCCGTTCGCCACGCTGCACGCGACCATCACCGAGATCAACGCCGAGGCCCAGCGGGTCAAGGCGCTGGTCGAGATCTTCGGCCGCGAGACCCCGGTGGAGCTGAGCTTCAGCCAGATCCAGCGCGTCTGACGCCGTGCCGATCCTCCGACGCGGGTCGGCAGTCCCTCGGGGCTGTCGGCCCGTTTCGCTTGCCCGCACCGCTCGTCGCCGATTCGCCGTACGGGCCGATCGCGAGGAGAATGTCCGGGTTGCCCCGAGTCAGTGGGGGCGACGAAGGTGGCAGAGGGCGCAGGTCCTCGTCATGACCACGAGAAGAAAGAGAACTGAGCATGCCTCCCAAGAAGAAGATCGCAGCACTCGTCAAGGTGCAGCTGCAGGCCGGTGCCGCCACCCCGGCTCCGCCGGTCGGTACCGCCCTCGGTCCGCACGGCGTCAACATCATGGAGTTCTGCAAGGCGTACAACGCCCAGACGGAGTCCATGCGCGGCAACGTGATCCCGGTCGAGATCACCATCTACGAAGACCGCTCCTTCACCTTCATCACGAAGACCCCGCCGGCCGCTGAGCTGATCAAGAAGGCCGCCGGTCTGAAGAAGGGCTCGGGCGTCCCGCACAAGGAGAAGGTCGGCAAGCTGACCAAGGACCAGGTGCGCGAGATCGCCACGACCAAGATGCCTGACCTGAACGCCAACGACATCGACGCCGCCATGAAGATCGTGGAGGGCACCGCCCGCTCCATGGGCGTCACCGTCGAGGCCTGACCCACTGTGGGAGAGCCGCGCTGGCTCGTTAACCACATCTCCTGATCTACACCTAAGGACCACTCATGCAGCGCAGCAAGACCTACCGCGCGGCGGCCGAGCAGTTCGACAAGAACGAGCTCTACGCCCCGCTGGCCGCGATCAAGATCGCGAAGACCACCAGCAAGAAGAAGTTCGACGAGACCGTGGACGTCGTCATGCGTCTCGGCGTCGACCCCCGCAAGGCGGACCAGATGGTGCGCGGCACCGTCAACCTGCCGCACGGCACCGGTAAGACCGCCCGCGTCCTCGTGTTCGCCGTGGCGGACAAGGCCGAGGCCGCCCGCGCCGCCGGTGCGGACGAGGTCGGTGGCGACGAGCTCATCGAGAAGGTGGCCGGCGGCTACCTCGACTTCGACGCCGTGGTCGCGACCCCGGACATGATGGGCAAGGTCGGCCGCCTCGGTCGCGTGCTCGGCCCCCGTGGCCTCATGCCGAACCCGAAGACCGGCACCGTCACCCCGGACCCGGCCAAGGCCGTGACCGACATCAAGGGTGGAAAGATCGAGTTCCGGGTCGACCGGCACGCGAACCTCCACTTCATCATCGGCAAGGCGTCCTTCTCCGAGACCCAGCTCGCGGAGAACTACGCGGCGGCGCTCGAGGAGGTGCTGCGGCTCAAGCCGTCCAGCTCCAAGGGCCGCTACCTGAAGAAGGTCACCGTCTCCACGACCATGGGCCCCGGCGTCCAGGTCGACCCGAACCGCATCAAGAACGTCGCGGTCGAGGACGAGGCGACTGCCTGATCCACGCCCCGGCGTACGACGAAGCCCCGGTCACCGTGAGGTGGCCGGGGCTTCGCGCATTCCCGGCGCAACCACGACGGCCGAGTGGGTGGAGAGCCCCGGCCGAGTGGGTGGAGAGCGCCGGCCGAACGGGTTGGAAGCACCGGTCGACCGGCCTACTCGACCGGCGCTTCCCACCCACTCGGCAGATGGGTGTCAGGCGGTCAGCTGCTCCAGCGCCGCCAGCTCGACGCACACCGCCACGCCGGCCATCGCGGTGACCACGTCGTCCAGGGACGGGAACGTCGGCGCCAGCCGGATGTTGCGGTCGTCGGGGTCGTTGCCGTGCGGGAACGCCGAGCCCGCCGGCGTCAGCGCGATGCCGGCCTCCTTGGCGAGCTGGACGACCCGCGACGCGGTGCCGTCGAGGACGTTGAGGTCCACGAAGTACCCGCCGACGGGGTCGCTCCAGGTGGCGATCCCGAGTCCGGCCAGCCGCGACCCGAGCGCCTCCTGGACCGCGGCGAACTTCGGCGCGATCAGGTCGCGGTGCTTGCGCATGTGGGCGCGCACGCCGTCGGCGTCGCCGAAGAACTCGACGTGCCGCAGCTGGTTGACCTTGTCCGGGCCGATCGAGGCGAACCCGAGGCGGGCCAGGTACCAGGCGCGGTTCTCCGCCGAGGCGGCCAGGCAGGCGACGCCGGAGCCGGCGTAGGTGATCTTGGAGGTCGAGGCGAACATGATCACCCGGTTGGGGTGACCCGAGGCCGCGGCCAGGCCGAGGGCGTCGGCGCTCTTGGTCTCCACGTCGGTGAGGTGGTGGACGGCGTAGGCGTTGTCCCACAGGATCCGGAAGTCCGGCGCCGCGGTCGGCATCGCCATCAGCTCGGCGGCGACCTCCGCCGAGCACACCGAGCCGGTCGGGTTCGCGTACGTCGGCACGATCCACATGCCCTTGACGCTCGGGTCGTCGGAGACGAGCGCCTTGACCGCGGCCACGTCCGGACCGTCCTCGTTCATCGGCACGGTGACCATCTCGATGCCCAGCTCGGCGAGCATGGTGAAGTGCCGGTCGTAACCGGGGACCGGGCAGATGAACTTCACCACGGGCTCCTGCGACCACGGCCGCGGCGAGTCCGGGGCGCCGGCCAGCAGCAGCCAGGTCACCACCTGGTACATCATCGTCAGGCTCGAGTTGCCGCCGACCACGACCTGCCCCGGGTCCACGCCGAGCAGGTCGGCGAAGATCTCCCGCATCTCCGGCAGGCCGTCGAGGCCGCCGTAGTTGCGTACGTCGACGCCGGCGCGGTCCTTCGTCGAGGTCGGCAGCTGCAGCAGGCCGTCGGAGAGGTCGAGCTGGTCGCTGCCCGGCTTGCCGCGGGTCAGGTCGAGCTTGAGGCCTCGCTCGACCAGCGCGGCGTAGTCGGTGCGGGCGGTCTGCAGACGGGCCGCCAGCTCCTCGGTGGACAGTTCGGTCAACGGCGTCGTCGGCGTGGAGGAGGTCACGGGACCATCGTGCCAAGTTCCGCGCGATCCCGCGCGCGCGGGTCCGCCCGCGGACGGTACGACGGGCCTCGGCGATTTGGGTGCAGGCGCTCCCGTGTGTCAATCTGTTGCCTGTAACCAGAGACCGCTGGTCGTCGGTAGCTCCACGAGCCACTGACGGAAGGTCCCGCCGATGGTGGGCGACCCGCGCAGGAGACAGAGCATGACAGGCGCCGTTCGCGGCGCCGGTGATCACGCCCTGGGCCTGCGCCCGGGGCGTTCGTCGTTTCGGGCCCCGAACAGCCGGCGATCTCATCCGAATCCGGAAGGAGACCCATGGCGCGGGCAGACAAGCAGGCCGCCGTCGCGGAGATCACTGAGGCTTTCAGTGACGCCGCTGGCGCTGTGCTGACCGAGTACCGCGGTCTCACCGTGAAGGACCTGCGGGATCTCCGCCGGTCCCTCGGCGAGAACGCCAACTACGCCGTGGTCAAGAACACGCTGGCCAAGATCGCCGCCAAGGAGGCGGGGATCGACGGCTTCGACGACCTCCTCACCGGCCCGACCGCGATCGCCTTCATCACGGGCGACGTCGTCGAGGCGGCGAAGGGTCTGCGTGACTTTGCCAAGGCGAACCCCACCCTCGTGATCAAGGGTGGCGTTCTGGACGGCAACGTCCTCGACGCGAAGGAGATCGCCAAGCTGGCCGATCTCGAGTCGCGCGAGGTGCTGCTGGGCAAGATGGCGGGCGCGATGCTCGCTTCGCTCAGCCAGGCCGTCTACCTCCTCAACGCCCCGCTCGCCCAGGCTGCCCGGCTCGCCGGCGCCCTGGAGGCGAAGGCCCAGGAGGACCCCTCGATCCTCGCAGGTGGTGCCGGCGCGCCGGCCGCTGCAGAGGACACCCCGGCTGCCGACGAGGCCGCCGAGTCCACTGACGCCTGATCCCAGGCCGACGTACCACACCACCTGAAACCCAGGCCCGCGCTGGCTGTCAGCGCGAGCCACAAGCATGAAGGAGACGCCATCATGGCGAAGCTCACCACCGCCGAGCTCCTCGACGCGTTCAAGGAGATGACCCTCATCGAGCTCTCCGAGTTCGTGAAGGAGTTCGAGGAGACCTTCGGCGTCACCGCCGCTGCTCCGGTTGCCGTTGCCGCTGCCCCGGCCGCCGGTGGCGCCGCTGGCGACGCTGACGACGCTGCCGCTCAGGACGAGTTCGACGTCATCCTCGAGTCGGCCGGCGACAAGAAGATCAACGTCATCAAGGAGGTGCGCGGCCTCACCTCGCTCGGTCTGAAGGAGGCCAAGGACCTCGTCGAGAGCGCCCCGAAGGCGATCCTCGAGAAGGTCAGCAAGGACGCCGCGGAGAAGGCGAAGGAGGCCCTCGAGGCCGCCGGCGCCTCCGTCACCCTCAAGTGACCTCGCGCCCGGTCTGCCGGGCCGCGTGAACGCCCATCGGGCCGTCAAGAGCTTGCTCTTGGCGGCCCGATGCGTTTTTCCCGCACCCGCCCGCCCGCCGGTGGCGCGGCCGGAACGCCGACGCACAAGCCGGTGCCGCCCGCGCCGGCTCCCGCAACAAAGTGACGCGCGCCACGGCCGGCCCGTAACCTCCCCCCGCAGGCCGCGTTGTACTCCCCAGTAGGGGCGTTTGCGGCTTGCTTGCTGCGACGGGGGTCGCCCGGTGGCTGGGGGAGTAGCGAGGAGAGGCACGAGATGGGTGTGGAGATCACCGTCGACGGCTTGACCAAGTCGTTCGGCAAGCAGCTGATCTGGGCCGACGTGAGCCTGACCGTCCCGGCCGGGGAGATCTGCGTGATGCTCGGCCCGTCCGGCACCGGCAAGTCGGTCTTCCTCAAGGCGCTGATCGGCCTCCTCAAGCCCGACAGCGGCTCGATCATCATCGAGGGCACCGACATCGCCTCCTGCTCGGAGAAGGACCTCTACGAGATCCGCAAGCTGTTCGGCGTGCTGTTCCAGGACGGCGCGATGTTCGGCTCGATGAACCTCTACGACAACGTCGCCTTCCCGCTGCGCGAGCACACCAAGAAGTCCGAGTCCGAGATCCGCGACATCGTCATGGAGAAGATGGACCTGGTCGGCCTGCTCGGCGCGGAGGACAAGCTCCCCGGCGAGATCTCGGGCGGTATGCGCAAGCGCGCCGGTCTCGCCCGCGCCCTCGTGCTCGACCCCGAGATCGTGCTGTTCGACGAGCCGGACTCCGGCCTGGACCCGGTCCGCACGGCCTTCCTGAACCAGCTGATCGTCGACCTCAACGCTCAGATCGACGCCACGTTCCTGATCGTCACCCACGACATCAACACGGCCCGCACCGTGCCCGACAACATCGGCCTGCTCTACCACAAGCACCTGGCGATGTTCGGGCCGCGCGAGATGCTGCTGAGCTCGGAGGAGCCGGTGGTCCGCCAGTTCCTCAACGCGCAGCGGGTCGGGCCGATCGGCATGTCGGAGGAGAAGGACGCCGACGAGCTGCTCGCGGAGAAGGACATGGACCTCCCGCCGCTGCCGCCGATCGCACTGCAGCTCGAGCCCTCCAACGGGATCCCGCGGCGCAGCCAGCGGCCCCCCGGGGAGTGGTGCCGCGAGAACGGCATCACCCCGCCTCCGGGGTCGTTCACCTCTGACGCCGCGTTGGCCTGAGTAGGCGCCCTTGTCCTCGACTTCGGCACGGGTGCTCGCGCCGGTCGGGACCGTTGGCTCGCTCTTCGCCTTCGGCCTCGACGTGGGGCGCGGACTCTTCAGGCGACCCTTCCAGACCCGCGAGTTCATCCAGCAGGCGTGGTTCATCGCGTCGGTGACGATCGTCCCGACGGCCCTGGTCGCGATCCCCTTCGGCGCGGTGATCGCGCTGCAGGTGGGCGGTCTGATCAAGCAGTTCGGCGCGCAGTCGTTCACCGGCTCCGCCTCGGTGCTCGCGGTGATCCAGCAGGCGGGCCCGATCGCGACCGCGCTGCTGATCGCCGGCGCCGGCGGCTCGGCGATCGCCGCCGACCTCGGTGCCCGCAAGATCCGCGAGGAGCTGGACGCGCTGATGGTCCTCGGGATCGACCCCATCCAGCGCCTGGTGGTGCCCCGGGTGCTCGCCTGCATGCTGGTCGCGGTCTTCCTCAACGGCATGGTCAGCGTGGTCGGCGTCGCCGGCGGCTACGTGTTCAACGTGCTGCTCCAGGGCGGCACGCCGGGCTCCTACCTGGCCAGCTTCGCCGCGCTCGCCCAGCTCCCCGACGTCTGGGTGGGCATGGTCAAGGCGCTCATCTTCGGGCTCATCGCCGCCGTCGTGGCGGCGTACAAGGGGATGAACGCCGGCGGCGGTCCGAAGGGCGTCGGCGACGCGGTCAACGAGTCCGTGGTGATCACGTTCCTGCTGCTGTTCCTCGTCAACTTCGTCCTCAGCGCGATCTATCTCCAGATCGTCCCCGCGAAGGGCGGGTAGGCGCGCGATGGCGAACGTGAAGGCGGTCTACGAGCGCCCCCTCAAGGGCCTCGACGCGCTCGGCAACCAGCTCTCCTTCTTCCTCCGCGTGCTGATCAACCTGCCGCGGTCGGTGATGCGGTTCCCGCGCGAGGTGATGCGCGTGCTCGCCGAGACCACGCTGGGCACCGGTGCCCTGGCCGTGATCGGCGGCACCGTCGGCGTGATCCTCGGGATGACCTTCTTCACCGGCGCCCAGGTCGGCCTCTCGGGGTACGCCGCCCTCGACCAGCTGGGCACCTCGGCGTTCGCGGGCTTCGTCTCGGCGTACTTCAACACGCGCGAGATCGCGCCGCTGGTCGCCGGCATCGCGCTCGCCGCCACGGTCGGCTGCGGGTTCACCGCCCAGCTCGGCGCGATGCGGATCTCGGAGGAGGTCGACGCGCTCGAGGTGATGGCGATCCCCTCGATGCAGTACCTGGTCGGCACCCGGGTGTTCGGCGGACTGATCGCGATCGTGCCGCTCTACGTGGTCGGCCTGCTCTCCTCGTACGTGGCCAGCCGGCTCGTGGTCACCGTCTTCTACGGGCAGTCCGCCGGCACCTACGACCACTACTTCAACGCGTTCCTGCCACCCGCCGACGTGCTCTGGTCCTTCGGCAAGGTGCTGGTCTTCGCGGTGATCGTGATCCTGATCCACTGCTACTACGGCTACACGGCCTCGGGCGGCCCGGCGGGCGTCGGCGTCGCCGTGGGCCGCGCGGTCCGGACCAGCATCGTCGCCATCAACGTCGTGGACCTGCTGCTCTCGATGGCCATCTGGGGCGCCTCGACCACCGTCCGGCTGGCCGGGTGAGCCGATGCGGGTGAGTCGATGAACAGGGTGCTGGCCGCGCCGAGGCTGCTCGGCGTCGTCTTCGTGGTCCTCCTCCTGGTGGCGGTGTACCTGACGTACGCCGCGTTCACCAAGAAGTTCGCGGACTACGAGGAGGTCACGCTGCAGACCTCCACGATCGGGCTGCAGCTGCCCGACCGCGCCGACGTGAAGATCCGCGGGGTGCTGGTCGGCGAGGTGCTGGCCACGGAGGTCGACGGCCCCGAGGGCGCGACGGTGACGCTCGGGCTCTACCCCGACCAGGCCGAGGTGGTCCCGGCCAACGTGACCGGCGCGATCCTCCCCAAGACGCTCTTCGGCGAGAAGTACGTCTCCCTGGTCATCCCCGAGAGCGGCCCGAGCGGGACGCTGGCCGCCGGCGCGGTGATCCCCCGCACCGAGGTCAGCACCGAGGTCGAGGAGGTGCTCGCCGACTTCTACCCGCTGCTGCGCGCGGTCCGGCCCGCCGACCTCAACGCCACCCTCTCGGCGATCTCCACCGCGCTCGAGGGCCGCGGGGAGCAGCTGGGCGAGAACCTGGAGACGGTCGACGCCTACCTGAAGCGGATCAACCCGCAGATCCCGGCGCTGCTCGACGACATCCGGCTCACCGCTGAGGTCGCCGACACCTACGCCGACATCCTCCCGGACGTCGCCCGGATCCTCGACGACACGGTCAAGACGACCGGGACGCTCGAGGCCAAGGAGACCGTGCTGAACCAGCTGCTCCGCGACGTCCGCTCCTTCTCCACGACGGCGACCGGCTTCCTGGCCGAGAACGGCCAGGCGCTGGAGGAGGCCACCGCCCTCACCGCGACGGAGCTGCGCGTGCTGGCCCGCTACTCTCCGCTGCTCAGCTGCCTGCCGCGGGGCATCGACGTCATCCAGGGCCGCCTGGCGGAGGCGTTCCGCGGCTACGTGCTGCACATCATCCTGGAGTTCATCCCGAACCAGCCGCGGTCCTACGACGCCGGCGACAAGCCGCACTTCGGTGCGGACAACGACCCGAACTGCCTCGGCCTGCCCGACCCGGTCGGCTCGCAGGCCAACCCGTTCAACGACTTCCCGAACTTCGACGACGGAGTGGACCGGCCGACCGGCAAGGGCACGATCCGGGTCGCTCCCGGCTTCGGCGCCGAGACCGCCCGGGCCGCCGGCGCGGACAGCGGCTCCGCGTTCCGCGGGGACCCCACCGACCTCGGCCTGCTGCGCGACTTCCTGGGCGAGGCCTACGCCGGCGCCGGCGACCTCGACCTGCTGCTGGCGGCGCCGACGGTGGCCACGGCCGGCAGCGCCGGCGGCGCGAGCGCGGGGGGTGAGCGGTGATGGCGCGCTTCGACAAGCAGACCACCGGTGCCCTGGTCCGGCTGCTGGTCTTCGTGGTCACCACCGGGCTGGCCACCGGTCTGCTGGTCGCCACGATCGGCAACTTCTCCTTCGGCAGCAGCAAGGAGTACCACGCGGTCTTCGCCGACGCGACGGGCGTGGCCAAGGGCGACGACGTCCGGGTCGCCGGGGTGCGCGTCGGCACGGTCGACGACGTCGCGCTCCAGCCCGACGCCCGCGTCGAGGTCACCTTCTCCGTCGCCGAGGACGTCCGCCTCGACGGAGCCACCAACGCCACGATCCGCTACCGCAACCTGCTCGGGCAGCGCTACATCGCGCTCACCCAGGACGGCCGCTCGAGCGACACGATGGCCGAGG
Source organism: Nocardioides sp. GY 10113 (assembly GCF_004919105.1). Taxonomy (GTDB): domain Bacteria; phylum Actinomycetota; class Actinomycetes; order Propionibacteriales; family Nocardioidaceae; genus Nocardioides. Next base: position 506,174 of record NZ_STGK01000001.1, read on the forward strand.
GCCAGACCATCCCGATCGCCCGCACCCAGCCCTCGGTCGACCTGACGGTGCTGTTCAACGGCTTCAAGCCGCTCTTCCAGGCGCTCTCGCCCGACGACATCAACCAGCTCTCCGCCGAGATCGTGAAGGTCTTCCAGGGTGAGGGGGGCACCGTCGAGAGCCTGCTCGCGAGCACGGCCTCGCTCACCCAGACGCTGGCCGACCGCGACCAGGTGATCGGCGACCTGCTCGACAACCTCGACTACGTGCTCGGCCACGTCGCGGACCGGGACCGGCAGCTGACCCGCCTGATCGGCAGCTTCCGGACGCTGGTCGGCGGGCTCAAGGACGACCGGCAGGCGATCCTCTCCTCGCTGGACAGCATCTCCGCGCTCTCCGTGCAGACCGCCTCCCTGGCCGAGGACATCCACGAGCCGCTGGTCGCCGACGTCGCCCAGCTGCGCAAGACCGCCGCCCTGCTCGACAAGGGCCGGGCCGAGATCGACCGCACCCTCCAGGTGCTGCCCATCAAGCTCAACAAGATCGGACGGACCGCCACCTACGGATCGTGGTTCAACTTCTACCTCTGCAACCTGGCCGTCACCGTGCGCAACAACGGCTCCGTGATCGCCCGCCCCGTCATCGACGTCGGCGCCGAGCGCTGCAGCCTGGGGGGATGACGCGATGAAGCCGTTCCAGGAGCGCAACCCGGTCATCGTGGGCGCGATCAGCATCGCCGTGCTGGCGCTCGTCGTGCTGGCCGCCCTGCGCGCGCAGGACCTGCCGCTGATCGGCGGCGGCGACACCTACTACGCCGAGTTCTCCGAGGCCGGTGGGCTCAAGGTCGACGACGAGGTCCGGATCTCCGGCGTCCGGGTCGGCCGGGTGGACTCCGTCGAGCTCGCCGGCGACGTCGTCCGGGTCGGCTTCAAGATCAAGAGCGACGCCGATCTGGGGGCCTCCACGCGGGCCGGGATCAAGGTCGGCACCATCCTGGGCTCGATGTTCCTGGCGCTGGAGCCGGCGGGCTCGGGGGAGCTCGCGGAGGGGGCGACGATCCCCACGGCGCGCACCTCCTCGCCGTACGACGTCGTGGACGCGTTCACGGGGCTGGCGGAGACCTCCGCGAAGATCGACACCGACCAGCTCGCCGAAGCGCTCACCACGCTGGCCGACCTGACCCGGAACACGCCCGAGGAGTTCCGTGCCGCGCTCAAGGGCGTCTCCGAGCTCTCGACGGTGGTCGCCTCGCGCAGCGAGGAGATCAACTCGCTGCTGAAGAACGTCGACCGGGTCTCCGCGGTCCTCGACGCCCGCGACGAGGACATCGTGGCGCTGATGGACGACGCGGACGTGCTGTTCCAGGCCCTGCTGGCCCGGCGCCAGGCGATCCACGACCTGCTGGTCTCCACGGCCGACCTGAGCAGCGAGCTGACCAGCTTGGTCAAGGAGACCCGCGCCGACCTCAAGCCCGCCCTGGACCACCTGGAGTCGGTCGTCGAGGTGCTGAACAAGAACGAGGACAACCTGGACAACTCGCTGCGGCTCGCGGCGCCCTTCTACAAGGTCTTCGCCAGCACGCTCGGCAACGGACCGTGGTTCGACACCTACATCTACAACCTGCCGCCCGTCCCGGGCCCGGACGCGGGGGTCAACTGATGCGCGGGCTCGCGGACGTGCTGCGGCGGAACCTGCCGATCCTGGTCGTGATCGGGCTGGTGGTCGTCGGTGCCGTGTGGATGTTCGGGGCCGGCAACGGCACCAAGACCGTCACCGCCTACTTCCCGCGGACCGTCTCGGTCTACGAGGGCAGCGACGTGCGGGTGCTCGGGGTGTCGGTGGGCGAGGTCGAGCAGGTGGTGCCGGAGGGCACCCGGGTCAAGGTCGTGCTGCGCTACGACAACCAGGTGCGGGTGCCGGCCGACGCCGACGCGATGATCGTCTCGCCCTCGGTGGTCGGAGACCGATTCATCCAGCTCAGCCCGGCCTACACCAGCGGTCCCGTGCTGGCCGACGGCGCCACGATCGCCCAGAGCCGGACCTCGGTCCCGCTCGAGCTGGACGACATCTACGACAGCATCGACCGGTTCAGCGTGGCGCTCGGGCCCAACGGCGCCAACAAGAACGGCGCGCTCAGCGACCTGCTGGCGCAGACCGCGAAGAACTTCGGCGGCCAGGGCGCCGCCTTCCGCCGGACGATCGAGGACTTCGGCGACCTCAGCGCCACCCTGGACGACAACAAGGAGGAGCTCTTCGGCTCCGCCGCGCGCCTGGAGTCCTTCCTCCAGACCCTGGCCGAGAACGACCAGACCGTGCGCAGCTTCAACCGCTCGCTGGGGCAGGTCTCCAGCCTGCTGGCCGGCGAGCGGCAGGAGCTCACCGCGGCACTGAGCAACCTCGGCGTGGCGCTGGACCAGGTCAGCGGCTTCGTCCAGGAGAACCGCGGCGCGCTGACCCGCAACATCGCCGGCCTGGACCGCGTCTCCAAGGTGCTGGTCAAGCGCCGCGACGAGCTCAACCAGGTGCTGCGCGACGGCCCGTTGGCGATCAACAACCTCGCCCTCACCTACAACCCGCAGGCCGGCACGCTCGACACCAACGCGAACCTGACCAACCTGGTGGCGGAGTCCATCAACAACCCGCAGACGGTGCTCTGCGCGATCGTCTCCGGCGCCGACACCAACGGGAGCCTCTGCGACCTGATCAAGAGCCTGCCGCTGGGCCGGGTGTCGCCGTTCGGGACCGGCAGCTGGACGCGTGACGACTACGACCCGACGCTCAGCGGCCTCGTGGAGGTGGACTGACGTGGGCGGACGGATGCGATCACTGCTGCGTGGGGCCGCCGCCGTCGTGGCCGGCGCGGTGCTGCTGTCCGGCTGCAGCTTCGACGTCTACGAGCTGCCGCTGCCCGGCGGCGCGGACGTCGGGGATGACCCCATCGAGGTCACCGCCGCGTTCCGCGACGTACTGGACCTGGTGCCGCAGTCCTCGGTCAAGGTCAACGACGTGAGCGTCGGCGAGGTGACCGACATCCGGCTCAGCGGCACCCACGCCGTGGTCACCCTGCGCCTGCGCGGCGACACCGGCCTGCCGGACAACGCGACGGCCTCGATCCGGCAGACCAGCCTGCTCGGCGAGAAGTTCGTCTCGCTCGACGCCCCGGCGAAGGGCGGGCGCGGCAGCCTCGACGACGGCGACGACATCCCGCTCTCGGCGACCGGTCGCAACCCCGAGGTCGAGGAGGTGCTGGGTGCGGTGAGCCTGATCCTCAACGGCGGCGGCGTCGCCCAGCTGAAGTCGATCACCAAGGAGGTCAACCAGGTGCTCGGCGGCCGGGAGGACACCGCGCGCTCGGTGCTCACCCAGGTCGACGACCTGGTCTCGCGGCTCGACGACCGCAAGGCCGAGATCGTCGACGCGATCGACGCCGTCGACCGGCTCGCGTCCACCGCCCGCGAGCACATGGACAGCATCGACCTCGCGCTGGAGGAGCTGCCCGACGCCCTGGACTCCCTCGACGGGCAGCGCGAGGACCTGGTGGCGATGCTGCAGGGTCTCTCCGAGCTCGGCGACGTCGGCACCCGGGTGATCCGCAACGTGCAGGACGACACCGTCGACCTGCTGCGCGACCTGAACCCGGTGCTGACCCAGATCAACGCCGCCGGGGACTCCTTCGTCCGCGCGTTCAGCACGTTCGTCACCTTCCCGTTCGTGGACGAGTCGGTGGGCCGCGACCCGCAGGTGGCGCGCAACCTGCACATGGGCGACTACGTGAACCTCTCCATCGACCTCGACCTCGACATCTCCGGCGTGCTCTCCAGCATCACGGACCTGGCCTGCATCCCGGTCAACGCGCTGCCGGACCTGCCGCTGTCCGACCTGCTCGGCCTCGACAACCTCTGCCCGGGTGCGCAGCAGACGCTGCGGGGCTGCGCCACGGCGCCCGCCGATCTCACCTCCTGCCTCCGGCTGCCCGACTTCACCCTCGACTCGATCTGCGACACCCTCGGGCTCAGGGCGGTCTGCAACCTGCTGGGCGGTGGCCGCGCCTCGTCGCCGAGTGCCGCGGCCGGCGCCGGCGGCTCGGGCAGCGGCTCGTCGGCCGGGGCGCTCCAGGACCTGCTCAGCGGGGTCGCCGAGGGGGCGAGCAGCGGTCTCTCCGGTCTCTCCGGGCTCCTGGGGCTCAACCGGGTGGCGCCGGGAGATGCCCGGCAGGCGCGCGAGGAGCGCGACTGGCGTGCCTTCGACGAGAAGTACGACGTGGGCCTGCTGCGCGTGATGAGCGGCCCCCTCGGGGACCCCGACGGCAGCCGGGAGGGGGCCCGATGATCAACCGTCGTACCCGCATCCAGCTGATCGTGTTCGCGCTGATCACACTCATCGGCGTCGCGTTCGTGGGCGCCCGCTACGCCCAGCTCGACCGGCTCGTGGTCGACCGCGCGTACACCGTGACCGCGCACGCCGAGGAGTCCGGCGGGATCTTCGCCGGGGCCGAGGTCACCTACCGCGGCGTCGGGATCGGGAAGGTCGACGAGCTCCGGCTCACCGAGCAGGGCGTGGACATCGTGCTCCAGATCGACCGCCAGTGGGACCAGATCCCCACCGACTCCCGGGCGCTGGTCGGCAACCGGTCCGCGGTCGGCGAGCAGTACCTCGAGCTGCAGCCGCGCACCGACGCCGCGCCGTACCTCCAGGAGGGCTCGCAGATCGCCGAGGTGACCACCCCGATCAGCACCGCCCAGCTGCTCGGCGACATCGCCGGCACGGTCTCCAGCATCAACCGCAAGGACCTGAGCACCACGATCGAGTCCCTCGGCCAGGCGTTCGCCGGCACCGGCGAGGACCTGCAGCGGATCATCGACACGGGCAACGACTTCATCGATCTCGCCCAGCAGAACTTCGACCTGACCACGGCGCTGATCCGCGACGGCAACACCGTGCTGCGCGGGCAGGCCGACACCGAGAGCTCGCTCCGTGTCTTCGCCCGCGACCTCTCGGCGTTCACCACCGCGGTGGCCGGTGCCGACAAGGACCTCCGGGCCGTCATCGACTCGGGCTCGCTGGCCGCCGACCAGCTGCGCACCCTGCTGGAGCAGAACGACGTGCACCTGTCCTCGCTGCTGCGCAACCTGGTCACCACCGGCGAGGTCGTCGTCGCGAACCTGCCCGGGGTCAAGCAGCTGCTCATCCTCTACCCGTACGCGGTCGCGGGCGCCTACACCGTGGTCGCCAAGTCGCCGGGCAGCGGCAGGTACGACGCCCACTTCGGCCTCGCGCTCGGGTTGGAGGTGCCCGGCAACCTCGGCGGCATCCTCGGGCACAAGCTGTGCCGCGAGGGCTACGAGTCGACCGACCGCCGGGGCCCGAACGAGGGCGACAACATCCCGATGAACACCAAGGCCGGCTGCACCGAGCCGATCACGGAGAGCAACGCGCGCGGCCCGCAGAACCTGTCGCGGGTCCAGCCCCTGCTGAGCGGCGGGCAGAGCACCCCGGTGGCGCGCTACGACATCGCCAGCGGCACCCTGACCTGGGGCGCGCCGGCCGCGTCCTCGACGGGTTCGGCCTCCCGCGCGGGTAGCGTGGCGCCGCCGTCGTTGGGGGAGGACTCGTGGGAGTGGCTGTACCTGCAACCGTTGATGGGGCAGTAGGGGTGGTCGCGTGACCGGCCGGGACGACAGTGCCCGGGGCTCGAGCGCCCGCCGTTCGGTCGCGTCCCGGCGCGGCCTGCTCGCCGTACTGGCCGCGGTCGCGCTGCTGGCCGTGGTCGCCAGCGGCGTCGTCGTCTGGCGCGACACCGACGGGGGCGGTCCGCTGGCGCGGCTCGACGACCTGCGGCACCCGCCGGCCCCGGTATCGCTGGAGCACGAGCAGCTGCTCGGCGTCGCCGCGGACTTCGTGCAGCGGTTCAACACCTACGGCCCCGATCTGCTCGACGACGCCGGCACGATGCCGGAGTACGCCGCCCTCGCCGACGAGATGACCGCCAAGTTCGGAGCGGTCTTCGAGTCCAACCTCACCTACGCCGAGCAGACGGTGGCGGAGCTCGACGTCCGCCGCCGCGCCCAGGTCTACGCGGTCGGCGTGGCCTCGGCGGACGCCGACTCCGCCGAGCTGCTGGTCGCGGGCACCGCCACCTTCAGCTACCCGAACCCGGACAAGAGGAAGACCTGGGTGGAGTTCGACCCGGAGCGGTTCCGCTACCAGGTCTCGCTGGTCCGTCAGCACGGCGAGTGGCTCGTCGACGACCTCGACGACGTCGACGACGACCTGCCCTCGCTGGCCCAGTCCACCCCGCAGGACGGCGCCGGCCTGCCCGGCGAGCTGCCCAGCCAGGGCGCGGGGACCGGTGACGGCGGGAAGAGCGCCGGCGACCAGGCCGAGGGGGAGCAGTGACCAGCCCGAGCCTCTACGACCTGCTCGACGTCGACGAGGCCGCGAGCACGGGTGAGGTGCGCGAGGCCTGGAAGCGCGCGGTCGCCGATCTCGACCCGGGTGACCGGCGGTTCCGGGCGTTCAGCGCCGCGGCGGAGGTGCTGCTCGACGACACCCGCCGAGCGGCGTACGACGAGGAGCTGGCGACCAGCCGTCAGGACGAGGCGGTCGTGACCGGGGATCCGGCCGACGCATCCGACGTGTCCGACGAGGCCGACGTGTCCGACGAGGCCGACGTGTCCGACGAGGCCGACGAGGCCGACGAGGCGGCCGGGCCCGCCGCGCGCCCGCCGCGCACCGGCCCACCGACCTGGTCGCTGTGGACGGCGGGGGTCGCCGCGGCGCTCGCCGTCGCGCTCGCCGCCTGGATCCTCACGCTGCCGGGCGCCCGCGCGGAGGACTCGCCGCGCGAGGTGGCCGAAGCGGCGGACGCGCAGGCGGCGGCCGGGCTGTCCGCCCAGGCGGCTGCCGCGGACGAGATCGTGCCGTTGCTGGGCTACGACTACCGGACGATGGACGAGGGCCTGGCCCGGATCCAGGCGCAGATGACCGACGAGATGGCCGCCCGGCAGGCCAGCTCCTGGCCGGCGCTGGCCGAGGAGGCGCGCCGTCAGCGGGTGGTGGTGACCGCCGAGGCGCCGTACGTGGCCCTGACCCGGGTCTCGGCGGACGCGGACCGGGCGACCGTCGTCGCCTTCATCGACCAGCGGGTCCAGAAGAAGGGCGTCGAGCCGTTCACGCTGCGGATGTGGGCGACGCTGACCCTGGTCGACGACGACGGCCGGTGGCTGCTGGACGACATCTGCACCGAGGGCGACTGCAGCTGAGTCCCCCCGGGCGGCGCCCGCCTGCGCCGCGCCCGATTTGGCGCAGGTGCTTGACCTGGCAACGAGTCCGGCGCATGATCCTCCGCAGGGTTCTCCGGGGTACCCTGGGCCGGTCCCATGCCGATATTGTGTCGCGCGCGCAATTCGGGTAATGTGGCGCTTTGCGCCTGCCCTCATATGCTCTCTGGCCTGTCCGGTGGCCGGGGAAGTGGTCGGTCGGCGCTCTCGAAGGCGAAACCCGTCGAAGGACAACTCTTGGCCGCGCGCACCACTCCCGGTAAGCCCCGCATCTCTTTCGCGAAGATCAACGAACCGCTCGAGCTCCCGCAGCTCCTCGCCCTCCAGACCGACAGCTTCGACTGGCTGATCGGCAACGACGTTCACCAGGCCCGGGTCGAGGCCCGTCGCGCCGCCGGTGAGGACGTCTCGGACAAGTCCGGCCTGACCGAGATCTTCGAGGAGATCTCGCCGATCGAGGACTTCTCCGAGACCATGTCGCTCTCGTTCGAGAACCCGGTCTTCTACGACCCGAAGTACACGGTCGACGAGTGCAAGGAGAAGGACCTCACCTACTCCGCGCCGCTCTACGTCTCGGCCGAGTTCACGAACAACGAGACGGGCGAGATCAAGGGCCAGACGGTCTTCATGGGCGACTTCCCGCTGATGACCCCGAAGGGCACCTTCGTGATCAACGGCACCGAGCGGGTCGTCGTCTCCCAGCTCGTCCGTTCCCCCGGCGTCTACTTCGAGCGCAGCGCCGACAAGACCTCCGACAAGGACATCTACACCGCCAAGCTCATCCCGAGCCGTGGCGCGTGGCTGGAGTTCGAGGTCGACAAGCGCGACCTGGTCGGCGTCCGCCTGGACCGCAAGCGCAAGCAGAACGTCACCGTGCTGCTCAAGGCGCTGCAGGCCATCGCCGAGGACACCGGCGAGCTCTACGACTACGAGGCCGTCATGGCCGACCTCCGTCAGTTCGAGTCGATCCAGCTGACCGAGGAGAAGGACAACACCCAGGGCCCGGACGACGCGCTCCTGGACATCTACCGCAAGCTGCGCCCGGGCGAGCCGCCGACGCGCGAGGCCGCGCTCACCCTGTTGAAGAACTACTACTTCAACCCCAAGCGCTACGACCTGGCCAAGGTCGGTCGCTACAAGATCAACAAGAAGCTGGGTCAGGACGAGGCGTTCGACCAGCAGACCATGACCATCGCGGACATGGTCGCCACGATCCGCTACCTCGTGCAGCTGCACGCGGCCGGCACCCCGACCGAGGCCCCCGACCTGGTGGCCGAGGGCGAGGTCGTGCTCGGCCCCGACGAGAAGCCGATCAAGGTCCAGGCCGACGACATCGACCACTTCGGCAACCGCCGGATGCGGACCGTCGGCGAGCTCATCCAGAACCAGCTCCGCACCGGCCTGGCCCGGATGGAGCGCGTGGTCCGCGAGCGGATGACCACCCAGGACGTCGAGGCGATCACGCCGCAGTCGCTGATCAACATCCGCCCGGTCGTCGCGGCGCTGAAGGAGTTCTTCGGCACCTCGCAGCTCTCGCAGTTCATGGACCAGACCAACCCGATCGCGGGCCTGACCCACAAGCGTCGCCTGTCGGCGCTGGGCCCGGGTGGTCTCTCCCGTGACCGCGCCGGCATGGAGGTCCGAGACGTCCACCCGTCGCACTACGGCCGGATGTGCCCGATCGAGACGCCGGAAGGCCCGAACATCGGTCTGATCGGCTCGCTCGCCTCCTACGGCCGGATCAACCCGTTCGGCTTCGTGGAGACGCCGTACCGGAAGGTCGAGGATGGTGTCGTCACCGACAAGATCGACTACCTGACCGCCGACGACGAGGACCGCTACGTCATCGCGCAGGCGAACGCCGCGCTCGACGCCGACTTCCGCTTCGTCGACGAGCGCGTGCTGGTCCGCCAGCGCGACGGCGAGGTCTCCGAGGTCCCGGCCGACGAGGTCGACTACATGGACGTCTCGCCGCGCCAGATGGTGTCGGTCGCGACCGCCCTGATCCCGTTCCTCGAGCACGACGACGCCAACCGCGCGCTGATGGGCGCCAACATGCAGCGTCAGGCCGTCCCGCTGATCAAGTCGGACAGCCCGATCGTCGGCACGGGCATCGAGTACCGCGCCGCCGTCGACGCCGGAGACGTGGTCTGCGCGACCGCTGCCGGTGTGGTCAAGGAGGTCTCCGCGGACCTCGTCGAGACCATGAACGACGACGGCACCTACTCGTCGTACAAGCTGGCCAAGTTCAAGCGCTCCAACCAGGGCACCTGCATCAACCAGCGCCCGCTGGTCGCCGCGGGTGACCGGGTCGAGGTCGGCTCGCCGATCGCCGACGGTCCGTGCACCGACATGGCCGAGATGGCGCTGGGCACCAACCTGCTCGTGGCGTTCATGCCGTGGGAGGGCCACAACTACGAGGACGCGATCATCCTCAGCCAGCGCCTGGTGCAGGAGGACGTCCTCACCTCGATCCACATCGAGGAGCACGAGGTCGACGCCCGCGACACCAAGCTGGGCCCCGAGGAGATCACCCGGGACATCCCGAACGTCTCCGAGGAGATGCTCGCCGACCTCGACGAGCGCGGCATCATCCGGATCGGCGCCGAGGTCACCACCGGTGACATCCTCGTCGGCAAGGTCACCCCGAAGGGCGAGACCGAGCTGACCCCGGAGGAGCGGCTGCTGCGCGCGATCTTCGGTGAGAAGGCGCGCGAGGTCCGCGACACCTCGATGAAGGTCCCGCACGGCGAGTCCGGCACCGTCATCGGCGTCCGGGTCTTCGACCGCGAGGCCGGCGACGAGCTGCCCCCGGGCGTCAACCAGCTGGTCCGCGTCTACGTGGCCCAGAAGCGGAAGATCTCCGTCGGCGACAAGCTCGCCGGCCGCCACGGCAACAAGGGCGTCATCGCCAAGATCCTGCCGATCGAGGACATGCCGTTCATGGAGGACGGCACCCCGGTCGACGTGGTGCTGAACCCGCTGGGCGTGCCGCGACGGATGAACATCGGCCAGATCCTCGAGCTGCACCTGGGCTGGCTGGGCAAGCAGGGCTGGCACATCGACGCCGACCTGCAGGACCAGGACTGGGCCCAGCGCCTGACCGCGATCGGTGCCGACTCCGCCGAGCCGAACACCAAGCTCGCGACCCCGGTCTTCGACGGTGCCCGCGAGGACGAGATCACCGGCCTGCTCGGCGCGACGCTCCCCAACCGGGACGGCGTGCGGATGATCGGTGAGGACGGCAAGGCGTCGCTCTTCGACGGTCGCTCCGGCGAGCCGTTCAAGGACGCGGTGTCGGTCGGCTACATGTACATCCTGAAGCTGCACCACCTGGTCGACGACAAGATCCACGCGCGGTCCACCGGTCCGTACTCGATGATCACGCAGCAGCCGCTGGGCGGTAAGGCCCAGTTCGGTGGCCAGCGGTTCGGCGAGATGGAGGTCTGGGCGATGGAGGCGTACGGCGCGGCCTACGCCCTCCAGGAGCTGCTCACCATCAAGTCCGACGACGTGCCCGGTCGCGTCAAGGTCTACGAGGCGATCGTCAAGGGCGAGAACATCCCCGACTCCGGCATCCCCGAGTCGTTCAAGGTTCTCGTCAAGGAGATGCAGTCGCTCTGCCTCAACGTGGAGGTCCTGTCCCAGGACGGCACCACCATCGAGATGCGCGACGCGGAGGACGACGTCTTCCGTGCCGCTGAGGAGCTCGGCATCGACCTGTCGCGTCGCGAGCCCTCGAGCGTCGAAGAAGTCTGAGCGTGATGCTCCCCGCCGGCCGGGACGACCGGACCCACTCGGTCCGGCGGCCCGGCCCGGCGGGGGAGCAGCCTCAGTCCCCAGCCTCACTTTCAAAGAACTAACGAAGGACTCACAGCCCCGTGCTTGACGTTAACTTCTTCGACCAGCTTCAGATCGGCCTGGCCACCGCGGACGACATCCGCACGTGGAGCCACGGCGAGGTCAAGAAGCCGGAAACCATCAACTACCGCACGCTCAAGCCCGAGCGTGACGGCCTCTTCTGCGAGAAGATCTTCGGTCCCACCCGGGACTGGGAGTGCTACTGCGGCAAGTACAAGCGCGTGCGCTTCAAGGGCATCATCTGCGAGCGCTGCGGTGTCGAGGTGACCCGCTCCAAGGTCCGCCGTGAGCGGATGGGCCACATCGAGCTCGCTGCCCCGGTGACCCACATCTGGTACTTCAAGGGCGTGCCCAGCCGTCTCGGCTACCTGCTCGACCTCGCCCCGAAGGACCTGGAGAAGGTCATCTACTTCGCGGCGTACATGATCACCGCCGTCGACGAGGAGGCGCGTCACCGCGACCTGTCCTCGCTCGAGGCCAAGATCGGCCAGCAGCGCAAGATGATCGAGGGTCGCCTCGACGTCGCGATCGCCGACCGCACCCAGAAGCTCGAGGAGGACCTCGCGGCGCTGGAGGCCGAGGGTGCCAAGTCCGACCAGAAGCGCAAGGTCAAGGACGGCGCCGAGCGCGAGATGGCGCAGCTGCGCAAGCGCACCGAGAACGAGCTCTCCCGCCTCGAGGAGGTCTGGGACACGTTCAAGAACCTCAAGGTCCAGGACCTCATGGGTGACGAGGTGCTGTACCGCGAGATGAAGATGTGGTTCGGCAAGTACTTCGAGGGCCACATGGGCGCCACGGCGATCCAGAAGCGCCTCCAGTCGTTCGACATCGAGGCCGAGGTCGACAGCCTCCGCGAGACCATCGCCACCGGCAAGGGCCAGCGCAAGGTCCGCGCGCTCAAGCGACTCAAGGTCGTCGACGCCTTCCGCAAGACCGGCAACAAGCCGCAGGGCATGGTCCTCGACGCCGTCCCGGTCATCCCGCCGGACCTGCGCCCGATGGTGCAGCTCGACGGTGGTCGGTTCGCCACCTCGGACCTGAACGACCTGTACCGCCGCGTGATCAACCGGAACAACCGCCTCAAGCGTCTGCTGGACCTGGGCGCCCCGGAGATCATCGTCAACAACGAGAAGCGGATGCTCCAGGAGGCCGTCGACTCGCTGTTCGACAACGGCCGTCGTGGTCGTCCGGTCACCGGCCCGGGCAACCGGCCGCTGAAGTCCCTCTCGGACATGCTCAAGGGCAAGCAGGGTCGCTTCCGTCAGAACCTGCTCGGCAAGCGCGTCGACTACTCGGGCCGTTCGGTCATCGTGTCGGGTCCCCAGCTGAAGCTGCACCAGTGCGGTCTGCCGAAGCAGATGGCGCTCGAGCTGTTCAAGCCGTTCGTGATGAAGCGCCTGGTCGACCTGTCGCACGCGCAGAACATCAAGTCCGCCAAGCGGATGGTCGAGCGCGCCCGCCCGGTCGTGTGGGACGTCCTCGAAGAGGTCATCACCGAGCACCCGGTACTGCTCAACCGTGCGCCCACGCTGCACCGCCTCGGCATCCAGGCCTTCGAGCCGCAGCTGATCGAGGGCAAGGCCATCCAGATCCACCCGCTCGTCTGCACCGCGTTCAACGCGGACTTCGACGGTGACCAGATGGCGGTGCACCTGCCGCTGTCGGCCGAGGCCCAGGCCGAGGCGCGGATCCTGATGCTGTCGACGAACAACATCCTCAAGCCCTCGGACGGCCGTCCGGTGACCATGCCGACCCAGGACATGATCATCGGCCTGTTCTTCCTCACCACCGAGCGCCCGGGCGCCATCGGTGAGGGCCGGGTGTTCTCCTCGCAGGCCGAGGCGATCATGGCGTTCGACCGCAACGAGATCACCCTGCAGAGCCGGGTCAAGATCCGCTTCGACGACGCCGTCGTCGACGGCTCGGAGGGCCCGGAGCAGGCGATCGTCGAGACGACGCTGGGTCGCGCGATCTTCAACGACACCCTGCCGGCGGACTACCCCTTCGTGAACTACGAGGTGGGCAAGAAGCAGCTGGGCGCGATCGTCAACGACCTCGCCGAGCGCTACGGCAAGGTCGAGGTCGCGGCGTCGCTGGACGCGCTGAAGGACACCGGCTTCTACTGGGCCACCCGCTCGGGTGTGACCGTCTCCATCGCGGACGTCACCACCCCGGACGACAAGGCCGAGATCCTGGCCGGCTTCGAGGCGCAGGCCGCGAAGATCCAGAAGCAGTTCGAGCGTGGTCTGGTCACCGACGAGGAGCGCCGTCAGGAGCTCATCGAGATCTGGACCGAGGCCGGCAAGAAGGTCGGAGACGCGATGGAGGAGGCCTTCAAGGCCCAGCCGTCCAACCCGATCTACATGCAGGTCTACTCGGGCGCCTCCGGTAACTTCAACCAGATCCGCCAGGTCGGCGCCATGCGTGGTCTGGTGGCCAACCCGAAGGGCGAGATCATCCCGCGCCCGATCAAGGCGAACTTCCGTGAGGGCCTCTCGGTCCTGGAGTACTTCATCTCCACCCACGGTGCTCGCAAGGGTCTGGCCGACACCGCGCTGCGTACCGCCGACTCGGGTTACCTGACCCGTCGTCTGGTGGACGTCTCGCAGGACGTGATCATCCGCGAGGAGGACTGCGGCACCGAGCGTGGTCTGCCCAAGGTGATCGGCGAGCGTCTCGAGGACGGCACCGTCGTCAAGCACGAGAACGCCGAGACCGCGGCCTACGCGCGCAGCGCCGCCGTCGAGGTGACCCACCCGGAGACCGGCGAGGTCCTCGCCGCCGCCGGTGAGGACCTGGGCGACGTCAAGATCGGTGAGCTGATCGAGGCCGGCATCGCCGAGGTCAAGGTCCGCTCCGTGCTGACCTGCGAGGCGCACACCGGCACCTGCGCGAAGTGCTACGGCCGCTCGCTGGCCACCGGCAAGCTCGTCGACATCGGTGAGGCGGTCGGCATCATCGCCGCCCAGTCCATCGGTGAGCCGGGCACGCAGCTGACGATGCGTACCTTCCACACCGGTGGTGTGGCCTCCGCGGACGACATCACGCAGGGTCTGCCCCGCGTGGTCGAGCTCTTCGAGGCCCGCACCCCGAAGGGCTACGCACAGATCTCCGAGGCCGCCGGCCGCGTGGAGATCGAGGAGACCGACAAGGCCCGCAAGGTCCTGGTCACCCCGGACGACGGCAGCGAGGTCAAGGAGTACGTCGTCTCGCGGCGCTCGCGGCTGCTGGTCGGCGACGGTGACCACATCGAGGTCGGCACCAAGCTGACCGCCGGTACCGAGGACCCGAAGGAGGTGCTGCGCATCCTGGGTGTTCGCACCACGCAGCAGCACCTGGTGGACCAGGTCCAGGAGGTGTACCGCAGCCAGGGCGTGTCGATCCACGACAAGCACATCGAGATCATCGTGCGGCAGATGCTGCGCCGGATCACCGTGCTGGAGTCGGGTGACACCAACCTGCTGCCCTCCGACCTCGTCGACCGCTCCCGGTTCGAGCAGGAGAACCGTCGCGTCGTCTCCGAGGGCGGTCGTCCGGCCTCGGGTCGGCCGGAGCTCATGGGCATCACGAAGGCCTCGCTCGCGACGGAGTCGTGGCTCTCGGCGGCCTCCTTCCAGGAGACCACCCGGGTGCTCACCGACGCCGCGATCAACGGTCGATCCGACAGCCTCCGTGGCCTGAAGGAGAACGTGATCATCGGAAAGCTGATCCCGGCTGGTACCGGCCTCGAGCGGTACCGCAACATCCGGGTGGAGCCGACCGAGGAGGCCCGCCAGGCGGCGTACGCCGTCACCGGCTACGAGTCGTACGACTACGAGTTCGGCGGCAGCCAGGCGGTCGCCCTGGACGACTTCGACTTCGGTTCCTACTCGAACTGAGCTCGTCACTCGCGGTGATGGCCGCTCGGTGCTTCGGCACCGGGCGGCCATCGCCGTTTTCGGGTGCGTACGACGTCTGACTGCTCGATTCCGCGGTGCGCGAGCGCGCGCGAATAGCAGCGGGAGGTACCGCAGGGCCAAATCGCGCCAGCGGTGCTCTTGCACACGCTCAGAAGCGGCATCTGGATTTGTGTGTGGGTGTGGGTGTGCGTAATGTTCTCTTTGTCGCCGGGTGCGGCGGGAGGCAA
>NZ_STGK01000021.1 GCF_004919105.1 Nocardioides sp. GY 10113
CCAGGCGGTCACCGGTGGTCGGCGCGAGCGGATCCAGCTCACCGGCGACGTCCCCAGCCCGATCGACCCGCCCTCGGGCTGCCGGTTCCGGACCCGGTGCCCGATCGCCCAGGAGATCTGCGCCAAGCACGAGCCGCCTCTGCTGCAGATCGGCAAGCGCCACAAGGTCGCGTGCCACTTCCCGGCGCGGCTCGGCGAGGCACCGCAGCAGCCGGTGACCGCGCGGCTGCTGGGCGTCGACGCCCACGGCCAGCCGGACCCGGGTGCTACCCCGAGCTCGGACCTGGTCGACGGGCCCGGCTACGCCGACACCTGGTTCGACCTGGACGCGAAGACGATCGGCCGAGGCTGACGGGTTGGTTGACTGAGTGGCCGAGGCTGACGCGAGCGACGGCCTCTTCGGCGAGGAGATCGCCGGAGGCCGTCGCGCCGGCACGGGCGGTTCGCTGAGCGACGCCACCCACGCATCCGCACCGCTGGCGGTGCGGATGCGTCCGCGTTCCCTGGACGAGCTGGTCGGGCAGCCGCAGCTGCGCGCCCCGGGCTCGCCGCTACGGCAGCTGGTCGACGGGGACCGCTCCTTGTCGCTGCTGCTCTGGGGGCCGCCCGGCACCGGCAAGACGACCATCGCCTCCATCGTCAGCCGGCAGACCGGCCGTCGCTTCGTGGAGATCTCCGCGGTGCAGGCCGGCGTCAAGGAGGTCCGGGCCGCCATCGACTCGGCCCGCGCCACGCTGGTCGCGACGGGCGAGGAGACGGTCCTCTTCGTCGACGAGGTGCACCGCTTCTCGAAGGCCCAGCAGGACGCGCTGCTGCCGGGCGTGGAGAACCGCTGGGTGACCCTGGTCGCCGCGACCACCGAGAACCCGTCCTTCAGCGTCATCTCGCCGCTGCTCTCGCGCAGCCTGCTGCTGCGCCTGGAGTCGCTGGACGACGACGGGATCCGGGCGGTGCTGGCGAACGCGGTCAGCGACCCGCGCGGCCTGGCGGACGCCTACCGCCTCGACGACGAGGCCCGCGACCACCTGGTCCGACTCGCCGGCGGCGACGCGCGCCGCTCGCTGACCTATCTCGAGGCGGCCGCCGGCGCCGCCTCGTTGGCCGGCGACACGGACGGGGACGGCCGGGTGGTGATCGACCTGTCCACCGCGGAGGCCGCCGCCGACCAGGCCGCGGTCCGCTACGACCGCGACGGCGACCAGCACTACGACGTGATCAGCGCGTTCATCAAGTCGATCCGCGGCTCGGACGCCGACGCCGCCCTGCACTATCTGGCGCGGATGCTCGAGGCGGGGGAGGACCCCCGGTTCATCGCGCGCCGGCTGATCATCTCGGCCAGCGAGGACATCGGACTGGCCGACCCGACGGCGTTGCAGACCGCCGTCGCCGCCGCCCAGGCGGTCCAGCTCATCGGACTGCCCGAGGGGCGGATCACCCTGGCCCAGGCCGTGGTCGCGCTCGCGGTGGCGCCCAAGTCGAACGCGGTGTACCTGGCGGTCGACGAGGCGCTGCGCGACGTGCGGGCCGGGAAGATCGGCGCCGTGCCGCCGCACCTGCGCGACGCCCACTACGCCGGCGCCAAGAAGATCGGCCACGGTGAGGGGTACCGGTACAGCCACGACGCGCCGTACGGGATCGCCACCCAGCAGTACGCGCCCGACGCGGTCGCCGACGCCCGCTACTACCGTCCGACCGAGCTCGGTGCGGAGGCGCAGATCAAGCAGCGGTGGGAGCGGATCCGCTCCATCATTCGCGGCCGATAGTCTTGTCCCCCGTGACCCCCGACCTCTCGCTGCCGTACTGGCTGGCCGCCCTGGCGCTGCTCGCCCTCGTCGGCCTGGCCCTCGCCGTGAGCGTGTTGGCGCGTGGGATCGGGCGGGAGCGGAGGAGGACCACCGAGCTGCTCGCGCAGGCGGCAGCCGACGCCGAGGAGCTGCGGCGCCAGCTGGTCCGGATCGAGGAACAGCTGGGGGCCCAGACGGCGCGGGCCGAGCGGGCGACCCGGGCCGCAGCCGATGGCGGCCAGGTGCCGGCCGTCGCGGACGACCGGGAGTACCTGATCACCGCGCTCGGCCAGGAGCACCGCGAGCCGGCGCCGGTGGTGCCCGCTCCGGTCTTCGCCGACATCGTGCTGCGCGAGTCGGTGATCAAGACCGCCGCGCTGGCCGCCGGCCTGCGACGGGCGCTCTCGCCGGAGGTCCGCAACCGGATCCGCTTCGAGATGAGGCGCGAGGTCAAGCGGGCCCGGAAGCAGCGACGCACCGACCTGCGGCAGGCCCGCCGCGAGTACGAGGCCCGGCAGCGGGCGGGGATGGAGCCGACATGATGGGCCGTGGGATCTGGTTCGGCGCCGGTGTGGCCGCCGGCGTCTACGGCGTGGTCCGTGTCCGCCGCGTCCTCGAGGCGTTCACGGTCGACGGGATGCGCGACCGTGTCGGCGCCGCCTTCGTGGGGGCCCGGATGTTCCGCGAGGAGCTGGAGCAGGGCCGCGTGCACGCCGAGGCGGACCTGCGCGAGCGCTACCGGCTCGCGAGCGCCGGGGCCGACGGGCCGGGCGAGCTGACCGCGGCACCGCACCCCACCCCAGCACTGGCACGACCCAACGAAGCACCTGAGAGAGGCAACGACTGATGACGGGCTACCTGAGCACCGCCGAGATCCGCCGGCGGTTCCTCGCCCACTTCGAGGAGCGGGGGCACACGGTCGTTCCCTCCGCCTCCCTGCTGCTCGACGACCCCAACCTGTTGTTCGTCAACGCCGGCATGGTGCCCTTCAAGCCCTACTTCCTGGGTCAGGAGACGCCGCCGTACGCGCGCGCCACCAGCGTTCAGAAGTGCATCCGCACGCCGGACATCGAGGAGGTCGGCAAGACCACCCGGCACGGCACCTTCTTCGAGATGTGCGGCAACTTCTCCTTCGGCGACTACTTCAAGGAGGGCGCCGTCGAGTTCGCCTGGGAGCTGGTCACGCGCTCCCAGGACCAGGGCGGCTTCGGCTTCGACGAGTCGGTCCTCTACCCGAGCGTCCTGGACGGCGACGACGAGGCGGTGGCGATCTGGAAGAAGGTCACCGGCCTGCCCGACGACCGGATCGTCCGGCTGCCGGCCAAGGAGAACTACTGGTCGATGGGCATCCCCGGACCGGGCGGCCCGTGCTCGGAGATCCTGATCGACCGCGGCCCCGAGTTCGGCGCCGACCGTGACTGGGACGCGGGCGACCGCTACCTCGAGTTCTGGAACCTCGTCTTCATGCAGGACGAGCTCTCCGCGGTCCGATCGAAGTCGGACTTCGACATCGCCGGCCAGCTCCCCAAGAAGAACATCGACACCGGCATGGGCCTCGAGCGCGTCGCCTACCTGCTCCAGGGCAAGGCGAACATGTACGAGACCGACGTGATGTACCCGGTCATCGAGAAGGCCGAGGAGCTGTCGGGCAAGAAGTACGGCGCCGCCTACCCCGACGACGTCCGGTTCCGCGTCGTGGCCGACCACGTGCGCTCGTCGATGATGCTGATCAGCGACGGCGTCACGCCCGGCAACGAGGGCCGCGGCTACGTGCTGCGCCGCCTGCTGCGCCGCGCGATCCGCAACATGCGCCTGCTCGGGTACGGCGACCGCGCGCTGCCCGAGCTGATGCCGGTCTCGCGCGACAGGATGGGCGAGACCTACACCGACCTGCACACCGACTGGGACCGGATCGCGCGGGTCGCGTTCGCCGAGGAGGACGCGTTCCGCAAGACGCTCGCCTCGGGCACGCAGATCTTCGACCTCGCCGCGGGCGAGGTGAAGAAGGCCGGCGCCGCCACCATCCCCGGTGAGAAGGCGTTCGCGCTGCACGACACCTACGGCTTCCCGATCGACCTGACGCTGGAGATGGCCTCGGAGGCGGGGCTCGACGTCGACGAGGCCGGCTTCCGGCAGCTGATGACCGAGCAGCGCGAGCGGGCCAAGGCCGACGCCCGCGCCAAGAAGGGGCAGCACGCCGACACGGGCGTCTACCGCGGGATCCTGGACGCCAACGGCCCCACCCAGTGGCTGGCCTACGAGACGCTGGAGACCGAGTCCACGCCGCTCGCGCTGCTCAAGGAGGGTGTTGCGGTGCCGGTGCTCGCCGGCGGCGAGATCGGCGAGCTGGTGCTGGACCGCACCCCCTTCTACGCCGAGTCCGGCGGCCAGGCCGCCGACGCCGGCGTCATCGAGTTCGCCGGCGGCACGCTCGAGGTGCTCGACGTCCAGCGCCCGGTCCGCGGGCTCGTGGTCCACCAGGTCCGGGTCGTCGACGGCGAGCTGCCCGCGGATGCGTCGCTGCTGCACGCCCGGGTCGACCCGCAGTGGCGCCTCGGCGCCCGCCAGGCGCACTCCGGCACCCACGTGGTGCACGCGGCCCTGCGCGAGGTGCTCGGCCCCACCGCGCTCCAGGCGGGTTCCTACAACCGCCCCGGCTACCTGCGTCTCGACTTCGGCTGGACGCAGGCGCTCCCCGAGGGCCAGGTCAAGGAGATCGAGGAGGTCGCCAACAACGCCCTGCGGGCCGACCTCGCCGTCTCCTGGGACTACATGACCCTGCCCGAGGCCAAGGAGTGGGGCGCGATCGCACTCTTCGGCGAGACGTACGACGAGTCGAAGGTCCGCGTCGTCGAGATCGGCGGCCCCTGGTCGCGCGAGCTCTGCGGCGGCACCCACGTCGAGCACTCCAGCCAGATCGGCACCATCGTGGTGACCGGCGAGGCCAGCGTCGGCTCCGGCAACCGCCGGATCGAGGCGCTCACCGGCGTGGAGGGCTTCGCCTACCTGGCCCGCGAGCGGGACGTGGTGAACCAGCTCAACACGCTGCTCAAGGTCCAGTCCGGTGACCTCGTCGGCCGCGTGGGCGACCTGCTCGACCGGCTCAAGCAGACCGAGAAGGAGCTGGAGAGGATCCGGCTGGCGCAACTGCTCTCCGGCGGCGCCGGGCTGGCCGCGGGTGCGGTCGACGTCAACGGCGTGCAGGTCGTGGCCCAGCGCCTCGACGGCGCCGCCGGCGGCGACGTGCGCACGCTCGCGACCGACGTCCGGGGCCGGCTCCCCGGGGACGCACCCGCCGTGGTGGTCCTGATCGGCGTCGCCGACGGCAAGGCCGCCGTGGTGGCGGCCCTGAACGAGGCGGCCCAGGCCCGCGGCCTGGCCGCCGGCGAGCTGGTCCGTGCGGTGGCGCCGTTCATCGACGGTCGCGGCGGCGGCAAGGCCGACATGGCCCAGGGCGGTGGCTCCGACGTCTCCCGGATCGACGAGGCCCTGGCCGCGGTGACGGCCGCCGTCGCGGGCGTCTGAGCACGGGATCGAGCGCAGGTGAGGTACGGCGTACGCCTCGGCGTCGATCCGGGCGACGCCCGGATCGGCGTGGCCCGCTGCGACCCCTCCGGGATGATCGCGACCCCGGTCGAGACGGTGCGCCGCGGGAAGGGCGACCTGCGCCGGATCGCCCAGCTGGTGGCGAGCGAGGAGGCCGTGGAGGTCGTCGTCGGGCTTCCCCGGTCGCTCTCCGGTGCCGAGGGGCCCGCAGCCGTCAAGGTCCGCGAGCTGGCGGCTCGGCTCGCGGCGCGCATCGCGCCGGTGGCGGTCCGCTTGGTCGACGAGCGGCTCACCACGGTCACCGCCGAGGCTATGCTGCGCGACCAGCGCAAGGGACAGAAGCGGCGCGCGATCATCGACCAGGCGGCCGCGGTCGTGATCCTGCAGCACGCGCTGGACACCGAGCGCGCGACCGGGAACCCTCCGGGGGAGCTGGTCGCAACGCCGGGACACTCGGACCCGGACGGCGAGCGAGACGACAGCCCTGCCGGGAGGACCGGCGACTCCGAGGAGACCCATGAGTGACGCAGACGGCGCCCCGGCGCCGGCCCTCCCGCCCGCCTCCCCGCCCGCCTCCCCGTCGACCTTCCCGTCGGGGGCGGCGCCGGCGGCGGTGCCGACGGCCCCTGGCGGACGCCGGGCCGAGCGCGGCGGGCGGCGGGCTGTCCGGTCCCCGCGCCGCGGCGGCTTCGCCGGGCGCGGCCGCTCCGGCTGCGTGCCGATCCTCGTGGTGACCGCGGTGTTCGCGCTGCTGGCGGCGATCTTCCTGCCGCGCGCCTTCGACTCGGTCCGGTCGATGTTCGCCGGCCCGGAGGACTACCCCGGTCCGGGCAGCGGCAAGGTCACCGTGGTGATCGACCCCGGCCAGACCCTCCGCTCGATGGGCTCCGAGCTCGCGGACCTCGACGTGGTGGCCTCCGGCGACGCGTTCGTCGACGCCGCCGCGGAGAACTCCAAGGCGCAGGGCATCCAGGCCGGCACCTACGTGATGAGGAAGCAGATGGCGGCCGCGGACGCCGTCGCCTACCTGGTGGACCCCGGCAACATGCGGGCCACCAAGACCGTCACGATCCCCGAGGGCTCCCGCCTCAGCCAGATCGTCGACGCGATCGTCGCCAAGTCCGACTTCAAGAAGTCCCAGCTCACCGCGCTGCTGAAGTCCCCGTCGAAGATCGGGCTGCCGGCCGAGGCGGAGGGCAACCCCGAGGGCTACCTCTTCCCGGCGACCTACGAGCTGCCCGACGACCTCACGCCGCGGGCGCTGCTCAGCGAGATGGTCGACCTGACCGCGTCGGTGGAGAAGGAGCTGGAGGTGCCCGCCGGTGCGCGTGCGCTCGGCCTGAGCGCGCACGAGCTGATGACGGTGGCCAGCATCCTCGAGCTCGAGGTCAACCGGGCTCAGGACTACCCCAAGGTGGCCCGGGTGATCTACAACCGCCTGGAGATGGGCATGCCGCTCCAGATGGACTCCACGGTGGCCTACGTCAGCAAGCGCGACGGCGACCCGTGGACGACCGCCGAGGAGCGGGCGAGTGACTCGCTCTACAACACCTACCAGCACCCGGGCCTGCCGCCGGGACCGATCGGCTCGCCCGGACGGCAGACGATCCGTGCCGCGCTGCGACCCGCCGACGGCGACTGGCTCTACTTCGTGGCGGACTTCGAGAACGGCGGCACGCTGTTCGCGACCAGCTACTCCGAGCACCAGGCCAACGTCGCGCGGGTCCAGGAGTACTGCCAGACCAGTGACGACTGCTGATGCCGGCGCCTGACCCCGTGTCGGACCCCGGGGCGGAGCGCGGGGGCGGACCGGTCGTTCCGCGCTGCGCGGTGCTGGGGGACCCGGTCGCGCACTCGCTGTCGCCGACCCTGCACCGCGCCGGCTACGCCGCCCTCGGCCTCTCCGCGTCGTACGACGCGGTGCGGGTGCCCGCGGGCGGTCTGGCCGCGGTGCTCGCCGGCCTCGGACCCGACTGGCGTGGCCTGTCGGTCACCGCGCCGCTCAAGCGCGAGGCGCTCGAGCTGGCCGCGAGCAGCACCGACCGGGCGCGGCTGGCCGGCGGCGCCAACACGCTGCTCCGCATCGACGGGACCGACTGGGCAGCCGACAACACCGACCTGCCCGGCGCGGTGGCTGCGATCCGCGAGCGCTACGACGGCCCGGTGCACACCGCGGTGATCCTCGGCGCGGGAGCGACCGCGGCCTCCACCGGCCTGGCGCTGGCCGAGCTCGGCGCTCGCCGGATCGTGGTGGCCGCCCGTGACGCCGGGCGTGCCACGCCGACGCTGGCCGCCATCGCGGCGCACCCGGGGCGCCCCGAGGTGACCCACGCCGACCTCGCCGGGTGCGACCGGGGCGCCGCCGAGGTGGTGGTCTCCACCATCCCGGCGGCGGCGCAGGAGCCGGCCCTGGTCGCGCGGTTCGCGGACGCGCCGGTGCTCTTCGAGGTGCTCTACGACCCGTGGCCGACGCCGTTGGCCGCGGCGGCCGGCGGCGCGCTGGTCTCGGGCCTGGACCTGCTGCTGCACCAGGCCTACCTGCAGTTCGAGGCCTTCACCGGGCGGGCCGCGCCGCGCGCCGCGATGCGCGCCGCCGGCGAGAGCGCTCTCGCCGAACGGGCCGCGGGCCGCGCCGCGGCACAGTAGGTTGCCGGGCGTGGAGTGGCACCTGGGGGCCGCGGCCCTCTGCGCCGCCGCGGGGACGTTCGGTGGGACGCTGGTCCCGCGGATGATCGCCGCGCTGCCGGAGCCCGAGCCGGATCCGGACGAGGATCCCGGCGACTTCCCGGCCAAGGTGCCCTACGCCGAGCTCGCCTCGCGCCCACGGCTGGCGTGGGGTTGCGCGGCCGCGTGCACGCTCGCCGCGGGGCTCCTCGGCGGCGTCGTCGGGTGGAGCTGGGCCTTGACCTGGCTGCTGGTCCTGGTGCCGGTCTGCTGTGCCCTGGCCGTCGTCGACTACGTGACCTGGTACCTCCCCTCGCGCCTGATCTGGCCCACCGCCGCGATCGTCGCGGTCCTGGTCGCGGTGGGCGCCGCCGCCGTCGGACGGCCCGAGGTGCTGGTCGCCGGGGCGGTGGGGTTCCTCGGCCTGGGCGGCTACTACGGCCTGCTGTGGCTGGCCAGCCCGCGGATCATGGCGTTCGGCGACGTTCGCCTCGGCGCGCTGCTCGGGCTGGGTCTCGGGCCGTTCGGCGTACCGACGGTGGTGGCGTCGGTGCTCGCGGCGGCGGTGCTCGGCGCGGTGGCGCTGCTGCCGCTGCGTCGCGCGGGCAACGCCATCAGGCGCCACATCCCGTTCGGTCCGTTCCTCGCGCTGGGCGCGCTCGCCGGCGTGCTCCTGGGACAGGTCCCGATCCCCGGCTGACACCGTGGGAGACTCCTCCCATGCTGCGCTGGTTGACTGCCGGGGAGTCCCACGGACCCTCGCTCGTCGCGATCCTGGAGGGCCTCCCGGCCCACGTGGAGATCACGACCGATGACATCGCCGACTCCCTCGCCCGCCGACGCCTCGGCTACGGACGCGGCGCCCGGATGAAGTTCGAGGCCGACGAGGTCCGGATCATCGGCGGCGTCCGCCACGGCGAGTCCCAGGGCGGCCCGGTCGCCATCGAGGTCGGCAACACCGAGTGGCCCCGCTGGGAGAAGGTGATGGCCGCCGACCCGGTCGACCCCGAGGAGCTGGCCTCGCTGGCCCGCAACGCCCCGCTGACCCGGCCCCGGCCCGGCCACGCGGACCTCGCCGGCATGCAGAAGTACGACTTCGAGGACGCCCGCCCGATCCTGGAGCGCGCCTCCGCCCGCGAGACCGCCGCCCGGGTCGCCCTCGGTCGGGTGGCCAGCAACTTCCTGGCGCAGACCGTGGGCGCCACGGTCGTCTCGCACGTGCTGGAGATCGGCGGGGTGCGCACCCCGGGCACCGAGCTGCCCACCCTCGACGACGTCGCGCGGCTCGACGAGGACCCGGTGCGCTGCTTCGACGCCGACGGTTCGAAGGCGATGGTCGAGCGGATCGACCAGGCCCACAAGGACGGCGACACCCTCGGCGGCGTCGTCGAGGTCGTCGTGCACGGCCTTCCGCCGGGTCTCGGCTCGCACGTGCACTGGGACCGGCGCCTCGACGCCCGCCTGGCCGGCGCGCTGATGGGCATCCAGGCGATCAAGGGGGTCGAGGTCGGCGACGGCTTCGAGCTCGCCGCCACGCCCGGCTCGCTGGCCCACGACGAGATCGTCCCCACCGACGAGGGGCTGCGCCGGGTCTCCGGCCGCTCCGGCGGCACCGAGGGCGGCATGACCACCGGCGAGGTGCTGCGGGTCCGGGCCGCCATGAAGCCCATCGCCACGGTGCCGCGCGCCCTGCGCACCGTGGACCTGGCCACCGGCGAGGAGTCCGTCGCGCACCACCAGCGCTCGGATGTCTGCGCGGTCCCGGCGGCCGGCATCGTGGCCGAGGCGATGGTCGCCCTGGTCCTGGCCGACGCGGTGATCGAGAAGTTCGGCGGCGACTCGGTGGCCGAGACGCGGCGAAACGCCCAGGGGTACCTGGACGCGCTGAGGTACCGGTGAGCCAGGCCGGCCGACAGCCGCTGGTCGTCCTGGTCGGCCCGATGGGCGCCGGCAAGTCGACCGTCGGCGCGCTGCTCGCCTCGGCGTTCGGCGTCACCGGCCGCGACACCGACACCGACGTAGAGACGAGCGCCGGCCGGAGCGTCGCCGACATCTTCGTCAGCGACGGCGAGGAGCGGTTCCGCGAGCTCGAGCGCGCTGCCGTCGCGACCGCGCTCGCCGACCACGACGGCGTTCTCTCGCTCGGCGGGGGAGCGGTGCTCGACCCCGGCACCCGGGCGCTGCTCGCCGACTACCGTGCCGCCGGCGGAGCCGTGGTGTTCCTCCGGGTCGGCCTGGCCGACGCGGTGAAGCGGGTCGGCCTGGGCACCTCCCGGCCGCTGCTGCTCGGCAACGTCCGTGGCCGGATCAAGGCGCTGCTCGAGGAGCGCACCCCGGTCTACGACTCCGTCGCCTCCCACACCGTCGACACCGACGGCCGCGATCCGCAGGACGTGGCCCGCGAGATCCAGGAGCTGATCGCCCGGTGAGCACCCACCCCGCGCCGACCACCATCACCGTCGCCACCGCCGCGCCGTACGACGTGCTGGTCGGTCACGGCGCGCTCGACCGGCTGCCCGCGCTGCTGCCTGCCGGCGCGCAGCGCGTCGCCGTCGTCTGCCCGGAGTCGCTCGAGGGCCTGCTCGACCGGGTGCTGGACGCCTATCCGGCGCTCGCCGAGGAGTACGACGTCACGGTGCTGCAGATCCCCGACGGGGAGGAGGCCAAGACCGCCGAGACGGCCTCGGCCTGCTGGGACGCGCTCGGCGAGGAGGGGTTCACCCGCTCCGACGTGGTGGTCACCCTCGGCGGGGGTGCCACCACCGACCTGGGCGGCTTCGTGGCGGCCACCTGGCTGCGCGGGGTCGCCGTGGTGCACGTGCCGACCACGCTGCTCGCGATGGTCGACGCCGCGGTCGGCGGCAAGACCGGCATCAACACCGATGTCGGCAAGAACCTGGTCGGCTCCTTCCACGAGCCCGTCGGCGTGCTCTGCGACCTCGCCCTGCTGGACACGCTCCCGCGTGAGGAGCTCGTCTCCGGACTGGCCGAGGTGATCAAGGCCGGCTTCATCGCCGATCCCGCGATCCTCGACCTGGTCGAGGCGACCGATCCAGCCGACCTCACCGCCGACTCCCCGGCGCTGCGCGAGCTGGTCGAGCGCGCCATCCGGGTCAAGGCCGACGTCGTCGCCGGCGACCTGAAGGAGACCGCTGGAGCCGCCGGCGCGGCCCACCCGGGGCGCGAGACGCTCAACTACGGGCACACGCTCGGGCACGCCATCGAGCGGGCCTCCGGCTACGCGCTGCGCCACGGCGAGGCTGTGGCGATCGGGTGCGTCTACGTCGCCGAGCTGGCCGCCCGCACCGGCGGACTGGACGCCGCCGTGGTCGAGCGGCACCGCAGCGTGCTGGCCCGCGTGGGCCTGCCCACGTCGTACGGCGGGGAGGCGACGTTCGAGGAGCTGCTGTCCGCGATGGCGGTCGACAAGAAGGCCCGCGGATCGGTGATCCGGTTCGTGGTCCTCGAGGACCTCGCCCGTCCGGTCGTGCTCGCCGGGCCGTCGGAGGACGACCTCCGGGCCGCGTTCGAGGCGGTGTCCCGGTGACCCGGGTGCTGGTGCTCAACGGTCCCAACCTGGGTCGCCTGGGCCGGCGCCAGCCGGAGATCTACGGTGCCACGACGTACGACGAGCTCGCCGAGCTCTGCGAGGGCTGGGGCGCCGAGCTCGGGCTCGAGGTCGAGGTCCGGCAGACCAACCACGAGGGCGACCTCCTGGACTGGCTCAACGACGCCGCCGACGAGCAGACGCCGGTGGTGCTCAACGCCGCCGCCTGGACGCACTACTCCTACGCCCTCTACGACGCCTGCGCGCAGCTCGTCGCGCCGCTGGTCGAGGTGCACATCTCCGACCCGGGGCAGCGTCCCGAGGTGTTCCGGCACACCTCGGTGGTCACCCCGCACGCGGCGACCGTGATCGCGGGGCAGGGCATCGACGGCTACCGGCAGGCGCTCGAGTTCCTCGCGGCCGGCTGACCGGGGCCGGCGAACCGGTGGATCCCGGCCCCGCCCGGATCCACCGATCGCCGCGTAGCAGCCGAGAATCGGTGGATCCAGGTTCAGCGGACTAGACTTGCTCGCTGGCTCGCGTGCGGGCCCACGCGCGCGCCCCGGGCCCGACCCCGTGCGGCACGCACCTTTGACATCGCCCATCCCTGCATCGGAGAAGACGAACGCATGGCAACCACGAACGACCTGAAGAACGGCATGGTGCTGAAGATCGACGGCCAGCTCTGGCAGGTGGTCGAGTTCCAGCACGTGAAGCCCGGCAAGGGCCCGGCGTTCGTGCGCACCAAGATCAAGAACGTGGAGTCGGGCAAGAACGTCGACAAGACCTTCAACGCCGGCACCAAGGTCGAGACCGCCACGGTCGACCGCCGCACGTACCAGTACCTCTACAACGACGGTACGAACTACGTCTTCATGGACACCGACACCTACGACCAGATCGAGGTCACCCCCGAGATCGTCGGCGACGCGAAGAACTTCCTGCTGGAGAACGCCGAGGCGATCGTGGCGATGAACGAGGGCCGCGTCCTCTTCATCGAGCTCCCCGCCTCCGTCGAGCTCGTGATCACCTACACCGAGCCCGGCGTGGTCGGCGACTCCGCCACCGGCCGCACCAAGCCCGCCACCGTCGAGACCGGCCACGAGATCCAGGTGCCGCTCTTCGTCGAGCAGGGCGAGAAGGTCAAGGTCGACACCCGCGACTCCTCCTACCTCGGCCGCGTCAAGGGCTGATCGGACCCGATGAGCGCACGTACGAAGGCCCGCAAGCGGGCCTTGGACCTCCTCTTCGCCGCCGACCTGCGCGGCGAGAGCGGGGTGGACGGCCTCGAGCGGGCGGTCGCCGAGGGCAACGCCCCGACCAACCCCTACACCGCGGTGCTGGTGCGGGGCGTGGTGGCCCACCAGGCCCGGATCGACGAGGTGCTGCGCCAGTTCGCGCAGGGCTGGTCCCTCGAGCGGATGCCCGCGGTCGACCGCAACGTTCTCCGGCTCGGTGTCTGGGAGCTGCTGTACGCCGAGGACGTGCCCGACGCGGTCGCGGTCAGCGAGGCGATGAGCCTGGTCACCGACCTGTCGACCGACGAGTCGCCGGCCTTCGTCAACGGCGTGCTGGGCGCGATCCAGCGCGGCAAGGAGAGCCTGGTCTGAGCACCGGCCCGGGCTGACGCCCGTCACGGTCACGAAGCCCCGTCCGCCACCCGGCGGGCGGGGCTTCGGCATGCCGCGGCCGGTCGCTCCGGCCGTCCGGCGCCGACGGTGTAGACGGCCGGGCGGCGAGCGGTCAGTATCAGGGCGTGGGTAGGCGGATCCTGATCACACTCGCGGCCGTCGTCGCGGTGGTCGTCGCGCTGGGCGCGGCGCTCCTCGGTGCGGTGGGCCCGCGGGGGAGCCTGCCCACGGCGGCGGCCGAGGAGGTGTGCACGGTCTACCTGGCCGTCTGGACCGGCGGCCCCACCGACCAGCCGCCCTCCCCGGACGCCGACGGCTGGAACTTCACGAACGGCCAGCCTCAGGGGCCCGTGCACGGCGGGCACGCGGTCGACGAGCCCTACTTCGTCTCGCAGGGCGGCTCCGGCAACGGGCAGTGGTTCATGCAGTACGAGGTGTGCGAGGAGGTCACGCCGACCGAGTCCACGGTCACCACGGAGCCGACGACCGAGCCGACGACGGAGCCGACGACGGAGCCGGTCACTCCGCCGACGACCGAGCCGACGACCGAGCCGACGACGGAGCCGGTCACTCCGCCGACGACGGAGCCGACGACCGAGCCGACGACCGAGCCGACGACCGGGCCGACGACCGAGCCGACCACGGAGCCGATCACCCCGCCGACGACGGGGCCGACGTCCGGCACGACGACCGCCACGACCGGCACCACGCCGCCGACGACCGCCACGACCGCCACGACGACGCCGACGCGGGTGCCGACGACCGGCGCCACCCGGCCCGGCAACGTGCTCCCGACCGTGGCCGCCACCCGGCGGGAGGAGCCGCGGAAGGCCCCGGCGGCGCCGCCGAACCACCTGCCCCGGCTGCCCGGCAGCGGCAACTAGGTGCGCTGGCCGCGCCACGAACGGCCAACCTCGCTTCACCTCGGCGCCTCTGGCCTGAGTCATCGCCGATCCGTACTGTCGTGTCATGCCCGACAGCCCGGACCCGGCGGCGCCCGCCCAGACCGTCGACGTGGTCGTGATCGGCACCGGACCGGGCGGTGAGCACCTCGCCGGCGAGCTCGCCCGGGACGGCCTGGAGGTCGTCGCCGTGGACCGCCGCCTCGTCGGCGGCGAGTGTCCCTACTTCGGGTGCATACCGTCGAAGATCATGATCCGCGCCGCCAACACGCTGGCCGAGGCTCGTCGCGTGGCCGGCACGGCCGGCACGGCCGAGGTCGCTCCGGACTGGGCGCCGGTCGCCCGCCGGATCCGCGAGGAGGCGACGGACGACTGGGACGACCGGGTCGCCGTCGAACGGCTCGAGTCGGCCGGCGCGCGGTTCGTCCGCGGCACCGCGCGCCTGACCGGCCCCGGTGAGGTCGTCGTCGAGACCGGCCGCGGCCCGGTGACGCTGCGCGCCCGGCGCGGGGTGGTGCTCAACACCGGCACCGATCCCGCGGTGCCGCCGATCGAGGGGCTGGCCGCGACGCCGTACTGGACCAACCGGGACGCGATGCGGGTCCGCGACCTGCCGGCCCGCCTCACCGTGCTGGGCGGGGGAGCGATCGGCTGCGAGCTGGCGCAGGCCTTCGCCCGCTTCGGCGTCGAGGTCACCGTGCTCGAGGCCGGACCGCGGATCCTCGGCCCGGAGGAGCCGGAGGCCGCCGAGGTCGTCGCCGCGGCGCTCTCCGCAGACGGCATCACCGTCCGGGCCGGTACGACGGTGACCCGGGTCAGCCACGCCGACGGGGTGTTCTCGGTCGAGACCGACGGCGACACGGTGGCGTGCGAGGCGCTCCTGGTGGCGGCGGGGCGGCGCAGCAACCTCGCCGACCTGGGCCTGGAGTCGGTCGGGCTGGACCCGGCCGCGCGGTTCCTGACGGTCGACGAGCGGATGCGCGCGGGCGAGGGCCTGTGGGCGATCGGCGACATCACCGGCGAGGGCGCCTTCACGCACATGTCGATGTACCAGGCAGCGGTGGCGCTGCGGGACCTGCGCGGCGAGGACGGGCCGTGGGCCGACTACCGCGCGGTCAGCCGGGTGACGTTCACCGACCCCGAGGTGGGTGCGGTCGGCCTGACGGAGGCGCAGGCCCGCGCCGCCGGCCTCGAGGTGGCCGTCGGCCGCACCGACCTCACCGCGTCCTCGCGCGGCTGGATCCACGGGCCGGGACCGGACGGCACCGCCAACAGCGGCCTGGTGAAGCTGGTCGCCGACGCCGGGCGTGGGGTGCTGGTCGGTGCCACCACCGCGGGGCCCAGCGGCGGGGAGATGATCGGCCTCCTGGTGGCGGCCGTGCACGCCCAGGTGCCGATCGAGACGCTGCGCACCATGATCTACGCGTACCCGACGTTCCACCGGGCGATCGAGAGCGCGCTGGCGGAGCTGTGAGCCACGCCTCGAAACGCGACGCGCGAGCGCGCCCGTTTGGCCCCGCGCTCCCCGCAACCGGTAGTGTCTGGAGTCGTTCAGACATCCTTTAACGAGCCGTCCCGTGAGGCGGAGAAGGAGGTCAGGCAGGCGCATGCCTACCCAGCCGCAGGTCCATGATCAGCTCGACACCGGGCGCGTCGTCCTCGACGCCGGTGACATCTCCCGGGCACTGACCCGCATCTCGCACGAGATCCTCGAGCGCAACAAGGGCGCCGAGAACCTCCTGCTCCTCGGCCTGCACACGCGCGGCGTCCCGCTCGCCCAGCGCCTGGCCGAGCGCATCGCCGAGGTCGAGGGCGCGACGGTCCCGACCGGGTCGCTGGACGTCACGATGTACCGCGACGACCTCCGCTCCCACCCGACCCGGGCCCCGCACAAGACCGACCTGCCCGCCTCCGGGATCGACGGCAGGACCGTGGTGCTCGTCGACGACGTGCTCTACTCCGGGCGCACCATCCGCGCCGCGCTGGACGCGCTGAGCGACCTGGGCCGGCCGGCCGTCGTCCGGCTGGCGGTGCTGGTCGACCGCGGTCACCGCGAGCTCCCGATCCGCGCCGACTTCGTCGGCAAGAACCTGCCCACCGCCCGCAGCGAGCGGGTCGGGCTGCGGCTGCACGAGACCGACGGGGCCGACGAGGTCCGCATCTACGACATCGCCGCCGGCCAGCCCGCCGGTGAGACCCGCGCGGCGGAGACTGGGGGAGACGCGTGACCCGGCACCTGCTCAGCATCGACGACCTGGATGCGGCCGGGATCGAGGAGATCTTCGAGACCGCCGCCGAGATGCACGACGTCCAGCGTCGCGCCGTGAAGAAGCTCCCCGCGCTGCGGGGCCGCACGGTCATCAACCTGTTCTTCGAGGACTCCACCCGGACCCGGTCCAGCTTCGAGATCGCCGGCAAGTGGCTCTCCGCCGACGTGATCAACCTGTCCGCCAAGGGCAGCAGCGCGAGCAAGGGCGAGAGCCTGCGCGACACCGTGCTCACCGTCACCGCGATGGGCATCGACGGCCTGGTGGTGCGCCACTCCGCCAGCGGAGCCGCGCACCAGATCAGCCAGTGGATCGACGTGCCCGTGATCAATGCCGGCGACGGCATGCACGAGCACCCCACCCAGGCGCTGCTCGACGCCTACACGCTGACCCGGCGGCTCGGCTCGCTGGAGGGCCGCCACGTCGTCCTGGTCGGCGACCTGACGCACAGCCGGGTGTTCCGCAGCAACATCAAGAGCCTGCTCAAGCTCGGCGCCAGCGTCACCGTGGTCGCGCCGCCGACCCTGATGCCGGCCGGTGTCGGCGACTGGTCGAAGTCGGTCGGGTTCGACCTCTCCTACGACCTCGACAGCGTGCTGCCCACGGCCGACGCCGTGATGATGCTGCGCGTCCAGCGCGAGCGGATGAGCGGCGGCTACTTCCCGACCGCCCGGGAGTACACCGTCGGCTACGGCCTGACCCGCGACCGCCTCGCGCTGCTCGGCCCCGACACCCCGATCCTGCACCCCGGCCCGATGAACCGCGGGCTGGAGATCTCGGCCGACGCCGCCGACGCGGTGGGCCGCTCGGTCGTCCTCGACCAGGTCTCGGCCGGCGTCGCCGTCCGGATGTCCGTCCTGTACCACCTGCTCACCGGGGAGGAGAGCGCATGAGTGCCCAGCCTGTCGAGAAGCACAGCCCCTACTTGATCAAGGGCGCCCGCCTGCTCGGCGCCGACGCCGCGGACGTGCTCGTGGCCGACGGCGTGATCCGCGAGATCGGCACGCTGAGCGCCGACGCGGAGACGCGGACCATCGACGCCGACGGCCTGGTCCTGCTGCCCGGCCTCGTCGACCTGCACACCCACCTGCGCGAGCCGGGCCGCGAGGACGCCGAGACGGTGCTGACCGGCTCCCGCGCCGCCGCCGTGGGTGGCTTCACCGCGGTGCTGGCGATGGCCAACACCAACCCGGTCACCGACACCGCCGAGGCGGCCGAGCGCGTCTACGACCTGGGCCGCTCCGTCGGCCTGGTCGACGTGCAGCCGGTCGGCGCGGTGACCAAGGCACTGGCGGGCGAGGAGCTCGCGGAGCTCGGGCTGATGGCCCGCTCGCGCGCCCAGGTGCGCGTCTTCTCCGACGACGGCAAGTGCGTCCACGACGCCCGCGTGATGCGCCGCGCGCTGGAGTACGTCAAGGCGTTCGGCGGCGTGATCAGCCAGCACAGCCAGGACCCGGACCTCGCCGGCCCCAGCGCCTGCTGCCACGAGGGTGAGCTCTCCGGCCGGCTCGGCCTGCCCGGCTGGCCCGGCGTCGCCGAGGAGGTCATCGTCGCGCGCGACGTGATGCTGGCCCGGCACACCGGCAGCCGCGTCCACGTCGCGCACGTCTCCACCGCCGGCAGCGTCGAGGTGATCCGCTGGGCCAAGGCGCAGGGCATCGACGTCACGGCCGAGGTCACGCCGCACCACCTGCTGCTCACCACGGACCTGCTCACCGGCTACGACCCGACGTTCAAGGTCAACCCGCCGCTGCGGCCCGACGAGGACGTGCAGGCGCTGCGCGCCGCGCTGGCCGACGGCACCATCGACGCCGTCGCCACCGACCACGCGCCGCACGCCCGGCACGACAAGGAGCACGCCTTCGTCGACGCCGCCTTCGGCATGCTCGGCCTGGAGACCGCCCTGCCGGTGGTCGCCACCGTGATGGTCGAGAGCGGCCAGATGGGCTGGGCCGACGTCGCTGCCGCGATGAGCACCACCCCGGCCCGGATCGCCGGGCTGGCCGGCCACGGGCGGCCGATCGCGGTCGGCGAGCCCGCCAACCTGACCCTGGTCGACCCGGCGGCGGAGGTGACCGTCGACCGCGACCGATCGGTCTCCCTGTCCCGCAACAACCCCTGGCACGGCCGCTCCCTCACGGGTGCCGTCCACTCGACCCTGCTGCGCGGCGTACCGACCGTGCTGGAAGGAGACCTGGCATGACCGGCACCCCCACCGGCGAGGCGCTGCTCGTCCTCGAGGACGGCCGCGTCTTCCGCGGCGAGGCCTACGGCGCGACCGGCGAGACGTTCGGCGAGGCCGTCTTCAACACCGGCATGACCGGCTACCAGGAGACCCTGACCGACCCCTCCTACCACCGCCAGATCGTGGTGATGACCGCTCCGCACATCGGCAACACCGGCGTCAACGACGAGGACCCCGAGTCGGCCCGCATCTGGGTCTCCGGCTACGTCGTCCGCGACCCCGCCCGCCGGGCCAGCAACTGGCGCAGCGAGCGCAGCCTCGACGAGGAGCTGGTCGCCCAGGGGATCGTCGGCATCAGCGGCATCGACACCCGCGCGCTCACCCGCCACCTGCGCGAGCGCGGCGCGATGCGGGCCGGCATCTCCAGCACCGAGACCGACCCGCAGGCCCTGCTCGAGCGGGTCAAGGCGTCCGCCCAGATGGCCGGCGCCGAGCTCTCCGGAGAGGTCTCCACGGGCGAGGCCTACGTGGTGCCGGCACAGGGGGAGAAGCGGCACACCGTCGTCGCCCTCGACCTCGGCATCAAGGCGATGACGCCCTACCGGATGGCCGAGCGCGGCATCGAGGTGCACGTGCTGCCCGCCACCGCCACCCTCGAGGAGGTGCAGGCGGTCGCCCCCGACGGTCTGTTCTTCTCCAACGGCCCCGGCGACCCGGCCGCGACCACCGGCCAGGTCGAGCTGCTCCGCGGCGCGCTGGCCGCCGGGATCCCCTACTTCGGGATCTGCTTCGGCAACCAGCTCTTCGGTCGGGCCCTCGGCTTCGGCACGTACAAGCTCAAGTACGGCCACCGCGGCATCAACCAGCCGGTGATCGACCGCACCACCGGCAAGGTCGAGGTGACCGCGCATAACCACGGCTTCGCCGTGGACGCCCCGCTCGAGGGCTCGACCACCACGCCGTACGGCGAGGCGACCGTCAGCCACGTCTGCCTCAACGACGACGTGGTCGAGGGCCTCGAGCTCCGTGACCCCGACGGAGGGCTGAAGGCCTTCTCCGTCCAGTACCACCCCGAGGCCGCCGCCGGCCCGCACGACGCGGCGTACCTCTTCGACCGGTTCGTCGACCTGATGGACGGAAAGGCCTGACATGCCCAAGCGCGAGGACATCAAGTCCGTCCTGGTGATCGGGTCCGGCCCGATCGTCATCGGCCAGGCCTGCGAGTTCGACTACTCCGGCACCCAGGCCTGCCGGATCCTCAAGGAGGAGGGCCTGCGGGTCATCCTGGTCAACTCCAACCCGGCGACGATCATGACCGACCCGGAGTTCGCCGACGCCACCTACGTCGAGCCGATCACCCCCGAGTTCGTCGAGAAGGTGATCGCCAAGGAGCGCCCCGACGCGATCCTCCCGACCCTGGGCGGTCAGACCGCGCTCAACACCGCCACGGCCCTCCACGAGAACGGCGTACTGGAGAAGTACGGCGTCGAGATGATCGGTGCCTCCTTCGAGGCGATCCACCGCGGCGAGAACCGAGAGCTGTTCAACGACATCGTCCGCAAGGTCGGTGGCGAGGTCTGCCGCTCGTTCATCTGCCACAGCATGGACGAGGTCGAGAAGGCCACCGAGGAGCTCGGCTTCCCTGTCGTCATCCGGCCCTCGTTCACCATGGGCGGCCTGGGCTCGGGCATCGCGTTCGACGCCGAGGACCTGCGCCGCATCGCCGGCGCCGGGCTCTCGGCCTCGCCGACCACCGAGGTGCTCATCGAGGAGTCGATCCTCGGCTGGAAGGAGTACGAGCTGGAGGTGATGCGCGACAAGAACGACAACGTCGTCATCATCTGCTCCATCGAGAACTTCGACCCGGTCGGCGTGCACACCGGCGACTCGATCACCGTCGCGCCGGCGATGACGCTCACCGACCGTGAGTACCAGCACCTGCGCAACCTGGCCATCGGCGTGATCCGCGAGGTCGGCGTCGACACCGGTGGCTGCAACATCCAGTACGCCGTCAACCCGGAGAACGGCCGCGTCATCGTCATCGAGATGAACCCGCGCGTCTCCCGCTCCTCCGCGCTGGCCTCGAAGGCGACCGGCTACCCGATCGCGAAGATCGCCGCCAAGGTGGCCATCGGCTACACCCTCGACGAGATCGAGAACGACATCACCGCCGGCCCGCTGGGCTCCACCGCGGCCTCGTTCGAGCCGACCCTGGACTACGTGGTGGTCAAGGTTCCCCGCTTCGCGTTCGAGAAGTTCCCGACCGCCGACTCCACGCTGACCACCCACATGAAGTCCGTCGGCGAGGCGATGTCGATCGGCCGCAACTTCTCCGAGGCGCTCAACAAGGCGCTGCGCTCGATGGAGTCGAAGGGCTCGGCCTTCACCTGGGCCGGCGAGTGCGGTGACAAGGACGCCCTCCTCGCGGAGGTCAAGCGTCCGCACGACGGTCGGATCCAGAAGCTGATGCTCGCCATCCGCGCGGGTGCCACGCCCGAGGAGATCTTCGAGGCCACCAGGATCGACCCCTGGTACGTCGACCAGCTCTTCCTGCTCAACGAGGTCGCCACGACGGTGGGCGACGCCGCCGAGCTCGACGAGCGGACGCTGCGGCTCGCCAAGCGGCACGGCTTCTCCGACATCCAGATCGGCGAGATCCGCGGCCTCAGCGAGTCCGAGGTCCGCGCCGTGCGCCACGCGACCGGGATCCGGCCGGTCTTCAAGACCGTCGACACCTGCGCCGCCGAGTTCGAGGCGCGGACGCCGTACTACTACTCGTCCTACGACGAGGAGACCGAGGTCGTCCCGCGTGAGCGCGAGGCCGTCATCATCCTCGGCTCGGGTCCGAACCGCATCGGTCAGGGCATCGAGTTCGACTACTCCTGCGTGCACGCCTCGCAGGAGCTGTCGAAGGCCGGCTACGACACGATCATGGTCAACTGCAACCCGGAGACCGTGTCCACCGACTACGACACCTCCGACCGGCTCTACTTCGAGCCGCTGACGCTCGAGGACGTCCTCGAGATCGTCGAGGCCGAGCGGGCCGCGGGGCCGATCGCCGGCGTGATCGCCACCCTCGGCGGCCAGACCCCGCTGGGCCTGGCCCAGGGGCTGCAGGACGCCGGGATCCCGATCGTGGGCACGAGTCCCGAGGCGATCCACCTGGCCGAGGAGCGCGGTGCCTTCGGTCGGATCCTGGCCGACGCCGGCCTGGTCGCCCCGAAGCACGGCACGGCGGTCTCGTTCGAGGACGCCCGCGAGATCGCGCACTCGATCGGCTACCCGGTGCTGGTGCGCCCGTCGTACGTCCTCGGCGGCCGCGGCATGCAGATCGTCTACTCCGACGAGATGCTGGAGACCTACCTCGAGGCGGCGACCGAGCTGATCAGCGAGGACCGCCCGGTCCTGATCGACCGGTTCGTCGACGACGCGGTCGAGATCGACGTCGACGCCCTGTACGACGGCGAGGAGCTCTTCCTCGGCGGCGTCATGGAGCACATCGAGGAGGCCGGCATCCACTCCGGTGACTCCTCGTGCGCCCTGCCGCCGATCACCCTGGGCCGGAGCGAGATCGAGCGGATCCGCACCGCCACCGAGGCGATCGCCGAGGGCGTCGGCGTGCGCGGGCTGATCAACATCCAGTTCGCCCTGGGCGCCGACGTGCTCTACGTGATCGAGGCCAACCCGCGCGCCAGCCGCACGGTGCCGTTCGTCTCCAAGGCCACCGGGACCTCGCTGGCCAAGGCCGCGTCCCGGGTGATGCTCGGCGCCACGATCGCCGAGCTGCGGGCCGAGGGCCTGCTCCCGGCGACCGGCGACGGCGGGCTGCTGCCGGCCGACGCGCCGATCGCGGTCAAGGAGGCCGTGCTCCCGTTCAACCGGTTCCGGACCAAGCAGGGGCAGTTCGTCGACAGCGTCCTGGGTCCGGAGATGAAGTCGACCGGCGAGGTGATGGGCTTCGACGCGCACTTCGGCACGGCGTTCGCCAAGGCCGAGGCCGGAGCGTTCGGGCCGCTGCCGCTCGGCGGCAAGGTCTTCATCTCGATCGCCAACCGCGACAAGCGGACCATGGTCTTCCCCGCCCGCGTCCTGGCCGACTACGGCTTCGACCTGCTGGCCACCGAGGGCACGGCCGAGGTGCTGCGGCGCAACGGCATCCCCTCGACCGTGGTGCGCAAGCACTCCTCGGGCCCCGGCCCCGATGGCGAGCGGACCATCGTGGGCATGATCCAGGACGGCGAGATCGACCTGATCGTCAACACCCCGAACGGCTCCTCGGCCGACGGGCGCCACGACGGGTACGACATCCGCGCCGCCGCGGTGCTGACCGGCACCCCCTGCATCACCACCGTGCAGGGTGCCGCGGCCGCGGTCCAGGGGATCTCCGCCCTGCGAGCGGGGGAGATCGGCGTGCGATCCCTGCAGGACTGGAGCCGGGCGCGCGAGGCCGCCCGGTGAGCGGAGCCGTCTACGACGCGCTCTTCCGGCACGGCTTCGTCCACGTCGACCCCGAGAAGGCGCACCACCTGGGCTTCGGCGCGATCCGCGCCGCGGGCCCGGTGCTGCGTCGGATGACGCTGCCCGGCGCGCCGGTGGAGGCGTTGGGGCTGACGTTCCCCAACGTGCTCGGCCTGGCCGCCGGGTTCGACAAGCAGGGGTTGGCCTACGCGGCACTGGCCGGCCTCGGCTTCGGCCATGTCGAGATCGGCACCGTCACCGCGCTGGCCCAGCCCGGCAACCCGCAGCCGCGGATGTTCCGGCTCCCCGAGGACCGGGCGATCGTGAACCGGATGGGCTTCAACAACGATGGCGCCCACGCGGTCTCCCGGCGGCTCGCCGAGTCCCGGGGCCCGGTCGGCTCGGGCCCGGTCGGCACCCCCGGGCGGCCGGTGCTGGGGATCAACATCGGCAAGTCCAAGGTGGTCCCCGACGAGGACCAGGCCGCGGTCGAGGCCGACTACGAGACCTCCACCCGCCAGCTGGCCCGGTTCGCGGACTACCTGGTGGTCAACGTCAGCTCGCCGAACACGCCCGGTCTGCGGAACCTGCAGTCGGTGGAGAAGCTGGCCCCGCTGCTGTCGCACGTCCGCCGCGTCGCGGACGAGAGCACGGCCGATCGGCGGGTGCCGCTGCTGGTCAAGATCGCCCCCGACCTGGCCGACGAGGACGTGCTTGCGGTGGCCGACATGGCGCTCGCGCTCGGGCTGGACGGGATCATCGCGACCAACACCACGATCAGCCGTGAGGGCCTGGTCTCCGCCCCGGCCGCGGTGGCCGCGATCGGCGCTGGCGGGCTCTCCGGGGCGCCCGTGCGCGAGCGGGCCACCGACGTGCTCCGGCTGCTGCGCGAGCGGGTCGGTCCGGAGCTGACGCTGATCGGCGTGGGCGGCATCGCGACCGCGGCGGACGCCGCCGAGCGGCTGGCCGCCGGGGCGACCCTGCTGCAGGCCTACACCGGCTTCATCTACGGCGGGCCCGCCTGGCCGCGCCGGATCCTGCACGACCTGGAGAGGACCGCTCGATGACCGCCGCGACGACCTTCGGCTCCCGACTCGCCGCCGCGATCGCCGAGCGCGGCCAGCTCTGCGTCGGCATCGACCCGCACGCGGGCCTGCTGGCCGAGTGGGGCTACGGCGACGACGTCTCCGGGCTGGAGCGGTTCGCGCTCGGCGCCGTCGAGGCGCTCGCGCCGTACGTCAGCGCCATCAAGCCGCAGTCGGCGTTCTACGAGCGGTTCGGCAGCCGCGGTGTGGCCGTGCTGGAGCGCGTGATCGCGGAGACGCGCGCGGCCGGCGCCCTGGTCGTGCTCGACGTCAAGCGCGGTGACATCGGCTCGACCTCGCAGGCCTACGCCGACGCCTACCTCGACCCGGCCTCCCCGCTCTCCTCGGATGCGGTGACGGTCAGCCCCTACCTGGGCTTCGGGTCGTTGCAGCCGTTCGTCGACACCGCTCGCCGGTTCGACGCCGGGCTGTTCGTGCTCGCCGCGACCTCGAACCCGGAGGGCCCGGAGGTGCAGCACGCCGTCACCACGCCGGCGTACGGCGGCGGCTCGGTGGCCGCGACCGTGCTGGCCCACCTGGCCCGGCTGAACGAGGGTGCCGATCGGCTCGGCTCCTTCGGCGCCGTCGTCGGAGCCACCATCGATCCCGAGGCCATCGCCGGCGGCCTCGACCTGGACTTCGGCGGACCGATCCTGGCCCCGGGCTACGGCGCGCAGGGTGGCACCGTGGCCGACCTCTCCCGGATCTTCGGTGCCGCGGCACCCCGGGTCCTGGCCACCTCCTCGCGCGGCATCCTCCGGCACGGCCCCGACGCCCGCGGGCTCTCCGACGCCGCGCGGCGCGCCAACGACGAGCTGCGGGTCCTGGTCGGGTGAGCCCGCCGCCGCGCCCGACGACCCCGATGCTCCACCGGACGCTGCGCTCGCCGTGGACCCGCGCCGCGGCGCTCGCGGTGGTCGCGGTCGGGGTGGGCTCGGTCGTCCACGCGGCCGTCACCGACGACGCTGACGCGATCGACGGCTACTGCGCGACGGTGGCCGAGCAACGGGCGGCGGTCGGACAGGCGCTGGCGGCCGGACCGACCACCGGCCTGATCCGTGCGTTGCCCAGCTTCGAGCGCCTGGAGGCCGCCGCGCCCGCCGACATCGCGGACGAGTGGGCCCGGGTCAACGGCGCGGTCGGCGACCTGGTCGACGCGCTCGACGACGCCGGGGTGGACCCGTCGACGTACCGGCGTGACGATCCGCCGGTGGGGCTGAGCCGCGCCGACCGGGCGGCGATCGACGCCGCCGCGGCGGCGCTGGGCGCCCCGGGCACCCAGGCCGCGATGGCCGCCGTGGAGCAGCAGGCCCGCGACGTCTGCCGGTCCCCGCTGAGCCTGTGACCGAGGCCCGGGGTGGCCGCCCGGGGCGCCCGCCACGACGGCTTCCGGGGAGTCGGCCCCGGGGCCCCGTGCGACGCCCTGCGCGACCCGCCGGGAACCATTGGACGGCCATGCGTTGCCCGTGATCTGGCGGTCTGGTTAAGTGTGCCCGTCGGCGATGTTGCCGTCGCACCCTCACACAGAAGGACCCGCCCGTGGCACTGCCTCCGCCTCCCTTGACTCCGGAACAGCGACAGGCTGCCCTGGAGAAGGCCGCCGCCGCCCGTCGTGAGCGCGCGGAGGTGAAGAACCGTCTGAAGAACTCCGGCGCCTCGATCTCCGAGGTGCTGGCGCAGGGCCAGACCAACGAGGTCATCGGCAAGATGAAGGTGGCCGACCTGCTGCAGTCCGTTCCCGGTCTCGGCAAGGTCAAGGCCCGCCAGATGATGGAGAAGCTCGGTATCGCCGAGTCGCGACGCGTCCGTGGGCTGGGCGTGAAGCAGATCGCCGCCCTGGAGCGCGAGTTCGCTGGTGACTGACCGCACCACCGACGTCACCGTGGAGACCCCGCGACGACTGGTGGTGCTGGCAGGACCCACCGCGGTCGGCAAGGGCACCGTCGCCGCCGCGGTTCGTGAGCAGCATCCCGAGGTGTGGATCTCGGTCTCGGCGACCACTCGGGCGCCGAGGCCCGGCGAGGTCCACGGCGTGCACTACCTGTTCGTCGACGAGGACGAGTTCGACGCGATGGTCGCCGAGGGCCGTCTGCTGGAGTGGGCCGTGGTGCACGGCCGGCACCGCTACGGCACCCCGCGTGGTCCCGTCCAGGAGGCGCTCGCGGCCGGACGGCCCGCGATGCTCGAGATCGACCTGCAGGGCGCGCGTCAGGTCCGGGAGACCATGCCGGAGGCACTGTTCGTGTTCCTCGCGCCGCCGTCGTGGGAGGAGCTCGTGCGCCGTCTCGTCGGGCGCGGCACCGAGGACGAGGCCGAGCGGGAGCGTCGGCTGGAGACCGCGCGCCGCGAGCTCGCCGCTGAGGCGGAGTTCGATCGGACCATCGTGAACCACGAAGTTCACGACGCGGCCGAGGAGTTGGTAGCCTTGATGGGTTCACCCATCAACGACTTGTGAGGCTACTGCGCGTGTCTGCCCCCAACATCAACGCCGTCGGCGTCACCAACCCGCCGATCGACGACCTGCTCTCCAAGACGGACAGCAAGTACAAGCTGGTCCTCTACGGTGCCAAGCGGGCGCGGCAGATCAACGCCTACTACTCCCAGCTGGGTGAGGGCCTCCTGGAGTACGTCGGTCCCCTGGTGGAGACCCACGTGCAGGAGAAGCCGCTGTCGATCGCGCTCCGCGAGATCAACGAGGACCTGCTGACCTGCGAGGACATCGACCCGGCCGAGCTCGCCGCGGAGCAGGCTGCGGCCGCCGAGCCCGAGCTCAGCGAGTGAGCTGAGGGCACTTCCCGTGTCCTCCCACCCGGCCGGCGCTCCGGTCGACGAGGCCGAGCGGGCGCCGGACCGGCCGAGGGTCGTCCTCGGTGTGTCCGGCGGCATCGCCGCCTACAAGGCGTGCGAGCTGCTGCGGCGGTTCACCGAGTCCGGCCACGACGTGACCGTCGTGCCCACGTCGGCCGCACTGGAGTTCGTCGGCGCGCCCACCTGGGCCGCGCTGTCGGGCAAGCCCGTCGCGGCCGACGTGTGGTCGGGCGTCCACGAGGTGCCGCACGTGCGCCTCGGGCAGTCCGCGGACCTGGTCGTCGTCGCGCCGGCGACGGCCGACCTGATGGCCAAGGCCGCCCACGGGCTCGCCGACGACCTGCTCACCAACACGCTGCTGACGGCGCGTTGCCCGGTCGTGCTCGCCCCCGCGATGCACACCGAGATGTGGGAGCACCCCGCGACGGTCGCGAACGTCGCCACCCTGCGTCAGCGGGGGACGGTGGTCGTGGAGCCAGCGGAGGGCCGCCTCACCGGCGCGGACACCGGCAAGGGTCGCCTGCCGGACCCGGCCGAGATCTTCGACCTCTGCGTCGAGGTGCTCGCCCGCGGTGCGCTCACGCCGGACCTGCGCGGCCGTCGCGTGGTGGTCTCCGCCGGAGGCACGCGGGAGCGGCTGGACCCGGTCCGGTTCCTCGGGAACCGGTCGTCGGGGCGCCAGGGCTACGCACTGGCGCGCGCGGCCGCCGCTCGCGGCGCCGAGGTCACCCTCGTCGCCGCCAACGTGACGCTGCCCGACCCGGCCGGGGTCAAGGTCGAGCGTGTGGAGACCACCGCCGAGCTGCGGGCGGCCGTCCTGTCGGCCGCGACCGGCGCCGACGCGGTCGTGATGGCCGCGGCACCGGCCGACTTCCGGCCCACCGGTGAGTCGACCGTCAAGATCAAGAAGGCGGCCGACGGCTCCGCGCCGACGATCGAGCTGGAGCAGAACCCCGACATCCTCGCCGAGCTGGCCGCCGCCCGTCCCGCGCGGGTGGTCGTCGGCTTCGCGGCCGAGACGGGGGACAGCACGGGCAGCGTGCTGGACCTCGCCCGCGCCAAGCTGGCCCGCAAGGGCTGCGACCTGCTCGTCGTCAACGACGTCGGCGGGGGAGCGGTCTTCGGCGCCGAGGACAACGAGGCGGTGATCCTCGGCG
Source organism: Nocardioides sp. GY 10113 (assembly GCF_004919105.1). Taxonomy (GTDB): domain Bacteria; phylum Actinomycetota; class Actinomycetes; order Propionibacteriales; family Nocardioidaceae; genus Nocardioides. The sequence continues at coordinate 28,035 of NZ_STGK01000021.1, forward strand.
ACGACGGATCGACCTCCGAGGTGCCCCGCGGCTCCAAAACGGCGCTGGCGCACGTGATCTGGGACCGGGTCGCCGAGCGGCTCTCGCGATCCTCCTGATCCACCGACCGGTCCGATCCTCGCGATTCCCGTGAGATCGGCCCGATCCCGCTGCCACCGGTACGTATCGTTGGGGTACGCACCACCGACTTCATCAACGACCAGGCTCCGTGGCCGGGTCCGAACCGCAGGAGCAATGAACCCGTGACTGGACGTCTCTTCACCTCCGAGTCCGTGACCGAGGGGCACCCGGACAAGATCGCGGACCAGATCAGCGACTCGGTGCTCGACTACCTGCTCGCCCACGACCCGTCCTCGCGGGTCGCGGTGGAGACGCTGCTGACCACCGGTCTCGTCGTCGTCGCCGGTGAGGTCACCACGTCGGCGTACGCGCCCGTGGCGCAGCTGGTGCGCGACCGGATCCTGGAGATCGGCTACGACTCCTCCGAGAAGGGCTTCGACGGGCGCTCCTGCGGCGTCCAGGTCGCCATCGGTGCGCAGTCGGCCGACATCGCCCAGGGCGTCGACGACGCCTACGAGGACCGTGTCGAGGCCTCGGGCGACGAGCTCGACAAGCAGGGCGCCGGCGACCAGGGCCTGATGTTCGGCTACGCCTGCGACGACACCCCCGAGCTGTTCCCGCTGCCGATCAAGATCGCGCAGACGCTCTCCGAGCGGCTCTCCGCGGTCCGCAAGGACGGCACGCTGCCCTACCTGCGCCCCGACGGGAAGACCCAGGTCACCATCGAGTACGACGAGGAGAACCGCCCGGTGCGGATCGACACCGTCGTCCTGTCCACCCAGCACGCCGAGGACATCGACCTCGACAAGACGCTGACCCCCGACATCACCAAGCACGTGATCGAGCCGGTGCTCGAGCAGTTCCGGTCCTCGGTGCCCTCCGAGGGCTACCGCCTGCTGGTCAACCCGACCGGCCGGTTCGTGGTGGGCGGCCCGATGGGCGACGCCGGCCTGACCGGTCGCAAGATCATCGTCGACACCTACGGCGGCATGGCCCGCCACGGCGGCGGCGCGTTCTCCGGCAAGGACCCGTCCAAGGTCGACCGCTCCGCGGCGTACGCGATGCGCTGGGTGGCCAAGAACGTCGTCGCCGCGGGCCTGGCCCGCCGCTGCGAGGCGCAGGTCGCCTACGCGATCGGCAAGGCGGCCCCGGTCGGCGTCTTCGTGGAGACCTTCGGCACCGGCGTCGTCCCGGACGAGCGGATCCAGCAGGCCGTGCTCGAGGTCTTCGACCTGCGCCCGGCCGCGATCATCCGCGACCTGGACCTGCTGCGCCCGATCTACGCCAAGACCGCCGCCTACGGTCACTTCGGCCGCGAGCTGCCGGAGTTCACCTGGGAGCGCACCGACCGTGCCGAGGCGCTCAAGGCCGCCGTCGGTCTCTGACACCTCGCGGTCGGCCGGGTCGGCGGCGCTGGTAGAACTGCGCCCATGACCCCCGACGAGCCCGCCCTGGAGCTGCCGGGGCTGGTCCGCGACCGCGCCGCGGAGGGGCGCGCCAAGGCGGCCCGCACCCGGGCCCGCAAGGCGGCGGAGGTGGAGATCACCGACGTCGACCCGGTGGCCGGTGTGCTGCTCGACCTCGGGCTGCCGCACCTGGACCGCGAGTTCGACTACGCGGTCCCGGTGGCGATGGCCGAGGGCGCCCGGCCCGGGGCTCGGGTCAAGGTCCGCTTCGGCGGGCAGGACGTCGACGGCTTCGTCGTCCGGCGCGGCCCGACCAGCGACCACGACGGGCGGCTGGCGCCGTTGCGCCGCCTGGTCAGTCCGGAGCCGGTGCTCAGCCCGGCCGTCCGGGCGCTGTGCGACCGGGTGGCCGAGCACTACGCCGGCGCCAGCGCCGACGTACGCCGCCTGGCGGTCCCGCCGCGCCACGCGACGGTGGAGCGGGAGCCGTCGCCGCCCGAGCCGCCGCTGCACCTGCCGGCCGAGGCGGCGCGGGCCTGGGACGCCTACCCCGCCGCCCCTGCCTTCCTGGAGCACCTGCGCGCCGGTCATGCGCCGCGCGCGGTCTGGTCCGTCGCGCCGGGGGAGGACTGGCCGCACCTGCTGGCTGTCGCCGCGGCGGCGACGCTCGCCGGCGGCCGGGGCACGGTGCTCTGCCTGCCCGACCACCGCGACGTGGCGCGGGTCGATGCCGCGCTCCGGGCGCTGCTGGGCGAGGAGCACCACGTGACGTTGCGGGCCGAGCCGGGGCCGGCCGCCCGCTACCGCGACTTCCTGGCCGTCGCCCGGGGCACCCGACGGATCGTGGTCGGCACCCGCTCCGCCGCGTTCGCGCCGGTGCGCGACCTCGGGCTGGTGGTGGTCTGGGACGACGGCGACGACCTGCACGCCGAGCCGCGGGCGCCGTACCCGCACGTGCGCGAGGTGCTCGGCATGCGGGCCGAGATCGAGGGGGCCGGCGCGATCGTCGCCGGCTTCGGCCGCAGCGTCGAGGGGGCGCAGCTCCTCGCCGGCGGCTGGGCGCGCGAGATCAGCCTGCCCCGCGAGCGCCGCCGGGACCGGGTGCTGGTCGCGGTCAGCGGCGCCAGCGAGCACGCGCTGCGCCGCGACCCGCACGCCGCGGGCGCGCGGATCCCCAAGGAGGCGCATGACGCCGTGCGCTGGGGGCTGGAGCACGGTCCCGTGCTGGTGCAGGTGCCGCGGGCCGGCTATGCGCTGCGCCTGGCCTGCGAGCGGTGCCGGACGCCCGCCCGGTGCGCCGCGTGCACCGGGCCGCTTCAGCTGACCGGCCCGACCACGCCGCCGGCGTGCCGCTGGTGTGCCACGGTCGTCCCCGACTGGACGTGCGGCACCTGTGGCGGGCACGGGCTCCGCGCGCCCGTGCTCGGCGATGCGCGGACCGCGGACGAGCTGGGCCGGATCTTCCCGCGGGTCCCGGTGGTGACGTCCTCCGGTGACCGGATCCGCGACACCGTGCCCGCCGGCCCGCGGATCGTGGTCGCCACCCCGGGGGCGGAGCCGGTGGCCGAGGGCGGCTACGCGGTCGTGGTGCTGCTCGACACCTGGCTGGCGCTGGCCCATGACGGCCTGCGCACCGCGGAGGACGCCGTCCGCCGCTGGGCGAACGCGATCGGACTGGTCCGCGCCGGTGGACGGGCGCTGGCCGTCGGCGACCCCGGGCTGCCCGCGCTGCAGACGCTGGTGCGCTGGGACCCGGAGGGCTTCGCGGTCCGCGAGGCCGAGGAGCGGCGCTCGGCGCGGCTGCCACCGGCCGCACGCCTGGCCACGCTGACCGGCACCCCCGGCGCGATCGGCGACCTGTTGACGTTGACCGCGCTGCCGGCGGGCGCGGAGGTGCTGGGACCGCTGCCGGCGCCGCCGCCGTCCGGCGGCGCGGGCGTCGGGAACGCTCCGGGGGCTGGCGGCGATGCCCGGTCGGCCCCGTCGGTGGTCGAGCGGATGCTGGTGCGGGTGCCGCAGGCCGACGGCCCCGCGCTGGCGCGCGCCCTGCGGGAGGCCCAGCGCGCGCGGTCCGCGCGGCGCCTCGAGCCGGTGCGGATCCAGGTCGACCCACCCCGCCTGTGAGCGTGCGGGGGCGGCGGCCTCGGCGACGCCCGGATCGGCGCCGGAGCGCCGCGACACTAGACTCGCCCCGTGGCCATTCGACCGATCCGACTCTTCGGTGACCCGATCCTGCGCCGCCCCGCCATCGAGGTCGTCGACTTCGACGCGGAGCTGCGCCAGATCGTCCAGGACCTGACCGACACCATGATGGACGCCCCGGGCGCCGGCCTGGCCGCGCCCCAGATCGGCGTCGGGTTGCGGGTCTTCACCTACAACGTCGACGGCGAGATCGGCCACCTGGTCAACCCCTCGCTCGAGCTGTCGAAGGAGACCCAGGACGGCCCGGAGGGCTGCCTCTCCCTGCCCGAGCTGACCTACGACTGCCTGCGCGCGCTGTCGGTGGTCGCCAGCGGCTTCAACATGTACGGCGACCCGGTGCGGATCGAGGGCTCGGAGATGCTCGCGCGGGCGATCCAGCACGAGACCGACCACCTCGACGGCGTGCTCTTCATCGACCGCCTCGACGACGCCGCCCGGAAGGCGGCGATGCGCGAGATCCGGGAGTCGGAGTGGTTCGGGCTGGAGCAGCCCACGATCAAGGTCTCGCCCCACCGCACGAACGGATTCGGATTCTGATGCGCGTCGTCTTCGCCGGCACCCCCGAGGTCGCCGTCCCCGCGCTGGATGCGATCGCCGCGTCCGGACACGAGCTGGTCGGCGTCGTGACCCGTCCCGACGCGCCCGCCGGTCGCGGCCGGAAGCTGACCCCGAGCCCCGTCGGGCTGCGCGCGGAGGAGCTCGGCGTACCGGTCCTGAAGCCGGAGCACCCGCGGGACCCGGAGTTCCAGGAGCAGCTGCGCGCGCTGCGTCCCGACTGCTGCCCGGTGGTCGCCTACGGCGCGCTGATCCCGCAGTCCGCGCTCGACATCCCCGAGCACGGCTGGGTCAACCTGCACTTCTCGCTGCTCCCCGCGTGGCGCGGTGCCGCACCGGTGCAGCACGCGATCTGGGCCGGCGACGAGGTCACCGGTGCCACCACGTTCCGGATCGTCCAGGCGCTGGACGCGGGCCCGACCTTCGGCGTGATGACCGAGACCATCCGCGCCACCGACACCGCCGGTGACCTGCTCGGCCGGCTGGCAGACGGCGGCGCCGGGTTGCTGGTCGCGACGCTGGACGGCATCGCCGACGGCTCGCTGGAGGCCCGGGAGCAGCCGGCCGACGGCATCACCCTGGCGCCGAAGATCAGCGTCGAGGACGCTCGGGTCGCCTGGACCGACCCGGCGACCGCGGTGGACCGTCGGATCCGTGCCTGCAGCCCGTTCCCCGGCGCCTGGACCGAGTACGACGGCGAGCGGGTCAAGCTCGGCGCGGTGACCCCCGTGGACTGGAGCGACGAGGCCGGCGAGGCGCCGAAGCCCGGCGTGCTGGTGGTCGGCAAGAACGAGGTCCTGGTCGGCACCGCGACCACGCCGGTCCGGCTCGGTCGGGTGAAGGCGTTCGGCAAGAAGGAGATGGGTGCGGCCGACTGGGCGCGGGGCGCCCGCCTGGCGGACGGAGCGACCTTCCAGTGACCCGCCCGGCGCCCCGTCGGCGCCCACGGCCCGCCGGCCCCCGGACCTCCGGGGGCCGCCGTCCAGCCCGTCCGGTGGACCGCCCGCGGGCCGCGGCGCTGCAGGTGCTGCGCGCGGTGCGGGCCGAGGACGCCTACGCCAACCTGGTGCTGCCGGCGGTGCTCAAGGAGCACGGCCTGGACGGCCGCGACGCGGCGTTCGCCACCGAGCTCGCCTCGGGCACGATCCGGCGGCAGGGCACCTACGACGCGATCCTGGCGACCTGCATCGACCGGAGCCTGCGCAAGGTCGAGGTGGCGGTGCTCGACGTGCTGCGGCTGGGCTGCCACCAGCTGCTGGCGATGCGGGTGCCGGTGCACGCCGCGATCAGCACCAGCGTCGACCTGGTCCACAACCAGGTGGGCCCCGGGGCCGCGGGGTTCTGCAACGCGGTGCTCCGCAAGGTCGCCACCAAGGACCTCGACGACTGGCTCGCCGAGGTGGCGCCGGCGACGATGCCGCGCCTCGGCCGCGCGGCGATCGTGCACAGCCACCCGCGTTGGGTGGTCGAGCAGCTGGAGCTGGCGGCGCCGGGCGCGGACCTCGACGCGCTGCTGGCCGCCGACAACCTGCCACCGCGGGTCACCCTGGTGGCCCGCCCCGGGCTGGCCACCCGCGAGGAGCTGCCCGGCTCGCCCACGCCGTACTCGCCGTACGGCGTGGTGCTGGAGGGCGGCGGTGACCCGGCCGCCGTCCCGGCGGTCGCCGAGCGCCGCGCCGGCGTCCAGGACGAGGGCTCGCAGCTGGTGGCGCACGCGCTGGCCACGGCGCCGGTCGAGGGGCGCGACGAGGTCTGGCTGGACCTGTGCGCGGGGCCGGGCGGCAAGGCCGCGCTGCTGGCCGCGCTGGCCGCGCAACGTGGCGCCCGGCTGGTGGCCACGGAGCCGCACCTGCACCGGGCCCGCCTGGTGCAGCGCTCGCTGTCGGCCCCGGGACTGGCCGGCGGGGTGGCCGGCGTGGTGAACGCCGACGGCACCGCTCCGCCGTTGGCCGCCTGCTCGGTGGACCGGATCCTGGTGGATGCCCCCTGCTCGGGGCTCGGCGCGCTGCGCCGGCGTCCCGAGGCCCGCTGGCGCCGCTCGGCCGACGACCTGCTGGAGCTGGTGCTGCTGCAGCGCAAGCTGCTGGCCTCGGCGCTGGAGCTGCTGCGCCCGGGCGGTGTGGTGCTGTACTCGACCTGCTCGCCGGTGCGCAGCGAGACCGGCGACGTGGTCGCCTCCGTTGTCCGCAAGCGCGACGACGTGCTCCTCGAGGACGCCAGCGGCCTGGTGCCGGGGGTGACCGACGCCGCAGGGCCGTTGCCCGGCACGGTGCAGCTGTGGCCGCACCTGCACGGCACCGACGCCATGTTCCTGGCGCTGCTGCGCCGGATCTGAGCCGGTCGCGGCGCCCGGGAATGCCCACATCCGGTTGAAAGTTGGATCACCTGTGAAGAAGATCGGATTCCTCTCCTTCGGGCACTGGTCGGAGGGTCACGGGTCGGTCGCGCGGACCGCGGCCGACGTCCTGCACCAGTCGATCGACCTCGCCGTGGCGGCCGAGGAGCTGGGCGCCGACGGCGCCTACTTCCGGGTCCACCACTTCGCCGCCCAGCTGGGCAGCCCGTTCCCGCTGCTGGCGGCGGCGGGCGCCCGCACCAGCCGGATCGAGCTGGGCACCGGGGTGATCGACATGCGCTACGAGAACCCGTTGATGATGGCGGAGAACGCGGGCGCCGCCGACCTGATCGCCACCGGGCGGCTCCAGCTCGGGATCTCGCGCGGCTCCCCGGAGCAGGTGATCGACGGCTGGCGCTACTTCGGCTACCGGCCCGCCGAGGGGGAGACCGAGGCCGACATGGCCCGCCGGCACACCGAGGTGCTGCTGGAGGTGCTCAAGGGCGAGGGGTTCGCGCAGCCCAACCCGCGACCGATGTTCGCCAACCCGCCCGGGCTGCTGCGACTGGAGCCCCACTCCGAGGGGCTGCGGGAGCGGATCTGGTGGGGCGCCGCCTCTGACGCCACCGCACGGTGGGCGGCGGGGCTCGGCATGAACCTGATGAGCTCCACGCTCAAGGAGGACGAGACCGGCGAGCCGTTCCACGTCCAGCAGGCCAAGCAGATCGCCGCGTTCCGCGAGGCGTGGGCCGAGGCCGGCTGGGAGCGCGAGCCACGGGTCTCGGTGAGCCGCTCGATCTTCCCGATCGTCTCCGACCTCGACGACATGTACTTCGGCGACGGCGGCGACTCCCGCGACCAGGTCGGCGTGATCGACAACATGCGCGCCGTCTTCGGGCGTTCCTACGCCGCCGAGCCGGACGTGCTCATCGAGCAGCTCAAGGAGGACGAGGCGATCGCGGCGGCGGACACGCTGTTGCTCACCGTGCCCAACCAGCTCGGGGTGGACTACAACGCCCACGTGCTGGAGTCGCTGCTCACGCAGGTGGCGCCGGCCCTCGGCTGGCGGTGAGCCCGGCGCCGTCCCGCTCCGGCGATCGTTCCGGGCGGGTCGGCGCCACGCCCTAGGCTCGGCCCATGCCGAGCCCAGCGACCGAGGTCGTCGTCCCGCCACTCGACCCCGAGGGGGAGGAGCGGACGGTCCGGGTCTCCAACCCGGACCGGATCTACTTCCCCGAGATCGGCGCGACCAAGCTCGACCTCGTCCACTACTACCTCGCCGTCGGGCCGGGCATCGTGAACGCGCTGCGCGAGCGTCCCTGCATGCTGCACCGGTTCCCCAAGGGGCTGGCCGGCGACAAGGTGCACCAGAAGCGGCTGCCGGCGGGCGCCCCACCGTGGGTGGAGACGGTGCAGCTCTTCTTCCCCCGCTGGTCGCGCACCGCCGACGAGCTGTGCGTGACCGAGCTCGGGTCGGTGATCTGGGCCGTGCAGATGTCCACCGTCGAGTTCCACCCGTGGAACAGCCGGCGCGGCCACGTGGAGCAGCCCGACGAGTGGCGCATCGACCTCGACCCGGGCCCGCTCTCCGGCTACGACGCCGTACGGCGCACGGCGCGCGTGGTGGAGGAGGTGCTCGACGAGCTCGGTGCCGTCGGCCACCCCAAGACCAGCGGCAGCAAGGGGCTGCATGTGTACGTCCGGATCCGGCCCGACCACGACCACAAGACCGTGCGCCGCGCGGCCTGGGCGTTCGCCCGCGAGGTCGAGCGGCGCGCGCCCGACGACGTCACCACCACGTGGTGGAAGAAGAACCGCGACCCGCACCACGTCTTCGTGGACTACAACCAGAACGCTCGCGACCACACCATCGCGGCGGCGTACTCGGTGCGCGGGCTGCCCGACGCCCGGGTCTCCACCCCGATCCGCTGGGACGAGGTCGATGACGCCGACCCGCGCGACTTCACGATCCGCACCGTGCCGCGGCGCTACGGCGAGCTGGGGGACCTGCACGCCGACATCGACGAGCACGTCTTCGACATCGCGCCGCTGCTGGAGTGGGCGGATCGGGAGGAGCGGGAGGACGGGATGTCCGCCGACGACGGCGACGGCTGAGATCGCGCCCGGGGGTACTGTCTTGCCCCTACTGTGTGCGGCATGGGGACGACGGATGACGTACGGCGGTCGGCGAGGTACGCGACGGACGCCGGGATGTCGCGGATCAGGGCGCCGATGTTCTTCGGGGTCCTGCTGATGTGCGCCGGCATCGGGATCGGTCCGGGCTCCTTCGTCGGACTGGTGCTGGTGGTCCTCGGCGCGCTGCTGTCCGGGGTCGCGGTGGTGGCCTACGGCGTGGTCATCGGGTTGAGCGTGCACCGCAGCCTCGACGGCTGACGACACCGCACGACGTGGGTCGGCGGGCGCTCCCTAGACTCGTGGCCGTGGGAGACATCCAGATCACGCCATCCATCCTGAACGCCGACTTCGCCCGCCTCGGCGAGGAGGTCGCCCGGATCCCCAGCGCCGACTGGATCCACGTCGACGTGATGGACAACCACTTCGTGCCGAACCTGACCTTCGGTCCGACCATGGTCGAGGCGCTCGCCCGGTCAACCGAGACCCCGCTCGACGCGCACCTGATGATCGCCGACGTCGACCGGCACGCGGTGACGTACGCCGAGGCCGGCTGCGACTCGGTCACCTTCCACGTCGAGGCCGCCCAGGCCCCGGTCCGCCTGGCGCGGGAGATCCGCGCCGCCGGCGCCCGCGCCTCGATGGCGCTGCGGCCGGCCACCCCGGTCGAGCCCTACGAGGACATGCTTGCCGAGCTCGACATGCTGCTGCTGATGACCGTCGAGCCCGGCTTCGGCGGCCAGAAGTTCCTCGACCTGGTGCTGCCCAAGATCCGCCGCGCCCGTGCGCTGATGGCCAAGCACGGCGTCGAGACCTGGCTGCAGGTGGACGGCGGCGTCTCGCTGGAGACCATCGAGCGCTGCGCCGAGGCCGGCGCCGACGTCTTCGTCGCCGGGTCGGCCGTCTACTCCGCCGAGGACCCCGACGCGATGGTCACCGCGCTGCGCGAACGCGCCGCCGCCGCGGTCAGCGGCTGAGCCCGGCCTCGGAGTCGGCCCCGCCGTCGGCGCCGGTGTCCGCCCCGGCGGGCAGGTGCAGGTCCGCGTACGGGACGAGGTCGCCGTCCAGCAGGTACCGGTCGTGCTCGACGAAGCCGTGGCGGTGCGCGAACGCCAGCCCGGCCTCGTGGGAGACCAGCACCACCGTCTCGATGCGCTCGGCGCCGTCGGCACGGGCGCGGGCCAGCTCCGCCTGGAGGTACTCCGTGCCGTGCCCGTTGCGGCGGTACGCCGGCAGGATCCGCACGATCACGGTCGCCACCTGGTCCGGGGACCGCGGCGGCCGCAGCGTCGCGTTGCCGACCAGCGCACCGCCGGCGCGGGCCACGGTGAGCCGGTGCCGGGTGGCGCGCTCGGCGACGTCGTCGGCGGAGAGCGGATGCGTCGGGATGATCGCGTTGTGGATCGCCCGCCAGCCCTCGAGCATCGGCCCGGACGCGACCTCGATGGTGAGTGGCACGCTGGCAGTCTGCCCCAGGCCGGACCGCGATCCGGGGAGCCGTCGCTGGGCGGGACGGCACTCGGCGTCCGCTCACCGACATCGATGCGCAGCGGCCGCTCGGCGTATGTCACCATGGAGTCAAGAGCTTGCGTGCTCTGGGGTCGGTGAAACTCCGAGCCGGCGGTGACTGGTCCGAAGCATCCGCTTCGGTGCAGAAGCCCGCGACCCGTCCACAGCCAGTGGACGGTTGACCAGGTGGGATTCCTGGGCCGACGGTCAAAGTCCGGATGGGAAGTGCACGCACACGCATCGAGCGACGTGGCCCGCCACGCGCCGTGCGTCCCCTCGCCCCGGAGTCGTGAGCGCACCGACAACCGTGAGGACACGAGGTGGGCGACCAGTCCAGCGCAGAGCGCAGCGCGATGCGCCGCGCCCTCGTGCTCGCCGCGACCCCCGGCGTGCCGATGGTCGCCGACACCCGCCGTGTCGGCTGTGTCCTGCTCGACGAGGAGGGTCGCACGGTCGCCGAGGGCTACCACCGCGGCCCGGGCACCGCCCACGCGGAGGCTGACGCGCTGGCCCGGGCCGGCGACGCCGCCCGCGGCAGCACCGCCGTGGTCACCCTCGAGCCCTGCAACCACACCGGCCGCACGGGCCCCTGCGCCGAGGCCCTCATCGCCGCCGGCGTACGACGGGTCGTCTATGCCGAGGGCGACGCCAACCAGGTCGCCAGCGGCGGCGCCGCAACCCTGCGCGCGGCCGGGATCGAGGTCGAGGCCGGCCTGCTCGCCGACGAGGCCGCCGCGCTCGCGCACGTCTACGACGTGGCGCGCCGCGAGCAGCGGCCGTTCGTCACCTGGAAGTTCGCCACCACGCTGGACGGGCGCAGCGCTGCCGCGGACGGCACCAGCCGCTGGGTCTCCAGCGCGGCCGCCCGCCGCGACAGCCACCGGCTGCGCTCGTTGTGCGACACGATGCTGGTGGGCACCGGCACCGTGGTCGAGGACGACCCGCTGCTCACGGTCCGGGACGCCGAGGACCGGCCGCTGCCGGTCCAGCCGCTGCGCGCGGTGATGGGGGAGCGCGACCTCCCGTCCGGCAGCAGGGTGCTCAACGACGATGCCGAGACCGTCCACCTGCGCACCCGCGACCCCGAGAAGGCGCTCGCCGAGCTCTGGCAGCGGGGGCGCCAGCACGTCTTCCTCGAGGGCGGGCCGACCCTGGCCGCCGCCTTCCTGGCCGCCGGCCTCGTCGACGAGGTCGTGGCCTACGTCGCACCCACCCTGTTGGGGGCGGGACGGAACGCCGTCGCCGACCTCGGCATCGCCACCATCGACGACGCGCTCCGCCTGGAGCTCGTCGACGCCGTCTTGGTCGGCGAGGGCCCGGACGCCAACGTCCGCCTCCTCGCGCGGCCCGCGCGGCCCGAACGGAAGGACCACTGATGTTCACCGGAATCGTCGAGGAGCTCGGCACCGTCCGCGCGGTCGAGGACCAGGGCGACGCGGTGCGGGTCACCATCGCCGCGGACCTCACGCTGAGCGACGCCGGGCTGGGCGACTCGATCGCGGTCAACGGCGTCTGCCTGACCGTCGCCGAGCGGACCGAGGACTCCTGGACCGCCGACGTGATGGCCGAGACGCTGGCCAAGACCAGCACCGGCACGCTGGTCGCCGGCGACCGGGTCAACCTGGAGCGCGCCGTCACCGCGGAGAAGCGGCTCGGCGGCCACGTCGTCCAGGGCCATGTCGACGGCGTCGGCCGGATCCGGTCCCGGCAGCCCAGCGAGCACTGGGACCTGGTCGAGATCGAGATGCCCGCCGAGCTCTCCCGGTACCTGGTGGACAAGGGCTCGATCACCGTCGACGGCACCTCGCTGACGGTGGTGGAGGCGAAGGACGACGCCTTCACGGTCAGCCTGATCCCCGAGACGCTCGCCCGCACCACCCTCGGGTTCCGGCAGCCCGGCGACCTCGTCAACCTCGAGGTCGACGTCCTCGCCAAGCACGTCGAGAAGCTGGTCCGCGCCTACGTGGACGCGGACCGCAGCAGCACGCAGCAGCAGAAGGAGAACTGAACATGTCCGTGCGCCTGGACCCCGTCGAGCGGGCCATCGCCGACATCGCCGCCGGCAAGGCGGTCATCGTGGTCGACGACGAGGACCGCGAGAACGAGGGCGACATCATCTTCGCCGCCGCCAAGGCGACCCCCGAGCTGATGGCCTTCACGATCCGCCACTCCAGCGGCGTGATCTGCGTGCCGATGCCGGGCGAGATGCTGGACCGGCTCGAGATCCCGCTGATGACCCCGCACAACAAGGACGCCTACCGCACGGCGTACACGATCTCGGTGGACGCGCGCGACGGCGTCAGCACCGGCATCTCCGCCGCGGACCGCGCCCACACGGCGCGGGTGCTCGCGGACTCCGCCACCGAGCCGTGGGAGATCACCCGGCCCGGCCACGTCTTCCCGCTGCGCTACCGCGAGGGCGGGGTGCTGGTCCGCCGCGGCCACACCGAGGCAGCCGTCGACCTGGCGCGTGCCGCCGGCCTCACCCCGGCCGGCGTGCTCGTCGAGGTGGTCAACGAGGACGGCACGATGAAGCGTGCCACGGAGCTGCGTGAGTTCGCCGACGAGCACGACCTGGCGATGATCTCCATCGAGGACCTGGTCCGCTACCGCCGCCGCACCGAGGTGCACGTCGTCCGGGAGGCGGAGACCCGGCTGCCCACGAGCCATGGCGACTTCACCGCGTACGGCTACCGGATCACCGTCGACGACAGCGAGCACGTCGCCCTCGTCTACGGCGACACCGAGGCGCTCCGCGACGGCACCCCGGTACTGACCCGGGTGCACTCGGAGTGCCTGACCGGCGACGTCTTCGGCTCCAGCCGCTGCGACTGCGGTCCCCAGCTGGACGAGGCGATGGACCGGATCGTGCAGGAGGGCCGCGGTGTCGTGGTCTACCTGCGCGGGCACGAGGGCCGCGGCATCGGCCTGGTCGCCAAGCTGCAGGCCTACCAGCTGCAGGACGGCGGCCGCGACACCGTGGACGCCAACCTCGACCTGGGCCTGCCGGCCGACGCCCGCCACTACGGCGCGGCCACCCAGATCCTGCGCGACCTGGGCATCGGCGAGGTGCGACTGCTGACCAACAACCCGGACAAGGTCGCCGACCTGGAGGACTACGGGATCAAGGTCTCCGAGCGGATCCCGCTCACCCCGCACCCCAACGGGCACAACCTGACCTATCTGCTGACCAAGCGGGACCGGATGGGCCACGACCTGCCCCACCTGACCGACCCGGTCGGCGTCGCGGGTACGGTCCCCGGGAACGCAGCCGACTCCCCGAGCACAGGAGCGAACTGACATGGCCGGACACGGCGCCCCCGACATCGAGCCGATCGACTGCCACGACCTGCGGGTCGTGGTGATCGCCTCGAGCTGGCACACCGAGGTGATGGACGGCCTGCTGGCCGGCGCGCAGCGCGCCTTCGACGACCACAAGGTCGAGGCGCCGGTCGTGGTGCGGGTCCCCGGCACGTTCGAGCTGCCGGTCACGGCGGCGACCCTGGCGCCGTCGTACGACGTGATCGTGGCGCTCGGCGTCGTGATCCGCGGCGGCACCCCGCACTTCGAGTACGTGTGCAACGCCGCCACCGATGGCCTGACGCGGGTCTCGATCGACGCTCACGTGCCGGTCGGGTTCGGCGTGCTGACCTGCGACAACGAGCAACAGGCGCTCGACCGGGCGGGGCTCGACGGCTCGTCGGAGGACAAGGGCTACGAGGCCGCCGCGGCCGCGCTGCAGACGGCCCAGCTCCTGCGCCGGCACCGCCGCCACGTCTGATCCCCGTCCCCGGAGCGGGCGCCGGTCATCGGTCCAGGCGTCCACCGGTGGCCGCCGGCGCCCCATCGCGCGCCGGCTCTGGCTACGCTTGGGCCCGTGAAGACGTTCGAGGAGCTGTTCACCGAGTTGGTCCAGGTGTCGCGGGAGCGGCCCGACGGCTCGGGCACCGTGCGGTGGCTCGACGCCGGGGTCCATTCGATCGGCAAGAAGCTGGTCGAGGAGGCCGCCGAGTCGTGGATGGCCGCCGAGCACGAGGGCCCGGAGCGGACGGCCGAGGAGATCAGCCAGCTGCTCTACCACGCCCAGGTGCTCATGATCGCGAGCGGACTGTCGCTCGAGGACGTCTACACCCACCTCTAGGAGAGGTTCCATGCTCAGAGTCGCGATCCCGAACAAGGGCTCGCTGTCGGAGGCCGCCACCACGATGCTCCGCGAGGCGGGGTACGCGCAGCGCACCGACACCAAGCAGCTGACCACCTACGACCCCGAGAACGAGGTCGAGTTCTTCTACCTGCGCCCGCGCGACATCGCGGTCTACGTCGGCGAGGGCACGCTCGACGTCGGCATCACCGGCCGCGACCTGCTGGTCGACTCCGGCGCCAAGGCCGAGGAGGCCCTGCAGCTCGGCTTCGGGCGCTCGGCGTTCCGGTTCGCCGCCCGGCCGGGAACCGCCACCAGCGAGACCGAGCTGGTCGGCAAGCGGATCGCCACGTCGTACGACGGGATGCTCCGCGCCTACCTGGGCCGCCGCGGGATCGACGCCACGGTGGTCAAGCTCGACGGCGCCGTGGAGATCAGCATCCAGCTGGGCGTCGCCGACGTGGTCGCCGACGTCGTGGAGACCGGCAGCACCCTGCGCGCGGCCGGGCTGGAGGTCTTCGGAGAGGTGATCGCGGAGTCCGAGGGCGTGATGATCACCCGTCCCGGCGAGGACCCGCCCGGCTTCGAGGTCTTCGCCCGCCGGCTCAAGGGAGTCATGGTCGCCCGGACCTACGTGATGATGGACTACGACATCCGCGCCGAGCGGGTCGAGGAGGCCGTCGCGCTGACGCCGGGCATCGAGAGCCCGACCGTCTCCCCGTTGCATCGCGAGGGCTGGGTCGCGGTGCGCTCGATGGTCCCTCGCAAGCGAGCCCAGAAGGTGATGGACGAGCTCTTCGTGATCGGCGCGCGCGGCATCATCACCACCGACCTCCATGCCTCCCGCATCTGAGGGCGGGGCGATCGAGTTGCCGCGGACCTGGCGGCCCTTCGGGCCGCGCATCGCCGCCGTCGTCTTCGGGACGGTGCTCGTCGCAGCGTTCGTCTGGCTCTGGCTGAGCTTCGACCAGCAGACCAAGGACGCCATCAACGTGCTGGAGCGGGCGACCGTCATCGGCATCGTGCTGACCGGCGTGGCCCTGCTCTTCGCGATGGCCCGCTCGCGGGTGACCGCCGACGAGGACGGCCTGACGGTGGTCAACGGCTACCGGCGGCGCCACTTCGACTGGGCCCAGGTGGTGCTGGTGCGGATGCCGCAGGGCGCGCCGTGGCCGACGCTGGACCTCGACGACGGCAGCACGATCTCGATGCTCGGCATCCACGGCTCCGACGGCGCCCGGGCACGGACCGCGGTCCGCGAGCTCAAGGCCGTGGTCGCGCAGCAGTCAGCCTGACCCGCCGCCTCGGTTTCGAGGCTCGGCCGCAGGCGGCCTCGCGCCTCAACCAGCGGCGGGCCGCTGGTTGAGGCGCGAGTGCAGCGGGCCTCGGAGCCGAGGCCGCCGGGTCCGTTCAGAGGGCGCGGATGCCCCAGGCCGCCGCGAAGGTGGCGCCCGGCTCGATCCGCACCAGGTCCTCGCCGGAGTTGAAGGCGTCCGGGGGAGAGGTCATCGGCTCCACCGCGAGGCAGCGGCGGTCCTTCGGTGTGCCGTCGGCCGTGAAGACCTGGAGCCACGGGTGCCGGTGGTCGACCCACAGCGCGACGCCGCGGCCGTCGGCCCCGGTCAGGGTCGTCGTCGCCACGCCGGCGTCGTCGCGTTCGAGGTCGGTGAAGGCGTGGTCCAGCACCGTGTCGCCGATCGGCCGCGGCTCGCGGAAGTCGACGCCGATCTCGGCCACGTCGCTGCGGCCCGTCGGCAGCAGGCGCTCGGCGTCGCGCTCCAGGCGGGTCGCGGCGGGCAGGCCGAGCGTCCAGCCGTCGCACCCCTCGCCGTCGACCCGGAGGTAGGGGTGGTGCCCGGCGGCGTACGGCGCCGGGCGGTCGCCGCGGTTGGTGGCCGTCTGGGT
Source organism: Nocardioides sp. GY 10113 (assembly GCF_004919105.1). Lineage (GTDB taxonomy): Bacteria > Actinomycetota > Actinomycetes > Propionibacteriales > Nocardioidaceae > Nocardioides. The sequence continues at coordinate 44,281 of NZ_STGK01000021.1, forward strand.
GACGGTGAGACCGTCGCCGTCGAGGGCGTAGCTGATGGTCAGGTCGAGCAGCCACGGGTAGCCGCTCTGGGCGGGCAGCCGGTAGGCCATCGTGATCGCGTCGGCGGTGTGCTCGCTCGGCCTCCAGGCCGCCCAGCGGACCAGGCCGTGGGAGGCGTTGGCACGAGCGGGCTCGCTCAGCGGCAGCTGGTGGGTGCGGCCGTCGAAGTCGTACCTGCCGTCGCGGATCCGGTTGGGCCACGGCACCAGCACCTGGCCCGAGCCGGCCGTCGGCATCGCCGACTCCTCGAAGCCATCGATGAGGGCGCGGCCGTCGTGGGCCAGGCAGCGCAGCGCGGCCCCGCTCTCGGTGACCACGGCCCGGTAGCCGGCCGCCGCGATCTCGTACTGGGTGCCGGTGGGTGCGATCACAGGGGTCAGGCTAGGAGGCTGGGCCCAGGACGGGTCGCGCGGGCGCCGCGCGGTTCCGGTGTCGTACCGCAGGTCGGCGCGCTGCCGCGTGCGGTGACCGCGGTGGTGGTCGGCCTCGTCGGCCATCCAGGTGAGCCAGTGTGCGCGCATCGCCTCGCCGTCGCGGATCAGCCCGCGCTCCAGTCGTTCGCCGCGGTCGGCCTCCACCCAGACGCGCACGGTGATCAGGTCGTCGATCGGCGTCGACGCGGAGCCGACGCCCTCGAGCACCAGGAGGTCGACGGGTTCCTGGACGCGGACCTCCGCCCAGTCCGACGCGTGCCAGTCCCACCGCCGCCAGCGACCCGCCCGCCCGAGCGCCAGGGGGCGCAGCAGCGCGTCCAGCGTCCCGCCGAGGCCGGGCAGCCCGTGCCATCCCGCGAGCATCTCGTCGGTGGCGAGCACGGCCGCGTCCGGCCGCAGACGGGCGATCTCGCCGGCGAGGGTGGACTTCCCGGCGCCGGCCAGCCCGTCGAGGCAGATCAGTCGTCCCCGGCCCAGCGTCGCCGGCCGCGCGGCGGCGAGCGCCAGGACCTCGGCGGCGAGCTCGGCGGGCTCAGAAGGCGAGGCCATGCCCCCGGTAGGTGGGCGCCGCCTCGACGAGCTCCGCCCCCTGCAGCAGGTGGGCGTGGAGCCCGTGCTCGAACGGCTCGCCCGACTTCGCGTGCCGGAACCAGACCAGGTCGCCGATCCCCAGCCGCGCGGTGCCCGGTCCGGTCAGCGGAGTCTGCACCTCGCCGGCGCCCTCGAAGCCGGTCAGCTCCAGCCCGGACGGCGCCCACGGGGTCGGGGCCCGGTCGCCGCCGGTCGGGCCGGAGGCGATCAGGCCACCGCCGTGGACGGTGACCACGCCGGGGCCGGGGATCCGGGTGACCGGCAGCCCGAAGAAGGCGGCGGGGCGCGGCTCGAAGGCTCGGTAGTGGTCGAACAGCGTCGGCACCAGCAGGCCGGAGCCGGCGGTCACCTCGGTGACGACCGGGTCCGCCGCGGAGGACTCCAGGGACCCCGAGCCGCCGGCGTTGAAGAACTCCAGCGGCTCCCCGAGGCCCGCCAGCGCCTCGGCGACGGCGGCACGCCGGTCACCGAGCTGGGCGATCGAGCGCTCCTTGATCCGGCGCACGATCGCGGACCTCGCGCGCTGCGTCGGCACCGCGTCCGGGACGCCGGCGACCTGGCCCTCGTAGGTCATCAGCCCGACCAGGTGGAAGCCCTTGCGGTCGACGACCGCGCGGGCCAGTGCCACGACCGACCCGAGGTCGAAGAGGGGTGAGCGCTGGGGGCCGATCGCCCGGCCGGCCCAGCGCAGGCCGGCGTCGACGTCGATCGCGATCCGGATCGGCACCGCTGTGGAGGCCCGCAGCGCGTCGACGGCGTCGAGGTGGGCGGGGTCGTCGATCATCAGCGTGATCCGGGAGGCCGCGCGGGGCGAGGCGACCAGGCGCGCGAGCGCCGCACGATCGACGCTGGGGTAGGCGACGACCAGGTCGTCGCTGACGTCGTGCTCCTCCAGCCAGAGCGCCTCGGCCAGCGTGTAGCAGAGGACGCCTGCGAAGCCGGGGTGCTCGAGCGCCCGGGTGATCAGCGCCGGCACGCGCAGTGACTTCGAGGCGACCCGGATCGGGGTACCGGCGGCGCGGCGTGCCAGGTCGTCGGCGTTGGCGTCGAAGGCGTCGAGGTCGACCACGAAGACGGGCGTCGGCAGCGGCTCGCCGGCGGCGGCGACCGCGGTGCGGAGCCGGTCGGCGAGGCGGTTGCGCGCCACGAGGCTGGTGGGGGGGACCGAGGTTCCGCGGCCGGCGACCGCGGGGCGAGCGGGGGGACGGGCCTGGTGCACGGGGACATGGTTCCACGGATGCGATGATGTGCGGGTGAGCGAACCGCGGGGCGAGGGCCGGCAGCTGCAGGGATCGGCCTACGTGGACGACGACGGGTCGGCCGACCCGGCACTGGAGCGGGCGCTGGCGGCCTGGGGCGACAGCTCCGCGTCGTACCCGAGGGTGCTGGCCGCGCTGGCCGGCGCCCGCCTGTTGGTGCCGGTGGTGGCGGTCCTCGGCGAGGTCGAGTACGGCGAGGACGGGCTGGCGCGCGACAAGTCCAGCGACATGGCCGCGGTGCTGATGACCGGGAGCGACGGGCGAACGGCGCTGCTCTCCTTCTCCAGCACTGCGACGCTGACGGCCTGGGACCCGGAGGCGCGACCGGTACCGGTCGCGACCGCGCTGGCCGCCGCGACGGCCGTCCAGGAGGGCGCCGCTGCGCTCGTGGTCGACATCGCCGGACCGTCGCCTTTCGTGCTCGAGGGCGACGACCTGACCCGGATCGCCGCCGGCTGGCAACCGGTGCGGCTGGAGGACGGGACCTGGGGCTGGCTGGGCGCCCAGTCCGAGGAGGCCCCCTAGGGCGACGGCCGTGCCGTGGCGCCCGTCGTGGATTCGCCCGCAGCGGAACAACTCCGGTACCATCTTGGTTGACTGATGCAGTGATCCACGTGAGTGGAGCACGCATCCACAAGCGGAGTCAGCGAGATATCGACTCCCACCCGCACCGACCGCAGCAGTTCCAGGTCGTCGGGTCCGGTCCCTGGCACACAGGAGCGCGCGAAGCGTGCGCGACGAGGTGTCCCGACTGGCCTCCGCTTGAACAGCGGAGGCCTTCTCAGTTTTTCCGCCGGTGTCGCAGCCGGCGATCAGGAGCCTCCGACCGAACGAGTTGGGAGGACACATCAGCACCGAGCTGCGCATCAACGAGCGGATCCGGGTACCCGAGGTCCGGCTCGTGGGACCCAACGGCGAGACCGTCGGCATCGTCCCCACCGACCAGGCGCTCAAGCTGGCCCAGGAGGCCGACCTGGACCTGGTCGAGGTCGCGCCGATGGCGCGTCCCCCCGTCTGCAAGCTCATGGACTACGGGAAGTTCAAGTACGAGAACGCCCAGAAGGCCCGTGAAGCGCGACGGAACCAGACCAACGTCATCATCAAGGAGATGAAGCTCCGGCCGAAGATCGACGCGCACGACTACGAGACCAAGAAGGGTCACGTCGTTCGCTTCCTCAAGGCCGGCGACAAGGTCAAGATCACGATCATGTTCCGCGGCCGCGAGCAGCACCGCCCCGAGCTGGGGTTCCGGCTGCTGCAGAAGCTGGCCGAGGACGTCGCTGACCTCGGGTTCGTGGAGTCGAACCCGAAGCAGGACGGCCGCAACATGATCATGGTCCTGGGGCCGCACAAGAAGAAGGCCGAGGCGAAGGCCGAGGTGAAGGCCGCCAAGCAGGAGGCCGCCGCCGAGAAGGCTGCCGAGCAGGCCGAGGAGCGCGCCGAGCGCACCGCGGTCCAGCCCGCCGCGACGAAGAAGGCGAAGCGGGCCAACGAGGCCCTCGACCCCGACATCGACCTGTAAGAGAAACCCCCCGTGACACCGCCGGGCGCTGCTGCGCCCGGTGGTGCGCGAGACGAGAGAGTTGTAGAGATGCCGAAGAACAAGACCCACTCCGGTGCCAGCAAGCGCTTCCGCGTCACGGGCTCCGGCAAGATCCTTCGGGAGAAGGCCGGCAAGCGCCACAACCTGGAGAAGAAGGCCTCGAAGGTGACCCGGCGCATGACCGGCACCACCGAGGTTGCGAAGAACGACGTCCCCCGCGCGAAGAAGCTGCTCGGTCGCTGACGCGCCCGCACCACTTTCGGCATCAGAGTTTCGAGGAGTAGAAAATGGCACGCGTCAAGCGCGCAGTGAACGCTGCGAAGAAGCGTCGGACCACCCTGGAGCGGGCCAGCGGCTACCGCGGCCAGCGGTCGCGTCTGTACCGCAAGGCCAAGGAGCAGGTCACCCACTCGCTGGTCTACAGCTACAACGACCGCAAGAAGAACAAGGGCAACTTCCGCCGCCTGTGGATCCAGCGGATCAACGCGGCCGCCCGCGCCGAGGGCATGACCTACAACCGGTTCATCCAGGGCCTGAACCTGGCCGGTGTCGAGGTCGACCGCAAGATCCTCGCGGACCTCGCCGTCAACGAGCCCGCCGCGTTCTCCGCGCTGGTCGCCCAGGCCAAGGCCGCCCTGCCCGAGGACGTCAACGCGCCCAAGGTCTCGGCCTGAACCCCACGCCTGACCACACCGTCCTGGCCCGCTCCAACGCGCGGGTCAAGGACGCGGTGAAGCTGCACCGCCGCTCGGCCCGCGCCGAGCGGCGGTGTTTCATTGCCGACGGTCCCAAGGCCGTCGAGTCGGCGCTCGCCCACGAGGGCTGCGTGGTCGAGGTCTTCGCGACCGTCGACGCAGCGCGGCAGTACGCCGACCTGCTCGGCGGCGCACCTGACGGCACGCCCGTGAGCCTGGTCGAGGACCGGGCGATGGACGCCCTCTCCGACAGCGTCACGCCGGCCGGCGTGGTCGCGGTGTGCCGGTTCCTGGATCGCCCGCTCCCGGTCGCACTCGGCGCCGGCGTCGACGCGCTGGACGCTGGCGACCGGGACGAGCCCGAGGCGGCGCGACTGGTGGCCATCTGTGCCGACGTACGCGACCCCGGCAACGCCGGCACGGTGATCCGTTGCGCCGACGCCGCCGGCGCAGCGGGCGTGGTGCTGGCCGGTGACTCGGTCGACGCCTATAACGCCAAGACGGTGCGCGCCAGCGTCGGCAGCCTGTTCCACCTGCCCGTCGCCATCGAGCGCGACGCCGCCGCCGCGGTTGCCGCCGCCCGCGAGGCCGGCCTGGTCGTCCTCGCCGCGGACGGCGCCGGCGAGGTGGACCTCTTCGAGGCCGACGAGCTGCTGGCCCGGCCCACCGCCTGGCTGTTCGGCAACGAGGCCTGGGGCCTGCCGCCCGAGCTGGCCGAGCTGGCCGACCACCGGGTGCGGATCCCGATCCACGGCCGCGCGGAGAGCCTCAACCTGGCCACAGCGGCCGCCGTCTGCCTCTACGCCAGCGCGCGCGCCCAGCGCGCCTGAGGTCGCTGGTCCCGGTGGCCGCCTCGGTCCCGAGGCTCGCTGCGCTCGCACCTCGACCAGCGGCGGCGGCTAGCATCCCGGACATGGACGCCGCCGCACTCGACCTGCTGCCCGACGGCGTGGTGATCGCCGACCGCGCGGGTGTCCGGGCGGTCAACGCCGTCGCCGCGGCGATGCTGGGTCGGCCCGCCGACGAGCTCGTCGGGCGGTCGCTGGCCGCCGCGCTGACGCTGACCGACCAGGGCGGGCACGGCTGGGTCGAGATCCACGATCCCTTCGGCGGCCTGGCCATCCGCACGGCGGTCCCCGAGCAGCGGTGGCTGCTCGCCGACGGGACCGAGGTGCTGGTGAACGCCCGGCTGCACCGCGAGCGGCGCGGCGGCCCGGTGACCTCCGTCGGCGTCGCGCTGCGCTCCGCTCGTGGCCGGGAGCGGCTCGACCGCGAGCGCTCCGACCTGGTCGCCACGGTCGCGCACGAGCTGCGCTCGCCGTTGACCGGTGTGAAGGGGTTCGTGCACGCCCTGCTGAACCGTTGGGACAAGCTCAACGACGACCAGAAGAAGCTGATGCTCACCACGGCCAGCGTCGACGCGGACCGGTTGAGCAGGCTGATCGCCGAGCTGCTGGACGTCGCCCGGCTCGACACCGGGCGCCTCCGGCTGAACCGCCGCACGACCGACCTGGCCCAGAAGGCCGAGGGCGTCGTCGCCTCCATCGGCGTGGCCACCTCCCGCACGCTCGAGCTGACCGTCGAGGATCGGCCGCTCATCGAGGCCGACCCCGACAAGGTGATCCAGGTGATCACCAACGTCGTCGAGAACGCCGTCCGGCACGGTGAGGGCACCGTCCGCGTCCGGGTCGCGTCGTCCGAGTGCGCCACCCGGGCCGAGGTGGTGGTCACCGATGAGGGGGAGGGGATCCCCGAGCCGCTGCGCGCCCGCGCGTTCACGAAGTTCTGGACCTCCGCCACCGGCGGCGGCTCCGGGCTCGGCCTCTACATCGTCAACGGCCTGGTGCGCGCCCACGGGGGCGACGTCGTGATCGACGACGCCCCCGGAGGGGGAGCCGAGGTCAGGTTGACCTGGCCGCTGGGGCCCGCCGGCCCTTGATGCCGAACAGGGTGAAGACCAGCGCGGCCGCTGCCACGACCACCAGCAGCGACAGACCGACGGTGTAGGAGTGGTCGGCCTCGTTGTAGGTCGCGCCCATCACCAGCGGCGGGAAGAACCCGCCAAGGCCACCGCAGGCGCCGACGATGCCGGTCACCGAGCCGACCCGTTCCGGCGGCGACAGCTGGGCGACCCAGGTGAACACAGCACCGGTGCCGATGCCGAGGAAGCCGGCCATCAGTACGAACGACACGCCGGCCGGCACCTCTGTGGGCGGCTGGAAGGTGAGCACGACGGCCATCACCGCAGCGCCGGCGAAGGCGATCGCCGCCATCAGGCGCGGTCCCACGCGGTCGGCGAGCACGCCGCCGAGCGGACGGCAGACCACGGCCGCGATCGCGAAGCCCGACGTCCGGGTGCCGGCCTCGGTCAGCCCGTAGTCGTACACGTCCTTGAGGTACGTCGGCAGGTAGGTGGAGAACGCCACGAACCCGCCGAACGCGACGGCGTAGAGGAAGGACATCTGCCAGGTGACGGCCAGCTTGCTGGCGGCCACCAGCTTGGGCACGACCGGCGCGTGGTTGGGGGTCCACGCCGGCGAGTCCTCCATCGTGAACCACACGAGCACAGCGGTCAGGACCAGCGCGACCGCGATCACCACGTGGGTGGTGGTGTAGCCCCACCAGTTCACCATCCTCGGGGTGAAGAACGCCGACAGCGCCGTGCCGCCCATGCCGGCGCCGAAGACGCCGGTGGCGAACCCGCGGCGGCTCCTCTCGTACCAGGCGTTGGCGAAGGGGATGCCGACCGCGAACGTGGTGCCGGCGATGCCGAGGAAGAAGCCGAAGACCAGCAGCAGCGCGAACGACTCCATCTTGCCGGCGACGGCCACCAGCACCACGAACGGCGCCGACACGACGAGCAGGGCGGGGAACATGATCCGCCCGCCGTAGCGGTCGGTCATCGCGCCGGTGACGATCCGGCCGACCGAGCCGACGATCACCGGCACCGCGACCAGCACCGACTTCTCGGTCGAGGAGAGGCCGAGGATCTCGGTGTAGCGGACGCCGAGCGGGGCGATCATGTTCCAGGCCCAGAAGCTGATCGCGAAGGCCCACGTGGCCAGGATCAGGTTCTTCGTCTGTCCGGAGAGATCGACCTCGGTGTTCGTGGTGGACATGGGTACCTCGCTCACTGGTCGCGGTGGGTGCCGACGGGCGACCAGCCCCGGCGCGGTGCGCGCGCGCCGGTGCCGGCGGGGAGGTCCCGGCTGCGGTAGACGATGTAGGGGCGGAACAGGTAGTGCAGCGGCGCGGTGAACGCGTGCACGAGGCGGGTGAAGGGCCACAGCGTGAAGAGCAGCAGCGCCACGAGGACGTGGATGTGGAACTGGAACGGTGCCGCGGCCATCGCGTCCACGTCGGGCTGCAGGAGGAACAGCGATCGGAACCAGGGGGAGACGGTCTCCCGGTAGTCGTGGGCGTCGTGGCCGGCACCGACCGCGACCAGCGTGGTCCAGAGGCCGAGCACGATCGCGCCGACCAGCAGGACGTACATCAGCTTGTCGTTGTTCGTGGTGGCCATGAAGACCGGGCCGGTCGTCCTCCGCCGGAAGACCAGGATCACGATCCCGGCCAGCGTCGCGATGCCCGCGATGGTGCCGAAGAAGAGCGCGTTGAAGTGGTAGAGGTCCTCGTTCACCCCGACCGCCTCGGTCCACGACTTGGGGATCACCAGGCCGCCGATGTGACCGACGATCACGACCAGGATCCCGAAGTGGAAGAGCGGCGAGCCGATCCGCAGCAGCCGGGACTCGTAGAGCTGGGAGGACCGGGTGGTCCACCCGAACCGGTCGTAGCGGTAGCGCCAGATCGTCCCGGTGACCAGCACCGCGAACGCCAGGTAGGGCAGCACGCCCCAGAGCACGATGTCCATCAGATCGCCCCTTCCGCGCGCGGGACCGGGTAGGGGAGCGGCTCGAGACCGACCGTCTCGGTCGGGGGGCCGGTGCGGGCCAGCGCCATCGCGGCGGCACGGTCCCGCGGGGAGGCGCCGGGCAGCGTCGCGCAGACCGCGGTCAGCACGTCCCCGTACGGCGATCCGCGGTCGACCAGGGAGAGCCGGATCAGCTCGAGGCTGGCCCGGTACTCCTGGAGCAGGGCGCGACCTGCCTCCGGATCGGCGAGGGCGGCGTACTCCAGCACCATCGGCAGGTAGTCGGGCAGCTCGCCGTGGGTGTTCACCAGCAGCCCGGCATCGCGGTAGCGCTGCTTGAACCCGGCCAGGGTCTCCCCGCGCCGGCGCGTGTCGCCGTCGGTCCAGTAGGAGAGGTAGAGCGTGTGCTTGCTGGACAGGTCGAAGACGTCGACGTAGTCGCGGACCAGCGCGACGGGGGCCGTGGCGGCGAGGTGCTCGACGAACCGCATCAGCGCCAGGGCGGCGTCGTCACCGGGCTGTTCGGCGAGCGCACCGCGCAGCATCGGCACCCTCTCGAGCAGGGCGGCATCGGGGTAGCCCAGGCACCATGCCGCCGCCTGGTGGATGACCCTCGGATCCGAACGCCGGGACGGGCGCCGCGACCTCATGACCGGTGCTCCGGGAAGAGGCCGTCCGGAGTGCCCTGCCCGTCCCAGTTGAGCAGGTTCACCCGACCCCGCAGGCTCTCCTCCGACGTCGGCTGGTCGCTGGCCTGGCGCTGCTTGAGCGCGTGGAAGGTCTCCACCGCCACCGGTGCCGGACGTCCGCTCGCCTCGCCGAGCGGGCCGCTGTACATGCCGGGCCCCTCGTCGTAGTCGAGGGAGCAGCCGATCTCCTCCAGGTCGTGGGCCTGCTCGACGTGTGCCTTCGGGATCACGTAGCGCTCGTCGTACTTCGCGAGGGCCATCAGCCGGTACATCTCGTACAGGTCCTCGCCGCTCATCCCCACCAGGGCCGGGATCTCCGGGTCCGGGTCGCGCCCCAGCGTGATGTCGCGCAGGTAGGCGCGCATCGCGGCCAGCTTGCGCAGCACCCCGTCCACGACCGCGGTGTCGCCGGCGGTGAAGAGCTCGGCCAGGTACTCCACCGGGATCCGGAGCGCCTCGATCGCGCCGAACAGCGTGTCGACGCCCTCCGCGTCGTGGCCCTGGTCGCGCAACAGGTCGGTGACCGGCGAGAGCGGCGGGACGTACCAGACCATGGGCATCGTGCGGTACTCCGGATGCAGCGGCAGGGCCACCCGGTACTTCTTGGCCAGCGCGTAGACGGGTGAACGCCGGGCGGCGTCCAGCCAGTCCTCGGGGATCCCCTGTTCCCGCGCCGCGGCGAGGACCGCCGGGTCCTCGGGGTCGAGCAGCAGGTCCATCTGGGCCTCGTAGAGGTCCCGGTCGTCGGGCACGGACGCGGCCGTGGTGACCGCGTCGGCGTCGTAGAGGAACAGACCCAGGTAGCGGAGGCGGCCCACGCAGGTCTCGGAGCAGACCGTCGGCAGACCCACCTCGACGCGGGGGTAGCAGAAGGTGCACTTCTCGGCCTTGCCCGACTTGTGGTTGAAGTAGATCTTCTTGTACGGGCAGCCGGTGATGCACTGGCGCCACCCGCGGCACCTGTCCTGGTCCACGAGCACGATCCCGTCCTCCGAGCGCTTGTAGATCGCACCGGAGGGGCAGGAGGCCATGCACGCGGGGTTGAGGCAGTGCTCGCAGATCCGCGGCAGGTAGAACATGAACGTCTTCTCGAACTCGAACTTGATCCTCTCGTTCGACTCCGCCCGGAGCTTCTGCACGATCGGGTCGTTCGGCCCGTGCTCGGTGGCGCCGCCGAGGTTGTCGTCCCAGTTGGCCGACCAGGTGACCTTCGTGTCCTCGCCGGTGATCAGGGACTTGGGCCGGGCCACCGGGAAGTCGTCGCCGAGCGGTGCGTCGATGAGCGTCGCGTAGTCGTAGGTCCACGGTTCGTAGTAGTCGGCGAGCTCGGGCTGGACCGGGGAGGAGAAGATGGTCAGCAGCTTCCTCAGCCGGCCGCCGGCCTTGAGCCGCAGCCGGCCGGACTTGTCGACCTCCCAGCCGCCGCGCCACCTCTCCTGGTCCTCGTGCCGGCGCGGGTAGCCCAGCCCGGGCCGGGTCTCGACGTTGTTGAACCAGACGTACTCGGTGCCCGCACGGTTGGTCCACGCCTGCTTGCAGGTCACCGAGCAGGTGTGGCACCCGATGCACTTGTCGAGGTTCATCACCATGCCCATCTGGGCCATGACTCTCATCAGTACGTCACCTCCTGCGAGCGGCGCCGGATGGTGGCGACGACGTCGCGCTGGTTGCCGGTGGGACCGAGGTAGTTGAACGCGTAGGAGAGCTGCGCGTACCCGCCGATCAGGTGGGTGGGCTTGACCAGCACCCGCGTCACGCTGTTGTGGATGCCACCGCGCCGGCCGGTGGCCTCCGACTTCGGCACGTCGATGGTCCGCTCCTGCGCATGGTGGACGAAGGTGACGCCGGCCGGGATCCGGTGGCTGACGATGGCCCGGGCGACGAAGACGCCGTTGGCGCTGGTGCACTCGATCCAGTCGTTGTCCTCGACCGAGATCGCCGCCGCATCGGCGGGGCTGAGCCAGGCGGAGGTGCCGCCGCGGGAGAGCGAGAGCATGAACAGGTTGTCCTGGTACTCGCTGTGGATCGACCACTTCGAGTGCGGCGTCAGGTAGCGCACCGTGATCTCGCTCGACCCGTCGGCGCCGAGCCGTGGCTCCCCGAAGAGGCGGTTCATGTCGAGGGGTGGTCGGTAGATCGGCAGCGCCTCGCCGAGGTCGCGCATCCAGTCGTGGTCGAGGAAGAAGTGCATCCGACCGGTCAGGGTGTGGAACGGCTTCTGGCGCTCGATGTTGACGGTGAACGGCGCGTAGCGGCGTCCGCCGGTCTCCGAGCCCGACCACTCCGGCGAGGTGATCACGGGGACCGGCGCGGCCTGGGTCTGGGCGAAGGTGATCCGCTTCTCCTCCGAGCCCTCGGCCAGGTCGGCGAGGGGCTTGCCGACCCGCCGCTCCAGGGTCCGGAAACCCTGGGTGGCGAGCTCGCCGTTGGTGGTGCCCGACAGGGTCAGGATCGCCTCGGCCAGCTTCGCGTCGGTGTCGATCGCGGGGCGACCGACACCCGCCCCGGAGTCCATCACCCCGCCGGACGCCGCCAGCGTGCGCAGCGCCTCGGTCAGGTCGAAGGTGACGTTCTTGACCCCGAAGCCGAGCCGGTCGGCCAGCGGACCGATGGTCGCCAGCTTGTCGGCGATCGCGGTGTAGTCCCGCTCGACCACCTGCAGCACCGGCATGGTCCTCCCGGGGATCGGCTCGACGTCGCCGCGCTTCCAGTCCAGCACCACGCCGCCGGGCTGGGCGGTCTCCCCGGCGGTGTCGTGCTGCATCGGCACCGCCACCACGTCCTTGCGGACACCCAGGTGGTCGCGCGCCAGCTCGGCGATCCGCCGGGCGAAGAGGTGGAACATCTCGAAGTCGGTGCGCGCCTCCCACGGCGGGTCGATGGCGGGCGTGAACGCGTGCACGAACGGGTGCATGTCGGTCGAGGAGAGGTCGTGCTTCTCGTACCAGGTCGCCGCGGGCAGCACGATGTCGGAGAGCAGCGTGGTCGAGGTCATCCGGAAGTCGGCGGAGACCAGCAGGTCCAGCTTCCCCTCCGGCGCCTCCTCCCGCCACGTCACGTCGCGGGGCCGCACGTCGGGCCCGCCCTCGGTGGCCATCACGTTGGAGTGCGTGCCGAGCAGGTGCTTGAGGAAGTACTCGTTGCCCTTGGCGGAGGAGCCGAAGAGGTTGGAGCGCCACAGCGTGAGGGTGCGCGGCCAGTTCTCGGGGGCGTCGACGTCCTCGATGGCGAACTTCAGCGAGCCGTCCTTGAGCCGGGCCACGACGTACTCGTTGACGTCGGCCACCTCGCCGGCCTCGACCGCGGCGCTCGCCTCGTCGGCCAGGTCGAGCGGGTTGCGGTCGAACTGCGGGTAGAACGGCATCCAGCCCAGCCGGTTGGACTGCGCGATCGTGTCGGCGGTGTGCATCCCGGCGAGGTGGCCCTCGGCCAGCGGGGAGGCCAGGGCGTCGGCCCGGTAGCCGTCGGTGCGCCACTGGTCGGTGTGCATGTACCAGTACGCCGTGCCGATCATCGTGCGCGGCGGGCGGCTCCAGTCCAGGTTGTTGGCCAGCGAGATCCAGCCGGTGATCGGACGGCACTTCTCCTGCCCGACGTAGTGCGCCCAGCCGCCGCCGTTGCGCCCCATGCTTCCGGTCAGCAGCAGCAGGGACAGGATCGATCGGTACGTCGCGTCCGCGTGGAACCACTGACAGACGCCGGCGCCGAGGATGATCATCGAGCGCCCGCCGGAGTCCTGCGCGTTCTGGGCGAGCTCGCGGGCGATCCGGATGCATTGCTCGGCCGGCACCGAGGTGACCTCCGCCTGCCACGCCGGCGTGTACGGCGCGGTGGCGTCGTCGTACCCCGTGGGCCACGCGCCGGGGAGGTCGGGCCGGGCGACGCCGTGCTGGGCCAGCATCAGGTCGAAGACCGTGGTCACCAGCTGGCCGGCGATCCGGGTGACCGGGACGCCGCGGCGCAGCACCTCGCCCTCGCCGGTCGCCCCGGCGTAGGAGGGCAGCAGCACCTCGGCCGACTCGGGGTCGACCTTGGCGTCGCGCAGCGACAGGGCCGGCACGGTGCCGTCGAGGTCGAGGTTCCAGCGACCCTCGCCGGAGTCGGCGTACCGGAACCCCATCGAGCCGTTCGGCACCACCGGCTCGCCGGTGGCGGCGTCGACGAGGACCGTCTTCCAGGCCGCCTCGGGCGCCTCGTCGCCGAGGTCGCGGGCGGTGAGGAACTTGCCGGGCACCAGCCCGCCGTGCTCGGCGTTCTCGGTGAGGGTGACCAGGAACGGCAGGTCGGTGTACTGGCGTACGTACTCCACGAAGAACGGCACCCGACGCTCCACGTAGCACTCGGTCAGGATCACGTGCGTCATCGCCATCGCCAGCGCGGCGTCGGTCCCCGCCTGCGCCGGCACCCACTCGTCGGCGAACTTCGTGTTGTCGGCGTAGTCCGGGCTGACCGTGACCACCTTGGTGCCGCGGTAGCGGACCTCGGCCATCCAGTGCGCGTCGGGCGTGCGGGTCACCGGGACGTTCGAGCCCCACATCATCAGGTAGGTCGCGTCCCACCAGTCCCCGGACTCCGGCACGTCCGTCTGGTCGCCGAAGACCTGCGGGCTGGCCACCGGCAGGTCGGCGTACCAGTCGTAGAAGGAGGTCATCGCGCCGCCGAGCAGGTGGGTGTAGCGCGCGCCGACCGCGTGGGAGACCATCGACATCGCCGGGATCGGGCTGAAGGTGGCGATCCGGTCCGGTCCGTGGGCCTTGATCGTGTGCACCTGCGCCGCGGCGACCATCTCCACCGCCTCGGCCCAGCTGAGCCGCGCCAGCCCGCCCTTGCCGCGGGCCTGCTGGTAGCGGCGGCGGCGCTCCGGGTCGGCCTGGATGTCGGCCCATGCCAGCACGGGGTCGCCGAGGCGCTCCTTGGCCTCCCGGTACATCTCCAGCAGCACGCCGCGGGCGTAGGGGTAGCGGACCCGGGTGGGGGAGTAGGTGTACCAGGAGAACGCCGCGCCGCGCGGGCAGCCGCGGGGCTCGTACTCCGGGCGGTCCGGCCCGACCGAGGGGTAGTCGGTCTGCTGGGTCTCCCAGGTGATCACGCCGTCCTTGACGTAGACCTTCCACGAGCAGGAGCCGGTGCAGTTCACCCCGTGGGTGGAGCGCACCACCTTGTCGTGGCTCCACCGGTCCCGGTAGAAGACGTCGCCGGCGCGGCCGCCCTCCCGGAAGACCGCGCGGCCATCGTCGGACTCGTCCCAGCGGGTGAAGAAGCGACCTGCGCGAAGCAGGAGGTTCGACGCCGGTCCGTCCGTTCCTGCTCCCGAGAGCTGTGCCACGACGCCCGTCCCTTCCCGCCGGGAGGTCGTGGGGGAACCGCCCAGCCGGCCCGAAATGTGACTTGCGCAACATCTGGCACTCTGTCAGCGGGTCCCGGGGCTGGCAATAGCCGGCTTCAGCCGGCTCGGCCGCGACGCGGTAGCATCGGCGCCGTGGAAGCCCACCAGCGATTTCTTCGCCCCGGACCGGCGGACGGTCCGGGGGTTCACCGCGCGGCCTGAACGGCACCCGCCCGCCGCGCACGGCTCCTGGCACGTCACCGGGTCCGGGGAGAGCCACCCCAGCGACCACTTCTAGAATCTGCGGCGTCCGAACCTGCCGCTGGAAAGGGAGCCATGTCCGGCCCCAACACCGACTACGACCCGGTCGAGGTCACCCCGCTCAAGGCCGAGGAGGTCGAGCGGATGCGCGACGAGGCGCTCGCCGCGATCTCCGCCGCCGCCGACCTCGACGAGCTCAAGCAGGCGCGCCTCGACCACGCCGGCGACCGCTCGGGCCTGGCCCTGGCCAACCGCGAGATCGGCGCCCTGCCCCCGCAGGCGCGCAAGGAGGCCGGCCAGCGGATCGGCCAGGCCCGCGGCGCCGTCAACAAGGCGCTCGCCGCCCGCCAGGCCGTGCTCGAGGTCGAGCACGAGGAGCGGATGCTGGTCACCGAGACCGTCGACGTCACGCTGCCCACCGACCGCGGCCGCCGCGGCTCGCGGCACCCGATCACGCTCCAGTCCGAGCTGATCGCCGACATCTTCGTGGCGATGGGCTGGGAGATCGCCGAGGGCCCGGTCGTGGAGGCCGAGTGGCTCAACTTCGACGCCCTCAACCTCGGCCCCGACCACCCGGCGCGGACCATGCAGGACACGTTCTGGACCGAGCCGGCGGAGAACCACGTCGTGCTGCGCACCCAGACCTCCCCGGTCCAGGCGCGGACGATGCTGACCCGCACGCCGCCGATCTACGTCGCCTGCCCCGGGCGGGTCTTCCGCACCGACGAGTACGACGCCACGCACAGCCCGATGTTCCACCAGGTCGAGGGCCTGGTCGTCGACGAGGGCATCACGATGGCGCACCTCAAGGGCTCGCTGGACCACCTGGCGGCCCAGCTGTTCGGCCCCGGCATCGACACGCGCTTCCGCCCGTCGTACTTCCCCTTCACCGAGCCGTCGGCCGAGGTCGACGTGCGCTGCTTCGTCTGCCGCGGCGAGGACAGCGACTCCTGCCGCACCTGCAAGGGCGAGGGCTGGATCGAGTGGGGCGGCTGCGGGGTGGTCAACCCGCGCGTGCTGGTCGCCTGCGGCGTCGACCCGGAGGTGTACTCCGGCTTCGCGTTCGGCATGGGCATCGACCGGAGCTTCATGTTCCGGCACGCGCTGGGCGACCTCCGGCCGCTCTTCGAGGGCGACGCCCGCTTCTCCTCCGCGTTCGGCACCGAGATCTGAGAGACGTTGATGAAGACCCCGCTTTCCTGGATCAAGGAGTACGTCGACGTCCCCGCCGACGTGACCACCGACGAGCTGACCCACCGGCTGACGCTGACCGGCCTCAAGCTCGAGGGCATCGACAGCCCCGGCGCGCAGATCACCGGTCCGCTGGTGATCGGCCGGGTGCTGACCAAGGAGCCCGAGCCGCAGAAGAACGGCAAGACGATCAACTGGTGCACCGTGGACGTCGGCGACGCCAACGGCACCGGTGAGCCCCAGGGCATCGTCTGCGGCGCCCACAACTTCGAGCCCGGCGACCTGGTGGTCTGCGTGCTGCCCGGCGGCGTGCTGCCCGGCGGCTTCGCGATCTCCGCGCGCAAGACCTACGGCCACGTCTCGGCCGGGATGATCTGCTCCGCCCGCGAGCTGGGCCTGGGCGAGGACCACGACGGCATCATCGTGCTCCCGGCCGACGCCGGTCAGCCGGGCGACGACGTGCGCGCCGTGCTCGGCCTCGACGAGGAGATCATCGAGTTCGAGATCAACCCCGACCGCGCCTACGCGCTGTCGCTGCGCGGTATCGCCCGCGAGGTGGCCGTCTCCGTCGACGGAGCGACGAACTTCCGCGACCCCGCGCTCCGCGAGACCCCGGCCGCCGACGACCAGGGGCACCCGGTCGTCGTCGAGGACGCCGCCGGCTGCCCGGTCTTCGTGGCGCGCACGGTCTCCGGCTTCGACCCGTCCGTGGCCACGCCGGACCACATCGTCCAGCGGATCACCGCCGCCGGGATGCGGTCGGTGTCGCTGGCCGTCGACATCACGAACTACGTGATGCTCGAGACCGGTCGGCCGATCCACGGCTACGACGCCGACAAGGTGCAGGGCGCGCTGGTCGTGCGCCGCGGGCGGGCGGGGGAGTCGATGACCACCCTCGACGGCGCGCGTCGCACGCTGTCGACCGAGGACCTCGTCATCGCCGACGACTCGGGCATCATCGGCCTGGGCGGCGTGATGGGTGGCGAGACCACGGAGATGTCGGAGACCACCACCCGGATCCTGGTGGAGTCCGCGCACTGGGACCCCGTGTCGATGTTCCGCACCGGCAAGCGGCACAAGATCACCTCCGAGGCCGGCAAGCGCAACGAGCGCGGCGTCGACCCGACGATCTGCGAGGCCGCCGCGGACCGCGTGGTCGAGCTGCTGGTGGAGCACGGCGGCGGCGTCGCCGAGCCCGGCGTCACCGTCGTCGGCACCCCGCCGCCGGCGCCCGCCATCACCGTGGCCGGTGACCTGGCCGCCCGGGTCTCCGGACTCGACATCAGCGAGGAGCGGGCCGTCGAGGCGTTGCGCGCCGTCGGCTGCGAGGTCACCGGCACCGGCACGCTCTCCGTCGTCCCGCCGCCGTGGCGCCCCGACCTGACCGACCCGCAGGACACCACCGAGGAGGTGATCCGGCTGGTCGGCTACGACACGATCCCGTCGATCCTCCCCAAGGCACCCGGTGGCCGAGGCCTGACCCGGACCCAGCAGCTGCGCCGGCGCGCCGGCAGGACGATGGCGGGGGAGGGCTACGTCGAGGTGATCTCCTTCCCGTTCGTCGGGCAGGCCGACCTCGACGCGCTCGGCCTGGACGCCGACGATGCCCGCCGCAACCTGCTCGGGCTCTCGAACCCGCTCAACAGCGAGGCGCCGTCGATGACCACGACGCTGCTGCCCGGCCTGCTCAAGGCCGCGGCGCGCAACGTCGGCCACGGCACCACCTCGGTGGCGCTCTTCGAGACCGCCACGGTGACGCTGCCCGGCGGGGACGGCCCGGCGCCGATCCTGCCCGTCGACCGCCGTCCGACGGACGAGGAGCTCGCCGCGCTCACCGGCGCCCTGCCGGCGCAGCCGCTGCACCTCGGGCTCGTCGCCTGCGGCGAGTACGAGGCGGACGGCTGGTGGGGTGAGGGGCGCGCCGTGGCGTGGTCGGACGCGGTCCACGCCGTGCGCTCCGTCGCGGACGCCTTCGGCCTCACGCTCGAGGTCCGGGCGGCGTCGGTGGCGCCGTGGCACCCCGGCCGCTGCGCAGCGCTGCTGCTCGACGGGGACGTCGTCGGCCACGCCGGCGAGCTGCACCCGCGGGTCTGCGCGGGCCTCGGCCTGCCCGAGCGGTCCGTCGCCGCGGAGGTCGACCTGGACGCGCTGATCGCCGCGGCGGTGCACCTGCGCCCGGCGCCGGCCTTCTCGTCGTACCCGGTGGCCAAGGAGGACGTCGCGCTGCTGGTCGGCGCGGACGTCCCGGCCGCCTCGGTCGAGGCGGCGCTGCGCGAGGGTGCCGGCGAACTGCTGGAGTCGATCCGGCTGTTCGACGTCTACACCGGCGACCAGGTCGAGGCGGGCCACAAGTCGCTCGCCTACGCCCTGCGCTTCCGCGCCACCGACCGGACCCTCAACGAGGGCGAGGCGTCGGCGGCGCGGGACGCCGCGGTCGCGCGAGCGGCCGAGCTCACCGGGGCTGTGCAGCGCTGAGCGAGCTGGGCCGGCTCCGTCTGCTCGACGAGGTCGCCTGGGACGGTCGGACCGTCCCGGGCGACCGCACGGCTGCGCTGCTCGCGGCCCTGGCGCTGCACGCTCCGGGCGGCCTCAGTGCCGAGGCGCTGGTCGACCTGGTCTGGGACGACGGCGAGCGTCCGGAGCACCCGACGAAGGCCGTCCAGGTCGTCGTCTCCCGGGCGCGATCGGCGACGGGGCCCGACGCCGTGGCGCGGTCCGGGGCGGCCTACCGGCTCGGCATCGGGGCCGTCGAGGTCGACGCCCTCGCGCTCGCCGCGGAGCTCGACCGCGCCGCCCGCCTCGAGCGGGACGGGGACCTGGCGGCGGCCGAGCGGCTGCTCGCCGGGGTGGTGACCCGCCCCGTCGCCACCGGAGGACCGGGCCCGCTCGCCGAGCTCCGGCGGCGCGCCCGTGCGGCGCGGGCCGTGGCCACCCGGCGGCGGGCCCTGCTGCTGTCGGCGCTCGGCCGGCACCCGGAGGCGCTGGCTCCGCTGCAGGAGGCGCTGGCCGACGGCGCGGCCGGCGACCACGAGGAGGACCTGGTCGTCGCCCTGCTGCACAGCCTCGCGGTGGTGCGGGGGGTGCCGGCGGCGCTGGCGGCCTACGAGGCTCACCGCGAGCGGTTGGCCGACGGCCTGGGGGTCGACCCCGGGCCGCGGCTGCGCGCCGTGCATGCCGACCTCCTCGCCCGCGACAGGCCGGTGCGCACGGGCGTGCGCCACTACGCCTCGAGCCTGGTCGGCCGCGAGGACGACCTGCAGGCCCTGCGCGGCCTGCTGCGGCGGCACCGGGTGGTGTCGATCCTGGGTGCGGGCGGCCTGGGCAAGACCCGGCTCGCGCAGCTGCTCGCCGAGGGTGCCGAGCAGCCGGTGGTGCACGTGGTCGAGCTGGTCGGCGTCGTCGATCCGGCCGACCTGGTCAGCGAGGTCGGCTCCGCCCTCGGGGTCCGCGACTCCGTCGCCGGTCGTCGTGTCCTCACCCCCGAGCAGCAGCGAGACGTCCGGACCCGGATCGCCCAGCAGCTGGCCGGCGCACCGACCCTGCTGGTGCTGGACAACTGCGAGCACCTGATCGGCGCCGTGGCGGACCTGGTCGGCTTCCTGGTCGCCACCGCCCCCGTGCTGCGCGTGCTCACCACCACGCGGGCCCCGCTGGCGATCGCCGCCGAGCACGTCTATCCGCTCGCCCAGCTCGGGCACGACGAGGCGGCGCTGCTGTTCCGCGATCGCGCCCGCGCCACCCGCCCCGACGTGGTGCTGGCCGACCGCGCGGTGGACGACGTCGTGGCGCGCCTCGACGGGCTGCCGCTGGCCATCGAGCTGGCGGCGGTGAAGGTGCGGGCGATGACGGTGGAGGACATCGCCCAGCGACTGGAGAACCGGTTCGCGCTGCTGCGCGGCGGCGACCGGAGCGCGCCCGACCGGCACCAGACGCTGATCGCGGTCATCGACTGGTCCTGGAACCTGCTCGCCGAGCCCGAGCGCCGTGCGCTGCGCCGGTTGGCGGTCTTCGCCGACGGGTTCACCCTGGACGCGGCGGAGGCGGTCGTCGGCGGCGACGCGCTGACGGCGGTCCAGGAGCTCGTCGACCAGTCCCTGCTGACCGTGGTCGAGGCGGGAGCCGGCGCGGATGCGGCCAGCGGCCCGGACGGCCCGGACGGCCCGGCCGGACCGCTGCGCTACCGGATGCTCGAGACGGTCCGGGAGTTCGGCCGGATGCACCTGGTGGACGCCGGCGAGGACGCCGACGCCCGCGCCGCGCGCTCGCGGTGGGCGGTCCGCTACGCCGACCGTCACGCCGCCCGGCTCTTCACGCCGGACCAGGTCGCCGCGATCGACGCGCTCGCCCGGGAGGAGAACAACCTGGCCGACGTGCTCCGCCAGGCGCTCGCCGCGCCCGCCCCCGAGGACGTCGTCGCCGTCTTCGCCGCCCTGGGCAGCCTGTGGTCGATCCGCGGGGAGCACCCCCGCGTGATCGTGCTGAGTGAGCCGCTCGCCACCGCGCTGACGGGCTGGGAGCCGGTCCCCGAACGGGTCGACCAGGTCCGGATCAGCCTCTGCCTGGCGATCATGAACTCCTGGATCACCCGTCCCGAGTCCACCGGCGGACTGCGCGCGCTGCTGGAGACGGCGGGCAGCTCCGGGACCGGCGGTGTGCTCGACGCCCTGGTGACCGTGGTGCTGGCCATCGGGGCCGACGGCCGCAGCCCGTCCAGCACCGACGTGTCGGACCGACTCGCGACGCACCCCGACCCGGTCGTCCGCGCGCTCGCGCTGCAGTGGCTGAGCCGGGTCCGCGAGAACCTGGCCGACCTGCTCGGCGCGCTCGAGGCAGCGGAGGCCGCACTGGCGTTGACCGATGACCGGCACGGGCCCTGGAACGAGGCTCAGCTGCGCACCCAGCTCGCGGCGCTGTGCGCCCAGGTCGGCCGGACCGAGCAGGCCGCCGCGCACGCGGCGGCCGCGGTCCCGGTGCTGATGCGGATCGGTGCGGTCGACGACGCGCTCCAGGTGCGCGCGGTGATGGCGATGGCTGCGCTCGCGGCCGGCGACGTGGACCGGGCCGAGCGTGAGGTGGAGGCCCTGAGCGGGTTGCGCGGACGCGGCGGCTTCGGCAGTGAGGCGCTGGTGCTCAACGGCCGGGCCGAGGTCGCGTTCGCCCGCGGTGAGGTCGAACGCGGGCGGAGGCTGATGATGGACGCCGCCGACGCGCTGGCCGGGCTCAGCTACCCCGGGATGGACGACGCCGGCGAGCTCGCGCCCTGGACGATCTTCGGCGAGGCGCTGGCGCTGGCCGCGTGCGCCCACCACCCGGGCCCGGACGAGGCGCGGGAGTCCGAGGACGAGCGACGACTCGCGGCGTCGCTGCGGGCGAAGGTGGTGTCGGTCGTGTCCGGCGAGGGCGGCGGGCTCGTGGACCTGCCCGTCGTCGGCGTGGTGCTCTTCGCGCTCGGCAGCTGGGGGCTCCTCCGCGGCGAGCTGGCGCCCGAGGACGCCGTACGGCTGCTGGTGCTGGCCGAGCGCTGCGGCTACCAGCGGTTCACCCCGACCCTCTCCTGGGAGCGGGCGGCGGCTCTCGCGGAGCGCGACGCGCCGGGGATGCTGGCCCGGCTCGACGGTGAGTACGGCGCGCGCCGTGGCCCCGCCGTGCTCGACGGGGCCAGCGACGCGGTCGCTCAGATCTTCCGGGCGTAGGAGCGCACGGCCAGCGGAGCGAACACCGCCGCCACCACGGCGCAGCCCAGCAGCGCCCAGCCGACCTCGGTCGTCACGGCCCCGTCGTTCATCAGGTCGCGGCAGGCCGTCACCACGTGCGAGACGGGGTTGACGTTCACGAAGGCCTCCAGCCAGGGCGGCAGGGTCTCGGCCGGCACGAAGGCGTTGGACAGGAACGTCAGCGGGAACATGATCATCATCCCGATGCCCTGCACGGCCTGCGCCGAGCGCGCCACGGTGCCGAGCCACGTGAAGATCCACGACAGCGACCACGCGGCGGTGATGGTCAGCAGCCAGCCGCCGAGCACGCCGAGCGGGCCTCCGCCCGGCCGGTAGCCCATCACCAGGCCCATGCCGATGGTCAGCGTGGCCGCCACGGCGTACCGGATCAGGTCGGCGAGCGCGGGGCCGGCCAGGGGAGCGAAGCGGGAGATCGGCAGCGCCCGGAACCTGTCGAAGACGCCCTTGTCCATGTCCTCGCGCAGCTGAGTGCCCATCGCCATGCAGGCGGTGAGCGCCATCTGGGCGAGGATGCCGGGGATGATCAGCGGCAGGTAGCCCTCGACGCTCCCGGAGATCGCGCCGCCGAAGATGTAGGCGAACATCGCCGTGAAGAGCAGCGGCTGGATGGTCACGTCGAAGAACTGCTCCGGGTTGCGGCGCATCTTCTTCGTGGCCCGCCAGGCCATCGCGAGCGTCTGGCGGACGGTCTCGGCCGCGGTAGGGCGGGCCGGCAGGTGCGCCGGCGACCCGATCGCGTCGGGTGCCCGCTGTGGCGTGCGGTCCTCGGTGAGCGTGCTCATCAGGCCACCTCCTCCGTCTCCGCCGGGGCGGCGGTCTCGCTGTGGTGGCCGGTGAGGGCCAGGAAGACCTCGTCGAGGGTCGGCTGCTGGACGGTCGCGGTGGCGATCGACACCTGCGCCTCGCGCAGCCCGATCAGCACGTCCGCGGCCCGGTCGGCGTCGGGCAGCGCCACGTTGAGCCCGCCCGCCTCCGGGGTCAGCACCGGCGGCTCGCCGATCACGCGGGCGACGACCTCGCCGGCCCGGGCCAGGTCCGCGGCGTCGACCAGCCGCAGGTGCAGCGTCGAGTCGCCGACGCCCCGCTTGAGCTCGTACGGCGTGCCCTCGGCGACCTTCCGGCCTCGGTCGATCACGGCGATCCTGTCGGCCAGCTGGTCGGCCTCGTCCAGGTACTGGGTGGTGAGCAGGATCGTGGACCCCTGCGCGACGAGCGCCCGGATCGTCTCCCACATCTGGCCCCGCGTGCGCGGGTCCAGGCCGGTGGTCGGCTCGTCGAGGAAGATCAGCGGCGGCCGGCTGATCAGGCTGGCGGCCAGGTCGAGGCGGCGCCGCATGCCGCCGGAGAACGTGGAGAGCCGGCGCGTCGCGGCGTCGGTGAGGGCGAACTGCTCCAGCAGGTCGTCGGCCGTCGTGCGTGCCTCACGCCGGGGGAGTCCGAGCAGCCGGCCGAAGAGGTAGAGGTTCTCGTGGCCGGTCAGGTTCTCGTCGACCGAGGCGTACTGTCCCGTGACACCGACGAGCTGTCGCACCCGGTGCGGCTCGGAGGCCACGTCGGTGCCGAAGATCGCGGCCCGGCCGCCGTCGATGGGCAGCAGGGTCGCGAGCATCTTCAGCGTGGTCGTCTTGCCGGCGCCGTTCGGACCGAGGACGCCGAACACCTCGCCGCGGCGTACCTGGAGGTCGACGCCGTCGACTGCGTGGTGCGTGCCGAACTTCTTGACCAGGCCGGCCGCGTCGACCGCCAGCTCGGCGCTGGGGCCGGGCCCGGGGGCCGGGAGGGAGGGATGGCTCATGGGGACAGCGTGGGGGCCACCGGTTTCACCGTGGCTTCACGGCGGTCTCAGCCGGGTTGGCCCGGCGGTTGCCGTGAAGCCCCGGCGGGCCGCCGCGGCTCCGATCCGCGGGACGCTAGCCTGGGTCCGTTCGCCGGCACGGGCGCGGCGGTCGTGACCGCTGGGGTCGCGGCCAGGCCGGGTTCAGGATGAGGGCGCTGTCAAATGAACATGCAGGGATGTGTATAGTTATGCACATGACTCAGGTACGTGTCGCTGTCGCCGGTGCCAGCGGGTACGCCGGAGGCGAGCTGCTGCGCCTGCTCCTGGCCCATCCGCAGGTCGAGATCGGCGCGGTCACCGCCGGCAGCAACGCCGGCGAGCGTCTCGGAGCGCTCCAGCCGCACCTGCTCCCGCTCGCCGACCGGCTGCTGGAGCCCACCACGGTGGAGGTGCTGTCCGGTCACGACGTGGTCTTCCTGGCACTGCCGCACGGCCAGTCCGCCGGGATCGCCGAGAAGCTCGGCGACGAGGTCCTCGTCATCGACTGCGGGGCCGACTTCCGGCTCGCGGACGCCGCCGAGTGGCTGCGCTTCTACGGCGGCTCGCACGCCGGCACCTGGCCCTACGGCCTCCCCGAGCTGCCCGGGCTGCGCGAGGAGATCGCCGGCTCGCGCCGCGTGGCCGTCCCGGGCTGCTACCCGACCATCTCCACGCTGACGATCGGCCCGGCGGTGCTGCACGGCATCGTCGACCCGGACGTGGTCGTGGTCGCCGCCAGCGGCACCAGCGGCGCCGGCAAGGCGCCGAAGCAGCACCTGCAGAGCAGCGAGATCATCGGCAGCGTCACCGCCTACGGGGTCGGCGGCGTGCACCGGCACACCCCCGAGATCACCCAGAACCTGTCGCGGCTGACCGACAAGAACGTCACGGTCAGCTTCACCCCGGTGCTGGTGCCGACCTCGCGCGGCATCCTGGCCACCTGCTCGGCTCCGCTGTCGGGCACCTGGGCCACCGACGCCGCCCACGACGTCTACGTCGAGGCCTTCGCCGACGAGCCGTTCATCCATGTGCTCCCCGAGGGGCAGTGGCCCCAGACGCAGGCCGTGCTCGGCTCCAACGCCGTCCAGATCCAGGTGGCGGTCGACGCGATGGCCGGCCGCCTGGTCGCGGTCGGCGCCATCGACAACCTGACCAAGGGCACCGCCGGCGCGGCGGTGCAGTGCATGAACCTGGCCCTCGGGCTCCCCGAGACGGCCGGCCTGAGCAGCGTGGGAGTGGCGCCGTGAGCGAGCAGTCCGAGACCCAGCAGGCGTCGTACCACCTGCTGCGCTTCCCCGAGCGGCTCGCGGTGGTCCGGCTCGCCGCCGGCGCCGAGGTGCCGGAGTGGGCCGAGTCCTCCTCGATCTTCTCGATCACCGCGACCGCCGAGGGGACGTCGCTGGTCTGCGCCGGCCGCAACGTCCCCAAGAAGGTCCCGCACCAGAAGCCGTTCACGGCCTTCCGGGTCGACGGCACGCTCGACTTCGGGCTGACCGGCGTCCTGGTCAGCCTGCTGGCCCCGCTCGCGGAGGACGGGATCAGCGTCTTCACCCTCTCCACGTACGACACCGACTGGATCCTGGTGCCGACCGGCGACGCCGAGCGGGCCGAGGAGGCGTGGCGACGATCGGGGCACACCACCGCCCCCGCCGTCCCCGCCTGACCCGCCCACCACCGGATCCGTCCGCGGCCGCTCCCGGCCGACCATGCACGAAGGAACATCGATGAGCGTCACCCACCCGCGCGGGTTCCGCGCTGCCGGCACCGCGATCGGCCTCAAGTCCACCGGCGCCAAGGACCTCGCCCTGGTCGTCAACGACGGCCCCCGTTTCGACTCCGCGTCGGTCTTCACCAGCAACCGCTGCAAGGCCAACCCGGTGCTGTGGAGCGAGCAGGTCGCCCGGGACGGCGTCGTCCGCGCCGTCGTGCTCAACTCCGGCGGTGCCAACTGCTACACCGGACCCGAGGGGTTCGTGACCACCCACCGGGTCGCCGAGCAGGTCGCCGTGCGGCTGGGCATCGGCGCGGTGGACGTGATCGTCTGCTCGACCGGGCTGATCGGCCTGACCAACGACCGGCAGGTGCTGCTGGACGGCGTCGACGCGGTGCACGCCCTGCTCTCCGAGGACGGTGGGCAGGACGCCGCCGAGGCGATCATGACCACCGACTCGGTCAACAAGCAGTTCGTGCTCGAGGCGGACGGCTGGTCGATCGGCGGGATGGCCAAGGGCGCGGGCATGCTCGCCCCCGCGCTGGCGACGATGCTGGTGGTGATCACCACCGACGCCGTGGTCCCGGCCGAGACGCTGGACCGCGCCCTGCGTGCGGCGACCCGGGTCAGCTTCGACCGTCTCGACTCCGACGGCTGCATGTCGACCAACGACACGGTCAGCGTGCTGGCCAGCGGGGCCTCGGGCGTGACGCCCAGCGAGGAGGAGTTCACCGTCGCGCTCACCGACGTGTGCGTCGGGCTGGCCCAGCAGCTGCTCGCCGACGCCGAGGGCGCCGACCACGAGATCTCGATCACCACGCGCGGAGCGGCCACCGAGGACGACGCCGTCGAGGTGGGCCGCAGCGTGGCGCGCAGCAACCTGTTCAAGGCCGCGGTCTTCGGCAAGGACCCGAACTGGGGCCGTGTGCTCGCATCGATCGGCACCACCGGCGCCGCCTTCGACCCCGCCGACCTCGACGTCGCGATCAACGGCGTCTGGGTGTGCCGCAGCTCGACGCCCGCCGAGGACCCGGCCCTGGTCGACCTCGGGCCGCGCGCGGTGACGGTGAGCATCGACCTGAAGTCCGGCGACGCCGAGGCGACCGTCTGGACCAACGACCTGACCCACGCCTACGTCCACGAGAACAGCGCCTACAGCTCATGAGCATCGAAGAGAACATGACCGGGCCCTACGCCCCGACGTCCCACGACCCGGCCAAGCCGGACCCGGCCAAGGCGGCCACGCTGGCCGCTGCGCTGCCGTGGCTGAAGGAGTACCACGGCAAGGTGGTCGTGGTGAAGTACGGCGGCAACGCGATGACCGACGACGCGCTCAAGCGCGCGTTCGCCGAGGACATCGCCTTCCTGCGCTTCGCCGGGTTCCGGCCGGTGGTGGTGCACGGCGGCGGTCCGCAGATCTCGCAGATGCTGGACCGGCTCGGCATCGAGTCCGAGTTCCGCGGCGGCCTGCGGGTGACCACGCCGGAGGCGATGGACGTGGTCCGGATGGTGCTCGTCGGGCAGGTGCAGCGCGAGCTCGTCGGGCTGATCAACGAGCACGGCCCGCTCGCGGTGGGACTCTCCGGCGAGGACGCCGGCCTCTTCACCGCCGAGGCCACCGGCACCGTGGTCGACGGCCAGGAGGTGGACCTCGGTCTCGTCGGCGAGGTCACCGAGGTGCGGCCCGAGGCCGTCCTCGACCTGATCGAGGCAGGTCGGATCCCCGTGGTCTCCAGCATCGCTCCGGACGTCGACGGGGTCGCGCACAACGTGAACGCCGACTCCGCCGCAGCGTCCCTGGCCGTCGCGCTGGGGGCCGAGAAGCTCCTGGTTCTGACCGACGTCGAGGGTCTGTACCTGGACTGGCCCGATCCCGAGGAGGTGATCGGTGAGATCAGCCCCGAGGCGCTCGAGGCGATCCTCCCGGACCTGGCCAGCGGCATGATCCCGAAGATGGGCGCGTGCCTGAGCGCCGTCCAGGGCGGCGTGAAGCGGGCCACCGTGGTCGACGGCCGGGAGAAGCACGCGGTGCTCCTGGAGCTCTTCACCGACGAGGGGGTCGGCACCCAGGTGCTGCCCGGTGTCACCACCAAGACCCGCAAGGCCAAGCAGGCGGGGCAGAGCGCATGAACGGCCAGTCCAGCCAGCACGCCTGGACCGAGCGGTACGCCGGTGCGCTGATGAACACGTTCGGCGCGCCCAAGCTGGTCCTGACCCGCGGCACCGGCGCCCACGTGTGGGACGCCGACGGCCGCGAGTACGTCGACCTGCTCGGTGGCATCGCGGTGAACGCGCTGGGCCACGCGCACCCGCGCCTGGTCGGCGCCGTCACCGAGCAGCTCGGAACGCTCGGCCACATCTCCAACTTCTTCGCCAGCGAACCTCAGATCCGGCTTGCCGAGCGGTTGCTCGCGCTGCTCGGCCTGGGCGACCTGGGGGGCCGGGTCTTCTTCACCAACTCCGGCACCGAGGCGAACGAGGCGGCGTTCAAGCTGACCCGGCGCACCGGCCGCACCCGGGTGGTCGCCACCGAGGGCGCGTTCCACGGGCGCACGATGGGCGCGCTGGCGCTCACCGCCAAGGAGGCCTACCGGGCGCCCTTCGAGCCGCTGCCCGGCGACGTGGTGTTCGTCCCCTACGGCGACGCGGCCGCGCTGGAGGCGGCGGTCGACGAGACCACCGCCGCCGTGGTCATCGAGCCGGTCCAGGGCGAGGCGGGGGTCGTCGTACCTCCGCGCGACTACCTGCCCGCGGCCCGCCGGATCACCCACGAGCGCGGCGCGCTGCTGTGGCTGGACGAGGTGCAGACCGGGATCGGCCGGATGGGCTCCTGGTTCGCCCACCAGCACCCCGACCTGGTCGCCGAGCCCGTCGTGCCCGACATCGTCACGCTGGCCAAGGGCCTGGCCGGCGGGATCCCGATCGGCGCGTGCATCGCGACCGGCGGCACCGGGAAGCTGTTCGACCCCGGCAACCACGGCACCACCTTCGGCGGCAACCCGGTCGCGGCCGCCGCCGCGCTGGCCGTCATCGACACCATCGAGGACGAGGGGCTGCTCGAGCACGTCACCGCACTGGGCGAGCGGCTCCGGGTGGGCCTCGGCGCCGATGCTCGGGTCACCGAGGTGCGGGGGACCGGCCTGCTGATCGGGCTGGACCTGGCCCAGCCACTGGCCGCCGAGGTGGTGGCCGCGGCGCAGGACGCCGGGTTCATCCTGAACGCCGCCACGCCGGAGCGGATCCGGCTGGCGCCGCCGCTCGTGCTGACCGCAGAGGACGTCACCGCCTTCCTCGCGGCGTGGCCGGGCATCCTGGACGCGGCCGGGCTCACCACGGGCGCCGTCACGGGGGGCGCCCGATGACCCGCCACCTGCTGCGCGACGACGACCTGACGCCTGCCGAGCAGGCCGAGATCCTCGACCTCGCCGCGGCCATGAAGAAGGACCCGTTCGGCGAGGGGCTCGGGAAGCCGCTGGCCGGGCCGCACACGGTCGCGATGATCTTCGACAAGGCGACGCTGCGCACCCAGGCCTCGTTCACCGCCGGCATCGCCGAGCTCGGCGGCCAGCCGCTGCTGGTGGACGGCAACCTCGCCGGCATCGGCAAGCGCGAGTCGGTGGCCGACGTGGCCCGGGTGCTGGGCCGCCAGGTCTCGCAGATCGTGTGGCGCACCTACCACCAGTCCGACCTGGAGACGATGGCCGAGCTCTCGGGCGTGCCGGTGGTCAACGCGCTCACCGACGACTTCCACCCCTGCCAGCTGCTGGCCGACCTGCTGACGATCACCGAGCGGCGCGGCTCCCTGGCCGGGCTGACGGTCACCTTCCTCGGCGACGGCGCCTGCAACATGGGCAACTCCTGGTTGCTCGCCGGCGCGCTGGCCGGCATGCACGTGCGGATCAGCGCCCCCGAGGGGTACCTGCCGGCTCGGGCGGTCTGGGACCGCGCCGCGGAGATCGCCGCGACCACCGGCGGCTCCGTGGCGGCCGACCCCGACCCGGTCGCCGCCGTCTCCGGCGTCGACGTGGTGGTCACCGACACCTGGGTGTCGATGGGCAAGGAGGACGAGGCCGCCGCGCGGCGCGCCGTCTTCACGCCGTACGCCGTGACCGCCGAGCTGCTCTCCGCCGCGGCGGAGGACGCGATCGTGCTGCACTGCCTGCCGGCGTACCGGGGGATGGAGATCGCCGCGGAGGTCATCGACGGCCCGCAGAGCGTGGTCTGGGACGAGGCCGAGAACCGGCGGCACGCGCAGAAGGCCGTGATGGCCTGGCTCCACGAGCGGCGCGGCCGGTGACCAGCATGCCGACCCCCGACCACGAGAACGGTGCCGACCAGCAGGCGTTGACGCCGGTCACCAAGAGTGCCCGGCAGGCGCTGATCGTGGAGCTGCTCGGCAGCCGCGAGGTGCACTCGCAGCCGGAGCTCGCCGTGCTGCTGGCCGACCGCGGGGTCCATGTCACCCAGGCCACGCTCAGCCGCGACCTGGTCGACCTGGACGCGGTCAAGGTGCGCCTGGCCTCCGGCGCGATGGCCTACGCGGTGCCGGCCGAGGGCGGGGACCGGGGCATGGTCGCCGCCGAGGGCGCCGCCGCGTCGCACCGACTCTCCCGGCTCGCGGCGGAGCTGTTGGTCAGCGCCGACGCCAGCGCGAACCTGGTGGTCCTGCGCACGCCGCCCGGCGCGGCGCAGTTCCTGGCCAGCGCGATCGACAAGGTCGAGCTCGGCGACGTGCTGGGCACGATCGCGGGCGACGATACGGTCTTGGTGATCGGTCGCGACCCCAGCGGGGGCCACGCCCTCGCCCACAAGTTCACCTCCCTTGCCGAAAGGAACGAAAGCAGTTGAGCAAGGTCCTCACCTCCCTGCCCGTGGGAGAGCGCGTCGGCATCGCGTTCTCCGGTGGGCTCGACACGTCCGTCGCGGTCGCCTGGATGCGCGACAAGGGGGCCGTGCCGTGCACCTACACCGCCGACATCGGCCAGTACGACGAGCCCGACATCTCCGGCGTCCCGGGACGCGCGCTCCAGTACGGCGCCGAGATCGCGCGTGCGATCGACTGCCGCGGGCCGCTCGTCGAGGAGGGCCTCGCGGCTCTGGCCTGCGGCGCGTTCCACATCCGCTCGGGCGGCCGCGCCTACTTCAACACCACGCCGCTGGGCCGTGCCGTCACCGGCACCATGCTGGTCCGGGCGATGCACGAGGACGGCGTCGACATCTGGGGCGACGGGTCCACGTTCAAGGGCAATGACATCGAGCGGTTCTACCGCTACGGCCTGCTGGCCAACCCGCAGCTGCGGATCTACAAGCCGTGGCTCGACGCGGACTTCGTGACCGAGCTCGGCGGCCGCGCCGAGATGAGCCAGTGGCTCACCGAGCACGACCTGCCCTACCGCGACTCCAAGGAGAAGGCGTACTCCACCGACGCCAACATCTGGGGTGCCACCCACGAGGCCAAGACCCTCGAGCACCTCGACGTCTCGCTGGAGACCGTCGAGCCGATCATGGGCGTGAAGTTCTGGGACCCCTCGGTGGAGATCGAGACCGAGGACGTGACGATCTCGTTCGTCGCCGGCCGTCCGGTGGCGATCAACGGCACGTCGTACGACGACGCCGTGGCGCTGGTGATGGAGGCCAACGCGATCGGCGGGCGCCACGGCCTGGGCATGTCGGACCAGATCGAGAACCGGATCATCGAGGCGAAGTCCCGCGGCATCTATGAGGCGCCCGGCATGGCGCTGCTGTGGATCGCCTACGAGCGGCTGCTCAACGCGATCCACAACGAGGACACGGTCGCGCTCTACCACACCGAGGGCCGCCGCCTGGGCCGGCTGCTCTACGAGGGCCGGTGGCTGGACCCGCAGGCACTGATGCTGCGGGAGTCGATCCAGCGCTGGATCGCCTCGCTGGTCACCGGGGAGGTCACCCTCCGGCTGCGCCGCGGCGAGGACTACTCGATCCTGGCCACGTCCGGCCCGGAGTTCTCGTACCACCCGGACAAGCTGTCGATGGAGCGCACCGAGAACGCCGCGTTCGGCCCGACGGACCGGATCGGCCAGCTCACCATGCGCAACCTGGACATCGCCGACTCCCGCGCGAAGCTGGAGCAGTACGCCGGACAGCCGCTGGACCAGGGGCAGGTGCTCGTCGAGCACGGCACCCTGTTCGGCGCGCTGCCCGCAGGCGGGTACGACCAGATCACCGCGAACCCCGAGGCCGAGGCCGACGAGGAGGCCGAGGTGGCGCTGGACGCCGCCGCGATGGAGTTCGGGACGGACTGAGCGTGAGCGGCGAGGAGAGCACCACCAACACCGGGAAGCTGTGGGGCGGTCGGTTCGCGGGCGGCCCGTCTCCCGAGCTCGAGGCGCTGTCGCGCTCGACGCACTTCGACTGGCGGCTCGGGCTCTACGACATCGCCGGCTCCCACGCCCACGCCAAGGCGCTGGGAGCGGCGGGTCTGCTGTCGGAGTCCGAGGAGGCCGAGCTCCACCGCGGGCTGGACGCCCTGGCGTCGCGCTTCCGCGACGGCACGCTGCGGCCCGACCCGTCCGACGAGGACGTGCACGGCGCGCTGGAGCGGTTGCTGATCGCGGAGGTCGGGCCGGAGGTGGGCGGCAAGCTGCGCGCCGGGCGCTCGCGGAACGACCAGATCGCCACGCTGTTCCGCTGCTACCTGCTCGACCACGCGGCGACCATCGCCGGCCTGGTGCTGGACCTGGTCGACGCGCTCGCCGAGCAGGCCGCCGTGCACCTCGCCGAGACGCCGGCGATCATGCCGGGGCGCACGCACCTGCAGCACGCACAGCCGGTGCTGCTCTCCCACCACCTGCTGGCGCACGCGTGGCCGCTGCTGCGCGACGTCGAGCGGCTGGGGGACTGGCGGCGCCGGGTCGAGTCGGACTCGCCGTACGGCTCCGGGGCGCTGGCCGGGCAGAGCCTCGGGCTGGACCCCGAGCTGGTCGCCCGTGAGCTCGGCTTCACCGGGTCGACGGCCAACTCGATCGACGGCACCGCGTCGCGCGACTTCGTCGCCGAGTTCGCCTTCGTCACGGCGCAGATCGGGATCGACGTCAGCCGGATCGCCGAGGAGGTGATCGTGTGGGCGACCAAGGAGTTCGACTTCGTGACGCTGCACGACTCCTGGTCGACCGGGTCGAGCATCATGCCGCAGAAGAAGAACCCGGACATCGCCGAGCTGGCGCGCGGCAAGGCCGGGCGGCTGGTCGGCAACCTGGCCGGGCTGCTGACCACGCTCAAGGCGCTCCCGTTGGCCTACAACCGGGACCTGCAGGAGGACAAGGAGCCGGTCTTCGACTCCGTGGACACCCTCGAGGTGCTGCTCCCCGCGTTCACCGGTCAGGTGGCCACGCTGGTCTTCAACACCGAGCGGATGGCTGCGCTCGCGCCGCAGGGCTTCTCGCTCGCCACCGACATCGCGGAGTGGCTGGTGCGGGAGGGGGTCCCGTTCCGGGTCGCGCACGAGGTCGCCGGCGCGTGCGTGCGCCGGTGCGAGGAGCTCGGGATCGAGCTCGACGAGCTCTCGGACGAGCAGTTCGCGGAGATCTCTCCGCACCTGACCCCGGCCGTTCGGGACGTGCTGACCGTCGAAGGCTCGGTCGCGTCGCGGTCCGGCCGCGGCGGCACGGCGCCGGCGCGCGTCGTCGAGCAGCTCGCTGACCTGCGCAAACGCGTGGACGGACTGCGCAGCAGCAGCTGAGGTCGGCCCCGATTTCACATCCGGGACACATGTGCGTAATGTTCTCTCTCGCCGCGGCAAGCGGAAAAGCCCCCGGGAAACCGGAGGGAGAGAGGTTGCCACGGCACCCGCAGCACGGGTCGAGGACAACGGCGGTCTCGCCGGTTTGACCGAGATCCGAGGCGGTGGGTAATGTTTCACAGGTTGCCTGACCAACGGGCGCTGGAGTTCTTCCGGCGACACCAGGTCGGTGCGT
>NZ_STGK01000022.1 GCF_004919105.1 Nocardioides sp. GY 10113
ACCGAGGCCCCGGCGGTGTCGGAGCCGTGCGCCAGACTGGGCCCGTGCCCGCATCCGACGCCGCCGACCCGCTGGGGTCCTTCAGCGAGCCGACCCGGACCTGGTTCCGTGCCGCGTTCGCCGAGCCGACACCGGCGCAGGCCGGAGCGTGGGAGGCGATCGGTCGCGGGCAGCACACGCTGGTGGTGGCGCCCACCGGCTCCGGCAAGACGCTGAGCGCCTTCCTCGCCTCCCTGGACCGCCTGCTCACCTCCCCTCCGCCCGCCGAGCGCAGACACCGGACCCGGGTCCTCTACGTCTCCCCGCTCAAGGCGCTCGCCGTCGACGTCGAGCGCAACCTGCGCGCACCGCTGGCCGGGATCCGGCAGACCGCGGCCCGACTCGGCGGTGGCGCCGACGCGGGGCTGCACGACGTGGAGATCGGCGTCCGCTCCGGCGACACGACCGCGGCCGACCGGCGACGGCTCGGGACGCGACCGCCGGACATCCTGATCACCACCCCCGAGTCGCTCTTCCTGATGCTCACCTCGCAGGCACGGGAGACGCTCGACGGGATCGAGACCGTGATCGTCGACGAGGTGCACGCCGTGGCGGGCACCAAGCGCGGCGCGCACCTGGCGCTCAGCCTGGAGCGGCTGGACGCGCGGCTTCCGCGACCGGCGCAGCGGGTCGGGCTCTCGGCGACGGTCCGGCCCACCGAGGAGGTCGCCCGCTTCCTGGGCGGCGTCGCGCCCGTGGAGATCGTCGCGCCCCCGGCCCACAAGGAGTGGGACCTGAGCGTGGTGGTCCCGGTCGAGGACATGACCGACCTGCCGCGCTCCCAGGAACCCGACCCGCTCGAGGCGACCATCGACGCGGAGCTCGGCAACCCGACGACGGCCGCCAGCATCTGGCCGCACGTCGAGCAGCGCGTGGCCGACCTGATCGGCCAGCACACCTCCACCATCGTGTTCACCAACGGTCGCCGTACGGCGGAGCGGCTGACCGCCCGGCTGAACGAGATCGCGGCCGACGTCTCCGCGCAGGGTGTCACCCCGCCGGCGCAGATCATGGCCCAGTCGGGCGCCGCCGCCGGGGCGGCCCCGCTGATGGCGCGCACCCACCACGGCTCGGTCTCCAAGGAGCAGCGGGCGCTCGTCGAGGACGACCTCAAGTCCGGCCGCCTGCCCGCGGTGGTCGCCACCAGCAGCCTCGAGCTCGGCATCGACATGGGCGCGGTCGACCAGGTGCTCCAGATCGCCTCGCCGCCGAGCGTCGCCAGCGCGCTGCAGCGCGTCGGTCGCGCCGGCCACCAGGTCGGCGAGGTCTCCCGTGGCGTGTTCTTCCCCCAGCACCGGGGCGACCTGGTGCCGGCCGCGGTCTCGGTCTCCCGGATGCGCGCGGGCGGGATCGAGTCGCTGCGCGTCCCCGCCAACCCGCTGGACGTGCTCGCGCAGCACGTCGTCTCCGCGGTCGCCCTGGAGTCGTGGCCGGTCGAGGAGCTGTTCGACCTGGTCCGGCGCAGCGCGCCCTACTCCGGCCTCCCGCGCTCCGCCTACGAGGCGGTGCTGGACCTGCTCTCGGGGCGCTACCCCAGCGACGAGTTCGCGGAGCTGCGCCCGCGCATCACCTGGGACCGGGTCACCGGGGAGCTGGCCGGGCGGCCCGGCGCGCAGCGGCTGGCCGTGACCAGCGGCGGCACCATCCCCGACCGAGGCCTGTTCGGGGTCTTCCTGGCCGGCGAGGGCAGCAACCGCCGCGTC
Source organism: Nocardioides sp. GY 10113 (assembly GCF_004919105.1). Classification (GTDB taxonomy): domain Bacteria; phylum Actinomycetota; class Actinomycetes; order Propionibacteriales; family Nocardioidaceae; genus Nocardioides. The sequence continues at coordinate 1,743 of NZ_STGK01000022.1, forward strand.
GGCGAGCTGGACGAGGAGATGGTCTACGAGAGCCGGGTCGGCGACGTCTTCGCGCTCGGCGCGACCAGCTGGCGGATCGAGGACATCACCCACGACCGGGTGATCGTCACCCCGGCCCCGGGCGTCCCCGCCCGGCTGCCGTTCTGGAAGGGCGACAACCCAGGCCGTCCTGCCGAGCTCGGCGAGGCCATCGGCGCCTTCACCCGCGAGGTGGGATCGCTGCCGGCCGAGGAGGCCCGGGCGCGGACCCGGAGCGAGGGCCTCGACGACTACGCCGCGGCCAACCTCGTCGCCTACCTGCACGAGCAGGCCGAGGCGACCCGCGTGCTGCCGTGCGACACCATGCTGATGCTGGAGCGGTTCCGCGACGAGCTCGGCGACTGGCGGCTGGTGCTGCACTCGCCGTACGGCACCGCCGTGCACGCACCGTGGGCGCTGGCGATCAACGCTCGCCTCCGCGAACGGTACGGGGTGGACGGCCAGGCGATGGCGGCCGACGACGGCATCGTGATCCGGATCCCCGACACCGACGCCGAGCCGCCGGGAGCCGACCTCGTCGTCTTCGAGCCCGACGAGATCGAGGACCTGGTGACCCGCGAGGTCGGTGGCTCCGCCCTCTTCGCCGCCCGGTTCCGGGAGTGCGCGGCGCGCGCCCTGCTGCTCCCCCGCCGCGACCCCGGCCGCCGGTCGCCCCTGTGGCAGCAGCGACAGCGGGCCGCGGCGCTGCTGGAGGTCGCCAGCCGCTACCCGTCGTTCCCGATCCTGCTGGAGACGGTCCGCGAGTGCCTCAACGACGTCTACGACCTGCCCGGGCTCGTCGGCCTGCTGCGCCGCGTCGACCAGCGCTCGGTGACCGTCAGCGAGGTCGAGACCACCCAGCCCTCACCGTTCGCCCGGACCCTGCTCTTCGGGTACGTCGCGCAGTACCTCTACGAGGGCGACTCCCCCATTGCCGAGCGGCGGGCCGCCGCGCTCACCCTCGACCAGGGGCTCCTCGCCGAGCTCCTGGGCCGCGCCGAGCTGCGCGAGCTGCTCGACCCCGAGGTGCTGCTCGAGGTGGAGGCCGAGCTGCAGCGCACCGCGCCGGACCGGCGCGCCCGGGACGCCGAAGGGGTGGTCGACCTGCTCCGCCTCGTCGGGCCGTTGACCGCCGACGAGGTCCGCGCCCGCACGGTCGACGGCGTGCTCCACGCCGACCTCCTGGCGGAGCTGGCACGCGCCCGGCGCGTGGTCGAGGTGCGGATGCCCTACGGCGACGCCTGGGCCGTCGTGGAGGACGTCGCCCGGCTGCGTGACGGGCTCGGCGTGCCGGCACCGCCCGGGGTCGCCGCGGCGTTCACCGAGCCGGTCGAAGACCCCCTGGCCGACCTGGTCGGCCGCTACGCCCGCACGCACGGACCGTTCACCATCGGGCAGGTCGCCGTCCGCCTCGGACTCGGGGTCGCCGTGGTCCGGCACACGCTGCTGCGCCTGGAGGCCCAGGGCCGGGTCATCTCCGGGGAGTTCCTGCCCACGGCGGGCGCCGAAGGCACGGAATGGTGCGACGCGGAGGTCCTGCGCCGCCTGCGGCGACGCAGCCTGGCCCGCCTGCGCCACGAGATCGAGCCGGTGCCTCCGGCCGCCCTGGCGCGCTTCTCGCTGTCCTGGCACGGGCTGTCGACGACCCGGAGCGCACTGCGCGGGGTGGATGGAGTGATCACCGCGGTCGAGCAGCTGGCCGGCGCGCCGGTCCCGGCGTCGGCGCTCGAGGCCCTGGTCCTCGGCGGGCGGGTGCGCGACTACGAGCCTGCGATGCTGGACGAGCTGACCGCGACCGGCGAGGTGGTGTGGGCCGGCCACGGCCCGCTGGCCGGCGGCGACGGCTGGGTCTCGCTCCACCTGGCCGACCAGGCCCCCCTGTCGCTGCCGGAGCCCGGGGAGCCCGAGGGCTCGCTGGCCGCGCGCGTGCTGGACGCCCTGGCCCCCGGCGGGGCGTGGTTCTTCCGGCAGGTCCACGACCAGGTGGCGATCGCGTCCCGGGCCGCCGGCGAGGACCTGCCGACCGACGACGCGCTGAGCGTCGCGCTGTGGTCGCTGGTCTGGGCCGGCCTGCTCACCAACGACACCCTCGCGCCGTTGCGGGCGCTGACCCGCACGCGACGCGCCGCGCACCGCACCCGCCCCGCCGGCGGACGCCCAGGGCGGCTCACCCGAACCGGTCCTCCGGAGACCGCCGGACGATGGTCGCTGCTGCCGGGCGTCGACCTCGACCCGACCCGGCGGGGCCACGCCACCGCCGAGCGGCTGCTGGCCCGGCACGGCGTGGTGACCCGGGGCGCGGTCGTCAGCGAAGGCGTCCCCGGAGGGTTCGCCGGGGTCTACCGGGTGCTCAGCGCGTTCGAGGACTCCGGCCGGTGCCGGCGCGGCTACTTCATCGAGGGACTCGGTGCCGCCCAGTTCGCCACCACGGGGGCCGTGGACCGGCTCCGGTCCTTCTCCGGCACCGAGGCCAGCGACAAGCCGGTCGCCCTGGCGCTCGCCGCGACCGACCCGGCGAACCCGTACGGCGCGGCGCTCCCCTGGCCCGAGGCGACCCAGGACGGCGGCCACCGCCCCGGTCGCAAGGCCGGCGCCATCGTGGTGCTGGTCGACGGCGAGCTCGCGCTCTACGTCGAGCGCGGCGGCCGGACGCTGCTCACCTGGACCGAGGAGCCCGCGCTGCTCGGCCCCGCCGCCGAGGCGCTCTCGACCGCCGTCCGACGTGGCAACCTGGGCCGGCTGACCGTGGAGCGGGCCGACGGCGTACCGCTCCTGGGGTCGTCGACGCCGCTGCGCGACGCCCTGGGCTCCGCCGGCTTCGTGGCCACGCCGCGCGGTCTGCGGCTGCGCGGCTGAGGATCGGACGGACGCCCGGGATGACCGATGCCTGAGGGCGACACCGTGCGCCAGACCGCGACGCGGCTGGACCGGGCACTGACCGGACGGGAGCTGACGCGCGCCGACCTGCGCGTGCCGCGGCACGCGACCGCCGACCTGTGCGGCGGGACCGTGCTCGCCACCGTGCCCCGGGGCAAGCACCTGCTCACCCGACTGCGCGTCCGCGGCGAGGAGCTGACGCTGCACACCCACCTGAAGATGGAGGGCTCCTGGCGGGTCCACCGTGCGGGCGCGCGCTGGGAGCGGCCCGGCCACACGGCGCGGGTGGTCCTCGTCGCCGGGGACGTCGAGGCGGTCGGATTCTCGTTGGGCGCGGTCGACCTGCTCCGCACCGCCGACGAGGACCGCGTCGTCGGCCACCTCGGTCCCGACCTGCTCGATCCCGACTGGGGCGAGGAGCACCTGGCGCAGGCCCTGGCCCGCCTGCGGGCCGCTCCCGGACGGCCGCTGCGCAGCGCGCTGCTCGACCAGTCGCTCCTCGCCGGCATCGGCAACGTCTATGCCGCGGAGGTCTGCTTCCTGGCCGGCCTGCATCCCGAGACCCCGGTCCGCGACGTGCCGGACCTCCCGTCGGTGGTGACGAGCGCCCACCGACTGCTGGTGCTCAACGCCGACCGCCCGCGCCGGGTCACCACCGGCGATCCACGGTCCCCGTCGTGGGTCTACGGCCGGGCCCGCCAGCCGTGTCGCCGCTGCGGGACGCCCGTGCGCACCGGCACGAGCGGCGACCGACCGGGCCAGGAACGGGTCAGCTACTGGTGCCCGACCTGCCAGCCCCGGGTGTGACGGGACCCGCCTCGCGCGCGGGAACGCGCCACGCACCCGGTACGTTCCCCAGTTATGCACAGCCACTTCAACGGGCTCAAGACGGCCGGCCTCTTCGGAGCGATCTTCGGACTCCTGCTGCTCATCGGCGGCCTGATCGCCGGCAGCACCGGCAACGCCAACATCATCTGGCTCTTCGCGCTGATCGGCGTCGGCACCACGGCGTACGGCTACTGGAACTCCGACAAGCTCGCGATCCGGGCGATGAAGGCCTACCCCGTGACCGAGCAGCAGCAGCCGGCGATGTACCGGATCGTCCGCGAGCTCTCCCTGCGGGCCGACCAGCCGATGCCGAAGCTGTACGTCTCGCCGACCCAGGCGCCGAACGCGTTCGCCACCGGCCGCAACCCGCAGAACGCGGCCGTCTGCTGCACCGAGGGCATCCTCGGCCTGCTCGACGAGCGCGAGCTGCGCGGCGTGCTCGGCCACGAGCTGATGCACGTCTACAACCGCGACATCCTCACCGGCTCGGTCGCCGCCGCCATCGCCGGCGTGATCAGCTCGGTCGCCCAGTTCCTGGCCTTCGCCTCCATCTTCGGCGGCGGCCGCGACGAGGACCGACCCAACCCGCTGGTCCTCATCGCCACGCCCCTGCTGGCACCGATCGCCGCGGGCGTCATCCAGATGGCGATCAGCAGGACCCGCGAGTACGACGCCGACGAGGACGGCGCCAAGCTGACCGGCGACCCGCTCGCGCTCGCCTCGGCGCTGCGCAAGCTCGAGACGGGCACCGCCCGCGCCCCGCTCGCGCCCACTCCCCAGCTGCAGAACGCCTCGCACATGATGATCGCGAACCCGTTCCGGGCCCAGGACATGTCGAAGCTCTTCGCCACCCACCCGCCGATGGCCGACCGGATCGCGCGGCTGGAGTCGATGGCCGGCCGCCGCTGACGGCCGACCCGGGCCTCAGGCCCCACCGGCGGGGGTCAGGAACGACCGAGTCCCCGTCCTGCGCGCAGCAGGGCGGGGACTCGTTGGTTTCCAACCCACGGCTCGGAAGCCCATGCCACGGCTCGAGAGAGCCCGAGCCACGGCTCCAGGGTGCCCGAGCCACGGCTCGGTGGGGCCTCAGGCCCGGGTCGGCGGGTCAGGCGGCGGAGGCGACGACCTCGCCCGCGTGGCTGCGGGCGGTGATCGGCGTCGGCTGCGGCGCCGCCACGGCGGCCTCGTCGATGGCGACGGCGTCGGCGACGTCACGCAGGACGTCGGAGAGCGGCATGTCGAGCGCCTCGCAGAGGGACGCGAGCAGCTCCGAGCTCGCCTCCTTCTGACCGCGCTCGATCTCGGAGATGTAGCCGAGGCTGACCCGCGCCACACCGGAGACCTCGCGGAGGGTGAGGCCCAACTCTCCCCGGCGACCACGCAGCACATCACCGAGACGCTGGCGGAACAACACCATCGCCGATCTCCTCTCGTTCAGGCGTTCCCGGACCCGCCGGGTCCGGTCTGCGGGTGCAACGCTACCTGAGCCGTGGTTCTTCCGCGCCGGACCGTTCGCGTGTCGCGACGCGGGGCACCCCGATCGCTCACTGCGGGGCGGGCTCACGCAACTGGTGGCGCTGCTTCCACAGGTCCCGGTAGAACTCCCAGCCGGACCAGAGCGTCAGGGCCACGGCCACGGCGAGCAGCGCCTGCGCCAGGTAGAAGACCACCACGCCGATGTCGCCGAGCAACCCGTCCAGCAGCAGCAGCGGCAGTGAGAGCAGGCCCAGCGCGAGCGACTGCACGACGGTCTTCAGCTTGCCGAGGTCCTTGGCCGCGATCACCACGCGCTTCGCGACCGAGAGACGCAGCAGCGTGACGGACCACTCGCGGAGCAGGACCACGATGGTGACCCACCACCACACCTCACCGATGATCGAGAGGCCGATGAAGGCCATCCCGGTCAGCGCCTTGTCCGCGATCGGGTCCGCGATCTTGCCGAAGTTGGTGACCAGGCCTCGGGAGCGGGCGATGTCGCCGTCGATCTTGTCGGTGATCATCGCGACGAAGAAGATCGCCCATGCGATGACGCGCGCGGTGACCGACTCGCCTCCGTCGTAGAGCAGCGCCCAGCCGAAGAACGGCACCGCCGCGATGCGCAGCGTGGTCAGCGCGTTCGGCAGGTTCCAGTTGCTGGGAGCGGGCTGCTGCTCGGTCATGCGCGGCCTTCCGTACGGCGGATCTCGGCGATCAGGTCCACGCCGTCGGAGTCGACGACGACGGCCGCCACGAGGTCCCCCTCGGCGACGCCGTCGGCGCCCAGCAGGCGGGTGGTGCCGTCGACCTCGGGGCCCTGGTGGGCGGCGCGACCCTCGACCGTACCGGGATCGGCGTCCTCGGGGGCGAGATCCTCGACGAGGACCACCACCTCCTCGCCGATCCGCTCGCTGGCGCGCTGCGCGTTGAGCTCTCCGACCAGGTCGGTGACGTGCTGCACGCGCGCGTTGATCTCGTCCTCGTCGAGCTTGCCGGAGAAGGTCTCCGCCTCGGTGCCGTCCTCGTCGGAGTACCCGAAGACGCCCGTGACGTCCATCCGCGCGGCGACCAGGAAGTCGCACAGCGTCCGGAACTCCTCCTCCGTCTCACCGGGGAAGCCCACGATCACGTTGGAGCGGACGCCGGCGGTCGGCGCGAGCGCCCGGGCCTGGTCGAGCAGACCCAGGAAGCTGTCCGGGTCGCCGAAGCGCCGCATCCGGCGCAGCACCGTCGCGCTGGCGTGCTGGAACGACAGGTCGAAGTACGGCGCGACGCCCGGCGTCGTGGCGATCGCCTCGATCAGGCCGGGCCGGGTCTCGGCGGGCTGCAGGTAGGAGACCCGGACCCGCTCGATGCCCTCGACGGCCGTCAGCTCGGGCAACAGGGTCTCGAGCAACCGGAGGTCGCCGAGGTCCTTGCCGTAGGAGGTCGAGTTCTCGGAGACGAGGAAGAGCTCCTTCACACCCTCGCCGGCCAACCAGCGCGCCTCGTCGATCACCTCGGAGGGCCGGCGGCTCACGAAGGAGCCCCGGAACATCGGGATCGCGCAGAACGTGCACCGCCGGTCGCAGCCGTTGGCCAGCTTCAGCGGGGCCATCGGGCCGCTGTCGAGGCGGGTGCGGGTGCCGGAGGCGCCGGCCACCGGTGCCGCCGCGGGGTCGACCGCCTGCCGCTCGGCCGGGGAGATCGGCAGCAGCAGTCGCCGGTCGCGGGGCGTGTGCGGGTGCGGACGCTCGCCGGAGACGATCGCGCGCAGCCGGCCGGCGATGTCGCCGTAGTCGTCGAAGCCGAGCACCGCGTCGGCCTCCGGCAGCGAGTCGGCCAGCTGCTCGCCGTACCGCTCCGCCAGGCAGCCCACCGCGACCACGGCCTGCGCGCGCCCACTCGACTTCAGGTCCGAGGCGGCCAACAGGGTGTCGATCGAGTCCTTCTTGGCCGCGTCGACGAAGCCGCAGGTGTTGACCACCACGGTGTCGGCGTCCTCGGGATCATCGACCAGCGCGAACCCGTCGGCAGCCAGCCGCCCGGCCAGCTCCTCGGAGTCGACGTCGTTGCGGGCGCATCCCAGCGTCAGGAGCGCTACGGACAGAGGCTGCTTCTCGGAGGTCGTCATGGCTACCCGCAGTATGGCGCGTGGCCGGTGTCCGGCACGAACCGAGGAGCAGCCCACCGGCCCCCTGCCGGGCGCGTCGCCGCTCCCGGCCCGACGCAGATCACACTCAGCCGAGGATCGGTGATTCCAGGCTCAGGGGGCGATCAGCGTCTTGGTGACGTCCTCGCCGGTCCTGCCCAGCGCCGCCGCAGGCTCGCCGCCCAGCGAGGCCGTCACCGAGCCGTCGCTGCTGGAGATCCGCACCGGCGGCACCACCTCGAGCTCGGCCGTCTGCCCGAACGCCAGCGGCCCCTGCAGGACCACGTCGCCGGAGCCGTCGCGGACCACCAGGTGGGCGCCGCCGCCGGCGGCGGTCAGCGTCAGCGGAAGTGCCTCGGCCTTCTCCGCGCGCGTCGCGATCCCGCCGCTGCCGACCTGGCTGAGCACCGGCGAGTCGCTCACCGGCACCGGGCCGTCCATCAGCAGCCGTGCCAACGACCAGACGAGCACCGCAGCCATCACCGCGGCGATCAGCACCGACCAGTTGCGCCCGCCCCGGGTGCCGCGGATGGAGCCGCCCACGCCGGTGGCCAGCTCGGACTCGAAGACCCGTCGCGGGTCCAGCGGCGCCTCGGCGTACCGCTCGTCGTAGGCGGCCACCAGCTCGGAGGCGTCGATGCCGAGCACGCGAGCGATGGTCCGCAGGTGGCCGCGGGCGTAGAAGTCCCCGCCGCACGGGGTGAAGTCGTCCACCTCGATGGACTCGATCACGTGCGGGCGGATCCGGGTGCGCTCGGAGAGCTGGTCCACCGAGAGGCGCAGCCGCTCGCGGGCCGCGGCCAGCTGCGGACCGACGACCGGCGCGTCCGCCGGGTGCACGGCGAGGTCGTCGAGCACCACGGTCATCGTGTCCGCACTGCCGGCGGTCGCCGGCTCGGGGCTGCGGGGGGTGTGCGCGGACGGGTGCTCCACCCGGGCCGGGTACACGGGCCGGCGTCCCGGCGCCGGCGGCTCGGTGGCCGCGGCCGCGTCGCCACCGTCGTCGTCCGGCTCCGCCGGCTCGTGGGCCGGGTCGTCAGCGACCTGGTCCTCGCCGTCCGCGGCCACCGCCGCGGTCTCGCCAGGGTGCTCGACGGCATCCTCGGCTGCGTGCTCGACGCCATCCTCGGCTGCGTGGTCGGCTACGTCGTCGGTCAGGCCGGGCACCACCTCGACCACGTCCGCGCGGCCCGCCGCCAGGGCGGCCAGCCGGTCGCTGAGGGTCGACGCCGTGGCACCGGAGAGACGGGTCGCCATCGTCAGCGGTACGACGAGCTGCCGGTCGTCGTGGGCGACGACCAGGAGGTGACCGTCGCGGACCACCCGCCGCCGCGGCAGGTGCTCCAGGCAGTCGACCTCGGACCAGGCGATGCCCTGCCAACGGCCGCCGCTGCGCAGCCGTACGCCGTGCACGTCGACCACCATCAGCGGCGCGCGGCTGTCCAGCAGCGACGCGCCGTAGGCCAGCACGACGAGCACCAGCACGCCGAACGAGGCCCAGTCGAGCGCGGTGCCGCCGTCGAGCGCACGCACCCCGAAGGCGACGGCGAGCACGGCCGAGAGGCCGCCCACGACGCCGGCGAGCGCCACGTTGCGTCGTACCTCGATCGAGGTCGGCGGGGGCGCGGTGGGCGCCGTCGGGCGCTCCTCCGTGGCCTCCGCCTCGGCGGGCTCGGCACGGGAGTCGTCGTCGAGCTCGCGCTCGGCGACGGAGGTCTGGTCGGTCATCTGGGTCACGCCTCCCCCTGGATGGTCGCAATCACGGAGTCGAGCTCGTCCGGCTTCACCAGGACGTCCCGGGCCTTGGATCCCTCGCTGGGGCCGACCACACCACGGCTCTCCATGATGTCCATGAGCCGGCCGGCCTTCGCGAAGCCGACGCGCAGCTTGCGCTGCAGCATCGAGGTCGAGCCGAACTGGGTCGACACGACCAGCTCGATCGCCTGCACCACCAGGTCCAGGTCGTCCCCGATGTCGTCGTCGAGCACCTTGTTGCCGCCCGCGGGCGCCGTGACGTCGTCGCGGTACGTCGGCTCCAGCTGCCCCTTGCAGTGCTTGACGACCTGGTGGATCTCCTCCTCGGTGACCCAGGAGCCCTGCACGCGGATCGGCTTGGAGGCACCCATCGGCAGGAACAGGCCGTCACCCTGACCGACGAGCTTCTCCGCGCCGGGCTGGTCGAGGATCACCCGGCTGTCGGCGAGGCTGGAGGTCGCGAACGCCAGGCGCGAGGGCACGTTGGCCTTGATCAGGCCGGTGACCACGTCCACCGACGGGCGCTGGGTGGCCAGCACCAGGTGGATGCCGGCCGCACGGGCGAGCTGGGTGATCCGCACGACGGAGTCCTCGACGTCGCGCGGGGCGACCATCATCAGGTCGGCCAGCTCGTCGACGATCACCAGCAGGTACGGGTAGGGCGAGAGCTCGCGCTCGCTGCCCGGGGGCAGCTCGACCTTGCCGGCGCGGACCGCCTTGTTGAAGTCGTTGATGTGGCGGAAGCCGAAGTTCGCCAGGTCGTCGTAGCGCATGTCCATCTCGCGCACGACCCAGGCCAGCGCCTCGGCGGCCTTCTTCGGGTTGGTGATGATCGGCGTGATCAGGTGCGGCACGCCCTCGTAGGCGTTCAGCTCGACGCGCTTGGGGTCGACCATGATCATCCGGACCTCGTCCGGCGTCGCGCGCATCAGCACCGAGGTGATCATCGAGTTGATGAACGACGACTTTCCGGAGCCGGTGGCACCCGCCACCAGCAGGTGCGGCATCTTCGCCAGGTTGGCGACCACGAAGCCGCCCTCCACGTCCTTGCCGAGTCCGGAGACCATCGGGTGGTGGTCGTTCCGTGCGGCGTTGGAGCGCAGCACGTCGCCGAGGGAGACGATCTCCTTGTCGGTGTTCGGGATCTCCACGCCGACCGCCGACTTGCCGGGGATCGGGCTGAGGATGCGGACGTCCTCCGAGGCGACGGCGTAGGAGATGTTCTTCTGGACGCCGAGGATCTTCTCGACCTTCACGCCGGTGCCGAGCTCGATCTCGTAGCGGGTCACCGTCGGTCCCCGGGTGTAACCGGTGACCTGGGCGTCGATGCTGAACTCCTCGAGCACGCCCTGCAGGCGGGCCACGACGTCGTCGCTGGCCTTGGATCGGGCCTTGTGCGGCGAGCCGGCCTTGAGGATCTCGCCGGTCGGCAGCGTGTAGGCGATGTCGCCGGAGAGCTGCAGCTGCTCGACGCGCTGCGGCAGCTCGGCGTGCGGGGGCGGCTCCAGGGCGTCGGTGTCCTCGCCGCCGGACCGCATCGCGGCGGCGGTCGCCGCGGCCGCGGCGGCACCCGCGGCGCCGACGCCCGCGGCGTCCGGGCTGACCTTGGGCCGCTCGGCGGTGCGGTCCACGTCGCTGTCGAGGTAGTCGAAGTCGAAGTCGATGGGCTCGCGCAGCTCCATCGACTCCTCCACCGGGTTGACCGCCTCGTCCTCGACCTCGGCGCCCTTGCGCTTGCGCTTCTTCTTGGGCTCGCTGATCACCGGGCTGTCGTACGCCTGGTCGCCGGTCCGCTCGAAGGTGTCGTCCAGGTCGACGGCCGCCCGGCGCCGATCGGCGTCGTCGGGGTGTACGCCGAACAGGTGGTTGCTGAGGTCGCGCAGGCGGTCGGGGATCCGGTAGAGCGGGGTCGCGGTGATCACCAGCACCCCGAAGAACGAGAGCAGCGCGAGGAGCGGGACCACGACGTAGGTGGAGCGCAGCAGGTCGAGCAGCAGCGCCGAGACGACGTACCCGATCGCGCCGCCGCCGTCACGCAGCGGCATCGTGTCGCCGGCGACCGGCTCGGGCATGCCGTTGGCGATGTGGACGATGCCGAGGATGCCGAAGGAGAAGGCGGTCCAGCCGATCACCTGACGTCCGACCGGACCGTTGTGGACCGGGTCCCGCATGACCCGCCAGGCGGCGACCATCACCAGCAGCGGCACCAGCCAACCGATCTTGCCGACGCTGCCGGAGACGACGGCTCGCATGAACTCCATGACCGCGCCGGGGACCTCGAACCAGACCGCGGCCGAGATGATCAGCGAGAGGCCGACCAGCAGCAGCCCGATCCCGTCGCGGCGCTGCTCCGGCTCGATCTCCTTGGCGCCGCCGACGAGGCCGCGGACGATCGCGCCGACGCCGTGGGCGATGCCCAACCAGAGCGCGGCGATGCCGCGGGCCAGCGCGGAGAAGAGCCGGGCGACCGGTCCGCTGCCGTTGCGGACCGCGCGCGGGGCAGGCCGCTTCGCCGTGCTCTTCTTGGCACGGGAGGTCGAGCTCTTGGACCGCGAGCTGGACGTCTTCTTGGCGCTCGAGGAGCGACTCGTCGACGTGGTCCGGCTGCGCGACGCCGTTGGGGAAGACGTACGGGTCGCCATGCTGACAACCTAATCACGCGGAACTTCCGTCCCAGCGACAACACGCGGGCGTGGTGCGCAGGGGTCGCGGGCGTCACAGGGAGCGCATGAATCACCGGTTGACCGGGGGTTCCCGCACTTGTCACCCGGCGCAACGGGTGACAACTGCGAGCTTCCCCGGTCGACCGGTGATCCCGGCCGCGCCGATCAGGCCTCGACGACCACCGGGATGATCATCGGACGCCGCTTGTGCGCGCCGCTCACCCACCGCCCGATGGTCCGGCGGACCACCTGCTGCAGCTGGTAGGTGTCGGTGTTGCCCTCGGAGAGCTGGAAGTTCACCGCGTCGATGATCGGCTGCTTGATGTCGTCGAACATCGCATCGGTCCAGGCGTGACCGCGGGCGTGGATCTCCGGGCCGGCCGAGACCTTGCCCGAGACCGAGTCGACCACCACGATCACCGAGATGAAGCCCTCCTCGCCGAGGATCCGGCGGTCCTTCAGCTCGGTCTCGGTGACGTCGCCGACGGTCTGTCCGTCCACGAAGACGTAGCCGACCTCGACCTTGCCCGACACCGCCGCGACGCCGTCGACCAGGTCGACCACGACGCCGTCCTCCGCGTAGACGACGTTCTCCACGCCGGTCTGCTTGGCCAGCTCGCCGTTGGCCAGCATGTGGCGGATCTCGCCGTGCACCGGGAGCACGTTCTTCGGCTTGACGATGTTGTAGCAGTACAGGAGCTCGCCGGCCGAGGCGTGACCGGAGACGTGCACCAGCGCGTTGCCCTTGTGCACCACCCGGGCGCCGTGTCGGGCCAGGCCGTTGATCACCCGGTAGACGGCGTTCTCGTTGCCGGGGATCAGGCTGGAGGCCAGCACCACGGTGTCGCCGGGCTCGAGGTGGACGAAGTTGTGGTTGCGCTGGGCGATCCGCGCCAGCGCGCTCAGCGGCTCGCCCTGCGAGCCCGTGGAGATCAGCACCTGCTTCTCCGGCGGCAGCTTGGCCAGCTCCTTGGCCTCCACCATCACGCCGGGCGGCACCGTGAGGTAGCCCAGGTCGCGGGCGATGCCCATGTTGCGCACCATGGAGCGGCCCACGTAGGCGACCTTGCGGCCGTGCGCGACCGCGGTGTCGAGGACCTGCTGCACGCGGTGCACGTGGGAGGCGAAGCAGGCGACGATGATCCGCTGCTCGGACTCGCGGAAGACCTGGTCGAGGACCGGGGTGATCTTCTTCTCCGCGGTGGTGAAGCCGGGCACCTCCGCGTTGGTGGAGTCGGTGAGGAAGAGGTCGACGCCCTCCTCCCCCAGCCGCGCGAACGCCCGCAGGTCGGTGATCCGGCCGTCCAGGGGAAGCTGGTCCATCTTGAAGTCGCCGGTGTGCAGGACCAGGCCGGCGCCGGTGCGGATCGCCACGGCGAGCGCGTCCGGGATCGAGTGGTTGACCGCCACGAACTCCAGCTCGAAGGGCCCGAAGGTGATCGTGTCGCCTTCCTTGACCGTGTAGAACGGCGTCTGCTTGATCCGGTGCTCGCGCAGCTTGCCGTTGACCAGCGCCAGCGTCAGCTCCGAGCCGACCAGCGGGATGTCGCGCCGCTCGCGCAGCAGGTACGGCGTCGCACCGATGTGGTCCTCGTGACCGTGCGTGAGCACCAGCGCCTCGACGTCGTCGAGCCGGTCCCGGATCGGGCCGAAGTCGGGGAGGATCAGGTCGACGCCGGGCTGGTGGTCCTCGGGGAACAGCACGCCGCAGTCGACGATCAGCAGGCGGCCGTCGTACTCGAAGACCGTCATGTTGCGACCGACCTCACCGAGGCCGCCGAGCGGCATCACCCGGAGACCGCCCTGGGGCAGCTCCGGCGGGGCGCTCAGCTCGGGGTGCGGGTGGCTCACAGCACGCCACCCGCCACCAGGCCGGCGCGCAGCGCGGCGAGCTCGTCGTCGTCCAGCTCGACGAGTGGCGATCTGACGCGCCGGTTCTCCAGTACGCCGGTCAGCTGCAGCGACGCCTTCGCGGTCGTGGCGCCGTAGTTGGGGGCGCCCATGATCGCGTCGATCGCGGGCAGCATCCCCTCGAAGATCTCCCGGGCGCGGGCCGGGTCCGTGCCGAACGTGTCGTACATCGCGCGGAGCCGGTCACCGAGCACGTGGCCCGCGACGGAGACGAAGCCGACCGCGCCGTGCGCCAGCCAGGCCAGGTTGGCCACGTCGTCACCGGAGTAGACCTTGAAGCCGAGCTGCTGGATCCGGGTGCCGCGGGCCAGGTCACCGACCGCGTCCTTGACCGCGACGACCGGCTCCCAGTCGACCATCGCCTGGTAGGTCTCCATCGCCAGCTGCGTGCCGGTGCGTCCCGGGATGTCGTAGAGCATCACCGGCAGCTCGGCGGCCTCGACCACCTGGCGGAAGTGGTGCAGCACACCGCGCTGACCGGGCTTGTTGTAGTACGGCGTCACCAGCAGCACGCCGTCCGCGCCGTTCTTGGCGGCCTGCTGGGCCAGCCAGATCGAGGTCGAGGTGTCGTTGGTGCCGACGCCGGCGACCAGCTTGGCGCGGTCACCGACCGCGTCCCGGACGGCGGCGAGGATCTCGCCGTCCTCCTCCTTGGTGGTGGTCGCGGACTCGCCGGTGGTGCCGGAGACGACCAGGCCGTCGTGGCCGTGGTCGACCAGGTGCTTGGCCACCTTCTGCACCCCGTCCAGGTCGACGGTGCCGTCCGAGTGGAACGGCGTGACCATGGCGGTCAGCACGGTGCCGAATGGTGCGGAAGTCATGCGAGCAGGCTACCGGGTGCCACCGCTGCTCCGACCACCCCGCTCTCCCGCGGAACGGGTCGGCGGCGCCGCGGGGCGGCAGGCCCGCCGACCCGCGGACGGGCGCCACGGTCAGTCGGCCAGGTCTCCCACCTTCGGCATCACCTCGGCCGCGACCAGGCGGAGGTGGTCGAGGTCGGTCAGGTCGAGGGTCTGCAGGTAGATCCGCTGGGCGCCCTGCTCGGCGTAGCGGCCGATCTTGTCCACGACCTCCTCGGGCGTGCCGGCCAGGCCGTTGACCCGCAGCTCGTCGACCTCCCGGCCGATCGCCGCGGCCCGCCGGGCGATCTCCGCCTCGTCGCTGCCCACGCAGAGCACCAGCGCGTTGGACCAGGTCAGCTCGGCGGGATCGCGCTCGATCGCCTCGCACGCGGCCCGCACCCGGCCGAACTGGAGCGCAGTGGTCTCCAGGTCGACGAACGGCAGGTTGAACTCGTCGGCGTAGCGCGCCGCCAGTGCCGGGGTCTTCTTCGCTCCCAGACCGCCGATCAGCACCGGCGGACCGCCGCGGTGGCCACCCAGCTGGACCGGCTTCGGCAGCGCCGGGGAGTCGGCGAGCTGGTAGTGGGTGCCGTCGAAGTCGTAGGTCTCCCCCACCGGCGTGGCCCACAGGCCGGTGATCAGCTCCAGCTGCTCGGCGTACCGCTCGAAGCGCTCCTTGGTGGACGGGAACGGGATGCCGTACGCCGTGTGCTCCTGGGTGAACCAGCCGGCGCCGATGCCGAACTCGACCCGGCCGCCGCTCATCTGGTCCACCTGGGCCGCCTGGATCGCCAGCACGCCGGGGTGACGGAAGGTCGCCGAGGTCATCATCGTGCCCAGGCGGATCGTGCTGGTCTCTCGAGCCAGCCCGGCCAGCGTCGTCCAGGCGTCGGTGGATCCGGGCAGCCCGTCGCCGCCCATGGTCAGGTAGTGGTCGGATCGGAAGAACGCCCCGAAGCCGAGCTCCTCGGCGGCCAGTGCCACCCGGAGGAGATCGTCGTAGGTGGCTCCCTGCTGGGGTTCGGTGAAGACGCGCAGCTCCATGGGGCCAGCCTTCCAGACCCCTGGTGGCCGGCTGACGTCAGTCGCCGCCGCAGGCGAAGACGCGCTCCCACCAGACCACGGTGAAGCCCTCGCGCGGCTCCCGGCGCACCTCGACCCAGCGCTTCGTGGAGAACTCCGGGTAGTGGGCGTCCCCCTCCGGGGTCATCGGCACCTCGGAGAGGATCTGCTCGTCGGCGTACGGCATCGCCGCCCGGTAGACGTGGCCGCCGCCGCCGATCATCACGTGCTTGTCGGCCGGCGCGCCCGCGAGCAGCTCGTCGGCCAGCGCCAGGGCCGACGGTACGTCGGCGGCGACCCGGACGCCCTCGGCGCTCCACTCGGGGTCGCGGGTCAGCACGATCGTCTGGCGCCCGGGCAGCGGACGACCGATGCCCTCGTGGGTGGTCCGCCCCAGGATCAGGACGTGCCCCATCGTGGTGCTCTTGAAGTGGGCGAAGTCCTCGGGCAGGTGCCACGGGATGTTGCCGTCCGCACCGATCACCCCGTTCTCGGCGAGGGCAGCCACCATCGTGACCCGCCGCCCGGCGGGAGTCGTCATCTCGGTATCCCTCAGACCGCGATCGGGGCCTTGATGCCCGGGTGCGGGTCGTAGCCGTCCACCCGGATGTGCTCGAGGTCGAAGGCGTCGAGCGCGGTCACGGACGGGTCCAGCCACAGCGTCGGCAGCGGCCGCGGCTCGCGGGTCAGCTGCAGCCGGGCCTGCTCGAGGTGGTTGGAGTACAGGTGCGCGTCGCCGAGCGTGTGCACGAAGGTCCCGGGCTCCAGCCCGGTCACCTGGGCGACCATCTGGGTGAGCAGCGCGTAGGAGGCGATGTTGAACGGGACGCCGAGGAAGACGTCGGCCGAGCGCTGGTACAGCTGGCAGCTGAGCTTGCCGTCGGCGACGTAGAACTGGAACAGCGTGTGGCACGGCGCCAGCGCCATCTGCGGGATGTCGGCGACGTTCCAGGCCGAGACGATGTGCCGCCGGCTGTCGGGGTCGCGCCGGATCTGCTCGACGACCTGCGCGATCTGGTCGACGTGACCGCCGTCGGGGGTCGGCCAGGAGCGCCACTGGTAGCCGTAGACCGGCCCGAGGTCGCCGTTCTCGTCGGCCCACTCGTCCCAGATCGAGATGCCGCGGTCCTGCAGCCACTTCACGTTGGTGTCGCCGCGCAGGAACCACAGCAGCTCCCCGAAGACCGAGCGGGTGTGGATCCGCTTGGTCGTCACCAGCGGGAAGCCGTCGGCGAGGTCGAACCGCATCTGGTGGCCGAACACGCTCAGCGTGCCCGTGCCGGTGCGGTCGCCCTTCTCGGCTCCTTCGTCGAGGATCCGGCGGACGAGATCGTGGTAGGCCTGCACGGCCCCAACCCTAGTCGGCGCGACCCCCACCGAGGTCGAGGTGGCCCCGGATGGTCGTGCGCGTCGCGCCTCCGACCCAGATCACGCCGTCCCCGTCGGTCTCGACGTGGACCCGGCCGGTGCGGCCGAGCACCGTCCCCTGCGCCGCGAGGTACGACGAGGGCAGCACGTCCCCGGCGAGCCACTGCGCGAGCGAGGCGTTGAGCGAACCGGTCACCGGGTCCTCGGCCAGGCCCATCGCGGGCTGGCAGAAGGCGCGGACCTCGACCGCGCACTCCGACCCCGGCGGGTAGGGGCCGACCACGCCGACGTCGGCGGGGAGCGCGGCGAAGTCGGGCCGCAGCGCGAGCACCGCGTCGGCGGAGGCGAGCCGGATCCCGGTCCAGCCCGGGCCGTTGTCCACCCAGGCCGACGCCACCACGTCGTCGTGGCCGATTCCGAGGGCGGCCACGATCCGGTCCAGCAGGGCGGGCTCCAACGGACCGGAGCGGACCAGCGGCGGCGCGGCGAAGGCGAGCAGCCCCCGGTGTCGCCGCAGCCGCACCAGCCCGGCGCCGCACTCCTGCACGACGTCGGCCCCGGCGGGGCGACCGCCCGCCTCGAGCCAGGCGTGCGCCGAGCCGAGGGTCGGGTGGCCGGCGAAGGGCAGCTCGTTGCCGGGGGTGAAGATCCGCAGCCGGTAGTCGGCCTCCGGCACGGTCGGCGGCAGCAGGAACGTCGTCTCCGACAGGTTGGTCCAGGCCGCGAAGGCCTGCATCTGCTCGTCGTCCAGGTCAGCGGCGTCGTGGACCACGGCGACCGGGTTGCCGCCGAGCGCGGCGTCGGAGAAGACATCGACCTGGCGGAAGGGCCGGGGTGCCATCACGATCTCGTCCGGGCCGGGCCGCTCACGCCGAGAGCGACATCGGTCCGTAGACCTCGCGCTCACCGTCGAACAGCGTCACCTGGGCGATCCCGGCCGACGCCATCTCCGACCAGGTCTCACCGATCCAGGACTCGGCGTCGGCGCGGGTGGGGAACGCCTGGTCGTACTCGGCGGCCAGCGCCCCCGGCAGGGTGACCGGAGCGCCGGCGGGATCCTCCAGCCGCCAGCGCCAGGGGCGCTCGGCGGGGCTCGGCGGGGCGAACGTGGGCGGCTGCTCGGGAAGGTTCACGCTCCGAGTCTGCACCACGGGCCCGACGCCGCGGGCCGGACGCTGCGGACCCGGTTCAGCCCTTGCGCACCGACGGGTCGACGAACGGCGGCTTGGTCACCTCGAACGTCTCGTGCCGGCCGCGGATGTCGACGGCCACCTCGGCGTCGTCGGGCACCGCGGCGTCGGTCAGCGCCAGCGCGATGCCCTTCTTGAGGGTCGGCGAGAAGGTGCCGGAGGTGATCTTGCCGACCGGGATGCCGTGCAGGTAGACGCCCATCCCCGGACGCGGGATGCCCCTGCCCGAGGCGACCAGGCCGAGCAGCTTGCGACCGGCACCGGCCTCGCGCTCGGCGACGACGACGTCGCGGCCCCAGAACGCCGGCTTCTTCCAGCCGACCGCCCAGCCGAGCCGCGCCTGCACCGGCGTGACGTCGGGCCCGATGTCCTGGCCGTGCAGCGGGTAGCCCATCTCGGTGCGCAGGGTGTCGCGGGCGCCGAGACCGCACGGCACGATGCCGAACCCGGCACCGGCCTCCAGCACCCGGTCCCAGACCTGGGCGGCGACGGCGGCGGGCGCGATCAGCTCGTAGCCGTGCTCGCCGGTGTACCCGGTCCGGCAGACGATCACCTCGGCCCCGTCGACGTCGGCCTCGACGAACGTGAGGTAGTCGTGGCCCACCGGCAGGCCGGCGACCTCCAGGACCGTCTCCGACCGCGGGCCCTGGACCGCGATCACCGCGTAGTCGGCGTGCTCGTTGGTCACCGAGACGCCGGCAGGGGCCGCCGCGAGCAGCCGCGCGTGGACCTCGGCGTTGTTGGCCGCGTTCGGGACCAGCAGCACGTGCTCGGGGTCGCGGTAGTAGCTGAAGATGTCGTCGACGATGCCGCCGGTCTCCTCGTCCAGGCACAGGGTGTACTGCGCCCCGCCGGGACCGATCCGGCCCAGGTCGTTGCTCAGCGTGGCGTTGACGAAGTCCGCCGCGCCCGGGCCGAGCACCACGATCTTGCCGAGGTGGGAGACGTCGAAGACGCCGACGCCGGTGCGCACGGCGGTGTGCTCGGCGACCACGCCGGCGTACTCCAGCGGCATCTGCCAGCCGCCGAACTCGGAGAACTTGGCGCCCAGCGCCACGTGACGGTCGTGCAACGGGGAGTGCAGCAGGTCCATGGCCGGCATCGTATGCGGAGCCGGCTCGCTATCCTGCGGCGGTGACGTCCTTCGCGCTCCGCACCGCCAGTCCTGCCAAGACCCGCGCTGAGGCGGTGGTGGTGGGCGTGCTCCCCGGGCCCGAGCTGGCGCCGGGAGCAGAGGACGTCGCCGAGGCCTACGGGCGCAAGCTGCGCGGACTGCTGGCCACCCTCGGCGTCCAGGGCAAGCCGGGCGAGGTCACCCAGATCCCCACCGGCGGCACGATCCACTCCCCCTTGCTGGTGCTGGTCGGGCTCGGCGCCGACCCCGACGCCAACGCCGTGCGCCGCGCCGCCGGCGCCGCCGCCCGCGCGGTGCCCAACGCCGCCTCCGTCGCTCTCGCGCTGCCCGCCGAGACCCCCGAGCAGGCCGCGGCCGTCGTCGAGGGCTACCGCCTGGGCGCCTACACCTTCACGCGCTACAAGAGCAGCCCGCCGGAGCAGACCGCGCCCGCCGAGCTGGTGCTGCTCTCCCCCGGCGCCCGCCGCAAGGAGGTGGCCTCCGCCGTCGCCGACGCCCAGGTGCTCGCCGACGCCGTCATCGCCACCCGCGACTGGGTCAACACGCCGCCGGGCGACCTGACACCTCCGGTGTTCGCCGACGCGATCGCGGCGGCCTCCGAGGCCACCAACAAGGCCCTGGCCAAGGGCGCCGCGACCGTCTCGGTCGAGGTCCTCGACGAGGAGCGACTGGCCGAGCTGGGCTGCGGCGGGACGCTCGCGGTCGGGCAGGGCTCCCACGCCGCGCCGCGGATCGTCGAGCTGAGCTACGCCCCCGAGGGCGCGACCGCACACGTCGCGCTGGTCGGCAAGGGCATCACCTTCGACTCCGGCGGCCTCTCCATCAAGCCCGCCGGCAGCATGCAGACCATGAAGGAGGACATGGCGGGAGCCGCGGGCGTCGTCCAGGCGACGCTGGCCGCCGCCCGGCTCGGCCTCCCGGTGGCGGTCACCGCCGTCGTCGGCCTGGCGGAGAACATGGTGGCCGGATCGTCGTACCGCCCCGGCGACGTGGTCACCATCTACGGCGGCACGACCGTCGAGATCGCCAACACCGACGCCGAGGGTCGCCTGGTGCTCGCCGACTGCCTCGGCCGGGCTGCCGAGCGCGAGCCCGACGTTCTGGTGGACATGGCCACCCTCACCGGTCACATGGTGATCGCGCTCGGCGACAAGATGGCCGGCGTGCTCGGCGACGACGACGTGGTCGCGGAGGTGCTGGCCGCGGCGAAGTCCGCCGGCGAGGACGCGTGGCCGATGCCGATCCCGGAGTACATGGACTCCCGGATCAAGTCGAGCACGGTCGCCGACCTCGCCCAGCACGACTGGGTCCGCTGGGGCGGTGGGCTGTTCGCCGCCGCCTTCCTGCGCGAGTTCAACCGCGGGGTGCCGTGGGCGCACCTGGACATCGCCGGCCCGACCTTCATCAAGGGCGGACCGAGCGGCCACCTCACGCCCGGCGCCACCGGCTACGGCGTGGCGACGCTGCTGGACCTCCTGCGGACGCGCGCCGCGGCCGGCGCCGCGGCGACCGAGCCCGGGGACGCCGGAGCTACAGCCCCTGCTGCTTCCTGAGCGCCCGCTGCCGCGAGTTGTAGTCCCGCATCCGCTGCGGGACGCCGACGACGGCCGCGTCGTAGGACGGCACCTGGTTGCGGTTGCAGAAGTCGTGGGCCCACTGCACCCCGGGCACCCGCCGTCGGGTCCACTCGCCGTCGTGGGCCACGAGCAGCAGCGTGACCTCGCTGACCGCCGTGCGCGGCTCGACGAAGCCCTCGACGCCGCGCCTGGCGCCGAGCCACTCGCGCAGGTGCTGCTCATCGGTGCGGTCGGCGGCCCGCACGCGGGTGGAACCGGTCCTCGCGGCGTCCTTCGCGGGACCACTCATCCGCGAACCACGGCGGAAACGGTCGAACAAGCCCATGTCCCCAGTGTGCCCGATGCTGCCTGACCTGCGGCCGGCAACGCCCCGAGAGGCACGCCGACGGCTACCCGCGAGTCACCTGGACGTCGCGGACGGGCCGGTGCGCACGCGTGAGCGTGAGGTGCAAGGATGGGCGCCGTGGTCGACGTTCTGATCCTCGGTGCGGGGTCCGGCGGCTACGCCTGCGCACTTCGCGCCGCGCAGCTGGGGATGAGCGTGCGCCTGGTCGAGGAGTCGAAGGTCGGCGGCACCTGCCTCCACGTCGGGTGCATCCCGACGAAGGCACTGCTGCACGCGGCCGAGGTCGCCGACGCGGCGCGCGAGGCCGAGCAGTTCGGCGTCCGCGCCACCCTCGAGGGCATCGACGCGACCGGCGTGGTCGGGTACGCCGATGGCGTCGTCGCCCGCCTGTACCGCGGCCTGACCGGGCTGGTCGCCGCGGCCGGCATCGACGTCGTCACCGGCACCGGCCGGCTGACCGGCCCCCGTGAGGTCACGGTCGACGGCACGGCGTACACCGCCGACCACGTCGTGCTGGCCACCGGCTCCGAGCCGCGCCTGATCCCGGGCATCGAGGTCGACGGCGGGCGGATCATCACCTCCGAGCACGCCCTCCGCCTGGACCGGGTCCCCGCGTCGGTGGTCGTCCTCGGCGGCGGCGTGATCGGCTGCGAGTTCGCCAGCGTGTGGCGCAGCTTCGGCGCCGAGGTGACGGTCGTGGAGGCACTGCCGCGGCTGCTGCCGCCGGAGGACGAGGCCTCGTCCAAGGCGCTGGCGCGCGCCTTCCGCAAGCGCGGGATCGGCATGCGCACCGGGGCGCCGGTCGCCTCCGCCGTGGCGGACGGCGACGGCGTCACCGTGACGCTCGAGGGCGGCGAGGAGCTCCGCGCGGAGATCCTGCTGGTCGCGGTGGGCCGGGGCCCGCGCACCGCCGGCCTCGGCCTCGAGGCGCAGGGCGTCGCACTCGAGCGCGGCTTCGTCACCGTGGACGAGCGACTGCGCACCTCCCTGCCGGGCGTGTGGGCGGTCGGCGACATCGTCCCCGGCCTGCAGCTGGCCCACCGCGGGTTCGCCCAGGGCATCTTCGTCGCCGAGGAGATCGCCGGGCTCACCCCCGCGCCGATCGACGACGCGGGCATCCCGCGGATCACCTACTCCCGCCCCGAGGTCGCCTCGGTCGGCCTCACCGAGGACGCGGCCCGCGACCGGTACGGCGACGCGGTCGCGACGTTCACCTACGACCTGGCCGGCAACGGCCGCAGCCAGATCCTGAAGACCAAGGGCTTCGTGAAGCTGGTCCGGGTCGCCGACGGCCCGGTCGTCGGGCTGCACCTGGTCGGCGACCGCGTCGGCGAGCTGATCGCCGAGGCGCAGCTGATCTACGGCTGGGAGGCGCACCCCGAGGACGTGGCGCCACTCGTCCATGCCCATCCGACCCAGAGCGAGGCGCTCGGCGAGGCCCACC
This sequence comes from Nocardioides sp. GY 10113, assembly GCF_004919105.1. Taxonomy (GTDB): domain Bacteria; phylum Actinomycetota; class Actinomycetes; order Propionibacteriales; family Nocardioidaceae; genus Nocardioides. Next base: position 24,366 of record NZ_STGK01000022.1, read on the forward strand.
TGGCCCTCGCCGGCAAGCCGCTCCACCACCACGGCTGATCCATCGCCGATCATGAAGAGCCACTGACCGACACCCAGGTCACCTAGTAGTGACAGAAGTACGGCACCATCCGTCCAGAGAAGTTCAGAAGCGAAGACGAGGAATCCATGGCCACCGAAGTCCCCCTCCCGGCACTCGGGGAGTCCGTCACCGAGGGCACCGTCACCCGCTGGCTCAAGCAGGTCGGCGACACCGTCGCCGTCGACGAGCCGCTGCTCGAGGTCTCCACCGACAAGGTGGACACCGAGATCCCCTCGCCGGTGGCCGGAACCCTGCTCGAGATCAAGGCGAACGAGGACGACACCGTCGAGGTCGGCGCCGTGCTCGCGGTCATCGGTGACTCCGACGAGGCCCCCGCCGGCGGCGAGGAGCCCGCAGCCCCGCCGGCCGAGGAGGAGCCCGCGGCCCCGGCCCAGGAGCCCGCGGCCCCGGCCGAGGAGCAGCCGGCCGCCGAGGAGCCCGCCGCGCCCGCCGCACCGGCCTCCGGCGGCGACGCCACCGAGGTCACCCTGCCGGCGCTCGGTGAGTCGGTGACCGAGGGCACCGTGACCCGCTGGCTCAAGCAGGTCGGCGACTCCGTGGCCGTGGACGAGCCGCTGCTCGAGGTCTCCACCGACAAGGTGGACACCGAGATCCCCTCGCCGGTGGCCGGAACCCTGCTCGAGATCAAGGCGAACGAGGACGAGACCGTCGAGGTCGGCGCCGTCCTGGCGATGATCGGAAGCGGCGCGCCCGCCGCCGCGCCGGAGCCCGAGCCCGAGCCCGAGCCGGAGCCCGAGCCGGAGTCCGAGCCGGAGCCCGAGCCGGAGCCCGAGCCGGCTGCCCCCGCGGCCGCGCCGACCCCGCCGCCCGCACCGGCGGCCCCCGCCGCTCCCGCGGCCCCGGCACCCGCCGCCGCGCCCCCGGGCGACGGCGCCGGCTACGTGACCCCGCTGGTCCGCAAGCTCGCGGCCCAGCACGGCGTCGACCTCGCCTCGGTCACCGGTTCCGGCGTCGGCGGCCGGATCCGCAAGCAGGACGTGCTCGACGCCGCGGCCGCCCAGAAGGCCGCCGCGGACGCCGCCCCGGCAGCGAGCGCTCCCGCCGCGACCGCCCCGGCCGCCGCCGCGCCCGCCGCCTCGTCGCCGCTGCGCGGCCAGACGGTCAAGGTCAGCCGCCTTCGCAAGATCATCGCGGACCGGATGGTCGAGTCGCTGCAGACCTCGGCCCAGCTCACCCAGGTCGTGGAGATCGACGTCACCAACGTCGCCCGCCTCCGCGAGTCGGCCAAGGCCGACTTCCTGGCCCGCGAGGGTGTGAAGCTGTCGTACCTGCCGTTCTTCGCCAAGGCCGCGATCGACGCCCTCAAGTCGCACCCGTCGCTGAACGCGACGCTCGACCTCGAGGCCGGTGAGATCACCTACTACGACGTGGAGCACCTGGCGATCGCCGTCGACACCGAGAAGGGCCTGATCACCCCGGTGATCAAGCACGCCGGCGACCTGTCGGTCTCGGGCCTGGCCAAGAAGATCGCCGACACCGCGCAGCGCACCCGGACCAACAAGATCGGTCCGGACGAGCTGTCCGGGGGCACCTTCACGATCACCAACCTCGGCAGCGTGGGCGCCCTCTGGGACACCCCGATCATCAACCAGCCGCAGGTCGCGATCCTCGGTCCGGGCGCGGTCGTCAAGCGCCCCGTGGTGATCGACGACCCGCACCTGGGCGAGACGATCGCGGTCCGCCACATGTGCTACTTCGCACTCACCTACGACCACCGCCTGGTCGACGGCGCGGACGCGGGCCGTTTCCTCCAGGACGTGAAGAAGCGCCTGGAGGCCGGCCAGTTCGAGGTCTGAGCCAGCACCGATCGCCGCGTCGGCAGGGGCTCCCTGCCGACGCGGCGCCGGAATCCGAGAGTCGGCAGGGAGTTTCTGCCGACTCTCGGCGTTTTCGGCGGGCGCGCCCGGGCAGACTCGAGGCATGAGCGAGCTCTCCGTGGTCATCGCCGGCGCGTCCGGCTTCCTCGGCAGCAACCTGCGCGAGGAGCTGGAGCGCCGCGGTCACCGGGTCGTCAGCCTGGTCCGCCGGCCGGCCGCCTCCGACAACGAGTCGACCTGGGACCCCTACGCCGGGGAGCTGGACCGGTCGCTGGTCCGCACCGCCGACGTGGTGGTCAACCTGGCAGGCTCCCCCAACCTCGGCAACCCGCACTCGCGTCGGTGGGCGGAGCGGCACCGCGAGAGCCGGGTGGCGACCACCCGGCTGCTGGCCGAGACCATCGCCGGGGCGAGCACGCCCCCGGCGTTCCTGGCGGGCAACGCGGTCGGATGGTACGGCGACCACGGCGCCGACGAGCTCACCGAGGACGCCGACAGCGCCGGGCAGTCGCTGCTCACCCAGACGTGCCGGGAGTGGCAGGCGGCGACGCTTCCCGCGGCGGAGGCCGGCGCCCGCGTCTGCGTGCTGCGCACCGCTCCGGTGATGGACCGGTCCGCCCCGCCGCTGCCGCAGCTGCGGCTGCTGTTCTCTCTCGGGCTGGGTGGTCGGCTCGGCTCCGGCGACCAGTACATGCCGATGATCAGCCTGCGCGACTGGGTCGGCGCCGTGGCGTTCCTCGCCGAGCACCCGAGCGCGTCCGGCCCGGTCAACCTGTGCTGCGAGCCGACGCCGACCAACCGGGAGTTCACCCGGGCGCTGGCCGAGCTCCTGCACCGCCCGGCCGTTCTCCCGGTGCCGGCCCCGGTGCTGCGGGTGGTCGCGGGCCCCGTCGCGCCGGAGATCCTCGGCTCGGTGCGCACGGTGCCGGCCGCGCTGCGGGAGGCCGGCTACGAGCTGCGCGACCCCTCCGTCGAGGACGTGCTGGCCACCGGCCTGGCCGGTACGTCGTAGGCGCCCGCCAGCAGCCACCGCCCAGCGGGCCGGACGAGCACCAGCCGACGGGTGCTCTCACGGTCGCGCGGCAACCGCACCACGCCGCCCGGACCGACGCCTCGCCCCCGCACCACGCGATCGGTGACCACCACGACCAGGCGCCGCGGCCCGTGCTGGCGCACCTCGATGCCCAGCAGCTGGATCCGCAGGCCCCGCACCCTGACGCCGCGCTCCGCCCAGGCGCCGAGCATCGCGGCGTCCCGCGCCCCGGCGACCGACCCGGGGGCGTAGAGGCTCCCCAGCGCCGCAGCGTCCTGCCGCGCCCACGCCCGAGCGCGGCGCCGGTCCCAGGTGTGGAGCACCCGCAGCGCGACGCCCTCGGGTGTCTCGGCGACCGGGGCGGCATCGACCACCACCGGCACGTCCGGAGTCGCGGCGGGCCGGCCCGCCGGCGTACCGGGCCGGCCGAGGACTCCCCAGGCGAGGACCGCGACGACGGCGCCGACCACGATCATCGAGCGGCGGTCGCCGGCGGCCCTCGGTTGCATGCTCCGGTCCTACGCCGATCCGCCGGCCGGCGCATCCGGTCATCCACAGGCAGGCCGTGCCGAGCCCCGGAGTAGGGTCGGCGCCGTGACGTCGCAGGAGTTCCGGGAGCTGGGTTCGCTCGACTACATGGCCGCGTGGGACCTGCAGCGCGAGATCCACGCAGGCGTCGTCGAGGGCGACCCCGGTGCCGTGCTGCTGCTCGAGCACCCGCCGGTCTTCACCGTCGGCCGACGCACGCTGGAGGCCGAGAAGCCCGTCGACACCGGTGGCGCGCAGGTGATCGACGTGGACCGTGGCGGCAAGATCACCTTCCACGGGCCCGGCCAGCTGGTCGGGTACCCGATCCTCCGGCTTCCCGACCACGTCAAGGTGGTCGACTACGTGCGTCGGATCGAGGAGGCGCTGATCGGGGTCTGCGCCGACTTCGGCGTCGCCACCGCCCGGATCCCCGGCCGCACGGGCGTCTGGCTGCGGGCGGACGACCGCGGCCCGGAGCGCAAGATCGCCGCGATCGGGATCCGAGTCCGCCGCGGCATCGCGATGCACGGCTTCTCGCTCAACTGCGACGTCGACCTGGGCTGGTACGACCGGTTCGTGCCCTGCGGCATCGCCGACGCCGGCGTCACCTCGTTCTCCTCCGAGCTCGGCCGCGACGTCACCGTCGCCGAGGTGATCCCTTCGGTACGGCGCCACCTCGATGACCTGCTGGCCTGGGAGCCCTACGTGCCGACGCCGGACTACGAGCCGCGACCGGACCCGGCCAAGCACCCCCAGGTCACGCTGATCCGCCCCGCCACCGTCGGCTGAGTCACAGGCGACCGACGTCCCGGCGCGTCGCCGGCGCGGAACGTCCGGCATGCTGGATCGTTCCGTCTTCGGGGGACGAGACGCGCACCCCGGACGACGGGGGGCGTGGCATGGCCGAGCTGGTGATCGAGACCGAGGGGCTCCGCAAGGAGTACCACGGGCGGAAGGGACGCCGGGTCGCCGTCGACGGGCTCGACCTGGCGGTCCCCGCGGGCGGCGTGCACGGCTTCCTCGGTCCCAACGGATCGGGCAAGACCACCACCATCCGGATGCTGCTCGGGCTGTCCCGGGCCTCCGGCGGCACCATGCGTCTCTTCGGCGAGGAGGTCCCCCGGCAGCTGCCGTCGGTGATCGACCGGATCGGCGCCGTCGTGGAGTCGCCGAAGTTCTCGCCGAACCTGACCGGGCGCACCAACCTCGAGCTGCTGGCGACCTCGATCGACGCGCCGCGCCGCCAGGTCGACCGCGCGATCGAGACCGTGGGCCTCACCGGCCGCGACGGCGACCGCTTCAAGACCTACTCGCTCGGCATGAAGCAGCGCCTGGCCATCGCGGCGACCCTGCTCAAGGAGCCCGAGCTGCTGATCCTGGACGAGCCGACCAACGGCCTCGACCCCGCCGGCATCCGCGAGATCCGCGACACGATCCGCACCCTGGCCGCGGACGGCGTGACCGTGCTGCTCAGCTCCCACATCCTCGCCGAGGTGCAGCAGGTGTGCACCTCGGCCACCATCATCGGCAAGGGGCGCCTGCTCGCCTCGGGCGCCGTCGAGGATCTTCTCGGGTCCACGGACCGGCACCGGGTGGTCACGACCGACCCGGTCGCTGCCGCCGCCGTGCTGCTGGGAGCGGGCTTCGGCGTGCTGGAGGTCGACGGCGGGCTGGTCGTCGACGCGGCCGAGCCCGCCGCGATCAGCCGGACCCTCGGCGAGGCCGGCATCTGGATCTCCGAGCTCGCCCCCGCCCGGGCCGACCTGGAGACCGTCTTCCTGGACCTCACCCGCGGCGAGGGGCTGGCCGCATGAGCACCTTCTCCCGCGTGCTCCGCGTCGAGCTGATCCGCCTCCGCCGGCGCCGCGCGGTGCTGGTCATCGCCGCGGCGATCCTGCTGGTGCCGCTCGCGATCGGCGGGCTCGTCGCCTGGAACAGCCGGCCGCTGTCGGACGGCGAGCGCGCAGAGGCCGCCGCGCAGGCCCAGCGGGACCTCCAGGAGTGCATCCAGCACCCCCGGAGGTGGGGGGCACCGCGGGCCGCCGACGCGGAGCGGTTCTGCACCAGGAACATCGATCCGAGCCCCGAGTGGTACATCTACCGCCCCACCCTGGACCTCCGGAGCGACCAGACCGAGGGCGGGGCCGCGGCCGCGCTCGTGGTGATCGCCCTGGCGCTGCTGGCCGGCACCACCTTCATCGGCCACGACTGGGCCAGCGGGTCGGTGAGCAACCAGCTGCTCTTCACGCCGCGTCGAGTGCCCGTCTGGCTCGCCAAGGCCGTGGCGCTGGCGGTCACCGCCCTGGCCTGGGCGGCGGTCTCGCTGACGGCGTACTGGCTGCTGCTGGGCGCGGTCGCCGCGCGCCGCGACCTGCCCGTGGGCGACGGAGTGCTGCTCGACTGCCTGCAGATGGGCTGGCGGGCGGCGGTCGTCGCGGCGGGCGCGGCCGTCGGCGGCTACGCCCTGACGATGCTGCTGCGCAGCACCGTCGGCGCGCTCGGGGTGATCGCGGCGGTCGCGGTCGCGGGCGGGATCGTGCTGGCCGCGACCGGGTTCAGCGGGGCGCTCAACCCGGCGACCAACGTGGACGCCGTCCTGCGCGACGGGACCCGGTACTGGGTGGACCTGCCCTGCGGCTCCCCCGAGGACGTCGACAACAACTGCGGCCGCGAGGAGCTGCGCACCCTGGGCCAGGGCGCCGGGTACCTGGGGAGCGGCCTCGTCGTGGTGGCCCTCGGATCGGTGTGGTCCTTCCGCCGTCGCGACGTGCCGTGATCGGCCGGTGCCGAATCGGACGGCGCACCGGCGCCGAGTAGGCTGGCACGTGTGAGTGCACCCGCTCCTGAAGGCCGCAAGCTCCTCCGCCTCGAGGTCCGGAACGCCGAGACCCCGATCGAGCGCAAGCCGTCGTGGATCAAGACGCGCGCGAAGATGGGACCGGAGTACACCGAGCTGCAGAAGCTGGTGAAGTCCGAGGGGCTGCACACGGTCTGCCAGGAGGCCGGCTGCCCCAACATCTTCGAGTGCTGGGAGGACCGCGAGGCCACCTTCCTCATCGGCGGCGACCAGTGCACCCGGCGCTGCGACTTCTGCCAGATCGACACCGGCAAGCCGCAGCCCCTGGACCGCGACGAGCCCCGCCGGGTGGCGGAGTCGGTGCAGACGATGGGCCTGCGGTACGCCACGATCACCGGCGTCGCCCGCGACGACCTGCCCGACGGCGGCGCCTGGCTGTACGCGGAGACCGTCCGCGCCATCCACGAGCTCAACCCGGGCACCGGCGTGGAGAACCTGATCCCGGACTTCAACGGCCTCCCGGACCTGCTGGCCGAGGTCTTCGAGTCCCGTCCCGAGGTGCTCGCCCACAACGTGGAGACCGTGCCCCGGATCTTCAAGCGGATCCGGCCCGCGTTCCGCTACGAGCGCTCCCTGGACGTGCTCACCCAGGCGCGCGCGTTCGGTCTGGTCACCAAGTCGAACCTGATCCTGGGCATGGGCGAGACCCGCGAGGAGGTCTCGCAGGCGCTGCAGGACCTCCACGACGCGGGTTGCGACCTGGTCACCATCACCCAGTACCTGCGCCCCTCGCTGCGCCACCACCCGGTGGAGCGGTGGGTCAAGCCCGAGGAGTTCGTCGAGCTCCAGGAGGAGGCCATGGAGATCGGATTCGCGGGAGCGCTGTCCGGTCCGCTCGTCCGTTCGTCGTACCGTGCCGGTCGCCTGTACCGTCAGGCGATGGACGCGCGCGCCGCCGAGGCGAGCGCCTAGTCGCCGATCCACCCGGTCACTGGCCCGCCCAGTCACCCGCAGTACCGCACCCGCAGAACCCACCGCTGACAGGAAGCACACCCGCACCCACCATGGCCGAGAAGAAGAACGCACCCCTCGACCCCTCGTCGATGAGCCGGACCCGGCAGATCATCGAGACCTACCGGATGTCCAAGCAGGTCGACCCCGCCCTGGGTTGGTGGTTGCTCGGCTCCTTCCTGGTCTTCGGTGCGCTCGGCTTCGGGCTGTTCATGGCGCTGCCGGGCGACAACCTGTTCACCACGATCATGGCCGTCATCAGCGGCATCCTGGTCGGCTTCCTGGCGCTGATGATCGTCTTCAGCCGCCGCGCCCAGAAGGCGGCGTACGCGCGGCTCGAGGGCCAGCCGGGCGGCGGCGCCCGTGCGCTGACCATGCTGCGCCGCGGCTGGACGGTCGAGGAGGTCGTGGCCTTCACCCGCCAGCAGGACATGGTGCACCGAGTGGTCGGCCCTCCGGGCATCATCCTCGTCGGCGAGGGCAACGCCGGCCGGCTCAAGCCGCTGATGGCCGGCGAGCGCAAGAAGCACGAGCGCGTCGCCACGGACTACCCGGTCCACGAGATCGTCGTCGGCACCGGGGAGGGCGAGGTCCCGCTGCCCAAGCTGGTCCGCCACGTGCAGAAGCTCGGCAAGCAGGTCAAGCCCGCCGAGATCACCGAGCTGAAGGGCCGCCTCCGCGCGCTCGACGCCCAGCGCCCCAAGGTTCCGCTCCCCAAGGGCCCGGTGCCGACCAGCATGAAGGGCATGCGCGGCAACCTGCGCGGCCGCTGATCACCCGCTCTCCCGTACGACGAACGCCCCGACCGTCTCGGTCGGGGCGTTCGTCGTTCCGCGGCCCTGATGGGGTGAGGGGGTTCTCGCGCGGCCCACCATGGGTAGGTGGGGGGCATGAGACGCCGCCGGCGCTACCGGATCAGCGACGTGCCGCGCTCGCAGAGCGATCGCCTGCGCCGCCGGCAGCGGTGGTACTTCGCGCTGATGGGCGTCTGCATCACGCTGATCCTGCTGGCCTGGAACGTGGTCCGCTTCTGGTCCACGACGGCGGCGGTGGTGATGTCGGCCGTGGCGGCGGTGATCCCGCCCATCGCGGTGATCGTCGCCAACTGGGGCGAGGACCACTGACGAGCCGGCACCGCCGGGAGGCCCTCAGGGCCGTGCGAACGACCAGACCGGGACGACGTCGACCTCACCGGCGGTGAGCCCCGCGCGGGCCAGCAGCGGCCGCAGCACCTCTTGGACCCACGCCCGGCCCTGCTCCTCGCTCGCCCACACGTCCGCGATCTCGACCCCGTCGCCGACGGGGTAGCCCACGTGCGACATCAGGCCCGCCGGGGGGCCACCGGCCCCCAGCAGCGAGTCCCCCACCAAGGTGTCGAGCGCAAGGAGCTGCTCCCGGCTCGCGGGGCTCAGCAGGTACCGGATCACCACAGCCATAGCGCCCTATGTTCCTCCGAACCGGCGCGGGCGACAACGGGCCGCACCGCGCACCACGAGCGCTCGCGCGGGCGGCCGCTACCGGGCGGCGACCAGGCTGTGGAAGGTCTCCTTCGTGACCGTCGCCGTGCCCGCGAAGAGGTCGTGCAGGCCGCGGCCGTCGGGGCGGAACACCAGCGGCGGGATGACCAGCGCGACCAGCACCTGGCGCACGAAGAGCTTGAGCGGGTTCAGCGGCCGGATGCGACCGTCGACCGGCACCACCCGCAGGCCGGTGACGAGCTTGCCGAACGAGCCGCCGACCAGCCAGGTCAGCGTCGTCGACTCCATCACGTAGACCACTAGGGTCCAGAACGACGCGGTCGACCCCGGCTCGGCGTACCTGTCGAGGCCGACGAAGGCGATCACGACCAGCGTCGAGGCCAGCCAGTCGACGATCAGCGCGAGGATCCGGCGCCCCCAGGAGGCGGTGGGCAGTGCTGCGGTGGACACGTCAGCAGCCTAGGGCGAGCCCGCCGGTCGGACCGAAACCCCGCGCCCTCCCCCGCCTTCCGCGCCACGACCGCGTTTCGCGGCCCCGTTCATGGGACCGAAACCTCGCACCACGGGACCGAAACGTGGCGCCCCTAGTTTCGGGCCACCAACTAGGGGACAGCACCAACGCGAGGAGCAGCGCATGACCGCCAACATCGTTCGACTCGGGGCGATCCAGGACGTCGAGGCCTACGAGCCGCCCGAGGCGTCCTTCGACCCGGCCGAGACGCCCGGAGGCATCTTCGGCGAGAACGTCTTCAGCCTCACCGTGATGCAGCGCCGGCTCCCGAAGTCGGTCTTCAAGTCGGTGCAGTCGACGATCGAGCGCGGCACGGCGCTGGACCCGATGGTCGCCGACGCGGTCGCCTCGGCGATGAAGGACTGGGCGATGGAGAAGGGCGCGACCCACTACGCCCACGTCTTCTACCCGCTGACCGGCCTGACCGCGGAGAAGCACGACAGCTTCCTCGACCCGGTCGGCGACGGCACCGCGATCGCCGAGTTCGCCGGCAAGACGCTGGTCCAGGGCGAGCCGGACGCCTCGTCCTTCCCGAACGGCGGCCTGCGAGCGACCTTCGAGGCGCGCGGCTACACCGGCTGGGACATCCAGTCGCCGGCGTACGTGCTGGAGAACCCGAACGGCAACACGCTGTGCATCCCCACGGTCTTCGTGTCGATGACCGGTGAGGCGCTGGACCACAAGACGCCGCTGCTCCGCTCGCAGCAGGCGATGTCCGCCCAGGCGATCCGGGTGCTGAGGCTGTTCGGCCACGACGAGCCCGACAACGTCGTCTCGTTCTGCGGCCCCGAGCAGGAGTACTTCCTGGTCGACAACCACTTCTTCCTGACCCGCCCCGACCTGCTCAACGCCGGGCGCACCCTGTTCGGCGCCAAGCCGCCGAAGGGCCAGGAGTTCGACGACCACTACTTCGGCGCGATCCCCGAGCGCGTGCTGGGCTTCATGCACGACACCGAGCGCGCGCTGTTCAAGCTCGGCATCCCGGCCAAGACCCGCCACAACGAGGTCGCCCCCGGGCAGTTCGAGGTGGCCCCGATGTTCGAGCGGGCCAACCTGGCCTCGGACCACCAGCAGCTGCTGATGACCACCTTCCGCACCATCGCCAAGAAGCACGGCATGGAGTGCCTCTTCCACGAGAAGCCGTTCGCCGGCGTCAACGGCTCCGGCAAGCACGTCAACTTCTCCTTCGGCAACGGCCCCCAGGGCAACCTGCTGCTGCCGGGCGACACCCCGCACGACAACGCGCAGTTCCTGGTCTTCTGCGCCGCGATCATCCGCGCGGTCCACAAGTACGGCGGCCTGCTCCGCCTCTCGGTCGCGTCGGCCTCCAACGACCACCGCCTCGGCGCCAACGAGGCGCCGCCGGCGATCATCTCGATCTTCCTGGGCGACCAGCTGGCCGACGTGTTCGACCAGATCGCCAAGGGCGGCGCGACGCGGTCGAAGGAGAAGGGCACGCTGATGATCGGCGTCGACACCCTCCCCGACCTGACCAAGGACCCGGGCGACCGGAACCGGACGAGCCCGTTCGCGTTCACCGGCAACCGGTTCGAGTTCCGCGCGCCGGGCTCGCTGCAGACGGTGGCCGCCCCGATGGTCGTCATCAACACGATCGTCGCGGAGGCGCTCGACTACTGCGCGACCAAGCTGGAGGCCGCGGTCGCCGAGGGGACCGAGTTCAACACGGCCGTCCAGGACCTGCTGGCCCTGATCGTCGCCGACCACGGCGCGGTGATCTTCAACGGCAACGGCTACTCCGAGGAGTGGCAGGTCGAGGCCGAGCAGCGCGGCCTGAAGAACCTCCGGACCACCGTCGACGCGATCCCCGAGTGGCTGACCCCCGAGTCGGTCGAGCTCTTCACCGGGTACGGCGTCTTCAACCAGCGCGAGCTGGAGTCCCGCTACGAGGTCGCGATCGAGCACTACCTGCTCACCGTCGGCGTCGAGGCGAACCTGGCCTCCGAGATCGCCACCACGATCGTGCTGCCGGCGGCGATCCGGTACCAGACCGAGCTGGCCCAGAACGTGGCGGCGCTGAAGAAGGCCGGCGTCACCCCCGACACCACGATGCTGGAGGCCGTCTCGAAGCCGCTGTCGCAGCTGACCGCGGCGATCGGGGAGCTGGACGAGGCGATCGCCGGGGCCCACGAGCACGAGGGCATCGCCGAGGCGGTCTACGTCCGCGACGTGGTGCTCGCCGCCATGGGCGAGGTGCGCGCGGCGGCCGACGCGCTCGAGGCCGTCGTCGCCGACGACCTGTGGCCGCTGCCGACGTACCAGGAGATGCTCTACATCCTCTGAGGCCGCCGAAGCGGCCCATCTCCGAGCCCGGGGTCGCGGCGTCGCCGCGGCCCCGGGACTCGGTTCCTCCACCCGACGAAAATCTTGTTACATGCGGGAAACAATCCAGTGATGGTCGGGAAACTGCCGGTCAGATAGGTTCGTGGCGGCGACGCGGCGCAGTGATGCGCCCGCGGCCCTGACCGTCACCGGCTGACCGATGGCTGGCGCCCGAGCCCAGCCAAGGAGGAACGAATGTTCAACAACAGCGAAGAGCTGCTCAAGTTCATCGCCGACGAGGGCGTCGAAATGGTCGACGTCCGTTTCTGCGACCTGCCCGGCATCATGCAGCACTTCACCGTCCCGGTGTCGTCGTTCGACCAGTCGGTCTTCGAGGACGGCCTCGGCTTCGACGGCTCCTCCATCCGGGGCTTCCAGGCCATCAACGAGTCGGACATGCAGCTCTTCCCCGACCCGACCTCGGCCTACATCGACCCGTTCCGCAAGTCGAAGACGCTGAACCTCAACTTCTTCATCCACGACCCGATCACCGGTGAGGCCTACTCGCGCGACCCGCGCAACATCGCCAAGAAGGCGCTGGCCTACCTGGCGAGCACGGGCATCGCCGACACCGCCTTCTTCGCCCCCGAGGCCGAGTTCTACATCTTCGACAACGTCCGGTACTCGACCGGCGTGAACGAGGGCTACTACCACATCGACTCCGTCGAGGGCTGGTGGAACTCCGGCAAGGAGGGCGAGGACAACCTCGGCTACAAGACCCGTCTCAAGGGCGGCTACTTCCCGGTCGAGCCCTACGACCACTACTCGGACCTGCGGGCCGACATGGTCAAGAACCTCGAGGCCTGCGGCCTCCAGGTCGAGCGCGCCCACCACGAGGTCGGCACCGCGGGCCAGGCGGAGATCAACTACAAGTTCGACACGCTGCTCAAGGCCGCGGACGACGTGATGAAGTTCAAGTACCTCATCAAGAACACCGCGTGGCAGCAGGGCAAGTCGGTCACCTTCATGCCGAAGCCGATCTTCGGTGACAACGGCTCGGGCATGCACGTGCACCAGTCGCTGTGGAAGGACGGCTCGCCGCTGTTCTACGACGAGACCGGCTACGGCGGTCTCTCCGACATGGCCCGCTGGTACATCGGCGGCATCCTCGAGCACGCCCCGGCGCTGCTGGCGTTCACCAACCCGACGGTGAACTCGTACCACCGCCTGGTGCCGGGCTACGAGGCGCCGATCTCCCTGGTCTACTCCTCGCGCAACCGCTCGGCCTCGGTCCGGATCCCGATCACCGGCTCCAACCCGAAGGCCAAGCGCATCGAGACCCGGTTCCCCGACCCGTCGGCGAACCCGTACCTCGCCTTCTCCGCGCTGATGCTCGCCGGCCTCGACGGCATCCAGAAGAAGACCGAGCCGGCCGCGCCGATCGACAAGGACATCTACGAGCTCCCGCCGGACGAGATGGCCGAGATCGCCCAGGTGCCGACCAGCCTCGGTGCCGTGCTCGACGCGCTGGAGGCCGACCACGACTTCCTCACCGTCGGCAACGTGTTCACCCCCGACCTCATCGAGACCTGGGTGGACTACAAGCGGGCCAACGAGATCGCGCCGGTGCAGCTGCGGCCGCACCCGCACGAGTTCGAGCTGTACTACGACATCTGATTCGCAGGTCTCGCTGACCTGCGCCTAGGTGCCTGAAACGGCGTCTGACCTGCGAAAACGTCTTCCAACGTCTTCCAGCGTCAGACGCCGTTTCTCATCCTTGTGCGTACCCAGTGCACCCCAAGCGCGACTCGCTTGGGACGAGACTGCGTGTCTCGTCTGCGCACCTCGCTGATGGCGGACAACGCGGGTCGGACCGGAGCCAGTTAGACCATGAAGATCCGTACCGCTTGGTCGAGTAGGTCCTTCTGTCTGTCCGTCACATCCGACTTCCCCCAACTCGTCTTCTTGGCGAGGTCAGCGGTCATGGCGATCTCGCTCGGCTCGTAGTAGAGTTTGCGCTTGGCCGAAAATGGCTTGTTCTCAGCAGCCACGTTGTCGGTGCTGCCGAAGAAGGTCAGGTTGCCGAGCGTGTGCTTGAGCGGCTCCAGCGCCGGATCCTTGTCAGCGGCCGACGGGCTCTGCGGGTAGATGTGCTCGAGCGTCGCGTCCTCGATGTCGATGACCTTGGTCATCTTCGGTTTCGGCTTGGCCGCCTTGTCCTTGGCACCAGTCTTGAGCCACCAGGAGCGATGGTCCTCAAGCGTCGTAAGAAACTCGCGAATGTTCGCGCGCTGGCTGGCGTTTGAGTAGCGCAGATTCTCCACAAGCAACTGCTTGAAGATCGAGTCACCCGCGTGCTTCGTGATGAGACCACCCAAGGCCACGCGGAAGGGCTTCAGCGCATAAGGAGACTTCTTCGTCGCTTCCCGCATCGCCTTGGCCTGCGCGTAGTACACGTTTGCCGGGCGCGTTGCGTGGCCGTTGCAGACGTTCTTGTAGCGGAACGCGAAGAGTTCGAGCATGTAGACCATGTCCGCGAAGGTCGCTTCGTCGAGGCTGCGTGCCCCCGCCAGCAAGACCGGCAACGCCAGTTCATGCTTCAACGTGATCACCAAACGCCGAAGTCGGTCGACCTGCCATGCTCGAACCTTCGTCGGCTTCCCCGCCTTGCGCTCGAAGGGCCACTCGCCGTCGAGGAGCTTCAGGAAGACCACAAGTTCGTCACGCAACCACTCGATGGTCTCGACAAGTTCACGCGCGTCTGTCTGCTTCGACGGTGGCGCCTCCGGGAAGAACCGCTCAGCGGTAGCCTCGAACAAATCACCTCGTGCTCGTTGTCCCGTCACCGAGGGATAAAGTGCCCGGAAGAAGTCCTCGACGTCCGCCGCGGGCGCCGCCAGCATCTCGTCCCAGTGCGCCGCGACCTCCTCATGCTCTTCGGGGTAACCGTCGAGCAGTTCTAGGCTTCGGCTGCGCAGCAGATCGGCGTCGGAAAGCGATTCACCGCGATGGTTGAGCACCGAGAAGAGCCGGTACGCCTGGCGTCGATCCTTCGAGACGATGTGGATCACGTGAGCGTCCTGAACTAGCGCTTGGCGGAGGCGCAGCAGCCGGTCTACGCGGTTGTTCAGGGGCCCGGACGTGCCGACGTACGCTCGGGTCATCCCGAGCAGCGCGCCCCGTGCTTCGATCAGCAGACGATGGCTCTCGCGTGTCGGCGCAGGGACGGGCGCGGACATCACTAGCGCCTGGAACACGTCGTCATCGGCAAGCGAGAGCTTCATCCGGGGACGGATCATCGTCGACCCAGCGGCGACGTCGGACTCCTTCCACGTCACGAAGTTGTCTCGAGTGTCCTCCTCAAGCGTCCGCGCGCGCTTTGCCACCTGCTTGTTCCGCGCCTTGCTGCGCTCGGCCAGTTCCCCTGCAACCTCGACCACGCACGAGAGAGCAAGCATGAGAGTGGCGAGCCGTTGCTGGCCATCGACGACTTCGTAACTCGTGGGCCGATTTCGCTGATTATCGGTCAGCTGGATGCATACGACGCCACCGAAGAAGTGACTGGTTTCGCCTGCTGGTTGATCCAACAGGGACTCAATGTCACGAACGAAGTAGTCAATCGCCTGATCGTCCCAGGCATATGCGCGCTGGTACCGCGGCACAGCAAATGGATAGCGCTCGCCGAGCACGTCGCCCACCTTCATGCTGAAGGCGTCGACAGAAGCTGCACCGTGAAGCATGACTACCCTCCTCGTCGTCGACTCGAACCCTAGCGAGGTGGCGCTCCAGAGACCGGCGATCGGATCCAAGTCGCTTCCCTGCTGTTCGCACTTGTGTGTCCGAGAGGCGGCACGCGTCTTGAAGTCACGAGAACTTGAACTGGCTCCGGCACAGGCGCGTCACCACGCTGGCTCGCAGAGCGTCGCATCGGAGAGGATGACCGCTGGCGAGCCATTGGACGGCGCATGGACGGCGTCGAGCCCAGCACGTGCGCAGGCTTGATCGTTCGCGACCAGGGCACGTGCGGCACCAAGTTCGAGTGAATCGCTCCGCGCACCCCGCTCCCTTGGCAAGATTGTCGGAGGTCTCGGTTAGAACTGCCCTGGCCTCACAGGGAGAGAGAAACGGTGACCGACGACTTCGACTTCGACTTCGCGTTCGATGACGTCCGCCCGCGCACGTGGGCAGACGCGTTCCCGTGGCTGTCCGGCGCAGCGGGCGTCACGGGCGCAACGTGGCGCGACCGCCCGATCGACGACACCGACTTCGCGAGCCGCCAGTCATACCTCGCGCAGATCTCTGAGCTCGCGATGGAGCGGCTCACGCAGTGGCCCATCGGGCAGATCTTCCCGGGCCTCTCCCCCAACCTGGACCTGCTCGCGACTGACCTGCCCGCCCGCGCCATCAACGCTCTGGGGCGATTCGAGTGCCGGACGTCGGGCGAACTGATGGCGCTGACCCTCGACGAGGTGCTCGGTTGGCGTCAGGTCGGCGTCGGCACGGTCGACGCGATCCTGCAGCGCCTTGCGGATGCATCAACGTCCGCTGCTACCCCGCCGGTGTCGCAACACGAGTACGAACCGCCTCCGGGGACGTCGTTCTCCTTCGACACGGTCCGGATGCCTGATTGGCTGTCCGCGCTCGTGGACGATCTCAACACGGTCGCCGGCTGGTACGGAACCGTCGGACTCCCCGGCCGGCCGCTCCTCGGTATGCCGACCCCGGCCGGGACTCCCCCCGAGGTCATCAAGGCTCGGCAGCGCATCGAAGCGCTATGCCCTGCTGACATCCTTGGCGAGGGCGAACTCGAGTTGGATGTCGCCGGCTTGTTCGACGACGCGTTGGGCCTCCTTGACGCACGCGCGGTCCATGTCCTTGCGCATCGCTTGTTCGCCGATGACCCGGCCACGCTCGATCAGCTGGGCCAGGTGCACGACGTAACCCGTGAGCGGATCCGCCAGATCGAGGGCAAGGCACGCGGGGCCATGCTCAGCTTCATCTCTGAAGCCGGGCCGCTCTCAGCGGTCGCGGACAGCGCTCGAGAGCTGATCGGGACCATTCGGCCGCTAGAGGACCTCCTCGAGCTCATCCCAGCGCTAGGGCGAACCGTCGAGCGGGTTGGCCAGCCTGCGTGGCGCGTTCTCGATCGCCTCGACGATGCCTACGAGATTGTCGATGGTTGGTGCGTAGTTCCGACGATGACAGAGGCAGAGCTCATCACTCAGAAACTGCTCGAGGAAAGCGCCAACCAGTATGGCGTCGTCCGGCTCGACGAGCTCAGTCTCATTCAGTCGTCGCACCCAGACCGCCTCGCTTCGCTGACCGGAGCCTGGCTCACCCACTGTGGCTACATCGTTGACGGCGACTTCGCACTGACCCGCACGTCATCAGTCGGTGACTATGCGGCCGCGATTCTGTCCATCGAAGGGTCGCCACTCAGCGTTCAGGAGATCGTTGATCGGTTCGTCCACGACCGATCGGCAGGATCCACCCGCAACGCCATGGGCATCGACGACCGCTTCGAGCGGGTCGATCGTGATCGGTGGGCGCTTAAGGAGTGGGGTCTCGACGCCTACAGCGGGATTCGGTCTGTCATCCGCGAGCAGGTCGCTCGCGCCGGGGGCAAGGCGCGACTCGACGATCTGGTGGAGTACATCACTGCGAGGTTCAGCGTCACCAGCAGCAGCGTTGTTGCGTACGCGGCGGCGGCGCCGTTCATGACCAAGGATGGTGTCGTTCAGTTGGCCGGCGACGTCACCGCCCACACCGCGCCAGAACGGACGCGCCGGCTGTTCCGGCGAAAGGACGCCTGGGCGTACCGGGTGCGGATCACGACCGACCATCTGCGAGGCAGCGGTTCAGTGGCACCGAGGGCAGTTGCGACCATCTTGGGTCTGCCGGCAGGTCAGTCAGTCCAGTTGCCGTCGCCGCTCGGACCTCAGACTGTGTCGTGGACCGGGATCCAACCGTCGTTCGGCACCATCCGCCGCTTTTTGATGGAGGAGGACATTCCCGTCGGCACCGAGGCGTTCCTCGTGATTCACGATGACCGGACGTTCACCTTCGAGCAGGCACGAGAACTGATCCAGAATCCTCTCGCGGACGCTCTCTCTCTGATCGGTGCCGCGTCGGTGTTCGAGCGTGAGCCCGCCCGCCGAACGCTGGCCAGCGCGATCGGGCTTCCGGAGGACTCTCCTGTATCCAGCCTCATTGCGGGGTACCGGTCCCGCGGCGACGACGACGTGGCGGACTTGATCCTGGCTGCGCGCGAGTACCTCGAGACCGGCCACAATCCGGAAGCTCGGACGCACACTGCTGACGTTGACGACATCCTGGATCTCCTGTGATTGATAGCCCCCGGGGACTGCGCACACTCGACCTCAGGCGGCGGTACCGGAGTCCCGAACAAGACGTAGTTGCTGGCTTCTTCGTGCCCTCCTTCAAGGCGGCGAACAGCTATAGCCGCGCCGTCGGCTACTTCACCTCGACGAGTCTGGCTCTGTACGCCCGCGGCATCGACGCCTTCGCCAAACGCGGTGGGTCGATGCGCCTCGTGGCGTCTCCCCATCTGAACGACGAGGACGTTGCCGACATCGAACGCGGGTACGACGTACGCGAGGTCATGGAGCGAGCCACGATCCGCACCCTCGAGATCGAGGAGCGCGAGTCAGTGCTCGATGGCCTCGGCGTGCTCGGGCGCCTGATCGCAGAAGACCGGCTCGATATCAAGCTTGCCTTTGTCGTGAAGGAAGGCCACGTCGGGATCTACCACGAGAAGATCGGCGTCTTTCGCGACGAGTTCGGGGACCTCGTGGCCTTCACGGGTAGCAGCAACGAGACATACGGCGGCCTGCAGGCGAACTTCGAGTCCATCGACGTTTACCGCGGCTGGGAAGCGGGCGACGGGGCGCGCGCGCTCGACATCGAGGCCGACTTCCAGAAGCTCTGGGCAGACAAGACACCCAATCTGAGCGTCATTCGCTTCCCGGACGTCGCACGGGAACGGTTGGTGCGGCTCGCCACAGACCGCAAACCCAGTCCTATACCAGGCACGGACGATGCCCTCATCCCCGTTGTAGAACCGTCCAATCGCCAAGCTCGTCTCACGGTTCCGTCGTGGCTCGAGCCGCGCGACTACCAAAGGGAAGCGGTCGAGGCATGGCTCCGGAATCGCGGCCAAGGCCTCTTCAAGATGGCGACGGGCACTGGCAAAACGAAGACGGCGATGCTCGCGGCCACCCAGCTCGGAAACGCCCTTCGCCAGCAAGAACAGCCCCTTGTGGTCTTGGTCCTAGCACCTCTCCAGCACTTGGTCGATCAGTGGATCGCCGAGGTCGAGGACTTCGGAATCCGCCCCATCGCGGTCTACGAATCTAGCGAGCGATGGCTTCCGCTTGTGGAGGAACAACTGTCCGAAGCACGCCTCGGGCAGCGCCCCGTCGTCGCCTTGGTGGCGACGTACGCGTCGTTCGCCGGCGCCAGGTTCCAGTCGTTGCTGTCACGCGTGACCCAGCCCCTCATGGTCATCGCTGATGAAGCCCACAACCTCGGCTCAGCGGCATACCGGCCGCTGCTTCCTGGCAATGCGACGTACCGGCTCGCGCTTTCCGCGACGCCTGAGCGCTGGTTCGACGATGAGGGCACTGACGCCCTCATCGACTACTTCGACAAGATCGTGTTCGAGCTCGATATGTCGGCGGCAATCGAGATGGGAGCGCTCACGCGCTACCTCTACTACCCGCGCCTGGTTGAGCTCGACTCGAACGAGTCCGAACTCTACGCGGATCTAACTGCCCAGATCGGGGCGCGGATCGCTGCGGGCGAGGATCTGGCCACGTCAGACCCCAATTCGCCGCTCGGGTTCTTACTCCTGCAGCGCTCTAAGGTTCTCGGCCACGCCGCCGGCAAGTTGGCGGCGCTTGAGGCCGACATGGCCTCGCACCGGGAATCTGGATACCAGTTGGTCTACTGCGGCGAGGGCAGGCGTCCTGTCGCTCCCGGCGAATCCGAGGGCCCCGTGCAGTTGCGAGAGGTCATGCATCTCGTCGGGAACGACCTGCGTCTCGCCGCCCACTCTTACGTGTCAGACACTCCGCGCCCGGAGCGGAAGCACCTGCTCAAGCGCTTCGACACCGGCGTCGACCTCCAGGTGCTGGTCGCGATGCGGTGCCTCGACGAAGGCGTCGACATCCCCGACGCCCGAGTCGGCTACCTGCTCGCGAGCAGCTCGAACCCGCGCCAGTTCATCCAGCGCCGGGGGCGGCTGTTGCGGAGAGCGCCGGGCAAAGAGCGCGCAATCATTTACGACTACCTCGCCGTGCCGCCCGGGGACGTTCCGATCAACTTCTCCGTTGAACGGTCCCTACTTGTTCGCGAGCTCCAGCGAGCGAATGAGTTCGGAAAGCTTTCAGAAAACTACGAGGAAACGCTCGAGGTGCTGCGGCCCCTCAAGGAGCGCTACCAACTGATGGACATGTGATGGCATGAATGAAACGACTGAGGGAGCTTCGAAAGTGAGCAACGAGCGCACCGAACGCGACGTGCTGAGCGAGCTAAGCGACGAGGAGCGGATGTTGCTCAAGCGCGTGCTGGAGGTGGAGCGTGCGAAGTTGCACCTGACCGCCTATGACGCCACAGATGACCTGCTGGCCGCGGTGAAGGAGATCCTCCCGTGAAGCTTCAGTCGATCACTTTGACGAATTTTCGTCAGTTCAAAGGAACTCAGACGTTCGACCTCACGTCCGATAGCCGCCGTCCCGTATCGCTCCTCTTCGGCGCGAACGGGGCCGGGAAGACGACCTTTCTGAACGCGTTCACTTGGTGCCTCTATGGCGCGATGAGCGAAGACGTCGAACAGCAGGACCGCATGGTCACGGATGTGGTCTGGCGGGAGCTGGCGATCGGCGACTCAGCCACGGTCGCCGTGGAGCTTCGGTTCGACCACGAGGGTCTCAACTACCGGCTCGTGCGATCAGCCAGTCTGCGCAAGGAGTCAGACCATCAGGGCGTCCCCTCGCCCGAAATCCAGCTGTGGGTGACTCGCCCGGACGGATCGTCCGAGGTGGTCGGAGCGCCCCAGGAGACAGTCCTCAGCATCCTTCCTCGTGGAGTCAGTCGCTTCTTCTTCTTCAACGGCGAGCGCATCGAGAACCTCGTGAAGAAGGGTGCTTACGCCGAGGTCCAGAAGGACATCAAGGTCCTTCTGGACCTGGAGCAGGTGGAGCGAGCGATTGCGCATCTGCCGAAGGTCGATCGCCGCATCACTAGCGAACTGACCAAGAACAAGGGCGTCGGCTTAGCGCAGATCCAGGAGGCGATCGACGCTCTTCAGGACAAGGAAGCCAAGCTCAAGGAAGAACTCGCGCTCCAAGAGGGACAGCTCGCGACCTTGGACGAGGAGCGCGAGAGTGTCCGAAATCTGCTGCGGCAGCACGAAGCGGCGGCACCGATCCAGCAGGAGCGGGACACTGTGACGAAGGAGCTGGCCGAAGCACGTGCAGCCCGTGAGTCCGCGATCGCTGAGCGCAAGGCTGTAGCGGCCTCGCGAGGATTCCTCGCCTTCACAGACGGCCTGGGCGAGAAGACCAAGGTCATGGCCGACGGCCTCTACCGCCGCGGCGCGCTGCCCGCGCCGTTGAAGCGTGAGTTCGTCGACCAGCTGCTCGACGAGGGAACGTGCATCTGCGGTACCGCCCTCACTGAACACAACCACGCTTGGAATCAGGTCAAGGAATGGCGACAGCGGGCCGGCCTGCAGGCCGTAGAGACCGCGTGGCAGCAGGTCAGCGGTCAGATCCAACCGCTCAGCGCGGCGCGCGACCAGCTGCGCGACGAATTGGCTGGGCTGGTGAAACGGATCGGTGACGCGCGGGACCGAGTGACGCGCCTTGAGGAGCGGAAGTCCGAGCTCGACGGCAAGCTCCGCGATAGCCGCATGGAGGACGTTCAGGCCTTGGAGAGCAAGCACCTGGACCTCGATGCCCGCATCCGAGTGAAGGACCAGAGGATCGGTGCGCTGAAGACTGAGCTTGACACCACCGTGAGGGAGCTCGAGCAGAAGAACAAGGATCGTGGGCGTGCCCAGGTGGACGACCAGATCGCGGCGAAGGCGCGTTCTCGGTCTGACCTCGTGCAGAAGGTCAAGCGTGCTTTGGAGGAGATCCTTCGCATCCGGGAAGAGGACATGCGCCAGCGCCTCGACGCGGAGCTCAAGCGCGTGTTCGCCGACATCACGCACCAGAACCATGTGCCTCATCTGAGCGAGGGCTTCGAGCTGACGCTGTACAAGGACGTCAACGGTGTTCAGCTGCCGGTGCCCAAGTCGACGGGCGAGAACCAGATCTTGAGCCTGAGCTTTGTCGCCGCCGTATCAAAGCTGGCGCGAGAGATCCGGTCCGGACGCCGCGCGGAGGGCGAAAGCGCACCGGACGCGGGCACGTATCCCATCGTGATGGATGCCGCCTTCGGGTCGCTGGATCAGGACTACCAGGAAGCCGTCTCACGGGCCTTGGCGAGAATGGCGCCCCAACTGGTTGTCCTGGTGAGCAAGAGCCAGGGCCTCGGCAAGGTGGTGACAGAGCTCTTGCCGCACGTCAGCAACCTCGGGGTGATCGAGACGCACACGACCGCGAGCGGTAACGCTTCCGACGACATCGAGCTCGAGGGCATGAAGTACCCCTACATTCGACCCAGCGACGCCGACTACTCGCAGTTGAAGGTGATCAAGTGACGACCGCTCCCTCCGACATCCGGATTCGACGGCCCGAGCAGCACGCTCAGTTGATGGCGGAGCTCCAGAAGGAGGCCCTGTTTCCCACGTTCCGCGACATCCTCCTGTTCGCGGCGGCGGTTGGCTATCACCACGACCGTCGCGCGCCGTTCTCCGAGTCGACTGGCGACCCGATCCGGTACGAGACCCTCACCGCACCGGCATTCAGTGACACGCTCATCAACATGATCGCCGCAAACGTGGCCACCGACGATCCCGAGATCATGGATGCCCCACGGCTAGAGGAACGAGTAAGGATCTTCGAGGAGTTCGCCAATGGCGGTCTCGAATTCATCCAGGAGCAGGTCAACGTGAGGCACCAGCCTGTCGATCTGGTTGTTCTCGATCTCGTAACTGAGACGCTTGCAGACGATGCTGGTGCCAAGCCGGCGACAGTAGAGGAGTTGCTCGGCGGCGTGACTTGGGCCTGACCTAGCCGGTCAGCCGGAGCGGACCAGCCTGTGCCCGCGCAGGGACACCCCCGCTTTCGCAAGGGTTGCCTGCCAACCCTTCGCGGTGCCGATGAGTTCGGGATGCTCGTACAGTCCTGCCCTCATCTCGGCGCGTGTGAGCCGGGAGTAGAGCGGCCGCCTGGGATCATCCTCGCCGAGGAACTCCTCCTTGCGGTGCAGCAGCGGCGGGTTCTCCGAGCGGCTGTAGTCGCGCCATTCGACCGACAGCTTTCGAAGGTTGACGGTGATGGCAGAGCGCAGCGTGGGGTGCGGGTCCCGGTCGAATCTCGGGTACGTCAGGTACGACACCTGCGGCTCCGTCACCGAAAGCTTGACCATGTTGGCACTGGGGATCGTGCCCGCAAGTACGCGAGCGCAGCCCTCGTAGACCTGCAGCACGGGCGGGATCTCGGCCATCGCGGAGCGATGGACATACAGCGCGCTCGGCGTCTGCTTTCCGATCTGGGAGCCCCGTGCGTTGACATAGATCATGGCCTGGTCACCGCAGGCAAGCAGCAGGCGGTCCGCCTGGAGACACGCCTCTTGGTAGGTGCCGAATAGCGCCCGGATGTCAGCTGCGAGCGATGAGTCGAGCTGGGAGAACCTGGGGCGCCTGCCAAAGCGAGACAGTGCCACATAGATGAGGAGCTCGGCCCGGCGTTGGACCGTGACCCGATCCCAAAAGTCGTCGTCGGTGACTTGTCGGATCAGGCGCTGCGCCTTGCCGAGGCTCCCGAGAGCCTCCTGAACGGCCCCGAACTCGCCGGGCGGCAACTCCCCCACCCTTGGTGGACGGGCGTGCGCCTGCATGAATGCGAGCAGCGGGGCGAGGGTCTGCTGGTTAGCCTCGTACTGCGCCTGCGGGTCGATGGTCATGCGCGGCCGGTACGTATAGACGCGGGAGGCCACGAAGCGCTGGGCTGCCGCCTCATCGCGGAAGACGTAGAAGATGCCAGGAGCTGCGGCAAAGGGCTTCACATCGAGCGACGACTCAATCCATTCGGCCAACTCGTTCTGGTCGTAGAACTTCTGGAACGTGCCAGTCCGCGTGAGGAGCCCATCGCCCATCGGGCGTCCGACGAGATCGCGGCCATCCCACGTCATGCGCGCCGAGATGACCAGCAGCTGCTCAGTTAGTTCCCAGGCGGAACGCAGTACCTCGCGCCGCTCCCTCGGATGCTCGATGACGTTGACGACGAAGCCGAGATTCACCACCGCAGCAGAGCGCCGCTCGGCGTTGGGTCGATGCGTGGGGTCCCACCCCTCAGCCGGGTAGCCGAGCGCTCGGAGATGCCGAAGATCGTCACCCTTGCCGCAGCCGTAATCGAAGACCGTCGCGCCTTCGGGAAGTAGACCGTCTGCCATCGCGGTCGCCATGGGACGAGACAGCGCCACCCGCGTGAGCGCTGTCTTGTGCCGGGCAACCGCCCCCACGGTCATGCCGCCGGCGAACCTGCTTCGAGGCCGAGCGAGGCAAAGCCGGCCACATCAGTGACACGGGTGTCGCCCACCAAGTAGCCAATGCCGCGGTGGAGATGCAGCCGGAACTGGTTGGCTAGTGTCTCCTCGTCGAGCGGCAGACCGTCGTCGTGACAACGCATCTGCAGCAGCGCCCAAAGCACGTCGCCCAGCTCCCCGCTGAAGGTGCGCCAGCTCATCTCGACGTTGCTGTCCAAAGTCAGCTTGATCGTCGGCGGCTTCGCGGGCTCGGCAAGCGAACGGCACAGTGCCCATCGGCACAGCACGTTCCAGTGCTGGATGCCGGTACGCCGCTTCAGGGTGATCAGCTGGTCGCGGGCCTGTTGGCTGACTCGAATGTGATCAAGCGGCATGGTCACTCCCACCAGTAGCCGTCGTTGACGAAGGTTGCGTTGCTCTCGGGGTCGAACTCCAGGTGGTAGCTGCGTCCGACGTGCGGGGCAAGGCGCGCAAAGGCTTCCTCGTCGACCTCGGTGTCGGTAGAGAGCAACACGACCTGGTGGCTGGCCTGTGGGAAGTAGCGCTCCAGAAGGTGACCACGGTGCGAGCCGTCGAGACGTCCAAGGGGCGTGTCGATGACCACCGGCAACGGCTGCCCGGCAGCGCGCGCCAGGCCCCACAGGAGTGCGACTGCAAGCAGCTGCCGCTCACCGGCCGAGAGGTTCTTGGCCGGCAAGGTGTGCCCGTCGACACCCGTGAGGGTGACCGTGTGGGTCTCGGGATCGATGTGCACGTCCGTGACGAGGCGCTGCTTGCGAAGCAACTGTCCGAGCGCCTCGAGGACCAGCTGGGAAATCCGTACCAGGTGACGCTTCGTGGCTTCGACCCGAAGGCCGTCGAGCGTGGCTCGAACCCGGTCGACGTGCTCGATCAGGCGCCGGTCATCGTCGGCCGCGAGGTTAGCGTGCGCTGCCTTGTCGAGCGCCGCCTCGTAGGCGGCAGTTGCCTTCGCTCGATCCGCCCCCGTCATGGCGAGACGCTCGGTCGCGACGTGGTGGGCCGCCTCGGCACGCATCAAGGTCTCGCGTGCCTCCTCGCGCCGCATGTGGAGCGGAGCCAGCGCCTCGGCATCCGGGATTGCTGCCAGCGTTCGCTCGACTTGGTCGAGTTCAGCCTTGAACTGCGCTCTGCGCCGCAGGGCCGATTCGAGCCGCTTGCGTGACTCGGGAAGCGTCGTAGCTAGCAGGCCTTCCAGCGCCAGATGATCGGGGAAGTCGATTAGCTCTTGGGTGTCCGCCGAGCTGCGCCGCTGCTCGCGGTCGCCCTTTAGGAACTTCTCGACGGCCGCGATGGTGGAGGCCTTGACCTTTGCGTCGGCGAGCTTCTCAAGGAGCGTGTCGTCACGCGCGGAGAAGGCTTCAACGAGCAGCGCGTCGCGCTTGGCGTCTGCCTGCTTTCGCACCTGCGTGGCGGCCTGGGTAAGCAGGGACGGGACCAGCAGAAGTGGCGTCACGTCGGCGAGCTCGTGGCGAATCTCGTCCTCGCAGCGCGCGAGGCCCGAGCGGACCATGGTGGCGGCTGCTTCTGCAGATTCACGCTGTTCAAGCAGTTCCCCACCCGATGCACGATAGGCCTCGGTCGCCTCGAAGAAGAGCTTTTGCACGCGCTCCAGCTCCGTCTCCCGGGCCGCTACCTCTCCGGCCGCGGCCTCTTCGGCTTGACGATGTGCCGTGACGAGCTGCTTCTTCTCTTCGACGCTCTGACGCAGGTGGTCTGGAACCTGCGCGCCGCGGTGGCGGCGCTTGAGAACAGACAGGTCGGTGCTCAATCGCTCAACGAGGTCGAGCCCGAGTAACGCGTCGAGCGCTGAGCCGAGCACCTGACGAGAGCGGTCGAGGTCGGCGAGCGCCTCGATCTGCTCCCCGTCGAAGAAGAACAGGCCGGCGATACCGCGCGGCAGGAACGTCTCGACATGCTCGTTCCACGTGCTGGTGAGGGACTGGTTGTGTTTGCCGTCGACGGAGACGAGCAGGATCTCCCGGATCGAGGCGCCTGTGCTCTTCCAGCTGCGCCGAATCCAGTAGCGATGCTCGCGCCCCTCCTGATGGGCGGTGAAGGTCAGCTCGATGGCTGCGCCTTCGCTCTCAGGCACACCGCGGTGGATGAGGCCGCGAAGGTAGTTCTCGTAGCTGCCGGTTCGGCGGCCGGTGTTCTGCGAGAGCGAGCCATAGAGCGCCAGCTGAATGGACTCCAAGATCGTCGTCTTGCCGGCGCCATTCAGACCGCCGACGAGGACGATCGGCTTGGTTCGCGAGGGCGGCGTCAGGTCGATGACGTGCCGGTCTGCGAAGGTGCCGACATTGTGAAGAACCAGCTCGTTCAGAATCACGAGGTGGGCTCCTTCGCGCGAACGTAGCCATCAGCCAGATCAAGCGGATCAGGCTCTGCCTCTGCGGACTCTTCGGGGACCCGGTCGAGTGCCGACTTGCGCTTACGGGCGCGCTCGGTGGCGTCCTCGATGTCGTCGTAGAAGCCGCGTCGCAGCGCCTTCTCCAGGGACTCGAACAGGCCGGCGCGGCGCACCTGAGCACGCTGGCGCTGCTCGATGTCGAGCAGTTCCCGCACGAGCTCGAAGTGGAGTCGGTCCTCGCCAACGACCGCCTGCAGCGAGTCGATCATGTCGCTGCCGAGCGGGAGGTGCTCGTCGAGCGGTCCACCCGGATACGGCTCGCCCATCGCCTGCTCAAAGATGCCGGGCAGCCGGTCCTCAAACTCGTGCTTGTCCACGACCCAGATGCGGCGAATTTCCTCCAACTCGGCCAGCGTCACCAGGTCGAGCGAGCGGACGTACTTCGGCCCGTTCTCCCGGATCCAGGCCTGCGCCTCCAGGAGACGCTTGAGCCAGTCCTCACGGGCCGACTGCTTGTAGGGGCCGTGGATCGGCTGATCGTGGAAGAGCTGCACCGTTCCGTTCATGCGTCGGAAGTCGCGCAAGTGCTTGTCGTCAGCGACGTCGAGGGCGTTGCGCAGGTCGAGGAGCGGGAGCATCCACTCCTTCTCCTCGTCGTTCTGGATCATTGCGGCCATCGACTTGTCCTGTTCGACCAGAGTGCAGGTCCAACAGCCGAAGCGGCTGTCGCCACAGCTCGGCGTACTCGAGTCGACTACGAGCGGGCACTCCCCATCGGCTGAGGCCCCCTGGTACATCGTGAGCAACTCCTTGTTGGAGTAGCCCCAGGGGTTGCTCGATTGCATCAGGAAGGTCCAGACGTCGTCGTTCGACCAGTTCTCCACCGGCGAGTAGACGAGAGCGTTGGGAAGAGAATCATTCGGGCTCAGCAAGTCACGGACGCGCCGTGACTCGAGAGCCGCCATGCGGGCGTGGCGACCCGAGCTCTCCGCCTTGCGGGTGCCGAGCACCAAGATGGCCTCACCGTGCGAGCGGACCATCTCGCGGATGAACGAGTTGGACGGCTTGATCTTGAGCCGCTCAGTGCACCAGCGGAACTTGGGCCTCGGCGCGGGGTAACCCCGTCCGATGAGGTTCACCCAGAAGGTGTCCGTGACGGCGGGGGTAAGCCGGTGAGGGGTCAGCGGCAAACCCTGCTCCTCAGCAGCCTCAGCCATGACGTCAAGCGAGTGCGTCACCCAAGCAGCAACGACCGGGTTCTCAACCAACGTGTCTGTGCTGATCACGTGTACTTGCTTGGTGCGCTGCTCGGGCGCGAGTCCGGCAAGAGCGAGCCACACGATCTGGAGCGTGGCCGTCGAGTCCTTGCCACCCGAGTAGCCGACTACCCACGGCACAGCGTCCGCGAGGTAGAGCTGCTGGGTCTGCGAGACGAGGGAGTCGACGGTGCCAGCGAACCCCAGATCGTCGAAGGCGGAACGCGGCCGAATGGGCAGGGTCGTCTTCATTTCTTCTCTCCTCGAGCTAGAGCGTCCTCGGCACGTTGTTCATCTGGTGGGAGAGGTAGACCGATAGCGCCCCTGATGTACGCCGTCGTCAGCTCGACGTTGCGCCGGCTGTTCGTCACATTGCCGCCCGACGTCGCCCGCCCCTCCCAGATCGAGGCGTTCGAGCGGTGCCAGTCGATCGTCCGCAGCTTCTTGAGCGTGCGGATCCACACCTTCGGGTCGTCGCTCTTCCGGAGGAGCGCGTTCCCCACCCTGCCCAGGGCGTTCAACACGATGCTGTGCGTGTGAATGAAGTCTTGCCGCAGACCGCCGGCGGTGATCTCACCACGCGACGCTTGCACCCACTGCGGGAACTGGTCGGCGACTGCCTGCCAATAGAGGGTGGCAAGCTCAACCCTGCGGTCGAAGTCGTCCTCGCTGATGCCGTCAAGCAACGAAGCGTGCGCTGAGTGAACTGCCGACAGCGTGAAGAGCTTGCGAGATCGCAGAGAAAGGCTGCTGTGCTCCATCTCGGTTGCGTCCCGCAAGAACGGGTCCCCCGTCACGACTTGTCGAGTCAACTCGGCCATGGGATCGCGGTGGTCATACAGGACACCGATCGAGGGCGCCGGTCGGATGGCGTAGCGGTTGAGGTCCGCGAACATCTGCTGGCAGCGGTCCAGACCGACATCGATGAACATGACGATCGCGATCGTCTCGTCAGCAAGCGCAGGGTTCTCCGCGAGCGCCTGCTGAATCGCCGCTCGACGGTGCTGCCCGTCGTTGATCACGAATGTCGCCGACATCGGAATGCTGAGCATGCCCACCCGCTCCGCGGCCCCGCTTCCCCCGGCCAACGACTCGAAGCGGACCTCGGCATTCACGCTCGCCGTCAGCGCGGAGAAGATGTAGCTGTCGGGATTGTCGACAACGTAACGAGCCATCTCCGGCACGCGGCTCTTGTTCAGCGAACGCTGAGCGCGCATCTCAGGCGGCAGCTCTTCCTCGTTGAACAGGAAGAGCCTCGGGATGATTCGCAGCGGGCACATCGTGACGTAGTACTCGCGTCCCGCCTGCACACCCTTGATGGCCGGGAACAGGTACTCGAACTCCCCTGCCGCCCGGGAGGGGCCCGTGGTCACCTGTGTCTCCGTCATACCCTCGCTTGCCTCACCTCGCCTGGAACGCGGTCTGGAACCGACTCCAAACACCGCCCCATATAGATCCAAACATCGTCCGTACGCAAGGCTACACTTCCAAACATGACCGTAGCGAGCACGTCCGACACGTTCGCGAGTTCCTCCACCGGCGCCCGTCCGGCGTACCTGGACTTCAATGCGACGGCGCCCGTCGACCCGCGCGTTGCGAACGAGGTCATGCGCTACATGCTGCAGGAGTTCGGGAACGCGGGCAGCCGCACTCATACCTATGGCCAAGTCGCCAAGGAGCGGGTCAACCGAGCTCGGCAGGAAGTCGCCGCTCTGGTCGCCGCCAAGCCGGACGAGGTGATCTTCACTAGCGGCGCTACCGAGAGTGACAACCTGGCGATCCTCGGTTTGGCACGTCACGGCGAGGCCAGCGGTCGCCGGCACATTATCTCGACCCAGATCGAACACAAGGCTGTGCTTGAACCTCTTGAGGTGCTTGGCGGACGCGGCTTCGACATAACCCTTCTCCCCCCAGATGAGGGCGGCAGGGTCCCGGCCGAGTCTGTGCGGGCAGCGCTGCGTCCAGACACCTTGCTGGTCTCGGTGATGGCCATCAACAACGAGACTGGCGTCATCCAGCCAATCGAGGAGATCGCCAGCGTGCTGACAGAGCATGACGCGTTCCTCCATGTGGACGGTGCACAAGCCTTCGGCAAGCTGGTCCAACCCCTGCAGCACCCGCGAATTGATCTACTGGCCATCTCCGGCCACAAGCTCGGCGCACCGAAGGGCATCGGGGCACTCGTTGCCCGGCGGCGTGGCTACAAGCGACCGCCGCTGACTCCATTGATGTACGGCGGCGGTCAGGAGCGCGGCCTGAGGCCGGGCACGTTGCCCGTGCCGCTCATCGCTGGGCTGGGAACGGCATCAGCGCTAGCCCTCGACGAGGCCGACGAACGGACGGCAGCCGCAGTGGCCATCAAGGCGAAGCTCATCGAGGCGCTCCGCCCCCTGGGCGCGGTGCTCAACGGGGACCCGGACCGGACAGTCGCCACCACGCTCAACGTGTCAATCCCCGGTGTTGACTCCGAAGCGGCGATCGTGGCCCTCAAGGATGTAGTGGCGGTCTCGAATGGCTCGGCGTGTACCTCGCAGAGCTACGAACCCAGCCATGTGCTGACAGCAGCTGGATTGCCGCGCGAACTTGTCGAGGGCGCACTCCGGTTCTCATGGGGGCCGGACACGACGGACGTCCCAACGGATCTGATCGCGGAGCGCCTGCTTCAGCTCGTGCGACGTTGAACACAGATAGTGGACCTAGTTGCCGTACTGTCACGGTTCGTGGGTGAAGGAGAGGAACGATGGCGCGACGAACGATCGTCACCTACTACTCAGATCTGAGCGGGGCTGAGATCCGCAGCGAAGGCGTCGGCGTGCCCTTCGGCTTGGATGGCGATGCGTTCGAGATCGACCTTTCGCCTGAGGAACACGAAGCCCTGCGTGAGGCATTGGCGCCGTTCGTTGCCGCTGCGAGACGGGTTCGGACCACGAGCAGCCATGACCCGAGATCGGTCAACGACGAGTCGAAGGCGGGGCTTCCAGACCCGCAAACCCTGCGACAGTGGGCGCTCGAGAATGGGTTCGACGTCCCCGCCCGTGGCCGTGTGCCGGAGTTGGTGCGCGAGGCATACAAGGCGGCGCACGTACACCGCGACGTGACCACGATCGGCCGGCTTCTCAGTCCGATGTCCCAGTCTCGGTGACCATCCGGCGCCATACCGTGCGCCGCTTGGCGCCCACAGCGCCGCGATCCGGGTGCTCATACACAGGTTCGGCTGCTCGACGAGTGACCGCCCGCCGGATGTCGTTCGCTCGCGCCATGCATCGTCTTGCTCTTCTCTCGCCCGCCGAGGTCGCCGCCCTGTCCCGTCACCAGCGAGAGGGGGACTGCTGCACGGACAGGTGACAGTTGGGGTTAGGCCGCCTGGACGGCGGTCGGGGCCATG
>NZ_STGK01000023.1 GCF_004919105.1 Nocardioides sp. GY 10113
GGGCGTCAACACGATGGAGGTCCACGACGTGGCGGGCAACGTCACCACGGTGACCTTCACGCTCGACACCACCGGGCCCGTCCTCACGGAGAAGGACGGGTCGTCGGAGACCTCCCGCTCGTACTCGATCGACGACGGCGAGCTGGGGAGCGGAGTCGCGGGAGTCCGTGTCAACGGTCAGGACCGGCCGCTGACCGTCAGCCGGTGGTCGGACGTCAACGACATCATCGACGGCAACCACTGGGGCGCCCTGGCCGGGGAGAACATCCTCGTCGCCTACGACGCCCTCGGCAACGAGACGACGCTGACCTTCACACTGGCCTCGTCGGTGATCCCGCAGCCCGAGCAGGTTCCCGTCCCCGAGGCAGAGAGCCCGACGGCCGAGGAGGGCCCCGCTGTCGAGGAGAACCCTGCTGTGGACGAGGGCCCCGCTGCGGAGGAGAGCCCCGCCGTGGAGGAGCAGACCCCCGCCGGCGTCCCGGACGCGGAGGAGGACGAGGTCGCGGCGCCGCACCTGCCGATCCCCCCTGTCACGTCGTCGCCGGAGGTGACCGCGGTCCAGCTCGTCGCCTCCCGTACCGCTCCGGTCGCTACGTCGCTTCCCGCCACGGGCAGGATCGTCGGGGCGCCACAGGCCGCCTCTGGCGACGAGGGGGTCGGGCCGGCCGCCGCCTCGACGGACCGGGACCGGTCCGAGGTCCCGATGCTCGGCGGGTGGGGCCTGATGGCCATGCTCGGCTGCGCAGGAGCGCTGTTCCGGCGCTTCCGCGCCTGATCGCCCCCCCGACGCCGCCGGGCAGCCCCTCCAGCGGCCCGGCGGCGGCGACCGGGCGCCGGCTCGGCCGCGGCGCGGCGCTCGGGGAGCCCGGGGTCACGGTCGGGTAGCGGGTGTCGAACGGTGATCGACCAGGTGAGTCAGGCGGCGTTCCAGAGCCGGTACAGCGCCCGCGGTAGGCCCCAGACCCCGCGCGCGGTCGTGCGGTCGTCGGCGTCCAGCACCCCGAGCTCGCGCCACTGCGGGGTCAGGTGGCTGAGCGCCGCGGCCAGCACCTCGAGGAAGCCCTCGGGGTCGTCGATCTCGCCCTCGATCTCCTCCAGCGCGTTGACGTCGGCGAGCACGGCCTCGGGGTCGAGCGCGGAGCCAGGCCCGCGGTCGACGACGCCGAGGGCCAGGCCGAGCCAGTCCGCGTGCTGCAGTGCCGCGACGGCCGACATCGTCTCGATCTCGAGGTCGTCCAGCTCGCGGTCCTCGTCCGGCTCGTCGTCCGGTGCGATCGTCTCGGCCAGGGCGTCGAGCCAGCGCGCGTCCTCCTCGCCGACCTCGTCGCCGAGGCCGTCGACCCGCTCGGCGAGGTAGTCGGCCGCGGCCTGGTCGACCGCCTCGAGCTCCTCGAACCAGGAGTCGATCTCCTCGTCTGTGATGTCCCACTCGCCGGGCACGTCGCCGGAACCGTCGTCAGCCATGCCACCCAGACTAGGCACCGCGCCGGGCTCAGGTCATCCGCTCCACGGCGCCCAGGGGGATCGGCAGCCACAGCGGCCGGTTGCGGGCCTCGTAGGCGCACTCGTACACCGCCTTGTCCAGCACGTACGCCGTCAGCAGGGTGTGCTCGGCGGCGGTGAGGTCACGCACCTCGGCGCCGGCCTCGGCGTCCGCGCCGACGTAGGCGGCCAGGAAGGCCTCCTGGTTGCGCGCGGCCCACTCCCAGGCGCGCCGGCCCAGCTGGGCGAGGACGTCGGGGTCGTCGTCGGTGCTGGAGGCGAGCAGCGCGTGGGCGGCGTAGTCGAAGGAGCGCAGCATGCCGGCGACGTCGCGCCACCGGGAGTCGGGCCGCAGCCGCTCGGCCAGCGGCTTGGCCGGCTCGCCCTCGAAGTCGACGACCTTCCAGGCGAGCGTGGTGCGCAGGGTCTGGCCGAGGTGCAGGTCACCGTGGACGCGCTGGACCTCGATCTCCGCGACGTCGGCGACGGCGCGCAGGGCTGCGCGCAGCGGCGTCGCGTGGGGTGCGAGCTCGGGGACGACCTCCAGCGCGGCCTCGAGGCGTGCCAGCATCCCGGCGGAGACCTCGTCGCCGGGGACCGTCCCGGTGCCGAAGGCGTCGCGCAGCTCGGCGTGGATGTCGGCCAGCGCGATGCCGAGGCGGGCCGCCTCGGCCGCGAAGTCACCGCCCACCTCGTCGGCGTGCAGGTCGGCCTCGGCGAACAGGTTGCGGACGCTGGTCAGCGCCAGGTCCCAGCCGTCGGTCGCGGTGCGCAGGAACTGCTGGAGCATGCCCAGCTGCAGCGGCCCCTCGGGGGGCTCGGCCTCCTCGCGGAACTCCACCCAGCCGTAGAGCTCGGCGACGTGGGTGGAGCCCACCTCGGTGAGCACCCGGTGGGTGGCGATGTCCGGGTTCGACCCCGGGGTCACCTTGCGGAAGAGCTTGAGCACCGCGTCCTCGCCGAAGAGCACCGAGGAGTTCGACTGCTCGCCGGTGAACAGGCTGGCGGGCGCGGTCAGGTCCAGGTCGTGGCCCGCCAGCCGGACGAAGACGAGTCCCTCGGTGTCGTCGCCCGGCGCGGAGCCGGGCACGAAGGCGGCCAGCACCCGGGCCATCGCCGCCCGGTCGTGCACGGCGTCGTAGGCGAAGACGGTGCCCCCGGCGCAGTCGGGGTCGTCCCAGACGCCGACGGTGGCGTGGCCCAGCTGCTCCTGCGGGACGTCGTACAGCGAGAGCGGTACCTGGTACTGCTCCGAGGTGCCGTCCTCGTAGGTCACCGTGGCCAGGTCGACCGCGATCCGCGGGCCCTCCGGCACCGGATCGGTGATCAGGAGGCGACGCACGTGGCTCACCTCGAAGCCGCGCCCCTTGCCGCCGAACCACCGGGCCCGGTCCAGGAAGGTGTGCAGGTCTGCGCGGATGTGGTCGCTCATCAGAGCACGGGCCTCCCGGAGTCCGGTGCGGTCAGTCGGAACCAGTAGAACCCGTAGCCGGTGAGAGTGAGCAGGTACGGCAGCTCCCCGATCGCAGGGAACGGGACCCCGCCGAGGAGCTCGACGGGCACCCAGCCCTCGAAGCGGCGCAGGTCCAGCTCGACGGGCTGGGGGAACCGGGAGAGGTTGTTGACGCACAGGATCACGTCACCGCCGGCGCCCGCGCCGACCCGCTCCGGGTCGGGCGCCAGCTCGCGCACGTAGGAGAGCACGGTCGGGTTGGAGCCGCCCAGGTCGGTGAAGGTGCCCAGCCCGAACGCCGGGTGCTGGCGCCGGGCGTGGATCATCCGCCGGGTCCAGTGCAGCAGGGAGGAGGGGCTCTCCAGCTGCGCCTCGACGCTGACGGACTGGTAGCCGTAGACGGGGTCCTGGATCACCGGCAGGTGCAGCTTGCCGGGGGTGGCCGAGGAGAACCCGGCGTTGCGGTCCGGGGTCCACTGCATCGGGGTGCGGACGCCGTCGCGGTCGCCGAGCCAGATGTTGTCGCCCATCCCGATCTCGTCGCCGTAGTACAGGACGGGGGAGCCGGGGAGCGAGAGCAGCAGCGCGGTGAACAGCTCGATCTGGTTGGTGTCGTTGTCGAGCAGGGAGGCGAGCCGGCGGCGGATGCCGATGTTGGCCTTCATCCGCGGATCCTTGGCGTACTCGCCCCACATGTAGTCGCGGTCCTCGTCGGTGACCATCTCCAGGGTGAGCTCGTCGTGGTTGCGCAGGAAGATGCCCCACTGGCAGCCGTCGGGGATCTGCGGGGTCTGCTCCAGGATCTCCGAGATCGGGATCCGCGACTCTCGGCGCACCGCCATGAAGATGCGGGGCATCACCGGGAAGTGGAACGCCATGTGGCACTCGTCGCCGCCGACCGAGGGATCGCCGAAGTACTCCACCACGTCCGAGGGCCACTGGTTCGCCTCGCACAGCAGCACCCGGCCCGGGTAGTGGTCGTCGACGAACTTGCGCACGGTCCTGAGGAAGGCGTGGGTCTCGGGCAGGTTCTCGCCGTTCGTGCCGGGCCGCTCGTAGAGGTACGGCACCGCGTCGAGACGGAACCCGTCCAGGCCCATGTCCAGCCAGAACGCCATCGCGTCCAGGATCGCCTCGTGCACGGCCGGGTTGTCGAAGTTCAGGTCCGGCTGGTGGTGGAAGAACCGGTGCCAGTAGTACTGGCCGCGCTCGGTGTCCCAGGACCAGTTGGACGGCTCGGTGTCGACGAAGATGATCCGCGCCTCGGCGTACTCCTCATCGGTGTCGGACCACACGTAGAAGTCGCCGTACGGGCCGTCGGGATCCGACCGCGAGGCCTGGAACCACGGGTGCTGGTCGCTGGTGTGGTTCATGACGAAGTCGATGATCACCCGGATGCCGCGTTCGTGGGCCGCGTCGAGGAACGCGTGGAAGTCCTCGACGGTGCCGCACTCGGGGAGGATCCCGGTGTAGTCGGCGACGTCGTACCCGCCGTCGCGCAGCGGCGAGGTGAAGAACGGCGGGATCCACAGGCAGTCGACGCCGAGCCAGTGCAGGTAGTCCAGCTTCTCGATCAGGCCGCGGAAGTCGCCGGTGCCGTCGGCGTTGGCGTCGCGGAAGGAGCGCACCAGCACCTCGTAGAAGACCGCGGTGCGGTACCACTCCGGCTCGTCGTTGAGTGGGGTCAGGCCCGTGCCTGTCATGGCTGCGACCACCTCACGCTCAGCACGTGCGCGGGCTCGCCGTGCGGGTCGAGCTGGACGTAGTTGTGCGGGCCCCAGGTCCAGTCCGCCCCGCTCAGCTCGTCGTGGACGGCGAAGGTGGCGCCCTCGGGCAGGCCGAGCGCGGCCAGGTCCAGGTGGACGTGGGTGGTCCGGGCGTGGTGCGGGTCCAGGGTGAGCACCACGATCAGCCGGTCGACGCCGTCGGGGGAGTCGGGGGAGCCGGACGCGGCGGTCTTGCTGAAGCAGAGCACCTGGTCGTCCTCGGTGGCGTGGACGCGCAGGTTGCGCAGCTGCTGCAGCGCGGGGTGCGCGCGGCGCAGCTCGTTCAGGCGGGTCAGGTACGGCGCCAGGCTGGTGCCCGCCTCCTCGGCGGCCGCCCAGTCGCGGACCCGGACCTGGTACTTCTCCGAGTCCAGGTACTCCTCGCTGCCGGGCCGCACGGCGACGTGCTCGCACAGCTCGTAGCCGGCATACACGCCCCACGCCGGCGAGGCCATCGAGGCCAGCACGGCGCGGATCTTGAAGGCCGGCGGGCCGCCGTACTGGAGGTACTCGTGCAGGATGTCGGGGGTGTTGACGAAGAAGTTCGGCCGCACCCGGTGCGCGGACTCCGCGCTCACCTCGCGCAGGTAGTCCTCGACCTCGCCCTTGGCGGTGCGCCAGGTGAAGTACGTGTACGACTGGTGGAAGCCGACCGCGCCGAGCGTCTGCAGCATCGGCGGCTTGGTGAACGCCTCGGAGAGGAACAGCACGTCGGGATCGGTACGGCGGATCTCGGCGAGCAGCCACTCCCAGAAGGCCACCGGCTTGGTGTGCGGGTTGTCGACCCGGAAGATCCGGACGCCGTGGTCCATCCAGTACCGGACCACCCGCAGCACCTCGGCGGCCAGGCCCTGGGGGTCGTTGTCGAAGTTGAGCGGGTAGATGTCCTGGTACTTCTTCGGCGGGTTCTCGGCGTACGCGATGGTGCCGTCGGCGCGCGTGGTGAACCACTCCGGGTGCTCGGTGACCCACGGGTGGTCCGGCGCGCACTGCAGCGCCAGGTCGAGGGCGACCTCCAGGCCGAGCTCGCCGGCGCGCGCCACGAACGCGTCGAAGTCGTCGATGGTGCCCAGGTCGGGGTGGATCGCGTCGTGGCCGCCGTGCCTGCTGCCGATCGCCCACGGCGAGCCCGCCCAGTCCGCGGGCGTCGGGCCGGGCTCGGTGAACACCGTGTTGTTGGGGCCCTTGCGGTTGACCTCGCCGATCGGGTGGATCGGCGGCAGGTAGATCACGTCGAAGCCCATCGACGCGACGGCGTCGAGACGCTTCGCCGCGGTGGCCAGCGTGCCGGGGACGACCTTGCCGCTCTTCTGCTTGATCCGGGCGCCCTCGGAGCGGGGGAAGAACTCGTACCAGGAGCCGTACAGCGCGCGGGTCCGGTCCGCGAAGAACGGGAAAGGACCCTCCACGGTGACCAGCTCGCGCAGCGGGTGGGCGCGCAGCGCCGCGATCACCTCCGGCGCCTCGAGGGCAGCCAGCCGGGCGGGCACCGGGCGGGCGGTGTCCGTGGCCGCCGCCAGTGCGCCGGCGAGCGCGTCCCTCTCCGCCGCGGCGCTGGCCGGCAGGGTCGCGGCGACCCGCTCCAGCAGCAGCCGTCCTTCGAGGAACATCAGCTCGGTGTCGACCTCGGCGCGGATCTTGATCCCGGCGTCGTGCTGCCAGGTCGCCACCGGGTCGGACCACGCGTGGATCTCGAACGCCCAGGCGCCGGGGAGGTCCGCGGCGACCCAGGCGCCGTACCGGTCGACCGTGTGCCGGTCGATCGTCGGCAGCGGATCCATCCGCACCGGCGCTCGCCGTGAACCGTCCGGGGCGACCAGCACCACCTCCGCGCCGAGCCGGTCGTGGCCCTCGCGGAACACCGTCGCCGACACGGGGAAGGGCTCGCCGACGGCCGCCTTGGTAGGGGCGTCGCCGCCCGCGAGCACGGGGCTCACGTCGATCACCGGGATGCGTCCGACCATGCCGCCCACCCAACCGGTGACCGCCGGTCCGTGCAAGGTGCCGCGTGCGAATCGAGACGGATTTGTCGAGAGTCTCAGCAGGTCATCCGCGGGGCGGGCGCCGCGAGAGCGTCGCGGCGACCACCAGCCCAGCGAGCAGCGCGCCGAGCGAGCCCAGCGCCTCGTCGCCCAGGGTGTCCTCGTAGGCCGTGCCGAGCTCGGTGCCGTGCCGGATGAAGGTGTACCACTCGCCGAGCTCCCAGCCGATCGCGAGCAGCGCCCCGAGCCCGGCGACGAGCAGCACCACGGCCCACCGCGGGCGGACGGCGCCACAGGCCAGCAGGCCGATCCCGGCGCACAGCAGGAACCAGTTGACGAAGTGGTTGGCGTCGTCCCACCACACGACCGTGTCGTAGAGGTCGAGCGTGTTGCCGGTGACGTCGATCAGGAACGGCAGCATCACCAGCGTGAACGCGCCCCACGGCGGGGTCGGCCGGGGCGACGGCTCGGCGCCGGCACGGCGGCCGGGGCGGGTGGCCAGCCACCACCACGCCGGTGCGACGAGCATCATCAGCGGGTAGGCGACCAGTCGGGCCCCGAACGCCTTGCCGGAGAACTGCGGCAGGTCCGGGGCCAGCGTCGCCAGCAGCAGCTGGCCGACGGTGGCGGTCAGCACCAGTGCGGGCACCCACCACGGCGTGCCGCGTCGGAGGGTGGGTGTCGTGGTCGTGGTCACCGGCGCATGGTGCCCGACGACGCGTCCGGCGGCAGCCGAACGCAGGAAGCCGGCGCCGGCGCTGAGGCACGGTCAGCCGATGAGCAGGTCCCAGACGGTGACCGGCTCGCCCGCGCGCACCGCGGTCTGCTCGGCGGGCAGGTCGATCAGGCAGTCGGCACCGGCGAACCAGCCGAGGAAGCCCGACCCCGGGGGGCCCCACGGCGCGACGGTGCCGGCGGCGCGGTCCCAGCGTCCGCGCCGCAGCTGGCGCTTGCCATCGGGGGAGACCAGGTCCTCGGTCAGCGTGGCGGTCGCGGTCGGCCGGTCGGGGACCGGGTGCCCGAGCAGCCGACGCAGCGCGGGGCGCACGAAGACCTCGAACGAGGTGAGGGCGCTGACCGGGTTGCCCGGCAGGCAGACCACCGGCGTGCCGGCGAAGGAGCCGGCGCCCTGCGGCATCCCGGGCTGCATCGCGACCTTCCCGAACGCGACCCCGCGGGGAGCGAGCGCCTCCTTGACCACCTCGTAGGCGCCCGCGCTCACCCCGCCGGAGGTGATCACGAGGTCGATCGGCGCGTGCGCGGCCAGCGACTCCTCGAGCGAGTCGAGGAACGCTGGTACGTCGTCGGCGACCCAGCGACGACGGAGCGCCTCGCCACCCGCGTCGGCGACCGCCGCGGCCAGCATCGCGCTGTTGGAGTCGCGGATCTGGCCGGACTCCGGCAGCGGGTCCGCGGCGAGCTCGGAGCCGGTGGAGACCAGGAGCACCCGGGGGCGCCGGCGGACCAGCACCTCGCGCACGCCGAGCGCGGCCAGCGCGCCGAGCTGGGCCGCGCCGAGCAGGGTCCCGGCGGCGACCACCTCCTGCCCGACGGCGACGTCGGAGCCGGCGGCGCGGACGAAGGAGCCGGCGGCGCGCGCGGCGCGGATCCGGACCCGCTCGGTGCCCCCGTCGGTCTCCTCGACCTCGACCACGGCATCGGCGCCGGTCGGCACCGGCGCGCCGGTCATGATCCGGTGGGCCGTCCCGGGCTCGAGCGCGCCGCGGGCGGCGCCGGCCGGTATGTCGGCGGCCACCGGCAGGTCGACGGGGGAGTCGGGGGAGGCGCCGGCGATGTCGCGGGCCCGGACCGCGTAGCCGTCCATCGCGGAGTTGTCGAACGAGGGCAGCGCTTCCGGCGCGGTCACCGGCTCAGCCAGCACCCGTCCGAGCGCGTCGCCGGTGCCGATCCGCTCGGCGCCCAGCCCGGTCGGGTTGCCGGCGTCGAGCAGGAGCGCGACGCGCCGCTGGTGCTCGACGACGGGGACGGGGGCCACCGGGCCAGCGTAGTGGTGGCGTCGCGGCGTCCGGTGGTTTCGAGGCTCGGCGCCGGGGCGCCTCGCACCTCAACCACCGGTGGGCGATCGGCGGCCGACTGCGTGCGCGGCAGCGTGGCGCGAGCGCAGCGAGCGAGCTTTCCCGCGATGCAGACGCGGCGAGACGCCAGGACACCGCGACCACCGCGGCGGCCGACTGCGTGCGCGGCAGCGTGGCGCGAGCGCAGCGAGCGACATCGCTCGCGCCATCCAACGCTGGGTCCGCGGGCGAGGAAGCCCCCATGACTCCTCCTCGCCCGCGGTGACCGTTTAACGTGACACCGGGTCACAGTGTTACGGCTCATATCCAATTGGTTCTTTTAACGATCCAGAGACGGCGCTAGGTTCGGCGCATGCGTGCGATCCGCCGTTTCTCGGTCCGCCCGGTCCTGCCCGCCGACCTCGCCGCGCTCGGCGAGCTCGCCGCCAACCTGCGCTGGTCCTGGCACCCGCCGACCCAGGCGCTCTTCGCGGAGGTCGATCCCGACCTGTGGGCCGACCATCACCACGACCCGGTCCGGCTGCTCGGCGCGGTCAGCAGCGAGCGGTGGGCGGAGCTGGCCGCCGACACCGGCTTCGTCGAACGGGTCGCGCGGGCGCGCGCCGACCTGGCGTCGTACCTGAGCGCGGACCGCTGGTACCAGAAGGTCAGCGTCGCGGAGGCGGAGACCGCCTGGCCGGCCGCGGTGGCGTACTTCTCCCCGGAGTTCGGGATCACCTCGGTGCTCCCGCAGTACTCCGGCGGCCTCGGCATCCTCGCCGGCGACCACCTCAAGGCGGCCAGCGACCTCGGCGTGCCGATCGTCGGCGTCGGACTGCTCTACCGGCACGGCTACTTCAAGCAGTCGCTCTCCCGCGAGGGCTGGCAGCTGGAGTCCTACCCGGTCCTGGACCCCGACGAGCTGCCGATCTCGCCGTTGCGCGAGGCCGACGGCTCGGTGGCCACGATCAGCCTCGGCATGCCCGGCGGCCCCGACCTGCTGGCCCGGATCTGGGTGGCCCAGGTCGGTCGGGTGCCGCTGCTGATGCTCGACACCGACGTCGAGGGCAACCCCGACCACTACCGCGAGATCACCGACCGGCTCTACGGCGGCAACAGCGAGCACCGGCTGCGCCAGGAGCTGCTGCTCGGGGTCGGCGGGGTCCGCGCGCTGCGGGTCTGGTCGCGGATCACCGGCGCCCCCGCCCCCGAGGTCTTCCACACCAACGAGGGCCACGCCGGCTTCCTCGGCATCGAGCGGATCCGCGAGCTGACCGCGGACGGCGGCCCCGGCCTGACCTTCGAGGAGGCGCTGGAGGTCGGCCGAGGCTCCACGGTCTTCACCACCCACACCCCGGTCCCGGCCGGTATCGACCGGTTCCCGCGCTCCCTGATCGAGCAGTACCTGGACGCGGCCGGCGGCGCCACGCCGGAGGTGCCCACGGACCGGGTGCTGGCACTCGGCGCCGAGGACTACGAGGGTGGCGACCCGGGCGTCTTCAACATGGCGGTGATGGGGTTCCGGCTGGCCCAGCGCCTCAACGGCGTCTCGCTGCTGCACGGCGAGGTCAGCCGCGGCATGTTCAAGGGCCTGTGGCCGGCCTTCGACACCGAGGAGGTGCCGATCACCTCGATCACGAACGGCGTGCACGCGCCCACCTGGGTGCATCCCGAGGTGTTCGCGATGGCCGCCGCCCACGGGGCGCTGGCCGACCCGACAGAGGTCGGCTCCGCCGAGGACACCGCGGCCTACTGGGCGGCCGTCGACAAGGTGCCCGGCACCGAGGTGTGGGCCACCAAGCGTCGGCTGCGCGAGCACCTGGTCGCGGACGCACGGCGCCGGCTGCGTCGCTCCTGGGAGAAGCGGGGCGCGACGCCGGCCGAGCTCGGCTGGATCGAGGAGGCGCTGGACCCCGACGTGCTGACCATCGGCTTCGCGCGCCGGGTGCCGTCGTACAAGCGGCTGACGCTGATGCTGCGCGACCCCGACCGACTCCGCGGGCTGCTGCTGCACCCCGAGCGCCCGGTGCAGCTGGTGATCGCTGGCAAGGCGCACCCCGCTGACGACGGCGGCAAGCGGCTGATCCAGGAGCTGGTCAGGTTCGCCGACGAGGCCGGCGTGCGGCACCGCATCGTCTTCCTGCCCAACTACGACATCGCGCTGGCGCAGCCGCTCTACCCCGGCTGCGACGTCTGGCTCAACAACCCGTTGCGCCCCTACGAGGCGTGCGGCACCTCGGGCATGAAGGCCGCGCTGAACGGTGGGCTCAACCTCTCCATCCTCGACGGTTGGTGGGACGAGTGGTACGAGCCGGAGTTCGGCTGGGCGATCCCCTCGGCCGACGGCCCCGGCCTCTCCGGCGACCCGGACACGCGCGACGACCTCGAGGCCGCCGCCCTCTACGACCTGATCGAGCACGAGGTGGCGCCGCGGTTCTACGAGCGCGACGCCGACGGCGTGCCGGTGCGCTGGGTGGAGATGCTGCGCCACACCTGGAAGGAGCTCGGTCCCAAGGTGCTGGCCACCCGCATGGTCGGCGACTACGTGCGCCGCCTCTACGCCCCCGCGGCGGGTGTCGGCAGGACGCTGGACACCCCCGACGACGGCTACCGCCGCGCCCGGGAGCTGGCCGCGTGGAAGGCCCGGGTGCGCGGCGCCTGGTCCGGGGTCCGGGTCGAGC
Source organism: Nocardioides sp. GY 10113 (assembly GCF_004919105.1). Taxonomy (GTDB): domain Bacteria; phylum Actinomycetota; class Actinomycetes; order Propionibacteriales; family Nocardioidaceae; genus Nocardioides. The sequence continues at coordinate 11,380 of NZ_STGK01000023.1, forward strand.
ACGTCGAGTCGCACGGTCTCCCTGACGTCACCGAGGTCGGGCACAGCCTGGAGGTGCACTGCTACGTGGCGTTGGGGGAGCTGGCGCCCGAGGACGTCGAGGTGCAGCTGGTGCACGGCCGCGTCGACGCCGAGGACGTGCTGGAGGGGGCGAGCGCGAGCCCGCTGGCGCTGGTGGAGTCCTACGAGGGCAACCGGCACCGGTACGACGGCGGCGTCGAGCTCACCAGGAGCGGGGCGTTCGGCTACACGGTGCGGGTGGTGCCGCGCCACCCGCTGCTGATCTCGCCCGCCGAGCTGGGCGTGGTCGCCACCGCGTGAGGCCGCCGGTCAGGACTCCTGGAGCACGACCACGCTGCGCCCGCTGATCCGCAGGCTCTCTCCGGCGCTGACCTCGGTGCCGCACGCCAGATCGGGATCGGTGGAGAGCGCGACGGTGCCGCGCGCCACCCAGTCGTTGTCGGGCAGGAACAGGTCCACCGGGTCCGGTCCGGCGTGGTACCAGAGCAGGAACGAGGAGTCGACCTGCTGCTCGCCCCGCGGTCCGGGCGCGCGGAGCGGGCGCCCCGAGAGGAACATCCCGAGCGTCTGCAGGCCGTGGTCGTGCCAGTCCGCCGGGGTCATCTCCCGCCCGGTCGGGTGCAGCCAGGCGAGGTCCTTCGGGCCGTCGGCGATGGTGGGCCGGCCCTCGAACCAGTGCCGCTGGCGCAGCGCGGGGTGGTCGCGGCGCAGCCGCAGCGCGGCCCGGGTGATCTGGTAGACGTCCAGCCACGCCTCGGGCTCGCCGTCCGCGCCCGGCTCGGCCTGCCAGCGGACCCAGGAGATCTCGTTGTCCTGGCAGTAGGCGTTGTTGTTGCCGCGCTGGGTGCGCCCGCGCTCGTCTCCGGCGGTCAGCATCGGCACCCCGTTGGACAGGCACAGCGTCGCCATCAGGTTGGCGGCCTGGCGGCGTCGCAGGGCCACGATGTCGGCGTCGTCGGTCTCGCCCTCGACCCCGTGGTTCCAGGAGCGGTTGTTGTCCGAGCCGTCCCGGTTCTCCTCGCCGTTGGCCTCGTTGTGCTTGTGGTCGTAGGAGACCAGGTCGCGCAGCGTGAACCCGTCGTGGGCGGTGACGAAGTTGACCGAGTTGTAGGCCGAACGGCCGTCGTCGGCGTACAGGTCCGAGGAGCCGGCCAGCCGCGTCGCCACCGCGTGCAGGCCGCTGGACCGGCCGCGCCAGAAGTCCCGGATGGTGTCGCGGTACTGGTCGTTCCACTCCACCCACGGCGGCGGCATCCGGCCCACGAGGTAGCCGTCCATCGAGGCGTCCCAGGGCTCCGCGATCAGCTTGACGTGCCGCAGCACGGGGTCCTGACCGATCGCGATCAGCAGTCGGCAGGCCATGTCGATGCCGGCGCCGGTGGCGTCGCCGGTGCGGGTCAGCGCCGACATCAGGTCGAAGCGGAACCCGTCGACGTGCATCTCGGTGACCCAGTACCGCAGCGAGTCGAGGATCAGCCGCAGCGCGAGCGGGTCCTCGGCGTTGACCGTGTTGCCGCAGCCGGTGACGTCCCAGTACGTGTCGTCGAACGGGCCGAGCAGGGGGTCGGCGTCGTCGACGGTGGTGGGGCCGCCGTTGGGCGGCACCCGGCGGTAGAAGCCGCGGTCGTCGAAGCCGCGGAAGCTGATCGAGGGTCCGTCGGGACCGGCCTCGGCGGTGTGGTTGTAGACCACGTCGAGGATCACCTCGAGACCCGCGCGGTGCAGGTCCTTGACCATCTGCTTGAACTCGCGCACCTGCCCGCCCCGGTCGCCCGACGCGCTGTAGGAGGCGTCGGGGGCGAAGTAGGAGATCGAGTTGTAGCCCCAGTAGTTGCCCAGGCCGCGATCGGTGAGCGCCGGCTCGGAGAAGAACTGGTGCACCGGCAGCAGCTCGACCGCGGTCACGCCGAGGTCCTTGAGGTAGTCGGTGACCGCGGAGTGACCGAGCGCGGCGTAGGTGCCGCGGAGGTGCTCGGGGATCCGGTCGTGCAGCTGGGTGAAGCCCTTGGTGTGCACCTCGTAGATCACGGTGTCGCGCCACCGCGTCTTCATCGGCGCGTCGCCCTCCCAGTCGAAGGCGGGGTCCACGACCACGCTGCGCGCGGTGGCGTCGGCGGAGTCCAGGGTGCTGGGCAGTCCGCGGTCCTCGGCGTCGTGTGCCAGCAGCGCCGGTCCGGGCGTGATCGTCCCGGCGACCGCGAGGCCGTACGGGTCCAGGAGCAGCTTGTTCGGGTTGAACCGCAGCCCGTGGGTCGGCGCCCACCGGCCGTCGACCCGGTAGCCGTAGCGGTCACCCGGCTGGACTCCGGGTACGGCGCCGTGCCAGATGCCGAGGGACTGCTCGGTCAGCGGCAGTCGACGCTCCCCGCCGTCCTCGTCGAAGAGGCACAGCCACACCGCCTCGGCGTGGGGCGAGTAGACCGCGAAGTTGGTCGCCTCCGGCGTCCAGGTGGCGCCCAGCGGCCAGTTGCGGCCGGGCCAGGTCGGCGCCCGCTCCCCGAGTGTCTGCCACATCCCTGGAGTCACCGCGTCATTGTGCCCCGCCGCCGGTGGCGCCTGAGGGGTTCGGCCCCGATCCGGGTGTTCCCGGGGCGTGATGCAGGGCACAATGCCGGCAGTGGTCTGCTCCCGCCGGCGAACCGGCGTACCCCACCGAAAGCGACGGAACCCCCGATGACGGAGAAACCCTCGACCGGCCCCGAGCGGGCCGACGACGCCGACGTGTCGGAGGCGGCCGCGCCCGCCCCCCGCCGCCGTCCGGTGCCGTCGGTGAGCATGGAGCGGGCGCGCGGGGCGGTGGCCCGGGTGGTCTGGGTGGCCTGCTTCCTGATCGCCCTGGTGCTCGCGTCCGCGGCGTTCAGCTACGCGCTGGACGCCAATGCGAACAACGACCTGGTCAAGGCCGTGCGCCACCTCGCCGACCTCTTCGACCTGGGGTGGTTCGACCTGGACAACCCGGTGTGGGCCGCCGACCCCGACGGCCCGAACGCGCTGACGAAGACGGCGCTGGCCAACTACGGCGCCGCCGCGGTGGCCTACCTGGTGGTGGGCCGGATCCTGGAGCGGCTGATCCGCCCCTGACGCCGCGCGCGGCTGGGCGTGTGAGGTACCCCACTCGGGACCGGTTTCATCCCGTTAACCGCGGAGGGTAGCCTGCCCAACGCCGTCCAACCCGGGCCACACGTCCCCGTTGCGGGGACGCCAGAGTGCACAGGAAGAGGAAGGGGCCGTTCCGGCCACAACCATGAACATTGTTGTCTGTGTGAAGTACGTCCCCGACGCCACCGCCGACCGGCGGTTCGAGTCGGACAACACCGTTGACCGCGTCGGCGTCGACGGTCTCCTCTCCGAGCTCGACGAGTACGCCGTCGAGCAGGCGCTGCAGCTCAAGGAGAAGCGCGCCGACGAGGAGATCACCGTCACCGCGCTGACCGTCGGTCCGGAGAAGGCCGTCGACGCGGTCCGCAAGGCGCTGCAGATGGGTGCGGACTCCGCCGTCCACGTCCAGGACGACGCGATCGCCGGCTCGGACGCCGTCGCCACGTCGCTGGTGCTGGCCAAGGCGATCGAGAAGATCGGCCAGCCCGACGTCGTGATGTGCGGCATGGCCTCCACCGACGCCGGCATGTCCGTCGTGCCGGCGATGCTCGCCGAGCGCCTCGGCCTGCCCCAGGTGACCATGGCCGCGGTCGTGGAGACCCAGGGCAACCAGGTCCGGATCAAGCGTGACGGCGACACCGCCACCGAGGTCGTCGGCGGCACCATGCCGCTGGTCATCTCGGTGACCGACCAGTCCGGCGAGGCCCGCTACCCGTCCTTCAAGGGCATCATGGCGGCCAAGAAGAAGCCGCTGGAGACCTACACGCTCGCGGACCTCGGCGTGGACGCCGGCCAGGTCGGCCTCTCGGTGGCCTGGTCCGCCGTGGAGGAGACCGCCGCCCGCCCGCCGCGCACCGCCGGCGAGATCGTCAAGGACGAGGACGGCTCGGGCGCCACGGCGCTGGTCGAGTTCCTCGCCTCGAAGAAGTTCATCTGAGGAGCGCACTGAGACATGTCTGAAGTTCTGGTTCTCGTCGACCACGTCGACGGCGCGATCCGCAAGCCCACCTTCGAGCTCCTCGCCATCGCCAAGCGCCTCGGCGAGCCCGCCGCGGTCTTCATCGGCGGTGCCGACAAGGCCGCCGCGGCCGCCGAGACCCTGAAGGGCTACGGCGCGGACAAGATCTACACGGTGGACGACACCGAGATCCGCGGCTACCTGGTCGCCCCGAAGGCCGAGGTCCTGCAGCAGGTCGCCGCCCAGGCGTCCCCGGCTGCGATCCTGATCCCCTCCTCCGCCGAGGGCAAGGAGATCGCCGGCCGCCTCGCGATCAAGCTGGACTCCGGCCTGATCACCGACGCCGTCGACGTCGCCGAGGGCGGCGTGACCACCCAGTCGGTGTTCGCGGGCAACTTCACGGTGACCGCCAAGGTCACCAAGGGCACGCCGATCATCACGGTGAAGCCGAACGCCGCCGCTCCGGAGGAGGGCGCCGGGGCGGGTGTCGTGGAGCAGTTCGCCGCGACCATCTCCGACGCCGCCAAGACCGCCCAGATCGTGGCCTCGCAGCCGCGTCAGGCCACCGGTCGCCCGGAGCTGACCGAGGCCGCGATCGTGGTCTCGGGTGGCCGTGGCACCGGCGGTGACTTCGCCGCGGTCGAGGGCCTGGCCGACTCGCTCGGTGCCGCCGTCGGCGCCTCGCGTGCCGCCGTCGACTCCGGGTGGAAGCCGCACACCTTCCAGGTCGGCCAGACCGGCAAGGTCGTCTCGCCGCAGCTCTACGTGGCGAACGGCATCTCCGGTGCCATCCAGCACCGGGCCGGCATGCAGACCTCGAAGACCATCGTCGCGGTCAACAAGGACGAGGAGGCGCCGATCTTCGAGCTCGTCGACTTCGGCGTCGTCGGCGACCTGCACTCGGTGCTGCCCGCCGCCACCGCGGAGATCGAGAAGCGCAAGGGCTGAGCCGCCCGACGGCTCGACCCGTCGTACCGCGAAACGCCCCGTCCGGACCTGGTCCGGACGGGGCGCTTCGTCGTGTGCGGGGTGGAGGGCCGGGCTACTCCTGGACCAGGCCGATCTGCTCCACCCGGCGGATCGTGCGGGCGCCGTCCTTGCCGCCGATGCAGACCTTGCGACTGCTGATGTTGTTCGTGTAGTCGGACTCGATCAGCGTGCGGGCGCCCGTCGCCTCGTGCGCGATCGGGTTGCCCTCGACCCAGATGTTGTAGCAGCCGTTCGGCAGCCCGCGGAGCTTGAACGACTGCCCGGCGCGGAACTGGGCGTACGTGTCGCCCCACCCGGAGTCCAGGACCTCGCGGATCGACAGCGAGTCGAGGTCGCCGCAGGCCGTGCTCAGGTCGCTGTTGTCCACGTTCCACACCGCGCCGTCGACGGTCAGGTCCACCGCGTCGGTGTTGGCCAGGCAGAACGCCTCCTTGCGGGACTCCACGCCGTGGTCGTGCTCCCCGGCGACGTCGGGCCGCTCGCCCACCGGGAGCAGCGAGTACGACGCGAACGACCGGAAGTGCCAGTGCTGGTGTGTCCGCTTCGGGTCCCACTCGAAGCTCCCGACCCGCACGTAGTCGGGGAGCTGGTGGCCCTCGGCGTCGAAGAAGTACTGGTAGCCGTCCATCAGGTCCTCGCCGCTGCGCCGGAACCCGTCGACGACCAGCGGGGAGTCGCCGGCGTTCCACACGGTCGCGGCGAACTGCAGGAAGTTCCCGTTGCGCGAGATCTGCAGGCCCCACGCGGGAAGGGCCCGCAGGTCGGGCTGCGGGGTGTCCGGCGGGAGGTCGCCGGGGTCCACCGCGCGGGCCGGCGTCGGTCGGACCGCCGACGGCCGCAGCTCAGCGTCGGGTCGGGCGGGGCGCGTGGGGTGCGGGCGACAGCCGCGCAGGAAGACGCCGCAGGACGGCTCCTTGCGGACCACCAGGCGGGTGGTCGCGGTGCGCTGGTCCTGGCTCATGCCGAGCGCCGCGGCCCACCGGCGGGCGACGGTGACGGAGACGTCGTACCGGCCCCGGGGGATCTCCATCCGGCGCCACGGGTCGCCGATCGTGCCGGCGTAGCCGGCGGGGATGCCCTGCACGGCGCCCAGGCTGTAGGGGTTGTAGTAGCAGTACCGCGGGTAGGGCGAGCTCGGCGCGGCGTCGGGGTCCACCCGGTCGGAGACCTGGCCCAGGCAGGCGCGCAGGCCCCGGGTGAACGGCTCGCGGTCGCCCAGTGGTTCGAAGCGCAGCACCAGGAAGCGGCGCAGCCGGTTCAGGGTGGGGGTCAGGTCGTCGCCGAGCGTCCTCAGCGAGCCGTCGGAGAGCTTCAGGGACGCGGTGATCGGGTCGTCGTAGGAGGACCGGTTGAGGTGCACCTCGAGGTCCGCGCCCTCGACGAGCAGTCGGATGCCGAGGTCGGTGTAGACCCGCGGTCCCCAGGACTCGACCACCTGGCGGGCGGGCATCGAGAGGCGGAGCGTCGGTGCGACCGGCGGGTCCTCGGCGGCCCCGGCTCCGGGCGGCCCGGCCAGCGCGGTGAGCGCGGTCAGCGGGAGCACGGCGCACAGCGCCGCGGAGAGGAGCGCGGCCCGGCTCCGGGGACGCCCGCGACGGTGGGGGCGGTGCAACGCGTGCAATGACATGGTCGTTCCTCTCGGGTTGTCTGGCGAGAGTGTGACGGTTGAGACGACCCGGAGGTTGCCTGATCGCGCAACTAGGCTGGTCCGGTGAGCATCGCCGACGACGTCATCGACGCAGCCCGCGCCGCGCGGGTCGCCAGCAGGGAGCTGGCCCTGGCCACCCGGGCCCGCAAGGACACCGCGCTGGCGGCCATGGCCGCGGCGCTCCTGGAGCGCCGTACGGAGGTGCTGGAGGCCAACGGGCGCGACATCGCCGCGGCCGAGGCGGGCGGCACGCCGGCCAACATCATCGACCGGCTGCGCCTCACCGACGAGCGCCTCGAGGGGATGGCGCAGGGGTTGCGCGACGTCGCCGGCCTGGCCGACCCGGTCGGCGAGGTGATCCGCGGTGGCGTGCTCGCCAACGGCCTGGAGCTGCGGCAGGTGCGGGTGCCGTTCGGCGTGGTCGGCATGATCTACGAGGCCCGGCCCAACGTGACCGCCGACGCGGCCGGTATCTGCCTGAAGTCCGGCAACGCGGTGCTGCTGCGCGGCAGCTCCTCGGCGAAGGCCAGCAACGCCGCGATCGTCGCGGTGCTCCGCGACGCCGTCGCCACGACCGGCCTGCCCGCGGACGCGATCCAGCTGGTCCCGGGGGACACCCACGACTCGGTGAAGGCGCTGATGCGCGCCCGCGGCCACGTGGACGTGCTGATCCCGCGCGGCGGTGCCGGGCTGATCCGCTCCGTCGTCGAGGAGAGCACGGTTCCGGTGATCGAGACCGGGGTCGGCAACTGCCACGTCTACGTCGACCGGGCCGCCGACCTGGACAAGGCGCTCGCGATCGTGGTCAACGCCAAGACCCACCGGACCTCGGTCTGCAACGCCGCCGAGTCGCTGCTGGTGCACGCCGACGTGGCGGGGGAGTTCCTGCCGCGGGTCGTCTCCGCGCTGCAGGACGCCGGGGTGACCCTGCACGGCGACGCGGAGTTCGCGGCGTACGACGGTGTGGAGCCGGCCACGGACGAGGACTGGGCCCGCGAGTACCTGTCGCTCGACATCGCCGCCCGGGTCGTCGACGACCTCGACCAGGCGATCGAGCACATCCGCACGTGGTCCAGCCAGCACTCCGACGCGATCGTCACCGAGGACCAGGGGGCCGCGCGCCGGTTCGTGGCCGAGGTCGACTCCGCGGCGGTGCTCGTCAACGCCTCGACCCGGTTCACCGACGGCGGCGAGTTCGGGTTCGGAGCCGAGATCGGGATCAGCACCCAGAAGCTGCACGCGCGGGGGCCGATGGGGCTGCCCGAGATGACCTCGACGAAGTACGTCGTGGTCGGCGACGGCCACGTTCGCTGACCGTTCGCGCGCGCTCCGGGGGTGCGTTGACCGATCGCCACGGAGTGCGCGATAGGTTGCGCCTCATGGCAGGCTCCCCGGACCGGATCATGGCTGATCCGGCGACTGAACGACTCCTCACCGGGGCGACGGCGATCACCCTCGTCCGCACGGTGGCCACCCTGGTGCTGTCGCTGTGGGGCGCCTACGAGGGCAGCCTGACGCTGCTCGTGGTGGGCCTGGTCGTGTACTGGGTCGGGGACACCCTCGACGGCGAGTGGGCGCGCTGGTTCGACTGCGAGACCCGGATCGGCGCGGTCGTCGACATGCTCTGCGACCGGCTCAGCTGCGCTGCGTTCTACCTCGGGCTGGCCTGGCTGCAGCCGTCGGGCCTGTTCAGCGACGAGCCGATGACGCTGGTGGCGCTGCCGGTGGCGGTCTACCTGTTCGAGTTCATGGTGATCGACATGTACCTGTCGATGGCCTTCCTCGCCTGGCCGATCCGCAGCCCCAACTACTTCCACGTCGTGGACCGGCGGATCTACCTGTGGAACTGGTCGCGCGTGGGCAAGGCCGCCAACTCCGGCCTGTTCGCCGTGCTGCTCCTGGTCACCGGCTGGGTCTGGCTCGGCCTGGTGATCGCGATCGCCCTGCTGGTGCTGAAGTGCGTCTCGCTGCGCTGGCTCCTCCAGCTCGGCCTTCCCGTCCCGACCGTCGGCGGTGCCCTCCGGGAGGGAGCCGCGGCGCGATGATCCTGTGGCTGGCCACGTTCGCCTTCAGCATCGCCTCCGCACTGCTCCCGTTCCTGCCGATCGAGGTCTACATCGTCGGCGCCGGCTCGGCGGTGGCCGGCACCGGGGAGGCGATCTGGCTGGGGGTGGCCGCCGGGGCGGGCGCCACGGTCGGCAAGGTCGTCTGGTACCAGGCGGCGCGGCTCGGGATCGACTCCGCGTGGGCGCAGCGCAAGCTCTCCTCGCCCAAGGTGCGGGCCGGCTACGAGAAGTGGGTCGCGCGTGCCCACGGCCGGCCCTGGTACGCCGCCGGGATCATGTTCCTCGCCGCCTCGGCCGGCATCCCGCCGCTGCTGGTGATGTCCGCCGTGGGCGGGATCCTGAAGATGCCGATGTGGATCTTCCTGCCGACGGTCTTCCTGGGCCGCACGCTGCGCTTCTCGCTGCTCTTCCTGGGCGTCGACCTCGCGATCCACTGAGCACCGCCGCGGACGCCGGTGGTGCCGCCGTCCGGACCGCCGTCCGGGCCGGCGCTCCGGCCCGACTCCGCGCCAGGCGCGCGCTTCGATAGGATCCGCACCATGCTGATCAACCAGACCGCGCTCGCTCTCGTCCAGGCCGCCGAGGAGCACTCCGAGGGCGGGCTCAACCCGTGGGTCGTCGGCGGTGGCACGCTGGCCATCCTCCTCCTGCTGCTGGTCGGCCTGCTGGCGTTCGCCGGCGGGCGCGAGCACAGCTGAGACCGCAGCGGAGCCTGCGACGGATGAGGCCGGCCGAGGGTCCGATGAGGGCCGCATGAGGCCGGTCCGATGACCGGCCCGACACCGGCGCGGCGACCCCGGATCGGGGTGATGGGTGGCACCTTCGACCCCATCCACAACGGCCACCTGGTCGCTGCCTCCGAGGTCCAGGGGTGGTTCGACCTCGACGAGGTCGTCTTCGTGCCCACCGGTCGCCCCTGGCAGAAGGCGTCCCGGGAGGTCTCCCCGGCCGAGCACCGCTACCTGATGACGGTGATCGCCACCGCCGCCAACCCGCGGTTCACCGTCAGTCGGGTCGACATCGACCGCGAGGGCCCGACCTACACCACGGACACCCTGCGCGACCTGCGCGCCGAGCGGCCCGACGCCGACCTGTACTTCATCACCGGCGCCGACGCGCTGACCGACATCTTCAGCTGGCGGGACGCGGACGAGCTGTTCGAGCTCGCCCACTTCGTCGGCTGCACCCGCCCGGGCGCGGAGATGGATCCGTCCACGCTCTCCGCGATGCCCCCGGACCGGGTCACCATGCTCGAGGTGCCCGCCCTGGCCATCTCGTCCACCGACTGCCGCAGCCGGCAGTCCCAGGGACAGCCCGTCTGGTACCTCGTGCCCGACGGCGTCGTCCAGTACATCACCAAGCACCGGCTCTACCGTCCCGTCGCGGACGCGTAGTGCCGTCGTCAGGAGAAGCATGACCGCCACCGACCACGCCGTCGGACTCATCCGGACCGCCGCGCTCGCCGCCGCCGACAAGCTCGGCACCGACGTCGTCGCCTTCGACGTCAGCGAGCAGCTGGCGATCACCGACGCCTTCCTGCTCGTCTCGGGCGCCAACGACCGTCAGGTCAACGCGATCGTCGACGAGGTCGAGGACAAGCTCCGCGAGGTCGGGGCCAAGCCGATCCGTCGCGAGGGCGCCCGCGACGGTCGTTGGGTGCTGCTCGACTACGGCGACATCGTCGTGCACGTCCAGCACACCGAGGAGCGGCAGTTCTACGCGCTCGAGCGGCTCTGGCGCGACTGCCCGACCATCGAGCTGCCGGCCGAGGTGCGCGCGCCGCACGGCACTGGCGACGCCGGGGCCTGAGCGCGTGCCGCGGCGCCTCGTCCTGCTCCGCCACGGTCAGACCTCCTGGAACGCCGCGAAGCGGATCCAGGGGCACCTCGACGCGCCGCTGAACGACACCGGGCGGCTGCAGGCCAAGGCCGTGGCGCCCGTGGTGGCCGGGTTCGGGCCCGCGGCGATCTGGTCCTCGGACCTGTCCCGGGCCCGGGACACCGCCCAGGCGGTCGCCGACGAGACCGGGCTCGTGCCGTCGTACGACGCCCGGTTGCGGGAGTTCCACCTGGGGGAGCGGGAGGGGCTCACCCACGCCGAGTACGCGGCGGTCGATCCCGAGGGCTTCGCGCGCTTCAAGACCGGCGACTGGTCGCACGTGGTGGGGGCGGAGTCGGCGGAGGCCGTGGCCGAGCGCTTCGTCGCCGCGCTGCACGACGCCGTCGCGGCGCTCGGGACGGACGGGACCGGCGTCGTGGTCTCCCACGGCGCCGCGACCCGCACCGGGATCGTCACGTTCCTCGGGTGGCCGCTGGAGCTCGGCGGCGAGCTGCGGGGCATGGAGAACTGCGGCTACGCGGTGCTCGAGGAGCGTTCCGTGGGCGGTTGGCGGCTCGCGGCGTACAACCTCACGGCGTGACCGGACGCGGTGCCGGAGGCCCCGTCGGCGCGAAGGTGGCCCCCGATTTCGTCGTTCAGAATCGGTGTTGCTAATGTTCTTCTCGTCGCCCGGAGACGGGGACGACAACAGAACACGGGGGTGTGGCGCAGCTGGTAGCGCACCTGCATGGCATGCAGGGGGTCAGGGGTTCGAGTCCCCTCACCTCCACCGTAGGCAGAAGGCCGGACCGAATGGTCCGGCCTTCTGGCGTTTCGGGACACCTCGTCCGCTGGGGACGTCGTGCGCCGGTCGACTCGAGCGTGCCGACCGGGCGTAGCCGGCCGCGTCGACCCGTACGGGGGTAGCCTGCCCGGGTGACCTGGCTCGGCGAGCACTGGCTCAGCCTGTTCGGCTGGCTCGGGAGTGCGCTGCTGATCGTCTCGCTGCTGCAGACCCGGGTCCTGCGGTTCCGGCTCCTCAACCTGTCCGCGTCGGTCATCCTGGTGATCTTCAACGCGCTGGTCGCCGTGTGGCCGATGGTCGGGATGAACCTCGCCACGAGCGCGATCAACATCTTCTTCATCACCAGGATGCTCCGCGGCCGGCACTCCGAGGCGGCGTACCAGGTGCTCGAGGTCGGCGCCGGCGATGCCTACCTGCGCCACTTCCTCGGTGTGCACGAGGCCGACATCGCGCGGCACCAGCCCGGGTTCTCGGCCGGCGGGCTGGGGGAGGGCGATCTCGCGTTCCAGGTGCAGACCGGCGATGAGACGGTGGGCGTGGTGCTGATCCGGCGCGAGGGCGAGGTGGCCCAGGTGCTGCTGGACTACGTGACTCCGCGGTTCCGTGACTTCACCCCGGGGGAGTTCGTCTGGCGGCAGGCGCCCCGGCTGCGGGACCGGGGCTTCCGGAAGGTGGTGACGCCGCCGGGGATGCTGGCCCCGTACTACCACCACCTGCCCCAGGACTGGCGCCCGGTGGGGCCCGCCTACGAGCTGGGGCTGTAGCGCCTGCCGGCCCGGCTGCCGCGGCCCATCGCGCGCGGCTCGCAACTACGATGCCGAGCATGAGCGCGTCGGGGAGTCGGAGCAGGGAGCGGTCGCCGAGCATGGCGAAGGTCGCGGAGCTGGCCGGCGTCTCGCACCAGACGGTGTCCCGGGTGCTCAACGAGTCGCCGCTGGTCAAGGAGGAGACCCGCGCTCGGGTGCTGGACGCCATCGAGCAGCTGGGCTACCGGCGCAACAACGCCGCGCGGATGCTGGCGACCAACCGCTCCGGGCGGATCGGGATGATCTCGGCGCACCTCGCGCTGCACGGGCCGAGCATGATCGCCGTCTCCGTCCAGGAGGCCTGCCACGCCGCGGGGTACGACCTCTCGCTGGTCGGCCTGTCGGACTTCTCCGCCGGGTCGCTGCGGAGCGCGGTCGACCGGCTCCTCGACGAGGCGGTCGAGGCGCTGGTCGTCGCGGTCGCGCACCGCGACGCGACGGCGCTGGTGACCTCGCTGGAGCTGCCGGTCCCGGTGGTGCTCGTCCAGGGGGTCAGTGAGGGCGAGCCGATGGCGGCCGGCATCGACCAGGAGGCCGGCGCCCGCCTGGCGACCGACCACCTCCTCGACCTCGGCCACCGGCACGTCGCCCACGTCACCGGGCCGGCGGACTGGGTGGAGGCCGGGCAGCGGCGCGACGGCTGGCGCGCTGCCCACGAGGCGCGGTCCCTCCTGCCGGGGCCCGAGATCGCCGGCGACTGGTCCCCGCGCAGCGGTTACGAGGCGGGCGTGCTGATCGCCGATGATCCCGACGTGACGGCCGTCTTCGCGGCGAACGACGGGATGGCGCTCGGCGTGCTCAAGGCGCTGCACGAGCGCGGCCTCGACGTACCCGGCCGGGTGAGCGTGGTCGGCTTCGACGACATCCCCGAGGCGGCGTACTTCTGGCCGGGACTGACCACCGTCAGCCAGGCGTTCTCCGTGTTGGGGCGTCGGGCGGTCGACCTCGCGCTGCGCACCCTCGATGGCGAGGTCGCACCCGTCGCCGCCCTGGTGGCGCCGCAGCTCGTCGTCCGCTCCTCGACGGCCGCGCCGCGGTCCGCGTGATGTTAACGTTCACACCGTGATCGACGCTGCCGGACCGACCGAGGTCGGCGTCCTGGACGATGGTCGCGCGGTCCACCGGATCACCCTCGGACGAGCCCCCGGCGTGGTGCTCGAGGCGCTCACGCTGGGCGCGTCGGTGCACCGCCTCGAGGTCAGCGGCCCGGGCGGCGTACGCCGCAACGTGGTCCTCGGCCACGCAACGATCCAGGACCGGTTGGCCGGCGGCGCCTACCTCGGTGCGACGGTGGGGCGCTACGCGAACCGGATCGCGCACGGACGCTTCCCGCTGGACGGGCGCGAGGTGGTGGTCGGCGTCCACGACCGCGGCCACAGCCTGCACGGAGGGCCGGACGGGTTCGACCGCCGGGTCTGGGAGGTCGTCGCCCACGGCCCGGACGAGGTCACCCTGCGCCTGGTCAGCCCGGACGGCGACCAGGGCTTCCCGGGGGAGGTGGTCGCGACGGTCCGCTACGTCGTGGCCGGCGACGTCGTCCGGGTCGAGATGGGTGCCACCGTCGATGCGCCGACGGTCGTGAACCTGACCAACCACGCGTACTTCAACCTGGACGGCGAGGGCGCGGGCACCGTCGACGACCACCTGCTGACGGTCGCGGCCGACGAGTACACGCCGGTGGACGGCGGCAGCATCCCCGTGGGTGACCACGCCCCGGTCGACGGCACCCCGTTCGACCTGCGCACCCCGGTGCGCCTGGGGGCCGTGGTCCGCTCGGGGCATCCGCAGGTCCTCGGGTCCGGAGGCATCGACCACAACTTCGTCGTCCGGGGTACGGGGATGCGCCGGCACGCCTCGCTGGAGTCCCCGCGCTCGGGGATCCGGCTCGACCTGTCCTCCGACCAGCCGGGACTACAGGTCTATACCGGCAACTTCCTCGCCGGCTCGCCCGCCTCGACCTCGGGCGTGAGGTATCGGCAGGGCGACGGGATCGCCCTCGAGCCGCAGCTCTACCCGGACACGCCCAACCGGCCCGCGTGGCCGTCTGCCCAGGTCGCGCCGGGTGACACCTACGCGGCCACGCTGCAGTGGGCCTTCTCGAGGTCGCGGCGCCAGGCCTGAGGCCCGCGCTCGGGTGAATCGGGTGAGCGCTCACATTTTGCCCGGCCAATCTGCCGGAGAGCCTTGACGCGCTCGAATGTTAGCGCTCACACTCGACCAACAGTGACAGAGGTCACACAGGGCCCGAGCCCCCTGATCTGGAGGATGAGCAGTGATCAAGAAGACCCTGATCGCGGCGAGCGCGATCTCCCTGAGCGCCTTCGCGCTCACCGCATGCGGAGCCGGCGCCGACTCGCCCGACTCCGACTCGGACGACACGATCGTCATGGGCTTCGCCCAGGTCGGCGCCGAGAGCGGATGGCGCACCGCCAACACCAAGTCGATCCAGGAGTCCGCCGAGGACGCCGGCATCGAGCTGAAGTTCACCGACGCCCAGGGCAAGCAGGAGAACCAGATCCAGGCGATCCGGTCCTACATCCAGCAGAAGGTGGACGTCATCGCGTTCAGCCCGGTCGTCGAGACCGGATGGGACGCGGTGCTGCAGGAGGCCAAGTCCGCCGGCATCCCGGTGATCCTGACCGACCGCGCCGTCGACTCCGACGACACCTCGCTCTACGAGTCGTTCCTCGGCTCCGACTTCGTCGTCGAGGGCGAGAAGGCCGGCCAGTGGCTGGTCGACAACGCCGGCGATGCCGACGTCGACGGCGACGGCACCATCAACGTGGTCCAGCTCGAGGGCACCACGGGCGCCGCACCGGCCATCGACCGTGCCGACGGCTTCGCGGACGTCATCTCCGCCGATCCGTCCATCAAGGTGACCGCCTCCCAGACCGGCGACTTCACCCGCGACGGAGGCAAGAAGGTCATGGAGTCCTTCCTGCAGTCCGACGACACGATCGACGTCGTCTACGCCCACAACGACGACATGGGCCTGGGCGCCATCGAGGCGATCAAGGCGGCCGGGCTCACGCCGGGCAAGGACATCATGATCATCACCGTCGACGCGGTGCACGACGGGATGCAGGCGCTCGCCGACGGCGAGATCAACTACATCGTCGAGTGCAGCCCGCTGCTCGGTCCCCAGCTGATGGAGATCGCCCAGAAGGTCGTCGCCGGCGAGGAGGTGGAGGAGCGGATCCTGACCGAGGAGACGACCTTCACCCAGGCCGAGGCGAAGGAAGCGCTGCCGGACCGTCAGTACTGACACCGGACGACCCCGGTAGCACCGGCCACGCGACTCCGGGCCCGCTCGAACGATCTTCGGGCGGGCCCGGCACCACGGGCCGTCCGTGTCGCCGGCAGCACGAGCAGTCAGCAGGGGAGAGGAACGAGATGACGCAGATGGACGTGCAGACCTCCGCGGCAGCCGTCGACCGCGGCCGACCTGTCATCGAGATGCGGGACATCTCCATCACCTTCGGCGCGGTCCAGGCCCTGAGCGAGGTCTCCGTGCGGATCCACCCGGGTGAGGTCCACGCCCTGATGGGGGAGAACGGCGCGGGCAAGTCGACGCTGATCAAGGCCCTCACCGGCGTCTACAGCATCGACGCCGGCCAGGTGCTGGTCGATGGCGAGGAGCGCGAGTTCCACTCGCCCGCGGCCGCGCAGGCCGCGGGCATCAGCACGGTCTACCAGGAGGTCAACCTGGTGCCGAACCTCTCGGTCGCCGAGAACATGCTGTTGGGCCGCGAGCCGCGGCGGTTCGGCGCGATCAACGTGCGCGCCATGAATCGCCAGGCCCGCGAGACGCTGGAGCGTCTCGGCCTGGACGTGGACCCCGCCTCGCTCCTCGGCGACCACCCCATCGCCATCCAGCAGCTGGTGGCGATCGCGCGGGCGGTCGACGTCGAGGCCCGGGTGCTGATCCTCGACGAGCCGACCTCCAGCCTCGACGCCGACGAGGTCGAGAAGCTCTTCGAGGTCATGCGGCGGCTGCGCGACCAGGGGGTCGCCATCGTCTTCGTCTCCCACTTCCTCGACCAGGTCTACGAGATCGCCGACCGGATGACGATCCTGCGCAACGGCCGGCTCGTCGAGGAGCGGATGGTCTCCGCGACCAGCCAGCTGGAGCTGGTGAAGCTGATGATCGGTCGGGAGCTGGAGTCGCTGGACCGACTGGAGCGACGGGGGACGCGCGAGACCTCGGGCGAGCGTGAGCCCGTCCTCCGTGCGCTCGGCATCGGCCGCAAGGGCTCCCTGGAGGCCACCGACCTCGCGCTCTACGAGGGCGAGGTGATCGGCCTGGCCGGCCTGCTCGGCTCGGGCCGGACCGAGCTCGCCCGGCTGCTCTTCGGTGCCGACACCTGCGACACCGGCGAGATCACCGTCCGCTCCGAGCGCCGCCGCTTCCGCAGCCCGCGGCACGCCATCGACCGCAAGGTGGCGTTCTCCAGCGAGGACCGCAAGGCCGAGGGCGTGGTCGGCGACCTCACCGTCGCGGACAACATGCTGCTCGCCCTGCAGGCCTCGCGCGGCTGGCTGCGGCCGATCCCGCAGGCGACGCGCAACGAGCTCGTCGACCGGTACGTCGAGGCGCTCGACATCCGGCCCGCCGACCCGACCCTGCTGATGCGCAACCTCTCCGGCGGCAACCAGCAGAAGGTCCTGCTCGCCCGGTGGCTGATCACCCAGCCCGAGGTGCTGATCCTCGACGAGCCGACGCGCGGCATCGACGTCGGCGCCAAGGCGCAGATCCAGGCCGAGGTCGCCGCGCTCGCCGCCCAGGGGATGTCGGTGGTCTTCATCTCCGCCGAGCTCGAGGAGGTGCTGCGCCTCAGCGACCGGCTGGTGGTGATGCGCGACCGACGCAAGATCGACGAGCGCGTCAACGAGGACGTCACCGTCGCCGACGTGCTGGAGACGATCGCTGGTGAGTCCCGGCTGGAGGAGGCGTCCGATGCCTGAGACGCTGACGACCGCGCAGCGCATGCTGCGTCACCCGCTCCTGTGGCCGTCGCTGGCCCTGGGCGTGCTGGTGGTGGTCAACCTGATCGCCAACCCGTCGTTCCTCAACGTCCGGATCCAGGACGGCCACCTCTACGGCAACCTCGTCGACATCGTCCGCAACAGCGCCCCGGTGCTGCTGATCGCGCTCGGCATGACGCTGGTGATCGCCACCCGCGGCATCGACCTCTCGGTCGGGGCGATCGCCGCCATCGCCGCCGCCGTCGCCTGCACCCGGATCGTGGGCGCCGGCGACGAGGCGGCGCTGTCGACCGCCGTCATGGCGATCACGTACGCCGTCGTCGTCTGCGTCCTGCTCGGTGCCTGGAACGGGTTCCTGGTGTCGGTGGCCGGCATCCAGCCGATCATCGCGACGCTGATCCTGATGGTCGCCGGTCGCGGCATCTCGATGGCCATCACCGACGGTCAGATCACCACCGTCAACAACCCGCACTTCAGCGACCTCGCCTCGGGGTACGTGCTCACCCTGCCGGTCGCGTTCATCCTCGCCCTCGCGGTCTTCGTGCTCACCGCGCTGCTGACCCGTCGTACCGCGCTGGGGATGCTGATCGAGGCGGTCGGCATCAACCCCGAGGCGAGCCGGCTGGCGGGGGTCCGTTCGCGCACGATCATCTGGACCGTCTACGCGTTCTCCGGCTTCTGCGCCGGGGTGGCCGGCCTGGTGATCGCGGCCAACACCAACTCCGTCAACGCCAACAGCCTCGGCCTGTGGATCGAGCTCGACGCCATCCTCGCGGTGGTGATCGGCGGCACCTCGTTGGCCGGCGGCCGGTTCTCGCTGACCGGCACCCTCATCGGCGCCCTCTTCATCGCGACGCTGGCCCGCACGATCCCGAACATCGGCATCCCGTCGGAGGCGAACTACCTGTTCAAGGCCGTCGTCGTGATCGCCGTCTGCCTCCTGCAGTCGCCCCGGGCACGGGCGCTGCTCCGGGTCCGCCGGCGAGGCCCCGCCGTCCCCGTCCTCGCGAAGGGATCCGCCGCATGAGCACCGCCACCGTCCCCGCCGACTCGCTCTGGGACCGCGTCCGCGGCTACACGCCGCCGTCGCGCTACTACCCGGTCCTCGCGACGCTCGCGCTGTTCCTCGGGCTGTTCGCCGTCGGCGGCGTCCGCTACGAGGGGTTCGCCGACCCCCAGGTGCTGCTCAGCCTGCTGATCGACAACGCCTTCCTGATCGTGCTGGCCGTCGGCATGACCTTCGTGATCCTCACCGGCGGCATCGACCTCTCGGTCGGGTCGGTCGTGGCGCTGTCGACCATGATCGCGGCGAAGACCCTGGAGATGGGCTGGTCGCCGTACCTGTCGATCGGGGCGGTCCTCAGCACCGGCATCCTCTTCGGCCTGCTGATGGGGCTGCTGATCCACTACTTCGACATCCAGCCCTTCATCGCCACGCTCGCCGGGCTCTTCCTGGCCCGCGGCCTGACCTTCCTGATCAGCGTCGAGTCGATCTCGATCAAGGACGCGACCTTCACCGAGTTCGCGTTCAAGACCGTCCGGGTCGGCGACTACTACCTGCGGTGGACGGCGATCGTCGCGCTGGTCGTGGTCGCGATCGGGATCTACGTGCTGGCTCGGACCCGGTTCGGCCGGACCGTGTACGCGATCGGCGGCAGCGAGAGCTCGGCGATGCTGATGGGTCTGCGGGTCGGGTTCACCAAGGTCGGCGTCTACGTGATCAGCGGCTTCTGCGCCGCGCTCGGCGGGCTGCTGTTCTCGTTCTACATCCTCTCCGGCAACAGCCTGCATGCCGTCGGCACCGAACTCGACGCCATCGCCGCAGTGGTCATCGGCGGCACGCTGCTCACGGGCGGGCGCGGCTACGTCGTCGGCTCGCTGCTCGGCGTGCTCGTGCTCGGCCTGATCCGGGTGCTCATCTCCTTCGACGGCACGTTGAGCTCGTACTGGGTCCGGATCATCACCGGCGTGCTGCTCCTCGCCTTCGTGCTCGTCCAGCGCTTCGCCACCCGGCGGCAGCGGTGACGGAGATCATCGGGCGCGGTCCGCTCGAGCGGACCCCGGTCATGGCGGACGTCGCACGCCTCGCCGGCGTCTCGCTCCAGACCGTCTCGCGCGTCGTCAACGGCCAGGGCAACCTGCGGCCCGAGACCCGGGAGCGGGTGCTCCTCGCGGTCCGCCAGCTCGGCTACCGGCCCAACTCCGCCGCCCGCGCCCTGGTCACGCGTCGCTCCGCCACCATCGGCGTGGTCGGTTCGCGTGGCGGCTACTGGGGGCCGACCACGGTGCACCGCACGATCCAGGCGGCGGGCCGCGAGGCCGGCTACTTCGTCAGCTCGGCCAACCTGCCCAGCCTGACCCGGGACGAGCTGGTCGACGCGATCGACCACCTGCGCGACCAGAGCGTCGAGGCCATCGTCCTCATCGGCGGCACCGACGACGCCCTCGCCGTCGCCCGGGAACAGGAGGACCTCGGCACCCCGGTGCTCGTGGTCGAGGGCGACCCGTCCCGGACCCGATGGACCGTCGGCGTCGACCAGGTGGCCGGCGCCGAGCTGGGCACCGCGCACCTGATCGAGCTCGGGCACACCGAGATCCTGCACCTCGGCGGGCCACCGTCGTGGACCGAGTCGCGCTCCCGCCAGACCGGCTGGCGCAACGCGATGCACGCCGCGGGGCTGCGCCCCGCGCCGCCGATCGAGGGGGACTGGTCGGCGCGCAGCGGCTACGAGGCCGGCACCGAGATCGCGCGCCGCGAGGACGTGACCGCGGTGTTCTGCGCCAACGACCAGATGGCGCTGGGGCTGCTCCGTGCGCTGTCCGAGGCGGGGCGCTCGGTCCCCGGCGACATCAGCGTCGTCGGCTTCGACGACATCCCCGAGGCGGCGTACCTGGTCCCGCCGCTGACCACCGTGCGCCAGGACTTCACCGCGGTCGGGCAGCGCGCCATCGAGATCATCCGGGCCGCCCTGGCCGGGGAGACCTGCCCCGACCGGCTGATCGCGCCCGAGCTCGTGGTGCGGGCCAGCAGCGCGTCGATCCCCCCAGCCAGGAAGAGGAAGTGACACCGATGTCGGAACCGGAGCAGTACGTGGTGGGGGTCGACTTCGGCACCCTCTCGGGACGGGCGGTGGTGGTCCGGGTCGCCGACGGCGCCGAGCTCGGCACGGCCGTGCACGAGTACCCGCACGCGGTGCTCGACACCCACCTGCCGTCGGGCCGCGGCCTCCCGCCCGAGTGGGCGCTGCAGGTGCCCGAGGACTACCGCGAGGTGCTGCGGACCGCGGTCCCGGCGGCGGTCGCCCAGGCCGGCATCGACCCGGCCGAGGTGGTCGGGATCGCGACCGACTTCACCGCCTGCACGATGGTGCCGTGCCTGGCCGACGGCACCCCGCTCGACGAGGCCGGCCACGCGGACCGGCCGCACGCCTACGTGAAGCTGTGGAAGCACCACGCGGCGCAGCCCCAGGCCGACCGGATCAACCGGCTGGCCGCCGACCGCGGCGAGGCCTGGCTGCCCCGCTACGGCGGCCTGATCTCCTCGGAGTGGGAGTTCGCCAAGGGACTGCAGCTCTTCGAGGAGGACCCCGAGCTCTACCACCTGATGGACCGGTGGGTCGAGGCGGCGGACTGGATCGTCTGGCAGCTGTGCGGGGAGTACGTCCGCAACGCCTGCACCGCCGGGTACAAGGGCATCTACCAGGACGGCCACTACCCCGATCGCGACTACCTCGAGGCGCTCGCCCCCGGATTCGGGTCGTTCGTCGAGGAGAAGGTCGCCCACCGGATCGGGCAGCTGGGTGAGCGAGCGGGTCGACTGACCGCGGAGGCCGCCGGTTGGACCGGGCTCCCGGAGGGGATCGCCGTCGCCGTCGGCAACATCGACGCGCACGTCACCGCGCCCGCCGCCCAGGCGGTGCGGCCGGGCCAGATGGTCGCCATCATGGGCACCTCGACGTGCCACGTGATGAGCGCCGAGGTGCTGCGCGAGGTGCCCGGCATGTGCGGGGTGGTCGACGGCGGCATCGTCGCCGGCTCGTGGGGCTACGAGGCCGGGCAGAGCGGCGTCGGCGACATCTTCGGGTGGTACGTCGCGAACGGCGTGCCCGGCTGGTGCGCCGATGCGGCCGGAGCGGCCGGCGAGTCGGTCCACGAGCACCTGACCCGGCTCGCCACCCGTCAGGCGGTGGGGGAGCACGGCCTGGTCGCGCTCGACTGGCACAGCGGCAACCGCTCGGTGCTCGTCGACCACGAGCTCTCCGGGCTGGTGATCGGCCAGACGCTGGCCACCCGGCCCGAGGACGTCTACCGGGCGCTGCTGGAGGCGACCGCCTTCGGGACGCGGGTGATCGTCGAGACGTTCCGCGACAGCGGCGTACCGGTCGAGGAGCTCATCGTCGCCGGCGGCCTGGCCAGGAACCCGCTGCTGATGCAGATCTACGCCGACGTCACCCGCCTGCCGCTGTCGGTCATCGACTCCGAGCAGGGGCCCGCGCTCGGCTCCGCGATCCACGCCGCGGTGGCGGCCGGCTGCTACCCGGACGTGCCGACCGCGGCGAAGGCGATGGGCAAGGTCCGCACGGCGGTCTACGTCCCCGACGAGGCCCGCGCGCAGGCCTACGACCGGCTGTTCGCGATCTACCTCGAGCTCCACGACCAGTTCGGGCGGCACTCCACCGCGATGCGCACGCTCAAGGCGCTGCGTCGTGCCGCCGTGGCGAGCAAGGAGGCCTGACCATGACCGCGCCCACCACCGCGGTGGCCGACGTCGCGGAGACCATCGCCGCCCTGCGCCGCGAGGTCTGCGCGCTGCACGCCGAGCTCACCCGCTACCGGCTGGTGGTGTGGACCGCCGGCAACGTCTCGGCACGCGTCCCCGGCCACGACCTGCTGGTGATCAAGCCGAGTGGCGTCTCCTACGACGAGCTGTCCCCGGAGAACATGGTGGTCTGCGACCTCGACGGTCGCGTCGTCGAGGGCGAGCACGCGCCGTCCTCCGACACCGAGGCGCAGGCCTACGTCTACCGCCACCTGCCGCACGTCGGCGGCGTCGTGCACACGCACTCGACGTACGCCACGGCCTGGGCCGCGCGCGCCGAGCCCGTGCCGTGCGTCCTCACCATGGGGGCCGACGAGTTCGGCGGCGAGATACCGGTCGGGCCGTTCGCGATCATCGGCGACGACTCGATCGGCCGCGGCATCGTGGAGACGCTGCGGGGGAGCCGCTCTCCGGCCGTGCTGATGCAGAACCACGGCGTCTTCACCATCGGCCCCACCGCCAGGGCGGCGGTGAAGGCGGCCGTGATGTGCGAGGACGTCGCGCGGACCGTCCACATCTCCCGCCAGCTCGGCACGCCGGTCCCGGTCGCCGCGCACCATATCGACTCCCTCTACGACCGCTACCAGAACGTCTACGGCCAGCGCTGAGCAGCGCGGTCCCCCCGAACGGAGTTCCCTGACATGACCACCCTGTCGGCCACGTCCACCGCCGGATCCACCGGTGTGCCCGAGGTCTGGTTCCTCACCGGCAGCCAGTCCCTCTACGGCCCCGAGACCCTCGATCAGGTCGCCGCCCAGTCGCGAGCGATCGCCGACCGGCTGGCCGCGACGCCGGGGCTGCCCGTGCGGGTGGTGTGGCAGCCCGTGCTGCTCGACGCGGCCTCGATCCACCGCCAGATGCTCGCCGCGAACAGCGCCCCGGAGTGCGTCGGCGTGATCGCGTGGATGCACACGTTCTCGCCCGCGAAGATGTGGATCGCCGGGCTGGACGCGCTGCAGGAGCCGTTGCTGCACCTGCACACCCAGGCCGACGCGGCGCTGCCGTGGGCGACCATCGACATGGACTTCATGAACCTCAACCAGGCCGCCCACGGCGACCGGGAGTTCGGCTACATCCAGTCCCGGATCGGCGTGCCGCGCAAGACCGTCGCCGGCCACGTCGAGTCGCCCGTGGTCACGGCGCGGATCGGCCAGTGGGCTCGGGCGTGCCTCGGCCGGCAGGAGCTGCGGAGTCTCCGGCTGGCCCGCTTCGGCGACAACATGCGCGACGTCGCCGTCACCGAGGGGGACAAGGTCGAGGCCCAGCTGCGGTTCGGCGTCTCGGTCAACACCTACGGCGTCAACGACCTGGTCGCGGTCGTCGACCAGGTCGCCGACGCCGACATCGACAAGCTCGTCGACGAGTACGCCGACACCTACTCGGTCGCGGTCGAGCTGCTGCCCGGCGGCGACCGGCACGAGTCGCTGCGCTACGGCGCCCGGATCGAGCTGGGGCTGCGCGCCTTCCTGGCCGACGGCGGCTTCGGCGCCTTCACCACCAACTTCGAGGACCTCGGAGGTCTGCGCCAGCTGCCGGGACTCGCGGTGCAGCGGCTGATGGCCGACGGCTACGGCTTCGGCGGCGAGGGGGACTGGAAGACGTCGGTCCTGCTGCGCGCCACGAAGGTGATGGCCGCCGGGCTGCCGGGCGGGACCTCGTTCATGGAGGACTACACGTACCACCTGGTGCCCGGCGAGGAGAAGATCCTCGGCGCCCACATGCTCGAGGTGTGCCCGACGATCACCTCGGCCCGCCCGTCGCTGGAGATCCACCCGCTGGCGATCGGCGGTCGCGAGGACCCGGTCCGGCTCCGGTTCACCGCCGACCCCGGCCCGGCCGTCGTCGCCGGTCTGTCCGACCTCGGCGACCGGTTCCGGC
The DNA here is from genome assembly GCF_004919105.1 of Nocardioides sp. GY 10113. Lineage (GTDB taxonomy): Bacteria > Actinomycetota > Actinomycetes > Propionibacteriales > Nocardioidaceae > Nocardioides. The sequence continues at coordinate 35,273 of NZ_STGK01000023.1, forward strand.
TGACGGTCAACGAGGTCGACGTCGTCGAGCCCGACGCGGCGCTCCCGATGCTCCCCGTCGCGTGCGCCGTCTGGCAGCCCCGCCCGAGCCTGTCCACCTCGGCGGAGTCCTGGCTGATGGCCGGCGCCCCGCACCACACCGTGCTGTCGAAGGCGATCGGGGTGGAGGTGCTGGAGGACTTCGCGGAGATGACCGGGACCGAGATCGTGGTGATCGACGCCGACACCACGCCCCGGTCGTTCCAGCGCGAGCTGCGCTGGAACGCGGCGTACCACCGGCTCGCCAGCCGCCTCTGACGTCTCGCGGCGGGCCGCCGGGACCCTTGCTCCGTCGGAGTAGGCTCAGGGGGACCGACCGAAGATGTGGCCTCCATCCCGGACGTCCCGTGCCGGTCGAGAGGCGGGCCGCCATGGCGACGTCGAACGGTCCTCACCTCGTCGCCGTCGCCGAGCCGATCGCGGCGAGCCGATCCCCGCTGCGGCTCCGGATGGCCCGCACCGCGGACGGCAACCACCTGGACGGCGGGTGGTGGCCCCAGAGCCGCGACCTGGCGGTGGAGCTGGCCGACCTCGTCGATCACTTCCCGCGGACCCTCGGTCGCGTGGTGCGCGCGTTGGTGTCACCGCCCGACTGGGACGCGGTGCCGCGCGTCGTCCGGGTCGGGGGGCGGTCGGTCAAGGTCGGCGCTTTCCCCCGCGACGACACGCACCTGATCCATCTGACGACCTCGGACCGGACCCTGCTCCACGTCCTGGTGGTGCCGCCCGGCTTCACGCCCGACCAGGGCGAGGAGGCGCTCCTGGCCGCCGCGACCTCCGGCAACGCCCACTCGGGCACTGAGCTGCTCCGTGAGGTCACCGAGCACCCGGATGTCGACCCGATGGACCACTGGAGCGACGACGGCGGCGCGTGGTGGGGTTCGGGCCGGCTCGCGCCCTCCTACCGGGTGGGAGAGCGGGGTAGGTGACCGACGCTGTGGCGGCGGTGCTGCTGGTGCGCCGTCGTACCGCTGGGCAGACCTGCCCATCACGCCGCGCGACCGACCGACCCGACCGACCGACCCGACCGACCTCGCCGGGCCGGCCGACCCGCGGCGGAGCCGGGGACCTTGCCGAGCGCCTTCGGCGGAGGACCGCCCCGCGGTGTCGGGCGGCGGCTCCTTCGACGGCCGAGGCGTAGCAGCGGCCGGAAACGGGTAGACCTCCTCACGTGAGGCAGACGTCGACGGGTCAGCACAGGTCAGGGTCAGGCGCGGCAGGCGCGAGCGGCTCCGCCAAGGGAGCGGTCGCCCGTGCGAACGACCATCCGGTCGTCGAGTGGGGCGCGCGTGCGGGGTTCGCCGCGAGCGGCGTGCTGCACCTGGTGCTGGCGTGGCTCACGGTCCAGGTGACCATGGGCTCGGGAGCGCAGGCGAGCCAGTCGGGCGCCGTCGCGACGCTGTCCCGGCAGCCGTTCGGGGAGGTCCTGCTGTGGTTGCTGGCGGTCGGCTTCGGCCTGCTCGCGCTCTGGCAGCTCACCGAGGTCGTCACCGGTGAGGAGCTGACCGACAAGGCGAAGGCCGGCGGCAAGGCGGTGATGTACGGCGCGCTGGCGTGGACGACCCTCACCTTCGCGCTCGGCGGGCACACCTCCAGCAACCAGCAGACCAAGGACTTCACCCGCACGCTGATGGACGCCCCCGCGGGCCAGGTGCTGGTCGGACTGCTCGGGGTGATCGTGGCCGGCATCGGCGCCTATCACGTCTACAAGGGGTGGACGCGGGGCTTCCTCGACGACCTCGAGGAGCACCCGGGCGGCTGGGCGGTCGTCGCCGGACGGATCGGGTACGTCGCGAAGGGCATCTCGCTCGGCGCGGTCGGCGTCCTGTTCGTGGTCGCGGCCGTGCGGCAGAAGGCCGGCGAGGCCACCGGGCTCGACGGGGCGCTGAAGTCGCTGCGCGACCTGCCCGCCGGCGTGGTGGTCCTGATCGTGATCGCGTTCGGGTTGGCGGCGTACGGCGTCTACTCGTTCGCGCGCGCCCGGTACGCCCGCGTCTGACCTGCGGGCGAACCTTTCCAGCCCGTGACGGTGTGCAGCGGGTCGAGGCTGAGCAGAATGGCCGTCGTGGATGTGACGCAGTGGTTCCTCATAAGTGCGGAGCGGGAGAACCCGCACACCGTGATCGACGCGGTGCGGGGCGACGGGACGGCGTGGAGCAGCGGCAACTCCGTCCGTGCGCTGGTCCACGGACGCGACTACTTCGCCGAGCTCCACGAGCGGATCTGCGCCCTCGGCCCCGGCGACCGGTTCTACTTCGCGGACTGGCAGGGCGACCCCGACCAGCGACTGACCGACGACCCCCGGTCCACCCTCAACGACACCCTGGTCGATGCCGCGCGGCGCGGCGTCGACGTCCGCGGGCTGCTCTGGCGCTCCCACTGGCGCCGGCTCGGCTTCAACTCCCAGCTGCACCGCCATCTCGGCGAGGAGATCGGCGAGGCCGGTGGCCAGTGCCTGCGCGACATGAGGGTCCGCACCCGCGGGTCGCACCACCAGAAGTTCGTGGTGATCCGTCACGCGTCCGACCCCGCGCGCGACATCGCCTACGTGGGCGGCATCGACCTGTGCCACGGCCGGCGCGACGACGACCGGCACCGCGGCGACGCGCAGCCGGTGGAGATGGCAAGCGCCTACGGCCCCCGCCCCGCCTGGCACGACGTGCAGGTGGCGATCCAGGGGCCGGCGGTCCACGACGTCGAGACGACGTTCCGTGAGCGTTGGGAGGACAGCACTCCGCTGACCGCGCACCCCGGGCGGCTGCTGACCAGCCTGCTGCACCGCGAGGAGCTGGTGCCCGCGCCGCTCGGCGCGCAGGCGCCGCCCCCGCCGCGGCGCCCCGGCGGCAACGAGGTCGTGCAGATCATGAGGACCTTCCCCGTCATCGCTCCGAAGCCCTACGACTTCGCGCCCGAGGGGGAGCGGTCGGTGATGCTCGGCAACACCAAGGCGATCGCACGGGCCGAGCGCCTGGTCTATGTCGAGGATCAGTACCTGTGGTCCGCCGAGGTCGGTGAGCACTTCGCGGGCGCGCTGCGTGACAACCCGGACCTGCGGCTGATCGTCGTGCTGCCGATGGTGCCCGACCGCGAGGGCGCCGCGGCCGAGGTGCCGCAGCTCTACGGTCGTTTCCTGGCGATGCAGAGGATCCTCGAGGCCGGCGGCGACCGGGTCGCCGTGTTCGGGCTGACCAACGAGGCCGGGATGCCGGTCTACGTGCACTCGAAGACCTGCATCATCGACCACCGCTGGGCCAGCGTCGGCTCGGACAACCTCAACCGCCGGTCGTGGACCAGCGACAGCGAGATCGCGTGCGCCGTGATCGACGAGCGCGGCGCGGCGGGCGACCCGGCGCCCGCCGACTCCTTCCCCCGCGTGCTGCTCCGGACCCTGGTCGCCGAGCACCTCGGCTGCCACCCCGACGAGGTGCCCGAGGATCCCCACGACCTCTTCGACGCGATGGTGTCGTGTGCCGACGCCCTCGATGCCTGGTACGACGGAGCCGGGCGCGACCAGCTCACGGGGGTGCGCGGTGTCATCTCGGCCAAGCGCCCGAGCCGTCCCGTGCCGGTGCCGCGGTCGGTGAGCCGGGTCCTCCCCGGCCACCAGCGTCGCCGGCGCCGCGTGGTGGAGCGCGCGGAGGAGTTCGCGGCCGGCGAGCACGACCGTGAGCGGCCCCCTGGTCGGCTGCGCCGGCTGGCCGCCCCCGAGCTCACCGCGCTCCAGCTGACCTGGGCGCCACGGCTCTACGACGCGCTGTTCGATCCGGACGGGCGGCCGCGCCCCGGGGTCGGGAACTAGGGGTGTCGCCGACCGTGGTCGGCGGCCTGGCATCCTGACCCGGTCGCCGCCATCGCCCGGAGGAGTGCCATGCCCACGCTCGACCGCACCGACAACGTCTTCGTCCTCGACCTCGGCGAGGACGAGAACCGCTTCCACCCGGACTGGTTGGCGGCGGTCGCCGATGCCCTCACCGAGGTGGAGCGGGCCTCCGGTCCGCGGGCGCTGGTCACCTCCGCCTCGGGCGGCAAGTTCTACTCCAACGGGCTCGACCTGGACTGGCTCGGGGCTCATCCCGATCGGTTCGAGTCCTACGTCGGCGACGTGCAGCGGATGTACGCGCGCCTGCTATCGCTGCCGGTGGTGACGGTGGCCGCGATCCCCGGCCACGCCTTCGCTGCCGGCGCCATGCTCGCGCTGTGCCACGACTTCCGGGTGATGCGTGAGGACCGCGGCTTCTGGTGCTTGCCGGAGGTCGACATCGACATCCCGTTCTCCCCGGGGATGAGTGCGCTGGTCCAGAGCCGGTTGACCCCGCAGACCGCCCACGAGGCGATGGTCACCGGGCGCCGGTACGGCGGCGGTGACGCCGTCGCGCGCGGCGTGGTCGACCACGCGACCGCGGAGGCGGACGTCCTCCCCGCTGCGATGGAGATGGCGCAGGCCAACGCGGCCAAGGCCGGTGGGACGCTGGGCACCATCAAGTCCCGGATGTACGCCGCCGCGCTGGCGGCCCTGCTGGACCCCCGCCCGGCCGGCTGACCGCCGAGAGTCGATCCGCGTCCCGGTCCCGGTCCGTCCCGTCAGGCGCTGCCGCTCCACGGGGCCGGTACGAGCACCCACACCACCTCGGCCGGGTCGGTGCTGGCGTTGGTCCACGTGTGCGGCTCGCCGCCGGAGAAGGTGAGGGCGTCGCCCGCCTCCAGCCGGTGGCTGCGGTCGCGGAAGCGCACCTCGACGCTCCCGGACAGCACGTGGAGCACCTCGAAATCGCAGTTGACGGTGTAGAG
>NZ_STGK01000024.1 GCF_004919105.1 Nocardioides sp. GY 10113
ATCCTTCCAGCGTCGACACACATCGACGCAGATCAGATGTCACCTATCCGTGCAGCAGACCCCCCATGCCGGATCGCCGCGTGTGCCCCACACCCCGCTATACCGATGCCTCAGGCACACGACCCACGCAGGCACCCGTGCCGAACCGCCGCGTGTGCCCCACACCCCGCTATACCGATGCCTCAGGCACACGACCCACGCCAGGCACACGACCCAGCCCCAGGCAGACGACCCACGACCAGACCGAGAGCCCTCAGCCCTCCAGCACCACCACGGCGGTCGCCACGCCCGCGTCGTGGCTCAGCGTCAGGTGCACCGCCCGCACCCCGTGCCGCTCCGCCTCCAGCGCCACGGTCCCCCGCAGCTGGAAGACGGGCCGCCCGGACGGCTCGCGCACCACCTCGGCGTCGTGCCAGGACAGACCCGGGGGCGCGCCGAGCGCCTTGGCCAGCGCCTCCTTCGCCGCGAACCGCGCGGCCAGCGACGGCACCGGCAGCCCCACCTCGCCCCCGACGAACAGCCGGGCGGCGAGCGCCGGCGAGCGCGCCAGCGACGCCGCGAAGCGGTCGATGTCGCAGACGTCGGTGCCGATGCCGATGATCACTCGACCGTGACCGACTTCGCGAGGTTGCGGGGCTGGTCGACATCGTGGCCCAGCAGCGTGGCCAGCTCGCAGGCGAACAGCTGCAACGGGATGATCGCCACCAGCGGCTGGAGCAGCACCGGCACCTTGGGCAGCCGGATCAGCTCGTCGGCGTACGGCTCGATGGCGGCGTCGCCCTCCTCGGCGAGGCAGATGGTGCGCGCGCCGCGGGCCCGGACCTCCTGGATGCCGCTGATCATCTTTCCGTGCAGCTGGTCGCGACCCCGGGGCGGTACGACGCAGAGCACCGGCAGCCCTTGCTCGACGAGGGCGATCGGCCCGTGCTTGAGCTCGCCGGCGGCGAAGCCCTCGGCGTGCAGGTAGGCGAGCTCCTTGAGCTTGAGTGCCCCCTCGAGCGCCACCGGGTAGCCGGCGTGCCGGCCCAGGAAGAGCACCGACCGGGCGCCGACGTGGTCGCGCGCCAACCCGTAGATCGACTCCGCCTGCTCCAGCACCGACTCGATCTGGGACGGGATCGCCTCGAGCTGGGCCACGATCTCGTCGATCTCGTCGCCGTACCGGGTGCCCTTCACCTGCGCGACGTACAGCGCCAGCAGGTAGCAGGCCACCAGCTGGGTCAGGAAGCCCTTGGTGGAGGCGACGCCGATCTCGGGTCCGGCGTGGGTGTAGATCACCGCGTCGGACTCGCGCGGGATCGAGGAGCCGTTGGTGTTGCAGATCGCCAGCACCCGGGCGCGCTGCTCGCGGGCGTGCCGGATCGCCTGGAGGGTGTCGGCGGTCTCACCGGACTGGCTGATCGCGACCACCAGGGTGGTGCTGTCCAGGATCGGGTCGCGGTAGCGGAACTCGGAGGCGAGCTCGACCTCGACCGGCGTCCGGGTCCAGTGCTCGATCGCGTACTTGGCGACCATGCCGGCGTAGAACGACGTGCCGCAGGCGATGATGATGATCTTGTCGAGCTCGCGGATCTCCTCGTCGGCCAGCCGCATCTCGTCCAGCTGCAGCAGGCCGTCCGCGCCGCGCCGGCCGATCAGCGAGTCCGCGACCGCCCGGGGCTGCTCGAAGATCTCCTTGCGCATGAACCAGTCGTGGCCGTCCTTCTCGGCCGCCGACAGGTCCCAGTCGACGTGGAACCGGGTCACCTCGGCCGCGCGCCCCCAGAAGTCGGTGACCTGCACCGCGTCGCGGGTGAGCGTCACGATCTGGTCCTGCCCCAGCTCCAGCGCCTCGCGGGTGTGCTCGATGAACGCGGCGACGTCGGAGCCCAGGAAGTTCTCGCCCTCGCCGAGGCCGACCACCAGCGGCGAGTTGCGGCGCGCGGCCACCACCCGCTCCGGGTCGTGCGCGTCGACGGCGACCAGCGTGAACGCGCCGTCGAGCTGCTGGCACACCCGGCGCATCGCCTCGGTCAGGTCCACCCCGGACTGCACCTGCAGCTCGATCAGGTGGGCGGCGATCTCGGTGTCGGTGTCGGAGAGGAACGCGTGGTCGTCGGCCTCGATCCGGTCCCGCAGCTCGGCGAAGTTCTCGATGATCCCGTTGTGCACCACCGCGACCCGGCGGGCCTCCCCCGCGTGCGGGTGGGCGTTGGCGTCGTTCGGCGGACCGTGGGTGGCCCACCGGGTGTGCCCGATGCCGACGCCGGCGGCGGGCAGCGGCTCCTCGGCCAGCACCTTCTCCAGGTTCTCCAGCTTGCCCGCGCGCTTGGCCATCCACAGCGCGTCGTCGTGGACGACGGCGACGCCCGCTGAGTCATATCCGCGGTACTCCAGACGCCGCAGGCCGTCGATCACGACGTCCTGCGCGCGCTGGGGCCCGACATAACCGACGATCCCGCACATAGCGCAGAACTCTACGGTCCCACCCATCCCAGTCCGGGAGGCACTCGCACACGGAAGCGCGCGGGCTGGAACAATCCCGGCCATGGCGACGGGAGACACCGGCAACGGCGGCACCCATCCCGTCGACCCCTCGCACCACCCGCACCACGCGAACCACGACTCCCAGCGCGAGGCGACGCCGTACGTCGAGCTCGAGCGCGCGACGTGGGCGGCCCTGGCCTCGGAGACGGAGAGCCCCCTCACCGCCGGCGAGGTGAGCCGGTTGCGCGGCCTGGGCGACCAGCTCGACCTGCGCGAGATCGTCGAGGTCTACCTGCCGCTGTCGCGACTGCTCAGTCTGTACGTCGAGTCCGCCGGCAAGCTGCACCGCGCCCAGGAGGCGTTCCTGCACGCGGGCACGCCGCCGCGCACCCCGTTCGTGATCGGCCTGGCCGGGTCGGTCGCGGTGGGCAAGTCGACCAGCGCGCGGGTGCTCCAGCAGCTGCTGGCCCGCTGGCCCGAGCACCCGAACGTGGAGCTGGTCACGACCGACGGATTCCTCTACCCCAACGCCGAGCTGGTCCGCCGCGGGCTGCTGCAGCGCAAGGGCTTCCCGGAGTCCTACGACCGGCGGGCGCTGATGAAGTTCGTGGTCGACATCAAGTCCGGCAAGGACGAGGTCGAGGCGCCGGTCTACTCCCACCTGGTCTACGACGTGGTGCCCGACGAGAAGGTCGTGGTGAAGCGCCCCGACATCGTGATCATCGAGGGCCTCAACGTGCTGCAGCCCGCGCGCGTGCGCGCCGACGGCCGCACCGGGCTGGGCCTGTCGGACTTCTTCGACTTCTCGATCTTCATCGACGCCAAGGTCGGCCACATCCGGGAGTGGTACGTCGATCGGTTCCTGCGTCTGCGCGAGACCGCGTTCCGCGACCCCAACTCCTACTTCGCCAAGTACGCCGCGCTCACCCACGACAGCGCGGTGGACGAGGCCCGCCGGATCTGGGACACCATCAACGGCCCGAACCTGGAGCAGAACGTGCTGCCGACGCGGTCCCGGGCCACGCTGGTGCTGCGCAAGGACGCGGACCACTCGGTGCGCTACGTGCGGCTGCGCAAGATCTGAACCGACGCGCACCGGTTTGGCGCCGCCGCTGTCGGGCATACCGCAGGCATGTCGTCTCGGAGGCGCTCCCCTGCCCTGCCCGCACTGGCGCTCGCCGGCGCGCTGTTCCTGGGCGCCTGCAGTGCCGCCGACCCCGGCCGCGCCGGGGACGCGCCCCCGCGACCCACCGGTACCGGGACAGCCACGGTCGCGGGCACGGGTAGCGGGACGGGGCTGACGCCGCCGGGGTCCCGGCTCCGGCTGGGCCAGTCGGCGGTCGTCTCCTACGCCGCCGGGGCGGGCGAGGGACGGGTCCGGATCGCGGTGGACCAGATCGAGCGCGGCGCACCCGAGGACCTCACCGAGCTCGACCTCGGCGAGCAGGCCGAGGGGTACGTGCCCTACTACGTCCGATTCTCGGTGACCGGGGTCGCCGGCAGCCGAACGATGGCCGACCGCTCGATCAACGAGTCGGTCAGGGGCGTGCTGGACGACGGAGCGGCGGCGCAGACGCTCTACGTGATCGGCGACTGGGACCACTGCACGGCCGTCACCTTCCCGTCGGGCTTCCGCGACGGCCGCAGCATCTCCAGCTGCGTGCCCTACCTGGCCCGCGAGCCGCGGGCGGTCGCGGCCGCGCAGTACGCGCCGCCGACCGGCGCCTACAGCAACGCCGAGGGGAGCCCGGTCACCTGGCGCTGAGCGGCCCGGCGGGCGTCGCGGCCAGCCGATGTCGATCGGCCAGCCGATGTCGATCGGCTAGCCGATGTCGCGACGCAGCGTGGTGAGCCGACCCACGAGCGCGAGCACGGCGGCGTACCCGACCAGGACCAGCAGCGCGGCCCACCGCGGCAGCAGGTCCGCCGAGCCTCCGCCCATCTCGCCGAGCAGGCTCACCCCGATCAGCCCGTCGGCGGCGGCGCCGGGCAGGAACCTGCCCACCGACGCGGTGGCCTCGAACGCTCCGAGCGCGAGCCGCGCGACGGGTTCGACGAACTGGGTGAACGCGAGCAGCCCGACGATCGCGGCGACCTGGTTGGGCACCACCGCGCCGAACGCGACGCCGATCACCGCCCACAGCGCCGTGACCACCACGCCGAGCCCCAGTACCGCGAGGACGTCGGGGTCGGTCAGGTAGGCGCCGTCCCCGCGCCACGCGAGCAGCGGTCCGGCCGTGCCGGCCAGCGCCGCCGTGCCGACGACGCCGTACAGGAGGCCCAGCGGCACCGCGAGGAGCAGCTTGCCGGCGAGCAGCACGCCGCGGCGCGGCTCGACCAGGAGCGACTCGGTGATCGTCCGGTGCCGGAACTCCGAGGTCACCAGCAGGCTGCCGATCACCAGCGGGAAGACGTACCCGATGGCGTTGACCAGGCCGTAGACCCCGGCTGCGGCCTGCTCGCCCGCCACCGGCAGCGCCTGGTCGGCGGGCGCGAGGACGATCGAGGCGGCCATCACGCCCCCGATGAACGCGAGGTAGGCCGCGAGCACGATCAGCAGCAGCCACCACAGGCGGGTGCTGACGAGCTTGCGGTACTCGGCGACCAGCGCGAACCTCATCGCGACTCCCCCGTCATCCGGAGGAACAGGTCCTCCAGGTCGCCACCGCGGGTCACGAGCTGGTGCAGCTCGACCCCGGACCCGTACGCCGCGGCGCCGACGTCCGCGCCGCCGATCCCCTCGAGCAGCAGGCCCGCGCCATCGGACCGGGCGGTCCAGCCCCGGTCGGCGCAGAGCCGGTCGAGCGCGGCCCGGTCCGGCGCCTCGACGTACGTCGACGGCACGGCCCGCGCGCTGAGGTCGGCGAGCGAGGAGGCGCTCACCAGGCGGCCGCGGGCGATGATCACCACGTCGTCGACGGTGTGCTGCACCTCCGAGAGCAGGTGGCTGGAGACGAGCACGGTGCGACCCTCGTCCGCGAAGGTGCGCAGCAGCCCGCGCATCCAGCGGATCCCCTCGGGATCCAGCCCGTTGGTGGGCTCGTCGAGGACGATCGCCGGCGGGTCGGCGAGCAGGGCCGTGGCCAGCCCGAGCCGCTGCCGCATGCCCATCGAGTAGCCGCCGACGCGGCGCGTGGCGGCGGCCCCGAGGCCGACCATCTCGATCAGCTCGCGACACCTGGCCCGGCCGACACCGGCCTGCGCGGCGTAGACCTCCAGGTGCGCCAGCCCGGATCGGCCGGGGTGGAAGCCGGAGGCCTCCAGCGCGGCGCCGACCAGCCGCGCCGGCACCGGGTGCTCGGCGTAGGCGCGTCCGCCGATCAGCGCGCGCCCCTGCGTCGGCGTGGTGAGGCCGAGCAGCATCCGCAGCGTGGTGGTCTTGCCCGCGCCGTTGGGGCCGAGGAAGCCGGTGACGGCGCCAGGGCGCACGGTGAAGCTGAGGCCGTCCACGGCCCGCACCGCCCCGAAGCTCTTGCCGAGGTCCTCGACCGCCAGCGTGGGTCCGTCCATGCCGGACTTTCTATCGGACCCCTGCGGCCCGGGGGCCAGGGGGCTCTTCGGGACCGGCCCGCCGGCCGGTCTCAGTCTCAGCCCAGCCGCTCCCGGACGACGTCGGCGAGGCTGTCGGCGACCGTCTGCGCCTGCGCGGCGGTCGGGGCCTCGACCATCACCCGGACCAGCGGCTCGGTGCCCGAGGGGCGCAGCAGCACCCGGCCGTCGCCGGCCAGGCCGTCCTCGGCCTCGGCGACGGCGGCCAGCAGGGCCTCGTCCGTCGCGGCGCGCGCCTTGTCCACGCCGTCGACGTTGACCAGCACCTGCGGCAGCCGCGTGACGACGCCGGCCAGCTCGGCCAGCGACTTGCCGGTCCGGGCCATCCGCTGCAGCACGTGGAGGGCGGTCAGCACGCCGTCGCCGGTCGTGGCGTGGTCGCGCAGGATGACGTGGCCGGACTGCTCGCCGCCGAGGCTGTAGCCGCCGTTGCGCATCTCCTCGAGCACGTAGCGGTCACCGACCGCGGTCTGCTTCACGTGGATGCCCGCGGCCTCCATCGCCTTCAGCAGGCCGAGGTTGCTCATCACCGTGGCCACGAGGGTGTCGTCGGCCAGCCGGCCGTCGTCGAGCAGGCCGAGCGCCATGATCGCCATGATCTGGTCGCCGTCGACGTCCGCACCGGTGTGGTCGACCGCCAGGCAGCGGTCCGCATCGCCGTCGACGGCGAACCCGGCGTCCGCGCCGTGCGCCAGCACGGCGGCGCGCAGGTGGTCCAGGTGGGTGGAGCCGACGCCCGCGTTGATGTTGAGGCCGTCGGGCTCCGCACCGATCGCGATCACGGTGGCGCCGGCGGCGCGCAGCGCCTGGGGGCCGACCGCGTGCGCGGCGCCGTGGGCGCAGTCGAGGACCACGCGCAGCCCGTCCAGCGGCAGCACGTCGGAGCCGGTCTGCGGCAGCGTGGCGACCAGGTGGGCGGCGTACTCCTCGACCGTCGGGCCGTACTCGGAGACCCGGCCGACGTCGCCGCCGGTCGGGCGGTCCCACTCCTGGCCGAGGAACGCCTCGATCTCGGCCTCGATGGCGTCGTCCAGCTTCACCCCGCCGCGCGCGAGGAACTTGATCCCGTTGTCGGGCATCGGGTTGTGGGAGGCGCTGATCACCACCCCGGCGTCCGCCTCGAGCGCGTCGGTCAGGTAGGCCACCCCCGGCGTGGGCAGCACCCGCAGCAGCAGCACGTCGACGCCGGCCGAGGCCAGCCCCGCGACGATCGCGTGCTCCAGGAACTGGCCCGAGATCCGGGTGTCGCGCCCGACCACGGCGAGCGGGCGCACCCGCCCGGCGGGTCGAGGTCGGTCCCCCGCGTGGGCGGCCAGCACCCGCGCCGCGGCGACCCCCAGATCCAGCGCCAGCTCGGCGGTCAGCTCACCGTTCGCCAGCCCGCGGACACCGTCGGTCCCGAAGATGCGGCCCACGACTCTCCTCTCACACCCTTGTGAATCCTGCCATCAAACGACAACGGGACCACGCTCCGCCAGAGCGGAGCATGGTCCCGTCGTACCGGGCGGCGCCGGACGCTCGTGGTGTGGTTCCACGGGCGCCGGCACGCGGCCCCGGATCAGCGCTTGCTGTACTGCGGCGCCTTGCGGGCCTTCTTGAGACCGGCCTTCTTGCGCTCGATCGCACGCGCGTCGCGGGTGAGCAGACCGGCCTTCTTCAGGACCGGGCGGTTCGCCTCGGCGTCGACGGCGTTGAGGGCGCGGGCCACGCCGAGGCGCAGGGCGCCGGCCTGACCGGTGATGCCACCGCCGTGGATGCGGGCGATGACGTCGAAGCGGCCCTCGAGGCCGGCGGCCACGAAGGGCTCGTTGACGACCTGCTGGTGCAGCTTGTTCGGGAAGTACGAGTCGAGGGTCCGACCGTTGACCTTCCACTCGCCGGTGCCCGGGACGATCCGGACGCGGGCCACGGCCTCCTTGCGACGGCCGGTGGCCGAGGCGGGGGCGATGGTGGCGGGGCGGGCGGCGGCGTCGGCGGCCGAGGCAGTGCTCTCGCTGGTGTAGGCGACACCCTGCTCGTCGACGTCGAAGGTCTCCTCGACCTCGGTGTTGGTGGTTTCAGCCACGATGAGTCCTTAGTTCCTGTCTTCGGTCAACGAGTCACTGGGAGATCTGGGTGATCTCGAACGGGACGGCCTGCTGGGCCTGGTGCGGGTGAGCCGGGCCGTTGTAGACCTTCAGCTTCTTGATCATCTGGCGACCGAGGCGGTTCTTGGGGAGCATGCCCCAGACGGCCTTCTCGATGGCCTTGCGGGCGTCCTTGTCCAGGACCTCACCGATCGGGGTGGCGGTCAGACCACCCGGGAAACCGGAGTGGCGGTAGACGAGCTTGTCGGTGCGCTTCTTGCCGCTCAGGGCGACCTTCTCGGCGTTGACGATGATGACGTAGTCACCGGTGTCAGCGTTCGGGGCGAAGATCGGCTTGTGCTTGCCGCGGAGCAGGTTCGCGGTGGTCACGGCGAGGCGGCCGAGCACGATGTCGGTCGCGTCGATCACGAGCCACTGGCGCTCGACGTCGCCGGGCTTCGGGGCGTACGTACGCATGGATACGTTCACTCTCTGGTCGTTCGTGGACCAGCCCACGCGATTCGTGGACCGGCTGGAGCCGACCGCTGTACGGCGGCGCGGCACCCGCGTCCTCTGACGAACTCAGCCCGGCCCACGCGTGCTCACCTCACGGCGATCCACGAGCGATCCGGGACTGCCCCGGTCCGACACGCTCTTCGATGCAGAGCACGCGGACATGAGGCGGCAGGGGACGCGACCTCCAAGATTACGGGCGGCGCGGGCGGTGGGTCAAAACCGCGGGGCGCCCGCCAGCAGCGCGCAACTGCCCCGAATTCGGACACCGGGTTACCGGCGTACTCACGGTAGGGCTACGGTGCAGGAGTGACTGACTCTCTCACCGTACGCGACAACCGCACCGGCGCGGAGTATGACATTCCGATCCTCGACGGCACCATCAAAGCCGCAGACCTCGGACAGATCAAGGTCGACGCGGAGCAGCCCGGCCTGGCCGTCTACGACCCCGGTTTCGTCAACACCGCCTCCTGCCGCAGCTCCGTCACCTACATCGACGGGGAGAAGGGGATCCTGGAGTACCGGGGCTACCCGATCGAGCAGCTGGCGGAGAACTCGAGCTTCCTCGAGGTCGCCTACCTGCTGATCCACGGCGCACTCCCGACGAAGGCGGAGTACGAGGCGTGGGAGCACGAGATCACCTTCCACACGTTCGTGCACGAGAACGTGAAGAGCTTCATGCAGGGCTTCCGGTACGACGCGCACCCGATGGGGATGCTGATGGCGTCGGTGGGGGCCCTGTCGACGTTCTACCCCGAGTCCGGCAACATCGCCGACGCGGACAACCGCCACATCCAGATCGTGCGGATGATCGCGAAGATGCCGACGCTGGGCGCCTGGGCGTTCCGCCACGCGCAGGGCAAGCCGTACGTCTACCCGGACAACGACCTCTCCTACGCCGAGAACTTCCTCTCGATGCTGTTCAAGATGAGCGAGGTCACCTACGAGCCCGACGCGCGCATCGCGAAGGCGCTGGACACCCTCTTCATCCTGCACGCCGACCACGAGCAGAACTGCTCGACGAACGCGGTCCGCTCGGTCGGCTCCTCGCAGGTCGACCCGTACTCCGCGGTCTCGGCCGGCATCGGCGCGCTCTACGGCCCGCTGCACGGCGGCGCCAACGAGGCGGTGCTGCGGATGCTGCGCCGGATCGGCAACAAGTCCGAGATCCCCGCCTTCATCGAGGGCGTCAAGGCCGGCAACGAGCGGCTGATGGGCTTCGGCCACCGGGTCTACAAGAACTACGACCCGCGCGCCAAGATCATCAAGAAGGCCTGCGACGACGTCTTCGAGGTGACCGGCGTCAATCCGCTCCTCGAGGTCGCCCAGGAGCTGGAGAAGATCGCGCTCGAGGACGAGTACTTCGTCAAGCGCAAGCTCTACCCGAACGTGGACTTCTACTCCGGTCTCATCTACGAGGCGCTGCAGTTCCCGCCGGAGATGTTCACCGTGCTCTTCGCGATCGGCCGCACCCCCGGCTGGCTGGCCCAGTGGCTCGAACTGGTCCAGGACAAGGAGCAGAAGATCGCCCGGCCGAAGCAGATCTACACCGGCGAGCGCACGCTGGACTTCGTCCCGCGCGAGGAGCGCTGGGCCTGAGCCCCGCGACGCCGACGACGACCCCGGTCACCTCCTGGTGGCCGGGGTCGTTCGCACTCAGGCCGGGTACGGCGGCAGCGCGGTGCGGTTCAGCCAGGGGTCGAGCAGGGCCGCGACGTCGGCACCCGTCGACTCGCCGGCGAAGGCGAGGAAGTCCTCGGTGGTGACCGAGCCTCCGGCGTACCGCTCCACCCAGCCGCGCAGCACGGCGAAGAACGCGTCGTCGCCGACCGACCGTCGCAGCGCGTGCAGGGCGAGCGCCCCGCGCTTGTAGACCCGGTCGTCGAACATCAGCTCCGGGCCGGGGTCGGCCAGCAGCAGGTCCTGCCTCGCCTCGACCAGCCGCGCGTGGTGGTGGCGCGCCCAGCCGTCGCAGCTGCGCGGGCCGCCGCTCTCCTCCGACCACAGCCACTCGCTGTAGCAGGCGAAGCCCTCGTGCAGCCAGATGTCGCGCTGGCGGGCCAGGGTGACCGCGTTGCCGAACCACTGGTGGGCCAGCTCGTGGGCGATCAGCCGCACCTGGGACCAGTCGGTCGAGCAGAAGTTGCGGCCGAAGGTGGACAGCCCCTGGCTCTCGAGCGGGATCTCCAGGTCGTCGTCGGTGACCACGGCGGCGTAGGAGGTGAACGGGTAGGGACCGAACCAGCGCTGGAACGCCTCCATCATCGCCGGCTGCTGGTCGAAGCAGCCCGCGAGCAGGCCCGCCGGCAGGGCCTCGGGGACCACGGTGCGGATCGGCGGCGTCCCGGGAGCGGCCCGGTGCTCGCGGACCCGGTAGCGGCCGATCTGGACGGTGGCCAGGTACGTCGACATCGGCCGGTCCATCACGTAGGACCAGGTCTCGGCGCTCCCCCGCCGGCGGTGCTCGGCCAGCTCGCCGTTGGCGACCACGTGGTAGCCCGCGGGCGCGGTGACGGCGATCGCGTACGTCGCCTTGTCGCCGGCCCGGTCGTTGCACGGGAACCAGGTCGGCGCGCCGTGCGGCTGGGCCGCCACGATCGACCCGTCGGTGAGCTCCTCCCAGCCGGCGTCCCCGTGGTGGCGGTCGATCACCGGGGCGGGCTTGCCGGAGTAGCGGACCGTCGCGGACATCCGGTCGCCGGGCGCGGCCTCCGCGGCCAGCGTCAGCACCAGGCGTCCGTCCCGGTGGTCGAAGCGGCGCAGCCGCGCGGCGCCGGTCAGCCGGACCTTGCCCACGGAGAGGCCGATCAGGTCGAGCACGATCCGGCGGGTCGGCTCGAGCACCTCCAGGTCGAGCACCGCGGTGCCGTCCAGGCGGTTCCCGTCGACGGTGTAGCCGATCTCGAGGTCGTAGTGGTGGACCCGGTAGGCGGGGTCGCCGTGCCCGGGCAGGTAGGGGTCGGCCGTCGGCAGCGAGTTCGGCATCAGTGGTCGACCTGCTCGTCGACCTGCTCGTCGACCCAGGGTCCGATCGGGTTCCCGATCCAGCGGGTCTTGTGCGGCACGGTCTCGCCTCTCATCACCAACGACACCGGACCGACCGTAGCGTGCCGACCAATGCCGGCGGCGGGCAGCACGACCGAGTTGGACCCGAGGGTGGCGCCGGCGAGCAGCGTCACCCCGTCGGTGGCCAGCAGCCGGTCGTGGAAGAGGTGCGTCTGCACGACGCTGCCCTGGTTGACGGTCGCGCCGTCCCCGAGCGTGACGAGGTCGGCCTCGGGCAGCCAGTACGTCTCGCACCACACGCCGCGCCCGACCCGCGCGCCCATCGCCCGGAACCAGGCGTTGAGCAGCGGGGACCCTGTCGCCAACCCGGCGAACCAGGGCACCGCGAGCACCTCGACGAAGGTGTCGGCGAGCTCGTTGCGCCACACGAAGGAGCTCCACAGCGGGTGGCTGCCCCGGCCGACCCGGCCGATCAGCAGCCACTTGGCGGCCACCGCCACCAGCGCCGCCAGCGCCCCGGCGGCCAGCAGTCCCCCGGCCAGGGCGAGCACCGCGGCGAGCACGCCGCCGGCGTCCCAGGCCGCCAGCGTGGCCACCGCCACCAGCGCGGTGAGGGTCACGGTGAGCAGCACGGGCAGCAGGCGCGCCACCTCCCAGGCGGCGCGGGCGACCTTGAGCCGCGTCGGCGGCGCATACGTGCGCTCGTCGCTGCTCGCCTGCTCGGCGCGGCGCAGCGGCGCCGGCGGGCTGCCCAGCCAGGACTCGCCGGCCTGCATCGCCTTGCGGCGCGGGGCCGCGGAGAGCACCGCCACCAGCGACCGCTTGGGCACCTTGCGCCCCGGGGCCGCCATCGCGGAGTTGCCGACGAAGGCCCGCTTGCCGACCTTGACCCGCTCCGCGCGCAGCCAGCCGCCGCCGAGCTCGTAGCCGCCGATCAGCGTGTCGTCGGCCAGGAACGCCTGGTCGTTCACGTGGCACAGCGACGGGATCATCAACACGGTCGAGGCCTCGACGTCCTTCCCGATCCGCGCGCCGAGCAGCCGCAGCCACAGCGGCGTGAGCTGGGAGCTGTAGAGCGGGAACAGCCAGGTCCGGGCCTCGTCGAGGACCCGGATCGTGCCCCACACCCGCAGCGCCTGGGGGCTGCGCACCGGGTGCGCGCCGGGCTCCAGGCCGGCGCCGAGCGCCCGGACCACCAGCAGCACCAGGCCGGCGAGCACCGGCCACCCCAGCAGGGTCCCGGGCACCACCAGCCAGAGCAGGTCGATCGGCCGCTCGGAGCCCGTGGGGTCGGCGATCGGGAGCAGCACGGCCACTGTGATCGCCGCCGCCAGCAGCGGCAGCGAGCCGAGCAGCAGCGCCAGCGCGCCGTACGCCGCGGACCAGCCGCGGCTGGCGCGGGGGCGCTCGTCCCACGGCCCGCGGGCGCTGCGGCTCATCCGGGACGCGGGGGCGCCGCTCCAGAACTCGCCCTCGGGGACGGTGCCGAAGACCGCGGAGCCGGGCGCGATCTCCGCGTCGTCGCCGATCACGGCGCCGGGGCCGAGCATCGTCCGGGTGCCGATCCGGGCCCGCTTGCCGACGACCACCGACCCCAGGTGCAGCGTGTTGCCGTCGATCCAGTAGCCGGAGAGGTCGACCTCGGGCTCGATCGAGGCGCCCTTGCCGACCCGCAGGTTGCCGGTCACCGGGGGCAGCGTGTGCAGGTCGGCGTTGAACCCGATCCGGGCGCCGAGCAGCAGGGCGTACCAGGGCAGCCACGGCGCGCCGGCGAGGCTGACCGCGCCGAGCTGGTCGCCGATCCGCTCCGCGGCCCACAGCCGCAGGTGGACCTTCCCGCCGCGCGGGTAGTCGCCGGGGCGGATCCCGGCCAGCGTGGCGCGGATGGCGCCGGCGGCGATCAGGATCCGCCCGGGCGGGCTGACGAAGAGGGCCAGGCCGATCAGCACCCAGGGCCAGGACGGCGCGGGCACCGCGTCGACGCCGTACAGGTCGTGGGCGAGCCGGGACCCGAGCGCCGTCCAGGCCAGCCAGCGGGGCACCGCGAGCAGGCGCAGCGCCGGCACCGCCAGCGCCTGGGCCACCTGCGACTTGCGCGGGATCGGGGCGACCCTCCGCTTCTGCTGGGTCAGCACCTGGCTGTCCAGCGCGTCGAGGAACGCGGCCAGCTCGCGGGGCGTGGGGTGGGCGTAGACGTCGCCCACGGTGACCTCGGGGTGCTCGGCGCGGAGCATGGTGACCACCTGCGCGGCGGTCAGGCTGCCGCCGCCGAGGTCGAAGAAGTCGGTCTCGGGGCCGTCGGGGCCGGCTCCGATCACCTGCTCCCACACCTCGGCGATCCGGGCCATCGTGGGCGTGAAGCCGGCGACCTCCCGCTTCCCCGCCGTGCCGCCGCCGACCAGCGGCCACGGCAGCGCGTCGCGGTCGACCTTGCCCGAGGTCCGGGTCGGGATCTCCTCGACCACGGCCAGCCGCGGCACCAGCGCCGCGGGCATGGTCGCGCGCAGGTGGGCGGTGGCGGCGTGGGCGTCGAAGGCGTCCACGGCGACGTCCAGGGCGACGTAGCCGACCAGCAGCTGGTTGCCGGTCGCCGAGCGTCGTACGGCGGCCGCGGCCGCGGCGACGCCCGGCAGCGCCAGCAGCGCGGAGTCGATCTCCCCGAGCTCGATCCGCCGGCCGCCGAGCTTGATCTGGTCGTCGGCGCGGCCGGCGAAGAGCAGGCCGGCAGGGTCGTTCACGACGATGTCGCCGCTGCGGTAGGCACGGTCCCAGCCGAGGGTCGGCATCGGCGCGTACTTCTCGGCGTCCTTGGCGGGATCCAGGTAGCGAGCCAGCCCGACGCCCCCGATGATCAGCTCGCCGCGCTCCCCCTCGGCCACCGGGCGGCCGTCGGCGTCGGCCACCGCCAGGTCCCAGCCGTCCAACGGGAGGCCGATCCGGACCGGCCCCTCGGCGGTGACCTGGGCTCCGCACGCGACCACGGTGGCCTCGGTGGGTCCGTAGGTGTTCCACACCTCCCGGCCGTCGCGGACCAGGCGGGCGGCCAGCTCGGGCGGCAGCGCCTCGCCGCCGAGGATCAAGAGCCGGACCCGGGAGATCGAGTCGTCGGGCCAGAGGCTGATCAGCGTGGGCACGGTCGAGACCACCGTGATCTCGTTGGCCGCCAGCCAGCCGCCGACGTCGACGCCGCTGCGGACCAGCGCGCGCGGCGCGGGCACCAGCGTCGCGCCGTAGCGCCAGGCCAGCCACATCTCCTCGCAGCTGGCGTCGAAGGCGACGCTCAGCCCGGCCATCACCCGGTCCGCCGGCCCGATCGGCTCCTCCTGGAGGAACATCCGGGACTCGGCGTCGACGAAAGCGGCGGCGTTGCGGTGCGAGACGGCCACGCCCTTGGGGGTGCCGGTGGAGCCGGAGGTGAAGATGATCCAGGCGTCGTCGTCGACGCCCGGCGGCACCACCGCGGCGAGCGGCTCGCGGGGCTCCCCGACCGGTGTGATCGCCAGGCCGTCCCCGATCACCGCGGCCACCCCCGCCTCGCCGAAGACCAGCCGGGCGCGGTCGTCGGGGTCCTCGGCGTCGACCGGGACGTAGGCGGCGCCGGCGAACAGGATGCCCATGATCGCGACGTAGAGGTCGGTGGTCCCCGAGGGCGCGCGGACGCCGACCCGGTCGCCGCGGCCGATGCCGAGCTCGGCCAGCTCGGCGGCCAGCGCCTCGGCGGCCTCGATGAACTCGGCGTAGGTGACGGTGTCGGCCCCGCTGTCCAGCGCGGTGGCGTCGGGGTGCGCCCGGGCGGTCGCCCACACGATGTCGACCAGCGTCCGCGGCGCGGGCGCGAGCGCGCCACGGAGCAGTGGCGTCGGGGACAGCGTCACCGATCGATCCTCACGGCCGCAGGTAACCACTCGCTCGTCCCCAGGTAAACAGAAGGTGGCGGAGGTCGGCGTTTTCCTTGAGCCACCCTGTGATCTCGGACACAATCGCGACGTGACTGCGACCGACGACGCTCCGATTTCCTGGCCACCGGCGATCCCGCCGGCGCCGACGTACCTCGACGACCGCCTCAAGCACTGGGCAGCGGCGACGCCCGATGCCGAGGCGATGACCTACCTGGGCCGCACCTGGACCTGGGCGCAGTGGTACGACCGCGTGCAGCGCGCCGCCGGCGGGCTGCGCGACCTCGGGGTCGCCCGCGGCGACGTCGTCTCCTTCCTCGACAAGAACCACCCCGCCTGCGTCGAGGTCAGCCTCGCCGCCGGGTCGATCGGCGCCGCGAACGCGATCATCAACTGGCGCTCGGCCGGCGACGAGATCGACTACGCCGTCAACGACTCGGGAGCCAAGGTGCTCTTCGTCGGCACCGAGCTGATGCCGACCATCGAGGAGATCCGCGACCGCCTCCCGCACGTCGAGCGGATCATCACCGTCACCCCCGAGGGCGACGAGGGCGACGA
This sequence comes from Nocardioides sp. GY 10113, assembly GCF_004919105.1. Lineage (GTDB taxonomy): Bacteria > Actinomycetota > Actinomycetes > Propionibacteriales > Nocardioidaceae > Nocardioides. Next base: position 16,055 of record NZ_STGK01000024.1, read on the forward strand.
GTACGAGCAGTTCCTGGCCGACGCGACCCCCGTCGACGACGGCCCGGACGTGCTCGAGGACGACGTCTGCCTGATCATGTACTCCTCAGGCACCACCGGCCGCCCCAAGGGCATCCAGCTGACCCACCGCAACATGGTGGCGCACACCGTGAACGCCCACGACGGCTGGGGCTTCGACCCCGGCGACAAGTCGATGGTGGCGATGCCGCTGTTCCACGTCGGAGGGTCGTCGTACGTCCTGTTCGGCATCCACGACGGCGTGCCGAGCGTGATGACCCGCGAGGCCGACGGGGCTTCGCTGGCCGGCGCGATCCTGGCCGGCGCGAACCGGACCTTCCTGGTGCCGGCGGTCCTCGCCCAGGTGCTGCACTCCGGCGAGGACGCGATCAAGCTCTTCAGCCACCTCAAGACCTACACGTACGGCGCCGCGCCGATGCCGCCGCCGCTGCTGCGGGCGGCGATGGCGGCCTGGCCCGACACCGACTTCATCCAGGTCTACGGCCTGACCGAGGTCGGCGGCGTGGCCACCCACCTGATGCCCGAGGATCACCGCACCGCAGCGGCCGAGGGGCACCCCGAGCGGCTGCTGTCGGCGGGCAAGCCGATCCCCGGCGTCGAGGTGCGGATCGTCGACCCCGCGCTGCTGACCGACCTGCCGACCGGCGAGCACGGCGAGATCTGGCTGCGCACCGACCAGCTGATGAAGGGCTTCCTGAACAAGCCGGAGGCCACCGCCGAGGTGATCACGGACGACGGCTGGTTCCGCACCGGCGACATGGGCCACATCGACGCCGACGGCTACGTCTACGTCTCCGACCGGCTCAAGGACATGATCATCACCGGCGGGGAGAACGTGTACTCCCCCGAGGTGGAGCGGGTGCTCTCCGAGCACCCGGCCGTGCTCGAGGTCGCCGTGATCGGCGTGCCGGACGAGAAGTGGGGCGAGGCGGTCAAGGCCGTCGTCGCGCTCGAGGAGGGCACCGAGGCCTCCGAGGTCGAGCTGATCGAGTGGTGCCGGGAGCGGCTCGCGCACTTCAAGGCGCCGAAGTCGATCGACATCATCCCGGCACTGCCGCGCAACCCGACCGGCAAGATCCTCAAGCGGTCCCTGCGGGCGCCGTACTGGGAGGGCCAGCAGCGCCAGGTGTGAGGCGACGGGCCCACGGCCCGGACCGGCGGAACAGGCCCGCGGGGGTGCACCCCGCGGGCCTGTCGCATGTGCCGGGCCACTCTTGAGCAGACCCTCACCCGCGTCTCAGAGATCTCACAGAGACGCGCACGAGAGTGAGGGACATGAGCCAGGCACTGCCCCCGATGCCCCCGCCCCCGCTGCCTCCCTCGTCCGCGCCGTCGACATCCCCGTACGCGACGCGCCGGCCCCAGCGCACGGGCTTCGCGGTCGCCGTCCTCAGCGGCGCGCTGCTGGTCGGGGGCAGTGCCGGGTTCGCCGGCGCCGCGCTGTGGACGACCGTCTCCGACGACACCGCCGGCTCCCCGAGCTCCTCCCTCGCGGTCGCCGACACCCCGGACGCCCCCGCGGCCGCCGGCAGCGTCGAGGAGGTCGCAGCCAAGGTGCTGCCGTCGGTGGTCAAGCTGGACGTCTCCGGCGGGCAGGGCGGCGGCAGCGGCTCGGGCGTCGTCCTCGACGCCGACGGCCTGATCCTCACCAACGACCACGTGGTCAGCCTGGGCGGCAGCGTCGACCCCAGCCAGGCCAGCATCACCGTCTCCTTCAACGACGGCACGAAGTCCACAGCCAGCCTCGTCGGCACCGACCCGCTCACCGACACCGCGCTGGTGAAGGTGGACGGCGCCACGGGCCTGGCGCCGATCACCATCGGCAAGTCCGGCAACCTCGACGTGGGCGAGCAGGTCGTCGCCATCGGCTCGCCGTTCGGCCTGGACTCCACCGTGACCAGCGGCATCGTCTCCGCGCTCGACCGGCCGGTCGACGTCGGCCAGGACGCGCAGGGCAACATCACGGCGTACCCGGCGATCCAGACCGACGCCGCGATCAACCCCGGCAACTCCGGAGGCGCGCTGGTGGACATGAACGGCAACCTGGTCGGGATCAACGCCTCCATCCGCAGCACCGGCTCCGCGAACACCGAGGCCGGCTCGATCGGCCTCGGGTTCGCGATCCCGGTCGACGAGATCCTCCCGATCGTCGAGCAGCTCGAGGCCGGCGAGGCCCCGACCCACGCCCGGCTGGGGATCAGCGTCAGCGACGTGCCGGCCCAGGCCGGCGTACCGGCGGCCCAGGTGGTCGACGGCGCCCTGATCCGCAACGTCGGCGACGGCTCCGCCGCCGGCGCGGCGGGGCTGCGGGCAGGCGACGTGATCACCCGGATCGACGAGCACCAGGTCTCCGGCGCCGACTCCCTGATCGCCACCATCCGCGCCTACCGCCCCGGCGACCGGGTCACCGTCACCTACGAGCGCAGCGGCAAGGAGCGGACCACCACCCTGGACCTCGGCTCGGACGCGGACGCCGGGACCTCCTGAGCCGCCGGTACGCCGGCCTGGGTCCCGGAGCCGCGGTCGTGTGCCTGAGAACCCCCTATCGGCAGGTCTCAGGCACACGACCGTGTCCAGACCGGTCGGCGGGCGGGACCTTCGACACTGGGCCCCGCTCGGGGCTGGGGCCACGCTGGTGGTGACCCGAGCGAAGGGACCGCGATGGCCGGCCAGCGTCCGCTTCCGCCCGCGACCGCGTGGCGCGCCGTGCTGGCGTGCGTCGTCGCCAGCCTGGGGCTGCTCGCGCGCCGCCGCGTCCACCTGCCGCGCGGCAACCTGGGGCGGTCGATCCGGTTCGCCGACGGCACCGACGCGGTCGTCTACCGCGAGACCGTGACCGACCGGAGGCCCGCGGAGCCGTGCTTCCTCGCCATCTCCTTCCGACTGCGCGGCGTCCGCGGACCGCGGGCGCACGCGGCGTTCCGCGCCGAGAGCGTGCTCAACACCCCGCTCTTCGTCGGCTTCCCCGGGTTCGTCTCCAAGCTCTGGCTGGCCCACGACCGGAACGGGCGCTACCGGGGGCTCTACGAGTGGGACGGCCCCGACCTGGCCGAGCACTACGCACGGTCACTGTGGCGGGTGCTCGCGCTGGTCAGCGAACCGACCTCCATCGACTACCGGATCGTGCAAGGAGTGACCCGGGACGCCGCCGTCGCGGACCCGGCGTCGTCGACCGGCACGCCCTCGACCGAGGACGCGTGGTGGCGGGTCGCCGAGGCTTGAGACCGGTGGGATCCGGACCACCTGCGCGCAGCCGGCGACAGCGTCGGCCGCGGGGTTCGGCGCAGCGAGTAGCGTGCCTACCAGATCCGTGTCGGGTCCACGGAGGACCCACGGAGGCCGACGGAGGCCCAGGATGACCACCACCTCAACACCGCCGGAGAGCACCCCGAGCCGGGCCCGGGAGGACGGCCGCGCGGTCCGCAAGCGGGTGCCGCGCTCGACCCTCGGAGCGTGGGAGCCGGCGCCCGACCGCGCCGACCCGGTCGCGACGCTGACCGCCCAGGCGGTCGGGCGGGTGCCCGAGCTGCTCCCCCTCCGGTACCGGCGGATGCTCGCCTCGCCGTTCGCGTTCTACCGCGGAGCCGCGGCGATCATGGCCGGCGACCTCGCTCCGCGGCCACGGACCGGCCTGCAGGTCCAGCTCGCCGGCGACGCGCACCTGGCCAACTTCGGCGGCTTCGCCGCGGCCGACCGGACCCTGATCTTCGACCTCAACGACTTCGACGAGACCCTGCCCGGTCCGTTCGAGTGGGACGTCCAACGCCTCGCGGCCAGCTTCGAGGTCGCCGGGCAGAACAACGGCCTGTCCGCCTCGCAACGGGCCATGGTCGTCGGACAGGTCGCGGCCACGTACCGGCAGGCCGTCCGGGAGTTCGCCGGCTGGCCACGGCTCTCCGTCTGGTACGCCCGGGTCGGCGCCGACGACATCCTCGATCGGTGGGCCGGCGACCTGCCCGCATCACGGGTGCAGGCGTTCCACCGGGCGATCGACAAGGGCCGGCGGCGGACCAGCGCGAAGGCGCTCTCCCGCTACTGCGAGCACGCCCCGGACGGCCGGCTGCGGGTGATCAGTCGTCCGCCGGACGTGGTGCCGCTGCGCGACCTCTTCGGCCTCTCCGCAGACGAGGTACGACGGGCCGCGAACGACGTCGTCGAGACCTACCGCGAGAGCCTCGCCGATGACCGGCGCGCGCTGCTGAGCACCTTCGAGCCCGTCGACGCCGCCCGCAAGGTGGTCGGCGTCGGATCGGTCGGGATGCGCTGCTTCATCGCGGTCTTCGTGGACGCGGAGGACCACGACGACGGCCTGGTCCTGCAGCTCAAGGAGGCGACCGCGTCCGTGCTCGAGGCGGCCACCGAGCCCAGCCGCTACGGGCACCACGGGCAGCGGGTGGTCGAGGGCCAACGGCTGATGCAGGCCTCCAGCGACCTGCTGCTGGGGTGGACGACGGTGCGCGGCATCGACGGCGTCGAGCGCGAGTTCTACGTCCGGCAGATGTGGGACTGGAAGACCTCGCCGGACATCGACGGGATGGACCACCAGGGGCTCGGGGTCTACGCCGCGATGTGCGGCTGGACGCTGGCTCGGGCCCACTGCCGCACCGGCGACCGGCGCGTGCTGGCCGGGTACCTCGGCAGCGGGCGGTCCTTCGACCGCGCGATGCAGGAGTTCGCCGCGTCGTACGCCGACCAGAACCAGCGCGACTACGACGCGCTGCGGCGGGCGGTGGCCGACGGTCGGGTCGAGGCGGCCGACCCGGAGGACCGGTGACGCGACTGCTGCGCACCACCGGGAAGCCTCCCCAGTGGGCCCTGGTCGGGTTCCTGCTGGCGGGCGTGGCCGCGGGCCTCGGCGTGGGGCTGCTGGTCGCGGGCGCCCGGCCGCTGGCGCTGCTGCCCGCCCTGACGTGTGCCGTGGTGAGCGCCGCCGGCGCCGCCGGACCGCCCCGGTTCGCCGTACCGCTGGCGGTCTGGGCGGCGTACACGACCGTGGTCGTGGTGTGCCTGGGCTACCTCGCCAGCGACCGGCCGTGGCTGGCCGGCGGGGCGATGGCGGCGGTCGCGGTGTTCACCTCGGCCGCGGCAGGTGTCGGCCCGCTCGGGATGGTGCTCGGGATGATGAGCACCCTGACCTACGTCCTCGCGCTGGTGGTGTCGACCGAGGTCTCCGCGCGGAGCGCGGTGGGCCTCCTCGACGTCGCCGTCTGGGCCGTCGCGGCCGCGCTCACCGGCTTCGTGGTCGCGGGGGCCGGCGCGCTCCTGCGTCACCGGGGCGACCGCGCGGCGGCCGCGGGGGCCCAGCGACCACCGGCACCCTGGCGTGCCGTCGCACGGTCGCTGCGCACGCTCGACGAGCACGCCCGCGACGGGATCCGCCGCGCCGTCCCGCTGACCGCCTGCGTCGTCTGGTTCACCGCGTCGGGCTCCCACGACGCGCTCTGGGTGCTCGTCGCCGCGATGGCGGTGCTGCTGCCGACCGGGAAGAGCACGTGGGAGATGTCGCTGGGCCAGGTGGCCGCCACCGTCCTCGCGGTCGTCGTGGTGGCGGTCCTGGGTGAGCTGCTGCCGCTCGGCACCCTGCTCGCGGCGGCCGGAGCCGCCTTCCTCCTCGGCCAGGCCTACAAGCCGGTCGTGCCGCTCCTCGGCGGCGCCGCCACCTCGTTCGCCGCGGTGGTGTTCGTCGGCGCGCCCTCGGCCGACCTGACCGGCACCGGCGCCCTCCGGCTGGTCGACACCCTGATCGGGGTCGGGATCGCCCTGGCGGCGAACTACCTGCTGTGGCCCCGCGACCGCCCCGACGACGCCGAGGTGATCACCGAGCCGACCGCGACCCCCGAGTGACGGGTCCGGCTAGGACCTGAAGGCGCGACCGCACAGCGAGCGGTACAGCCTGATCTCCAGCTGGATGCCGCGCGGCACCGGCCAGGCGAGCGACTCGATCGCCTCGGCGTAGGCGAGCAGCGCGTCCAGGGTGTCCGAGCGGGCCGCGTGGGCGGCATCGCTGCGCAGCGGGGTCTTGCCGGCCTGCGTCCGCTCCGAGGAGCGGGCCGCCTCCACGTCATCCCAGAGCCGGGCGAGCCGACTATGCCGCACTGCGAAACCCGCCACCGGCACCGTCACGCGCCACACCCCGCCCTGTTGGTCCCGTCCCGACCGTTCACGCGATGCGCCTCTCCACCGACGGCGTGGGCGCAGCGGATGCGCGTCCTCGACGGCTGCTGTCGACAGTACACGCCACCGGTCGACCGTGCCGCCGGGCGAACGACGCCGGAGCGCCGGGCGGAGCGCCGCCCGGGCACTTCGCCACGGGCCGAGAAGACGATCGGCCCTGCCGGCCCCGGGCCCCGCGGAGTGGACTGGCAGGTGAGGGACTCGCACCTGACCCTGCCGTGGAGGAGGCGGTCATGACCCGAGCGCGAGGACGGGTCACCACGATGGCGGTGCTCGCCGCCGCGGGCGGCGTGATGGCCGGCATCGGCGGCGCGGTGCACGGCGTCGGCGAGGTGCTGCAGGGCAGCGGCCGCCCCGACGGCCTCTTCATCGACTCCTGGGCCACCGGCCGGATCGCGAGCAACCTCGGCGGCGAGCCCGGGCTGACCGTCGTACCCGACGTGCTGGTGAGCGGTGTGCTGACGCTGCTGGCGTCGGCCGCGGTCGTCTGGTGGTCGGCCGGCCACCTCGACCACCGGTACGGCGGCCGGGTGCTGGCCGTGCTGTCGCTGGCCCTGCTGCTGGTCGGCGGCGGCGTCGGCCCGCCGGTGATGGGCCTGCTCGCCGCGCTCGTCGCGGGCGCCGCGAACCGGGCACGGCGGGGACCTGCCCGGCGGGCACAGGGACCGGCCGACCGGGCCCTCGCGGCCACCTGGCCCACGCTGTTCTGGCTCTGCCTGGCCGACTACGCCCTCCTGGTCGTCGGCTCGCTCGCGGCCGGCGTGGTGCTCGACGTCGACATCTCCGACGTCTTCGTCTACGGGCTGTTCCTCACCCTGGTGCTGATGCCCCTGGCCGCCCTCGCCGGCACTGCGCGGGTGGCCGCGACGACGCGCACGCCGGACACGGTGAGGTCAGCCGGCTGACTGCCCCGCACCCGGCACGTGGGGCGTGATCAGCGCGGTCCGCACCGACATCCCCAGGTCGCGGGTCCGCAGCGTGGTGATCCGACGACCCGGCTGGACCGCGTCCTTCGGGGTGCCGGCCGCCTCGCCGAGCAGCGCGACGACGGCGTCGAGGTCCTCGACGACGTGGGTCAGCCCCCACAGGCGGGCAGGCTCGTCGGAGGACTCGCCCGGGGAGCCGACGACCTCCAGGATCACCTCGCCGAGCCGGTAGAAGACCTGGCGCACCGGCCGCCCGCCCAGGTCGCCGTCGCGCTCGCGACGCGGCTCCAGCCCGAGGCCGGCGAGCGCGGCGACGGTGCGGTCCAGGTGGGGCGAGAGCAGCACCACGTGGTCGACGTGCGTCACCCCGTTCGGGTGCTCGGCGCCCGCGGCCGGCGGCTCGTCGCAGAGCGCGGTCGGGACGCCGTCCACCTCCGCCGGTACGCCGGGGGGAAGCCCGCGCAGCGCCCAGCCGACGATCCCGCGGCCCGCGTCGGGCCCGGCCAGCCGGATCCGCACCGAGCCGACCCGGCACACCGGCCCGCCCGGCCCCTCGTCGACGGCGAACCCCGCCGCCACCCACGCCTCCGGCGGGTCGGCGACGACCAGCTCGGCGACGGTGACGGTCACGACGCGGCGACCCCGCCCAGGTTCAGCTGCCACGAGACGCCGTACTTGTCGTTGACCCAGCCGAAGCGGGTGCTGAACCCGTAGTCCCCCAGCGGCATCAGCGCCTGGCCGCCCTCGACGAGCGCCGCGAACAGCCCGTCGAGCTGCTCGTGGGTCTCGGCCTGGATCCAGATCGAGAGCGACGGGGTGAAGTCGAAGCCGTGCTCGACGAAGCTGTCGGAGGCGAAGAAGTCCTGGCCGGCGAGCCGGAAGTGCGCCCGCATCACGGTGCCCTCCGGCCCCGGCCCGTCGGCGCCGTACAGGTCCGCAGAGACGATCTCGCCGTCGTCGAACAGCGAGGTGTAGAGCTCCATGGCCTCGCGGGCGACGCCGCCCTGGAACATGAGGAAGGGGGTGGCACTCGTCGTCACGGCGCCGACTCTAGCCGGGTCCCGGACCGCGGCCGCCGGGACCGCGCCCGCCCGGCCCGCCGTTCGGCGCCATTGCACTGGTCGAGCCGGAGGACCATGCTTCCGAGATGACACGTGGTCCGCGCGACGGTTGGGTCACCGCCCCCGACGGCACGCGCATCGCCTACCGGGACCACGGTGGCGACGGCCCCGGACTGCTCCTGCTGCACGGCGGCGGGGCGAACCTGGAGTCGATGGACCAGTGGGCCGACCGGTTCCGCGCCACCCGACGCTGCGTCGCGGTCGACCTGCGCTGCTGCGGCCAGTCCGACGACGTCGCCCACTTCTCGCTGACCGAGGCGGCGGAGGACCTCGACGCGGTGGTGGACCACCTCGCCCTCGGCCCGGTCGACGTCCTCGGGCACTCGATGGGCGGCTTCGTCGGCGGCTTCTACGGCACCCGGCACCCCGAGAGCCGGATCGTGAGCATCGACGGGTTCGGGCCGGGCACGGTCACCGTCGGCTCCGACGCGGAGCGCGCGGAGTTCGGCGCCTTCCAGGCCTCGATGCGCGAGCAGTTCTTCGCCATGACCGCGCCACCCGACCGCGGCGACGACGCGTGGCGCGACGCCCAGGTCGACGCCCTCTGCGCGCTCTTCCCGGCGATCGGCTACACGGCGCCCAACGCTCGGGCGATGGCCGCGCGCAACTTCGTCGTCGCTCAGGACGGCACCTTCCGGAGAAGGCCCCCGCGGCACCTCTTCGCCGACGCCTTCGCCGACGACGGCGCCGCCGACATCCTGCGGATGTATCGCCACACCAGCGGCCCGGCCCTCATCGTCCGCTGCACCGAGTCGGGCGCCCCCGCCGTCCTCGACACCGAGCTGGACGGGCTGTGCGCGGAGAACCCGCACATCACCGTGCTCCGGCTCCCGCTGACCCACCTGGCGCCGGCCTGGGACGCGATCGACGAGGTGGCCCACCACGCGGCGCGGTTCCTCGCGACCGCCACCTGACGTAGAGCGGGCTCACCCCCGCCGGGCTCGGTGTGGCCGGCCTCGGTGGGGTCGGGTCGAGGCGTGATCCGCGGTCCTCCGGCAGCGACCCGCCACGACCCGCCTCGAACCGGGTCTCGTGGTGGGATCCTGCGGTGGTGATCCGTGAGCTCATCGGCGTGTACAACGCCAACGGCGGCCTGCTCGGTGAGGCCGCCTACGTCTGGGGCCGCCTCCGCCACACCCGCCATTGCGCCCTGTGCGACATCACGCACTCCCCCTGGCGCCGCAAACCCGCCTGGGACGACCTCGCTGCCCGGCTGCCCGTGCCGTTCACGCTGCTGCACCTCAACGAGCTGCCGGCCGATGTCGCAACGCTCATCGAGGAGATCGGCGCTCCAGCCGTCGTGGGTCGCACGCCGGACCTGGCGCTGGTGCCGGTGCTGACGGCCGACGAGCTCGACGAGGTGGCGGGCGACGTGCCGGCGTTCGAGCGACTGCTCGACGCCCGGTTGGCGGATCACTAGGTCCGACGACCGACCGGCGCGCGCGGCCCGGCGGATCGGTCCGGGACGCGCCCGCGATCGGCATCGGCCCGCACGCGCCTGAGCGCCGGCGCTGCCGGCCGCGAGCGAGGTCATGGCCCAGACTGAGCCAATGATCGACGAGGTGGACACCGGGCGAGTGCTGTGGGGCGCCGTCGTCTTCGGCGTGGCGTTGATGCTGGCCGTCGTGGCGCGTCGGGTGCTGGTGGTGGCGCTCGACCGGGAGGGCTCCGAGCGACACACGGGCAGGATGATCGGGCGCCTGCTCGGGGTGGTGATCGTCATCGGCGGTCTCGTGTACGCCCTCGAGATCGCCGGGGTGCGCGTCGGCCCGATGCTCGGCGCGCTGGGGATCGGCGGCATCGCACTGGCGTTCGCGGCCCAGGACGTGCTGTCGAACTTCATCGCCGGCGTGCTGCTGCAGGTTCGTCGTCCGTTCACGGTCGGCGACGAGATCGGCAGCGGGGACTACGAGGGACGGGTGGTGGACATCAACCTGCGCACCGTGCGGATCAGGACCTACGACGGGCTCACGGTCTATCTTCCCAACGCCGAGGTGCTGCAGAGTCCGATCGTCAACTTCACCAAGACCTCGTCGAACAGGACCTCGATCACGGTGGGCGTCGCGTACGACTCCGACCTCGAGCGCGTCCGGGAGCTCCTGCTCGAGGCCTGCGGAGGGGCCGAGGGGGTCAACGCGTTCCCCGAGCCGGAGGTCTGGGTGGAGTCGTTCGGGGAGTCGTCGATCGACATCGCTGTTCGCTACTGGCATGCCGCCGACATCGCGAGCAGGTGGCGCACACGCAACGCGGTCGCCATGGCGGTGAAGTCCGCGTTCGACCGAGCGGGGGTGGTGATCCCCTTCCCCCAGCGCACCGTGTGGCTCGGTGCTGGCTCCGCGACGCTGCGGCTGGAGCCGGATCGCACCGCCCCGGGGGACCGAGCGGCGGCGGAGACCGAAGGGGACGGCCAGGAGGGTCGGGACCGGGACGGAGGATGACCGCGTCCGCGCTGCGCGGACCCGTCGGCTCAGACGTTGAAGCGGAACTCCACCACGTCGCCGTCGGCCATCACGTAGTCCTTGCCCTCCATGCGGACCTTGCCGGCCTCCTTGGCCTTCACCATGGAGCCGGCCTCGACCAGGTCCTCGAAGGAGACGATCTCGGCCTTGATGAAGCCCTTCTGGAAGTCGGTGTGGATGACACCGGCGGCCTCGGGGGCGGTCGAGCCCTTCTTGATCGTCCAGGCGCGGGCCTCCTTGGGCCCGGCGGTCAGGTAGGTCTGCAGGCCGAGGGTGTCGAAGCCGACGCGGGCCAGCACCTCCAGGCCGGGCTCGGCGATGCCGGCCTCGGCGAGGAACTCGGCGGCCTCCTCGTCGTCGAGCTCGATCAGCTCGGACTCGAACTTGGCGTCCAGGAAGATCGCCTCGGCGGGGGCGACCAGCTCGCGCATCCTGTCCTTGAGCGCCTCGTCGGCGAGCTCGTCGGGGTCGCAGTTGAAGACGTAGATGAAGGGCTTGGCGGTCAGCAGCGACAGCTCGCGCAGCAGGTCGCGGTCGATCGAGGTGGCGATGATCGGCGTACCGGACTCGAGCGCCTCCTTGGCGGCCTTCGCGGCCTCCAGGTTCGGCGCGAGGTCCTTGACCTTGCGGACCTCCTTCTCCAGCCGGACGACGGACTTCTCGACCGTCTCCAGGTCGGCGAGGATCAGCTCGGTCTGGATGGTGGAGATGTCGTTGGCGGGGTTGACCTCGCCGTCGACGTGGGTGACGTCCTCGTCACGGAAGACCCGGGTCACCTGGCAGATCGCCGCCGACTCACGGATGTGGGAGAGGAACTTGTTGCCCAGGCCCTCACCCTGGGAGGCGCCGCGGACGATGCCGGCGATGTCGACGAACTCGACGGTGGCGGGCAGCACCCGCTCGGAGGAGAAGATCCCGGCGAGCTGCTCGAGGCGCGGGTCCGGGACGCCGACGACGCCGACGTTGGGCTCGATCGTGGCGAACGGGTAGTTCGCCGCCAGCACGTCGTTCTTGGTCAGCGCGTTGAAGAGCGTCGACTTGCCTGCGTTCGGGAGTCCGACGATGCCGATGGTAAGAGCCACGAGGGGCGATTCTACGGCCGCGCGACGGCACGTCCCCAATCCGAGGCCTCCCGCTGCGCCGCCGGAACGACCACAATACGAGTCCGGAGACGAACCCGGAGACGAACCCGGAGCGGGTCAGGCCCGCGGTGAGGACGGACCAGGTGAACGAGGAGCAACGCCAGGGACTGCGCGAGTACATCGAGGAGCTGCGCCAGGCCGGGTACTCGGTGCGGGACGGCCACTCCCCGGATCCGGACCTGATCGACCCCCACGGGAACCCGGTCTACACCTGGCAGGAGGGCTACCCCTACCCGGAGCGCCTCGATCGCGACGCCTACGAGCACGAGAAGTACCGGCTCCAGGTGGAGCTGCTGAAGTTCCAGTACTGGCTGGAGGACAACGGCCGGCGGGCCATCGTCCTCTTCGAGGGGCGGGACGCGGCCGGCAAGGGCGGCACGATCAAGCGGTTCACCGAGCACCTCAACCCCCGCACCGCCCGGGTGGTCGCGCTGAACAAGCCCAGCGACCGCGAGCGCGGCCAGTGGTACTTCCAGCGCTACATCCAGCACCTGCCCACCGCCGGCGAGATCGTCATGTTCGACCGGTCCTGGTACAACCGCGCAGGCGTCGAGCGGGTGATGGGCTTCTGCTCCGACGAGGAGTACGAGGCGTTCATGAACCAGGCGCCGCAGTTCGAGCGGATGCTGATCGACTCCGGCATCCACGTCACGAAGTTCTGGTTCTCGGTCTCGCGGACCGAGCAGCGCACCCGCTTCGCGATCCGCCAGCTCGACCCGGTGCGGCAGTGGAAGCTCTCGCCGATGGACCTGGCCTCGCTGGACCGGTGGGAGGACTACACGGCCGCGAAGGAGGAGATGTTCCGCCGCACCGACAAGCGGCACGCCGCGTGGACGATCGTCCGCTCCAACGACAAGAAGCGGGCGCGGATCAACGCGATGCGCTTCTTCCTCGGCCAGTTCGACTACGACGGCCGCGACGACGAGGTGGTCGGCAAGCCCGACCCGCTGCTGGTGATGCGCGGCAAGCAGGAGACCGCGGACGAGTAGGCCCGGACGAAGGCCGCGGACGAACGGGAGAGCCCCCGCCGCCGACCGGGTCGGCGACGGGGGCTCGATGCCTCCGGGGTCGGCGGTGGCTCAGCCGAGCGCCGACGTCTCGGCGGGCGCCGTGGCGTGGTCGGCCTCGTGGCGCAGCGCCATCAGCGAGACCAGGTCGTAGGCCACGTGCGCGGCCGCGACGCCGGTCAGCTCGGCGTGGTCGTAGGCCGGGCTGACCTCCACCACGTCCGCGCCGACCACGTTCGCGCCGGCGAAGCCGCGCAGGATCTCCAGCAGCTCCCGGCTGGTCATGCCGCCGGCCTCCGGCGTACCGGTGCCCGGCGCGTGCGCGGGGTCCAGCACGTCGATGTCGATCGACAGGTAGACCGGCCGGTCCCCGACGCGGTCGCGGAGCTTCTCCACGACCTCGCGGACGCCCTGGTAGTAGACGTCGGAGGAGGTGACGATGCCGAAGCCGAACCGGCGGTCGTCCTCGAGGTCCTTCTTGCCGTACAGCGGGCCCCGGGTGCCGACGTGGCTGAGCGCCTCGGTGTCGAGGATCCCCTCCTCCACCGCGCGCCGGAACGGCGTGCCGTGGGTGTACTCGGCACCGAAGTAGGTGTCCCAGGTGTCGAGGTGGGCGTCGAAGTGGACCAGCGCCACCGGGCCGTGCCGCTCGGCAGCGGCGCGCAGCAGCGGCAGGGCGATGGTGTGGTCGCCGCCGATGGTGAGCAGGCGTCCGCCGTCGGCGGTCAGGTCGAGCGCCGCGGCCTGGACGGTGTCCATCGCCTCGTTGATGTTGAACGGGTTGACCGCGATGTCGCCGGCGTCGACGACCTGCGCCGACTCGAACGGCGAGACCTCCAGCCCCGGGTGGTAGGGCCGCAGCAGCCGCGAGGACTCCCGGATGTGGGTCGGGCCGAACCGGGCGCCCGGGCGGTAGGAGACGCCGGAGTCGAACGGTACGCCGGCCACGACGATGTCCGCGCGCTCGACCTGGTCGATACGGGGCAGCTTGGCGAACGTCGCGGCGCCGCCGTACCGCGGGGTGAGCGAGGCGTCGATCGGGCCGACGTTCCGCTCGCCGACGCGCACCTCCTGGGGGATCCGTCGCTCAGACACCGGCGGGCACCTCCTCGGTCGCGTCGGTCTCGCCGTGGACGGCAGCGGCGTCCTCGGCGTCCTCGGAGACGATCGCGCAGTTCGCGGCCGGACCGGCCGGGACGAAGCGCGGACCCTCGGGGCCGAACGCGTCGCGCGGCTCGGGGAAGATCCACAGCAGCGCCGGGTAGAGGATCGCGGCGAGGCCGAGGCCGACCGGGATCGAGAGGTCGATGCCGTTGGCGAGCTCGCCCAGCGGACCGACGAACTGGCCGGGCAGGTTGACGAAGCAGATGCTCATCGCGGCGGAGACGAGCCAGGCGCTCAGGCCGCGCCAGTTCCAGCCGTGCGCGAACCAGTACCGGCCGCCGCGCTGGCGGCGGTTGAAGACCTGCAGGGCGTCGGTGTCGTACCAGCCGCGGCGGACGACCCAGCCGATGGTCATGACGACCATCCAGGGCGCGGTGCAGCTGATGATCAGCACGGCGAAGGTCGAGATCGAGGTGACCACGTCGAAGACGAAGCGGCCGACGAAGATGAAGCCGATCGCGACGATGCCGATGAGGATCGTCGACTGGACCCGGGTGAACCGGGTGAAGACGCTGGAGAAGTCCAGGCCGGTGCCGTAGAGGGCGGTGGTGCCGGTCGACATGCCGCCGATCAGCGCGATCAGGCACACGGGCAGGAAGTACCAGCCGGGCGCCACCGCGAGCAGGCCGGTGACGTAGCCGGTCTCGTAGGTCATGAAGCCGGGGACCTCGGTGGCCACGATGGTCGCCGTGACCAGGCCGAAGAGGAACGGAACCAGCGTGGCGACCTGGGCCAGGAACGCGGCGGCCATCACCTTGATGCCGGGGGTCTCGCGGGGGATGTAGCGCGACCAGTCGCCGAGGAAGGCGCCGAAGGAGACCGGGTTGGACATCACGATCAGCGCGGCGCCGATGAACGAGGGCCAGTAGAGCGCCTGGGTGGCGGCGTCGGCGCCGTCACCGAAGATGCCCGCGTACCCCGGGTCGAAGCTGCCGCCGAAGGCGATGGCGCCGAGGATGAACAGCGCGGTCGCGGCGATCACGGCCACCTTGTTGACCAGCAGCATGAACCGGAAGCCGTAGATGCAGACGATCAGCACCAGCACCGCGAAGACGCCGTAGGCCAGGCCGAGGGTGAGGTCGTTCTCGGGCAGGCCGACGGCGCGGTTGGCGCCGCCGACGAGCGCGTCGCCCGAGCTCCACACCGAGATCGAGAAGAACGCGAACGCGGTGAGCAGCGAGAGGAACGAGCCGACCACCCGGCCGTGCACGCCGAGGTGCGCGGAGGAGGAGACGGCGTTGTTCGTGCCGTTGCGGGGACCGAAGAGCGCCAGCGGGGCGAGGATCGCCGCGCCGAGCAGGAGGCCGGACAGCGTCGCCAGCAGCGAGTCGCGGAAGGAGAGGCCGAAGAGGATCGGGAAGGTGCCGAGCACCACGGTCGCGAAGGTGTTCGCGCCGCCGAAGACGAGCCGGAAGAGGTCGAGCGGCGTGGCGCTGCGCTCCGCGTCCGGGATCGACTCGACGCCGTGCGTCTCGACCTCGGTCGCCTTCGGCGGCGCCGCGTGCACGACGGCACTGGTGGGGGTGGACTGGGCGTTCATCGGGTCACCGCCGGGGAGAGGTGTTCGTGGACAGCGAGGAGGGCGTCGCCGACGCGGCGGAAGACGATCGTCTCCCGCTCGGTGACGGTCTCCTGGGAGCGGGCGCTGTCGCCCGGGAGGTCCCCGGGGACAGAGGTGGTGGTGCGGACGTCGTGGGTGAACACGGCGACGTCGCCGAGGAGCTGGACCTGGCGGTCGCTGCTGACGCAGGACTCGACCCGCCATCCGTCGGCCAGCCACTCGGCCCAGAGGGTCTCGTAGGCCGCGCGATCGCCGAGCCGCGCGGGCTCGGGATGGAAGACGAAGGTCGCGTCCTCGTCGAAGCAGGCGAAGTACGCCGCCGTGTCGGTGGCCGCGAACGCGGCCACCAGGCGGTCGGCCGCCTCGTGCACCTGTGCGGCGCTCAGCGGCGCCGTCAGCAGATCAGTCATCCGGGGTTCTCCTCGTGGGTGGTCCGGGTCACCCTAAGAAGCGTCACCGTGACCTGCCAAACATTTCGATCGGATAACGCCGCCCGAATCTTTCGATTCGACGGCACAGCGCTACTTTTCCGGCATATCAGCGTTCGCCAGTAGGATCGCGATGTCCGATCAGCACTAGGAAACGGGTGGAAAGATTGTCTGGCAAATTCGCGCCCGAGGTCCTGGACGCCATCGACGAGCGGATCGTCTCCCTCCTCGAGCTCGACGGCCGGCTCACCCACCGCGAGATCGCCGAGCAGGTCGACCTCTCCCGCTCGGCCGCGGCGACCAGGATCCAGCGCCTGATCGGCGAGGGCCACGTCGCCGTGCGCGGCGTGGCGCACCCCGCCGTCCTCGGCCGGCCCTCCCTGGCCCACGTCTCGATCGCCGTGCACGGCTCCGCCGCGGCCGTCGCCCGTGCGGCGGCCGAGCGGGAGGACACCGCGTTCGTCTCGCTGGTCGCGGGGCGGTACGCCGTCGTGGCCGAGATCCGCACCGCGGGCCAGGCCGAGATCGAGGCCGCGCTCACCGACCTGCGCGGCCTCCCGGGGGTCGGTGCGATCGACACGATCCTCTACACCGAGGTCCTCCACGACGTCGCCGGACCGGTCGGCGAGGTGACCGCGGACCTCGACGACACCGACCGAGCCCTGCTGCGCGTCCTCCAGGAGGACGGCCGCGCCTCCTACGTCCGGCTCGGCGGGGAGGTGGGGCTCAGCGCCGCCGGCGCGCGCCGACGCGTGGTCCGGCTGGTCGAGGGCCAGGCGGTCCGGATCGCCGCCGTACGGCGCCACAGCGGCAGTGACCGCCGCAGCGCGATGGGGATCGGCCTGCGGCTGGCCGGCGACCACCCCGAGGTGCTCGCCGACCTCGCCGCACTCACCCCCGTCGTCTTCGCGGCCCGCTCGGTCGGGCGCTGCGACGCCGTGCTGACCGTCAACGCCGCCACCACCGGCGAGCTGGCCGCCGTCCTCGACGCCGCCCGCGCGCACCCCGGCGTGCGCGGCGCCGAGTCCTGGAGCCACCTGGAGGTGGTGAAGGAGACCTACGCGTCGGTCCGGCTCTGACGTTTCGCGTCGTCACATGCCGATTGGTCGCGCTCCGGCCCAGAACCCGACCGATCGGGATGTGACGACGCGTCTCGCCGGCCTGCCCGCGGTGGCTCCGTCGCCGGCCGTTACGGTGACCCGATGCGGATCGCCACCTGGAACGTGAACTCCCTGCGCACCCGGATCGACCGCGTCGAGGCCTTCCTCGACCGGCACGACGTCGACGTGCTGGCGATCCAGGAGACCAAGGCCCGCGAGGACCAGTTGCCGCTGATGGGCCTGCAGGCCAAGGGGTACGACGTCGCGGCGGTCGGCTACAACCAGTGGAACGGCGTGGCGTTGGTGAGCCGGGTCGGCCTCGAGGACGTCGAGGTCGGCTTCCCCGGGATGCCGGGCTTCGGTGAGGAGTCCGCCGTCGAGGCCCGCGCGATCGGCGCCACCTGCGGCGGCGTGCGGATCTGGAGCCTCTACATCCCCAACGGTCGCAAGCCCGACGACCCGCACTACGTCTACAAGCTCGACTGGCTGGCGCGGCTGCGCGAGGCGGCGAGCCCGTGGCTCGACGGCCAGACCGCACTGGTCGGCGACTGGAACGTCTGCCCGACCGACGAGGACGTCTTCGACGTCAAGCAGTTCGCGAGGTCGACCCACGTCACGCCGCCCGAGCGCGCCGCGTTCCAGGCCTTCCTCGACGACGGGTACGCCGACGTGGTCCGCCCGCACTGCCCGGGCCCGGACGTCTACACCTACTGGGACTACTACCGGCAGCGCTTCGAGCGGAACCGCGGCCTGCGGATCGACTTCGTGCTCGGCTCCCCCGCCTTCGCCGACCGGGTGACGGGTGCCTTCATCGACACCGACGAGCGCGACCCCGCGCAGGGCACCGGCGCCCCCTCGGACCACGCGCCGGTCGTGGTCGACCTCGACTGACGACCTGACCAAGCCGGCGCCCACTGGTCCAGACCGCCCGGACGGTGCCGACAACACCGGGACGGGCACGGCCGGCGCCGCTACCTTCTCGCCTCATGGGCGACGCGAGCGAGAAGTACCACCCCCAGCCCCCGGTGTGGCGCAGCGAACCGGAGAACCGGGTCTGGATCGGAGCCTGGGTCGGCATCATCGCCGCGGTGGTCGGCCTGATCGACGGCGCCGTGATGGCCCTGAAGCGAGTCGTCGCCGACTGCCCGAACGGGAAGTACTTCCCCGAGGGGACCACCGACTTCACCTGCTACGCGCACCCGAAGGCCGAGCTCGGGATCGCGGTCATCGCGGTGTCGGTCGCGCTCGGCGTCATCGTCGTGCTCGCCGCCGTCGCGGCGAGCGCCGCCGTGCGGCCGCCGGCCGAGTAGCCCCGGACACGTTCAGAGCCCCTGCCACGCCGGCTTGGCGTCGTACACCTCGCGGTAGTGGTCGCGCCGCGCCAGCAGCTTCGCGGCGCCGTCGTCCGCGAGCACCGTCACGTGCGGGTGCAGCTGCAGCACCGATGCCGGGCAGGAGGCCGACAGCGGCCCCTCGACGGCGGCGGCGAGGGCCTCGGCCTTGCCCTCGCCGGTGGCGATCAGCAGCAGGTGCCGGGCGCGCAGGATGGTGCCCAGCCCCTGCGTCAGCACGTGCTGCGGCACCTCCTCGACCGACCCGAAGAACCGGGCGTTGTCCTCCCGCGTCTGCTCGGTCAGCGTCTTGATCCGGGTCAGGGACGCCAGCGACGAGCCCGGCTCGTTGAAGGCGAGGTGGCCGTCGGTGCCGATGCCGAGGATCTGCACGTCGACGCCGCCCGCCTCCTGCAGGGCCGCCTCGTAGCGCTCCCCCGCCGTCGCCAGGCGATCCGGCGAGGGGTCGGGACCGTGCACGCGTGACGCCGGGATCCCCAGCGCGTCGGTCAGCTCGCGGGCGATGGTCGCCCGGTAGGACTCCGGGTGCCCGGCGGGCAGCCCGACGTACTCGTCGAGGTTGAAGCACCGGACCCGCCCGTAGCCGGGTCCGGTGCCGTCTCGGTGGC
>NZ_STGK01000025.1 GCF_004919105.1 Nocardioides sp. GY 10113
GTGCCGAACACCTCGACCTACGCGCTGACCAACGCCACCCTCCCGTACGCCGTCGCGCTGGCCAACAGGGGCTGGCTGGGGGCGTGCCGGGCCGACGCGGCGCTGGCGAAGGGCCTCAACACCCACGCCGGGGCGCTCACGAACGCGCCCGTCGGCGAGGCGCTCGGCCTGCCGGCGGTGGCGGTGGCGGACGCGCTAGCCTGAGGCAGTGAATCCCGGAGGTGCCCTCGACCGTGCGGTGCGCACCTACCTGGACCACCTCGGCGTCGAGAAGGGGCTGGCGGCCAACACGCTGGTCTCGTACCGGCGCGACCTCCGCCGCTACTGCGCGTTCCTGGAGCGCGCCGGGATCGAGGACCTGGACGCGATCACCCCGGCGACGGTGACGGAGTTCCTGATCCGGCTGCGGGAGGGCGACGCCGAGCACCCACCCCTCGGCGCCGCCTCGGCGGCCCGCGCCGTGGTCGCGGTCCGCGGCTTCCACAAGTTCGCGGTCGCCGACGGTCTGGCGACCGCCGACCCGGCGGCCGGGGTCAAGCCGCCGACGCCGGCCAAGCGGCTGCCCAAGGCGCTCCCGCTCTCCGACGTCGAGGCGCTGCTGGAGGCGGCGGGTGCCGACGACACCCCGCTCGCGCTGCGCGACCGCGCGCTGCTCGAGGTGCTCTACGGCACCGGCGCCCGGATCTCGGAGGTGGTCGGCCTCGACGTCGACGACGTCTCCGCGGTGCTCGATCCGATCCGGGCCGCCGAGCAGGAGGACGCCGTGGTGCTGCTCCGCGGCAAGGGCGGCAAGGAGCGGCTGGTGCCGCTCGGCTCGTACGCGCGGGAGGCGCTGTCGTCGTACCTGGTGCGGGGACGGCCCGCGCTCACCGGCGCCGGCGCCGGGGGAGGCGCGCTCTTCCTCAACGCCCGCGGCGGGCGGCTGTCGCGACAGTCCGCCTGGGCCGTGCTGGTCCGGGCCGCGGAGCGCGCCGGGATCACCCAGGACGTCTCACCGCACACGCTGCGGCACTCCTTCGCGACCCACCTGCTCGACGGCGGCGCCGACGTCCGCGTCGTCCAGGAGCTGCTGGGCCACGCGTCGGTGACCACCACCCAGATCTACACGCTGGTGACCGTCGACAACCTGCGCGAGGTCTTCGCCACCGCGCACCCGCGAGCGCGGGACGACTGAAGGACGAGATGAACCAGAGCACCGCTTCCGCCGCAGCCGAGGCAGCCTCCGACCGGGCCTACGAGCGGATCCTCGAGCACGCCGCCGACCGCGGCCTCGAGCTCTACCCGCACCAGGAGGAGGCGGCCCTGGAGCTCTTGGCGGGCAACAACGTCGTGCTCGCCACGCCCACCGGCTCCGGCAAGTCGCTGGTCGCCATGGCCGCCGCGATGGTCGCCCAGGCCGACGACCGGGTCACCTTCTACACCGCGCCGATCAAGGCGCTGGTCAGCGAGAAGTTCTTCGAGCTGTGCGCCACCTTCGGGCCCGAGGACGTCGGCATGCTCACCGGCGACGTCGCGGTCAACGCCGACGCGCCGATCATCTGCTGCACTGCGGAGGTGCTGGCCAACATCGCGCTGCGCGAGGGCGCGGCCGCGGACGTCGGCATGGTGGTCATGGACGAGTTCCACTTCTACGGCGAGCCCGGCCGCGGCTGGGCCTGGCAGGTCCCGCTGATCGAGCTGCCGCAGGCGCAGTTCCTGCTGATGTCGGCGACGCTCGGCGACGTCACCGAGCTGGGCGCCGACCTGACCCGGCGCAACGGCCGCGAGACAGCGGTGGTCGACCAGGCCGAGCGGCCCGTCCCGCTGACGTTCACCTGGTCCCTGGACCCGATGGGCGAGGCGCTGGGCGAGCTGGTCGACACCGGCCAGGGGCCGGTCTACGTCGTGCACTTCACGCAGGCCGCCGCCGTCGAGCACGCCACCTCGCTGCTGGCCGGCGGCTTCAAGCGCCCCCGCGACGAGATCGCGGAGCGGCTGGCCGGGGTCCGTTTCGCGGCCGGGTTCGGCAAGACCCTGTCGCAGCTGCTGCGCAACGGCATCGGCGTGCACCACGCCGGCATGCTGCCGCGCTACCGGCGCCTGGTCGAGCAGCTCGCGCAGGCAGGGCTGCTCACCGTCATCTGCGGCACCGACACCCTCGGCGTGGGCATCAACGTGCCGATCCGCACCGTGCTGTTCACCGCGCTCGCCAAGTTCGACGGCAGCCGGCAGCGGGTGCTGCGCACCCGGGAGTTCCTGCAGATCGCCGGCCGCGCCGGACGGGCCGGCTACGACACCGCCGGTTACGTCGTGGTGCAGGCCCCCGAGCACGTGATCGAGAACGAGAAGGCCAAGGCGAAGGCCGCGGCCAAGAACGCCGCGATGAGCGAGGCCAAGCAGGCCAAGCGCAAGTCCAAGGCGCAGCTGAAGAAGGCGCCCGAGGGCGCCGTGGTGTGGACAGAGGCCACCTTCGACAAGCTCGTCGAGGGCAAGCCGGAGCGGCTCAAGTCGCAGATGAAGGTCGACAACGCGATGCTGGTCAACGTGGTCTCCCGCGAGGAGGATGCCTTCGCGGTGATGCGGCGGCTGCTGACCGACAACCACGAGGACCGACGCAGCCAGCTGCGGCTGGCCAAGCGGGCGGTCCGGCTGGCCCGGAGCCTGGTCGCGTCCGGGGTGCTCACCCGGCTCGACGAGGTGGACGAGCACGGGCGCCGGTACGTGCTCACCGAGGCGCTGCCCGAGGACTTCGCGCTCAACCAGCCGCTGTCGCACTTCGCGCTGGCGGCGCTGGAGGTGCTCGACCCCGACGCCCCGTCGTACACCCTCGACCTGGTCTCGGTGGTCGAGGCGGTGCTCGAGGCGCCCCGCCCGCTACTGCTCGCGCAGCGGCACGAGGCGCGCGGCGAGGCGATCGCCGCGCTCAAGGCCGACGGTGTGGAGTACGAGGAGCGGATGGCGCTGGTCGAGGAGATCACCTGGCCCGAGCCGCTGGCCGAGCTGCTGGAGCCGCTCTACGAGACCTACCGCGAACGCCACCCCTGGCTCTCGCCGGACGCGCTGATGCCCAAGTCCGTGGTCCGCCAGATGTGGGAGGAGGGGATGGGCTTCACCGCCCTGGTCAGCCGGTTCAACGTCGCCCGCTCCGAGGGGCTGGTGCTGCGCTACCTCACCGACGCCTACCGCGCGCTGCGCCAGACCGTGCCCGAGGCCCTGCGCACCGAGGAGCTCGAGCTGCTCGTCGACTGGCTGGGGGAGACCGTCCGCCAGGTCGACTCCTCGCTGCTCGACGAGTGGGAGACCCTCACCCACCCCGACCGGATCACCGCCGACACCCACCTGGACGCGCCCCCGCCGCCCCCGCGGCCGCTCTCCGCGCAGGGCCGCGTCTTCGAGGTGATGGTCCGCAACGCACTGTGGCGGCGCGTCGAGCTGGTCGCCCGCGACGACCTGGACGGCCTGGAGGCGGTCGACGGCGTCGAGAGCCCCGAGCTCTCCCGCCAGGACTGGGACGAGGCGTTGGAGGAGTACTACGCCGAGCACAGCAAGGTGCTCATCGATGCGGACGCGCGCGGTCCTGCGCTGCTGCGGGTGGAGCGGGGCGAGGGCCGGTGGACCGTCACCCAGACCCTGCACGACCCCGAGGGGCACCACGACTGGGTGATCGAGGCCGAGGTCGACCTGGCCGCCTCCGACGAGGCCGGCGAGGCCGTCGTACGGACGACGGCGATGCGCTGCCTGGGCGGCTGACTCCGGGGCCGGATATTTCTCGAACTGCGTGGCGCTGCGGCGCGTCGCCCCAATGTCTCCGTGTCGACATTGTTGGATGAGGAGTGCACGGGGCCCTGGGGAAGGGGCCCACGACATCCGTGGCGGGCGACCCGTCACCGCACACATGAGGTGAACCGCGATGGTCGGTGGATACTTCGGCTCCAGCAGCGCCCCGGACATGCCGCCGCGGGTGCACCGCCCGGGCGGCGACCTGCCCCCGCTCGGCGGGGAGACCCAGGGGGCCACGGCCCCGCTGCCGTTCGAGCGCCCTGCGGCGGCGCCGACGCCGGCCGCGACCTCGGCGGCCCCGGCGCCCTCCGCGCCGGTGAAGTCCTCGGAGCCGGCCGCACCGACGATGCCGATGCTGCCGTTCACCGCGCCGGAGTCGACCGGCCCCGCCGCCCCGCGCGGCCGCGGTCAGCTCGGCCCGACCGGCCGCCCGATCCCGGTGCTGCGCGACCCCGAGCCGATCGCCGAGCACGGCAACGCCCGGGTGATCTCGATGTGCAACCAGAAGGGTGGCGTCGGCAAGACCACGACGACCATCAACCTGGGCGCCGCGCTCGCCGAGTACGGCCGGAAGGTGCTGCTCGTCGACTTCGACCCGCAGGGCTCGCTCTCCGTCGGCCTGGGGCTCAACCCCCACGAGATGGAGCTGACGGTCTACAACCTGCTGATGGACCCCGAGACCGACTTCCACGACGTGGTCGTCCCCTCGGGCGTGCCGGGCGTGGACCTGCTGCCCTCCAACATCGACCTCTCCGCCGCGGAGGTGCAGCTCGTCCACGAGGTGGCCCGCGAGCAGACGCTGCAGCGCGTCCTCGCGCCGGCCATCGCCGAGTACGACGTCATCCTGATCGACTGCCAGCCCTCCCTGGGCCTGCTCACCGTCAACGCGCTCACCGCCTCCGACGGCGTGATCGTGCCGCTGGAGTGCGAGTACTTCGCGCTGCGTGGCGTGGCGCTGCTCAAGACCACCATCGACAAGGTCAAGGCGCGGCTCAACCCGCGCCTGGAGGTCGACGGCGTCCTCGGCACCATGTACGACGGCCGCACCCTGCACGGCCGCGAGGTGCTCGAGCGGCTGGTCCAGGCCTGGGGGGACAAGGTCTTCCACACGGTCATCCGCCGGACGGTGAAGTTCTCCGACTCCACCGTCGCCGGCGAGCCGATCACCTCCTACGCGTCGACCTCCGCGGGCGCCGACGCCTACCGCCAGCTGGCCAAGGAGGTGGCGCAGCGGTGGGCCGACGCGTGAGCATGCCGGCGGCCGACGACCTCTTCCGCACCACCGTCGACGGCACCGAGCAGTCGGTCCCGGCGGGCAAGGGGCGGAAGAACGGCGCGGTCCGGGTGGTGCCGGACGCTCCGGAGGCGACCGACACGACCGAGGCGTCCGGCGGGTCGGGCTCCGCGAAGGGCAAGAAGCCCAGCGGTCGGATCCGGCACGACGAGAAGATCACCGTCTACGTCACCGCCGCCGAGCTGATGGAGCTGGAGCAGACCCGGCTCCACCTGCGCGGGGAGCACGGGCTGGTGGTCGACCGCGGCCGGCTGGTGCGCGAGGCGATCGGTCTGGTGCTGGCGGACTTCGAGGCACAGGGGGAGGACTCGGCCCTGGTCAGGCGCCTGCGTGAGTAACCCGTTCGAGGTTCGCCTCGACAACTTCGAGGGGCCCTTCGACCTGCTGCTGAGCCTGATCTCCAAGCACAAGCTCGACGTCACCGAGATCGCGCTCTCGCAGGTCACCGACGAGTTCATCGCGCACATCAAGCAGCTCCCGGACGCGGACCTCGAGGAGACCACCTCGTTCCTGCTGGTGGCATCGACCCTCCTCGACCTCAAGGCGGCCCGGCTGCTCCCGGCCGGCGACGTGGAGGACGAGGAGGACCTGGCCCTCCTGGAGGCGCGCGACCTGCTCTTCGCCCGGCTGCTGCAGTACCGCGCGTACAAGCGGCTCGCCGCGGTGCTCGGTGAGCGCGTCGAGGCGGAGGCGAAGCGGTTCCCGCGGGCGGTGGGCCTCGAGGAGCGGTTCGCCGGCCTGCTGCCGGAGGTGCTGATCGGGATCGGCCTCGACGCCTTCGCGGCGCTGGCGGCGAAGGCGCTGGCGCCCAAGCCGGAGCTGCAGCTGCCGACGCACCACATCCACGCCCCCGCGGTCAGCGTCCGCGAACAGGCCGCGATCGTGGTCGAACGGCTGCGCCGCAGCGGCACCCTCACCTTCCGGGCGCTGTGCGGCGACTCGCCGGACACCCTCACCACGGTCGCCCGGTTCCTGGCGCTGCTGGAGCTGTTCCGGGAGGGCGGTGTCGCGTTCGACCAGGTCACGCCCCTCGGTGAGCTGACGGTTCGGTGGACCGGCTCCGACGAGGAGATCGAGATCACCGACGAGTTCGACGGCGCGCCGCCCGAGCCCGGCGAGCCGGCAGCGCCCGTCGCCCCGGATGAGCCGGATCGGCCCTCGGGGGCGGAGAATGGCCCGGTACAGGAGGAGTCAGATGACCGAACGGACCGATGACGCGGTCGCCGTCCCCGTGGCCGACCTGCGCCCGGCGCTGGAGGCGGTGCTGATGGTTGCCGACGAGCCGCTCGACGCGATGGCGCTGGCCGCCGCTGTCGGCTACCCGGCCGAGGAGGTCGCCGGCACGCTCTCGGCCCTCGCCGCCGAGTACGACGAGCAGGGACGCGGCTTCGAGCTGCGCAACGTGGCGGGCGGCTGGCGCTACTACACCCGCGCCGACCTCGCCCCCGTCGTGGAGGCGTTCGTGCTGGAGGGCCAGCAGGCGCGCCTCACGCAGGCCGCACTGGAGACCCTCGCGGTGGTCGCCTACCAGCAGCCCGTCTCGCGAGCCCGCGTCTCCGCGATCCGCGGGGTGAACGTGGACGGCGTGATGCGCACGCTGCTCAACCGCGGACTGGTCGAGGAGGCCGGCCGCGACGGCGAGCACGGTGCCACCCTGTACCGCACCACCAGCTACTTCCTGGAGCGGATCGGGATCGTCGCGCTCGACGAGCTCCCGGACCTCGCCCCGCATCTGCCCGAGCTCGACGAGCTGGAGGGCGAGCTGGAGCAGATGGCCGGCGTTCCGGCCACCGACGCCGGCGTACCGAGCACCCCGACCGAGGAAGCATCGTCATGACCCGCGAGATCGCCACCGATGAGGACGGCCTGATCCGGCTCCAGAAGCTGCTCGCGCAGTCCGGGGTCGCCTCACGCCGCCGTTGCGAGGAGCTGATGCTCGACGGGGAGGTCGAGGTCGACGGCGAGGTGGTCACCCGCCTCGGCACCAAGGTCGACCCGCGCACCGCGGTGATCAAGGTGTCCGGCAAGCGATTGCCGCCGGTCTCCGATCACGTGTACCTGGTGCTCAACAAGCCCCGCGGCGTGGTCTCCACGATGTCCGACCCCGAGGGCCGGCGCACGATCACCGACCTCGTCGCCGACCGGCCCGAGCGGCTCTTCCACGTGGGCCGGCTCGACACCGACACCTCGGGACTCCTGCTGCTCACCAACGACGGCGAGTTCGCGCACCGGATGGCGCACCCCTCCTTCGAGGTCGAGAAGACCTACGTCGCCGAGGTGGCCGGACGGATCGCCAGGCCGACCGTGGCGCAGCTGCTGGAGGGCGTGGTGCTCGAGGACGGTCCGGTCGAGGTGCGACGGGCGCGGATCCTGGACACCCGCGCGGACAAGTCGATCATCGAGCTGGTGATCCACGAGGGCCGCAACCGGATCGTGCGGCGCCTGCTGGACCAGGTCGGCCATCCGGTACGCCGCCTCAGCCGTACCCGGTTCGGGCCGGTCGAGCTGGGCACCCTGCCGTCGGGGACGCTGCGCGACCTGACCGACGACGAGCTGGGTCAGCTGCTCGAGGTCGCCGGGCTCTGACGCGAGCCCGGCCTCATCGGGCGAGCAGGTCGGCGACGACCAGGGCCGTGTCGTCCCCGGCTTCGGTGCCCATCGCCGCGAGGACCGCGTCGGCGCACTCGGCGGCCGGCCCCGCGCAACCCGCGACGGTGTCCGCCAGCAGGGCGGTCCGCTCCTCCATGCTGGCGCGGCGGCGCTCGACCAGGCCGTCGGTGTAGAGCACCACCCGGTCGCCGGCGCGGGCGGTGACCCGGGTGACCGGCCAGTCGGCGCCGGGGATGCCCAGCGGCGGCCCGCCCGCGACCTCGAGCTCGCGGGTACCGGCGGCCGTGCGCACGATCGGGAGCGGGTGCCCGGCGCGGGCGATGGCGACCTCGCCGGTCCGTGGGTCGATGTTGACCAGGCAGCAGGTGACCAGCACCTCGGCCAGCTCGACGGTGGGGTTCAGCAGCTCCAGCGCGACGTCGACCGGGTGGCCCTCGCTCAGGTAGGCGCGCAGCGCGCTGGAGATCTCGCCCATCACCGTCGCGGCCGCGTAGGAGTGGCCCTCGACGTCGCCGACCACCACGGTCACGGTGCCGTCCGGCGAGGAGACGACGTCGTACCAGTCCCCGCCGACCTCGGCGTCGGCTGCGGCGGGCACGTAGCGCACCGCGATGTCGAGTCCGTCGGGCTCGGCCAGGTGCTGCGGCAGCAGCGAGCGCTGGAGCAGCCGGGAGACCTCGGTGAGCTCGACCAGGCGGCGACGCAGCTGGTCGCGGGCCGCCTGCTCGCCGTGGCGGTGTGCGATGCGCTGCAGGGAGGCGGCGACCTGGTCGGCGGCGGACTGGATGATCCGCAGGCTCTCGGCGCTGAACTCGCGCTCGTGGGCCCAGAAGGAGACCAGCGCGCCGCGCTGGGGCAGGCTGCCCTGCAGTGGCAGCGCGACGAGCGCCCGAGCCTCGGGGAGCGCGGCGGCGATGTCCGGGTGCGCCGCCTCCAGCGCTGACCGGGTCGGCCAGGCGACCGCCCCGGTGGCGGTGAGGTCGGCGAAGCGACCGAGGTCGGGCCCGACGGGGGACCACGGCAGCGTGGGGTCGTCGTCGGTCGGGTGGGGGGAGTGCAGCGCCAGCGTGGTGCCGCCCTCGACGAAACCGATGCCGATCAGCCCGTCGGTGCCGTGGGCCAGGGTGCAGTTGCGGACCGCGAGCAGCGCCTCGCGGGCGGAGGTGGCGGTGGCCAGCGAGGCCGTCACCGCGTTCAGCCAGGAGGTGGCGAACGCGAGCCACTCCGCGCGCTCGCGCGCCGCCTGCTCCCGCTCGAAGAGGCGCGCGTTCTCGACCGCGATCGCGGCCGCGGCGGCGACGGCCGTCACGCGGGTCTCGGCGATCGCGGAGAAGACGTCCGGGTCCGGGTGCCCGAACAGCAGCGCGCCCAGGCCCTGGCCGTCGCGCCCGGTGACCGGGGTGGCGAGGTAGCTGCGCAGCGCCAGGTGGCCCGGGGGCAACGCGGAGAAGCGAGGGTCGGCGGTGACGTCGGCGATGCGCACGGTCTCGCGGTCGTCGAAGGTGGGCTGGAACAGCGCCGTGATGCGTGGGGCGGGCATCGCCGCGAAGGCGTCCCGCTCGGCGCCGGAGAGCACCACGAGGTGGAAGACGTCGCCGTCACCGTCGTCCTCGCTGGCGTCGTAGAAGAAGGCACCGAACGCCGCTCCGGCCAGGCGCGTCGCTGTGTCGGTGACCGACTGCAGCACGCTCTCCAGGTCCAGCGTGGAGTGGATCGCTTCCGCGAGGTGGCCCAGGAGCTCCAACGTCGTGGAGCCACCGGCCGGGGCGGCCCACCCCTGGGTCACGGGTCCGGCCGCCAGGGCCGTGGGGGACGCGCTCTCCGGAGCGCCGGAGAGGTCGGGCACGCGAAGGATTCTTGCAGTTCATCTGGGATTCCGAAGGATCTCCGGCGGGATCGTGCGGCGGGATCTGCGGCGGGCTGTGGCGGGAGGGCGCGGCCGGCGGCCCGCCGGGGTGACGCGGCGGCCCCGCGGCGCTCCTGAGTAGTGTTCTCGCCGTGCCCGAGGAGTCGAACGCCGTCCTGACCGGACCCGTCCAGGTGGTCGGCACCGGCCTGATCGGGACCTCCGTCGCGCTGGCGTGCCGCCGCGCGGGCCTCGAGGTCCTGCTCAGCGACGTGGTCCCCGACCACGTCCGCACCGCCACCGGACTGGGCGCCGGCCGCCCGGCAACCCCCGAGGACCGTCCCCAGCTCGTGGTGGTCGCGGTGCCGCCGGACCACCTCGCCGAGGGTGTGCGCGATGCGCTCGCCGCCGCGCCCGACGCGATCGTCACCGACGTCGGCAGCGTGAAGATGGCACCGCTGGACGCGCTGGCCGACCAGCCCGGCCGCGAGCGCTACGTCGGCAGCCACCCGATGGCCGGCAGCGAGCGCTCCGGCCCGCTGGCCGCCTCGGAGAACCTCTTCGACGGTCGGCCGTGGGCGGTCACCCCCGGCCCCGGCGCGCTGCCGGCCGGCGTACGGCTGGTCGAGCTGCTGGCCGAGGTGTGCGGCGGCGTGGTGATCCGCCTGCGCCCCGACGAGCACGACCGGGCGGTGGCCCGGACCTCCCACGTCCCGCACCTGGTCTCCGCGCTAGTCGCGGGCACGCTCACGGGCGCGTCGGCCGACCACCTCGCGCTCTCCGGCCAGGGCGTCCGGGACGTGACCCGGATCGCCGGTGGTGATCCCGACCTGTACAGCCAGATCATCAGCGGCAACGCGGCCGCGGTGACGGCGCTCCTCGGCGAGCTGCGTGACCGTCTCGACCTCGCCCTCGAGGCGGTGCGGGACGGCGACCGGGCCGGGCTCTCGTCCCTGCTCGCGCACGGGGTCGCCGGCACCCGGGCGATCCCGGGCAAGCACGGCGGACCGCCGCGACCCACGGCGGCGGTGCGGGTCGCGGTGCCCGACCACCCCGGCGAGCTGGCCCGTCTCTTCGCCGATGCGGGCGACAGCGGTGTCAACATCGAGGACGTGCGGATCGATCACGACCCCGGTCGCCCGTTCGGCCTGGTCGAGCTGGACGTCGCCGCGGAGTCGGTCGGTGAGCTGCTCGGCGCGCTCGAATCGAGGGGATGGGCCGCGCACCGGTAGGATCGCGGTCCGTGAACGACGCGCCCCGCCCCGGTACTGACCAGGCCACCTCGCACACCGGCGAGCCGGCTCCCGGTGTGGTCGTGGCCGTCGACGGCACCTCCGGCTCCGGCAAGTCCAGCACGTGCCGTGCGGTCGCCGACCGGCTGGGCCTGCGCTACCTCGACACCGGCGCGATGTACCGCGCCGTCACCTGGTGGATGCTGCAGCACGGCGTGGACGTGCACGACGCGGAGGCGGTCGCGGCGCGCGCCGCCGATCCGCGGCTGGTCTCGGGCACCGACCCGCTGGCCCCGACGATCGTGGTCGACGACGTCGACGTCTCCATCGAGATCCGCAGCGACGCGGTCAACGCGGCCGTCTCGCCGGTCAGCGCGGTGCCGGCGGTCCGCGAGCGCCTGGTCGCACTGCAGCGGTCGCTGATCGGCGCCGGCCGGATCGTGGTCGAGGGTCGCGACATCGCCTCGGTCGTCTGGCCGCAGGCCCAGGTCAAGGTCTACCTGACCGCCGACCCGGCGGCCCGCGCCGCCCGCCGCGCGGCGGAGAACGGCGGCGCCGACGTGGGCGCCACCGAGGCCTCGCTGCTCGCCCGCGACGCGATCGACTCCGGGCGTGCCGTCGCGCCGCTGACCCGGGTGCACGGAGCCATCCACATCGACTCCACCCACCAGACCCTGGAGCAGGTCGTCGACCTCGTGGTCGGGCTGGTCGAGGAGAGCCTCAGCGCGGTCGGCGGGTCATGAGCCCGGCCCCCGACGCGCGCGGGGACGAGGGGGACCAGGGAGTCGTGCGGGAAGCGCACCGGCAGCACCCGCGCTCCGACCGCGTCGCCCACCCGACCCGCTGGCTCCTCGCCGGCGGGCGTCCGGTCGCGCGCTGGCTGGTACGCCGACGCTGGGACGTCCGGGTGCACCACGCCGACCGGTTCCCGGCCGACGGGCCGGTCGTGCTCGCCGCCAACCACATCGGGGTCGTCGACGGTCCGCTGCTGGTGCTCCTCGCGCCGCGGCCCGTGCACGCCCTGACCAAGATCGAGATGTTCTCCTCCGCCGTGGGCGGCGGCTTCCTGCGCCTGGCCGGACAGGTGCCGCTGGACCGTCACCGGACCGATCCGGCCGCGGTCCGACGCGCCGTCCGGGTGCTGCGCGAGGGCGGTGTCGTCGGGGTGTTCCCGGAGGGCACCCGCGGTGACGGCGAGCTGCGCACGTTCCGGCGCGGCGCGGCGTACCTGGCCATGGTGACCGGCGCTCCCGTCGTACCGGTGACGATCCTCGGGACGAGGCGTCCGGGTGGCGCGAGTGGTTCGCTGCCGCCGAAGGGTGACAGGATCGACCTCGTGGTCGGACACCCGGTCCGTGTGAGCCCCCACTCATGGCCGCGCACGGCGGAACAGGTGGGGTCCGTCAGCACGTTGTTGCATCAGCGGATGCGCGAGGAACTCGCCGCCGCGCTCAGCGAGACCGGGCGGGAGCTCCCCGGACCGCTGCCAGCCACCGAGCTCGTGAAGGAATCCGATGACTGACATCAACCTCCCGGTCCTGGCCGTGGTCGGCCGCCCCAACGTGGGCAAGTCGTCCCTGGTCAACCGGATCCTCGGACGCCGGGAGGCCGTGGTCGAGGACATCCCCGGCGTCACCCGCGACCGGGTCTCCTACGACGCCGAGTGGGGCGGCCGGGCGTTCACGCTGGTCGACACCGGCGGCTGGGACCCGGACGCGAAGGGGATGGCCGAGCGGATCAAGGGGCAGGCCGAGATCGCGGTGTCGCTCGCGGACGCGGTGCTCTTCGTGGTCGACGCCGCGGTCGGCATCACCGACGCCGACGAGGCCGTGGTCAAGGTGCTGCGCCGGGCGGGCAAGCCGGTCGTGCTGGCTGCCAACAAGGTCGACGACGAGCGGGTCGAGGCCAACGCCTACGGCCTGTGGAACCTCGGCCTCGGTGAGCCGATCCCGGTCTCGGCGCTGCACGGCCGCGGCTCCGGCGACCTGCTCGACGCGATCCTCGCCGTGCTGCCCGAGGCGGCGGAGGTCGAGGAGGAGGTCGGCGGGCCACGCCGGATCGCCATCGTCGGCCGTCCCAACGTCGGCAAGTCATCGCTGCTCAACAAGCTCGCGGGCGAGGAGCGGGTGGTCGTCGACAACGTCGCCGGCACCACCGTGGACCCGGTCGACGAGCTGGTCGAGCTGGGTGGGCGCGAGTGGCGGTTCATCGACACCGCCGGCATCCGCAAGCGGGTCAAGGAGGCGTCGGGGCACGAGTACTACGCCTGGCTGCGGACCACGACGGCGGTCGAGCGCGCCGAGGTCTGCGTGCTGGTGCTGGACGCCGGCCAGTCGATCGCCGAGCAGGACATGCGGATCCTGCAGGAGGTCCGGGAGGCCGGCAAGGCGCTGGTCATCGCCTTCAACAAGTGGGACACCGTGGACTCGGAGCGCCGCTACTACCTCGACCGCGAGATCGAGCGCGACCTGGTGCAGGTGCAGTGGGCGCCGCGGCTCAACATCACCGCCAAGACCGGCTGGCACATCGACCGGCTGGTGCCCGCGCTGGACCGGGCGATCGAGGGCTGGGAGACCCGCGTCACCACGGGCGCGCTCAACGCGTTCCTGGGTCGCCTGGTCGCCGAGCACCCGCACCCGGTGCGCGGCGGCAAGCAGCCGCGGGTCCTGTTCGGCACGCAGCCGTCGACCTCGCCGCCGACCTTCGTGCTCTTCACCAGCGGCAAGCTGGACCAGGGCTACGAGCGGTTCATCGAGCGGCGGCTGCGCGAGGAGTTCGGCTTCGTCGGCACGCCGATCGTGCTGCAGGTCCGGCCGCGGGAGAAGCGCAAGCGCACCTGATCCACGCGCGCTGTCGGCGTACTGGACTAGGCCGTTCCGCTTGCCCCTGTCGAACATGTGTTCGACAATGGGCGGGTGGGAGCACCAGCCGTCGACGCGTCCGTCCTCGCGCAGCTGCGCGGCCGGATCCAGGCGCTCGAGGGCGGTCCGTCGCGGCTCTCGGTCCCGGTGCTGCCGGCGCTCGACGGCCTGGTCCGGCTGCGCACCGGTGGGGCGTACGCCGTGGACACCGCCTCGCTGGCGATGGCGCTCGCCGCGGGCGCCTCGGCCGCCGGTGACTGGGTCGGCTTCGTGGGCTGGGGCGACTTCGGTGTCGAGGCCGCCCATCAGCTCGGCATCGACCTGACCCGCACCGTGCTGGTGCCCAGCCCCGGCGAGCACTGGCTCGAGGTCGCCGCCGCACTGGCCGACGTGCTGAAGGTGGTGGTGCTGCGCCCTGCCGCCCGGGTGGACGCGAAGTCCGCCTCGGTGCTCGAGGCCCGGCTGCGGGCCCGCTCCGCGGTGCTCGTGGTGCACGGTGAGTGGCCGCGCAGCGACGCCACGATCAGCGCCGCCGAGACCCGGTGGGAGGGGCTCGGCGAGGGCCGCGGCCGGCTTCACCGGCACCGGGCGCTGGTCGAGGTGCACGGCACCGGGCGACCGCTCTCCGACGAGGTCGCGCTCCCGTTCGGGGACCGTTGACGATGGCGCGCGTGCTGGTGCTGTGGTGCCCGGACTGGTCGGTGACCGCGGCGCTGATGGAGCGTGCCGAGGCCCAGGGTGACGGGGGTGCCGCCGAGGTGGTCCGCTCGACGCCCGCGGCCGTCCTCTCGGCGAACCGGGTGGTGGTCTGCAACGCGGCTGCCCGCGCCGAGGGCGTACGCCGCGGCCAGCGGCGCCGCGACGCCCAGGCGCGCTGCCCGGAGCTGCTGCTGCTCGCTGCCGGCCCGGAGCGGGACGCGCGGTGGTTCGAGCCGGTGCTGGCGGCGGTCGAGGAGATCCGGCCCGGCGTGGCGCCGATCCGACCCGGCCTGCTCGCGGTGAGCGCCCCGGGGCGGTTCCACGGCGGCGAGGAGGCGGCGGCCGCGCTGCTCGCGGAGGAGCTGGTCGCCCGGGGTGTCTGGGACTGCCGGATGGGCGTCGCCGACGACCTCTACTCCGCCGAGCGGGCGGCGCGCCGCGCGCCCGCCCAGGGCTGCACGGTGGTGCCGCCCGGCGGGTCGGCTGCGTTCCTGCGCGAGCTGCCGATCACCGCGCTGACCGAGGACGGCGAGGAGGGGCGGCGCCTGGTGGACCTGCTGCGTCGGCTCGGACTGGTCCGCCTCGGGGAGTTCGCCGCGTTCGGTGCCGACGAGGTCAGCAACCGGTTCGGCGCCTACGGCGCTGACCTGCTCCGGCGGGTCCGCGGCGAGGGGACCGCGCTGGCCGGCGCCCGCACGCCGCCGCCCGAGCTGGCCTGCGAGATCGGCTTCGAGCCGCCGCTGGACTCCGCCGAGGCGGTCACGTTCAGCGTGCGCACCACGGCCGAGCGCTTCGTCGCCGGACTCGCGGAGCGCCAGCTCGTCGCCACCGCGGTCCGGATCGAGGCGGTCTTCGACGCGGGGGCGGTGGCCGAGGGGGAGGGTGGCATGAGCTCCCGGACCTGGGTGCATCCCCGTTGCTTCACCTCCCGCGACCTGGTCGACCGGGTGCACTGGCAGCTCCAGGCGGGTGCTGCCCTGCGCAGCCGCAAGGAGGCGGGTGCGGTGACCGCACCGATCGAGCGGGTGCGGTTCCTGCCCGAGACGGTGGAGTCGGCCGGCGACCATGCGGACGGGCTGTGGGGCGGCGGGGCCGAGGAGCAGGTGGTCCGCGGCGTGGCCCGGGTCCAGGCGATGCTCGGGTACGACGCGGTCCGGGTGCCGGTGCTCCAGGGCGGTCGCGGCGCGGCCGACCGGCAGGCGTGGGTGACCTGGGGGGAGCGCTCGACGGGGCTGCGGCCGACGCTCCCGCCGTGGCCGGGGCGGATCCCCGGCCCGGCGCCGACGCGGGTCTTCCCCGCGGCGCTGGTCGCTGAGGTGCTCGACGCGGACGGGGATCCGGTGGCGGTGACCGAGCGCGGCGCGGTCAGCGGGGCGCCGTACCGGTACCGGGTCGAGGTCGGCGGCGCTCCCGGTGCGCGCGGCTGGCGGGTGATCGCGGGCTGGGCCGGTCCGTGGCCGGTGGACGAGGGCTGGTGGACCGGTGCTGGTCCGGGGGGCGAGGAGGGTGGCCGCTCGGCGCGGTTCCAGGTGGTCGGCCTCGAGGGCGACGCCTGGCTGCTGCGCTGGCGCCCGTCGGGCTGGGAGGCCGAGGCGGCCTATGACTAGCGGGTGGATGTTCTCCGGCGGATCCGTCGAGTTGCTGGAGATTGTGGCGCGACGTAGCGTGGCGAGAGAGAGACCTACGTCACACTCTGATTGCGCAGGAGGCGCCCCGCATGTTCGAGGAAGGCCAGCTCTACTCGCCGGTGACCACCGGCGAGGACGGATCGGTGACCGTTCACCTCGGCGACGACCACCCCGGGGTGAACGACCCGGCCTACCGCGCCCGCCGCAACGAGATCGCCCAGGTCGCGCTGGGCTGGCAGCCCGGCGAGCCGGTCCCGCGGATCGACTACACCGACGTCGAGAACGGGGTCTGGGCCACCGTCTCCCGTGAGATCGCGCCGCTGCACGAGCGCTACGCCTGCCGGGCCTTCAACGAGGCCAAGGCCGCGCTCGACCTGCCGGCGGACCGGGTGCCCCAGCTGGACGAGGTGACCGCGGGGCTGCAGCGGCTGACCGGCTTCTCCTATGTCCCGGCCGCCGGGATCGTGCCCCTGGAGGAGTTCTACGGGTCGTTGGCCGACGGGGTCTTCCACTCCACGCAGTACCTGCGCCACCACGATCTCCCGCTCTACACCCCCGAGCCCGACGTGATCCACGAGGTGCTCGGCCACGGCAACCTGCTCGCCGATCGCCAGGTGGCCGAGGTCAAGCGCGCCGCCGGCCGCGCCGCACGACGGATGGAGACCCGCGCCGGTCTCCAGATGGTCGCCGACGTCTTCTGGTTCACCGTCGAGTTCGGCGTGCTGCACGAGGGTGGCGACCTCAAGGCCTACGGTGCCGGGATCCTCTCCTCCTACGGCGAGATCGAGGAGTTCGGCTCGATGGTGATCCGCCCGTTGGACTTCCGCGCGATGGCGACGATCGACTACGACATCACCCACTACCAGCCGGTGCTCTTCGCGGCCGAGTCGTTCTCGCACATGGTCGACGCGGTCGGCGGCTTCTTCGACGAGTGCACCGACGACACCGCCGCGGCCATGGGCCTGGTCGAGGCGGAGGGGCAGGCCGAGGCGTCGGAGGCGGCTGCGACAATCGGCGCGTGAGCGCGCCGAACCTGCACGTCATCCTCTGGCCGATCCAGGACTGGCCGGCGATGGGGGAGACCTGGCGGCGCGCCGAGGAGCTCGGGTTCGCCGGGGCCTGGGTCTACGACCACCTCGCCTGGCGCGGCCACTCCCCGTGGGACGACGCCTACGCGACCCTGGCGGCCGCGGCCGCGGTGACCTCGCGGATGCGCCTCGGCACCCTGGTCACCTCGCCCAACTTCCGCACCCCGATCCCGACCGCGTCCGCGGTCCGCACCATCGACCGCATCTCCGGCGGCCGGCTGACGCTCGGCATCGGCGCCGGTGGTGCCACGCACACCTCCGACGGCGACGTGCTGGACGGGGACTGGACGCCGCGCCAGCGCGCCGACCGGTTCGCCGAGTGGGTGGGCCAGCTGGACGCGCTGCTGACCACCGCGCCGGTCAGCCTCGCCGGCGAGCACTGGTCGGCGCGCGAGGTCACGATCGCCCCCGGGCTGGTGCAGCAGCGTCCGCCGTTCTGGATCGCCGCCACCGGCCCGCGCGGACTGCGGCTGGCCGCGCGCCTCGGCCAGGGCTGGATCGCCAACCCGATGGGCGAGGACCCCGTCGCCGACGTACGGCGCCAGGTCGACGGGCTGCGCGCCGCCGGTGAGGCGGAGGGTAGAGACGTCGCCCCGATGCCGAAGCTGCTGCTGACCGGGTTCAGCGGCGAGCCGTGGCTGGAGTCCGTCGGCGCCTACCAGGATCTGGCGGGCCGCTACGCCGAGCTCGGGATCACCGACGTCGCCGTGCACTGGCCGCGACCGGGCACCGAGTGGGACGCCGACATGGCGGTGTTCGAGGCGATCGCCGCGCGGCACGCGGGGTGAGGGTCAGTCGGCCTCCGCGGTGACGCAGGGGTGGGCGGGGTCGTCGTTGGCGCTGTCTGCCTCGGCGCCGATCGGGCACTGCGCGAAGTGGGCGCTCGACGTGGCCGTGTACTGGCGCCGGTTGAAGGTGTAGGTCACCGCGACCCCGTCGACGACGAAGGCGTCCTCCGCCACGGCGGGGAAGACGACGGCCAGCTGGGCATTGCCGGGGTCTGCGTCGGGGTCGACGTCGCAGGACGCTACGGCTCCGTCCGCGCCGACGGCCGGGACGTACCAGTCCGGCAGGGGGACCGGTCCGCCCATCACGCGTGGTCGCTGGTTGGTGTCGGCCCAGGTGACGGCGAACTCGGGCTGGCCGTCGCCGTACGTGGTGACGGCCGCGACGTCGTCGATCGTGATCGTCGTGGCGCGGTCGGAGCGCAGGCAGAGGTCGATGTCGAAGTACAGGGGGCGGGCGCGGCCGTTGGCGATGAGTCCGTAGCCGGAGACGTCGAGGGGGCCACCGTCCTCGTCGGTCGAGCAGCCGGTGGTGAGCAGCGGCAGGGCCAGCAGGGCCGTCAGTGCCGCGCACGTCGGTCGCGGGGGGAGCATGGGCACAGGATGCTGCCGCCGCCGGTGCCGTGGCGGGGTTTCCGACAACTCTTGGAGATCGAACAGGTGTTCGACTAGATTCGGGGGATGACTCCGCTCACGACCCTCGAGGCCTGAGCCGGCATGGGCTGGAACAACCCGCCGGTCCCGTGGCGCGAGCTGGAGCGCCGCCTCTCCGGGCGTCCGCCCGGGGCCCAGGACGCGCCGGTCTCGCGCCGCAAGCAGCGGCGACCCGTGCCGGTGCCGATCCGCCGCCCCGAGCAGCCCGTGACGCCGTACGCCGAGCTGCACTGCCACAGCCACTACAGCTTCCTGGACGGGGCCAGCGGGCCGGCGGACCTGGTGGCCGAGGCGACCCGGCTGGGGCTGCACGCCCTCGCGCTCAC
This sequence comes from Nocardioides sp. GY 10113, assembly GCF_004919105.1. Lineage (GTDB taxonomy): Bacteria > Actinomycetota > Actinomycetes > Propionibacteriales > Nocardioidaceae > Nocardioides. The sequence continues at coordinate 18,783 of NZ_STGK01000025.1, forward strand.
CGACCACGACGGGTTCGCCGGCGCGCCGATGTTCGCGGAGGCGGCGCGCGCGGTCGACCTGCGGACCGTCTACGGCGCCGAGCTGTCGCTGGGCCTGACCGCGCCGCAGAACGGCGTACCGGACCCCGAGGGCACCCACCTGCTGGTGCTGGCCCGTGGGGTCGAGGGCTACCACCGGCTGTCGGCGGCGCTGACCGAGGCGCACCTGCGCGGGGACGAGAAGGGGCGCCCCGACCACGACCTCGACGAGCTGACCGAGCGCGGGCGCGGGCACTGGGTGGTGCTGACCGGGTGCCGCAAGGGGGCGGTCCGTCAGGCGCTGCGCGCGGACGGCCCCCGGGGCGCCGCGGCCGCGGTGGACGACCTGGTGGACCGGTTCGGCCGCGACCAGGTGCTGGTCGAGCTGATCGCCCGCGACCACCCCGGCGAGGACGAGGCCAACGACCTGCTCGCCGCGCTGGCCGTCGACCGCGGACTGGCCGTGGTGGCCACCGGCAACGTCCACCACGCCAGCCCGGACAAGGCGCGCCTGGCCGCGGCGATGGCCGCGATCCGGGCCCGCCGCTCGATCGCCGAGCTCGACGGGTGGCTCGACCTCTCCGGCTCCGCGCACCTGCGCAGCGGCGAGGAGATGGACAGCCGTTTCGCGCGGTACCCCGGCGCCGTCGCGCACACCGTCACCGTCGCCGACGAGATCGCCTTCGACCTGCACAAGGCGACCCCGAAGCTGCCCAAGCAGCAGATCCCCGCCGGGCACACCCCGAGCAGCTGGCTGCGCGAGCTGACCGAGCGCGGCTTCGCCGAGCGGTACGCCGGCCGCGACGTCGAGCAGCGCGCGCGGGAGCGGATCGAGCGCGAGCTGGCGGTGATCGCGCGCAAGGACTTCGACGGCTACTTCGTGATCGTCCACGACATCGTCGCCTTCGCCCGCAGCCAGGGGATCCTCTGCCAGGGCCGGGGGTCGGCGGCGAGCTCGGCGGTCTGCTACGCCCTGGGGATCACCGCCGTCGACGCGGTCCAGTTCAACCTGCCCTTCGAGCGGTTCATCTCCGAGCACCGCGAGGAGGAGCCCGACATCGACGTCGACTTCGACTCCGACCGGCGCGAGGAGGTGATCCAGTGGGTCTACGACACCTACGGCCGGCGCAACGCCGCCCAGGTCGCCAACGTGGTCAGCTACCGGCCGCGGATGGCGGTCCGCGACGCGGCCAAGGCGCTCGGCTTCTCCCCGGGGCAGCAGGACGCCTGGTCCAAGCAGATGGACGGGTGGGGGAGCACCATCGAGGCGCCGGAGGGCGTCGAGATCCCCGCCCAGGTGGTCGCCCTGGCCGACGAGCTGCTCGGTGCCCCGCGCCACCTCGGCATCCACTCCGGCGGGATGGTGCTGACCGAGCAGCCGATCGCCGAGGTCTGCCCGATCGAGCGGGCCCGGATGCCCGGTCGCACGATCCTGCAGTGGGACAAGGACGGCTGCGAGGAGATGGGCCTGGTCAAGTTCGACCTGCTCGGTCTCGGCATGCTCGGCGCCCTGGACCACATGATGCGGCTCATCGAGCAGCACACCGGGAAGCGGTGGACGTTGGAGTCGATCCCCAAGGAGGAGCCGGCCGTCTACGACATGCTCTGCGAGGCCGACTCGATCGGCGTCTTCCAGGTCGAGTCCCGCGCCCAGATCGGCACCCTGCCGCGGCTGCGCCCGCGCTGCTTCTACGACCTGGCGATCGAGATCGCGCTGATCCGCCCCGGCCCCATCCAGGGCGGCGCCGTCCACCCCTACGTGCGCCGGGCGACCGGCAAGGAGCCGGTCACCTACGACCACCCGTCGCTGCAGCCGGTGCTGGAGCGCACCCTCGGCGTACCGATCTTCCAGGAGCAGCTGATGCAGATGGCGGTGACGCTGGGCGACTGCACCCGCGACGACGCCGACCTGCTGCGCCGGGCGATGGGCTCCAAGCGGGGCGTGGAGCGGATCGAGCGGATCAAGGACCAGCTCTACAAGGGGATGGCGCGGCGCGGGATCACCGGGGACCACGCGGACGCGATCTACGTGAAGATCCTCTCCTTCGCCGGGTTCGGCTTCGCCGAGTCCCACGCGCTCAGCTTCGCGCTGCTCGTCTACGCCTCGTCCTGGTTCAAGCGGCACTACCCGGCTGCGTTCCTGGCCGGGCTGCTGCGCAACCAGCCGATGGGCTTCTACTCCCCGCAGTCGCTGGTCGCCGACGCCCGCCGGCACGGGGTGGAGGTGCGCCGCCCCGACATCGCGCTGTCCGGGGCGCAGGCGGGGCTGGAGGCCTGCGCGCCTCGCGAGGAGCGTGAGTGGTTCGACCGGGAGCGGTACGACGCGGAGCTCGCCGTACGGCTCGGACTGGACGAGGTGCGCGGGATCGGGACGGAGGTCGCGGAGCGGATCGTGGCGGCGCGCGCCGACGCGCCGTACGTCGACATCCGCGACCTGTCGCGTCGCGCCGGGCTCACCGCCACCCAGCTCGAGGCGCTGGCCACCGCGGGAGCCTTCGAGGGGTTCGGGCTCGATCGTCGCTCGGCCCTGTGGATGGCCGGGTACGCCGAGGAGGGCGGGCACCTGCCCGCGAGCACGCCGGCGCCGGCACCGCCGACGCTGCCGCAGATGGCGGAGACGGACCTGACCCTCGCCGACCTGTGGGCGACGGGGATCTCGCCGGAGCGACACCCGGTGGAGCACTGGCGCGAGCGGTTGACCGCGGCCGGGATCAGGGCGGTCGGCGACCTGGCCGGGGTCGACCCCGGCCGACGGGTCCACGTCGCGGGACTGGTCACCCACCGGCAGCGGCCGGGCACCGCCGGTGGGATCACCTTCCTCAACCTCGAGGACGAGACCGGGATGCTCAACGTGGTCTGCTCCCAGGGTGTGATGCGGGTGCATCGGCACGCGGCGCGGAACCGGGTGGCGGTGGTGATCCGCGGGATGCTGGAGCGTCAGGACGGCGTGACCAACCTGGTCGCGGACCGGATCAGCCCGCTGGACGAGGTGCTGCCCGGGGCCGGCGACGCACTGCAGATACGTCAGACATCCCGGGATTTCCGCTGATGCGTGGCTAGCCTGCGTCCATGCTGGACACGAACACCCTTCGTGTCGTCTTCGTGCTAGTGGCGGCGTGCGCCACGGTGCTGTTCTCGGTGGCGGCGTACGGAGCGACCCGAGCCCGCTACAGCGCCTGGTGGTGCGCCGCGTTGCTGTTCGCCGCCGGCGGGTCCGGCCTCTTCCTGTTCAACGGGACCGACATCCAGGTGGTGGCCAACCCGAGCGGCAACGCGATCGGCGTCCTGAGCACCATGTGCGTGTGGGGCAGTGCCCGTTCGCTCGCGGGGCGCACGCTCCCGTGGGCACTGCTCCTCGGCGTGCCGGCGTTCGTACTGGCCGTCGGGCTACTCGACGACCCGGTGCACGACATCTGGACCGGCGGCGTGGTCTACCTGCTGGCGATGGCCCTCGGGTTCGGCGCGGCCGCTGTCGACCTCGGCGCGCTGCACCGTCGTGCCCGCACCTCCGTCTCGCGCAGCGACGAGACGGGCTACGACGACAGCCAGTACCGCGCGAGCGTGCTCGTGATGGCCATCGTCACCGCGGGCATGGCGCTCTTCTACCTGCTCCGCGCGGTGGTGCTGGCGCGTACCGGACCCGACGGCGAGTTCTTCCGCACGGTGCTCGGGTCGCAGCCGACCACCATGCTGCTGATCCTGGTGGTGGTCGTCGCCGTCTTCAGCATGTCGACGCTGGCGCGCGCCCAGTACGTCGCCCGCCTCCGCCTGGAGGCCTCCCACGACGGCCTGACCGGGCTGCTGAACCGCCGCCAGTTCCTGCGCCGGGTCGAGCTGGTGCAGCGGCACGGTCGACGCGACGTCGAGTGGGTGCTGGTGCTCGCGGACCTGGATCGGCTCAAGCAGCTCAACGACACCGACGGGCACGCCGCCGGCGACCGCGCGCTCGCCACGGTGGGTGCCGTCGTCGCCGCCGCCCTCCACCATGGCGAGTTCGCCGGGCGGCTCGGAGGCGACGAGTTCGCCCTGCTGCTCGGCGCCGACGGCCGGGCCGAGCAGGTCGCGGCCGCGGTCAACGCCGGACTGGCCGGGGCGATGGCCGGGCTCACCGAGGTGAGCGTCAGCTTCGGCGTCGCGGAGTTCGACCCCGACCTCGACGTGGAGGTGCTGCTCGAGCGGGCCGACCGCGCGATGTACCTGGCCAAGGCCGACGGAGGGGGCACGTGCCGCAGCGATACGCCGCGGCCCCGGCAGGTCTTCGGGGATTTGCGCTGAACGCTCGGTAGCGTGCGGCCCATGCTCGACACGGTCACCCTGCGTGTCGTCTTCGTGATGGTCGCCTCGTGCGCCCTCGTGCTGTTCGCGGTGACGGCGTACGGAGCGACCCGAGCCCGCTACAGCGCCTGGTGGTGCGCCTCGCTGCTGCTGGCCGCCGTCAGCACGACACTGTTCCTCCTCAACGGCACCGCGCTCCAGGTGATCGCCAACCCGGCCGGCAACGCGGTCGGCTCGCTGAGCGCCCTGTGCATCTGGGGCAGCATCCGGTCCCTGACGGGTCGCCGGCTGCCACGGCGCATCCTGGCCGGCGTACCGGCGTTCGTGCTGGCCGTCGCGCTGCTCGACGATCCGGCGAACGACCTGTGGACCGGCGGGGAGGTGTTCCTGCTCGCGATGGCGCTGGGGTTCGGGGGTGCCGCGGTGGAGGCCGGCACGCTGCACCGCGGGGCGCGGAGGTCGGTGAGCCGGTCGGACGAGGCGGGGTACGACGACAGCCAGTACCGCGTCAGCGTGCTGCTGATGGCCAGCGGCACCGCGGCCACGGCGGCGTTCTACGTCGCCCGGACGGTCGCGATGGTGATCTGGGGGCGTGACGGCGAGGTCTTCCTGACGGTGTTCGGTCCGCAGCCGGCCACCCTGCTGATGATCGCGCTGATGGTGATCGCGGTCTACAGCATGTCGACCTTCAGTCGCGCCCAGTACGTCGCCCGGCTGCGTCGCGAGGCGTCGCGGGATGCCCTGACCGGGCTGTTCAACCGCCGCCAGTTCCTGCGCCGGGTGGAGTTCGTGCAGCGCCACGGTCGCCGGGACGTCGAGTGGGTCCTGGCGCTGGCCGACCTGGATCGGCTGAAGCAGCTCAACGACGTCGACGGGCACGCCGCGGGCGACCGTGCGTTGGCCACCGTCGGCTCGGTCGTCGCCGGGTCGCTGCTCCACGGCGAGCTCGCGGGCCGGATCGGCGGCGACGAGTTCGCCCTGCTGCTCGGCACCACCGCCCGGGCCGAGGAGGTCGCCGACGCGGTGAACGCCGGCCTGGCCGAGGCCACCCAGGGCCTCACCGACGTGAGCGTCAGCCTCGGCGTCGCCGAGTTCGATCCCGACCTCGACATCGAGGAGATGCTCGAGCGCGCCGACCGCGCGATGTACCTGGCCAAGGCCGACGGCGGGCGGCGCCTGCACGTCGACGGTGGCCTGACCGACGTACCCGATTCGGAGTCGCCGGTCAGCCTGCGGTAGTGTTCCCACGCACTCCCCACGGGGACTGCATCGGGCTGTAGCGCAGCTTGGTAGCGCACCTGACTGGGGGTCAGGGGGTCGCAGGTTCAAATCCTGTCAGCCCGACCGAAAACCGGCTCTGACCAGCGGAAACGCTGGCCAGAGCCGGTCGCGTTTTCGGCCAGATGGGCCAGGTGTCGCGAATATGGCGCGCAAACTCGCCGGTGCCCGCTTGCAGCCTGGCGCTCTCGGGCTTGCGCGCCGTGTGCGTGAGTGTGACCGGGTGTGCTGGAGCGTGATCGGTCGGGCAGCGGGACTTGACGTATGCGACCGCGGATTCTGCAGTTCAAGTCGCGGTCGCGAACGCAATGTCGGGATAATGGTCCCGACCCGGGGGGGCTTGGCCGTCAAGCCGGTAGTGCAGGTTGCAGCTGCCCGCTTGCGGCTTAGAGCCGCTGCCACCGGTCGCTGCAGCAGGTCCCTTGGCCTGCGGGACGGCATGCGTCGGCATGGTCGGCACGTCGTCGCTACAGCCGTTGGCATCCGGTGGGCCGTCCAACGGCCCCAGCGGCTCGGACGCCTCGGCCGCGCCGGGCGCCAGGACCATCGGCGCCTGCGGCACACTTGCCACCCCGGCCTGCGCCGTCGTCGTCGTGTAGTCCAGGTACTCCTCCGGCGAGATCTCCTCCCCGTTCGGGCCCATCGGGCGCAGCCCGCTGGGGTCGGAGAGGTTGACCGGGTTGTTGTTCGCGTAGGTGTACCCGTTGAGTGACAGCGGGTCTCCGGTGTCCAGGAGCGGGTCGACGCTCAGGAACCTCCCCAGTGTCGGGTCGTACTGACGCGCGCCGATGTAGGTGAGCCCGAGGGTGTCGTCGTGGGGCTTGCCGAGGAACCGCTTGTCGTCGGGCCACGGGGTGGTCCCGCCAGCAAGTTCAACGTCGTGCTGGCGCCGCGCGCACCGTTACGCACGGCGACCCGCATCCCGGCATGGGTGTAGTACCGGTCAGCGTCACTGGTGTACGTCGTGCCCGCCTTGGTGACGTGCACCTCGGAGCCGGCCATCGAACGCCGCGACGAGCGCTGCGACCACCAAGCGGAGCAGCGAAGTCACGGTGCTCGCTCGACTACATGGGCGGCCTCCCAGTCAGGCTCGGCATCGACGGGCACGCCAAGCTCGCGGAGGTAGGCATAGACCATCGTTGCCGTGAATCGCCGCGCCTTGACGCGGTTCGAATAGGCCGACTGGTCTTCAAACGGGTAGGCACTGCCCGACGTCTCGAACACCCATCGACCGCCATCGTTCGCAGCGACGATGGACCGCTCAAGAGCAAGTGGCGGCTCGCCGTCTGGGCCATAAACCTCCAACACTCGCGCCGGGTAGGTCGCGGTGTCCTCGACATTTACGACGCGTATTGCGCGGCGGCCGAGCTCGCGGGCGGCATAGCTCGGCAGCACGCCGACATCGGTTCCGAGCGGACCGTTGCTGATCAGTGCAGTCCACCGGCCGACCGGGACACATACATATCGAGTGACGTCGCCCCCTGGCGTGAGGAACGCGACCGCCTCGTTCATCGACGCCAAGCCGGCTGGACGAGCCGTCCATGCATGATCGAGACCGCGTACGATCCATTCGGCGAGGTCGGGTGTTCCAACCTCGAAGAAACCAACCTGTTCGGTGGTTGCACCACCCGCGGGTGAGGGAAGGGTCATGGAACGATCCTGAGGACGAAGTTGGCGCCGGGGTCGTTGGCCAAGATGCGAGCCTCGTGCAGGGCGCCCCGGGGATTGGCGAGTCCTTCGTACTCGACGTAGTAGCGCTGTCCGTTGAGAGTGTATTGGAGATCGGGCCGGTTGATGCCCACGCGTTGCCCGAGGGCGTTGACCTGTTGCTGGTTCACCCTGATGCCAGTCGCACCCCGTGGCAGTGCGGCGATGTCGGCTTGGAGAGCTTGGTTGTGCGAGGCGCGCCCAATCGACCGACCGAGACCCAGTGCGCGCGGCGCGGCAGGGTTGACGGCGATGTCCTGCGCCAGACGAGCACCCGTGTTTGCGGCCCTGCTTCCGGCCCGGACCACATCGGCGCCGTCCTCGGCGACCTTGACAGCCTTCCCCAGCTTCCGCAGCGCTCCGAGCTTGCCACCGGGCACGAAGGTGGCCGCGGTCCACAGACACCCACCGCCGCTGCCCTGCGCGCAGTCGACAACGTCGGAGAGCAGGACGTCGTACGCCGTGTGCCCCAGATTGTCGACGAACTGGCCCCACAGGTCCTCCCACGGGTCCTTGGCCTGCGGGACGGCATGCGTCGGCATGGTCGGCACGGGGTCTGCTGCACGGATAGGTGACATCTGATCTGCGTCGATGTGTGTCGACGCTGGAAGGAT
>NZ_STGK01000026.1 GCF_004919105.1 Nocardioides sp. GY 10113
ATCCTTCCAGCGTCGACACACATCGACGCAGATCAGATGTCACCTATCCGTGCAGCAGACCCCGTGCCGACCATGCCGACGCATGCCGTCCCGCAGGCCAAGGACCCGTGGGAGGACCTGTGGGGCCAGTTCGTCGACAATCTGGGGCACACGGCGTACGACGTCCTGCTCTCCGACGTTGTCGACTGCGCGCAGGGCAGCGGCGGTGGGTGTCTGTGGACCGCGGCCACCTTCGTGCCCGGTGGCAAGCTCGGAGCGCTGCGGAAGCTGGGGAAGGCTGTCAAGGTCGCCGAGGACGGCGCCGATGTGGTCCGGGCCGGAAGCAGGGCCGCAAACACGGGTGCTCGTCTGGCGCAGGACATCGCCGTCAACCCTGCCGCGCCGCGCGCACTGGGTCTCGGTCGGTCGATTGGGCGCGCCTCGCACAACCAAGCTCTCCAAGCCGACATCGCCGCACTGCCACGGGGTGCGACTGGCATCAGGGTGAACCAGCAACAGGTCAACGCCCTCGGGCAACGCGTGGGCATCAACCGGCCCGATCTCCAATACACTCTCAACGGACAGCGCTACTACGTCGAGTACGAAGGACTCGCCAATCCCCGGGGCGCCCTGCACGAGGCTCGCATCTTGGCCAACGACCCCGGCGCCAACTTCGTCCTCAGGATCGTTCCATGACCCTTCCCTCACCCGCGGGTGGTGCAACCACCGAACAGGTTGGTTTCTTCGAGGTTGGAACACCCGACCTCGCCGAATGGATCGTACGCGGTCTCGATCATGCATGGACGGCTCGTCCAGCCGGCTTGGCGTCGATGAACGAGGCGGTCGCGTTCCTCACGCCAGGGGGCGACGTCACTCGATATGTATGTGTCCCGGTCGGCCGGTGGACTGCACTGATCAGCAACGGTCCGCTCGGAACCGATGTCGGCGTGCTGCCGAGCTATGCCGCCCGCGAGCTCGGCCGCCGCGCAATACGCGTCGTAAATGTCGAGGACACCGCGACCTACCCGGCGCGAGTGTTGGAGGTTTATGGCCCAGACGGCGAGCCGCCACTTGCTCTTGAGCGGTCCATCGTCGCTGCGAACGATGGCGGTCGATGGGTGTTCGAGACGTCGGGCAGTGCCTACCCGTTTGAAGACCAGTCGGCCTATTCGAACCGCGTCAAGGCGCGGCGATTCACGGCAACGATGGTCTATGCCTACCTCCGCGAGCTTGGCGTGCCCGTCGATGCCGAGCCTGACTGGGAGGCCGCCCATGTAGTCGAGCGAGCACCGTGACTTCGCTGCTCCGCTTGGTGGTCGCAGCGCTCGTCGCGGCGTTCGATGGCCGGCTCCGAGGTGCACGTCACCAAGGCGGGCACGACGTACACCAGTGACGCTGACCGGTACTACACCCATGCCGGGATGCGGGTCGCCGTGCGTAACGGTGCGCGCGGCGCCAGCACGACGTTGAACTTGCTGGCGGGACCACCCCGTGGCCCGACGACAAGCGGTTCCTCGGCAAGCCCCACGACGACACCCTCGGGCTCACCTACATCGGCGCGCGTCAGTACGACCCGACACTGGGGAGGTTCCTGAGCGTCGACCCGCTCCTGGACACCGGAGACCCGCTGTCACTCAACGGGTACACCTACGCGAACAACAACCCGGTCAACCTCTCCGACCCCAGCGGGCTGCGCCCGATGGGCCCGAACGGGGAGGAGATCTCGCCGGAGGAGTACCTGGACTACACGACGACGACGGCGCAGGCCGGGGTGGCAAGTGTGCCGCAGGCGCCGATGGTCCTGGCGCCCGGCGCGGCCGAGGCGTCCGAGCCGCTGGGGCCGTTGGACGGCCCACCGGATGCCAACGGCTGTAGCGACGACGTGCCGACCATGCCGACGCATGCCGTCCCGCAGGCCAAGGGACCTGCTGCAGCGACCGGTGGCAGCGGCTCTAAGCCGCAAGCGGGCAGCTGCAACCTGCACTACCGGCTTGACGGCCAAGCCCCCCCGGGTCGGGACCATTATCCCGACATTGCGTTCGCGACCGCGACTTGAACTGCAGAATCCGCGGTCGCATACGTCAAGTCCCGCTGCCCGACCGATCACGCTCCAGCACACCCGGTCACACTCACGCACACGGCGCGCAAGCCCGAGAGCGCCAGGCTGCAAGCGGGCACCGGCGAGTTTGCGCGCCATATTCGCGACACCTGGCCCATCTGGCCGAAAACGCGACCGGCTCTGGCCAGCGTTTCCGCTGGTCAGAGCCGGTTTTCGGTCGGGCTGACAGGATTTGAACCTGCGACCCCCTGACCCCCAGTCAGGTGCGCTACCAAGCTGCGCTACAGCCCGATGCAGTCCCCGTGGGGAGTGCGTGGGAACACTACCGCAGGCTGACCGGCGACTCCGAATCGGGTACGTCGGTCAGGCCACCGTCGACGTGCAGGCGCCGCCCGCCGTCGGCCTTGGCCAGGTACATCGCGCGGTCGGCGCGCTCGAGCATCTCCTCGATGTCGAGGTCGGGATCGAACTCGGCGACGCCGAGGCTGACGCTCACGTCGGTGAGGCCCTGGGTGGCCTCGGCCAGGCCGGCGTTCACCGCGTCGGCGACCTCCTCGGCCCGGGCGGTGGTGCCGAGCAGCAGGGCGAACTCGTCGCCGCCGATCCGGCCCGCGAGCTCGCCGTGGAGCAGCGACCCGGCGACGACCGAGCCGACGGTGGCCAACGCACGGTCGCCCGCGGCGTGCCCGTCGACGTCGTTGAGCTGCTTCAGCCGATCCAGGTCGGCCAGCGCCAGGACCCACTCGACGTCCCGGCGACCGTGGCGCTGCACGAACTCCACCCGGCGCAGGAACTGGCGGCGGTTGAACAGCCCGGTCAGGGCATCCCGCGACGCCTCGCGACGCAGCCGGGCGACGTACTGGGCGCGACTGAAGGTCGACATGCTGTAGACCGCGATCACCATCAGCGCGATCATCAGCAGGGTGGCCGGCTGCGGACCGAACACCGTCAGGAAGACCTCGCCGTCACGCCCCCAGATCACCATCGCGACCGTCCGGGCGACGTAGAACGCCGCCGTGGCCGCGGTGCCGCTGGCCATCAGCAGCACGCTGACGCGGTACTGGCTGTCGTCGTACCCCGCCTCGTCCGACCGGCTCACCGACCTCCGCGCCCCGCGGTGCAGCGTGCCGGCCTCCACCGCGGCACCCCCGAACCCCAGCGCCATCGCGAGCAGGAACACCTCCCCGCCGGTCCACAGGTCGTTCGCCGGATCGTCGAGCAGCGCGACGGCCAGCACGAACGCCGGTACGCCGGCCAGGATGCGCCGTGGCAGCCGGCGACCCGTCAGGGACCGGATGCTGCCCCAGATGCACAGGGCGCTCAGCGAGCCGACCGCGTTGCCGGCCGGGTTGGCGATCACCTGGAGCGCGGTGCCGTTGAGGAGGAACAGTGTCGTGCTGACGGCGGCCAGCAGCAGCGAGGCGCACCACCAGGCGCTGTAGCGGGCTCGGGTCGCTCCGTACGCCGTCACCGCGAACAGCACGAGGGCGCACGAGGCGACCATCACGAAGACGACACGCAGGGTGACCGTGTCGAGCATGGGCCGCACGCTACCGAGCGTTCAGCGCAAATCCCCGAAGACCTGCCGGGGCCGCGGCGTATCGCTGCGGCACGTGCCCCCTCCGTCGGCCTTGGCCAGGTACATCGCGCGGTCGGCCCGCTCGAGCAGCACCTCCACGTCGAGGTCGGGGTCGAACTCCGCGACGCCGAAGCTGACGCTCACCTCGGTGAGCCCGGCCATCGCCCCGGCCAGTCCGGCGTTGACCGCGGCCGCGACCTGCTCGGCCCGGCCGTCGGCGCCGAGCAGCAGGGCGAACTCGTCGCCTCCGAGCCGCCCGGCGAACTCGCCATGGTGGAGGGCGGCGGCGACGACGGCACCCACCGTGGCGAGCGCGCGGTCGCCGGCGGCGTGCCCGTCGGTGTCGTTGAGCTGCTTGAGCCGATCCAGGTCCGCGAGCACCAGCACCCACTCGACGTCGCGTCGACCGTGCCGCTGCACCAGCTCGACCCGGCGCAGGAACTGGCGGCGGTTCAGCAGCCCGGTCAGGCCGTCGTGGGAGGCCTCCAGGCGGAGGCGGGCGACGTACTGGGCGCGCGCCAGCGTCGACATGCTGAAGACGGCGACGACCACCACCAGGATCAGCAGCATGGTGGTCGGCTGCGACCCGAGCACCGTGCGGAAGAACTCGCCGTCGGGTCCGGTACGCGCCAGCACCACCGCGCGGAGCAGGTAGAAGAGCGCCATGCCCGCGGTGACGATGGCCATCACGAGCACGCTCGCGCGGTACTGGCTGTCGTCGTAGCCCGTCTCGTCGCTGCGCGAGACGGAGGTGCGGGCACGACGGTGCAGCGCGCCGAGGTCGACAGCGGCCGCGCCGAACCCGAGGGCCATCGCCAGCAGGTAGACCACGCCGCCGGTCCAGATGTCGTGCACCGGGTCGTCGAGTAGCCCGACGGCCAGTACGAACGCCGGCACGCCGAGGAGCAGTGCCCACGGGAGCGTGCGCCCCGCGAGCGAACGGGCACTGCCCCACACGCACATGGTGCTCAGGACGCCGATCGCGTTGCCGCTCGGGTTGGCCACCACCTGGATGTCGGTCCCGTTGAACAGGAAGAGGCCGGACCCGCCGGCGGCGAACAGCAACGCGGCGCACCACCAGGCGCTGTAGCGGGCTCGGGTCGCTCCGTACGCCGCCACCGAGAACAGCACCGTGGCGCACGCCGCCACTAGCACGAAGACGACACGAAGGGTGTTCGTGTCCAGCATGGACGCAGGCTAGCCACGCATCAGCGGAAATCCCGGGATGTCTGACGTATCTGCAGTGCGTCGCCGGCCCCGGGCAGCACCTCGTCCAGCGGGCTGATCCGGTCCGCGACCAGGTTGGTCACGCCGTCCTGACGCTCCAGCATCCCGCGGATCACCACCGCCACCCGGTTCCGCGCCGCGTGCCGATGCACCCGCATCACACCCTGGGAGCAGACCACGTTGAGCATCCCGGTCTCGTCCTCGAGGTTGAGGAAGGTGATCCCACCGGCGGTGCCCGGCCGCTGCCGGTGGGTGACCAGTCCCGCGACGTGGACCCGTCGGCCGGGGTCGACCCCGGCCAGGTCGCCGACCGCCCTGATCCCGGCCGCGGTCAACCGCTCGCGCCAGTGCTCCACCGGGTGTCGCTCCGGCGAGATCCCCGTCGCCCACAGGTCGGCGAGGGTCAGGTCCGTCTCCGCCATCTGCGGCAGCGTCGGCGGTGCCGGCGCCGGCGTGCTCGCGGGCAGGTGCCCGCCCTCCTCGGCGTACCCGGCCATCCACAGGGCCGAGCGACGATCGAGCCCGAACCCCTCGAAGGCTCCCGCGGTGGCCAGCGCCTCGAGCTGGGTGGCGGTGAGCCCGGCGCGACGCGACAGGTCGCGGATGTCGACGTACGGCGCGTCGGCGCGCGCCGCCACGATCCGCTCCGCGACCTCCGTCCCGATCCCGCGCACCTCGTCCAGTCCGAGCCGTACGGCGAGCTCCGCGTCGTACCGCTCCCGGTCGAACCACTCACGCTCCTCGCGAGGCGCGCAGGCCTCCAGCCCCGCCTGCGCCCCGGACAGCGCGATGTCGGGGCGGCGCACCTCCACCCCGTGCCGGCGGGCGTCGGCGACCAGCGACTGCGGGGAGTAGAAGCCCATCGGCTGGTTGCGCAGCAGCCCGGCCAGGAACGCAGCCGGGTAGTGCCGCTTGAACCAGGACGAGGCGTAGACGAGCAGCGCGAAGCTGAGCGCGTGGGACTCGGCGAAGCCGAACCCGGCGAAGGAGAGGATCTTCACGTAGATCGCGTCCGCGTGGTCCCCGGTGATCCCGCGCCGCGCCATCCCCTTGTAGAGCTGGTCCTTGATCCGCTCGATCCGCTCCACGCCCCGCTTGGAGCCCATCGCCCGGCGCAGCAGGTCGGCGTCGTCGCGGGTGCAGTCGCCCAGCGTCACCGCCATCTGCATCAGCTGCTCCTGGAAGATCGGTACGCCGAGGGTGCGCTCCAGCACCGGCTGCAGCGACGGGTGGTCGTAGGTGACCGGCTCCTTGCCGGTCGCCCGGCGCACGTAGGGGTGGACGGCGCCGCCCTGGATGGGGCCGGGGCGGATCAGCGCGATCTCGATCGCCAGGTCGTAGAAGCAGCGCGGGCGCAGCCGCGGCAGGGTGCCGATCTGGGCGCGGGACTCGACCTGGAAGACGCCGATCGAGTCGGCCTCGCAGAGCATGTCGTAGACGGCCGGCTCCTCCTTGGGGATCGACTCCAACGTCCACCGCTTCCCGGTGTGCTGCTCGATGAGCCGCATCATGTGGTCCAGGGCGCCGAGCATGCCGAGACCGAGCAGGTCGAACTTGACCAGGCCCATCTCCTCGCAGCCGTCCTTGTCCCACTGCAGGATCGTGCGACCGGGCATCCGGGCCCGCTCGATCGGGCAGACCTCGGCGATCGGCTGCTCGGTCAGCACCATCCCGCCGGAGTGGATGCCGAGGTGGCGCGGGGCACCGAGCAGCTCGTCGGCCAGGGCGACCACCTGGGCGGGGATCTCGACGCCCTCCGGCGCCTCGATGGTGCTCCCCCACCCGTCCATCTGCTTGGACCAGGCGTCCTGCTGCCCCGGGGAGAAGCCGAGCGCCTTGGCCGCGTCGCGGACCGCCATCCGCGGCCGGTAGCTGACCACGTTGGCGACCTGGGCGGCGTTGCGCCGGCCGTAGGTGTCGTAGACCCACTGGATCACCTCCTCGCGCCGGTCGGAGTCGAAGTCGACGTCGATGTCGGGCTCCTCCTCGCGGTGCTCGGAGATGAACCGCTCGAAGGGCAGGTTGAACTGGACCGCGTCGACGGCGGTGATCCCCAGGGCGTAGCAGACCGCCGAGCTCGCCGCCGACCCCCGGCCCTGGCAGAGGATCCCCTGGCTGCGGGCGAAGGCGACGATGTCGTGGACGATCACGAAGTAGCCGTCGAAGTCCTTGCGCGCGATCACCGCCAGCTCGCGCTCGATCCGCTCCCGCGCGCGCTGCTCGACGTCGCGGCCGGCGTACCGCTCGGCGAAGCCGCGCTCGGTCAGCTCGCGCAGCCAGCTGCTCGGGGTGTGCCCGGCGGGGATCTGCTGCTTGGGCAGCTTCGGGGTCGCCTTGTGCAGGTCGAAGGCGATCTCGTCGGCGACGGTGACGGTGTGCGCGACGGCGCCGGGGTACCGCGCGAAACGGCTGTCCATCTCCTCGCCGCTGCGCAGGTGCGCGGAGCCGGAGAGGTCGAGCCACCCGTCGAGCTCGGCGATCGAGCGGCGGGCCCGGATCGCGGCCATCGCCGCGGCCAGGCGCGCCTTGTCCGGGCTGGCGTGGTGGACGTTGCCGGTGGCCACCACGGCCAGTCCGCGGTCGACGGCCAGCGCGGCGAGCAGGTCGTTGGCCTCGTCCTCGCCGGGGTGGTCGCGGGCGATCAGCTCGACCAGCACCTGGTCGCGGCCGAACCGGTCCACCAGGTCGTCCACCGCGGCCGCGGCGCCCCGGGGGCCGTCCGCGCGCAGCGCCTGACGGACCGCCCCCTTGCGGCACCCGGTCAGCACCACCCAGTGCCCGCGCCCGCGCTCGGTCAGCTCGTCGAGGTCGTGGTCGGGGCGCCCCTTCTCGTCCCCGCGCAGGTGCGCCTCGGTCAGCGCCGCCGACAGCCGGTGGTAGCCCTCGACCCCACGGGCCAGCACCAGCAGGTGGGTGCCCTCGGGGTCCGGTACGCCGTTCTGCGGCGCGGTCAGGCCCAGCGACAGCTCGGCGCCGTAGACGGTCCGCAGGTCGACCGCGCGCGCCGCCTCCGCGAACATCGGCGCGCCGGCGAACCCGTCGTGGTCGGTGAGCGCGAGGGCGTGCAGCCCCAGCCGGGTCGCCTCGGCCACCAGGTCCGCCGGCCCGCTGGCCCCGTCCAGGAAGCTGTAGTGGCTGTGGCAGTGCAGCTCGGCGTACGGCGTCACGGGCTGCTCGGGGCGGCGGATCGGCACCGGCACGGGTCGCCGCTGCTTGCGGCGCGAGACCGGCGCGTCCTGGGCCCCGGGCGGACGCCCGGAGAGGCGGCGCTCCAGCTCGCGCCACGGGACCGGCGGGTTGTTCCAGCCCATGCCGGCTCAGGCCTCGAGGGTCGTGAGCGGAGTCATCCCCCGAATCTAGTCGAACACCTGTTCGATCTCCAAGAGTTGTCGGAAACCCCGCCACGGCACCGGCGGCGGCAGCATCCTGTGCCCATGCTCCCCCCGCGACCGACGTGCGCGGCACTGACGGCCCTGCTGGCCCTGCCGCTGCTCACCACCGGCTGCTCGACCGACGAGGACGGTGGCCCCCTCGACGTCTCCGGCTACGGACTCATCGCCAACGGCCGCGCCCGCCCCCTGTACTTCGACATCGACCTCTGCCTGCGCTCCGACCGCGCCACGACGATCACGATCGACGACGTCGCGGCCGTCACCACGTACGGCGACGGCCAGCCCGAGTTCGCCGTCACCTGGGCCGACACCAACCAGCGACCACGCGTGATGGGCGGACCGGTCCCCCTGCCGGACTGGTACGTCCCGGCCGTCGGCGCGGACGGAGCCGTAGCGTCCTGCGACGTCGACCCCGACGCAGACCCCGGCAATGCCCAGCTGGCCGTCGTCTTCCCCGCCGTGGCGGAGGACGCCTTCGTCGTCGACGGGGTCGCGGTGACCTACACCTTCAACCGGCGCCAGTACACGGCCACGTCGAGCGCCCACTTCGCGCAGTGCCCGATCGGCGCCGAGGCAGACAGCGCCAACGACGACCCCGCCCACCCCTGCGTCACCGCGGAGGCCGACTGACCCTCACCCCGCGTGCCGCGCGGCGATCGCCTCGAACACCGCCATGTCGGCGTCCCACTCGGTGCCCGGTCGCGGCCAGTGCACGGCGACGTCGGTGATCCCGAGCTCGGCGTAGCGGCCCGCCAGATCCTGGTAGGCGCCGACGGACTCCAGCCACGGCTCGCCGCTGAACCCGGTCAGCAGCAGCTTCGGCATCGGGGCGACGTCTCTACCCTCCGCCTCACCGGCGGCGCGCAGCCCGTCGACCTGGCGCCGTACGTCGGCGACGGGGTCCTCGCCCATCGGGTTGGCGATCCAGCCCTGGCCGAGGCGCGCGGCCAGCCGCAGTCCGCGCGGGCCGGTGGCGGCGATCCAGAACGGCGGACGCTGCTGCACCAGCCCGGGGGCGATCGTGACCTCGCGCGCCGACCAGTGCTCGCCGGCGAGGCTGACCGGCGCGGTGGTCAGCAGCGCGTCCAGCTGGCCCACCCACTCGGCGAACCGGTCGGCGCGCTGGCGCGGCGTCCAGTCCCCGTCCAGCACGTCGCCGTCGGAGGTGTGCGTGGCACCACCGGCGCCGATGCCGAGCGTCAGCCGGCCGCCGGAGATGCGGTCGATGGTGCGGACCGCGGACGCGGTCGGGATCGGGGTGCGGAAGTTGGGCGAGGTGACCAGGGTGCCGAGGCGCATCCGCGAGGTCACCGCGGCCGCGGCCGCCAGGGTCGCGTAGGCGTCGTCCCACGGGGAGTGGCCGCGCCAGGCGAGGTGGTCGTAGACCCAGGCCCCGGCGAACCCGAGCTCCTCGGCGCGCCGCCAGGTCTCCCCCATCGCCGGCCAGTCCTGGATCGGCCAGAGGATGACGTGCAGGTTCGGCGCGCTCACGCGCCGATTGTCGCAGCCGCCTCCGACGCCTCGGCCTGCCCCTCCGCCTCGACCAGGCCCATGGCCGCGGCGGTGTCGTCGGTGCACTCGTCGAAGAAGCCGCCGACCGCGTCGACCATGTGCGAGAACGACTCGGCCGCGAAGAGCACCGGCTGGTAGTGGGTGATGTCGTAGTCGATCGTCGCCATCGCGCGGAAGTCCAACGGGCGGATCACCATCGAGCCGAACTCCTCGATCTCGCCGTAGGAGGAGAGGATCCCGGCACCGTAGGCCTTGAGGTCGCCACCCTCGTGCAGCACGCCGAACTCGACGGTGAACCAGAAGACGTCGGCGACCATCTGGAGACCGGCGCGGGTCTCCATCCGTCGTGCGGCGCGGCCGGCGGCGCGCTTGACCTCGGCCACCTGGCGATCGGCGAGCAGGTTGCCGTGGCCGAGCACCTCGTGGATCACGTCGGGCTCGGGGGTGTAGAGCGGGAGATCGTGGTGGCGCAGGTACTGCGTGGAGTGGAAGACCCCGTCGGCCAACGACCCGTAGAACTCCTCCAGGGGCACGATCCCGGCGGCCGGGACATAGGAGAAGCCGGTCAGCCGCTGCAGCCCCGCGGTCACCTCGTCCAGCTGGGGCACCCGGTCCGCCGGCAGGTCGAGCGCGGCCTTGGCCTCGTTGAAGGCCCGGCAGGCGTAGCGCTCGTGCAGCGGCGCGATCTCACGGGAGACGGTGGCCCAGACCCCGTTCTCGACGTCGGTGTAGTCGATCCGCGGGACCGGCTCGCCGGGCTGCCAGCCCAGCGCGACCTGGGCGATCTCGTTGCGGCGGGCGCGGTAGGCCGGGTCGTTCACCCCGGGGTGGTCGTCGCCGAGGTGAACGGTCACCGATCCGTCCTCGCCGGTGGTCACCGGCGAGTAGAGCTGGCCTTCCTCGAACATGCGGGGCGCCTCCTGCGCAATCAGAGTGTGACGTAGGTCTCTCTCTCGCCACGCTACGTCGCGCCACAATCTCCAGCAACTCGACGGATCCGCCGGAGAACATCCACCCGCTAGTCATAGGCCGCCTCGGCCTCCCAGCCCGACGGGCGCCAGCGCAGCAGCCAGGCGTCGCCCTCGAGGCCGACCACCTGGAACCGCGCCGAGCGGCCACCCTCCTCGCCCCCCGGACCAGCACCGGTCCACCAGCCCTCGTCCACCGGCCACGGACCGGCCCAGCCCGCGATCACCCGCCAGCCGCGCGCACCGGGAGCGCCGCCGACCTCGACCCGGTACCGGTACGGCGCCCCGCTGACCGCGCCGCGCTCGGTCACCGCCACCGGATCCCCGTCCGCGTCGAGCACCTCAGCGACCAGCGCCGCGGGGAAGACCCGCGTCGGCGCCGGGCCGGGGATCCGCCCCGGCCACGGCGGGAGCGTCGGCCGCAGCCCCGTCGAGCGCTCCCCCCAGGTCACCCACGCCTGCCGGTCGGCCGCGCCGCGACCGCCCTGGAGCACCGGCACCCGGACCGCGTCGTACCCGAGCATCGCCTGGACCCGGGCCACGCCGCGGACCACCTGCTCCTCGGCCCCGCCGCCCCACAGCCCGTCCGCATGGTCGCCGGCCGACTCCACCGTCTCGGGCAGGAACCGCACCCGCTCGATCGGTGCGGTCACCGCACCCGCCTCCTTGCGGCTGCGCAGGGCAGCACCCGCCTGGAGCTGCCAGTGCACCCGGTCGACCAGGTCGCGGGAGGTGAAGCAACGGGGATGCACCCAGGTCCGGGAGCTCATGCCACCCTCCCCCTCGGCCACCGCCCCCGCGTCGAAGACCGCCTCGATCCGGACCGCGGTGGCGACGAGCTGGCGCTCCGCGAGTCCGGCGACGAAGCGCTCGGCCGTGGTGCGCACGCTGAACGTGACCGCCTCGGCGGAGTCCAGCGGCGGCTCGAAGCCGATCTCGCAGGCCAGCTCGGGCGGCGGCGTGCGGGCGCCGGCCAGCGCGGTCCCCTCGCCGCGGACCCGCCGGAGCAGGTCAGCGCCGTAGGCGCCGAACCGGTTGCTGACCTCGTCGGCACCGAACGCGGCGAACTCCCCGAGGCGGACCAGTCCGAGCCGACGCAGCAGGTCCACCAGGCGCCGCCCCTCCTCGCCGTCCTCGGTCAGCGCGGTGATCGGCAGCTCGCGCAGGAACGCAGCCGACCCGCCGGGCGGCACCACCGTGCAGCCCTGGGCGGGCGCGCGGCGCGCCGCCCGCTCGGCGGAGTAGAGGTCGTCGGCGACGCCCATCCGGCAGTCCCAGACACCCCGGGCGACCAGCTCCTCCGCGAGCAGCGCGGCCGCCGCCTCCTCGCCGCCGTGGAACCGCCCCGGGGCGCTCACCGCGAGCAGGCCGGGTCGGATCGGCGCCACGCCGGGCCGGATCTCCTCGACCGCCGCCAGCACCGGCTCGAACCACCGCGCGTCCCGCTCCGGGCCGGCAGCGAGCAGCAGCAGCTCCGGGCAGCGCGCCTGGGCGTCGCGGCGCCGCTGGCCGCGGCGTACGCCCTCGGCGCGGGCAGCCGCGTTGCAGACCACCACCCGGTTCGCCGAGAGGACGGCCGCGGGCGTCGAGCGGACCACCTCGGCGGCACCCCCGTCACCCTGGGCCTCGGCACGCTCCATCAGCGCCGCGGTCACCGACCAGTCCGGGCACCACAGCACCAGCACGCGCGCCATCGTCAACGGTCCCCGAACGGGAGCGCGACCTCGTCGGAGAGCGGTCGCCCGGTGCCGTGCACCTCGACCAGCGCCCGGTGCCGGTGAAGCCGGCCGCGGCCCTCGCCGAGCCCCTCCCACCGGGTCTCGGCGGCGCTGATCGTGGCGTCGCTGCGCGGCCACTCACCGTGCACCACGAGCACCGCGGAGCGGGCCCGCAGCCGGGCCTCGAGCACCGAGGCGGACTTCGCGTCCACCCGGGCGGCAGGGCGCAGCACCACCACCTTCAGCACGTCGGCCAGTGCGGCGGCGACCTCGAGCCAGTGCTCGCCGGGGCTGGGCACCAGCACGGTGCGGGTCAGGTCGATGCCGAGCTGATGGGCGGCCTCGACACCGAAGTCGCCCCAGCCCACGAAGCCGACCCAGTCACCGGCGGCCGAGGCGCCCGCGGCGAGCGCCATCGCCAGCGAGGCGGTGTCCACGGCGTACGCCCCACCGGTGCGCAGCCGGACCAGGCCGTCGAGCGCCGGCAGCACCGGGACCGAGAGCCGCGACGGACCGCCCTCGAGCGCCTGGATCCGGCCGCGCAGCTGCGCGAGGACGGACGCGTCGACGGCTGGTGCTCCCACCCGCCCATTGTCGAACACATGTTCGACAGGGGCAAGCGGAACGGCCTAGTCCAGTACGCCGACAGCGCGCGTGGATCAGGTGCGCTTGCGCTTCTCCCGCGGCCGGACCTGCAGCACGATCGGCGTGCCGACGAAGCCGAACTCCTCGCGCAGCCGCCGCTCGATGAACCGCTCGTAGCCCTGGTCCAGCTTGCCGCTGGTGAAGAGCACGAAGGTCGGCGGCGAGGTCGACGGCTGCGTGCCGAACAGGACCCGCGGCTGCTTGCCGCCGCGCACCGGGTGCGGGTGCTCGGCGACCAGGCGACCCAGGAACGCGTTGAGCGCGCCCGTGGTGACGCGGGTCTCCCAGCCCTCGATCGCCCGGTCCAGCGCGGGCACCAGCCGGTCGATGTGCCAGCCGGTCTTGGCGGTGATGTTGAGCCGCGGCGCCCACTGCACCTGCACCAGGTCGCGCTCGATCTCGCGGTCGAGGTAGTAGCGGCGCTCCGAGTCCACGGTGTCCCACTTGTTGAAGGCGATGACCAGCGCCTTGCCGGCCTCCCGGACCTCCTGCAGGATCCGCATGTCCTGCTCGGCGATCGACTGGCCGGCGTCCAGCACCAGCACGCAGACCTCGGCGCGCTCGACCGCCGTCGTGGTCCGCAGCCAGGCGTAGTACTCGTGCCCCGACGCCTCCTTGACCCGCTTGCGGATGCCGGCGGTGTCGATGAACCGCCACTCGCGCCCACCCAGCTCGACCAGCTCGTCGACCGGGTCCACGGTGGTGCCGGCGACGTTGTCGACGACCACCCGCTCCTCGCCCGCGAGCTTGTTGAGCAGCGATGACTTGCCGACGTTGGGACGGCCGACGATGGCGATCCGGCGTGGCCCGCCGACCTCCTCCTCGACCTCCGCCGCCTCGGGCAGCACGGCGAGGATCGCGTCGAGCAGGTCGCCGGAGCCGCGGCCGTGCAGCGCCGAGACCGGGATCGGCTCACCGAGGCCGAGGTTCCACAGGCCGTAGGCGTTGGCCTCGACCCGCTCGTCGTCGACCTTGTTGGCAGCCAGCACGACCGGCTTGCCCGCCCGGCGCAGCACCTTGACCACGGCCTCGTCGGCGTCGGTGATGCCGACCGCGGCGTCGACCACGAAGAGCACCGCGTCCGCGAGCGACACCGCGATCTCGGCCTGCCCCTTGATCCGCTCGGCCATCCCCTTCGCGTCCGGGTCCCAGCCGCCGGTGTCGACCAGCGTGAACGCCCGGCCGCCCCACTCGGCGTCGTAGGAGACCCGGTCGCGGGTGACGCCGGGGATGTCCTCGACCACGGCCTCCCGGCGTCCGAGGATCCGGTTGACCAGGGACGACTTGCCCACGTTGGGGCGGCCGACCACGGCCAGGACCGGGAGGTTGATGTCAGTCATCGGATTCCTTCACGAGCTCGGTGGCTGGCAGCGGTCCGGGGAGCTCCCGCCCGGTCTCGCTGAGCGCGGCGGCGAGTTCCTCGCGCATCCGCTGATGCAACAACGTGCTGACGGACCCCACCTGTTCCGCCGTGCGCGGCCATGAGTGGGGGCTCACACGGACCGGGTGTCCGACCACGAGGTCGATCCTGTCACCCTTCGGCGGCAGCGAACCACTCGCGCCACCCGGACGCCTCGTCCCGAGGATCGTCACCGGTACGACGGGAGCGCCGGTCACCATGGCCAGGTACGCCGCGCCGCGCCGGAACGTGCGCAGCTCGCCGTCACCGCGGGTGCCCTCCGGGAACACCCCGACGACACCGCCCTCGCGCAGCACCCGGACGGCGCGTCGGACCGCGGCCGGATCGGTCCGGTGACGGTCCAGCGGCACCTGTCCGGCCAGGCGCAGGAAGCCGCCGCCCACGGCGGAGGAGAACATCTCGATCTTGGTCAGGGCGTGCACGGGCCGCGGCGCGAGGAGCACCAGCAGCGGACCGTCGACGACCCCGATGTGGTTGGCGGCGAGCACGACCGGCCCGTCGGCCGGGAACCGGTCGGCGTGGTGCACCCGGACGTCCCAGCGTCGGCGTACCAGCCAGCGCGCGACCGGACGCCCGCCGGCGAGGAGCCAGCGGGTCGGGTGGGCGACGCGGTCGGAGCGCGGGTGCTGCCGGTGCGCTTCCCGCACGACTCCCTGGTCCCCCTCGTCCCCGCGCGCGTCGGGGGCCGGGCTCATGACCCGCCGACCGCGCTGAGGCTCTCCTCGACCAGCCCGACCACGAGGTCGACGACCTGCTCCAGGGTCTGGTGGGTGGAGTCGATGTGGATGGCTCCGTGCACCCGGGTCAGCGGCGCGACGGCACGCCCGGAGTCGATCGCGTCGCGGGCGAGCAGCGAGGCCTCGGTGGCGCCCACGTCGGCGCCGCCGTTCTCCGCCGCGCGGCGGGCGGCGCGGGCCGCCGGGTCGGCGGTCAGGTAGACCTTGACCTGGGCCTGCGGCCAGACGACCGAGGCGATGTCGCGACCCTCGACCACGATCCGGCCGGCGCCGATCAGCGACCGCTGCAGTGCGACCAGGCGCTCGCGGACCGCCGGCACCGCGCTGACCGGCGAGACGGCCGCGTTGACCGCGTCGCTGCGGATCTCGATGGAGACGTCGACGTCGTCGACCACGATCGTCGGGGCCAGCGGGTCGGTGCCCGAGACCAGCCGCGGATCGGCGGCGCGCGCCGCGACCGCCTCCGCGTCGTGCACGTCCACGCCGTGCTGCAGCATCCACCAGGTGACGGCGCGGTACATCGCGCCGGTGTCGAGGTAGCGCAGGCCCAGCCGGTCGGCGACCGCACGGCACGTGCTGGACTTGCCGGAGCCGGAGGTGCCGTCGACGGCCACGACCACACCGGGAGCCGGCTCGCCGGTGTGCGAGGTGGCCTGGTCAGTACCGGGGCGGGGCGCGTCGTTCACGGACCGCGATCCTACCGGTGCGCGGCCCATCCCCTCGATTCGAGCGCGCCGAGCAGCTCACCGACCGACTCCGCGGCGACGTCCAGCTCGACCAGGCCGAACGGGCGACCGGGGTCGTGATCGATCCGCACGTCCTCGATGTTGACACCGCTGTCGCCCGCATCGGCGAAGAGACGGGCCAGCTCGCCGGGGTGGTCGGGCACCGCGACCCGCACCGCCGCCGTGGGTCGCGGCGGTCCGCCGTGCTTGCCCGGGATCGCCCGGGTGCCGGCGACCCCGTGCGCGAGCAGGGACGAGAGCCCGGCCCGGTCGCCGTCCCGCACCGCCTCGAGGGCGAGGTCGAGACGGTCACGCAGCTCGCCGAGGAGCGCCGTCACCGCGGCCGCGTTGCCGCTGATGATCTGGCTGTACAGGTCGGGATCACCACCGGCGATCCGGGTCACGTCCCGGACGCCCTGGCCGGAGAGCGCGAGGTGGTCGGCCGACGCGCCCGTGAGCGTGCCCGCGACTAGCGCGGAGACCAGGTGCGGGACGTGGGAGGTCCGGGCCACCGCCCGGTCGTGCTCGTCGGGGCGCAGGCGGATCACCACGCCGCCGCACACCTCGGCCAGCAGCTCGACCAGCCGTACGCCGGCCGGCAGCGCGCCGGGGCCGGGGGTGACCGCCCACGGCCGACCGTCGAAGAGGTTCTCCGAGGCGGCCAGCGGGCCGGAGCGCTCGCTGCCGGCCATCGGGTGGCTGCCGACGTAGCGCTCGCGGCCGGGCTGGTCGGCCAGCGCGTCCAGCGGTGCCATCTTCACGCTGCCGACGTCGGTGACGATCGCGTCGGGCGCGGCGGCGAGCGCATCGCGCACACCCTCGGCGAGGTGGTCCGGCGGCACCGCGACCACCACGAGCTGGGGACGGTCCTCGGGGGTTGCCGGGCGGCCGGCGCCCAGTCCGGTGGCGGTGCGGACGTGGTCGGGGACCACGTCGCTGAGCAGGACCTCGAGGCCCGCGCGGCGGCACGCCAGCGCGACGGAGGTCCCGATCAGGCCGGTGCCGACCACCTGGACGGGTCCGGTCAGGACGGCGTTCGACTCCTCGGGCACGGCGAGAACACTACTCAGGAGCGCCGCGGGGCCGCCGCGTCACCCCGGCGGGCCGCCGGCCGCGCCCTCCCGCCACAGCCCGCCGCAGATCCCGCCGCACGATCCCGCCGGAGATCCTTCGGAATCCCAGATGAACTGCAAGAATCCTTCGCGTGCCCGACCTCTCCGGCGCTCCGGAGAGCGCGTCCCCCACGGCCCTGGCGGCCGGACCCGTGACCCAGGGGTGGGCCGCCCCGGCCGGTGGCTCCACGACGTTGGAGCTCCTGGGCCACCTCGCGGAAGCGATCCACTCCACGCTGGACCTGGAGAGCGTGCTGCAGTCGGTCACCGACACAGCGACGCGCCTGGCCGGAGCGGCGTTCGGTGCCTTCTTCTACGACGCCAGCGAGGACGACGGTGACGGCGACGTCTTCCACCTCGTGGTGCTCTCCGGCGCCGAGCGGGACGCCTTCGCGGCGATGCCCGCCCCACGCATCACGGCGCTGTTCCAGCCCACCTTCGACGACCGCGAGACCGTGCGCATCGCCGACGTCACCGCCGACCCTCGCTTCTCCGCGTTGCCCCCGGGCCACCTGGCGCTGCGCAGCTACCTCGCCACCCCGGTCACCGGGCGCGACGGCCAGGGCCTGGGCGCGCTGCTGTTCGGGCACCCGGACCCGGACGTCTTCTCCGCGATCGCCGAGACCCGCGTGACGGCCGTCGCCGCCGCGGCCGCGATCGCGGTCGAGAACGCGCGCCTCTTCGAGCGGGAGCAGGCGGCGCGCGAGCGCGCGGAGTGGCTCGCGTTCGCCACCTCCTGGCTGAACGCGGTGACGGCCTCGCTGGCCACCGCCACCTCCGCCCGCGAGGCGCTGCTCGCGGTCCGCAACTGCACCCTGGCCCACGGCACCGACGGGCTGATCGGCATCGGTTTCGTCGAGGGCGGCACCACGCTGGCGCTGCACTCCCCCCACCCGACCGACGACGACCCCACGCTGCCGTGGTCCCCCGTCGGGCCCGACCTCGGTCGCTTCGCCGACCTCACCGCCACCGGGGCGGTCGCCTGGCCGACCCGGTCAGCGCTGGAGGCGGCGCACCCGGACATCGCCGCCGCGCTCCCCGAGGCTCGGGCGCTCGTCGCGCTGCCACTGCAGGGCAGCCTGCCCCAGCGCGGCGCGCTGGTCTCCTTCTGGGCCCACGAGCGCGAGTTCAGCGCCGAGAGCCTGCGGATCATCCAGTCCGCCGCCGACCAGGTCGCCGCCTCCCTGCAGCGCATCGCACACCGCCACGGCGAGCAGGCGGCCCGCGACCAGCTGCGTCGCCGCCTGGTCGAGCTCACCGAGGTCTCCCGGCTGCTCCAGCGCTCGCTGCTGCCGCAGCACCTGGCCGAGCCCGACGGACTCGACATCGCGGTGCGCTACGTGCCCGCCGCAGCCGACGCCGAGGTCGGCGGGGACTGGTACGACGTCGTCTCCTCGCCGGACGGCACCGTGACCGTGGTGGTCGGCGACGTCGAGGGCCACTCCTACGCGGCCGCGACGGTGATGGGCGAGATCTCCAGCGCGCTGCGCGCCTACCTGAGCGAGGGCCACCCGGTCGACGTCGCGCTGGAGCTGCTGAACCCCACCGTCGAGCTGGCCGAGGTGCTGGTCACCTGCTGCCTGGTCAACATCGACCCACGGACCGGCGAGGTCGCCATCGCCCGCGCCGGGCACCCGCTCCCGATCGTGCGCACGGCCGCCGGTACCCGCGAGCTCGAGGTCGCGGGCGGGCCGCCGCTGGGCATCCCCGGCGCCGACTGGCCGGTCACCCGGGTCACCGCCCGCGCCGGCGACCGGGTGGTGCTCTACACCGACGGCCTGGTCGAGCGCCGCCGCGCCAGCATGGAGGAGCGGACCGCCCTGCTGGCGGACACCGTCGCGGGTTGCGCGGGGCCGGCCGCCGAGTGCGCCGACGCGGTCCTCGCGGCGATGGGCACCGAAGCCGGGGACGACACGGCCCTGGTCGTCGCCGACCTGCTCGCCCGATGAGGCCGGGCTCGCGTCAGAGCCCGGCGACCTCGAGCAGCTGACCCAGCTCGTCGTCGGTCAGGTCGCGCAGCGTCCCCGACGGCAGGGTGCCCAGCTCGACCGGCCCGAACCGGGTACGGCTGAGGCGGCGTACCGGATGGCCGACCTGGTCCAGCAGGCGCCGCACGATCCGGTTGCGGCCCTCGTGGATCACCAGCTCGATGATCGACTTGTCCGCGCGGGTGTCCAGGATCCGCGCCCGTCGCACCTCGACCGGACCGTCCTCGAGCACCACGCCCTCCAGCAGCTGCGCCACGGTCGGCCTGGCGATCCGTCCGGCCACCTCGGCGACGTAGGTCTTCTCGACCTCGAAGGAGGGGTGCGCCATCCGGTGCGCGAACTCGCCGTCGTTGGTGAGCAGCAGGAGTCCCGAGGTGTCGGTGTCGAGCCGGCCCACGTGGAAGAGCCGCTCGGGCCGGTCGGCGACGAGGTCGGTGATCGTGCGCCGGCCCTCGGGGTCGGACATCGTGGAGACCACGCCGCGGGGCTTGTTGAGCACCAGGTACACGTGATCGGAGACCGGCGGCAATCGCTTGCCGGACACCTTGATCACCGCGGTGCGCGGGTCGACCTTGGTGCCGAGGCGGGTGACCACCTCGCCGTCGACCTCGACCTCCCCGTCGAGCATCAGCTCCTCGCAACGGCGGCGTGAGGCGACCCCGGACTGCGCGAGCAGCTTCTGGAGCCGGATCAGGCCGTCCTCATCGGTGGCGATCTCGCGGGTCATGACGATGCTTCCTCGGTCGGGGTGCTCGGTACGCCGGCGTCGGTGGCCGGAACGCCGGCCATCTGCTCCAGCTCGCCCTCCAGCTCGTCGAGCTCGGGCAGATGCGGGGCGAGGTCCGGGAGCTCGTCGAGCGCGACGATCCCGATCCGCTCCAGGAAGTAGCTGGTGGTGCGGTACAGGGTGGCACCGTGCTCGCCGTCGCGGCCGGCCTCCTCGACCAGTCCGCGGTTGAGCAGCGTGCGCATCACGCCGTCCACGTTCACCCCGCGGATCGCGGAGACGCGGGCTCGCGAGACGGGCTGCTGGTAGGCGACCACCGCGAGGGTCTCCAGTGCGGCCTGCGTGAGGCGCGCCTGCTGGCCCTCCAGCACGAACGCCTCCACGACGGGGGCGAGGTCGGCGCGGGTGTAGTAGCGCCAGCCGCCCGCCACGTTGCGCAGCTCGAAGCCGCGTCCCTGCTCGTCGTACTCGGCGGCGAGGGCCGAGAGCGTGCCGGCGACCTCCTCGGCCGGGTAGCCGACAGCGGCGGCCAGCGCCATCGCGTCGAGCGGCTCGTCGGCAACCATCAGCACCGCCTCCAGCGCCGGGCGCAGGTCGGCCACGGGGACGGCGACCGCGTCATCGGTCCGTTCGGTCATCTGACTCCTCCTGTACCGGGCCATTCTCCGCCCCCGAGGGCCGATCCGGCTCATCCGGGGCGACGGGCGCTGCCGGCTCGCCGGGCTCGGGCGGCGCGCCGTCGAACTCGTCGGTGATCTCGATCTCCTCGTCGGAGCCGGTCCACCGAACCGTCAGCTCACCGAGGGGCGTGACCTGGTCGAACGCGACACCGCCCTCCCGGAACAGCTCCAGCAGCGCCAGGAACCGGGCGACCGTGGTGAGGGTGTCCGGCGAGTCGCCGCACAGCGCCCGGAAGGTGAGGGTGCCGCTGCGGCGCAGCCGTTCGACCACGATCGCGGCCTGTTCGCGGACGCTGACCGCGGGGGCGTGGATGTGGTGCGTCGGCAGCTGCAGCTCCGGCTTGGGCGCCAGCGCCTTCGCCGCCAGCGCCGCGAAGGCGTCGAGGCCGATCCCGATCAGCACCTCCGGCAGCAGGCCGGCGAACCGCTCCTCGAGGCCCACCGCCCGCGGGAACCGCTTCGCCTCCGCCTCGACGCGCTCACCGAGCACCGCGGCGAGCCGCTTGTACGCGCGGTACTGCAGCAGCCGGGCGAAGAGCAGGTCGCGCGCCTCCAGGAGGGCCAGGTCCTCCTCGTCCTCCACGTCGCCGGCCGGGAGCAGCCGGGCCGCCTTGAGGTCGAGGAGGGTCGATGCCACCAGCAGGAACGAGGTGGTCTCCTCGAGGTCCGCGTCCGGGAGCTGCTTGATGTGCGCGATGAACTCGTCGGTGACCTGCGAGAGCGCGATCTCGGTGACGTCGAGCTTGTGCTTGGAGATCAGGCTCAGCAGCAGGTCGAAGGGCCCCTCGAAGTTGTCGAGGCGAACCTCGAACGGGTTACTCACGCAGGCGCCTGACCAGGGCCGAGTCCTCCCCCTGTGCCTCGAAGTCCGCCAGCACCAGACCGATCGCCTCGCGCACCAGCCGGCCGCGGTCGACCACCAGCCCGTGCTCCCCGCGCAGGTGGAGCCGGGTCTGCTCCAGCTCCATCAGCTCGGCGGCGGTGACGTAGACGGTGATCTTCTCGTCGTGCCGGATCCGACCGCTGGGCTTCTTGCCCTTCGCGGAGCCCGACCCGCCGGACGCCTCGGTCGTGTCGGTCGCCTCCGGAGCGTCCGGCACCACCCGGACCGCGCCGTTCTTCCGCCCCTTGCCCGCCGGGACCGACTGCTCGGTGCCGTCGACGGTGGTGCGGAAGAGGTCGTCGGCCGCCGGCATGCTCACGCGTCGGCCCACCGCTGCGCCACCTCCTTGGCCAGCTGGCGGTAGGCGTCGGCGCCCGCGGAGGTCGACGCGTAGGAGGTGATCGGCTCGCCGGCGACGGTGGAGTCGGAGAACTTCACCGTCCGGCGGATGACCGTGTGGAAGACCTTGTCCCCCCAGGCCTGGACCAGCCGCTCGAGCACCTCGCGGCCGTGCAGGGTGCGGCCGTCGTACATGGTGCCGAGGACGCCGTCGACCTCCAGGCGCGGGTTGAGCCGCGCCTTGACCTTGTCGATGGTGGTCTTGAGCAGCGCCACGCCACGCAGCGCGAAGTACTCGCACTCCAGCGGCACGATCACGCCGTCGGAGGCGGTGAGCGCGTTGACGGTGAGCAGGCCCAGGGAGGGCTGGCAGTCGATCAGGATGACGTCGTACTCGGCGATGGCCGGCGCGAGGACGCGCTGCAGCGTCTGCTCGCGGGCCACCTCGTGGACGAGCTGCACCTCCGCGGCGGAGAGGTCGATGTTGGAGGGCAGCAGGTCCACGCCCGGCACGCCCGAGGGGACGACCACGTCGTGGAAGTCGGTCTCGGGGTCCATCAGCAGGTTGTAGACCGTCAGCTCCATCTCGTGGGGGTTGAGCCCCAGGCCGACGGAGAGCGAGCCCTGCGGGTCGAAGTCGACGAGCAGCACCTTCCGGCCGTACTCGGCGAGCGCGGCGCCCAGGTTGATGGTCGTCGTGGTCTTGCCGACGCCACCCTTCTGGTTGCACATCGAGATCACCCGGGCGTTGCCGTGCTCGGCGATCGGCTCGGGGTCGCGCAGCACCGGGATCGGGCGGCCGGTCGGGCCGAGCTGACCGCGGCCGCGCGGGGCGGCGGGGCCGGTCGACTCCGGCGCGGTGAACGGCAGCATCG
Source organism: Nocardioides sp. GY 10113 (assembly GCF_004919105.1). Classification (GTDB taxonomy): domain Bacteria; phylum Actinomycetota; class Actinomycetes; order Propionibacteriales; family Nocardioidaceae; genus Nocardioides. Next base: position 22,566 of record NZ_STGK01000026.1, read on the forward strand.
GCATCGTCGGTGCGGCCGGCTCCGAGGACTTCACCGGCGCGGAGGGCGCCGGGGCCGCCGAGGTCGCGGCCGGCGTCGGCGCCGCCGCAGGGCGCTCGAACGGCAGCGGGGCCGTGGCCCCCTGGGTCTCCCCGCCGAGCGGGGGCAGGTCGCCGCCCGGGCGGTGCACCCGCGGCGGCATGTCCGGGGCGCTGCTGGAGCCGAAGTATCCACCGACCATCGCGGTTCACCTCATGTGTGCGGTGACGGGTCGCCCGCCACGGATGTCGTGGGCCCCTTCCCCAGGGCCCCGTGCACTCCTCATCCAACAATGTCGACACGGAGACATTGGGGCGACGCGCCGCAGCGCCACGCAGTTCGAGAAATATCCGGCCCCGGAGTCAGCCGCCCAGGCAGCGCATCGCCGTCGTCCGTACGACGGCCTCGCCGGCCTCGTCGGAGGCGGCCAGGTCGACCTCGGCCTCGATCACCCAGTCGTGGTGCCCCTCGGGGTCGTGCAGGGTCTGGGTGACGGTCCACCGGCCCTCGCCCCGCTCCACCCGCAGCAGCGCAGGACCGCGCGCGTCCGCATCGATGAGCACCTTGCTGTGCTCGGCGTAGTACTCCTCCAACGCCTCGTCCCAGTCCTGGCGGGAGAGCTCGGGGCTCTCGACGCCGTCGACCGCCTCCAGGCCGTCCAGGTCGTCGCGGGCGACCAGCTCGACGCGCCGCCACAGTGCGTTGCGGACCATCACCTCGAAGACGCGGCCCTGCGCGGAGAGCGGCCGCGGGGGCGGCGGGGGCGCGTCCAGGTGGGTGTCGGCGGTGATCCGGTCGGGGTGGGTGAGGGTCTCCCACTCGTCGAGCAGCGAGGAGTCGACCTGGCGGACGGTCTCCCCCAGCCAGTCGACGAGCAGCTCGAGCTCCTCGGTGCGCAGGGCCTCGGGCACGGTCTGGCGCAGCGCGCGGTAGGCGTCGGTGAGGTAGCGCAGCACCAGCCCCTCGGAGCGGGCGACGTTGAACCGGCTGACCAGGGCGGTGAAGCCCATCCCCTCCTCCCACATCTGGCGGACCACGGACTTGGGCATCAGCGCGTCCGGCGAGAGCCAGGGGTGGCGTTCGCGGTAGGTCTCGTAGAGCGGCTCCAGCAGCTCGGCCAGCGGCTCGGGCCAGGTGATCTCCTCGACCAGCGCCATCCGCTCCTCGTACTCCACACCGTCGGCCTTGAGCGCGGCGATCGCCTCGCCGCGCGCCTCGTGCCGCTGCGCGAGCAGTAGCGGGCGGGGCGCCTCGAGCACCGCCTCGACCACCGAGACCAGGTCGAGGGTGTACGACGGGGCGTCGGGGTCGAGCACCTCCAGCGCCGCCAGCGCGAAGTGCGACAGCGGCTGGTTGAGCGCGAAGTCCTCGGGCAGCGCCTCGGTGAGCACGTACCGGCGCCCGTGCTCGTCCACCTCGTCGAGCCGGGTGAGCACCCCGGACGCGACCAGGCTCCGGGCCAGCCGGACCGCCCGCTTGGCCAGCCGCAGCTGGCTGCGTCGGTCCTCGTGGTTGTCGGTCAGCAGCCGCCGCATCACCGCGAAGGCATCCTCCTCGCGGGAGACCACGTTGACCAGCATCGCGTTGTCGACCTTCATCTGCGACTTGAGCCGCTCCGGCTTGCCCTCGACGAGCTTGTCGAAGGTGGCCTCTGTCCACACCACGGCGCCCTCGGGCGCCTTCTTCAGCTGCGCCTTGGACTTGCGCTTGGCCTGCTTGGCCTCGCTCATCGCGGCGTTCTTGGCCGCGGCCTTCGCCTTGGCCTTCTCGTTCTCGATCACGTGCTCGGGGGCCTGCACCACGACGTAACCGGCGGTGTCGTAGCCGGCCCGTCCGGCGCGGCCGGCGATCTGCAGGAACTCCCGGGTGCGCAGCACCCGCTGCCGGCTGCCGTCGAACTTGGCGAGCGCGGTGAACAGCACGGTGCGGATCGGCACGTTGATGCCCACGCCGAGGGTGTCGGTGCCGCAGATGACGGTGAGCAGCCCTGCCTGCGCGAGCTGCTCGACCAGGCGCCGGTAGCGCGGCAGCATGCCGGCGTGGTGCACGCCGATGCCGTTGCGCAGCAGCTGCGACAGGGTCTTGCCGAACCCGGCCGCGAAACGGACCCCGGCCAGCCGCTCCGCGATCTCGTCGCGGGGGCGCTTGAAGCCGCCGGCCAGCAGCGAGGTGGCGTGCTCGACGGCGGCGGCCTGCGTGAAGTGCACGACGTAGACCGGCCCCTGGCCGGTGTCGACCAGCTCGCCCAGCGCCTCGCCCATCGGGTCCAGGGACCAGGTGAACGTCAGCGGGACGGGCCGCTCGGCCTGGTCGACCACCGCTGTCTCGCGGCCGTTGCGCCGGGTCAGGTCGGCGCCCAGCTCGGTGACGTCGCCGAGCGTCGCCGACATCAGCAGGAACTGCGCCTGCGGCAGCTCGATCAGCGGGACCTGCCAGGCCCAGCCGCGGCCGGGCTCGCCGTAGAAGTGGAACTCGTCCATGACCACCATGCCGACGTCCGCGGCCGCGCCCTCGCGCAGCGCGATGTTGGCCAGCACCTCCGCAGTGCAGCAGATGATCGGCGCGTCGGCGTTGACCGCGACGTCGCCGGTGAGCATGCCGACGTCCTCGGGCCCGAAGGTGGCGCACAGCTCGAAGAACTTCTCGCTGACCAGCGCCTTGATCGGCGCGGTGTAGAAGGTGACCCGGTCGTCGGCCTGGGCGACCATCGCGGCGGCCATGGCGACCAGCGACTTGCCGGAGCCGGTGGGCGTGGCGAGCACGACGTTGTTGCCCGCCAAGAGCTCCAGGGCCGCCTCCTCCTGGTGCGGGTAGAGCTCGAGGCCGCGGTCGGCGGCGTGCTCGAGGATCCGCTCGTAGGCCCGGTCGGAGGCTGCCTCGGCTGCGGCGGAAGCGGTGCTCTGGTTCATCTCGTCCTTCAGTCGTCCCGCGCTCGCGGGTGCGCGGTGGCGAAGACCTCGCGCAGGTTGTCGACGGTCACCAGCGTGTAGATCTG
>NZ_STGK01000027.1 GCF_004919105.1 Nocardioides sp. GY 10113
CGTCGTCGGCGCCGAGGCTCAGCAGTGCGACGAACCGATGCCGCTGGGCGGGTGTGATCGCCAGGCCCTTGTGGTGGGCGAGCATCGCCTCGTAGCCCCCGTGCTCGTCGGTATAGATCGCTGGGCCGCCGAAGACCTCGACGTACCAGTCGGTGACGTGCGAGCGGTGGTGGTCGGAGACGCCTCCGGGGAAGAGGGGACTGAGCAGGTCGTCCCGCTCGACGCGGTCGTAGAAGGCGTCCATCAGTCGCCGGATCGCCGGAGGGCCGCCGGCCCAGTCCAGCAGCGTCGGTACGTCGGTCTCGTCGGCGGGGAGCGCATGGGCGTCGTTGGACACGGCTCTCACGGTACGCCCGACGAGGTAGCGACCGCGTTCATCCGCCGCCTGCGCGGTGGGGGAGCGGTCGCCCGCGTGAGACGCGTCGGTTCGTCCCGGCGATCGAGCCGGCGGCGGCGCCGACCAGTGCCCCGAGGATGGCGGAGGGAAGGCCGACCTCGATGACGGCGAGGTCGTGGGCGGGTAGGCGTCGAGGCCCAGGAGCAACCCGGTGAGGCCGCCGACGAGGCCCAGGGTGGCCGCGCCGAGGAGTGCCGCCTGCAGTGGTAGCGGCAGTGGCAGTGCCACGGCGGCCATCGTACGTCGGCGATTCGTCAATCGGCCAGGGGGGGGCAGATGGGCGGCCGCTTGGCGATGGCATCCGATTGATGATCGAAGGTGATGGGTGCAGGTTGTGTCTGCACCCGGATCACTCTGGTGGTGCCGGATGCGACGGCGATCCGCCTGGCGACCTGCCTCGACGCGCTGACCTCGGCGCGGTCCGGGGTTTCGAGGCTCGCTGCGCTCGCACCCCAACCGCCGGAGCCGGTGGCTGGGGGCGAAGCGCCCCGAGCCAGGCCAGCGGCTGTTCACCCCGGCCCAGCGCGAGGCACCAAGGCTGCGGGACGCCACCTGCCGCGCCGAGGGGTGCACGGTCCCGGCGACCTGGTGCGAGGCACATCATGAGGTCCCGTGGTCCCGCGGCGGCGGCACGGACCTCGAGTACGCCGTCCTCCTCTGCGGGTTCCACCACCACCGCACCCGCTCAGCGCCAGCAGTGGGTCCGCTCGTCACGATGATCCGGCGGAGAGGTTGCGCTCCGCGATCCGGGCGAGCTGGGTGCGGGAGTCGATGTCGAGCTTGCGGAAGATGTGACGCAGGTGGTAGTCCACCGTGTGCGGCGAGAGGAACAGCCTGGCCGCGGTCTCGCGGTTGGTGAGGCCGGCGGCGACGGCCTCCGCGACGCTCCTCTCCGCGTCGGTCAGGCGCGACCACTCCGCTCGGCCGGTGGCCGCGGGCGTCGGCGCGGGCGAGAAGCGGATGAGGATGCCGCTGAGCTCGGCGCCGTCGTAGATGGCCTCGCACCGGACGTCGGCGATCCCGTGCGGTAGGCGGAGGGGTGGGTTCGGGTCGGAGCCGCCGTGAACCGATCGCTGGGCCCAGTCCCAGAGGGCTTCGCGGTCGGTCGCGGCGACGAACCGGCCGGCTGCCGAGTTGACGAAGAGCGCGCTGCGATCGACCGCGGCGATCGGGCCCCGGGAGCGGCGCCGAGCTTGGAGGAAGGCGTCGTAGAGTGCGATCGACCTCGAGCCCGTCTCGTCGAGCAGCCGCTGCGTGGTCTCGTGCACCACCCGACCGACGAGTGCGGTCATCAGCTGCCAGGGTGCGGGATCGGCGACAGTCATGTTGACCACGCCGAGGAGCTGACCCGTGAGCGGGTCGGTGACGGCGCGCGAGGCACAGGTCAGATGGGTGAACGCGTCGGCATAGTGCTCGAACCCGCGGACCAGGGACGATCCGCGGGTGCCGGCGGCCATCCCGATGGAGTTGGTGCCCACCGCCGACTCGCTGCAGAAGAAGCCGGGGGCCGCCCCGGCAGCCTCCATCTGGATCGCTGTTCTCGCGGTTCGGGTCCAGCGCGCGACCACGTGGACCCGGCGGTCGGTGAGCAGCAGCGCAGTGCGCAGATCGGGCAGGTCCGCGCTGACCGCCGTCATCGCTGGAGCGGCGGCCCAGTGGAGCCGGCTGTCGTCGTCGACGTCGGCGTCGTACGGCGGATGGATCTCGTCGGGCCGTAGCCCCGACGCGGCGTCTCGCCGCCAGGATGCGTGGATGGCCGGGCTGACCGGCTCGTTGCGGAAGGGGCCCGCTTGCAGGCGGTCGTGCACGTGGCGCAGCGCGAGCGCCCCAGGTTGGTCGAGCTCATCCACGGCCCACCTCCTGTGTCGGCCCCAGCGTTCAGGAACCGTGGCTGCCACGCAAGAGCCGAAACCACGCGTTTACGTGGGGTGCGCCGGGTGGTCGATCGGTCATCGTGGTGGTCATCGATCGTGGAGGCTGAGGATGACGCTGGGGATGACGTGGAGCTCAACCTGACCGGGAAGGTGGCGGTCGTCACCGGGGCGAGCAAGGGCATCGGGCTGGCCATCGCGCGCGCGATGGCGGAGGAGGGAGCCCTGGTGGTCGCAGGGTCGCTGCACGGCAGCCCTGAGCTCGACCTGCTCGCGGACCGCTGGCACCTGCATCCCGTGCGGCTCGACCTGAGCACGCCCACCGGACCGGCGGGCCTGGTGACGGAGGCGGTCGAGCGGTACGAGCACCTCGACGTCGTGGTCAACAACGTCGGCGCTGTACGCCCTCGACCGGACGGGTACCTGTCCGTCAGCGATGAGGAGTGGGTGGACACCCTCACCATCAACCTGTTCGCGGCGCTGCGCACGATGCGCGCCGCACTCCCGCACCTGGTGGAGCGCACCCATTCCTCGATCGTGACGATCAGCTCGGTCAACGCCGTGCTGCCCGACCCCCTGGTGGTCGACTACTGCGCCGCCAAGGCCGCGCTCAGCAGCGCCTGCAAAGCGCTCTCGAAGGAGTACGGCCCCCGTGGGGTGCGGGTCAACACGGTCAGTCCGGGTCCGGTGGAGACGGACCTGTGGCTCGGCGGCGACGGCGTCGCCGCCACCGTCGCGAAGGCCAGCGGCGCTCGCGCGGCCGACGTCCAGGCCGGGGCGGCCGCAGCGAGCGTGACCGGCCGGTTCACCCGCCCTGCCGAGGTCGCGGACCTCGTCCTGATGCTCGCCAGCGACCGTACGTCGAACGTCACCGGCGCGGATTTCGTCATCGACGGAGGCCTGATCGGCACCACCTGATCCACACCCAACGAAGGAGCACCACCCATGAACAGACCCGTCGTGTTCATCCACGGTCTCTGGCTTCACGCCACGAGCTGGCAGCCCTGGATGGAGCTCTTCGCAGGGGCTGGATACGAGCCCTGCGCTCCGGGTTGGCCGCACGAGCCCCCGACCGTCACCGAGGCGCGCGAGAATCCTGACGCGGTGGCCAACTTCAGCATCGACGACATCACAGAGCACTACGCCGCGATCATCGCCGACCTGGACCAGCCGCCGGTCATCGTGGGGCACTCGTTCGGCGGCCTCATCGCAGAGAAGCTCCTCGGCCAAGGGGTCGGCGCCGGCGCCGTCGCGATCGACCCGGCCCAGATCAAGGGCGTCCTCCCGCTTCCGCTCGCCCAGCTGCGCGCCGGCCTGCCCGCCCTGGGCAATCCGGCCAACCTCCACCGCTCGGTCTCGCTCACGCGGAAGGAGTTCCGGTTCGGCTTCGGCAACGCCGTCAGCGAGGAGGAGTCCGATGCCCTCTACGAGCGCTGGGCCATCCCGTCACCGGCGCGTCCACTCTTCCAGGCCGCCACCGCCAACTTCGTCATGCACGCCCAAGCCGCGGTCGACACCGCCAACGACGAGCGGGGGCCGCTGCTGCTCATCTCGGGCACGGCGGACCACACGGTGCCGGACGTCGTCACCCGGTCCACGTTCAAGCAGTACCGCGACTCCTCGGCCGTCACCGAGCTCAAGCAGTTCGAGGGCCGCGGCCACTCGCTGACCATCGACGGCGGGTGGCGCGAGGTTGCGGAGGAGGTGCTCGATTGGCTGAAGACGAAGGACCTCACCTAGCAGTCGACAGCCGGGCAACGACACACGCGGATCGGCGTTCGCCGGCCGTCCTGGCGGTGGGGGAGCGCTCGCCCGCGTCGGACGCGTCGGTACGTCCAGGCGATCGAGCCGGCGGCGGCGCCGATCAGTGCCCCGAGGATGGCGGCGGGCAGGCCGATCTCGATGACGGCGAACCAGGTCGTGGGCGGGTAGGCGTCGAGGCCCAGGAGCAATCCGATGAGGCCGCCGACGAGGCCGAGGGTGGCCGCGCCGAGGAGTGCTGCCCGCAGTGGCAGTGGCAGCGCCACGGCGGCCATCGGAGGACGGCGGTTCGTCGCCCGGCCAGGGTCGCAGATGGGCGGCCGCGTGGACCGGGATCGCGGAGATGCGACGCCCGGAAAGCCTGGGTCCTGTGTGTGAACTGCGGTTCACCGAGTCGGCTATCGAACTGCAGCTCGCTGACCGCCAAAAATCGTTACGCCGTCACTGCTCCCGAAGGTCGTTTCATGAAGCTGCACCCGGGGCCCGTCGAGCGCTGGGTCCCCCTGCGCTGTTGTCCAGGCTCGGTCCGCGGTGCCGGGCGACCGACCGCAGGTTGATGAGCTGCGGCTGTGGACCACGGCCGCCCTCGGCCGTCGCCGCCGGCGACACTGACCAGCCGGACGTCGGGCGACCTGTTCTGCTGTCGGTCAGCGAAGCCCGATGACGCTTCGTGGCAGGCGACGTGGTGCCCCGTCGCCGAGGGTGTCCCCTGTACACGAGCCGATTTCCACAGGTCTGGGTATTCCTTGCCGATTCACTTGATTTCCGGCTCGCGGTTGGTGGCATCGTCGCAGTCGCGGTGCACACGAGATTGGTGGGGTCAGGTCGTGCCGCCGAAGGGATCCATTGATCAGTCCTCGGTAACGCGGCCGGTCCGACGAACTCGGGGCTGTGGCGCGCACTCGGGCCGTGAATCATCGCCAACGGGAACCACGAGGACAGGCAATGGATGCCACACAACGCAGTGCTCCCGTCGAGAACGGTGGGTCGCCCAGGATCGCACTGGGGGGTGCGGATGTCGACCTGATGACGCAGCCCGAGGTCGTGCACCGGATCATCGCGCGGGCGCACGACCTGATGGCGCCTCCGCTCGCCATCGCGTCGGCCAACCTGGACCACGTCCATCACTTCGGTGCCAGCGGCCGCTGGCGGGGGACGCAAGAGGCATCTCAGTCGGCCGGCCTGGTCGAGTGGCTCACGTTGCTCGACGGGGAGCCGCTCGTCCGACACGTGCGGCGGGTGACGTCTCAGGACTGGCCGAAGCTCGCGGGCAGCGATCTCATCGCACCCTTGCTGGATGCAGCTGAGGGCGCGGGGATGAGCGTGGGCTTTCTCGGCGGGAGTCCGGAGACGCACGCGGAGCTCGCGCGTCGCCTGGCCGACCAACGCCCCGCGCTGAAGGTGGCGGGTTTCTGGGCGCCCGAACGCGCGCAGCTCGAGGACGGGGGCAACAGTCGGCGCCTCGCCTGGGAGGTGCGCAATGCCGGCGCCGACCTGCTCTTCGTATGCCTGGGCAAGCCACGCCAGGAGGTGTGGATCGCCGAGTACGGGCACCTGACGGGCGCCCGGGTGATGCTCGCCTTCGGAGCCGCGGCGGACTTCGTCGCGGGCAAGGTCGTCCGGGCCCCGTCGTGGGTGTCCGAGAGGGGACTCGAGTGGGCCTGGCGGCTCGCCCAGGAGCCCCGGCGCCTGGCGCGCCGCTACTTGCTCGACGCCGGGCCGGCGTACGTCGCGATGCGCCGGGACACCAGGCTGCTCCCCGGCGCCCGGGGTGTGCAGCGCGGCGAGGCACGGGGCCCGGCCGGCGAGGCGGCGGCTCTCGGCGAGGGGACGGCCGAGGTCCCGACGGGCCGTACCTTCGTGTGCGGTGAGGGGCCCGCCGACGTCACGGTCGTGGTCGTGACCTACAACAGCGCGGACACCATCGGTGGCCTGCTGGCCGACCTTCGTGGGCAGGCCACGGACCTGCGGCTGCGGGTCGTGGTGGTGGACAACGACTCGGTCGACGGCACCCTCGCGGCGGTCGCGGGCCAGACCGACGTCACGGGGGTGCGCGCGGGCGGCAACCTGGGCTACGCGGGGGGCATCAACGTGGGCCTGGGCGTCGCGGGCGAGTGCCGTGCGGTGCTGGTGCTGAACCCGGACATCCGGCTGAGTCCGGACGCGGTCGCGCAGATGTGGACTCGCCTGTGGTGGCCCGGCGTCGGCGCCGTCGTACCGAAGATGCTCGGGGAGCAGGGCGAGGTCTCGAAGTCGCTGCGGTTCGAGCCGAGCCTGACCCGTTCGCTCGCCGACGCGCTCCTCGGCAACCGCGCGCCGGGCAGGCCGGCCTGGGCGACCGAGACCGACCACGACGCGGAGTCCTACTGCTACCCGCACGCGATCGACTGGGCCACCGGTGCCGCGATGATGCTGCGCGAGGAGGTCTCTCGGGAGGTCGGGCGGTGGGACGAGCAGTATTTCCTCTACTCCGAGGAGACTGACTACTGCCGTCGCGTACGCGAGGCCGGCTGGTCCATCTGGTACGAGCCGTCCTCAGTGGTCGAGCACGTCGGGGGCGCCTCCGGGACCTCCTACGAACTCGGGGCGCTGATGGCGGTGAACCGGCTCCGGTACGACTCGAGCCACCATGGCCCCGCCCACACACTCGGAATGCGGGCGATCCTCGTCGGCGGCGCTGCTCTGAGGGCCCCTGGTCGTCGCCAGTCGCGAGCCACGCTCGGGTACCTCGTGAGCCGTCGGCAGTGGGATCGGCTTCCGGCCGCGACGCCGGCGGCCGGTGGGTCGAAGACGTCTGGGGCCGGGCGACTGCACCGGGTCTCCGAGGCGGGTGCGGCGTCGCCCGGTCGCCGCCTTCAGGCGGTCGAGCCCGACAGTTCGTCGAGCGCTTCGTGACGGCGCCGCTGCCGTCGCACGGCCAGGGTTCGCAGGATCCAGTCGGCGCCCAACGTGAGACCCAGGGAAGCGCCCAGACCGAGCGCCAGCAGGGCGGCCTGGGCACGCTTGCGGCTGCCCGGGACGTGCGAGATCTCGATGCTCGCGGGGCTGCGTTCGAGGGTGATCAGCTCGGCATCACCGGTCCCGGTGCGGCGCTGGGCCTCGTCGGCGGCGGCGTAGACCCGGCCCACGGCCTCCTCGAGAAGAGCAGCCGCCCCCTCGGGGTCCGGGGCCACCGCCTCGACGATCAGCACGGGCTTGTTGAAGTTCGTGCCCCACTGCGAGCCCTTGTTCGCGAGCGTCACGGTGTAGCCGCGGTCCAGACCGGTGCCGTACAGCCCCGCATCGGAGGATGCCAACCGGCCACTGATCGGGTGACCGACCACCTTTCTCTCCACAGCGGCGGCGAAGTATGTGATGCTCGTGGCCGCGTCCTGCAGGACATTCTGACGGTCGGGACCGACCCCGCTCGGGGGGAGGAAATAGACGTCCGTTCGCCCCCAGTACGTGCCCGGATCGCGGGGAGTCGCCATCACCAGCAGCCCGGTGATCACAACGAGCGGGAGCGTGATGTACCAGCGACGGAGGATCGTCGACACGAACAGTTCGATGGTGCTGCGCACTCGGAGTGACGCCGCTCCATCGACCATCCGCTGACCTCAGTTCCCGTCCGAACCGCCCTTCGACCACCGAACGGCCAACCTAGTCTAGGAAGACCCGAACACATGCCGATGAAATCTTGGGACATTGGAGCAGCCGACGCCCCGAACAACGACGTCGTGGGGGGCAGCCGATGATTGGCCGTGCGGGCGGTTGCGCGAGGCGACGGGCGCGGTCGCTGGCCCTCGCGCTGGGCGTAACCGCGGTCGCCGGGGCGTCGTGGACGGCGCCCGAAATGTCGCGCGCGACGGAGCAGGTCCCGGAGCAGGCGACTCATGCACCTGTGCGGGCGGCGGCCAACGCCAAGCTGCTCAACCTGCGCCGGGTCCCGTGGGAGGGCGGGAGCGCCTACTGGAAGCAGTACGCGAGGCCGAAGGAGGCCGGCTGGTCGAACGCATCCTTCTTCCCGATCGCGGTCTGGTGGGGCGGCCTCTCGAACCAGAAAGAGGCCGACTGGGACAAGGCGCACGGCATTAATACCTACGTGCTCCTGCACCCCGACACCCAGTACCGGGTTCTTGAGAATAACGACCTCTACTACGTCGGCAGCGACATCTCGGGGCTCAAGCAGGACAGTCGGAACTGGGTCGGTGACTTCCTGGAGGACGAGATCGACGGCTGGATGTCGCCCGCCGAGGGCTTCGCGTACCTCGACAGCCTGGCGACGTTGTACGAGGGCGACGGGCGGTTCAAATACGCGAACTTCACCCAGACCGTGCTGGGGACGGACCTCGACACCGGTCACGCCGAGAAGTACGTGAACGACTACACCGACGCGGTCTCAGTCGACATGTACTGGTACACGATCCCGTTCTGCGACTGGAGGCCGTACCGCGCGCCGTACCTCACCACGATCCGCCAGAGCAACTGCCGTACAGCATCGAGCTACGGAAGGATGATGAACTCCCTGAGCAAGCGGGACGCCGCCGACGGGAAGCGGCAGATGAAGTGGCAGTTCGTCGAGATGCTAAGCGGGTCCCCCGGTGAGGGGCCGGCCATGCAGATCGCGCCACGGCAGGTCAAGGGCGCTGTGATGAACTCCGTCATCAACGAGGCGCGGGGGATCATCTACTTCAACCAGAGCGTGGCCCAGGACGCGCCGTGCGGCAGCGGGAACGTCGTTCGGGACGCCCAGACGGTCAGCAACTTCTGCGGGGCCGCCCAGGTGAGGGCGGCCGGACGCGTGAACCGGCAGATCCAACGGCTGGCCCGCGTGATCAACACGCAGTCCTACCGCTACCGCTTCGGCGCGGGTCTCGACACCATGCTCAAGGCGCGCGGGAAGTACGCCTACATCTTCTCGATGATCAACGGAGCCTCCCAACCCGGGGTCCGGAGGTTCCGGCTGCCCGCGGGGGTGCAAGGGCGGAAGGCAACGGTGCTCTTCGAGAAGCGAAGCATCAAGATCGGCATGAGGGGCCGTTTCCGTGACACGTTCGCGCACGAGGCGGATTATCACATCTATCGGGTGCCGCTGAAGGCGCCCAAGAGTTAAGGACAGCCAGGAGATGGACGTCGACCACGTGCTGTTGACCCGGTTCAACCTCCCGACGGTGGGCGCGGAGAGCCTGATCCGCGCCAGGGAGGGGTGGCTCCGCGAGCGGGTTGCGCTCTTCGAGCGCTATTGCCTGCCGTCCGTCGCCGCGCAGTCCGCCACGACGTTCGAGTGGCTCGTCTACTTCGACCCCGAGTCGCCGGCGTGGCTGAAGGAGCGGATCAGTGGCTGGCAGTCGGTCCTGACCCCGGTCTTTCGCGCGACGGTTGATCGCGCTGAACTGCTGGCTGACATCGAGTCGACACTCGAGCGTCGCGGCAAGTGGTTGATCACGACGAACCTCGACAACGACGACGGACTCGCGCGCGACTTCGTCGAGCGCATCCAATCCGCGGAATCCGTGCCCCGACGGCATGCGATCTATTGCGACAACGGCCTGATACGTCGCGGTGACGGCCTCTACCTGCGGAACGACCCGGAGAACGCGTTCTGTTCGGTGCGTGAGCCGTGGGACGGCGCGAGCACCTGTTGGGTCGACTGGCACAACCTCCTTGGGCGCAGCATGGAGGTCATTCACGTCAAGGGCGTCCCCGGCTGGCTCCAGGTGGTGCACGAGTCGAACGTGAGCAACCGGGTCCGCGGGCGCCTGGTGTCGCCGGCCAGCTATCTAGAAATCTTCGAGGTCGGCGCGCTGTCCGGGGTGGAGTCGCCTACGGCCAGCGAGATTGCACACGATCGCTGGGTCGCGCGACCTCAGCGCGCCTGCCGCGATCTTGCCCGGAGCGTGGGGCGTCGTACGGCGTTGCGGTTGCTCGGCAAGGACGGGTTCGACCGGCTCAAGGCGCAGATCGCAACACTGCGCACCGGCACCCCCGCGCCGGGCAGCGGCGATATCGCGCGGTCCTCTCAAAGCACGCCCGAGTCCGCGAGTGACCCCACTAAGGTTCAGGGTTAGTCGTTGGAACGGAGCATCACGTGAACCTCGCTGAGCTCATGAGCAGCCTCGTCCGGCGGTGGTACGTACTCCTGGTCGGGGTCGCGCTCACGGCTGCCGGCTGCTACGTGGCGAGCACGTCGGTCAGCGAGAGCTACGAGTCGACGTCGAGCGCCCTGCTGCTGCCGCCGCCGAGCCTGGTCGGAGACAAGGGGAACCCGTTCCTCTACCTAGGCGGTCTGAGTGCGGCGCGGGACGTGCTGACGGCCCGACTCAACAGCGAGCCGGTACGCGCGCCCATCGTTGAGGACTATCCCGGCGTCAGCCTCACGATCGCCGCCGACACCACGACCGCGGGGCCGATCGTGCTGGTGATGACCGAGGGCGGCAGCGCCGATGACGCGACCGAGGTGGCGCGGCGGGTGCTGGAGGAGATCCCGGTCGAATTGGCCGAACTGCAGGACGAGTTGGAGGTGCCGGACCGGTCCCGCATCACCACGATGGATCTCACCGGCGCGGCGGAAGCCACCTCGTCCCGGAAGGACCAGATCAAGGCGATCGCGGTGGTGATGGTCGGTGGGTTGGCAGTCTCGGTCCTTCTGGTCGGGGTGATCGACGGCTGGCTGCTCGCACGTGGCGCGCGCCGGGGCGGCGGACCTCCTTCGGGCAGCAGGCGCCGTCCCGCGTCCCGCCGGAGGCGGGATCCGGCGGGCGAGCCGGAAACGGACGGGGCCACCGAGGGCGAGTCGGCCGTGGACGCTGACGTGCACCGGAAGCACGACCACAGCGGGCAACCGTCGGCCCGTGCCGCGGGCAGGGCACTCTCCGGAAGCCGGCGATGACGCTTGCCGGCGCGGCGCACGGCGTGCCGACCGGCCTCCGTGCAAGGTTCCGCCCCGATGCCACGACGATCCTGATCGTCTACACCGCATTGCTGCTGCTGATCCCGTCCGACCAGCGCGTCGGACCGCTCGGCGGTGCCGGCGGGCCGGCGTCGATCATCGGGCTCCTGGCGGGTGTCTACTGGTGCTGGATGCGCCTCTCGCTCGCCAGGACGCCGGACCTCCCTCCGGCACAGCCGGTGAAGGTTGCGGCGTTCGTGTTCGTGGCGGCGGTCCTCGCCAGCTTCCCGGTCGCGATGCTGCGCCCGCTCGCCGGCAGCGAGGCCAGTCAGGCGGACCTTGGGGTGCTGCGGATCCTGTCGGCGGGTGGCGTGCTCCTGCTCGCCCACGACGGCATCGCGACGCGGACACGCTTCCGTGCGCTCGTCGGGTGGCTGGTCGGGCTGGGTGTCGTCCAAGCGCTGCTCGGGCTGGTCCAGTTCCTGACCCATTCCGACGTCATCGGGTCTCTCACCGTGCCGGGACTCGTCAAGTCGCAGACGTTCGCGGGCGTGGTCGAGCGGGGCGGGTTCCTGCGTCCGGCCGGAGGGGCGATGAGCCCGTTGGAGTACGGGCTGGTACTCAGCATGATCGTTCCGCTGGCGATCACGGTCGCGCTCTTCGAACGGCGGGGCACCGGGGGCTGGCGTCGGTCGATCCCCGCGCTACTGATGGCGAGCGCGTGCCTGATCTCGGGCTCCCGCTCCGCCATCGCCGGTCTCGCCGTGGTGATGATCGTGCTGTTCCCCGCCTGGTCGTGGGCGATCCGGCGGCGGATGGCGGTGGTCGGCCTGGCGGGACTCGTCGGGGTGTACCTGCTGGTGCCGGGCATGATCGGCACGCTGCGCTACCTGTTCACGGAGTCTGAGAACGACCCGAGCGCGGCGTCGCGGACCGGCAGCTACGGGATCGCGGAGCTCTTCATCGGCCGTTCGCCGTGGCTCGGACGCGGCTTCGGGACGTTCCTGCCGCAGTACCGGATCCTCGACAACGAGTACCTCCTGCTCACGATCGAGACCGGGCTGATCGGGCTGTTCTCCTTCCTCGCGCTTGTGGTCGTTGCCGCAACCTGCGGCGTGCTGGGCCGCAAACGCGAGCCCGATGAGTATCTCGCGCAGACCGGCCAGGCGCTCGCGGCGAGCATCCTCGCCGGCGCCGTGCTGCTCGCGTTCTTCGACGGCTTCTCGTTCCCCATGGCGTTCGGGCTGGTGTTCCTGGTGATCGGGATGGCGGGCGCGTACTTCCGGCTGGTGCGGGGGGACGACTAGATGGCCGGGCCAGTGCAGGGGTCGCCTACTTCCCGGCGGCGGTTGGTGGTCTACTGCGCCGGCGCGGAGTGGCACAAGTTCAAGGCGACGGACCGGCACCTGGTCGAGCGGCTGGCGGAGCGGGTCGACGTGCTCTGGGTGGATCCTCCGAACTCGGTGCTGCGGACCTTGGGCCGCGCCCCGGGGGAGGGAAGCCGATTCACCGACGACCTGGACGAGGTGGCGCCGGGTGTGTGGCGTCTTCGGGTCGTCGCGCCCCCGTTGGCCTCCCGTCCCTTCGTCCGCAGCGTCAGCCTCCGGATCTCTCGACGGGCGGTGGCGCGGGCGCTCGACCGACTCGAACGCGGACCGCACGCGGCGGTGTTGTCCTGCCCCGAGCCCATCTACGTGGCGCCTGCCGGCGCCGTCCAGGTCTACTTCGCGACGGACGACTTCGTCGCCGGCGCCGAACTCATGGGCCGCTCAGCCCGTCGCCTGGCGTGGGCGGAACGGCGTCAGCTCGCGCGGGCGGACGTGGTCGCGGCCGTGACGCGTGGCCTGGTCGACCGGTTCGACATCCGGCCCGGCACGGTGAGGTTGGCGCTGCCGAACGGCTGCGATGCCCGACGTTTTGCGGCGACGGACGAGGCACCGCTGCCCCCGATGCCGCTCGCACCGCCGGTCGCCGGGCTGGTCGGGCATCTCAACGCCCGGATCGACCTCGCGTTGCTCGAGGCGACCGCGGACCGCGGGGTGCGACTCCTCCTCGTGGGGCCGGTCGACCCTGCCGTCGACCCCGAGAGGTTCCGTGCCCTGGTGGATCGCCCCAATGTTCATTGGGCGGGTCCCCAGCCGACCGAGAGGCTTCCCTCGTACCTGCGCGCGATGGGGGTCGGCCTGACGCCGTACGTCGACACGGCGTTCAACCGGGCCAGCTTCCCGCTGAAGACCCTGGAGTACCTCGCCGCGGGCCGTCCGGTGGTCTCCACACCGCTCGATGCGGTCGAGGAGATCGGCTCCTCGGAGGTGAGGGTGGCATCGGGACCCGAGGCGTTCGCCGAGGCCGTCGTGCAGGCGCTGGCGGGCGGCATGGACGCCGACCGTGTGGCCGGGCGACGGGCGACTGCGGCGGCCCACGACTGGGGAGTCAGAGCGGACAGCCTGCTGGCAGCGATCGACGCTGCGGCCGCGGAGTCGCCCGGGGTCAGGCCGGCCGGGCGTTGAAATCGTCGCGCGCGGCGCGCCCGCGCCAGTGCTCCAGGCGTCGGCGAATCTTGTAGTCGAGCAGACCGGCCGCCGAGCGTGCCGCGTGCGGGAACTCACCCGGACGACCGGTGCGGCGTTCGAGGGCATTGAGGTAGACGGCCTCCTGCGCCGCCGCGGCCGCGTCGAGGCTGAACCGATCCAGCACGAGCTGGCGACCCAGGCTCCCCAGCTCGCGCCGCGCGCCGAGATCGTTGACGAGCGGCCGCAGAATGCCGTCGGCAAGGTGCGTCACGGCTTCCGCCGAGCTGCGCTGGGCGACGCCGTAGAACCCCTGGTCGAGGAAGAGCGGGACAGACCGGTGGTCCAGCAGCTCGAAGAAACCGCCCTCTCCCTGGACGACTAGGGGCTTGCCGAAGCTCAGGGCACGCAGCGCCGAGCCACCCATGCCGATGCAGATGTCGGCCTGGTCGTAAGCCTCCCGGGGGTCCGCGACCTCGCCGGTCAGCGTGACGGCGGGTCGCGGCAGCCCCGAATTCGCCGCTGCGGCGGATGACGCGACGACGTCCCCCGCTGTGCCCCCGCCGACGATAGTCAGGTGCACCGGGAGACCCGTGCGGGCCAGCCCGCCCACGGCGGCGATCGCGGTGAGGATCCCCTCGAGTTTGAGCTCGGGCACGAGCCGGGACACGATCACGACCTGAACGGCGTCAGGAGCCGCACCATGATTCACCAGGAAGGCGCCGGGCGCGGCGCCCGGCGCGTTGCGATCGGTGTCGACGGGTGGCTCGAGGAGATGAACGCGTTCGCCTCGGACGGGCACCACCGTCTCGCGAATCCGCGCGGTCCCGACCATCAGGTCGATGTCGTGAGGCACGAACGGAGCGACCGACATCGACATGATCGTTCCGACCGTGGCGGCGTCGAACCGACGGAGTGTCGAGGCGTAGCACTCTAGGATCGGCGGCCACTCGTAGCCGTGCAGGACGTGCAGGCTACGGCGGGTCGAGAGGTCCCGCAGGTCGCGGGCTCGGGCCGGGCTGGGGCGCAGCCGTCCGGGTGCGGCGACGACGTGCTCGAGGCCGAGGCTCTGCACGGTGTCTTGGAGCGGGCCGCGTTCGGAATAGATCAGCACCTCGTGACCGCGGTGCTGGATCGCCGACGCGATCTCGATCGCGTTGAGTTGGCTCCCGCCGATCTCCATGGCGTGGGGATAGACGAGTACCCGAAGGCTGGTCATGCGGTTCCTCCTGCGGACGCGTTCGGAGCGTGCCGGTAGGGACGGGGGCTTGAGGTTCTGCGTGCTGGCCCGTGGCGGTCGCTGCGGGCGCCGAGCCCTGGCGCCAGACGGCCAGGTCGCCGCGGCGTGCCCACGCGGTCGCGGCCATGAGAGCCAATCCGGCGGTGCCGCTGAGCGCGAGGACGGCCCAACTGGACAGACCGTGCATCTGGAGCCACCCGATCCCCACCGTCAGGAAGAGCGCCAGCGCGGACGGCAGGGCCAAGGTCGCCAGCAGTGTCCGAGCGGGCACGCCGAGGCGTCCCAGCACGATGAGGTAGGCGGGGCTGATCACGAGGGCGGCGAGCGCCACCTGACTCGCCGCCGCACCGGCCGCGCCCGCGACCGCGATCCCGGTCCACACCGCCGGGACCAACATGACGAACCACAGGACCTGCACCGTGAGGAGCGACCGCGTGCGGCCGGCGACGACGACGTAGTCGTAGACGAGCTCGAACAGGATGCGGAACGCCGCGAAGACGGCCAGCCACCGCAACGGCGCGGCCGCCGCGGACCACTGGTCCCCGTAGACCACCGCGACCACGTCGGGAGCGGTCACCGCGAGCACGGCGCATCCCGGGATCGCGATGGCGGCGACGATCCGACTGATGGCGGCGAAGGCGGACGGCATCGACTCGCCCCTGTCGCGAAGGCGGGCCAGCGTGGCCGGCGCCACCTGGCGGAGCGGCTGGGAGACCATCGTGACCGGCCAGCTGGCGAGGTTGAACGCCAGGACGTACGCGCCGAGCGCGGTGGGGCCGAGCTGGTAGCCGACGGTGATCTGGTCGAGGAAGCCGATTCCGAAGACCAGGATGCTGGTGGCCGCGAGCGGAAGTCCGAACCTCAGCAGTCGGCCGAGGTAGAGCTGGTTCCATCCCCAGCGATAGGGCAGTGGGCTGAACCGGAGCAGCATGATCCCGGACACGCCGGCACCGACGATCCGGCCGAGCACGAGGCCGAGTGCCCCCAGGCCTCCGAGTGCCAGGAGCAGCGAGGCGACCGCGCCGAGCCACACGTTCACCTGGTCGGCGTACATGCGGTGGTCCGCGCGAAAGTAGCGCTGGAGGAGCGCGGCCGGAGTCGCCACGATGCCGTTGATCAGCACGCAGGCCGACATCAGGCGGACGAGCCCTGCGGAGCCCGGATCGCCCATCGCCGCGGCGAACGGCCCGGCGGCGAAAAGGACGCCCACGGTGATCAGTGCACTGCTGAGCAGCGCGACCGAGTTGATGGTGGGTGCCGTCAACCGTGGGTCGTCCGGCCACCGCACGATGGCCAGGCTGACCCCCAGCTCGTTGAAGGCGAGGACACCCATCAGCGCGATCAGCGCGACCGCGTAGGTGCCGAACTCCGCCGGGCCGAGGATGCGGGCCAATGCGATCCCGATCGCGAGGGTGCCGACCTTCGACCCGGCGGTGTTGGCGATGGTCCAGGCGAGCGCGCGCCCGGGATGCCCGGCGGAGACCAGGCGGGCGTCGTCGTCTGCGGTCAGCGTGTCAGGCATGCGGTGAGGGTCTCCACCACGTGCTGCTGCTGCTCCTCGGTCAGGTGCGGGTGCATCGGGAGGGAGAGGATCTGCCGGGCGGCGCGCTCAGCGACCGGGAAGGCACCCTCGCCGAGCCCGAGGTGCGCGTACGCCGGGGTGAGGTGGACGGGCTCGGGGTAGTGCAGGCCGACCCCGACCCCGGCGTCCTGGAGCGCGGCTAGCACGCGGTCGCGATCATCGACGCGCGTCACGTAGAGGTGCCAGACGTCGAGGTTGCCGTCCCGGGTGGTGGGCACCCGGAGGTCGAGGTCTGCGAGGAGTTCGGCATAGCGCGCGGCTGCCTGACGGCGCTTCTCGTTCCAGGCCTCGAGTCGCTTCAGCTTCGCCCGCAGTACGACGGCCTGGACCGTGTCGAGGCGGGAGTTCATCCCGATTGTCTCGTGGACGTACTTCTGGCGGCTCCCGTGGGCACCGAGCAGCCGGACGCGGTCGGCGATGTCGGCGTCGTCCGTGGTCACGGCGCCCGCGTCGCCGGCCGCCCCGAGGTTCTTGCCGGGGTAGAAGCTGGTCGCGGCGACCGTGCCGAGCGACCCGCAGGCCTTGCCGAACCTGCGCGCGCCCTGGGACTGCGCTGCGTCCTCGACCACCGGCAGGTCGTGCGCGGCGGCGACGTCGAGGACAGCCTCGACCGGTGCTGCCTGGCCGTAGAGGTGGACCGGCACGATGGCCTGGGTCCGCCCGGTGACCGCCTTGTCGACGCGCGTCGGGTCCATCAGGAGCGACTCCTCGTCGACGTC
The DNA here is from genome assembly GCF_004919105.1 of Nocardioides sp. GY 10113. GTDB lineage: Bacteria > Actinomycetota > Actinomycetes > Propionibacteriales > Nocardioidaceae > Nocardioides. The sequence goes on from NZ_STGK01000027.1 coordinate 16,949, forward strand.
GACCAGCACGGGCACCGCGCCGATGCGGGAGACCGCCTCGGCGGTCGCGATGAACGTGTTGGCGGGGATGATCACCTCACCGCCCGGCGTCACGCCGACGGCGCGGAGCGCCAGCTCCACCGCGTCGGTACCGTTCGCCACGCCCACACAGTGCAGGACGCCGCAGAAGTCGGCGTACTCCTGTTCGAAGGCGCCGACGGCCGGGCCGCCGATGAATGCCGCGGTTGCGAGAACCTCGTCGATCCCCGCCCGCACCTCGTCCGCGATCTCGGCCTGCTGGGCGACCAGATCGACGAAGGGAACCTTCATGTGCGCTCCTGACTCTTGCTGGAGATCGGCCGGGCGGGGATGCCCGCCCAGATCTGTTCGTCGGGGAGGTGGCGGGTGAGGGCCGAGCCCATCCCGAGCGTGCTGTCGCGGCCGACGGTGAGGTTCTCCCGCACCGAGGCGTTCATGCCGAGGTAGGCGCGCTCGCCGACGTCGACGCTCCCGCCGAGGGAGACCCCGGCGCAGAGCGTCGCGAAGTCCCCCACGACGTCGTCGTGGGTCAGCGTCACCTGCGGCATCGCCACGACGTGCCGGCCGATGGTCACCTGCGCGGTGAGGACGACCTGGGCGAGCAGGATCGTGCCGGCGCCGAGCGTGCACCCCTGCGGCACGGACGCCGTGGGGTGGACGACGGTGGCGTAGCGGTCCGGCGAGACGCCGAGGCGGGTCAGCCGGTCAACGATCGCCTGACGTGACCGACCGCGCCCGGCGCAGATGAGCACGTCGGCCTCGAGGTGGGTGTCGGCGAGGGCGTCGATGCCCCCGACCACGGGGACCCCGTCGATCTCGGTACCGGCGAGCGCGGGGTCGTCGTCGACGTATGCCACGACGTGGTGCTCGGGTACCAGGCCGACCATCGCGGCCACCTCGCGCGCGAGGCCACTCGCGGCCACCAGGACCAATGGGATCACCGGGTGCACCCCTCATTCCCATTTCCGGTGACGCGTGTCACCGGACCTCCCCGCAGCGCGCTCATCCATCGCCCCCGTCGGTCAACGCAGTTGCCGCACCATCGTCAGGGTTGGGAACGCAGGCCGATCGGAAGCAGGTTCCGAGTCATCAGGATTGAGGATCCGCCGCGCCGGATCAGCGTCCGGCGCTGCCGTTAGGAGTCGAAGCCCAGCCCCATCCGGTCCAGCGTCCGCAGCCACAGGTTCCGCCGCCCGGTCGCGTCGGCGCGTGCCGACGCCCAGCGGGTCAACTGGATGCCGACCCACGCCAGCGGCTCGGGCGGGAACGGCAGCGGCCGCTCCCGCACCATCGCCAGCCGGGTGCGCTCGGTGGGCTCCCCGGCCAGCAGGTCGAGCATCACGTCCGCGGCGAACCGGGACGCCCCGACGCCCAGGCCGGTGAACCCGGCGGCGTACGCCACCCGGTCGCGGTGGGCGAGGCCGAAGAACGCGCAGAAGCGGGTGCAGGTGTCGATCACGCCGCCCCAGCGGTGGCTGAAGCCCACGTCCGCGAGCTGGGGGAAGGTCTCGTAGAAGTGCTCGGCGAGCACCCGGTGGGTCGCCGCGCGCTGCTCGTGCTCCGCGTCGATCGACCGGCCGAAGTGGTAGACCGCGTCGTACCCGCCCCACAGGATGCGGTTGTCGCGCGTGAGCCGGTAGTAGTGGAACAGGTTGCCCGAGTCGGCCACGCCGCTGCGGCCCGCCCAGCCCAGCGAGGCGAGCTGCTCGGGGGAGAGCGGCTCGGTGGCGAGGACGTGGTCGTAGACCGGCACCACGCGCCGCGCGACGCGGGGGAGCAGGTCGGTGAAGGCGTTGGTCGCCACCACGACCCGCGCGGCGCGGACGACGCCGTGCGGGGTGGCGAGCTCCATCCCGGAGTCGGTACGACGCATCGCGCGCACCGGGGTGCCCTCGGCGATCCGCACGCCCAGCGACTCCGCCGCCGCAGCCAGGCCCCAGGCCAGCCGCGCCGGGTCGACCATCGCGCAGCCCTCGGCGTCCAACCGGCCGGCCAGGTAGGTGGGGGAGTCGACCAGTGCCCGCACCGCGGCCGCGTCGAGGAAGCCGTCGGCGTCGGGCTCCAGGTCAGCCACCTCGTGCGGTCGGGTGGCCACCGTCAGCTGCCCGGTGCGCTCGAAGCCGCAGTCGATGCCGTAGCGGCGTACCGTCTCCTCGATCTCGTCGAGGTTGGCCAGCCCGAGGCGTTCCAAGGTCTCGAACTCGTCGGGCCACCGCTCCAGGCCGTTGGCCTCGCCGTGGGTCAGGCTGGCCTCGCAGAACCCGCCGTTGCGGCCGGTCGCGTGCTCGGCGATCCGGTCGGCCTCCAGCAGCAGGACCGAGCGGCCCGGATCGCGCTCCTTGGCGCGCAGCGCGGTCCACAGGCCGGTGTAACCGCCGCCGACGACGACCAGGTCGGCACTGCTGTCGGTCGGGTCGGCGCCGACCGGTGGCCGGGGCGCGGGGCGGTCGGGGGTGTCGAGCCACAGCACGCGCGGTGCGGCGGCGTCGGCGCGCGCGTGGGCGTCGCCGCGGGAGACGGTGGAGGTGGTGCTCATGGTCGGTCCGCTCGGCTCAGGCGCCGGCCGGCTCCATCTCCCGGATGCCCCAGGGGGATCCGTAGTCGCGCAGCAGGTCGAGGAACGGCACCGCGTCGAACGCCTCGGGGCCGAGCACGCCCGTGCCCTTCCAGACGCCGGTGGCGAGCAGTTCGAGCGCCACGACCGGGTTGATCGCGGTCTGCCAGACCACGCACTGGTGGCCGTACTCCCGCATCGTCCACTCGTTGTCGACCACGTGGTAGAGGTACGTCGAGCGCGGCGCGCCGTCCTTGCCGGTCCCCGTGACCCACAGGCCGGCGCAGGTCTTGCCGGTCATCCGGGGCCCCACCGACGCGGGGTCCGGGAGCACCGCGGCGACCACGTCGCGCGGGCTGACCTCGACGCCCTTGACCCGGACCTTCTCGGTGCGGTCCAGGCCGAGGGTGTTGAGCACCTTGAGGACGTTGATGAACTCCTCACCCAGGCCGTACTTGAAGGTAGCCCGCCGGCAGTCGACCCAGCGCGGCATCAGGAGCACCTCCTCGTGCTCCACGTTGACGCACTCCACCGGCCCGATGCCCTCGGGGAAGTCGAAGACCTCCGGCTCGGAGAACGGCGCGGTGGTGAACCAGCCGCGCTGCTTCTCCCAGATCACCGGCGGGTTGAGGCACTCCTCGATGGTGGTCCACATCGAGAACGACGGTGCGAAGATCTCGTTGCCGTCCTCGTCGGTGACCACCAGGTTGGCTCCGTCGCGGGTGCCGAGCTCGTCGATCTCGGAGAACAGGTGGTCCGCGGCGTAGCGCGCGAACACGTCGGAGAGCCCGGGCTCCACACCCATCCCGACCAGCGCCAGCCGGCCGTGCTCCTCCCAGTCGGAGGCGACCGCGAACTGCTCGTCGCCGAGCTTCACCCCGGTCCGCTCGTACGGCGCCTCCGGGTGCGGCCGGGACAGCGACATCGCCATGTCCAGGTAGTCCGCGCCGGCGGCGTACGCGCCGTCGAAGATCGGCATGTTGAAGACCGGGTCGACCGCGTTCATCACGTGGGTGATCCGGTGCTCGCGGCAGAGGGCCGCGACCGCGTCGGCCGAGGAGGCGTCGATCCGCACGGCGGAGTACCGCTCGTCGTCGGCCGCGGCGCGCTCGGCCCGGGCCAGGTCGTAGTCGGCGACCACGATCGCCTCGAAGAAGTCGCGTCGCGCCGCGATCGCGGCGAACGCCGAGCCGACGCCGCCGGCGCCGACCAGAAGGATTCTCATCGTTGTCACTCCGTTGGTGATGGTCAGGAAGTTGGCGTCGTCAGACGTGGTGCCTGGCGAGGCGGAGGAGCGCAGTCGGCCTGTGAGCGCAGCGGGCCGTCGAGCGACGACAACGCAGCCAGGCGCCGCGTTCCACGGCGCCGATCAGCCGATGTAGGACATGACGTGCTTGATCCGGGTGTAGTCCTCGAACCCGTACATCGAGAGGTCCTTGCCGTAGCCGGAGTGCTTGAACCCTCCGTGCGGCATCTCGGAGATGAACGGGATGTGGGTGTTGATCCAGACCACGCCGAAGTCGAGGCGCTTGGACATCCGCATCGCGCGGCCGTGGTCCTTGGTCCACACCGAGGAGGCGAGGGCGTAGTCGACGCCGTTGGCGCTGCGCAGCGCCTCGGCCTCGTCCGCGAACCGCTGCACGGTGATCACCGGTCCGAAGATCTCGGTCTGGCTCATCTCGTCGTGCTGGCGCAGACCGGAGACGACGGTGGGCTCGAAGAAGTAGCCGCCCTCGCCGCCGGCGACCTGGGCGTGGCGGCCGCCGGCCTCGATGGTGGCGTGGTCGGGGAGCCGGTCGACCATCCCGGTCACCCGGGCGAGCTGGTCGGGGTTGTTGAGCGCTCCGTAGAGGACGCCCTCGGCGTCGGGGAGGCCGGTGCGGGTGGCCCGGGCCTGCTCGGCGAGCGCGGCGACGAACTCGTCGTGGATGCCGTCGGCGACCAGCACGCGGGTGGCGGCGGTGCAGTCCTGCCCGGCGTTGAAGTACCCGGCCGTGGCGATCGCCTCCGCTGCGGCGGCGATGTCGGCGTCGTCGAAGACCACGACGGGCGCCTTGCCGCCCAGCTCGAGGTGGACCCGCTTGAGGTCGGTGGCGGCGGCGGCCGCGACCTCCATGCCCGCGCGGACCGAGCCGGTGATCGCCACCATCTGCGGCGTCTTGTGCTCCACGAGGGCGCGGCCGGCATCCCGGTCGCCGCAGACGACGTTGAGCACGCCCGGCGGCAGGAACTCGGCGGCCATCTCGGCGAGCAGCACGGTGCTGGCGGGGGTGGTGTCGCTGGGCTTGAGCACGATGGTGTTGCCGGCGGCGAGCGCGGGCGCGATCTTCCAGATCGCCATCGACAGCGGGTAGTTCCACGGCGTCACCTGGCCGATCACGCCGATCGGCTCGCGGCGGATCCAGGAGGTGTGGTCCTTGAGGTACTCGCCCGCACCGAGGCCCTCGAGCACGCGGGCGGCGCCGGCGAAGAACCGCAGGTGGTCGATCGAGGGCGGCAGCTCCTCCTCGGCGGTGACGGTGAGCGGCTTGCCGGTGTTGTCGCTCTCCGCGCGCACGAGCTCCTCGGCCCGGTCCTCCATGGCCTGCGCCATCTTCAGCAGCGCCTCCTGGCGCTCCTTGGGGGTGGTCTCGCCCCAGGTGTCGAACGCGTCGTCGGCGGCCTTCATCGCGCGGTCGACGTCCTCGGCGCCGCTGGCGGGCGCCGTCGCGTAGGTCTTCCCCGTGGCGGGGTTGACGACGTCGTAGGTGGCCCCGGAGGCGGCGTCGACGGACGCGCCGCCGATGAAGTTGCGCAGCGTGGTCATGCGTCGACCCTAGTCAGCATTTCGTTGCTAGGAAAGGTGTTCTGCAACGAAATCCGTTGTTAACGAGAGATAACACGACGGATTGGCTTGCTTTGGTGGGTCGGGCCGGGGAGGATGGCTGCGTGTCCGACGAATACGACCTTCCCGCCCTGCAGGCCTCCGCCCGCGACCACCTGTGGATGCACTTCACCCGGATGTCGTCCTACGACTCCGCCGAGGTGCCGGTGATCGTGCGCGGCGAGGGTGCCTACGTCTACGACGCGCAGGGCAACAAGTACCTCGACGCCCTGGGCGGGCTGTTCGTGAGCCAGCTGGGCCACGGCCGTACCGACCTGGCCGAGGTCGCCGCGCAGCAGGCCAGCGAGCTGGC
>NZ_STGK01000028.1 GCF_004919105.1 Nocardioides sp. GY 10113
ACCGACATGCAGGCGGTCTTCGGCATCAACTTCTACAACCTCAAGTGGCCCGCCAGCGACTACCTCGACGGCAGCATCGACGAGCCGGCGGTGTGGAACCGGGCGCTGACAGCGGCCCAGGTCCAAGCGCTCTTCGCGAGCGGGGTCAGCGGGCGGTAGCCAGGACTCCGGTCAGGCACTGGCGCTCGGGGCTCTGGCGCGGGGAGACGACACCGCCGTGGTCCCGCCCCCACGCGGCGGGACCACGGCGGTATCGCGAGCCGGCGGCTACCCGCCCGAGACGGCCGTCCGGAAGGCCGCGAGGGTGCGCGGCGACTTCCCGTCGGTGATGGTGAACTTGTTCGTCGAGTTGTTGCCGTCCGTCCGGTTGAAGTAGACGGCGAAGGAGGCGCCCTCGGACCGCAGGTAGTCGACGGCCTGGGTGACGAAGGTGGCGTTCGACGTGTCACCCATCGACACGTCGGTGCCCCACTCGGTCAGGCCCCACGGCTTGAGCGAGCCGTCGCTGTTGCGCATCCAGGACTTCGACTTCAGCGAGGAGATCTTCGAGGCCCACAGCCGCTGCGGGGTGTCGCTGGGGCTGTTGTGCTTCCAGCGGTACGGGTCGAAGGTCGCCATCTGGATCAGCGACGGCGTCAGGAGGCTGGCGAACGTGTCCTCGTTGGCCCCCGAGCCGCCGTACCAGTACGTGCGGATCACGTTGGGTGCCGCGCTGCGGACGTAGCCCATCACCTGGTTCCACGCCGCGGCGGAGGCAGCGGTGGTGGGGACCTGGCTGGAGCCGTAGCCGGAGAACGAGTACTTGTCCTGGTTGATCTTCACCTGCGCCTCGTGCTCGTCGGCGAAGTAGACGCGCGTGCCGTTGTTGGCGGCAGCCGCGTAGTCGCTCAGCGTCTTCAGGCCCGCCACGAACGTGCGGTAGTAGCTCTGCACGTTCGAGCCCCAGGCGGCGATCTGGGCTCGGGTGAACGGGCCGTTCTTGTAGCCGAGGGTGATCACCGGGCTGACGCCCCGGTCGATCTGCGCCTGGTGCTGCCGGATGTTCGGCGTCGTGACCTGGTCGGCGTTGAGGTAGGTCGTCTCCACGGCCGGGTAGGAGCCGAACAGCGACCGGAAGGTGTCGTAGGCGAAGGAGCCGTTGTACATCGAGAGCGCCATCGTCCCGGAGGGCGTCCGCGCGACCCCCGCGGACGACGTCGTGGTCGTCGCTCGACTGGTCGGGCTGGACGACGTCGTGGTCGGGGCGACCGTGCGCTGCGGCGGAGTCGTGGTCGTGGTCGTGGTCGTCGGGCTCGTCGTCCGGGCCGGCGCGGTCGGGGCGCTGGTGGTGGCGCTGGTGGGGCCGGCGGTGGCCGGCGCCGACTCGAGCGGCAGCGTCAGGATCTCGGGGCCGGAGGCGTCGGCGACCAGGAGCGTCCGCCCGGAGCGGTCGATGCTGACGCCGGTGACGTCGGTTCCTGCGGGCAGCGCCTGCGTGGTGTTCTGGGCGTACCGGCCGTTGTCCAGGTAGGCACGGTCGGCGGTGACCAGGACCATCGGGTGCCCACCGGGCGCGAAGGCGGCGCCGGTGACGTTCGCGGGGATGTCGCGCACCCGGCTCAGCGAGTTCGTGCCGCTCTCGGCCAGCGTCGGCGAGGCGCCGTAGAGCGTGCCGCCGCCGGCCTCCTCGGTGGCGATGAGCAGGCGGCCCGACCACGGGCTCACCAGGAGCGACGCGCCGCGGCTGCCGGTGCCGGGGATGCTGAGCCGGTACTCGGTGGCCGCGGTCCAGGTCTGGCTGGTCGAGGAGGGCTCGGAGATCCGGTAGACCGACATCAGGGTCGACCCACCCGACGAACGGCCGGGGCCGAGCACCCAGAGCGTGTTGTCGGGGCCGGCGGCGACGTCCTGCCACCCGTCGTTGGTGGCGCCGCCGAGCGCGACCCGGGCGGCGGTGGTGCCGTTGGGTGCGATCGCGTACACGGCTGCTCCCGCGGAGGGTCCGCCGACCGCCCACACCAGGTCGCGGTCGTAGGTGCTGCGGGCGATGCCGGTTAGGTCCGAGAGGCGCTCGTCGCGGACCGACGTGTTCGCGCCGGCAGGGTCCAGCGACCCGCCGAGCGCCACGGCGCCGGCGGCGACCGTCGCGACGCCGAGGAGTACCGCGATCACGGCCGAGAGTCCGCGCCTGCCACGGTGGCGCGGTACGGGAGCATGGGTCGTCATTGCATTGCCTTCCGCCACACGTCGAGCTCCGGGTTCACGCGGAGCTCGAAGTCACCGTTGCGCGTGGACTGGTAGTAGGTCACGAAGACGGCGTTCTTTCTCTCCGCGTACTTCTGCACCCGCCCCAGCCACTGCGCTCGGCCCGAGCCGTCGAAGTCCCCGGGCACGCGCACGGAGCCGGTCTCGGCGATCGCCCACGGTCGGTTGACCGATCGGGACGCCTTGACGACGGGGTTGTAGAGCACGCGCGGCGCGAGGTACTGCTGGGCCTCGCCCAGCGCTCCGTTGTAGGGATCCCAGGCGTACACCGAGACCCACTTGCGGCCCGGATTCACTTCGTGCCACTGCGGGGTTGCGGCGGGATTGGCGGTCCACCCCATCAGGACCAGGGTCGGGTAGAGGTTGGGTCGGCAGAACGACGCGGCGATCCGTGCGACGTGGCGCCACGCGCGCCGGTACTGGCCGGCGGTGAACTGCCCCGCGCGGATCTCGTCCTCGGGCTCGTGCCAGTAGTTCCAGAAGATCGGCCCCTTCTTGCGGGGCGCGGTGCGGAAGTACTGGCGCAGCCTGCCGTCGTAGTCGCCGCTGAGCACGGCCTGTGGTGTGACGCGGATGGAGGTGACCACCCAGCGCCTCTGGTACCAGCGCTTCTTCTCCGACCAGGGCGTCCGGGTCGGCAGCGTGTCGTCCCACGTCCGCACGACGGGGACCCGGGTGCCGAACCGGGCCTCCTCGAGGTCGAGGTCCTGCTTCATCGAGCCGCCGCCGTTGCTGCCCAGGCTGATGCCGTACCTGGTCTCCTTGCGCGCCTTCCACCTCGGCGCCTTGCGACAGGTCGCGGCGGCCGGCTCGATGGTCTCGACCGCGGCGGCCTGTCCGGCCGAGGGCGGTGGCGCGCCGACACCGCCCCCCGCCACGAGAACGGATCCGAGAAGTCCCAGACCGAGCAGGCCGGCCAGGACTGAGGGGGTGGAGCGCATGCTGGAGGAGTCCCTTCCAGTGTTGCCGGGAGGGTCCAGCGGAGTTGTCAGCCCGCGACCCGGCATCGTCACCTGCAGGCGGCCCACGCCGTTGGAGGCTCTTTCCGGGGCTCCAAGCCCCGCCCGTGCACAGGTGTGGTGTCGGTCAGTGCGCCGGCCCGGTGCGCCGTGTCGTCGCCATCGCGTGGGTCATCCACAGTGCATCGGGCCAGTGAACGCCGAGTGTACGTACGCGGGTGGAGGGCGTCTACCACGCCGGGTGCGCCGGCCGCCGGCCGGGGTCGGGAAAATGGTGGTCCTTCCTGCGACTTCATCGGTGACATGGCAACTCGAAAACTCGCTCTGCGGTCTAGCCCGCGGTCCAGGGAAAAGCGCGAGCGCCGGACCTCCCGAGCGGGAGGTCCGGCGCTGCGCACTGTGGCCGCTGGGCGTTACGCCCAGTCGACGCTGAGGTACTGCGTCTCCTGGAACTCGCGCAGACCCTCGCGGGCGCCCTCGCGGCCCAGACCGCTCTGCTTGACTCCGCCGAACGGCGCCGACGGGTCGGAGACGAGGCCGCGGTTGACACCGATCATGCCGGCGTCGATGCGCTCGCTGAGGCGGATCGCGCGGCCGAGCTCGCCGGCGAAGACGTACGCCGCCAGCCCGTACTCGGTGTCGTTGACCAGCTCGACCAGCTCCTCCTCGTCGGTCCACACCACGACCGGGGCCACCGGGCCGAAGATCTCGTCCTTCAGGATGCTGGCGTCCGGAGCGACGTTCGCGAGCACCGTGGGCGGGAAGAAGTAGCCCTCGGCGTCGGGGAGCGCGGCCTGGTGCGAGATCCGGGCGCCCTCGGCGACCGCCTGCTCCACCACGCGGGAGATCCGCTCGACGGCGGCGGCGTTGATCAGCGGGCCGATGGCCGAGCCGTCGGCGGCGGGGCCGACGACCAGCTTCTCGACCTCGGCGCCGAACTTGGCCACGAAGTCGAAGGCGACCGACTGGTGGACGTAGATCCGGTTGGCCGCGGTGCAGGCCTGCCCGCCGCCCCGGAACTTGGCGATCATCGTGCCCGCGACGGCCTGGTCCAGGTCGGCGTCCTCGGTGATCACGACCGGGGCGTTGCCGCCCAGCTCCATCGAGGCGTTGAGGACCCGGTCGGCGGCCTGGTGCAGCAGCGCGCGGCCGACGCCGGTGGACCCGGTGAACGAGACCTTGCGGACGCGGTCGTCCTCGAGCCAGGTCGTGACCACGCCGCGGGCGTCGGTGGTGGTGACCACCTCGACCACGCCGTCGGGGACGCCCGCCTCGGTCAGGATGCGGGCGACGGCGAGCGCGGTCAGCGGGGTCTCCGCCGCCGGCTTGAGCACCACGGTGCAGCCGGCGGCCAGGGCGGGGCCGATCTTCCGCGTCGCCATCGCGGCCGGGAAGTTCCACGGGGTGACCAGGGCGGCCACGCCCACCGGGCGGTGCGAGACCAGGGTCCGTGCGCCGCCGGCCGGCGCCTCGCCGTACTCGCCGCCGGGCCGGACGGCCTCCTCGGAGAACCAGCGGAAGAACTCGGCGGCGTAGACGACCTCGCCGGCGGCGTCGGTCAGCGACTTGCCGTTCTCGCGGGCGATCAGCGCCGCCAGCTCGTCCTTGTCGCGCAGCATGTACTCGTGCGCACGGCGGAGCACGTCGGAGCGGTGCCGCGCGGTGGTCCGGGACCACTCGGCGAACGCCGCGCTGGCGCGGTCGACCGCGGCGCGGGCCTCGTCCACGCCGTGGTCGGGGACCTGGGCGATGACCTCGAGCGAGGCGGGGTCGAGCACGTCGAACATGGCGGTCGGGGTGGGGGAGTCGGTCACGGGTAGAGCCCTCTCAGTCGGTGGGCCTCGGCGACGCGGCGCACCGCGAGGCAGGTGGCGGCGGCGCGCAGCGACAGGTCGCGCGACTCCGCCTCGGTGAGCACCTGGTGCCAGGCGCTGGTCATCCGGTCGGCGAGCCGGGCCTCGACCTCGGCCTCGCTCCACCAGTACGCCTGGTTGGCCTGCACCCACTCGAAGTAGGAGACGACCACACCGCCGGCGTTGGCCAGGATGTCGGGGACCACGAGCACGCCGCGCTCGGCGAGGATCGTGTCCGCCGCGGTGGTGGTGGGACCGTTGGCGCCCTCGACGATCAGGCGCGCCTTCACGTCGCTGGCGTTGCCCTCGTGCAGCACGCCCTCGACGGCGGCCGGCACCAGCAGGTCGACCTCCAGCGTCAGCAGCGCGCTGTTGTCGATCGGCTCGCCACCGGCGAAGCCGACCACGGAGCCGGTCGCGTCGACGTGCTCCTCCAGGGCCTTGATGTCGAGCCCGGTCGGGCTCCACAGGCCGCCGAACTGGTCGCTCACGGCGAGCACGCGCACCCCGGCGTCGGCCAGGAAGCGGGCCGCGCCGCGGCCGACCTTGCCGAAGCCCTGGACGGCGGCGGACGTCTCGTGCGTGGCCAGCCCCAGGTGCTGCAGCGCGGCGAACGCGATCTGCGCGACGCCCAGCGAGGTCGCGGACGCCCGGCCCAGCGAGCCGCCGAGGCTGACCGGCTTGCCGGTCACGGTGCCGAGCACGGTGTAGCCGCTGGCCACCGAGACGGTGTCCATCATCCAGGCCATGGTCCGCTCGTCGGTGCCGATGTCGGGCGCCGGGATGTCGCGGTTGGGGCCGATCACCGGAAGGATCTCGGAGGTGTAGCGACGCGTGACGCGCTCGAGCTCGGCCTCGGAGTACTTGCTCGGGTCGATGGTCACGCCGCCCTTGGCACCGCCGTAGGGCAGGTCCATCAGGGCGCACTTCCACGACATCCACATCGCGAGAGCGCGGACCTCGTCGAGGTCGACGTGGGGGCTGAACCGGAGTCCACCCTTCGCCGGGCCGCGGGAGAGGTTGTGCTGCACACGGTGGCCGGTGAGCACCTCGACGGTGCCGTTGTCGCGGCGCAGCGGGATCGAGACGGTGACCTCGCGGCGCGGCGCGGCCAGCATCTTCATCGTGCCCTCGTCGTACCCGAGGACGCGGCAGGCGTCGGCGAGCTGGTCGTGGGCGTCGTCCAGCGGCCCGCGGGCGGTGTCCGCGGGCTGTGCCAGGGCCGTCACCGGGTGCTCGCGAAGATCTCGTCGAGGATGTCGAGGGCCTCGGTGAGGAGCTCGTCGGTGATCGTCAGCGGCGGCAGGAAGCGGAGCACGTTGCCGTAGGTGCCGCAGGTGAGCACGATCAGGCCCTGGGCGCGGCCAGCGGCGGCGACCGCGTTGGTCAGCGCTGCGTCGGGCTCGGACGTGCCCGCCTTCACCAGCTCGACGGCGATCATGGCGCCGCGGCCACGGACGTCGCCGACCCGGGCGTCGGCGGCCTGGAGGGCGCGCAGTCGACCCAGCATCAGGTCCTCGATCTCGCGGGCGCGGGCGACCAGGCCATCGGCCTCGATGGTCTCGATCGCGGCCAGCGCGGCGGCGCAGGCCAGCGGGTTGCCGCCGTAGGTGCCGCCGAGGCCGCCGGCGTGCGGGGCGTCCATGATCTCGGCGCGGCCGGTCACCGCGGAGAGCGGCAGGCCGCCGGCGATGCCCTTGGCGGTGACGATCAGGTCGGGGACGACGCCCTCGCGGTCGCAGGCGAACATGTCGCCGGTGCGCGCGAAGCCGGTCTGCACCTCGTCGGCGACGAAGACCACGCCGTTCTCGCGGCACCAGGCCGCCAGCGCCGGGAGGAAGCCCTCGGCCGGCTCGATGAACCCGCCCTCGCCCTGGATCGGCTCGATCACGACGGCGGCCAGGTTGGTGGCGCCGACCTGCTTCTCGATCACGTCGATCGCGCGGGCCGCGGCGGCCGCGCCGTCGACACCGGAGTCACGGAAGGGGTAGGACAGCGGGGCGCGGTAGACCTCGGAGGCGAACGGGCCGAAGCCGTGCTTGTAGGGCATCGACTTGGCGGTCATCGCCATCGTCAGGTTGGTGCGGCCGTGGTAGGCGTGGTCGAAGACCACGACGGACTGGCGGCCGGTGTAGGAGCGGGCGATCTTGACCGCGTTCTCGACGGCCTCGGCGCCGGAGTTGAACAGCGCGGTGCGCTTGGCGTGGTCGCCGGGGGTGAGGCGGTTGAGCGCCTCTGCCACGCCGACGTAGCCCTCGTAGGGGGTCACCATGAAGCAGGTGTGGGTGAACGCGGCCACCTGCTCCTGCACGGCCGCCACGACGCGGGGCGCGCTGGCGCCGACCGTGGTCACGGCGATGCCCGAGCCCAGGTCGATGAGGTGGTTGCCGTCGACGTCGACGACGATGCCGCCCTCGGCGGCGACCGCGAAGACCGGCATGGTGGTGCCCACGCCGGCGGCGACGGCGCCTTGCTTGCGCGCCATCAGCTCGCGGGAACGCGGGCCGGGGATCTCGTTGACGATCCGACGCTGCTGGACGGTGGTGGGCTGATCGAGGGCGGTGCTCATAGGAGCAAGTGTCCGCCCGTCGGCCTATGCTGTCCAAGACAGAATCGGTACGACGGCCATGCCTGTGAGGCATGGCGGTCGTCGTGGGTCGCCCGGTGGACCGGGCTCGGACCGAGTGGAGGGGAATGCCGTGCAGCTGCGGCACGTGGAGTACTTCGTGGCCACCGCCGAGACGGGCAGCGTCAGCGCCGCCGCGGCTCAGGTCCACGTCGCCCAGCCGGCGCTGTCGCGGCAGCTGCGCCAGCTCGAGCAGGACCTCGGCGTCGCCCTCTTCGACCGGGCGCCGGGACGACTGGCGCTGAGCCGTACCGGACTCGCGCTGCTGCCCGTCGCGCGCGAGCTGCTGGCAGCCGCGGACGCCCTCGAACGTGCCGCGCACCTGCATGCGCGCGGCCGGGTGGAGCGGCTGACCATCGCGGCCCCGACCGCGACCCTGACCGACATCGTCTCGCCGTTCGTCGCGACGATGTCGCCGGAGGATCCGGTGGTCGACGTCCGGGTCGCGGACGGTCCGACGGTGGAGGCGATGCTGCGGGCCGGCGCCGACCTCGCGATCGGCATGCAGCGCCCGCAGGCCCCGCTGGTCGCCCGCGCGCTGGCGACGTTCCCGGTGTGGGCCTACGTGCCGCGCTCGGACCCCTGGAGCGAGCGGGGGAGCGTCCGCCTGGCGGAGCTGCTCGAGCGTCCGCTGATCGGGCTGCCGGCGAGCTTCACCTCGCGCGAGGCGCTCGAGCGGGCGGTCGCGGCGGCCGGCACGTCGTACTCGACGCTGGTGGAGGCCGCCAACGGCACCATCGCGCAGGCGCTGGCCGCGTCGGGTCGCGGCGTCGCCGTGGTCTCCGACGACCCACGCTTCGACCTGGTCCCGCTGGCGGTCGACCTCGGGGACCGACGACTGAGCATCCGGCTGGTGGTGGCGTGGGACGGCTCGTCGGTGGCCGCGGACACCCTCGCCGGCCTCGCCGCGCGGATCGCGGACTGGGTGGCGGAGCGCTACCCGACGCTGCCGCGCTGACGACGGTCAGCCCTTCAGCCGCTCCTCGGCCGCCAGCACCGTCTGCGTGGTGCGGACCAGGCTGTCGGGGTTGAGGCTCATCGAGTCGATGCCGAGGTCGACCAGGAACTCGGCCATGTCCGGGTAGTCCGACGGCGCCTGGCCGCACAGCCCGGAGTGGATGCCGTTGCGCCGGCAGCCCTCGACGGCGAGCCGGATCATCTTCTTCACGCCCGGGTCTCGCTCGTCGTAGTCGAAGGCGACCGTGGCGCTGTCGCGGTCCACGCCCAGGGTCAGCTGGGTCAGGTCGTTGGATCCGATGGAGAGCCCGTCGAAGCGCTCGGCGAACTCGTCGACCAGCAGCACGTTGTTCGGGATCTCGCACATCGCGTAGACCTGCAGCCCGTCCTTGCCGCGCTCGAGGCCCAGCTCGGCCATCCGGGCCAGGACCAGGTCCGCCTCCGCCAGGCGGCGGACGAACGGGAGCATCAGGATGACGTTGGTCAGACCCATCTCCTCGCGCACCCGGCGCATCGCCCGGCACTCCAGCTCGAAGCCCTCGGCGTAGGCCTGGTGGGCGTACCGCGAGGCGCCGCGGAAGCCGAGCATCGGGTTCTCCTCGGCCGGCTCGAACCAACGACCGCCGACCAGGTTGGCGTACTCGTTCGTCTTGAAGTCGGACATCCGCACGACCACCGGCCGCGGGTGGAACGCCGCGGCGATGGTGCCGATGCCCTCCGCCAGTCGCTGCACGAAGTACGCCGCCCCGTCGTCGTACTGGTCGAGCATGGCCTGGATCCGCAGCCGCTCGCCGACGTCCTCGACCCGCTCGGGGTGCAGCAGCGCGAGCGGGTGCACCTTGATCGCCTCGTTGATGATGAACTCCATCCGGGCCAGGCCGACGCCGTCGCTGGGCAGCATCGCGGTCCGGAACGCGAGGTCCGGGTTGCCCAGGTTGACCATCAGCCTGGTCCGGGGCCGGGGCAGGTCGGTCAGCTCGATCTCCTCGACCTCGATCGCGGCGGCGCCGGCGTAGACGCGGCCCGTCTCGCCCTCGGCGCAGGAGACGGTCACCTCGGCGCCGTCGACCAGTGCCGTCGTGCCGGCGTCGGTGCCGACCACGGCCGGCAGCCCGAGCTCGCGGGCGACGATGGCGGCGTGGCAGGTTCGCCCGCCCCGGTCGGTGACCACCGCGGCGGCCGTCTTCATCACCGGCTCCCAGTCCGGGGTGGTGGTGGCCGAGACCAGCACCTCGCCCGGTCGGAACTCGGCGAGGTGCTGGGCGTCGCGGACCACCCGGACCCGGCCGACGGCCACCCGGTCGCCGACCGCCCGACCCTCGACGAGCGTCCGGCCGTGCTCGCCGACGTGGAACCGCTGCAGGGTGGTGACCCGCGAGGTGGCGGTCTCCGGCCGGGCCTGCACGACGTAGATCCGGCCGTCCAGCCCGTCCTTGGCCCACTCGATGTCCATCGGCTGGCCGTAGCGCCGCTCGATCGCGATCGCCGCACCGGCCAGCTCCAGCACCTCCTCGTCGGAGATGCAGAACCGCTGGCGGTCCTCGTCCGGCGTCTGCTCGTTGCGGGTCCCGGACCGGCCCGCGGCCACCATCCGGATCGCCTTCTCGCCCAGGCGCCTGCGCAGCACGGCGCGGAAGCCCTGCTCGTACGTCGGCTTGTGCACGTAGAACTCGTCGGGGTCGACGGCGCCCTGCACCACGTTCTCGCCCAGGCCCCAGGAGGCGGTGGTGAAGACGACGTCGGGCAGTCCGGACTCGGTGTCGATCGTGAACATCACGCCGCTGCTGGCCAGGTCCGAGCGGACCATCCGCATCACGCCCACGGAGAGGGCGACCGCGAGCTGGTCGTAGCCGTGGCGGTGCCGGTAGTGGATGCCCCGGTCGGTGAAGAGGCTGGCGAAGCAGCGCCGGACCGCGTCCAGCAGCCCCGCCTCGCCCGCGACGTCGAGGTACGTGTCGTGCTGCCCCGCGAAGCTCGCGTCGGGCAGGTCCTCGGCGGTGGCGCTGCTGCGCACCGCGAGGCGGACGTCCTCTCCGTAGCGCTCCCGCAGGCTTCGGTACGCCGCCAGCACCTGCGCGCGGAGATCCTCGGGCAGCCCGGCGTCGTACACGATCTGCCGGGCGCGGGCGGCGCGGTGGGAGAGGTCGGCGACGTCCTCGGGGTCCAGGCCCTCGAACGTCGCCTCCAGGTCGGTCCAGGCCTTCGCCTCGTCCAGCACGTGCCGGTAGGCCGCTGCGGTGATCGCGAAGCCCCCGGGCACGCGGACGCCGGCGTCGGCGAGGTGCTGGTACATCTCGCCGAGGGAGGCGTTCTTGCCGCCCACCAGCGCGACGTCGCCCATGCCGATCCGGTCGAAGTCGAGGACGAGCGCAGGGGTCTTCACATCATCGAGCCTCGTCCGACCGGTGCCGTTGCGCCACGGCCCTCCGGCCGGGGCCCGCGGGCCCTTCGGCGGATCCCGGCCGGCGAGGGCGCGGGCGTCGACCGCGGCGAGCCGGCCGAGCTCAGGCGCGGCCGGGCAGGCGCACCACGCTCACGAAGAACTCGTCGATCTGTCGCACCGCCGCGATGAACTGGTCGAGGTCCACCGGCTTGGTCACGTAGGCGTTGGCGTGCAGCTTGTAGCTGCGCAGGATGTCCTCCTCGGCCGAGGAGGTGGTGAGCACGACCACCGGGATCGTGGAGAGGCCGGCGTCGGACTTGATCACCTGCAGCACCTCGCGCCCGTCGTACTTGGGCAGGTTGAGGTCGAGCAGGATCAGGTCCGGCCGGGGCGCCGACGTGTGGTCGCCGCGGCGGTAGAGGAAGTCCAGCGCCTCCTCGCCGTCGCGCACCACGTGCAGGGTGTTGGCGATCTTGTTGTCCTCGAACGCCTCCCGGGTCATCAGCTCGTCGCCGGCGTCGTCCTCGACCAGGAGCACCTCGATCGGGTTGGCGGTCGTGCTCATGCGGGTTGTCCTTCCGGGACGGTGGTCGCGGCCAGTACGTCCGCCCGGAGGGCGGCGGCCGCGGCTGACAGGGTGAAGCAGATGCGGGTGCCGCCCTCGTGGGCGGTGTCGATCCAGATCCGGCCGCCGTGGTACTCGACGATCTTGCGGCACAGCGCGAGGCCGATGCCGGTCCCCGCGTAGGCGTCGCGGCTGTGCAGCCGTTGGAAGATGACGAACACCTTCTCGGTGAACTCGGCCGGGATGCCGATCCCGTTGTCGGTCACGGTGATCAGCCAGGAGTCCTCGCCGTCCCCGTTCGGGTCCGGCTGGCAGGTGACCGTCACCGTCGGCGGGCGGTCGGGGGAGCGGAACTTGATCGCGTTGCTGATCAGGTTCTGCCAGACCATGGTGAACAGGGTCGGGTCGCCGAGGATCACCGGGAGGTCGTCGGGGCGCTCGACGCGGGCGCCGGAGTCCTCGATCGCGGAGGCCAGGTTGGCCACGGCGCCGTCGAGGGACTCGTCGAGGTCGAAGGGTGTGCTGATGTCGTTGAGGCGACCGACCCGGGAGAAGGCCAGCAGGTCGGTGATCAGCACCTGCATCCGCTTGGCGCCGTCGACCGCGAAGTCGATGTACTGCTGGCCGCGCTCGTCCAGCTGCCCGCCGTACCGCTTCTCGAGCAGCTGGCAGAACGACGCGACCTTGCGCAGCGGCTCCTGCAGGTCGTGGGAGGCGACGTAGGCGAACTGCTCGAGCTCGACGTTGGAGCGGCGCAGCTCGTCGGCCTGGGCGTCGAGGCCGGCGGCCTGCTCGGCCAGCAGGCGCTCCTGCTCCCGCGAGGCCTCGAGGTCGCGGACGATACGTCGGCGCATCTGCTCCACGTCGCGCCCCACCGCGCGGATGTCCTCCGGGCCGGACGGCGTGATCGAGTGGGCGAAGTCGCCCTCGGCGACGCGCCGCGACGAGGCGCGCAGCCTGGACAGCGGACGCGTCACCAGGGCCAGCACCAGGATCGTCATCAGGATGCCGGCGGCGAAGAAGGCGAGGATCATGCTGCCGAGGACCCAGTTGCGATGGGCTCGGGCGTCGACCAGGTCGGACTGGCTCTGGGTGCGCGCCGCGAGGAGCTCGGCGTCCTGCACCTCGAACAGGGCGCGGATCTCGTCGAAGGCGACCTTGGCCTCGTTCGCGGCCGCGCGGTCGAGTCGCTTCGGCTCGCCCGGGGTCACCGCGGCGATGGTCGGGTCGGCGAAGTCGCGCCGCCAGCGCTCGGCAGCCGCCTCGATCTGGTCGAGACCGGCGATCAGGTCGTCCTCGTCCGACAGCAGGCGCCGGAGGTTGGCGGTCGCCAGCTGCTGCTCCTGCAGCCCGTCGGTGTACGGCGCCAGGAAGTCGGGATCCCCGGTCAGCGCGTACCCCCGCTCCCCGGTCTCCTGGTCGAGCAGCGCCGTGTGCAGCCGGTAGGCCTCGACGCGGGCGGGCTCGATCCGCTGGTTCAGGCGGTTCGAGGCGGCGACGGTGCGGTCCAGCTGCTCCGCGCCGACCACGACGCCAACGCCGACGATGACGAGCATCACGGCCAGCACGAGGTAGAACCACCCCTGCACGGTGATCCGGCTGATGCCGGTGGCTCGGGCGGGCTGGGCGGCCTCGGGGGCGGTCATGCGTTCTCCTGCCAGCGGACGTGGACCACGGCCACGTCGTCGTCGATCCCGCCGAACTCCTCGGCCAGGTCCTGGGCGCGCCCGATCAACGTGTCGACGAAGACGTCCGGCGCCGCGGCGCCGAGCCGCTGGGCCTCGGCGAGCAGGCCCTCCTCGCCCAACCGCGCCCCGTGGGTGTCGGTGCGGCCCTCGAACAGGCCGTCGGTGAAGAGCACCAGTCCCCAGTCGCCCTCGGGCAGCAGCAGCTCGTGGCGCGGCCACTCGGCGTCCGGCAGGATGCCCAGCGCCGGTCCGCCGGGCACCTCCAGCCACTCGACGCGGTTGCCGGTGCGGACCATCATCCCGGGGTGTCCGGCGCGCATCACCTCGACGCGACGGCGGTCGGCCGCCAGCGACAGCGAGGTCAGGGTCGCGAAGATGTGCTCCTGGGGGCGCTCGGCGTCGAGCAGCTGGTCCAGCCGTCGCAGCCGCTCGCTGCCCTCGACGCCGCTGAGGACCAGCGTGCGCCAGGCGATGCGGAGCGCGACTCCGAGCGCGGCCTCGTCGGGCCCGTGACCCGAGACGTCGCCGATCAGCACCTCGGCGGATCCGTCCGGCGCCTGCACGACGTCGTAGAAGTCGCCGCCGAGCAGCGCCTGGGCGCGGCCGGGGTGGTACCGGTTGACCACCTCGAGACCGCCGGACTGTCGCAGCATCGGGGTGGGCAGCAGCCCCCGCTCCAGGCGGGCGTTCTCGCGTGCCTGCAGGTGGCTGGCCTGCAGGGCCACCGCCGCCTGCTCGGTCTGCTTGCGCTGCACGGCGTAGCGCACCGCGCGGCCCAGCCACTCCGCGTCGACGCCGCCCTTGACCAGGTAGTCCTGGGCGCCGGCGGCGACGGCGGCCAGGCCGGTCGCCTCCCCGGCCAGACCGGTGAGGACGACCACCGCCACGTCGTCGGCCCGCTCCCGGAGCGCAGCCAGGGCATCGAGGCCGTGGGCGTCCGGCAGGTGCAGGTCGAGCAGCACACAGTCCGCGCGCTCGGTCTGCAGCCAGGCCACCGCGTCGGCCATGGAGCGCACCCAGCGCAGGTCCATGCCGGGACGCGAGTCGGCGACCAGCTCCTCGACGAGCAGCGCGTCGCCGGGGTCGTCCTCCACCAGCAGCACGACGGGCTCCGGCTCGGGGCCGGGACTGCGCGGCGAGGACTCCACCCTGGCGTCGACCCTGTCGGCGCGCTCGCCGACATCGGTCGCGTTGTCCGACAGCACCCCTGCTCGCTCCGTTTCACTCGCCGCGAGGCGCCACGCACCTCGAGCCTGATCGGCCGCGTCCGCGCGACCGCGCAGGCGAGCCTTCCCCCCGGCGCGGACGATACACATGGAACGGTCGAGGTTGTCAGCCGGCGGCCCGTCCCGCGCGCCGCTGGGGGCCACCGCGAAACCGGCGGTGATTCGACGTGTAGACCCCGGTGGGTTCGGGGTAGAAGACACCCGCGGCGGCGTACGGGAGCGCCGGGCAAGTGCAACGGAAGGTGTGGTGTGGGCTGTGGGGCTCGTGCAGCGCGATGAGGTGGTCGGACCCGCGGTGGTGGTCGACCTGCCGTTCCTGCCGTCCGCCGTGTCACGGGCACGGGCGGTGGTGCGGCAGGCGGGCAGCCACCTGCCGGGACCGGTGGTGGATGACGCGGAGCTGCTCGCCTCCGAGCTGGTCAGCAACGCGGTCGTGCATGGAGCCCCCGACGTGCGGCTGACCGTGACGGCGCACCCCGACGCGCTCGACGTCGGCGTCCGCGACGGCAGCAGCGTGCTGCCTCGGGTCTCACCCGGCCCGGCCTCCGCCGACGCGGCTCACGGCCGGGGGCTGCGCATCGTGCAGCGCCTCGCGCAGAACTGGGGTGTGGCTCCGTCCGCCTCGGGGAATGGAAAGACCGTCTGGTTCCGACTCGAGGCCGGCCCGGGCTCCGGGCCAACCGCGCGTCGAGCGCCAGCGACCACCGATAGGGAAGGAACACCATGAACCTCACGATCACCCGCGACGACACCGACGCGACCACCACGCTGACGCTGGTGGGTTCCGTCGACCTGGTCAGCAGGGGCGAGCTGGTCAGCGCGGGTACCGACGCCCTGGGCGCGGACCGGGCGCTGGTGCTGGACATGGCCGGCGTGGAGTTCCTCGACTCCCTCGGCATCGGCGCGCTCGTGGAGCTGGACCGGGTGGCCCGTTCCCGCGGGCGATCGTTGACCGTCTCCGCGCGCTC
Source organism: Nocardioides sp. GY 10113 (assembly GCF_004919105.1). Classification (GTDB taxonomy): domain Bacteria; phylum Actinomycetota; class Actinomycetes; order Propionibacteriales; family Nocardioidaceae; genus Nocardioides. Next base: position 15,470 of record NZ_STGK01000028.1, read on the forward strand.
CGCGCGCGTGCAGCGGGTGCTGGAGGTCACCGGTCTCGACGCCGCGTGGGCGGACCCGGCGACCGTCGGCTGACCCCTCCGGGCTGGCACCGCCGGCCCGAACCGATGGCCCTCGGCGTGTCCTCGGGGGTGTCCTCGGCGGTCCCGCGGGGTGACGATGGGGGTGGGCCCGTTCGCTCCCCGCGGGGGCGGAACCAGTCCGCGCGCCGGACCCGACCACATCGGAAGGGGACAGCAGATGGACGTGGGAACGCTCCACCACCGGTCGGTCGAGTACTTCGCCGACCGGATCAACGCAGTGACTGACGACCAGTGGGACCGTCCCACGCCCTGCGCGGCGTGGACGGTGCGCGACCTGGCCAACCACGTGACCGCCGAGAACCTGTGGGCGGTGCCGCTGATGGGCGGTGCGACGATCGAGGAGGTCGGGGACCGGTTCTCCGGGGACCTCCTGGGAGCCGACCCGATCCAGGCGGCGCTGGATGCTGCGCGCGCCGCGGTGACGGCCGTCGCCGAGGGGCTGGCGCGCGGCGGCACGGTGCACCTGTCGTTCGGCGAGACGCCGAAGGAGGAGTACGCCGCCCAGTTGGCCGCCGACCACCTCATCCACGGCTGGGACCTGGCCGCGGCCACGGGGCAGGACCGTCGTCTGGACCCCCAGGTCGTGCGGGGGATCGCCGACTGGTTCGCCGCCCGCGAGGAGCTGTACCGCGGCGCCGGGGCGGTCACCGACCGCCGGGCGCTCTCCGGCGACCCCCAGCGCGACCTGCTGGCCCGGTTCGGGCGGGACGCCGACTGGGGACCCGCGCACGCGACGCTGATCCGGTTCAACGCGGCCTTCGGCGCCGCCGACCTGGAGACCGCGCTGGCGCTGGTCACCGACGACATCGTCTTCGAGGCCACCTCCCCGGCGCCGGACGGGCAGCGGTGGGAGGGCCGCGAGGCGGTCCGTGCGGCCTGGGCGGAGGTGATGGGGACACCGGGGATGACCTTCACCGAGGAGGAGTCGTTCGTGGCCGGCGACCGGGGGGTGGTCCGCTGGCGCTACGCCTGGGCCGGCTCGGATCCCGGCCACGTCCGCGGCACCGACGTGCTGCGGTTCCGCGACGGGCTGGTCAGCGAGAAGCTCTCCTACGTCAAGGGCTGAGCCCGGCCGGGGCGAGCAACGCGTCCAGCAGCCGCCGAGCCGCCGCGTAGGCGCCGCGCTGCTCGCTCTCCCGTGGTCCGGCCACGGCGAGGGCGGGTGGCGCACCGCGCTCGCCCTCGACCCTCGCCAGCCACCGGCGCACCGAGTCGAGGTCCTCCCGTCCACCGGCAACCGCCAGGCAGGGCCGTCCCAGCTGCCGCGCCGTCGCAATCGTCAGGTCCGTGCCGGGCGAGGGCACCCCGGGGTCGCGCACCACGAGCACCGCGTCACTGTCGCGGACGTTGCGGCGGGTCCGGTCGGCCGGGTCCGCCGACGGTGTCTCGCGCAGGCCCGGGTAGTCGGCGAGCAGCCCTGGCGGATCCGGCCGGTCCTCCGCCCAGCCGCCGGCCGGGCACCATCCGCCGTACCGGACGTCGGCGGCCAGCGCCGCGTCCAGCGCCGCGCGATCCACACCGGTCTGGCCGCCGGAGACCAGCCGCGCGACGCGTACTGGCGCCGTCACGATGTCGGGACCGCGCGTCGCGCCGCTCGCGCGCGGATCCCCGCGAGCATGTCCCGGGCCATCACGAGGTCGGCGGGGACGATCACGAGAAGCGCCGTGGCGGAGACCCACCACGGGCGAGTCGTCCAGCGAGAGCGCAGATGCAGGCGGGTACGGCCGCCGGGGAGCGGGGTCAGCCGGAACGTCCAGGTCCAGTCCAGGTCAGCGCGCTCGCGCGCGGCGCGGGGGAGGTGGCTGGTCGACCGGAGCACGAGGTGGCGTTCCGGGTCGAGTCCCACGACGTGGAAGCCGCACCCGGTCTCGGGGGCGCCATCGGGGATGAAGTCGCCGAGCGTGATCGACTGGAGCTCCGGAACGATCCGATCGGCGCTCGGGCCGTTGCGCGGGAAGAACGCACGGTCGACCCAGCGGGCCGTGTACCAGCCGCCGCGCCCCCAGCCCATCTGCACGAGCCAGGGCCAGACCTCCCGTGGGGTGGCCGCGATGGTGACGGCGTGGTCGGTCTGCATCGTCGGCCGCCCGACGACCTCGTCCCCGGGCAGCGTCGCCGCCCGCTCGGCGCAGGTGCTGCCGAAGGTGCGACCAAGGCCGATGAGCGCCGCCTCGGTGGCCACGAGCGCCGCGCCGGCGACGACCAGTCGGCGTGCTCGTGCGGGCGTCATGGTGGCCTCCTCGTCACTGATTCTGCGGCCTGCGCCGGCCCGGGCGCAGGGTCCAACGGCCCCCGCGAGCGGGGCTCAGGGGCCCCGGCCCTTCGACGCGGCGACCCGGGCGCCCGGGTGCTTGGTCCCGTCGGCCGGGGTCCTGGGGCACTGTCGTGGCGCCGGAGCCGATGCTGTCGTGGAGGCATGGACGGGAGGCGCGGCCGGCGGCTGCCGATCCTGGTCGCGGTGGGCGTCCTGGTCGGGACGCTGCTGGCGGCGTGCGACGCCGCCACGACGCCGGGATCGATGATGGGCGCGGACCCCTCGTCGGCGACGGTGCCGGGGCTGGGCATGATGGGCTCGACCCGGGGCGGCTTCCCGATGGCCCCGCTCGACTGCGACCTGCCGTCCTCGCTGCCCGGTCAGGTCGTGCACGTGATGCTGGTCGACGGCCGCGGCGCCGGAGCGATGGGCTGGATGATGGGCGGCTCCGCCCCGACGGGCCGGCGGATGCTCCTGCGAGCCGTCCCGGCCACGGTGGCCGCCGGCGAGACGAGCTTCTTGGCGGTGAACAGGGGCGGACGCACCCATGAGCTGGTCGTCCTGCCGCTCCCTGCCGGGCAGCGCGTCGGTGAGCGTGTCGCGGACGCCCGCGGCCGCGTGGACGAGACCGGGAGCCTGGGCGAGGCATCGGCCTCATGCGCCGGCGGCGAGGGCGACGGCATCGAGTCCGGGAGGGTCGGCTGGATGACACTCGACCTGCCGGCCGGTCGCTACGAGCTGGTCTGCAACCTGCGCAACCACTACGCGAACGGGATGTACCAGCTGCTCGTGGTGCGCTGAGGGCGCCGGGCACCTCGCGCGGAGGTCGGCGAGCAGGTGCCCTCGCGGCGAACTCGGCCTACGGTGGGAGACCAGGAGGCACCGGTGGACGCTGAGTGGCGCGAGGACCAGAGGCGCAGGGGGCACGCGGCAGCGGTCGCCCTCGTGGAGGACGGTGTCGACGGCGTGGCGCTCAGCTACGTCGACAACGCCGGTGTCACCCGGGTGAAGGCCGTACCGGTGGCTCGCTTGCCGCACGCCGCGGCCTGGGGTGTCGGGATGTCGCCGGTCTTCGACGTCTTCTGCGTCGACGACAGCATCACCGCGGGGCGCTCGGTCGGCGGGCCGGCGGGGGACCTGCGGCTCTACCCCGACCTCGATCGGCTGGTGCGGCTGGCCGGGCAGCCGGGCTGGGCGTGGGCGCCGGTCGACCGGTACGCCCAGGACGGGGCCGAGCACCCCGGCTGCCAGCGCGCCTTCGCGCACCGCGCGGCCGCGCGGGCCGAGGCGGCCGGAGTGGAGGTCCGGATGGGCTTCGAGATCGAGTGGGTCGTCGGGACCGAGGAGTCCGGCGGCTTCGCCGCGGCGTGCCGCGGGCCGGCGTACGGGATGACCCGGATGGTGGAGCTCGACGAGTACTGCCGCGACCTGCTGACCGCGCTGGCCGCGGAGTCGGTCGAGGTGCTGCAGCTGCACCCGGAGTACTCGCCCGGTCAGTTCGAGCTCTCCGCGGCGCCGCTGGCGCCCGTCGCCGCGGCGGACCAGGTGCTGCTCGTCCGGGAGACCGTCCGCGCCGTCTCCCGGCGGCACGGGATGGAGGCGACGTTCGCCCCGACCGTGGTCGCCGGGACGGTCGGCAACGGCCAGCACCTGCACCTCTCGCTGCGTCGCGACGGCGCCAACCTGTTCGCGGGGGGCCCCGGGCGCTACGGGCTCACCGCCGCGGGTGAGTCGTTCCTCGCCGGCGTGCTGGAGTCGCTGCCCGCGCTGGTCGCGATCCTGGCGCCGAGCGTGCCCAGCCACCTGCGCCTGGTGCCCTCCACCTGGGCCGGCGCCTACCGGTGCTGGGGACGGGAGAACCGTGAGGCCGCGCTCCGCCTCGTCACCGGGTCGGAGGGCGAGACCGGCGAGACGGCCAACGCGGAGGTGAAGTGCCTCGACGCCAGCGCCAACCCCTACCTGGCCGTGGGTGCGGTGCTCACCGCCGGGCTGGCCGCGCTCGACCGGGGGTCGACCCTGCCGGAAGAGGTCGCCGGGGACCCGGCCGCGCTCGATCCGGCTGAGCTGGCGCGGCTCGGCGTGGAGCGGCTTCCCGAGACGGTCGAGTCGGCGCTCTCCCGGCTCGAGGCCGACGAGGTGCTCCCCGGCGCCCTGGGCGAGTACCTCTACGACGCCTTCACCGCGGTACGCCGTGCCGAGGCCGCGCTCTTCGCCGATCGGAGCCCCGAGCAGGTCGTGGCCGCGACCCGCTGGCGCTACTGAGGCCCGGGATCGGTCGATGCCCCTCGCCGACGAGCTGGCCGGGCTGCCGCTGGTGGATCAGCATTGCCATCCCGTCGTGCTCGACCCGCTGGACCGGCCGGCGTTCGAGCTGCTGCTCACGGAGGCGCACGAGGGCGGGCCGGCGGGTACCAGCGCGTTCGACTCGGCGGCCGGGCTGGCCGTGCGCCGCTGGTGCGCGCCCGCGCTCGGGCTGGTTCCGCATGCTCCGATTGACGACTACCTGGTCCGTCGCGACGAGCTGGGGTCGGTGGAGGCGTCCCGGCGGCTGCTGGCGGCCTGCGGCGCGGTCGACCTGCTCGTCGACACCGGGCTGTCGGCTCCCGGCCTCTGCTCTGCGGCGCGGTTCGGCGAGCTGGCCGGGGCGCGGGTGCACGAGGTGACCAGGGTCGAGGCCGTGGTCGAGGAGGTCGCCGCGCGGGGTGTGGACGCCGCGCGGCTCGGAGCCGCGGTCGTCGAGGAGCTGGGGTCGCGCGCCGCCGGCTCGGTCGGCTTCAAGACGGTCGCTGCGTACCGGGTCGGGCTGGACCTGCCGGCCACGGCGCCGGGTGCGGCCGAGGTGCGGCGGGCGGCCGACCGGTGGCTCGCCGCCGCCGTCGTGCACGGTGGGGAGCGGGCGCGGTTCCGGCTCGACGACCCCGTGCTGATCGCGCATGCCGTCCACACGGCCCTGTCGCTCGGGCTCCCCTTGCAGGTGCACACCGGGTTCGGCGACCCGGACCTGACCCTGCACCGGGCCGACCCGTCACTGCTCACGCCGCTCCTGCGGGCGCTGCCTCCGGAGGCCGGGCCGATCGTGCTGCTGCACTGCTACCCCTACCACCGGCAGGCGGCCTACCTCGCGCACGCCTTCCCGCAGGTCGTGCTCGACCTCAGCCTGGCGGTCAACCACGTCGGCGTACGCGGGGCGGCCGTGCTGGCCGAGACGCTGGAGCTGGCGCCGTTCGGGTCGGTGCTGCACGGCACCGACGGGTTCGGGCTGGCCGAGCTGCACCACCTGGGGGCGGCGCTCCTCCGGCAGGCGCTCGGCACCGTGCTGGAGGGGTGGCTGGCCGAGGACGCGCTGACCGCGGACGACGCACTGCGCCTTGCCGGGATGATCGGCGCGGGGAACGCACGGCGGGTCTACGGGCTGGGTGGGTAGAACCGGGTCAGTAGTGCCTGGGTCAGTAGTTGTTGGGTCAGTAGGCGACGCGGAAGTCGGAAGCGCCGGTCGCCGCGACATCGCGCACGTCGATCCCGTGCACGCGGGCGGCGGGGGAGCCGTGCCGGCACCAGACCAGCATCCGCTCGACGGCGTCCGCGGGGCCCTCGAGATGGGCGAGGACCGAGCCGTCGTACTCGTTGCGTACCCACCCGACCAGTCCGAGCCGGAGCGCCTCCCGGGCGGCGTACGCCCGGAAGGAGACGCCCTGCACCTCGCCCGTCACCCTCACCTCGACCGCGCGCGTCATGGCTCCAGCATGCGCCGGGTCGGGTGACCTCGGGGGGCGTGGCCCGGCCCCGTCCCGTCCCGGAGGGCGTGATCAGCCGTCGTACGGCGGAGCGACGCCCCACCCCCAGCGGGGCACGGGCGCATGCTCGACGAGGTCGGTCGCTCCCGGCCGGGAGTTGTGCATCGCCAGGCGACTGCCCCACTCGACGTACCCGATGAGCGCGGCGCGGAACTCGGGGTCCGACGGCAGGTCGGCGTCGTCGGCGCCGAGGCTCAGCAGTGCGACGAACCGATGCCGCTGGGCGGGTGTGATCGCCA
>NZ_STGK01000029.1 GCF_004919105.1 Nocardioides sp. GY 10113
ACGCCGCCGGACAAACATTGCCCCAGGGGCCACACCCATCGGTGTGGCCCCTGGCGGCTTTTTGGCCTCGGCGGCCTGTGGCACCATCGGAGCGGGAGGCGTCGGCCTGCGAGGAGTGGTGCCCGTGGATCTGAGCCCACTTCTCGTGGCCGTGATCGGAGCCGTTGGCGGTGGCGCGGTCGCCGGCCTGACGTCGTACCTGCGCGGCCGGACGACCGTCCGGACGGCCGCCCGGATGATCTACTCCGAGCTGGCCGGCAACGCTGCGCACATCGCGTACTTCACGTCCACCGGGACCTGGCCGCGAGCGACGCTGTCCCATGACGCGTGGGACAGGTACGGGGAGCTCCTCGCGCGGCGGCGCAGCCCGGACCTGTTCAACCTGGTGCACCGCGGTTACGCGGCGATCGATGCGATCGGCTACGTCGGCTCGCGTCCGGATCGCGAGGAGCCGTCGCGCATGGTGAACGAGGGCGTGATGTACCTGCAGCAGGCCCTGCGGGTGGCCGGACGTGCCGCGCGGGTGCACGGCGACGAGATCGAGCGGCAGGTGGGGCTCCTGTCGGTGCGCCGACGCGGGTCTCCGCAGCCGGCCGCGGACCTGTTGGGCGCGCCCTCGCTCTTCGTGCAGTTCGAGGTCACGCAGCGAGCTGCCGGCCGGGAACCGAGCAGCGAGCTGACCAAGCGGGCCAGCGCCGCGACCGAGGTGCAGGTGGCGACCGTCTCGGAAGCGGTCACCGTGCGGGTGCTCGACTGCAAGAACAGCCAGGACTGGAGCGCGGCCGAGTTGGTGCGCACGACCGGCGGCCCCGCGAGCACGGACGTGGTCGCCGAGAAGGCGTTCGGTGCGGGGGAGGGTGCCGTGCGGTTCTTCCAGGAGGTCCTGGGACGGGCCAGCCCGTCGGGCACGACCCACCCGATCGACCTGTACGTGCACTACGGGCAGTCGTTCACCAACACCTACTGGTCGGGCAACGGGGTACTGATCGGCGACGGGGACCAGGAGATCTTCGGGCCGATGCTGTCGGACGAGGTGATCGCCCACGAGCTCTGTCACGCGCTGCCCGAGCTCGCCAGCCTGACCTTCGACGGCCAGACCGGCGCGCTCGTCGAGTCGATCTGCGACGTCCTCGGCTCCGTGTGCCGACAGTGGTCGGCAGGCCAGTCCACCCAGGAGGCGGACTGGATCCTGGGGCGAGGCGTCCTGATGCCCGACATCAAGGGCGAGGGCCTCCGATCCCTGCGGGCGCCCGGGACGGCGTACGACGACCCGGCGATCGGCAGGGACCCCCAACCCGCCCACATGGACGGCTACGTGACCACCACGATGGACAACGGTGGCGTGCACATCAACGGGGGCATCCCCAGCCGGGCCTTCTACTGCATGGCCGAGCGGGTGGGCGGCAACGCCTGGGAGACTCCGCTCGATGTCTGGTGGTCGGCCATCGGCGACCTGTCGGGCCGGACCGAGGTCAGCTTCGCGGAGTTCGCGCGGATCACCCTCGAGGCCGCGAACGCGCGCCACGGCGGCGGGTCGACCGCGGCGCAGGCCGTCCGCGTCGGATGGGCGGCGGTCGGCGTGGCGGTGGCGTGAGCCCCGGCCCCGGGGCCGGTCAGGCGAGCGGACGGAGCAGCACGCCGAGGCTCGGCTTCGGCTGGAACGACGTCGCCTTCTCCGGCAGGAGTCGGTCGTCCTCGGCGATCCGCAGGGCCTGGTCGACCGAGGGCGCCGGCATCAGGACGGCGACCGCCTTCTCGGGCTGCGCTCGATCCAGCGCCTCCTCCACGGTGTGGTGGTAGGTGATCGACGAGGGCCCGTGGGGGAGGGCGGGGAGCACGGTGCGGTGCAGCACCTCGACCGCGGCGCTGTCGAACGGCACCTCGAGGGTGACCGCGATCCAGGAGCGGCCGTCCGTGGCGGCCAGCTGGGTCGGCCCGAGCGAGGCGACGGCCTGCTGCCGCGAGACGCGCTCGCACGGCAGGCCGAGGATCGACGCGGCCTGCTCGAGGTCCGTCAGGCAGGTGCCCTCGAGCACCCGGTGGATGGGCCCGAGGAAGAGCGGGGTGTCGTCCTGGTCGATCAGCATCGCCAGGCCCGCGTCGTAGGCGGTGCCGATGCCGCGCTGCTGCAGCCGCAGGTACGCCGCGTACCGGTGGTGGCCGTCCGCGATCAACGCCCGCGTGTCGGCCAGCTGCTCGGCGAGGGCGGCGAGCACCTCGGGGTCGGTGATCGCCCACAGCCGGTGCTGCTGCTGGGAGCGGTCGGTGAAGGCGTGGTCGGGGGTGCCGGCCTGGATCTTCCCGGTGAGGTCGCGCAGCTCCGGGGAGCCGTGGTGGACGAGCAGGATCGGTGCGGGGTTGAGCTCCATCTCCGCCATCCGGTCGGCGAGCTCGTCGGCCTGCACGGGGTGGATCCCCTCGTGCGGCAGCACCACCCGGTCCTCCGGGCGTCGGGCGCGGCGGGAGACATCGAGCGCCCCGACCAGGCCGCGGACGGTGATCCCGTTGGCGGTGTACTCGTGCAGGTAGAGCGCGGGCACCGGGTCGCGCTCGAGGAGGCCCTTCCCCTGCCATCGCTGCAGGCGCGAGGCGACCGCCCGGTACGGCCGCGCGAACGCGCGCCCGGTGGCCGGGTCCCCGACCCGGGCGGGGGTCAGCCGCAGGGCGGCGAACGGCGCCAGGCGCAGTGGGCCGGCGACGTACGGCGGGGTCACCAGCGTCGTCGCGTCCATCCCGTCATCCTACGAACGAGCCGGAAAACCCCCGGAATCCTCGCCTGGGACAATGGTCGCCGTGCTGGCCTCCTCCGCGGTTCCACTCGCCGCCCACTACGACCTCGGCATGCTCGATCTCGACGGGGTCGTCTACATCGGCGACCACGCCGTGCCGGGGGCGGCGGCAGCGCTGTCGACCGCTCGGGAGTCGGGGATGCGGCTCGCGTTCATCACCAACAACGCCTCCCGTACGCCGGAGGCGGTGGCCGCCCACCTGACCGACCTCGGCGTGGAGGCCGGCGCGGCGGACGTGGTCACGTCCGCCCAGGCGGCCGCCCGGGTGGCCGTCGAGAGGTTCGGTGAGGGCGCGCCGGTGGTGTGCCTGGGCGGTGCCGGTCTGCTGGCCGCGCTGGTCGCGGCGGGGCTCTCCCCGGTCGGCGTCTCGGACGCCGACGGAGGCGGCAAGGCGGTCGCGGTGGTGACCGGGTACGGGCCCGACGTGGTGTGGCGCGACATCATGCACGCCGCGGTGCGGATCCGCGACGGCCTGCCGTGGATCGCCAGCAACACCGACGGGACGTTCCCGAGCGCCGCCGGCATCGCGCCCGGTCACGGCGTCCTCGTCGACATGCTGAACCGGTTCACCGGGGTGACGCCGGTGGTGGCCGGCAAGCCGGAGCGACCGCTGCTGGACGAGACCGTCCGCCGGATGGGCGGCGAGCGGCCGCTGATGATCGGCGACCGCCTGGACACCGACATCGAGGGCGCCCGGCGGGTCGGGACGGACTCGCTGCTGGTGCTCACCGGCGTCTCGGGGATCGCGGACCTGGTCGCTGCCCCGCCGCACTGCCGGCCGACGTACCTGGCCTCCGACCTGGCCGGGCTCAGCGTGCCGCACCCGGACCCGCGCAGCTACGCCGGCGAGACCGGCCCCGAGTGGGTCGTGGGGGCCTGGTCCGCGCGGGTGGCTGACGGCCGCCTGACGGTCGAGGCCGACGGCGCCCCCGGCGACACCGACGACGCCTGGCGGGCCGCGGTCGCCGCCGCCTGGGACCACCTGGACCGGACCGGCGACGTGGCCGACATCGCTGGGCTCTCGCTGCCGCGGCGAGCCCGGCCGGAGCGGTAGCCTGCAGGCATGAGCGAGGTACCCGCGCCGCCGCAGACCGGCATCGAGGAGGTCGACGCCGCGCTGACGGAAGTGGCCGAGCTGGCCGGTCGTCCCGTGTCCGAGCACGCGGAGGTCTTCGAGTCCGCGCACGCGGTGCTGCGCGCCACCCTCGATGGACGACCTCCGGCTGACGCCCCGTCGACGCCGGCCTGAGATGCCACCGCGCCGACTCCGACTCGACGCGGAGCTCGTCCGGCGGGGCCTGGCCCCCTCGCGCGAGCGCGCCGCGCGCCTGATCGCCGACGGCCGGGTCAAGGTGGGCGGCGTCGCCGCCACCAAGCCGGCCACCGGCGTCACCACCGACGTGGCGATCGTGGTCAGCGAGGGCGACGACGGTCCCGACTACGTCTCCCGGGGAGCCCACAAGCTGCTCGGCGCCCTGGCCGCCTTCGGTCCGGCGGGACTGAGCGTGGCGGGCCGTCGCTGCCTCGACGCCGGCGCCTCCACGGGCGGGTTCACCGACGTGCTGCTCCGCGCCGGTGCCGCGACCGTGGTCGCCGTCGACGTCGGCTACGGGCAGCTCGACTGGTCGTTGCAGAGCGACGAGCGGGTGCAGGTGCACGACCGCACCAACGTGCGCACGCTGGAGGCCGACCAGATCGGTGGCCCGGTCGACGTGGTGGTCGGCGACCTGTCGTTCATCTCGTTGACGCTGGTGCTCGACGCGCTGCTCGGGGTCACCCTTCCCGACGGTGACCTGGCCCTGATGGTCAAGCCGCAGTTCGAGGTCGGCAAGGACCGGGTCGGCAAGGGCGGCGTGGTCCGCGACCCCGACCTGCGCGCCGAGGCCGTGCGCACCGTCGCCGCCGCGGCCGCCGAGCGTGGCTGGGGGGCCCGCGCGGTCACCGTCAGCCCGCTGCCGGGACCGTCGGGCAACGTGGAGTTCTTCCTGTGGCTGCGCCACGGCCCTGCCACGATCGACGACGAGACCATCACCGCCGTCGTGCGCCGGGGGACGGGGTCGGCGGATCCGTCGGGCTCGGATGAGAGGCTGGAGCCATGAGCGAGCCGCACGCCACCCCGCGCCGGGTGCTGGTGCTCGCCCACACCGGGCGCGTCGAGGCCCGCGAGGTGGCGCGCTCGTTCGTCAAGGAGCTGACCGGCCACGGCATCGTGGTGCGGCTGCTGCGCCACGAGGCGGCCGACCTGGCGCTGGACCCGGGGGAGTACGACCCGCGGGTCGAGCTCACCGACTCCGAGACCGACGCCAGCCACGGCTGCGAGCTGACCGTGGTGATCGGTGGCGACGGCAGCATCCTGCGCGCCGCGGAGGTCACCCACAAGCGCCTGACCCCGGTGCTCGGCGTCAACCTCGGTCACGTCGGCTTCCTGGCCGAGGCCGAGCACGAGGACGTCGCCGCGACCATCGACGCGATCATCCACCAGCGCTACACCACCGAGGACCGGCTCACCCTCGACGTCCGCGCCTTCCACGACGGCCGGCTCGTCTCCTCGACGTTCGCGCTCAACGAGGCGAGCGTGGAGAAGGCCACCCCCGAGCGGATGCTCGAGGTGATCGTCGAGATCGACGGCCGGCCGCTGTCGCGCTGGGCCAGCGACGGCGTGGTCTGCGCGACCCCGACCGGCTCCACGGCGTACAACTTCAGCGCCGGCGGCCCGATCGTGTGGCCGCAGGTGGAGGCGCTGTGCATCGTCCCGCTCAACGCCCACGCGCTGTTCGCGCGGCCGATGGTGGTCGCCCCCTCCTCGGTCATCGCGATCGAGGTGCTGGCCGGCAACCAGGGGGCCGGTGTGCTCTGGTGCGACGGCCGGCGCAGCATCGACCTGCCGCCGGGCGCCCGGATCGAGGTCAGCCGGGGGCTGCGCCCGGTCCGCCTGGTGCGCCTGCACCAGGCGCCGTTCGCCGACCGGCTGGTGGCGAAGTTCGGCCTCTCGGTGGAGGGCTGGCGGGGCGCCGCGGAGCAACGCCGCGCCGCGCACCGCGGCGAGCCGCCGGCCGCGTCGCACGCCGGCTCCGCCGACGCCCCCGCCGACGCCCCCGCCGCATCATCCGCCGCATCATCCGCCGCATCATCCGCCGCATCATCCGTCGAGACACCGCACGACCAGCCAGGAGACACAGCGTGATCGAGGAGATCCGGATCAGCGGACTCGGCGTCATCGAGTCCTCGACCCTCGAGCTCGGGCCGGGGCTGACCGTGATCACCGGTGAGACCGGCGCGGGCAAGACGATGGTCGTCAGCGCGCTCGGCCTGCTGCTCGGCGGCCGTGCCGACAGCGGCGCCGTCCGCTCCGGCGCCCGGCAGGCCCGCGTCGAGGGGCTGGTCGCCGCCGGCGCCGTCGCCGGGCTGGCCGAGGCGGTCGACGAGGCGGGCGGCGAGGTGGAGGCCGACCGCGTCGTCTTCGCGCGCAACGTCAGCGCCGAGGGCCGTTCGCGGGCGTACGCCGGCGGGGCCGCCGTACCGGTGTCGACGCTGACCGCGCTCACCGAGCCGCTGGTGGCGGTGCACGGGCAGTCCGACCAGCACCGGCTGCTGCGTGCCAGCACCCAGCGGGAGGCCCTGGACCGGTTCGGCGAGCTGGACCCGCTGCTCGCCGACTACCGGTCGCTGCACGCGCGGCTCGTCGAGACCGAGCGCGCGCTGGCCGAGCTGCGCGGGCAGGCCCGCGAGCGCGCCCGCGAGGCGGACCTGCTGCGGTTCGGGGTCGACGAGGTCGCCGCGGTGGCGCCGCAGCCCGGCGAGGACGCGGAGCTGGCGGCCGAGGAGTCGCGCCTGGGCCACGCCGACACCCTGCGCGGCGCCGCGGAGCAGGCCCGCGAGGCGCTCTCCAGCGAGCACGGCAGCCCCGACGCCCTCGGGGCGGTCGCGGCCGCACGCGGGCTGCTCGAGGGCGTCCGCGACCACGACCCCGAGGCCGCCGCGCTGGCCGACCGGGTGACCGAGGTCAGCTACCTGCTCACCGACGTCGCCGCCGACGTCGCCTCCTACGCGTCGGGGATCGAGGTCGACCCGGCCCGGCTCGCGGGCGTCTCGGAGCGGCGCGCCGCGCTGATCGCGCTGACCCGCAAGTACGGCGACACCGTGGCCGAGGTGCTGGCCTGGGCCGAGGACGCGGCCGCGCGCCTCGGCGACCTCGACTCCACCGACGACAGGATCCACGAGCTGGAGGCCGCGCGGGCCGACCTGCGGGCGCGCCTCGCGGACGCCGCCACCCGGCTCAGCGCGGCGCGGGCGGAGGCCGCCGGCCGGCTCTCCGAGGCGGTCTCCGACGAGCTGACGCTGCTGGCGATGCCGCACGCCCGCCTCACCATCGACGTGCGCCAGCAGGTGGTCGAGGCACCGACCCCCGGCGCGGAGCCGCCGGCCGACGGCCTGGAGGTGGAGGCGGCCGACGGCCGGGAGTGGGTCCGCTTCGGCCGCTCGGGGATCGACGAGATCGAGTTCCTGCTGGCCGCGAACAGCGGCGCCGAGCCGCGCCCGCTGCACAAGGGCGCCTCGGGTGGCGAGCTCTCCCGGGTGATGCTCGCGGTCGAGGTCTGCCTGGCCGGCACCAACCCGGTGCCGACGTTCGTCTTCGACGAGGTCGACTCGGGTGTCGGCGGCGCGGCCGCGGTCGAGATCGGACGCCGGCTGGCGACGCTGGCCCGCGACGCGCAGGTGCTGGTGGTCACCCACCTGCCGCAGGTGGCCGCGTTCGCCGACCGGCACGTGGTGGTCGAGAAGTCCTCGGACGGCAGCGTGACCTCCTCGGGCCTGACCACCCTCGACGCGACCGGGCGCGAGCAGGAGCTCTCCCGGATGATGGCCGGCCTGGCCGGCTCCGACACGGCGCTCGCGCACGCCCGCGAGCTTCTCGACCTCGCGCAGGAGGAGCACGGGGCCGACCGCGCCGCGCGGCGCGACACGCGGCAGGCCGTAGATGCCCGCCAGCGTGCTTGTTGAGCCCCGAACGGATAGGATGGAATCCCGTGAACATGGCGCCCGGTAGCGGATCTTTTCGGCAGGCAAAGCACCTCTTCGTGACCGGAGGTGTCGCCTCCTCCCTCGGCAAGGGACTCACGGCCTCGAGCCTCGGACGGTTGCTCCGCTCGCGTGGCCTCCGGGTCACGATGCAGAAGCTGGACCCTTACCTCAACGTGGATCCGGGCACGATGAACCCGTTCCAGCACGGCGAGGTGTTCGTCACCAACGACGGTGCCGAGACCGATCTCGACGTCGGCCACTACGAGCGGTTCCTCGACACCGACCTGAACCAGATCGCGAACGTCACCACGGGCCAGGTCTACTCCTCGGTGATCGCGAAGGAGCGCAAGGGCGAGTACCTCGGTGACACCGTCCAGGTGATCCCGCACATCACCAACGAGATCAAGGACCGGATCCTGGCCATGGGTCACGGCTCCGAGCCGGTCGACGTGGTGATCACCGAGATCGGCGGCACCGTCGGCGACATCGAGTCGCTGCCGTTCCTCGAGGCCGCCCGCCAGGTCCGTCACGAGATCGGCCGCGACAACTGCTTCTTCCTGCACGTCTCCCTGGTGCCGTTCATCGGCCCCTCGGGCGAGCTGAAGACCAAGCCCACCCAGCACTCCGTCGCCGCGCTGCGCCAGGTCGGCATCCAGCCCGACGCGATCGTGTGCCGCGCCGACCGCGAGCTGCCGCAGGGCATCAAGCGCAAGATCTCGCTGATGTGCGACGTCGACGAGGACGCCGTGGTCACCGCGGCGGACGCGCCGTCGATCTACGACATCCCGAAGGTGCTGCACCGCGAGGGCCTCGACGCCTACGTCGTACGCCGCCTCAACCTGCCGTTCCGCGACGTCGACTGGACGCTCTGGGACGACCTGCTGCGCCGGGTGCACCACCCGAAGGAGAACGTCACGGTCGCGCTGGTCGGCAAGTACATCGACCTGCACGACGCCTACCTCTCGGTGGCCGAGGCGTTGCGCGCCGGCGGCTTCGCCAACGAGGCCAAGGTGGAGCTGCGCTGGATCCCCTCCGACGAGTGCGAGACGCCCGCCGGCGCCGCCAAGCACCTCGGGGACGTGGACGCGATCTGCGTGCCGGGCGGCTTCGGCATCCGCGGCCTGGAGGGCAAGCTGGGCGCGCTCACCTACGCCCGCACCCACCAGATCCCGACCCTGGGCCTCTGCCTCGGCCTGCAGAGCATGGTGATCGAGTACGCCCGCACCGAGCTGGGCCTGACCCAGGCCGGCTCCACCGAGTTCGACCCGAACACACCGGAGCCGGTGATCGCCACCATGGAGGAGCAGAAGGACATCGTGCACGGAGGCGGCGACCTCGGCGGCACGATGCGCCTGGGCGCCTACCCGGCCAAGCTCGGCTCCGGCACGCTGGCCCGCGAGCTGTACGGCGCGGAGATGATCGAGGAGCGGCACCGTCACCGCTACGAGGTCAACAACAGCTACCGCAAGGCGCTGAAGGACGCGGGCCTGGTCTTCTCCGGGCTCAACCCCGACCTCGACCTCGTCGAGTTCGTCGAGCTGCCCCGCGACGTGCACCCGTTCTACATCGGCACGCAGGCGCACCCGGAGCTCAAGTCGCGTCCGACCCGCCCGCACCCGCTCTTCGCGGGCCTGGTGAAGGCGGCGATCAAGCGCCAGCGCGAGACCCGGCTGGAGATCGACGACACCAACCTGCACGCCGACATCGACGACGCGCCGGCCGCCCCGCGGGCCGACGCGAAGACCGGGGCGAAGGCCGCGGCCACCGCCGACGTCGACGCCTGAGCCGGCCACGGACGTGACGGAGGACCGGCCCCAGGGGCTGCCGCCGGTCCTGGGCCAGCACCTGGCCCAGGACCTGGCTGACTCCTGGCCGGTCCTCGAGAGCACCGAGGTCTTCCGCAGCGGCTGGGTGGTCGCGCTCCGCGCCGACCTGGTGGACCGCCCCGGGGCCGACGACGAGGCGCCCTTCCGGCGCTACGTGGTCGAGCACCCGGGCGCGGTGGTGGTGCTCGCCATCGACGCCCAGGACCGGGTGCTGGTGCAGCGCCAGTACCGCCACGCCACCGGTCACCGGCTGATCGAGCTCCCCGCCGGGGTCCGTGACCACCCCGGCGAGGACCCGGTCGAGGTGGCGCGCCGGGAGCTGCTCGAGGAGGCGGGCGTCTCGGCCACCGAGTGGACGCCGCTGCTCTCCACGTTCAGCTCGCCCGGCTACACCGAGGAGCGGCTCCACTTCTTCCTGGCCCGGGGCCTGACCTCGACCGGCCGGGACGGGTTCGAGCCGGAGCACGAGGAGGCCGAGCTGGAGACCTTCTGGGTCCCGTTCGAGGAGCTCGTCGAGCGGGTCCTGGACGGCTCGATCGCCGACGGCCCCACCGTGCAGGCCGTGCTCGCCCACGCGGCCGCCCGGCGGCGTACCGGCTAGGAGATCGGCGAGGCGCGCGGCGGCGCTCCGGCGGCCGCTGGCCGTACTGTGAGCCACAGGACGGATGCTGCCGGTCCGGGACCGGCGGAGAGGGAGCAGCGATGCGCGTCGGCGTTCCGAAGGAAGTCAAGAACCACGAGTACCGGGTGGCGATCACCCCGATCGGCGTCCACGAGCTGGTGGCCCACGGCCACCAGGTGCTGGTCGAAGCCGGCGCGGGCATCGGCTCGTCGATCTCGGACGAGGACTTCGTCGCGGCCGGCGCGCGGATCGTGCCCGACGCCGACGCGACCTGGGCCGAGTCCGAGATGGTGCTCAAGGTGAAGGAGCCGGTGGCCGAGGAGTACCACCGGCTGCGGGAGGGCCTGACGCTCTTCACCTACCTGCACCTGGCCGCCGACAAGCCGCTCACCGAGCGGCTGCTGGCGGCCGGCACCACGGCGATCGCCTACGAGACCGTGCAGCTGCCCTCGGGCGCGCTGCCGCTGCTCTACCCGATGTCG
>NZ_STGK01000002.1 GCF_004919105.1 Nocardioides sp. GY 10113
GTCACCCCGTTGATGACGACCTTGTCGACCTTGTTGGCGTCGAACAGCTTGAACGACTTCGACTGCGCCACCGCGCCGTCGGTGCCCTTGTCGGTCACCTTCGGGGCCGTGCCGTCGACCACGAACGCGAAGTTCTGGGTGGTCGCGACGTTGCCGACCGCGTCGCGCGAGTTGTAGCGCAGCGTGTAGCTGCCGTCGGCGAAGGTCACCGGCACGTCGAGGACGTCACCGGCCGCCTGGAACGACGTGAACAGCGAGCCGTCCTTGTAGACGTTGCCGATGGTCCGCACGACGCGGTCGTTGTCGGTGGAGATCAGCCGGAAGGCGTAGCCGGGACGGACCAGCGGCGAGCCGTTGGTCAGGGTGGTGACCGGCTTCTCGACGTCGCACACGTACGTCTCCGGGACGTCGGTGACGGTGCGGGTGGCGACGAGCGTCGGCCAGCCGGTGGGGGCGTAGCGCACCCAGGCCGCCAGCGCGGGGTCGGTGGTGCCGCCGACCTTGCCGTCGTAGTAGACGGTGGTCACCGAGGCGGGCACGTGGTCGGGGTTGGCGACGACGATGGTCGGCTGGCCCTGGGCCGGGACGGTGATGGTCTCCTCCCAGGCTGCCTTGACCTCGCGCTCCTCGGTCCTGACGTTGCCGGTCGGCTCCCAGCCCGAGTGGGCGTCGGGGGCGTTCTCGACCTTGAACCAGTGAACGATCGTGGTTCCGGGGGTGGTCTTGGTGAACTCCCGCTCGACCACCACGGTCTCGTACTCAGCCGGGTGCCGGACGACGTCGGTGGTCGCCGGCACGTAGTCCGGATTGGCGACCTCGATCTTCTCCGGGCCGACGGCGGGAACGGTGACGGTCTTCGAGTACTGCGACTCGGTGTGCGTCACCGCGGGGACCACCTCGATCAGCTGCGCTGAGTCGGCGGTGCAGCTCGGGTCGGCTGCGGCGGCCGGGAGGGCCGGGGCGACCAGGACCACGGCGGTCAGGCTGGTGCTCAGGACCGCTGAGGCGGCAAGGCTCTTCTTCACTTCGGGTGCTCCTCGGGCAGGGTGGTGCGACACCCCGGGCGGCGAGTGCCGCCGGGGTGAGTGATGCACTCGACCGGGCCAGCAGACACCGTGGTGCTGCTGACGGGCTCCGAGCGAAGTCAAGCTGGAAGGCTCCGACTGGCTTGCTGGGCCCGTACCGGCCGAGCAAACGTCCAGGCGATTCACAGAGTGGAGATCGTTCTCTGGACACTGGCCAATCTACTCGGCGGTAACCCGGACGGTTAATCGCCACCCACCGCGTTACAGAGATCTCGGTCACACTGCGCGCGGGCCGTAGTACCCAGTCGCTTCCGGACCATGTCCCAGCGACTTGGGCCCCCGTACGGGGCGCGCGATCGCCCGGACCGACTCGCTGTGCGAGCGGCTCAACAGGGCCTTCTACGAGCAGGTCGCTACCCGGTCGTGGCGAACGGCGCAGCGATCACCGAACCGCGACCGAGGGGCTGTGCCGAGGCGCTCGACATCGTGGGGCGCGGGATCGAGGCGCACCGCTGACGACGCGGGGCGCCGGACGACGTCAGGCCAGGCTGGCGGCGATCTCCTTCGCCCAGGCGCTGACCGCCTCCGGGTCCCGCCAGTCGCCGGCCATCTTCTTCGCCATCGCGTTCGCCGGGAACCCCTTCGCGTCCGGCTCGAGCCGGCCGCCGAACGTCGCGTGACCCACGGCGCCCACCCGCTCCATCGCCGCGCGGACATGGCCCACGGGCTCCATCTCACCGGCCGGCTCCGCGTCGTCGCCGATCGGTCCGCTGCTGAACAGCCACACCTTCGTGTCGCGCAGCGCGTCGGATTCCCGCTTCACGAACCGACGGGCCGCCTTGTGCCACCGGCCGGCGTAGAGGGCACCCCCGACGACGACCGCGTCGTAGCTGCCCACGTCGCCCGTCCGCACGGCGGCGGAGCGGACGGTCACCTCGATCCCCTGCTCCGTGAGCGCATCGCCGAGCATCTGCGCGAGCCCCTTGGTGCCGCCGCGCTTGGAGCCGTAGACCACCAATGCCTTCATGGTTCCACCCTCGCCCCCGCACCCGCCCCGGCGGCAGGGGCCGACGACACACCGGCCGGGACCTTCGCCCCGTGCCCCGAGCCACGTCCAGCGGGACGATGGGAGCAGGCACGAGGAGGTGCGCCATGAACCGTGTGAGCGTGTCCAACGGACACCACCGCCTGGGGCGGGTCACCCCGGCCGCCACGCCGCTGACGGTGCTGGTGGACCGCTGGGTGACGGACGGGATCATCACCGCCGAGCAGGCCGCGCTGATCCGCGCCGAGGGCGTGGCCGGCGTCGTCGCGCCGGCTCCCGACAGCGAGCCGGCAGAGGACCGGCCCCACGCCGCGACGCTGGCCGTCGAGGCGCTCGGCTACCTCGGCGGGGTGATCGTCCTGGTCGGCGCGATCATGGTCGGCGCCCTGTACTGGGACGAGCTGTCCACGGCGGCCCGGCTCGCCCTGATCGGTACGGCGGCCGGCGGCCTGGTCGCCGGCGGGCTCCTGGTGCCCGCCCGCCTCGGCGAGGCCGGCGACCGGCTGCGCTCGGTGCTGTGGCTGGCCTCGACCGGCGCGTTCGCGGGGTTCATGGGCGTCGCCGCCGTCGACGTGCTCGACCTCGACGACAGCGCCGTGGGCCTGGCGGTGGCCGGCACGACGGCCGTGTGGGCGGGGGCCCTGTGGACGCTGCGCCACGGCTTCCTCCAGCAGGCCGCGACCGCGGTGCTGCTGATGCTCACCGCCGCCACGACGATCGTCCAGGTCTTCCCCGACGCCGACTCGCTGCCCGGGCTGGGTGTGTGGGGCGTGGCCGCCGCCTGGCTGCTGCTCGGCTGGGGTGGCGTGCTCGGCCCGCGGGCAGCGGTGCTGCCGGCGGCCGCCGCGGCCCTCGTGCTGGGCGCGATGACGACGTTCCCCGCCGACGCCGGCGTCGTGCTGGCGCTCGCCACGGCCGCCGCGGTGGTGGTCCTGGCCGTGGCCTTCCGCGACCTCGTGCTGCTGGTGGTGGGGGCCGCCGGGTCGTTGCTGGTCCTGCCGCAGGCGGTGTCGCTGTGGTTCCCCGACACGCTGGCCGCCCCGCTGGCCCTGCTGGTGGTCGGCGCCGGCATGGTTCTCGCCGCGTTGTGGGTCGCGCGGCGCCGCACCGGAAGCGGTCCCGCCGGCGGGCGGCGGGACCTGGCGGCCGGCGACCGACTGGTCGCGACGTACGCCGCGTGCGCGGTCGCCGCGGCCGTGGCCCTCGCGGTCGTCGTGATCGGGCTGACCTGATCCGAGCCCACGCCCCTCCGCGCGGATGCCCGGCGACGCCGCGGCCGCCGGCGCCCGCGTGGGGCACCGGCGGCCGACATGGCTGAACAGGCGTCGTACTGACTAGTTGATCGACGCCTGGCCCGATGCGTACAGGTAGACGACGTAGGCCATCGCGTCGGCGTTGATCTCCAGTGCCTCGTGGCTCAGGTTCTCGATCGTGTCGCAGGCCTGGTGGTAGCACGGGTCGTAGGCCTCACCCGCGATGCCACCCCACTTGGCCGCCTGCTCCTCGGTCTTGATCCCCTCGGCGCCGGTGAACAGCCCGCCGGCCGGCACGCCGTTGTTGATGAAGGCCTGGTAGTCCGAGCGGCCGCTGAACGCCGTGGGCTCCGACGGGATGCCCCGGTCGGCGTAGAACTTCTCGAAGAGCGCCTCGATGTCGTCCGATCCCTCCGGGCCGACGAGCCCGAACCCGGAGCCGTCGCCGTCGTAGATGAACAGGCCGTAGTTCGGGGAGCCGACCATGTCGAAGTTCAGGTACATCTCGAGGTCGGCGATCTCCTCGTCGCTGAGCTCGTTGACGTAGTGCGTCGACCCGACCAGGCCGCTCTCCTCGGCACCCCACCAGGCGAACCGGACGTGGTGGGCGAGCTGGCCCTTGTTGGCCGCCTTCGCCACCTGCTCGGCGACCTCGAGCAGCGCGGAGGATCCGGAGCCGTTGTCGTTGATGCCGGGGCCCTCGTTGACCGAGTCGAGGTGTGCGCCGGCCATCACGACGTTGGAGTCGTCGCCGCCGCGCGAGTCGGCGATCACGTTGGCGGTCGTGGTGGTCTCGCGGGTGACGTTGGCGAGCACGTGCAGGATCAGCCCCGGGGTGTCGGCGAGCGCGACGCCGAGGTCGTAGGTGGCGTTGAGCGCCGGGATGCCACCGCTGTAGCCCGCGCCCAGCGTGACCGCCGGGATGCCGGTGCGCGACGGGTCGGTGGTGTTGCCCTGGTTGAAGAAGACGACCGCGGTCGCGCCGGCCGCCGCCGCGTTCTCGGCCTTGAGCTGGAACGTGCAGGTGCCGCGCTGGATCAGCGCGATGTTGCCCGCCGGGAACCCGGCGAAGTCCGCCGCCTCGCAGCCGCTCGTGGAGGTGTTGCCCAGCCCGAGCTGCAGGTCGACGGCGGTGACCGCCGCCGTCACCTCGCCCGGCTCCGACTGCGTGGTGGCGCCGAAGTCGGTGCCCTCGACGTAGCTGGCGGGCGTTGGCGCGACCTGGTCCAGCTCGGAGCCGCCGAGGTCCTCGAAGCTGACGAAGTCGAACTCCTGGACGCTGACGTCGTAACCCGCCTTCCGCATCCGGTCCGCGACGTACGCCGCCGACGCGTCGTACCCCGAGGTGCCGGAGGCGCGGGTGTCGCCGTTGGCGTCGGCGATCTCCTGGAACGCCTGCTCGTGCTCGAGGACCCCGTCGAGGGTGACGCAGTCCAGGACCTTGCGGAGGCTGTCGTTGGTGCGGTTGTCGCACCCGGTGGTGGGGGCTGCGGTGGCGGTGCCGCCGGCGACCGAGAGGCCGGCCGCGACGAGACCTGCCGCGGAGATGAGTGCTGCTGACCTGCGGAACGAACTCACATGGACTCCTACCGAGAAGTCGGCGTCCCCGTTGACGCCGTCCGGGCAATCTAGGGGTCTAGTCCACGGTTGTGAAGGGTGTGCTCCGGTCCGGCCCGGCCTCAGCCGCCGGACGGACGCACCTCGGTCTTCGTGCCGACGGTCGACTCGAGCCGGACGCCGAACACGTCGAGCAGCCGGTCGTCGAGGGCGGCGCGCAGGTCGTCGATCGGGGGCAGCTCGCCCGGGGCCTTCACCGACACGACGAGCACCAGGCCCTCGGCGGACACGTCGGTCACCTCCGCCCCCGGGATGTCGGCGATCCACTCCTGGGCCACCTCCTTCGCGGTGCGGGTGTAGTTGGCGAAGACGTAGTTGAGGAAGGTGTTGGCCAGCAGCGGCACCAGAACGGCCACCATGAGGCCGGTCAGCACGGCATAGGCCCGGCGGCGCGACTGACCCCGGCTCCGGGTGGCCTCGTCCGCGTACCCGAGGACGGCGAAGACGGTCGCGCCGGCCAGGACGAGCGCCAGGAGGTTGGAGACGAACAGCAGCGTCGCACCGAGGGCCAGCCCCCAGTCCCCCGACCCCAGGCAGATGCCGACCACGGCCAGGGGCGGCACCAGGGAGATCGCGATCGCCACGCCCGGCAGGACCGCCGCGACGTCGCGCCGGGCCAGCGCCACCGCCCCGGCCAGCCCGGTGGCCAGCGCCGCCACCATGTCCAGCACCCCGGGCGAGACCCGGCTGCTGATCTGTGGGTTGTCGAGCAGCACGTATCCGACCGGCAGGACCTGGGAGAAGACCACGCCGATCACCACCACGAGCAGCGAGCCCGTCAGCACGTAGCGGCCCGCGCGGTTGCTCTCGCGCTTGGCGATCGCCAGGGCGATGCCCATGATCGGCGTCGCCAGCGGCGCGATGATCATCGCGCCGATCACGGTGGCGGTGGACTCGCCGAGCACGCCGGCCGAGGCGATCACCGCCGAGAGCGTCAGCATCGTCCAGAACGCCGATCTCTTGGCGCGGACGTCCCCGGCCCGCAGGTCGAGGTCGTCGGTCAGCTCCTCCAGCGTGCGGCGCTGGTTCTCCGGCAACAGGATCCCGCGGATCTGGTAGGCCATGTCTGAGTATGGTCCACGGCGAGCCGCTCCGCGCCCTGATCCGGAGCGTGCGGCGGCGTCGCGATCGCCGCTGCCCGGGTCGCCGCGGTCGGCACCGAGGAGGCCGCGGGCGGTGCGGTGTCGGCGTACGGGCCTAGCGTGAGCGGTATGGCCACCACCACCCCCACCGCACCCGCACCCGTCGGCGAGCGCGCGGACCTCGTCGACTCCCTGCGCCGCCACCGAGGCTTCCTGCTGACCACCGTCGATGCGATCACCGACGATCAGGCGCGCGAGCGCACCACCGTCAGCGAGCTGACGCTCGGCGGCCTGATCAAGCACGTCGCCACCACCGAGGAGCAGTGGGCCGAGTTCGTCGCCAGCGGCCCCGCGGACGCGATCGACTACTCCACCGTCGACTGGAGCAACCCGCCCGCCGAGGTGGTCGCGTTCATGGAGTCCCACCGAATGGGCGAGGACGAGACGCTGGCCGGTCTCCTCGAGCGGTACGCCGAGGTGGCCGCCGCCACGGACCGGCTGGTCGCCGAGCTGCCCGACCTGGACCTGTCGTGGCCGCTGCCGGAGGCGCCCTGGTTCGAGCCCGGTGCCCGGTGGACGGCCCGGCGGACGTTCCTGCACATCATCGCCGAGACCGCGCAGCACGCCGGCCACGCCGACATCATCCGCGAAGCGCTGGACGGCCAGAAGACGATGGGGTGAGCGTCGAGCGCTCCGGACCGATCAGCGCCGAGCGATCAGTACTCGCCCTTGATCACGAAGAAGGTGCCCCGGATGGTGCCGGCCAGCTTCGACCGCTGACGGGCGAACTTGAACCGGTCCGCCAGCTCCGCGGGCACCTCCATGCCGTCGGACAGCTTGAACCCGACGGCGCGCTTGCCGCCCTCGGCCAGCGTGTAGAGCACGTTGATCGCCAGACCGGACTCGTAGAACACGTGGGTCCAGCGCACCCCCTCGACCTCCATCTCGCTCGCCTCCAGCGGCGGCGAGGAGATCTCGAGGTCGCGCTCCTCCTTGAGGATGCGGTGCACGTAGTCGACCAGGTCGCTGGCCTCCGCCGCGGGCACCACGGCGAACTCGCGGGAGTACTTGTTCTTGAAGTAGCGCGCCTCGTTCGCGCGCAGCCCGGCCAGCGCCTCGGCGACCGGCGAGGACTCCAGACCGACGGTGGAGACGTCGGTGAAGTCGACGACGTAGGACATGCGACCTCCTCCGCGTCCGCGGTCCGTCCGCGGCGCTGACGGCCGACGTGGTGCGTCGGCTCCGCGGCAACGCTAGCGGTCGTCCAGCCCGACCGGCGGGGCGACCGCCCGTGTCGTCGCCACTCGCCGGGCGAGCACTCAGGCGCGCGCCCGGACCGTCAGCGCAGCCGGGTCCAGACCCACGGCGTCGTACGCCGCACGGGCCGCGGCGACGTACTCCGCAGACTGCTCCACCAGCCACCGGTCGTAACCGTCGTCCAGGCAGCGCACGCCACCCTCCAGCGCCAGCGTCAGGCCGCGCCCGGAGAGCGGGTCCACGCAGAGCGCCGCGTCACCGGCCGCCCGGGGACCGCCGTCCGACAGCCGGATCTGAGCTCGGACCTGATCGACCCGCGGCACCTGGTCGGCGGCCTCGTCCGGCAGCCACGACGGTGCGCTCCCGAGCGCACGGCGCCAGACCGCGCGCAGCGCGTCGGGCCCACGCGAGGCCAACGCACCGGTCAGGGTCAAGGAGACCGAGCAGGTCACGCCGTCGCCGATCGCCGACCAGCACGGCCCCGCGGCCACCTCCACCCGCCGGCCACGCAACCCGGGCAGGGCGGCGGGCGGCAGCGAGACGGTGAGGACGGTCCGGTCGGGGCCGAGGTCGCGCCGCGGACCGGGCGTGTGCCGGCCGGCGGCGAGGACGCCCACCACGGCCTCGGTCGCCTCGTCGTCCTGGCGCGTGCGCACCCGATCGGCCAGCGTCCGGATCCGTACGCCGGCGGCGGCGGCGAGGTCGCGCAGCAGCGGGTCGAGCCAGGCACGGTCGACCACCCAGCCCTCCGGGCCGCACGGGACCGCGCGCTCGACCACCGGGTCGTACCAGCCCAGGCCGGCCAGCGCGGAGGCAGCGCGCAGGTCCAGCGTCTCGAGCGTGCCGGGGTCGGGGATCCGGCCGAGGCCGAGGAGCGTCGCGCGATCGCCGTTGAGGGCGGCGGCGGCCGCGGCGACCGTCCCGGCCGGGCCGTCCCCGAGGACGACCACCGAGCTCACCGGGTGCCGCCCGCCCCGGACCACCGGGTGGCCCAGGTCGCCGGACTCACGGTCGGGACGTCGGACGTCGTCGTTCATGGCGGGCTCCTCGGGAGGTCGGGTCGTCTCTGGGAGGACCCAGGCGCCGGGTGCCTGATACACGGCGACCTACGATGCCGGCGTGCACCGGATCTTCACCACGAGCGTCGCCTCGGTCTACCCGCACTACGTGAACAAGGTGGAGCGGAAGGGACGGACCGTCGCCGAGCTGGACGCCGTGATCGCCTGGCTGACCGGCTTCGACGAGGCGGCGCTGCGCGAGCACCTGGAGGCGGGCACCACGTTCGAGGAGTTCTTCGCCGCGGCGGACCTCAATCCCGGGGTGTCCCTGATCACCGGCAGCGTCTGCGGGGTGCGGGTCCAGGAGGTCGAGGACCCGCTGATGCGCCAGATCCGCTACCTCGACAAGCTGGTCGACGAGCTCGCCAAGGGCCGGCCGTTGGAGAAGGTGCTGCGCTCCTGACGGTGCCCGTCGGCACCGGCGGGCACGGTGCGCGGGGCGCAAGGCCGGGCCCACCCGATCAGGTCTCGGCCCCGGTGACCCTCCGGCGGCGACTGCCGGCGTCGCTGCCCCGGCACCCGCACGCGGCGGGTGGACCCGACCATCGACGGGAGGATGCGCCCGCGGGTCGCGTTCACTGCTGCAGCGAGAGCGTGTTGCCGTCGGGATCGCGGAACCAGGCGATCCGGGCCCCGCCGGGCGCCGTCCAGATGCCGCGGTCGTCCTGGCCCAGACCGTCGTACCGGGTGAACGCGACGCCCCTGCCCGCGAGGCGGTCGACCTCGGCGTCGAGGTCGTCCACCGCCCAGCCGAGCACGGTGTAGGGGGCCGGCGCCACCCGGTCCACCCGGGTGATCCTGAGCTGGGTCGACGCGGTCGCGTGCACCAGCGCGAACGGACGCGCGTCCTCCAGCGGCAGGCCGAGCAGGTCGCCGTAGAACCTCTGAGCGTCGTCGAGGTCGGTCACTCCGACGAAGCCGACCTGCTGGGCTGAGTCGAGCATGTGAGGCGCCTCCCGGGCGAGCGGTCGGTCGGGCGTGGACGGTGCTCAGGGTCGAGGGCCTCGACGTCCCCGCACCCCCAGGGCCCGCGCGCTGAGCCGCACCGCGCCATCCTCAGCGGTCGGCAGCGCGGTCAGGAAGCGGTCCCGCAGCGCCTGCCGGTGCTCCTCGGCGAGGCCGGCGACGTACCCCGGCGCCGGGCCCGTGGCACCGAGGAACGGCACCCACGCCGCCGTCGCGCTCGGGTACAGGGCGTCGACGGCGACCGCCGTCGTCCCCACCCGCTCCAGGCCGGCGTCGCGCCACAGCCCCTCGAGGCGGGCGAGGTCCCAGCCGGCGAAGCGCGCGGCCTCGTCCTGCGCCGCGGCGGCGGGGTCGAGCGCCACCGCCGCCTCCCAGAAGGTGCTCAGCAGCTGCATCCCTCCCGCGTAGTCCCACACGTACGCCGCCACCTCCCCGCCCGGGCACGCCGCCCGAGCCATCGCGGCGAGCGCCGCCGCCGGATCGGGCAGGAAGTTCAGCACCAGCCCGGAGACGACCACGTCCGCGCTCTCCTCGGCCAGCTCCTCCACCCCCGCGACCCGGAAGCCCACCTCGGGCGAGGCGTGGTGCTCCTCGGCCCACGCGACGAACCCCGGCGACGGGTCGACCCCGAGCACCGAGCGCGGCCGCACCCACTCCGCGATCGCGGCGGTCAGGGCCCCGGTACCGCAGCCGACGTCGACCCAGCGCAGGTCGGACGGCGCCCCGAGCCAGCTCAGGAAGCGCGGCGCCACCAGCCGGCTCCACCGGCCGATGTAGGGCTCGTAGCGATCACCCGCGAGCCAAGCGTCCTCGGCCACGACCCCACGGTAGCGCCGATGCACCCGACCCGCCCCGCCCAGCGCGCGGGATCGGGTCGGCCCGCGCGATCAGGGCGTGCCGCGGAACTCGGCGTACAGGTCGGGCAGGATCCGTGAGAGGTGGTTCATCTCCGCCGCGCAGTGCTGCATCAGGTCGCGCCCGAAGGCCACGTCGAACGGGAGCGGGGTGCTGAGCGTGGGCAGCGGGTTGCGGGCGATGGCACACAGGTTGGCGCGTGCGTCGACCTCACCCAGGCTGGCCACGTTGAGGTAGAAGCGACTGCGCATCTCCGCCCCGTAGCCGGTGGGTCGGATCTGGTGCGCCAGGCGGCCCAGCCGGACCGGGAGGACCGAGCTGCCGACGTGGCCGGTGACCACCGTGTGACCGGCGGGGACGACGAAGCCGTGCCGCTCGGGATCGACGAAGCTGATCGCCAGCTGCTCGAGCTGGT
Organism: Nocardioides sp. GY 10113; assembly: GCF_004919105.1. Taxonomy (GTDB): domain Bacteria; phylum Actinomycetota; class Actinomycetes; order Propionibacteriales; family Nocardioidaceae; genus Nocardioides. The sequence continues at coordinate 10,574 of NZ_STGK01000002.1, forward strand.
CGCCGATGTACTCGTCGACGTAGCTGGTGTTGCCCACGTACTTCTGGCGGTCGGTCAGGCCCGGGATCCGCGAGCGGTCCTGCTTGATCGCGGCGAAGGCGTGCGCGTCGGGGTGCCACAGCTTGTAGCGGGCCGGCTCCGTGCTGTGCCAGCCGAACCACCAGTCCCACATCGCCGCGGTGTTGCCCGGCAGCCGGGTGTGCATCGCGACCCAGACCTGCCCGCCGGCGGTCAGGCCGTAGCCCCGCTCCAGCCGCGAGTAGCCGGTCGGCGCCAGGTCGCGGGTCAGGTCAGACAGCGGCGGGATCGCCGACGCCGGCGTCGGGCCGGCGTCCACCGCCCGCGCAGCCGCCGCCTGGATCGGCCGCGTGCTGGACGCCATGTAGGAGGCGTACGGCTGGGCGCGGTCAGCCCGGCGGTAGCCGAGGTAACGCGGCGCGCAGCCGAGGGTGCCGGCAACGCCGGCGGCGGCGGGCCGCAGCGGCAGCGCAGCGAGCGAGGCCGTGCCGGCGGCAGCGGAGAGCATCGAGCGACGACTGATCATCGGTGACCTTCCTGGGGAGCAGACAGGAGTGGGACGCGTTCTCGTTCGCAGACTAGAATTCGTCTTCTAGTTCTGTCGACCCGTGGGGGTGACGCGATGAGCGCCACGCGTCCGGTTCCGGCCGTCCGCGCACCCCAGCAGGCGCGCAGCCGCGCCTCCACCGAGCGCCTGCTGGACGCCGCGCTCGAGGTGCTCGCCCGCGCAGGCGTCGGCGGGCTCACGATCGCCGACGTCTCCCGCGTCGCCGGGGTCTCGGTCGGCTCGCTGTACCACCGGTTCGGTGACCGCGACGGCCTGCTCGCAGCCTGCCAGCAGCGCTTCTTCGACCGGGTGGCCGACGAGTGGCTGACCACGGGCACGGCGATCGCCGAGGAGCGCGACCCGCGGGCGCTGCTCGAGCGGATCGTGGCCGCCTTCGACGAGGTCTTCGGCAACCACAGGTCACTGTTCCGCGCGTTCATGGTGACGGGGTACGACGAGCCGACCCTCCGCGCACAGGGCATCGCCTTCAGCCGCCGCACGGCGGAGCTGATGATCGACCTGCTGGCCGAGCGCACGGCGGCGCCGCGCGAGGCCGCCGACACCGTCTACCGGATGCTGTTCGGCCACGCGATCCTGGAGGTGATGTTCGACGACGGCGAGGTGAGCGGCGCTCCCGCGGACCGGACGAGGCGGCGAGCCCACCTGGTCACAGCGGCGGCCGCGCTGCTGTCGCCGCCCGACGCCCGAGCGTCTCCCCGACCCGTCCCGGCCGCTACCCGAACGGCAGGGACCGACCCACCCAGTCCAGCCGCTCGTCCAGCCAGCCGAGGAGGCTCAACGACCTGCTGACCAGCGCCGGCGGATCACTGACCAGGGTGTCGGCGAGCAGCAGGCGGTCGAAGTCGACCTCGACCGGGCCGACCCGGGGCGTCACCCCGTCGCGCTCGCGGAACTGGACGCCCGCCATCTCCAGCACCCGGATCACCTCCTGGGCGAGGATCCCGTAGCCGATCGTCGTCGGGTGCACCCCGTCGAGGGAGAAGAGCCCGCCGTCGGTGCGCCCCTCGGGCCCGGAGCGGAAGAACCGGGTGCTGGGCACCGGGTCCAGCGCGCGCAGCGCCGCCGGCAGCTCGTACGGCGTCCACCAGGCCGGCCGCGCCCACGGACTCTCGATGTACCGGCGAGCGGCCAGCCGGTCCAGCAGCGCGGCCAGGTCGAAGAGGTACCAGTCCAGGCCGTCGCGACGCGCCGCGGCGACCGAGGCCACGATCGTCTCGTTGAAGGCGTCGATGGCCGAGTCGATGGCCCGTGCCTCCTCGCCCGTGAGGTGCGGGTCCCGACCCGGGTCGAAGTCGTCGTCCGAGATCCACGGACGGGTGTAGTAGGGGAAGTACCGCGACGCGGGCCGCACCTTGCCGGCGACCCCTCGGGCGATCGGCGCGATCGTCACCGACGGGACCGTAGCGACCACCACGTGGGCCGCGGCGACCCGGCGCAGCTCCGCCTCGAGCGCCGCCCAGTCGGCGGCGAAGGCGCTGGGCCGCCACAGGTTGCAGCCGCGTCCGGCGGCGGGTCGCTCGGCGAGCGGCAGGTCGGCGTACCCCTCCGGGGTCCAGACGGGCTCGAGCGAGACCACCGAGCCGAGCGCGTTGTTCGACCCGAGCACCACGACCAGCGTCTCGATCCCCTCGCCGGGGGCGCTCATCGCGGCCGCGGCCTCCAGCACGGTCCGGTCGGCCGCCCCCTCCCCGACCCCGTCCCGGGCGCGCTGGAGGACCGACCACGCGACGAGCTGGCGGTGGTGCTCGACGATCTGCGAGGTGAGGTCGTCGCGGGTCGGCCGCGCGATCGCGGCGGCCACCTCCGACGCGACGAGCAGGACCGGGTCGAGCAGGTCCCAGCCGGAGACCCCCATGTTGTCCGGGGGCGGCCCCGGGGCCGGCGGGCGCGAGCCGGGACCGCGCTCCCAGTAGTCCTCGATCCCGTCCATGTAGCCGCGCAGCCACAGGCCGGCGGGGACGATCTCCCAGAAGTCCAGACGCTCCCCGAACCGGTCCTGCATCGCACGCGCCAGTCGCTCCAGGTCCAGCGGCAGACCGCCCGGCCCGGTCGGCCACTCGTAGGTCGGGAAGGTGAACGCTCCCGCGGGCAGGCCCAGCTCGTAGGCGACCAGCGCCGGCCAGCTCAGGTCGGTGCGGTGGACGGCCCCGCTCATGAACCCCTGGGTCAGCGAGTCGCCGACGGTGACCAGTCGGTGTCGTGCGTCCGGCGCGGCCACGGCGGCCACGTCGATGCCCAGCCGGGGATCGACCACCGGCTCCCGGGGGCTGGTCCGGATCTCGACCTCGTCCGGCGTGCGGCGCTGACCCGCCATGCTCCAGTCCTACTCCCCCGCACCGGCGGGCGCCACCGCGGGCCTCCGATCAGGTTCTATCGCTTGATAGAAACAGTTGATAGATTCTCGGCGTGAGCACCGAGAGCCTGTCGGCGCCGTACTCCACGGAGTTCGGCTTCGAGCGCACCGTCGGCCCGAAGATCGGCGTCTTCCTCGGCGGCCTGCGCGAGGGCCGGCTCCTCGGGGTCCGGGGGTCCGAGGAGCGGGTCCTGTGCCCGGTCGCCGAGTTCGACCCGGTCACCGCCGAGGAGACCGGGGGCTTCGTCGAGCTCGACCCGGTCGGTGCCGTGCACAGCTTCACCTGGGTCGAGCCCCGCGCGCAGGACCCGCTGGACCGCCCCTTCGGGTGGGCGCTGATCGCGATCGACGGCGCCGACACCTGCCTGTTCCACGCCGTCGACACCGGAGGCGACCCGGCCGCGCTCCGCACCGGCCTCCGGGTCCGCGCCCGCTGGGCCGACCAGCGGGTCGGCTCGATCCGGGACATCGTGTGCTTCGAGCCGGTGACGGCATGAGCGTCCATGGCCTGGCCGATGCCGAGCTGCCCGCGCCGGTCGCCACGATCGCCGCGCCCTTCCACGTCGACTACACCTATGTCGCCGGCGTGGGCCGCTCGGTCTACCTGCGCGGCATGGCCGAGGGCCGTTTCCTGGCCCGGGAGTGCCCCGGCTGCGGCCAGGTCTACTTCCCCGCCCCCGAGCAGTGCGCGCGCTGCCTGGTCGCGCTGCTGTCGCCGTCCGAGATCCCCGGCACCGGCACGGTCAGCACGTTCTGCATCGTCAACCTGCCCTTCCCCGGCCAGCTCTTCACCCCGCCGTACGTCGTCGGCTACCTCAACCTCGACGGGACCGGCACCAAGCTGATGCACCGGATCATGGAGGTCGAGCCCGAGCGGGTGAGCGTCGGGATGGCCGTCGAGCCGGTCTGGGCGCCGCCCGAGGAGTGGGAGCCGTCGCTGGCCAGCGTCCGCTACTTCCGCCCCGTGGACCCCGCGTTGCGGGCGCCGCTTCCCCCGGGGAGCGCTCGAGGAGGCCGTGATGCGTGACGTCGGCGTCGTCGCCTTCGCCCAGTCCGACTGCCTCGCCGCCAACCGGCGCGACGACATGGCCGACATCCTGGCCCCGGTGATCGCGGCGGCCGTCGCCGAGGCCGGCATCGACCGGAGCGAGATCGACTTCTACTGCTCCGGCAGCCACGACTTCCACGAGGGTCGCACCTTCGCCTACATCGAGTCCCTCGACGCGGTCGGGGCGTGGCCGCCGATCTCGGAGTCGCACGTCGAGATGGACGCCGCGTGGGCGGTCACCGAGGCCTGGTCCTGGCTGCAGCTCGGCGAGGGCGACCTCGCCCTGGTCTACGGCATCGGCCGCGGTTCGCTCGCCCGCGACCTCGACCAGGTCAGCCGGACGATGCTGGACCCCTACTACCTCGCGCCCCTCTCCCCGCCGCGGCACGCGCTCGCCGGCATCCAGGCCCAGGCACTGCTGGCCACCGGCAGGGTGGACGAGACCGACCTGGCGGCCACCGTCGCCCGCAGCCTGGCCGACGCCGAGTCCAACCGGCACGCCCAGCGGTCGGGGCGGCCCTCGATCGAGGAGCTGCTCGCGGCGCCGTACGTCGCCGCGCCGTTGCGGGAGCACGACTGCGCCCCTGTCGGGGACGCCGCGGCGGTGCTGATCCTGGCCGCCGGCGACCGGGCCCGTGAGCTCTGCGAGCGTCCGGCGTGGATCCGGGCGATGGACCACCGGATCGACAGCCACTACCCCGGCTCGCGCGACCTGACCCGCCTGGAGACCGTCGAGATCGCCGCTTCCCGGGCCTCGGCGATGGCCGGCTTCGGCCCCGGCGACGTCGACGTCGCCGAGCTGCACACCGAGTACTCCTACGCCGAGCCGCTGCTCGCCACGGCGCTCGGACTGGGCCCCGACGTCGTGCTGAACCCCTCGGGCGGGCCGCTGGCGGGCAACCCGACCACGGCCACCGGGCTGATCCGGATCGGGGAGGCCGCGGCGCGGATCCGCTCGGGGTCCGCCGACCGGGCACTGGCCCATGCGACGTCGGGCCCGGCGCTGCAGCACAACCTGGTCAGCCTCATGGAGGGGGACGGATGAGCAGCCACGAGCGGGTCGCGGTGGTCGGGGTCGGCCAGAGCAGGCAGGCCAAGCGCCGGCAGACCTCGATCGCCGGCCTGGTCCGGGAGTCGGTCGCCGGCGCGCTGGCCGACGCGGGGCTCGGCTTCGCCGACGTCGACGCGATCGTGCTCTCCAAGACCCCCGACCTCTTCGACGGCGTGATGCAGCCCGAGCTCTACCTGGCCGACGCGATGGGCGCCCGCAACCTTCCGGTCACCCGCGTCTTCACCGGCGGCAGCGTCGGCGGGCACGCGGCGATCTACGCCGCCCACCTGGTCCAGGCCGGCCTGGCCGAACGGGTGCTGGTGGTCGCCTACAGCAAGGAGTCCGAGGGCGACTTCACCTGGGCGCTCTCGCGGCCGCTGCCCTTCAACGTGGCGCTCGGCGCCGGTGCCGGCGGCCACTTCTCCCCCGTGATCCGCGAGTACATCCACCGGTCCGGGGCGCCCGAGCACATCGGCTGGCAGGTCGCGGTCAACCACCGCCTCAACGCCACCCGCAACCCGCTGGCCCACGTGCAGATGCCCGACATCACCATCGAGAAGGTCCGCGACTCCCCCATGCTGTGGGACCCGGTGCGGTTCCTGGAGTCCTGTCCCACCTCGGACGGCTCCGCGGCGATCGTGGTCACCGGCGAGGCCGAGGCGGAGCGGATCGCTGCCGCCAGCGGCCGTCCGCCCGCCTGGGTGCACGGGATGTCCTGGCGCACCGAGACCGGCCACTTCGCCGGCCGCGACGAGGTGAACCCGCGGGCCGGCGCCGAGTGCGCCGCCGACGCGTTCGCCCAGGCCGGGATCACTCGCCCGGCGGCCGAGCTCGACGTGGCCGAGCTCTACATCCCGTTCAGCTGGTACGAGCCGATCTGGCTGGAGAACATCGGCCTGGCCGCGGTCGGGGACGGCTGGCGGATGGTCGACCGCGGCGCCACCGCCTTCGGCGGCGACCTCCCGGTCAACCCGTCCGGCGGCGTGCTGTCGGGCAACCCGACCGGCGCCACCGGCCTGGTCCGCTTCGCCGAGGCCGCCCAGCAGGTGCGCGGCCTGGCCGGCGCCCACCAGGTCGAGGGCGCCCGACGCGCCGTCGGCCACGCGATGGGCGGGGCCTCGCAGTTCCACGCCCTGTGGGTCGTGGGCGCCGAGAAGCCCTGAGCCACCGAGACACCGACGACCTGGAGGACGCCATGGCAGACCTGCTGTACGAGCGGGACGGACACACCGTCGTACTGACCATGAACCGGCCCGAGCGCAAGAACGCGCTCAGCCTGGACATGCTCGAGGGGTTCCAGGCCGCCTGGGACGAGATCGACGGCGACGACGGGATCCGGGTCGCGATCCTCACCGGGGCCGGCACCGACTACTGCGTCGGCGGCGACCTCACCGACGGGTGGATGGTGCGGGTGCCGGGGTCGCGACGCGGCGCGGCACCCGCCGAGGTCCCCCACGGCGACGCGGCGAAGCCGACGCCGGGCCGCAGCCTGGTCACCGAGGCGCTCCTGCTCAGCCGGACGCTCACCAAGCCACTGATCGCCGCCGTCAACGGCCCCTGCCTCGGCGGCGGCTGCGAGATGCTCCAGCAGACCGACATCCGGGTCGCCGAGCGCCGCGCGGTCTTCGGGCTGCCCGAGGCCCAGCTCGGCCTGATCGCCGGGGCCGGCTCCACCGTCCGGCTCAAGCGGCAGATCCCCTACACCAAGGCGATGGAGATGATCCTCACCGGCGATCCCCTCACCGCCGAGGAGGCCTACCACTTCGGCCTCGTCGGCCACCTGGTCGAGGACGGCCAGTCGCTGGACCGGGCCATCGCCCTCGCCGACCGGGTCGCCGCCAACGGGCCGCTCGCCGTCCGCAACGCCAAGGCCGCCGTCGTCCAGAGCGGGTGGCTGGAGGAGGAGACCGCGCGGGCGATCGAGCGCAGACTGGTCACCGAGGTGATCGGCTCGCACGACGCCCGGGAGGGCATCACCGCGTTCCGCGAGAAGCGGACGCCGACCTTCGAGGGGCGCTGACATGACTGCTGGCCTGGATGCGGACCTGACTGTCGGGACGGCTGCCCGAGACCGGGCGCCGCACGTGATCGGGGTCGGCATGACCCGGTTCACCAGGATCGAGACCGAGCCGTGGACCTACCCGGAGATGGCCGGCGAGGCCGTCCGGGCCGCGCTCGCCGACGCCGGCATCGGGTACGACGCCGTGCAGCGCGCCGCCGTCGGGTTCGTGTTCGCGCCCTCCACCGCCGGCCAGCGGGTGCTCTACGACATCGGGCTCACCGGCATCCCGGTCGTCAACGTCACCAACAACTGCGCGACCGGCTCCACCGCGCTGGCGCTCGCCGTCGAGTGGGTCGCGGCGGGGCTGGCCGACGTCGTACTCGCCGTCGGGTTCGAGCAGATGACGCGAGCCGCCATGGCCGCGACCCCGCCCGAGGTCCCCGGTCGCCTCGCGACGAGCACGCTCGACCGCCACCTGGAGACGATGTGGACGGCCCACGGCGTGGCCCAGACACCGCTGACGGCGCAGTTCTTCGCCCATGCGGCCGTCGAGCACCGGCAGCGCTACGGCACCACCGACGAGCAGCTGGCCGCCGTCGCGGTGAAGAACCACGCCCACTCCACGGCCAACCCCAAGGCCCAGTTCACCGACGCCTACACGCTGGAGGAGGTGCTGGCGGACCGACCGGTGCACCCGCCGCTGACCCGGTCCCAGTGTTCGCCCATGTCCGACGGCGCGGCAGCCGCCGTCGTGGCCAGCGCGCGCTTCGCCGAGGCCCACGGACTCACCGATCGGGCGGTGCGGGTGCTCGGACAGTCGCTGGTCACCGACACCCGGGACACCTTCTCCTTCGGGTCGATGATCGACGTGGTCGGGTCGCCGATGACCGCGGAGGCCGGCAGGAGGGCGCTGGCCTGCGCGGGCGTCGGCATCGACGAGGTGGACGTGATGGAGCTGCACGACTGCTTCTCCGTCAACGAGCTGCTCACCTACGAGGCGCTCGGGCTCTGCAAGCCCGGCGAGTCCGGCCCCATGGTCGCCGACGGCGCGACGACGTACGGCGGCGACTGGGTGGTCAACCCCTCGGGCGGGTTGATCTCGAAGGGGCACCCGCTCGGCGCGACCGGCCTGGCGCAGTGCGCGGAGCTGACCTGGCAGCTGCGCGGGGAGGCCGAGGGCCGGCAGGTCCCCGGCGCCGAGCTGGCGCTCGCCCACAACCTCGGCCTCGGCGGCGCCTGCGTGGTCACCGTCTACGGGTCTCCGCGATGAGACCGGCGAGCGCCGTGGCACCCGTCGCTGCGACGATGCTGCGGGTGGACCCCGACCTGCCGACCGAGCGACGGATCCTGCTCGCCGCCGAGCAGCTCTTCGCCGAGCGCGGGATCGACGCCGTCTCGCTGCGTGCCGTGATGGCCGCCGCGGGCACCAACGTCGCCTCCGTGCACTACCACTTCGGCTCCAAGGACGCCCTGGTCGAAGCCCTGATCCGGGAGCGCGCCGGCGAGGTCTCGGCGCGCCGGGCCGAGCTGCTCGACGGGCTGGCGGAGCCCGGCAGGCTCGACGCGCCCTCCCTCGCGCGGGCGTTCGTCGAGCCGGTCGCCCACATGGCGCTGCACGACGGCCCGCACTGGGTCCGGATGGTCGCCGGCATCATGGCCTCCGGCCACCCGTCGATCTCGGTCCTCATCGACGGCTTCCGCACCCAGGCGCGGACGTTCACCGAGCTGCTGTCGCAGCTCCACCCGGAGTGGAGCCCCGAGAAGGTGCGGTTCCGCCTGAGCCACGCCATGCGGACCACCTTCACGGCCCTCGGCGACCTCGGCCTCGACCACGACCTGCCGCAGATCTCGACCTCCGCGATGAGCACGCAGGAGATCGTCGCCGAGCTCAACGACCTGGTGGCCTCGGTGCTCAGCGACCCCGAGCCGCGCCCACCCGAGGCCAGGGGCTGACCGCGCCATGCACCTTCCTCGCCCGTCGGCCCGGCCTCGGCCCGACCTGGCGGCCCTGACCGCGCTGTTCCGTGGCGACCCCGACCGGGCGTTCGAGGTGGTGGAGGTCTACACCGGCACCCCGATCGCCCGCGTCCCGCGCGCGAGCGCCGCGGACGTGGCGGCCGCCTTCGACGCCGCACGGACGGCGCAGCACGCCTGGGCGGAGCGCTCGGTGGCCGACCGGCTGCGGGTCTTCCGGCGCTTCCACCGGCTGGTGCTCAGGCGGCACGCACTGATCAGCGACGTGATCCAGCTCGAGACCGGCAAGGCCCGGCGGATGGCGTTCGAGGAGATGTGCGACCTGCCGATCCTGACCAGCCACTATCTCCGGCGCGCGGATCGGATCCTGCGCCCGGTGCGTCACCCCGGCGCCGTACCGGGGGTGACGGAGGCGGTGGAGCTGCGCCACCCGCTGGGGGTGGTCGGGGTGATCTCGCCGTGGAACTTCCCGTTCGCGATCGCGCTGTGCGACGCGATCCCGGCACTGATGGCGGGCAACGCGGTGGTGCTCAAGCCGGACCCGCACACCCCGCTCTCGGCGGCGCTGGCGGTCAGCCTGCTGCGCGAGGCCGGCCTGCCGCCGGAGCTGGTGCAGCTGGTCTGCGACGACGGCGCCGACGGCCCTGGGGGTCGGGCGGTGACCGGTCCCGCGGTGGTCGAGCAGGCGGACTTCGTGATGTTCACCGGGTCGCTGGCCACCGGCCGGCGGGTCGCCGCCCGGGCCGCGGAGCGGGTGGTCCCCTCCTGCCTGGAGCTCGGCGGCAAGAACCCGATGATCGTGCTCCGGGACGCCGACCTCGACGAGGTGGTGGCCAGCGCGGTCCTCGGCGTCTTCGGCAACAGCGGCCAGCTCTGCCTGCACATGGAGCGGATCTACGTCGAGGACGAGGTCTACGACCGGTTCCGCGACCTGTTCGTGGAGCGGGTGGGCCGGCTGCGGGTCGCGGCCGGCTACGACTTCGAGGCCGAGATGGGCGCGCTGGCGAACCCGGCCCACCTGGCCCGGGTCGCGGCCCACGTCGACGAGGCGGTGGCGGCCGGCGCCCGGGTGCTGGTCGGCGGCCGCGCGCGCCCCGACCTCGGCCCCACCTTCTACGAGCCCACCGTGCTGGAGGGGGTGGCGCCGGGGATGCGGGTGCATGCGGAGGAGACCTTCGGTCCGGTCGTCGCGCTCTACCGGTTCACCGACGTCGAGGAGGCGATCCGGCTGGCCAACGACAGCGAGTACGGACTCAACGCCAGCGTCTGGAGCGCCGACCACGACGTGGCGATGGCGGTCGCGGCGCAGCTCCAGACCGGCCACGTCAACATCAACGACAGCGCCCCGCTGGGGTACGCCACCAAGTCCGCGCCCTCGGGCGGCGCGAAGGCCTCCGGCCTCGGCGTGCGCAACGGTGACGAGGGACTCCTGAAGTTCACCTACCCCACGACGGTCGCGACGCTGAGGAAGCAGGTGCTCGCACCGCCCGAGGGCACCCCGTACGCCGCGCACGTCCGGCGCACCCTCACCACGCTGGCGTGGATGCGCCGACTCCGCCTCCGCTGACCCCGCGAGCCGGGGGGTGAGGGCCTCGGCGCGCGATCCAAGTCCCGGCTGCGGTGCGCGACGACCGGCTCGGCGGTGCGCGACGACCGGCTCGGCGGTGCGCCACTACCGGCTCGGCGGTGCGCGGAAGGGCCAGCGGCCGCGCACGTGGCAGTCGCCCTCGTCGTACCAGTGCCACTCCAGCGCCTCCGCACGGCAGGCGGCCGGCAGCGTCCCGCCCAGAGCGGTGCGGACCGACGCGACGCTGACGTCGTCGGCCACGCGGTCCAACGTCACGTGCGGGACCGACGGCCCCTCGCCGAACGCGCCACCGTACGGCGGGCAGTCCGGGAAGGCCGACCAGAGCCGGGCGGTGAGGTCCGCGAACGGAGCGGCCGGGGCGGGCGGGGTGTGCAGGGTCCCGTCGGGGAAGGCGTCCACGGCCGCCAGGGTGAAGTCGAACGCGGGCGTCGCCGCGGCGATCCGGGCCACGCGGGCCAGCGCGTCCGGGTCGGGATCCTCGCGCCACGGGGAGAGCGCGGTGACGTGGGCGTGCGTGAACGCCGGATCCGCCGAGACCCACGCCGGGTCGTAGTGCGCCCAGCGCGCCCGGACGAACGGCTCGAGCGCCGGGACCGGGACGACCAGCACCGAGTGACCCACGACCCAGGACCGTAGCGGCCGGCGGCTAGGTTGCCCCCATGACCTCCCCCGCGATCGCCCCGCCCTCCCCCACCGCCCGCGCTGCCGCCGTGGAGCGGCTGGCCGGGTTGGCGACGCCCGCCGGCGCGCTCGGCCGCCTCGGCGACGTGGGCGTGTGGCTGAGCGCCGCGCAGGGCCAGGTGCCGCCGGCGCCCCTGGAGAACGTCCGGCTGGTCATCTTCGCCGGCGACCACGGCGTCGCCCACCACGGCGTCTCCGCCTATCCCCCGGCGATCACCGGGGCGATGGTGCGCACCTTCGTCGCCGGCCGCGCCGGCGTCTCCGCCCTGGCCGCCGCCCACGGCGTGCACGTCCGGGTGCTCGACCTCGGGGTCGACGACGACCTGGAGGGCGTGCCCGACGCGGTCCGCGCGCACAAGGTACGACGCGGCAGCGGCGCGCTGCACCTCGAGGACGCGCTGGGCGCCGAGGAGACCGCACGCGCGCTGGCCGCCGGTCGCGCGGTCGCGGCCGAGGAGATCGCCGCCGGCGCGCAGCTGCTGCTCAGCGGCGACATGGGGATCGGCAACACCACCCCGGCGGCCGCGATGGTCGCGGCGGGGTTGGGCCTGCCCGCCGCCGAGGTCGTCGGCCGCGGCACCGGCATCGACGACGCCGCGCTCGACCACAAGGTGCGGGTCGTCCAGCAGGCGCTCGACCGCGCCGGCAACCGGCTTGCCGACCCGGTGGAGACGCTCAGCGCCGTCGGCAGCGCCGACCTGGCCGCCACGGTCGGCTACCTCCTCGAGGCGGCCGAGCGCGGCGTACCGGTCCTGCTGGACGGTCTGATGTCGGTGGCCTGCGCCCTCACCGCGGACCGGATCGCGCCCGGCGCAGCGGCCTGGTTCGCCGCGGGCCACCGGTCCACCGAGCCGGCGCAGTCGATGGCCCTGGACAAGCTGGGGCTGGAGCCGCTGCTCGACCTCGGCCTGCGCCTGGGCGAGGGCTCGGGAGCTGTGGCCGCCGTCCCGGTGCTGCGCTCCGCGGTCGCCGTGCTGCGCGACGTGGCGCTGCTGGCCGAGCTCATGCCGGACGCGTGAGCCGCCCCGCACCGATCGACGGCCTGCTGTTGGCGCTGGGCACGCTGACCGCGATCCCGGTGCCGGCGGTGCGGTCGGTCACCCCGGCGACCGCGCGCGGTGCGATGCTGCTCGCCCCGCTCGCCGCGCTGCCGCTGGCCGCGGCGGTCATGGTCGTCGTCGCCGCGGGCGCGGCACTCTCGCTGCCCGCCTGGTCGGTCGCGTTCGTAGCCCTCGCCGCGCTCGCCGCAGGCAGCCGCGCGCTCCACCTCGACGGACTCTCCGACGTCGCCGACGGCCTGGTCGCCTCCTTCGACCGCGAGCGGTCGCTGGCGGTGATGAAGGGCGGTACGGCGGGGCCCGCCGGCGCGGCCACGCTGGTACTGGTGCTCGGCGCGCAGGCGGGCGCGCTGGCCGCCCTGGCTGACGACCTGCGCGGTGCGCTGTTGGCCGGAGCCGCCGTCTGCGGCTCTCGCGCGGCGCTGTGGATCACCTCCGCCCGCGTGGTGCCCGCGGCCCGTCCGGGCGGTCTCGGCGCCACCTTCACCGGCACCGTGCCGGTGGCGTTCGCCGCTCTCGGCTGGCTGGCCATCGGCGCCGCCTCCGCGCTGGTCGACCCGGTCCGCGGCCCCGTCACGGTCGCGGCCGCGGCGCTGGCCGTCATGGCGCTGACCCGGCACGCCGTACGACGGTTCGGCGGTGTGACGGGCGACGTGTTCGGCGCGGGCATCGAGGTCGCGCTGACCGTGCTGCTGATCGGCGCAGCCGCGGCCTGACCCGGCTCGGCGGGCCCTGACCCCCGGCTCGGCGTCAGAGGCGCAGGACGCGGCCGGCGACGACCAGGTGCACCTCGCCGCAGGCCGCGCCGACCCGCTGGTTGACGGTGCCCAGGAGATCCCGGAACAGCCGCCCCGAGCGGTGGGTCGGGACCACGCCCAGGCCGACCTCGTTCGTGACCAGCACGACCGGCGCCGGCGCACCCGCGACGGCCGCCGCGAGGGCGCCGACCTCCGCCAGCACGTGGCCCTCGACCTCGTCGGTCGGGGCCTCCCAGAGCCCGGCCCGGTCGACCAGCCCGGTGAGCCAGGTGCCGAGGCAGTCAACCAGCACGGCCCGGTCACCGGCACCGTCGACCACCGCGGCCACGTCCAGCGTCTCCACCGTCTGCCAGGTCCCGGGCCGCCGGGAGCGGTGCGCGGCGACCCGCGCGGCCCAGTCGGGGTCGTCCAGCACGGGGCCGCAGGCGACGTAGAGCGCCTCGGCGTCGCCGACCAGCCCCTCGGCGTGACGCGACTTCCCCGACCGGACGCCGCCGGTCACGAGGACCGCGGAGTTGCTCGCCATGCGGGCGACCCTATCCTTGGTGCCCGTGCTGATCCTGCTGCCGCCGAGCGAAGGGAAGTCCGCTCCCGTCCGCGGGGCAGCGCTCGACCTCGACTCGCTGTCCCTGCCGCTGCTCACCGAGACCCGTCAGCGCATGCTGGAGGCCCTCGTCGACCTGTGCCGGACCGACCCCAACCACGCAGCGAGCGTGCTCGGGCTCTCTCGCACCCAGTCCGACCTGGTCACCCGCAACGCCGGTCTCCTCGAGGCGCCGACCGCCCGCGCGGACCGCATCTACACCGGTGTCCTCTACGACGCGCTCGGCTTCGGCGACCTCTCGACGGCGGCGAAGCGCCGCGCGGCCACCCGGGTCGCGGTCACCTCCAGCCTGTTCGGGCTGGTCCGTCCCGGCGACCGGATCCCGGCCTACCGGCTCTCCGGCGACGCGACGGTGCCCGGCGTCGGCCAGGTCTCCGCGGCCTGGCGCGACACGATGGGCCCGGCGATGGGCGAGGCCCTCGGCGGCGGCCTGCTGGTCGACCTCCGCTCCACCATGTACGCCGGGTTCTGGCGCCCGCCCGCCGAGCTGGCCGACCGCGTCGCCACCGTGCGGGTGCTGCACGAGAAGGACGGGCGGCGCCAGGTGGTCAGCCACTTCAACAAGGCCACCAAGGGCCGGATCGTGCGGGCCCTGCTGGAGGACGGCGCCGACCCGCGCACGCCCGAGGAGCTGGCCGGGGCGCTCGAGCGCCTCGGTTGGACCGTGGAGCCGGCCGCGGCCGGCCGCAAGGGCACGCAGCTCGACGTCGTCGTCGCCGAGCTGTGAGGCGGCGGTGACCCGAACCGGCGGACCGGACCGCAACCGGCCCGCGCCGTGCACCTGCGACTCGGGCGTCGCCTGGGACGACTGCTGCGGAGCCCTGTTGGCCGGTTCCCGCAGCGCGAGCACCGCCGAGCAGCTGATGCGCTCGCGCTACAGCGCCTTCGTCGTGGGCGACGCCGACTACCTGCTCGACACCTGGCACCCCGCCACCCGCCCCGACCGGATCGACCTCGACGACCGGCTGCGCTGGACCGGCCTCCGGATCCTCGCCACGGAGGCGGGCGGCGCCGAGGACGCCCGCGGGATCGTCGAGTTCGCCGCCGACCACGTGCTGACCACCCCGGACGGCGGAGAACAGGCCGGAACCCTCCACGAGACCAGCCGCTTCTCACGGCAGTCCGGCCGATGGCTCTACGTGCGCGGCCGGCTGCACGACGAGGGTGCCCTGGGCTGACACCCGGCGCGCCCTCGCGCGACCGCCGCCCCGCGACCCGGGAACACGAAGCAAAATGTCGACAGATCACCCCCGCGCCGGGCGCGCCTCGCGATCCGGGAGGGCCCGAGGCGTAGGCTCACGGCAGGCTGGAAGTGGTCTAGCGACCGCCGCCGGCCGAGCCCCAGCCGAACACGGCGAACCGACCACCACCACGACACGAAGCAGGCACCGATGACCCACCTCACGCTCGCTGGCCTCAGCGAGGACGGGCGTCGTCTGCGCCTGGTGAGCGACGAGGGTGCCGAATTCACCGTCGACATCAACGCGGCGCTCCGCGCCGTGATCAGCGGCCCCACCGCACGCATCGGCCAGTTGGAGACCAAGATGAACAGCACCCTGCGCCCGCGCGACATCCAGACCCGCATCCGCTCCGGAGAGTCCCCCGAGTCGGTCGCCGAGGCCGCCGGGACCACGGTCGAGGCGATCATGCCCTACGTCGCTCCCGTGGTGGCCGAGCGCGAGCACGTGGCCGAGCGCGCACAGCGCTCCTCGCTGCGCCGCGGCGCGGGTGAGGGCGGGGCGGCGACGCCCGGGCGCGTGCTGGGCGACATCGTCGCGGCGCACCTGCGCAGCGTGGAGGCAGACCCCAACGCCGTCGAGTGGGACGCGTTCCGCCGCGAGACCGGCCGCTGGGTGCTGTCCGCCAGCTATGCGACCGCGGCGCGCAGCGGCACCGCTCGGTTCACCTTCGACCCGCCGGGCAACTACGCGACCGCCGACAACGACGACGCCCGCTGGCTGGTCGGCGATCTGGTCGACGACGCACCCGCACCCCGCGACGACCTGCTGCACGCGCGCCAGCGGCGCCTGGCCGCGGTGGCCGAGGACCTGCCGCTCGGTGACGACGCCCTGGACCTGGCCATCCCGCTGCCGTCCGACGCGCCGCCGGCGCCGGCAGCCCAGCAGGGGCACGCCGCCGAGGCGGGTGCCGCCGCGGGACGCCACGAGCCGCCGGCGCCGGAGCCGGTGCTCGAGCAGCCGGTCCTGGAGGAGGACGAGCTCCAGCCGACGGCGGATGCCGACCCGCGCCCGCGGCGCCCCGCGAAGAAGCGCGGCCGCGCCTCGGTGCCGAGCTGGGACGAGATCATGTTCGGCGGCGGCGACCAGTAGGTTCCGCGCCGGCCTCCGGTCCCACGGCCCCGAGGTCGGAGCCCGGCGGTCCGCACCCTGTGGATCGAGGCCGCGGGACCCCGCCGCGGTGCGGGACCCTTCCCGGGTGAGCCACCGCGAACGACAGGGCATCCTCGAGCCGGTTCCGCACGCGCTGGCCAGGGTGCTGCGCCGTGCCGTGCTCGAGCACGGGCGATCCGAGGAGCGTCGCTCCTACCCGCCCACGCTGCGCGTCGGCTTTCCCGGCGGCGCGCAGCGCTGCCTGGAGGTGGGGGCGCCGTCCGCGTTCGACCACACGCTCCGCACCGAGGTGGCCCAGGCGATCGCTCGCGACTTCCTGGTCGCGGGCCGGGTGCCGCTGCTGTGGCTCACGCGGCCCTTCCACGCGGGTGACGAGCACGACCGTCCGTGGTCCGCCGCCGTGCACGCGGCCGGCAGCGAGCTCGGGGTGGCGCTCGACCTGGTGGTCGTCACGAAGCAGTCCTGGCGCGACCCGCGCACCACGACCGGCCGGACCTGGCAGCGGCCGATCCGCGTCCGCTGAGGCCGACCGACCTCGGCGCCCTCGCCTACCAGGTGTGCACCGGCTGGTTCGAGTGCATCCGCTCGCGGTAGTCCCGCAGCACGGTCCGCAACGCATCGAGCCGCTGCTCCAGCGACGAACCGCCGGACCCGACCTCTGCCATCCGCTCCACGAACCAGGTGGCGCCGTTGCGTCCGGTGAGGCAGCGCTGCTCGATGATGCCGAGGTAGCGGTCGATCTCGTCGCCCCCGACACCCCAGGCCCGTAGCCCGTCGGCGGCCATGGGCAGCAGCTTGCGCAGCACCAGCTCCGCCACCGGGACCCCGCCGACCCCCGGCCAGTAGACGACCGCGTCGATGCCGTCGCGCGAGCCCGCGTGGAAGTTCTCCTCGGCGACCCCGAACGACATCTGCGACCACAGCGGCCGATCGCTCTCGGCGAGGGCGCGGACCAGGCCGAAGTAGAACGCCGCGTTGGCGACGGTGTCCACCACGGTCGGGCCCGCGGCGAGCACCCGGTTCTCGACGCGCAGGTGCGGGACGCCGTTGCGGATGTCGTAGACCGGACGGTTCCAGCGGTAGATGGTCCCGTTGTGCAGCCGCAGCTCCGAGAGCGTGGGCGTGCCGCCGGCCTCCAGCACGGTCAGCGGGTCCTCCTCGTCGGTGACCGGCAGCAGGGCCGGGAAGTAGCGGACGTTCTCCTCGAACAGGTCGAAGACCGACGTGATCCACCGCTCGCCGAACCACACCCGGGGGCGCACCCCCTGTGCCTTGAGCTCCTCGCTGCGCGTGTCGGTGGCCTGCTCGAAGAGGGGGACCCGGGTCTCGCGCCACAGCCGCTTCCCGAGCAGGTACGGCGAGTTCGCGGAGAGCCCGAGCTGCACCCCCGCGATCGCCTGGGAGGCGTTCCAGTACGCCGCGAACCGCTCCGGCGAGGTCTGCAGGTGCAGCTGGGTGCTGGTGCAGGCCGCCTCCGGCATGATCGAGTCCGCGGTCGTGCGCAGCCGCTCGTCGCCGATGATGTCGATCACGATGTCCTCGCCGCGGGCCCGCAGGATCTGCTCGTCGAGGAGCTTGTAGCGGGGATTGGCGCTGATCGTCTCCTCGGTCAGGTGCTCGGGGGTCAGCGTCGGCAGGATCCCGATCATCACCAGGTGCGCGTCGATCTGCGCCGATCGCTGCTCCGCCGCGTTGAGGCTGCGCCGCAAGGCCTCCTCGTAGCGGCGCAGGCCTCCCCCGCGCAGGAAGCCCGGCTCGACGTTCATCTCGATGTTGAACCGCCCCAGCTCGGTCTGGAAGTCCGGGTCGGCGATCAGCGCGAGCGCCTCGGCGTTGCGCAGTGCCGGGTCGCCGTTGGGGTCGACGAGGTTGAGCTCGACCTCCAGCCCGGTCATCGGGTCGTCGGTGTCGAAGATCGACTCGGCCAGCATCCGCTCGAAGACATCGAGACACCGATGCACCTTCGCCCGGTGCCGGGTGCGGTCGGCACGGCTGAATTCCTGGGGATCGACGTCCAGGCCCATGAAGCGAGGTTAGCCCGGAACGGCTCGATCAAACCCGGGCGCGCGCAGACGCGGGTGCGGTCATCGACCCTCCTGGTCCCGGCATCGACCCGGTGGCACCGCCATCTCCAGGAGGGCGGCCAGTCGGGCGGCGCCGGGATCGTCCGGCGCGAGCGCGCGACACCGGTCGACCGCAGCCCAGGCCATCGCTCCGTCGCCGGCGCGCCAGGCACTGAAGCCGAGCAGCGTCGCGACGGCGGGCACGTAGGCCTCCGGCACCTGCGGGAGCACCCCCGCCCACGTCCACCGCTCCGACTCGGCGTCGCCGCCCGCCGCTCCCAGCAGGACCTCGGCCGGCGGCAGGGGTGGGTCTCCCAGGGCCACCAGGAGCTCGGCCACGGCCGCCGGTCCCGGCGGCGCGCACCCCTGGTGACGGCGGACCCAGGCGAGCACGCTCTCAAGGTCGGGGCCGACCGCGACGCGACGCGGAACGGCCGCGGCGGGGGCATCGGTCAGGGCATCGGCGAGGGCATCGGCGAGGGCATCGGCGAGGGCATCGGCGAGGGCATGGGCGACGGCCGCGACCGCGGCGGGATCCGATGCGAGCGAGGCGACCATCTCGTCGCGGCTGCGGAACGGGAGCCGCCCTTCCACCAGAGCCTGGACCACGAACGGGTGGCTGCTCACGTCGTACTCCACCGGGGCCTCGCCCTGCGGTTGCCCGACGCGGTCCAGCCGGCGGTAGCGCCGACCGTCGGCCCAGAGCGCCTGCAGGACGTCGATGCCGCTGCGTCGCGCGCCGCGGCGCAGCGCGGCCCAGGCCGCCTCCACGGCACCTGCCTCCGCGGCGGAGGAGTCGCTGTAGAAGAGAAGGACGACGCCCCGAACCCCGTGGCGGCGGGCAGGCTCCAGGAGGAGCTCGCCGACCGCGGACGCCTCGGCCCCGCCGGAGGGCAGGTCGAGCCGGGCGTGGAACGGCCGGGGCGCCCCGAAGGTCAGCATCACCACCGACCGCTCCGGCCAGAAGCCGAGCAGCACCGGGGCCAGGGCCAGCAGGTCCTCGGTCGATCGCGCGGTCAGCCGCAGCGGTGGGCGCCCGGCCGGGGGCGGGACGCGCTCGGGCCGCTGCTCGGGGACTCCTGGTGTGATCGCCATGTGCCGACCCTGGCGGTCCCCGCCCGGCGCACCGCGGCGCCGAGGGCGGGCTGGGGACCTCCCCGCGCGGCCGAACGGGCTGTGGACGACCGGGTGGCTCGTGGTGGGAGTGCCGGGGGCTACGGTGCACCCGTGCGCGCCCAGGCCTCGGTCCTCCACCTGGACCTCGACGCCTTCTTCGCCGCCGTCGAGCAGCGGGACAAGCCGTCCCTGCGCGGCCGGCCGGTGGTGGTCGGCGGCACGGGCGGGCGCGGCGTGGTCTCCACCGCCTCCTACGAGGCCCGGGCCTTCGGGGTCCGGTCGGCGATGTCGACCCGTGAGGCCCGCGCCCGGTGCCCCCACGCGGCGTACCTCTCCGGCCGGTTCGCCGCCTACCGCCAGACCAGCCGCGCCGTCATGGACCTGCTCCGCTCGTACTCGCCGCTGGTGGAACCGCTCTCGCTCGACGAGGCGTTCGTCGACCTGACCCGCGCCGACCTGCCCGACCTCGACCTGGGCACCGTCACGGCCTTCGCCGACCGGCTGCGCCGCGAGGTCACCGAGGTCACCGGCGGCCTGACCGCCTCGGTCGGCCTCGGCAGCTCGAAGCTCATCGCCAAGATCGCCAGCGACCTGGACAAGCCGGACGGGCTCGTCGTCGTCCCGCCGGGCACCGAACGGGACTTCCTCAGGCCGTTGAAGGTCGGCGTGATCCCGGGTGTGGGCCCGGCCACCGCGGAGCGGCTGCGCCGCCTCGGCGTCCACACCGTCGCCGAGCTCGAGCGGCTCGGGGAGGACGAGCTGGTCCGGGAGATCGGCCGGGCCCACGGCCAGTCGCTCTTCCGGCTGGCCCGGGCGCAGGACGACCGGCCGGTCGAGCCGGAGCGCGAGGCGAAGTCCGTCAGCGTGGAGTCCACCTACGAGCACGACCTGACCGACCGCCGCCAGATGGAGGCGATCCTCACCCGACAGGCCGGAGAGGTCGCCCGTCGCCTGTCCGACGGCGGCGTCTCGGGCCGGACCGTCACGATCAAGGTGCGGCTCTACGACTTCTCCACCTCGAGCAGGTCCAGCACGCTGGCCTCGCCCACCGACAGCGCGACCACCATCGGACGCGTGGCGCGCGGCCTGCTGGCCGACCTCGACACCTCCGGCGGCGTCCGGCTCCTGGGTGTGGGTGTCGCAGGGCTGGCGGACTGGGTCCAGGAGGACCTCTTCGGCACCGAGGACGAGCCCGGCGACGAGCCCGGCGTCGAGCCCGGCACCCCGCCCGGGACCGCCGACTCCGAGGCTGCCGTTTCCGAGGCTGCCCGGTCCGAGGCTGCCCAGTCCGAGGCTGCCGCGTCGCGGCCTGTCGCCTCCGGCCCTGCCGCCCCACCGCAGGAGGCCGGCGCGCGCGCCCCGCACGATTGGCCGCCGGGCGCCGACGTCGAGCATGCCGAGCACGGCAGGGGCTGGGTGTGGGGCGCGGGGCGCGGGGTCGTGACGGTCCGGTTCGAGACCGCGGAGACCGGGCCGGGCCCGGTCCGCTCCCTCCGCGCCGACGACCCGGACCTGCACCGATGGCGCCCTCCCCGCGACGAGGACGGAGCGTCCGGCTAGCGTTCCCACATGGCCCCCGCCTCTCCCGCCTCCCCCACCTCGCCCGACACCGCAGCCACCGCTGCCACCGACGCCACGGCAGTCCCGCCGGCCGCCCCGCCGGTCGCGGCCCGGCGCCCGGTCACGACGACCCACCACGGCCGGGAGCGCGTCGACGAGTACGACTGGCTGCGCGCCAAGGAGGACCCGGAGGTGCTCGGCTACCTGGAGGCCGAGAACGCCTGGACCGACGCCCGCACCGCCCACCTGGCCCACCTGCGGGCGACGATCTACGAGGAGATCAAGGCGCGCACGCTGGAGACCGACCTCTCGGTGCCGACGCGCGTGCGCGGGTACTGGTACTACAGCCGCTCCTTCGAGGGGAAGCAGTACGGCGCCAGCTGCCGGGTCGCGGTGACCGACCCCGCCGACTGGACCCCGCCGATGCCCGCCGCGGACGCGCTGCCCGACCAGCCCGCGCTGCCCGGCGAGGAGGTGCTGCTCGATCTCAACGAGCTCGCCGAGGGCCACGAGTTCTTCTCCCTCGGCGGGTCGGCGGTGAGCTCGGACGACCGGATCCTGGCCTACGCGACCGACGTCGTCGGCGACGAGCGCTACACCGTCCGCTTCCTCGACCTGGTCACGCGCGAGCACCTGGCCGACGAGCTCACCGACGTGCTCGGCGGCGTCACCTGGGGCACCGGGACCGGACACTGCTACTACACGACCGTCGACGAGACCTGGCGGCCGGACAAGGTCTGGCGGCACCGCCTGGGCACCGCGCAGAGCGAGGACGAGCTGGTCTTCCACGAGCCCGACGGCCGGTTCAACGTCGGGGTCGGGCGCACCCGCAGCCGCCGGTTCGTGGTGGTCGCGGCGGGCTCGCGCACGACCACCGAGTACCACCTGCTCGACGCCGGCGACCCTGCCGCCGTGCCGCAGGTCTTCGCCGAGCGCAGCGAGGGCATCGAGTACTCCCTGGACCACCTCGTCGTCGGCGGCCAGGACCGCTTCGTGGTGCTGCACAACGCCACCGGCCCCGAGTTCGAGCTCGGGTACGCCGCCGGGCCGGCGCCGGCCGCGGAGTGGACGCCCCTGCTCCCCCACGACCTGGCCGTGCGCCTGGAGGACGTCGACGCCTTCGCGGGCCACGTCGTCGTCCAGCAGCGCAGCGAGGGCCGGACCCGGGTGCGCGTGCTGACGCTGGGCACCGACCCCGACGACCCGGTCGTCGATGACCGGCTGCTGGAGCTGGGCGGCGAGCTGGCCACCGTGGGGCTGGGCGGCAACCCGTCGTTCGAGCAGCCCCGGATCCGGGTCGGGATGACGAGCATGGCCCAGCCGTCCTCGGTCTACGACGTCGACCTGGCCACGTCCGCGGCGACGCTGCTGAAGCGGGCGCCGGTGCTCGGCGGCTACGACCCGGCCGACTACGAGGAGCACCGGCTGTGGGCCACCGCGCCCGACGGGACGCAGGTTCCGATCTCGCTGGTCGTGCGCAAGGGCGCCCGCGGCGCCGGGCAGGAGGGCACCGCGCAGCCGGTCCCCCTGGTGCTCTACGGCTACGGGGCCTACGAGGCCTCGATGGACCCGTACTTCTCGATCTCCCGCGTCTCCCTGCTCGACCGCGGCGCCGCCTTCGCGATCGCGCACGTGCGCGGCGGCGGCGAGATGGGCCGGCACTGGTACGACGACGGGAAGATGGAGAACAAGCAGCACACCTTCGACGACTTCATCGCCTGCGCGCGGCACCTGGTCGCCGAGGGCTGGACCACCGCGGACCGGCTGGTGGCCCAGGGCGGCAGCGCCGGCGGGCTGCTGATGGGCGCCGTGGCCAACCAGGCGCCGGACGCGTTCGGTGGCATCGTCGCCGAGGTGCCGTTCGTGGACGCGCTGACCTCGATGCTGGACTCGTCCCTGCCGCTGACCATCGGCGAGTACGACGAGTGGGGCAACCCCGAGGGGGACGCCGAGGCCTACGACCGGATCGCCGGCTACGCGCCGTACGACAACGTCGCCGACCTGCCCTACCCGCCGATCCTGGCGATCACCTCGCTCAACGACACCCGGGTGCTCTACGTCGAGCCCGCGAAGTGGGTGGCCCGGATCCGCGCCACCGCGCCCGGGGCCGACGTACTGCTCAAGACGGAGATGGCGGCCGGGCACGGCGGCGTCTCGGGGCGCTACCGGGCCTGGGAGGAGGTCGCGTTCTCCCAGGCGTGGATCCTGGACCGCCTCGGCCTCGCCGGCTCCTGACCGAGGGCTCGCTCGGGTCGCCCGGAGGGCGCCGCCAAGTTGAGAACTCCCTGAGAGTCCGCCTTCGGAGCAACTTCCAGGTTTGCCGGGTCGTCTGAACCGGTAAGAGCGCGGGTGGGGTGCCGGGAATCGGGTACCCGACGTAAGCGTTGGAACCAGAGCCGGGCCCCCTGTGCCCGACTGCGAAGGAGGTTCGCGATGGCGACTGCAGTGAGCAGGACCGCGGGAGCGCGGCGGAGTACCGGACGCGAGATCGAGGGCCGCGACAGCGTCGGTCTCTACCTCGACGAGATCGCCCGCACGCCGCTCCTGGACGCAGCCCGCGAGGTCGAGCTGGCCAAGGCGATCGAGGCCGGCCTCCTCGCCGAGCGCCTCCTGGCCGAGGGACGCTACGGGCGTCGCAAGGGGTCGCCGAAGGGCAGCCCGACGCGTGAGGAGCTGGAGTGGCTGGCCGAGGAGGGCCAGAAGGCGATCGACGAGTTCATCACCGCCAACCTGCGTCTGGTGGTCTCGATCGCGCGCAAGTACGGGCGCGCCCAGATGCCGATGCTGGACCTGATCCAGGAGGGCAACACCGGCCTGATCCGCGCCGTGGAGAAGTTCGACTACGCCAAGGGCTACAAGTTCTCGACCTACGCCACCTGGTGGGTGCGCCAGGCGATCACCCGCGGCATCGCCCAGCAGGCCCGCGTGGTGCGGCTGCCGGTGCACGTGGTGGAGGAGCTCAACCAGGTCAGCGGCGCGCGACGCACGCTGGAGCGCCAGCTGGGCCGCGAGCCGGAGCCGGCGGAGATCGCCGGCGAGCTCGGCATGGACGTCGAGCGGGTCCTCGACCTGATGTCCTGGGGTCGTGACCACGTCAGCCTGGACACCCCGGTGGACGAGGACGGCGACACCTCGCTGGGCGACCTGATGGCCCAGGAGACCGTGCCGAGCCCCGACCTGACGGTGCTCGACACCGAGTCGCGGGACCGGCTCAACGTGCTGGTCGACCAGCTCGACGCCCGGGCGGCGGACATCATCCGGGCCCGCTACGGCCTGGTCGACGGTCGCCAGCACAAGCTGGCCGACATCGGCACCAAGCACGGCATCTCGGCCGAGCGGGTGCGCCAGCTGGAGCGGGAGGCGCTGCAGAAGCTGCGCCGCCTCGGCGACCCGGACCTGGCCGCCTGACCCACCCACACACAGCGCGAGCTACGTGGTGAGCGCGCGGAAGATCTCGGTCACCCGCTGGCGCAGGTCCTCCAGCGAGCCGGTGTTCTCGATGACGTGCGTCGCGATCGCCCGGCGCTGCTCGCGGGTGGCCTGCGCCGCGATCCGCCCCGAGGCGTCCTCGGTGGTCCAGCCGCGGTCGCGCAGCATCCGCTCCACCTGCACCTCGTGCGGCACGTCGACGACGATCACCGCGTCGAACTCCTCGTGCCGCCCGGACTCGGCCAGCAGCGGGATGTCGTGCACCACGACCGCACCCTCGGGCGCCTCGGCCTCGCGGGCGGCGTAGAGCTCGAAGACGAGTGGGTGCACGATCGCCTCGAGCCGGCGCCGCTGCTCGGCGTCGTTGAAGACGATGGCGCCGACCTTGGCCCGGTCCAACCCGCCGGAGGCGTCCAGCACGTCCTCGCCGAACGCCTCCACCACCGCCGCCAGCCCGGGTGTGCCCGGCTCGACCACCTCGCGGGCGAGCCGGTCGGCGTCGATCACCACCGCTCCGAGCTCGGCCAGGATCCCGGCCACCGTGCTCTTGCCCGACGCGACACCGCCGGTGAGTCCTACGCGCATGCCGGCAAGGCTAGCGGCGCCCCGGCCCGCCGCCCCCGGCGGCGGGCCGGCACAATCGGCGCATGACCGCGGCCACCAGCCACCCCACCCTCTCCCCCGGTGACCGGGTGGCGCTCCTGGTCCCCGGCAGCGAGACCTACCTGGACACGGTGCACCGGCTCCTCACCTCCGCGATCCTGCCGATCCCGCTCGACCCGCGGCTGACCGAGGACGAGCGGGCGCGGATCCTGGCCGTGGTCCGACCGCACCGCGTGGTCGCCGATGCGGACGCGCTGGCCGCCCTGCACGCCGACCTGGTCCGCACGCTGCCCGAGCCCGGGCTCCCCCTGGCCCGACCGATGCACTGCACCAGCGGCACCACGGGTACGCCGAAGGGCGTCGACTCCGGCGTCCTGTCCCGCGCCGCGGCCCAGGCCCTGGTCGACGAGGAGCGCGCGCTGTGGGGGTTCCGCGACGACGACGTGCACCTGGTGCTCAGCCCGCTCTACCACTCCGCGCCGCTGCGGTTCGCGCTCGGCACCCGCCTGGCCGGCGGCCGCGTGGTGCTGCCCGGCCACTTCGACCCCGTGGCGGTCACCGCGGCCATCGAGCGCGAGCGGCCGACGACGATGTTCTGCGTGCCGGCGCACCTGCAGCGCCTCTTCGCGTACTGGGACCAGGTCGGTTCGCCCGACCTGACCGGATTCCGGCTGGTGGCGCACGCCGGCGCGCCCTGCCCGACGGAGGTGAAGGAGCGGCTGATCGCGGAGTTCCCGGCCGGCAGCACGTGGGAGTTCTACGGCTCCACCGAGGGCCAGTTCACCGCCTGCCGCAGCGAGGAGTGGCAGGAGCGGCGCGGCACCGTCGGTCGGGCCCGGCCCGGCCGGCGGCTCAGCGCCGACCCGGACGGCACCCTGTGGTGCGTGGTGCCGGAGTTCGCACGCTTCTCCTACTTCGGCGACCCCGCCAAGACCGCCGCCGCCTGGCGGGAGACCCCGGACGGGCCCGCGTTCACCGTCGGCGACCACGGACGGATCGACGCCGACGGCTACGTCTACCTCGACGGCCGGCGCGAGGACCTGATCATCACCGGCGGGGTGAACGTCTACCCCACCGAGGTCGAGCTCGTCCTGGGAGGCTGCCCCGGCGTCGTCGACGTCGCCGTGTACGCCGAGGACGACCCGACCTGGGGCCAGCGGGTCTGTGCGGCGGTGGTCGTCGCCGCCGAGGACCCGGCGGACGAGGCCGGGCTGGCGGCGTACGCGCGGGAGCACCTGGCGCCGCCCAAGCGACCGAAGACCTGGCGGTTCCTGCCGGAGCTGCCGCGCACCCTCACCGGCAAGGTACGCCGCGACCAGCTGCTGCCGCGACCGAGCACGCCTCAGCAGGCGAACTGACGCCGGTACTCCAGCGGGCTGACCCCGCGCACGCGGCTGAAGTGGTGGCGCAGCGTGGCGGCATTGGCGAAGCCGACCTCGCTGGCGATCCGCTCCACCGGGTGGGCGGTGCCCTCCAGCATCTCCTCCGCGGCGGCGACCCGCTGCCGGGTGACCCAGGTGTGCGGCGTGGTGCCGGTCTCGGCGCGGAACCGGCGGGCGAAGGTCCGCGGTGACATGTGCGCACGCCGCGCGAGCTCGTCGACGCTGTGGTCCTCGCCGAGGTTCTCCACCACCCAGGTGAGCAGCGGTCCGAGGGTGTCGGCGTCGCAGTCGGGCACCGCGCGGGCGATGTACTGGGCCTGGCCGCCGTCGCGGTGCGGCGGTACGACGGCGCGGCGGGCGATCGTGCTGGCCACCGCCGCGCCGTGCTCCTGGCGCCACACGTGCAGGCAGGCATCGAGCCCGGCAGCGGTGCCGGCACTGGTGACCACCTGGCCCGCGTCGACGTAGAGCACCTCGGGCACGACCCGGGCCGTGGGGTGGTCGCGGCGCAGCTTGTCGGTGTACATCCAGTGGGTGGTGCACTCGCGGTCGTCGAGCAGCCCGGCGGCGCCGAGGATGAACGCGCCGGTGCAGACCGACAGGATCCGCGCACCCCGCTCGTAGCCGGCGCGCACCGCGTCGATCACGGACTGCTCGGGCAGCTCGCCGCCCGGGATCGCCGGCACGGCGATCAGGTCGGCCTCGCGGGTGCGCCCGAGGTCGAAGGCCGCCTGCATGGTGAACCCCATCGTGGTCGACATCGGCTCGCTCGTGGCGGCGCAGACGGCGAAGTCGATCGGCGGGACGCCGTCGGCGGTCCGGTCCACCCCGAAGGCCTCGCAGAGCACCCCGAGCTCGAAGGGCGCGACGCCGTCGAAGGCGAGCACCGCGACGTTGGTCAGCATCCAGCCATGGTGCGCCCTGCGTGGCAGCAAATCAACGCATACCGGCTTTTCTGCCACTGGTGGCCGGAAATCCATCGGCGCAGGATTACTGCCATGACCACTCTCATCGCCACCCTGGCCACCTCGATCCCGCTCGCCGCGGCCTTCGCGGCACTCGCCTCCTGGTCCCGCCGCGACCGCTTCGCCGCTCGCAGCGTGCTGCCGGGCGACGTCGTCCCCGCTCCGACCGACGGGACCGCCCCGACCCGCGCGGCCACCCGGCCGGAGAGCGCGACGGCCGCGACCCCGGTCACCCGCAGCCACGGCCGCCGCCTCGTCGCCGACGCGTGCTGATCAGTACCGGACGATCAGTGCCGCCCGATCAGCGCCGGCCCCGGGGGACCCGGATCCGCGCCACGTCGCCGTGGGCTTCGACCAGACGCGACTCGACCCGGACCCGCCAGGCACGGCGCACCGGCAGCCGCCGGGTCGCGAGCCGCGCCGACGGCGTGCGCCCGATCACCACCCAGCGCCCGTGCTGGCGCGCGGTCACGACGTAGTGGTCCGCGGCCGCGACCCGCTGCCAGCGGAGCACCGTGACGCGCTGGTTGCGCCGTGCGACCCTGAACGCCGTCGGCGCCTGCAGCAGAGGCGCCGGCAGGACCGTCACCACGTTGGAGTACACGCCGCCCTCGGGTTCGTCGTCGCCCTTGACCGGCTGCAGCCGGAACTGGTGCCGGTGGCCGTTCGCGAACGACCCGGTCCAGCTCCCGCCGGTCACCTGCCCGGGCAGCCGCCGCCACGGCTCACCGTCGGTGCGGTCACGGGTCCACACGTAGCTGGCGGTGGCGCCGGGCGGACCGGTCCAGTCGAGCGAGACCTGGCCGTCACCTGCGGTCGCGACGAGGTCCGCCCCGGTCCGCGGGCCGACCTCCGGCGTGGGCCACGGCCCCGGCGGGACGTCGACCCCGAGGTCGGCCAGCGCGGTCGCGACCGCGGCGGCGATCCGCACCTCCCCGCGTGCGTTCGGGTGGGTGCCGTCCCAGGTGTCGCGGGCGGCGTCGTAGCCGTCGGCCGTCCGGGCGAGCAGCACCCGCGAGTCGGCGTCGTCGCGCGCGGCGACCTGGTCGCCCAGCAGCGCGTTGAACTCCGGCACCCCGTTCTTCCAGTGCTGCGTCGCCTCGGCCAGGACCAGGTCGACCTCCGGGTCGACGCCGCGCGCGTCGTCCACGAACCGACCCACGCGCGCGCCGACCGTCGCCGGCGGCCGAGCACCCCACGTCAGGTCGTTGACGCCGAGCATCTCGACCACGATGTCGGGCCGGTAGTCGGCCACCAGGGTCTCGATCGGGACGTCCAGGACGTCGACCTGCATCCCCCAGCGCGCAGCGTGGTCACGGTCGAAGTCGGGGTCGGCGTAGTCGAGCGAGCCGGCGTTCCCGGCCACGTTGTCGAAGAGGTCCTCGCGGGGCCCGACGAAGTCCACCGGGGTGGCCGTGCCCCGCAGGCGCTCCCAGAGCCGGTAGCGCCACGTCCAGTCGCCGGCGGAGCCGTGGGTCACCGAGTCGCCGACGATCAGGATCCGGACCGGAGCGGGCGCCGTGCCCTCCCCCGTACCGTCGGCTCGGGCGGCCGCCGGCACGCCGGCGAGCGCCAGCACGAGCGCCAGCACCGAGCCGGCGGCCCGTCGCCGCGCGCTCGTCACCTCTGGACGCGGATGCGGAGGCTGCGGGACGCGTCGGTGCCGGCCGCCGTCGCCCGGAGCTTCACCCCGCTCACGAGCGGCGCGCTCACGGCGGTGCGTCGCACCTTCACGGTCAGCGTCAGCGACGCGCCCGGGGCGAGCCTGGGGGTGCGCCACGTGCCCCGGTTGATCGCGCCCGAGACGTTGCGCTGCCCGACGCGGTAGGCCCAGCGGTGCGCGACGGACCGGGTCGGTGCCGCGACCACGTAGCGCCGGGCACGGAGGGCCTCGTTGGTGATCCTGACCTTCACCCGGCGGCTGGAGCCGACGCGCGGGGTCCGCACCTCGGCGCTCTCGGCCCAGGCTCCGCCGGAGCGGGCGCGCAGGGTCGGGCGAAGGCCGAGGACCGTGTACGTCGCCCGCGCCGTCGTCCGGTTGCCGGCGCCGTCGACCGCGGTCACCGTCGCCGTCCGCGTGCCGGCGCTTCCGGTGCGCACGGCCGTGACCCGGCACGACTGGAGCGTGGAGCCCCCTCGGTCGGTGCACGCCACCTCCGGTGTCACCGCCTCGCCGACCTCGTACCGCGCGCCGCGCGGCAGGATCAGGCGGGCCTCGGGCTTGATCGCGTCCGCGACCTCGCCCCGCGCGGCCCGGTAGCTCATGTTGCTGTAGTTGCCCACCTGGACCGCGGAATCGACCAGCTTCCACACCTCCTCGCCCGCGGCGTCGACCTGGGAGGCCACGGCGCCCTGGTAGGCCGACCAGCCGATCAGGGTGTCGCCGGCGGCGAGGCGCTGGGCCGACCCGGCGAACATCGCGAACCGGTCGGGCTCGTAGCTCGACACCAGCCGCGCCACGCCCTGCGCGGAACCGGTCGGCTCGGACTCCAGGGCGTACTCGGTCACCCTCGTTGAGCCCCGGGCCACCGTCGCTCCGGTCCGATCCGACGGGTCCACGCAGAACGACGGGGCCGCCGGGGAGTTGTCGAGCGAGCCGTTGTCGAACAGCACCAGGTGCCCGTTCGCGAGCGGCCGAACAGTGTGCTGGGCGCACGGCCCGCCGTCGGGGTCGTCCGGGAAGTCGAAGTCGCTCAGCCGGCCGCCGAACCGCCACACCACATCGCCGCGCTGGTACCCGTCGTGGGCGGACCAGGCGATCTTGAAGGCCGCACTGAGGTGCCGGAACGAGGCGAGGACATCGCCGTCGGGAAGCACCTCGACCGAGTTGAGGTGGGCGTAGTCGGTCACTCCCGCCGCGGTCGCCGTGGTCTCCGTCGCCACGTCCACGTGGTCCGCGCTGTTCCAGGTGTAGACGATCTGTCCATCCGACGCGACCTCCTGGATCACGGCGTCGACGAGCCCGGTCGTCGCATTGTCCTCGTAGCCGATGAGGATCCGGCTGCCGTCGGCCCGCAGGATCGAGTCGTGGAAGTTGGTGTTCGCGAATCCCCCACCGGGCGCCAGGACCCGGTGGCTCACCACCGGCGCCAGGGTCTCGTCGAGCTCCAAGATCTCCCAGTCGCCCTCCTTCGGGAAGACGCAGTCGTCGACGCAGCGGGCCACCGAGTAGTGGCCGCCGGGCGCGGGCTTGAAGTCGTGCACCGCGTCACCCAGGTCGTCGACGACGACCGGGACGCCGTGCCTGTCCACGGCCGCGATCCACGATCGGAACGTCAGCAGGGTGGTCCCGACGTCGGCGGAGGGGTCGTTCACCGTCGCGGTCAGGTTCGGGAAGGTCGGCGGGACGACGATCAGCGCGTACGCCGTGGTCGCTGCGCCGTCCTCGATGATCACCGAGATCTCGTCGCCGGCCGTGAGACCGGTCAGCTCGGTCGGGCCGTCGACCTCGGCACCGTCGACGAGCACCCGCCCATCGGGGTCGCTGGTGCTGGCCGCCACCGTGACCCTGCCGTCGGTCCCCTCGCCGGTCCGCACGCTGTAGCGGGTGATGGCCGGGTCAAACGCCGGGCTGAGCGTCACGCCGTCGCCGCCCACCTCGATCCCGTGGGCCGGCGCGACGGTCCGGAGGACCTCAGCGTGCGCGGACGCCGGCGACACCGCCGGCGCCGCCCCCAGGGCCAGGGTCAACCCCAGGCCCACCTTCACTGCCACGTGCTTCACCGACAACGCTCCCCTGCCCCCTTGCTCAGCGACGGCGCCGCCGACGCGCGGGCACCCGGATGTCCAGTCGGCCGACAACATCGCGGTGTGACCGAAATGACGAACGGCCCCGACGATACGTCGGGGCCGTTCGGCAGGTGCTACCGGGTGTCAGTTGCCGCCGGTGAGCTTCTCGCGCAGGGCCTGCAGGGCCTCGTCGGAGGCCAGCGAGCCGCCGGTCTCCTCGACCTGCTCCTCGCCACCGGACGAGTACGACGACGCGTCGCCGGCCTCGATCTCGGCCTGCTTGGCCTCGGCCTGCTGCTTGACGTGGGCCTCCCAGCGGGCGTGGGCCTTGGCGTACTGCTCCTCCCACGCGGCGCGCTGCTCGTCGTAGCCCTCGAGCCACTCGCCCGACTCCGGGTCGAAGCCCTCGGGGTAGATGTAGTTGCCCTGCTCGTCGTAGGTCGCGGCCATGCCGTACAGCGTCGGGTCGAACTCCTCGACGTCCGAGGCGGCGGTGGTCTCGTTCGCCTGCTTCAGCGAGAGCGAGATCCGGCGACGCTCGAGGTCGATGTCGATGATCTTGACCATGACGTCGTCGTTGACCTGGACGACCTGCTCCGGGATCTCCACGTGGCGCTCGGCCAGCTCGGAGATGTGCACCAGGCCCTCGATGCCCTCCTCGACCCGCACGAACGAACCGAAGGGAACCAGCTTGGTGACCTTGCCGGGCACGATCTGGCCGATCTGGTGCGTCCGGGCGAAGTGCTGCCACGGGTCCTCCTGGGTCGCCTTCAGCGACAGGGAGACACGCTCGCGGTCCATGTCCACGTCGAGGACCTCGACGGTGACCTCGTCGCCCACGGTGACGACCTCGGAGGGGTGGTCGAT
Source organism: Nocardioides sp. GY 10113 (assembly GCF_004919105.1). Taxonomy (GTDB): domain Bacteria; phylum Actinomycetota; class Actinomycetes; order Propionibacteriales; family Nocardioidaceae; genus Nocardioides. The sequence continues at coordinate 42,342 of NZ_STGK01000002.1, forward strand.
GTGCTTCCAGGACAGCTCCGAGACGTGGACGAGACCGTCGACGCCGCCGAGGTCCACGAACGCACCGAAGTTGACGATCGAGGACACGACACCCTTGCGGATCTGGCCCTTCTGGAGCTGGGTGAGGAAGCCGTGGCGAACCTCGGACTGGGTCTGCTCGAGCCAGGCACGGCGCGACAGGACCACGTTGTTGCGGTTCTTGTCGAGCTCGATGATCTTGGCCTCGAGGGTCTGACCCACGTAGGGCTGCAGGTCGCGGACGCGACGCATCTCCACCAGCGAGGCGGGCAGGAAGCCGCGCAGGCCGATGTCGATGATGAGGCCACCCTTGACGACCTCGATGACGGTGCCCTCGACGACGCCGTCGGCCTCCTTGACCTCCTCGATCGTGCCCCAGGCGCGCTCGTACTGGGCGCGCTTCTTGGACAGGATCAGGCGACCCTCCTTGTCCTCCTTCTGAAGGACCAGAGCCTCGACCTTGTCGCCGACCTCGACGACCTCGGACGGGTCGACGTCGTGCTTGATGGAGAGCTCGCGGGAGGGGATGACACCCTCGGTCTTGTACCCGATGTCGAGCAGGACCTCGTCCCGGTCGACCTTGACGATGGTGCCATCCACGATGTCACCGTCGTTGAAGTACTTGATGGTCTGGTCGATAGCGGCCAGGAAGTCGGCCTCGGAGCCGATGTCGTTGACGGCCACCTGCGGCGCGTCGTCGTTGTAGCCGAGGGGGGTCGAGAGAGTGCTCGTCATGAGGAGGGATAGATCCTTGGGTGGGCAGAAGTAGGAGTCATGCGTGTCCACGGATGCAGACACGGTTACCCAGACTACGCGCGCAGCGAGCCCCCAGTCCAACCGGCGACGCCCCGGAGCCAGCGTCCGGGGCCCGCTGCCCGAGCGCGTCGCGGACCGCCGGTATCGTTGGCACCGTGCAGCAGTGGCCGCATCCCCCGGTGACCGCCCACCGCCGAGCGTCAGGCGAGGACGAGTCCCGTCGGGCCAACGGCGCCGACTGGGACCGCTACGCCGACGAGTACCAGGCCCTGCACGGGCCCTTCCTCGGTGACGTCGGCTTCGTCTGGGGACCCGAGGGGCTGACCGAGGCCGTGGCCGGCGTGCTCGGCGACGTCAAGGACAAGGACGTGCTCGAGGTGGGGTCGGGCGCGGGGCAGTGCTCGCGCTGGGTCCGCTCGCAAGGCGGCCGGGCGTTCGGGCTCGACCTCTCCTACCGCCAGCTCCAGCACTCGCGGCGGATCGACGAGGCGACCGCGATCGAGGTGCCCGCGGTGCTCGGCACGGCCACCCACCTGCCGTTCGCCGACGCCAGCTTCGACGTCGTCTTCTCCTCGTTCGGCGCGCTCCAGTTCGTCGCCGACATCGACGACGCCGTCGCCGAGACCGCTCGGGTGCTGCGCACCGGCGGCCGGTTCGCCTTCTCGATCACCCACCCGACCCGGTGGATGTTCCCCGACGACCCCACCGCCGAGGGCCTGGTCGCGTCGCAGTCCTACTGGGACCGGACCCCGTACGTCGAGGTCGACGACGAGACCGGCGCGACGTCGTACGTCGAGCACCACCGCACCCTCGGCGACTGGGTGCAGGTGCTGGCCGGCCACGGCTTCATGATCACCGACCTCGTCGAGCCGCAGTGGCCCGAGGACAACGAGCGGGTCTGGGGCGGCTGGTCCGCCGTCCGCGGCCGGCTCACCCCGGGAACAGCAGTGTTCGGCGCCCGGCTCGCCTGAGCGAACCGGGCGCCGAACGCCGCTTGGGGAAGGGACGGGGTGGGTCAGCCCACCGCCGCCGGTACCGGCTTGTGCTGACCGCCGGACTCGCCGTTGCGACCGTTCCCACCGGAGGAGCGGGAGAGCACGATCCCGACGGCCACCAGGATGCCGCCGAGGACGAAGCCCACGATCGGCGCCCAGACCGTCAGCAGCTTGATCAGCGAGACGTTCGACTTGGCCTCGTCCGCCGTGGTCTCCAGCTGCTCGTCGGTGAACGAGATCTTGAGGTCGAGGACCGGCGTCCCGTCCTTCAGGTAGCGCTGCTGGTCCTGGACCTGCTGCTGGATGGCACCGGTGGTCGGCTCCACCCAGATCTCGGTGTGGTTGGTGTACGTGCCGAGGGTGCCCGCGGCGATCGAGGCCGGCGCGTTCTCGATGTCGACCTTGTAGACGTAGACGTCGACGCCGAGCAGCGTCTCCTCGCGGTCGTAGACGGCCGGGACCGCAGCACCGAGGGTGCTGTCCCAGTACGTGTAGTCCTTCTTCTCCGCGTTGAAGGGCCACTTGTTGACCAGACCCTCGTGCGGGACCGCGTCCGCGGGCAGCGCGTCGAAGTCCGGGACCGCCTCGCCCGTCACGCGGTCGGTGGCGAAGACATCCTCGCTGGCGCTGACCAGCCGGGGGTCGCTGCCGTCGACGCAGTCCGGCGCGTCGCCGGTGTCGATGACCACACAGGTCGTGTTGGTCCAGGCCGCCACCTCGTCCGTGGACACGTCGGAGTCGACCTTCGTGATGCTCTGCACCTTCGCGGGGTTCTCGACGAGATCGCCGGTGGCGGCGTCGAGCTTCTTCACGGTGCCGTCGAGGTTGGTCGTGGTGCTGACGTCGAGCGGCAGCTTCTCCACCTTCCCCGGCACCCAGGTCACGGTCAGCACACCGACCATGAGGAGAAATGCTCCGAGGCCGAGACAGATCGGCCCGAACATCTTCTTCACTATTGCCCTCCCAAGCACGTGATTGAGTTCAGCGAACCGTAGCAGTACCGGCGAGTAGACGTGAGGCGTCAGTCACACCCGGATGAAAACGGGTGACCATCGGTGTGGCAAAATCCCGCCGTGCTGGATCCGACGACGATCGCGCGCCCGCCGGCGGGCGACAGTCCCGATCGTCCCGGCGCGAGCCCGCGGCCCGTCACGTCGGCCGACCTGGTGCTCGTGATCGGCGCCGCGATGGTCGCGGCACAGGCCGCCCTGCGGGCGTGGGTGCTGCACGCGTCGTACTTCTTCGGCGACGACCTGCGTCTGATGGTCGACGCCCATGAGCGCCCGCTCTCCGTCGCCTACCTCCTCGATCCGCACCAGGGTCACCTGGCGCCCGGGACCCGCCTGCTCGCCTGGCTGGTCACCGCGTCAGGGCCGCTCGACTGGACCCTCGCCGCCACCCTGACCGTCCTCGCCCAGCTGCTCGCCAGCGCCGCGTGCCTGTGGATGCTCCTCGTCCTCCTCGGCCCGCGCTGGCGCGCGCTGGTGGCGCTCGCGATCTACCTGGTTGTCGCGCTCGCCGCGCTCGGCACCACGTCGTGGGCGGCCAGCACCGCCCTGCTGGTCGCCCAGGCCGCCTCCTTCGCCGCGGTGGCGTCGTGGGTGCGCTACCTGCGGCGGCGCCGCCCTCGCGACCTGGCGCTGACGGTCGTCGCGGTCCTGCTCGGGCTCGCCGTCTCCGTGTGGGCGACGCTGGTGCTGCCGGTGCTCTGCCTGGTGGCCGCGGCCCTCCTGTCCCGACGCTGGTCCAGGTCCCGCCTAGTGGGACGGACGCTCCGCTACTGGCCCGTGGCGCTGGCCGTCGCGGCCATCGGAGCCGCCGCTGCCATCGGCGCCGACGGAGCGGACGGCACGGACGGGACGGGCGGGACGCGCGGCGCGAACGGGATCTGGAGCAGGGTGCAGCAGGCCAGTCCCTGGCCCCACGACAACGCGAGCCGGGCCTACGTGAACCGGCTGCGTGCCGACCTCGACGCCCGCGAGGAGACCGTCGACCTGGCCTCGCAGGTGGTGCCGCCGGCCGTGCTGCCGGCCGACGGCGCGCCGCAGCATCGCACGGAGGCCCTCGTCCCGCTGGTCTCGGAGAACGCTCAGTTCCCGACCTCCACCGACGAGCTCAGCGTGATCACCGACGCCGGCGCCGTGGTGCCCGCGGCCATCGGCGGCGGCCCGCGCGGCGAGGGCCGCCCCGAGGGCGAGTGCGGCTGGCAGATCACCGATCGCCCGGTCACCATCCGCCTCGACGCCCCCGCCCGGGAGGGCCAGTGGGCGCGCTTCGGCTACCTCTCGGCGGGTTCCTCCCCCGTGCTGGTCACGGGCGGTGGCGAGCAGGTCCAGGCGTCGCTCGCCGACGGCCTGAACAGCCTGTACCTGAGGGTGCCCGCCGCGACGCGGTCGCTGACCGTGGGCGGCCTCGACCCAGGCGCCAATCTCTGCGTCGACTCCGTCGAGGTCGGCACCCCGACGCCCCTGGAGGCACCATGACCGCCCGGTCGGGACACCCGGCGCACCGGACGACGCCGTTGGAGACGATCGTCCCACCGCCGCCCGAGACCGGCACCCAGTTCCCGGTGCTCGACACGCTGCGCGCCGTCGGCGCGCTGGCGGTGCTCACCACCCACGTGGCGTTCTGGACCGGCGCGTACACACGCCACGGCACCTGGGGCGCGCTGCTGGCGCGCCTCGACGTCGGCGTCGCCCTCTTCTTCGTGCTCTCCGGGTTCCTGCTCGGTCGCCCGTACCTGCTGCGCGCGGCCGCCGGCCTCGGCGCCCCGGGCACCGGCCGCTACCTGTGGAAGCGGTTCCTGCGGATCTATCCGCTCTACGCGATCACCGTCGCGCTCGCGCTGGGCCTGATCCACGACAACCGCGGGGCCTCCCCCGGCGACTGGCTGACCACGCTGCTGATGCTCGACAACCACCTCGGCTACGGCTTCCCGGCGGGCCTCACGCACATGTGGAGCCTCGCGGTCGAGGTGGCGTTCTACCTGGTGCTCCCGCTCCTGATGCTGGTCGGCACGGGCCGCCACCGCCCCTGCCGGACGCTGTCCCCGGCCCGGGTGGCAGCGCTGGCAGCCGGCATGGTCGCGGCGAGCGTCTGGTGGACCCTCGACGGCGCGGGCCGCGTTGCCGAGGCCACGACCACCGGGGAGCCGACGGAGTGGCTGCCGGCGTACCTGTCCTGGTTCGCGGTGGGCATCCTCCTAGCGTTGCTCCAGGTCCGCCAGGAGCGCCGTCCGACGGGGCAGCGCCCAGGGCGACTCGCCTCCGCCGTCGAGGGCCTGGCCCGGCAGCCCGGCGTCTGCTGGACGCTCGCCGGCGCGCTGCTGCTGATGGCCAGCACGCCGATCGCCGGGCCGACCATGCTGGCCTCCTCCGAACCGACCGAACTGCTCACCAAGAACCTGCTCTACGCCGCCGTGGGCGGGCTGGTCGTGCTCACCGGCGCCTTCCCCGACGCGTCCTCGGCCTACCAACGGACGATGGCGGCGCCGCTGGGGCGCCGCCTCGGCTGGATCTCCTACGGCATCTTCTGCCTCCACCTGCCGATCCTGCACCTGGTGATGTGGACGACCGGTTGGCCGCTCTTCGAGGGGCGCGGACCGGCCGTCTGGGCGCTCACCGTCGCGATCAGCCTGGTTGCCGCGGAGGCCGCCTACCGCGTGGTGGAGCGGCCGGCCCTGCGCCTGAAGGGGATCCGGCCCGGCGGGTGGCGGTCGGGCGCCTCGAAGAAGCACGTCAGCACCCCGACGACGGGCAGCAGCGCCAGGTAGTGGACCCAGGCGAGCTCGCCGGCCCAGGTGCCGAGCCCGCCCCACGGGAACAGCGCGTAGGCGAGGCCGCCGACCAAGCAGGGCAGCGCCACCACGACCGGGACCAGCTGCGGCGCGCGTCGCCACGCCGCCAGCGTGCCGGCGACCATCGCGGCGCCGAGCAGGACGCCGGGCCACCCGGCCACCAGGCCGGTCACCGCGACCAGCGCCACCGTCCCGGTGCCCGCGCCCAGCCGGCGCGCCCGCACCGGTGCCAGCGCGGCGCCCGGCCCGCGGCGTCGACGTGCCGCCACCGCGACCAGCACGGCCAGGGCGAGGAGGCAGGCCCCGCCGACCATCAGGCCGGTCCGGTAGGGCCGGTCGGGGGCGTACGTCGCGTCCAGGGTGCCGGCCGCAGGAACCCGCCAGCCCTGCTTCCACCCGTCGACCACGACCGGCTCCAGCGGTCGACCGTCCAGGGATGCCTCCCAGCCGGCGTTGGCGTTGGTCCGGGCATCGACCACGCCGATCCCGTCGGGCACCTCCAGCGTCCGCCGCACCGGGTCCCCGTCGCCTGCCGTGCCGTCGGTTCCGGTGGTGGTCGCCGTGGTCGCGACGGACAGCGTGCCGACGCGAGCCGGCGGGTCGCCGAGCACCAGCGTGTCGAGGACGAACGCCTCCGAGGCCTCTCCCCTGACGTCGTTCTCGCCGGCGACGAGCGCGACCCTCCGCACCGGCTCGCCGTCCTCGTCGCACAGCCGCGCGTCGGCCGAGCCGCCCGCGGCCAGCGCGCGCGGCGCAGCGGAGACCGAGGTGTCGTGGGCGACGCCGTCGATGGTCACGGTCGGGCCGCTGCCGCAGCCGAGGTCGGTCTCGTCGGCCGAGAGGGCGAGCGGGAAGTAGGGCACGCCGCGCACCTGCACCTCGCTGATCCCGTAGCCCAGCGGCTCGGCCTGGCCATCGGCCCCCAGGCCGACCGTGTCGTCCGCCTCGAGCACCCTGATCCTCAGGCGGTCGGTACGGATCGCGCGCGGGAAGGAGACCCTGCCTCCGACGACCCGGTCCCCCCGGTCGCCGTCCACGTCGAGCTCGAAGCTGCCGCCGGACCACACCACCTCGATCCGCGTCGGGGCACGGACCGGCGCGTCGACGTCGGTGGTCAGCGTCAACCCGGTGACGCGGCGGCGGTCGAGCCACGCCAGCTCCAGCGTGGGCACCACCGCCGCCGGGTCGGCGGTCCAGGTGGTGCCGGGATCGCCGTCGACCGCGGCCACGGCACCGGCCCGCGGGTCCGGCACCGGCGCGGAGGTCGCCTGCACGTCCACGGGCTGCCCCCGCAGCAGGAGTCCGTCGAGCGCCCGCCCCGCGCGGGGGCGGACCCGGACGCTGGCGTTGTAGACGCTCGCGGCCGGCATCGTCACCACGCGCTCCATCGCCACCGGCTCCTCGCCGGTGCGCGCCTGGCCCACGCGGCACCGGGTGTCGGCGTCGACCTCGACGCACCCCGAGCGCGCGTCCAGGTCGGCCCGCAGGACGACGGCGCGCGGCACCGGCCAGCCCTCCGGCAGCGTCGGCAGCACGAGCGACCGGCGCACCTCGACCCCGGGCACCTCCACCTCGGCCAGGCGCAGCTGGGCGCCGGGCAGCCGGCTGGCGTTCTCGACCCGCACCGAGGAGGTACGGCGGAGCTCGGCGTCGAGCGGCACGACCGTGGTCTCCCCGGGGCGCAGCGTCACCGCCGGGGTTGCGCCGGCCGCGGTCACGACCCGCAGCTGCTCCTTGCCCGGCGCCTCGGCGTCCAGGGTGATCCGGACCGACCACACCTCCCGTTCGCCACCGAGGTCGATCTGCCACCAGGCACGATCCGCGCCGCCGCCCGACACCCACGCGGTCTCGGCCGACCCGTCGATCGCGGCGTAGGGCAGCCGGCCGGGCTGGCTGCCGCCGTACGTGCCGGCGTCGGAGAGCGAGGACGACGCCGAGATCGCCTCGGCCCCGGTGAGCCGGGCGGTGGTCGCCCACCGGTCCTGGTCGGCGAGCGTGTAGTCGGGCGTCGGGCTCCCGTTGCGACGGACGTCGCCGGGCGTGGTCACCGACGAGTAGCCGTCGTGCAGCCGCGGGAAGAAGCGCTCGCGGTCGCGCAGCCCGTCGGTGAGCACCACCGGGCCGTCCGGCTCGCCGGCGAGGTCGGCGGCCAGCACGGTCGGCTCCTGGCCCACGAGGTCGAGGTCCGCGAGGTCGAGCAGGTCCTCCGGCCCGCCGGCGACCACTGTCGGGCGCTCGGCGGCCACGGCGGCGCTCACCCCCGGGACTGCGAAGACCTCGATCGCGGGCACGTCCACCTGCCAGCCGCCGTTCGCCATCAGCCGGCGGCCGTCGGCGCCGACCAGGTGGCTGCCCCCGCCGACCGTCGGTCCGAAGGAGGCGACCCGCACGAGCCCGGGCGACTGCTCGATCGCCTGGTGGACCAGGACCGGGTCGGGGACGTCGTCCTGACGCGCCAGGTCGTTGCGGACCAGCAGGTAGGAGATGCCCGCCCGGCGGAGGTAGGAGACCAGCCCGTCCGAGCCGCGCCCCTCCGCGAAGGCCTCCTCGATCCGGTCCAGCATCCTGATGTTGCCGGCCGGCGCCAGCGGGATCACGTTGCGCACCGCCCACGGCGACTCCGCCAGCCACTGCATCGGCTCGTCGCGGGGCGTGCCCCAGAAGTACTCGCCGAACGCCGCGCCCGGCACCAGGAGCGTGCTGGGCGCGTGGTCGGAGGCGCCCGAGTGCTCCGCCAGCCAGTCGGCCGCCTCGGTCCAGTACGGCGGCACCTCGACCACCGGGCCGCCCGGCGCGATCCGGCCCAGCGCCGCGGGCATCGCCGCGAAGACGACCGCGAACACCGCGATCCCCGACAGCACGACCCGGTTGCCGCGGTCGGTGCGGGTGGTGCGCGGCCAGGCCAGGAGGCGGTCGACGGCGAACGCCAGTCCGACCACCAGCGGGAGCCGGATCACCGGGTCGAACTTGTGCACGTTGCGCAGCGGCGCCAGCGCTCCGTCGAGCAGGGCCGCGACGTCCTCGTGGAACCACCCGACCACGCTGCCGTGGTGGCCGGCGGTCACCATCAGCAGCCCGGTGACCAGCCCGAGCCCGAGGAAGCGCCGCTCCGGCGTGGCCCGGTCCAGCAGGCCGGCGAAGCCGAGCAGGAGGACGATCCCGCCGTTGACGGCCAGGTAGGGGGTGCTGAGCAGGTCGCGACCCGCACGGGAGTCCCCGTCCACGTAGGGGACCCAGTTGGAGGTGCCGCGGAGCGCGTCGAACACGGTGGTCGGGAAGGTGGTGACCGAGGTGGTCTCGATGAAGTCCAGGAACGGCGGGCTGTAGGCGCCCATCACGAAGAGCGGGACCAGCCACCACAGCGTGCCGAGCAGGGTGAACAGCGGCCACCAGAGCATCAGCGCCCGGCGGCGCGGGCCGGGTTCGCGGGTGAGCAACCAGAGCGCGCCGAGGGGGATCACGGCGAAGGTGGCGGCGGCGTTGACGCCGCCCACGGCGGCGATCGCCAGTGCCGACCGGGCCGCGGCCCAGCGTGGGGACCCGGCGCGGGAGCCGAGCACCAGCGGCAGCAGCACCCAGGGCGCGAGCGCGCTCGGCCACGCCTCGATGGAGATCGGGCCGAGCGTGCTCAGCATCCGCGGGGAGAGGGCGTAGGCGAACCCGGCGAGCAGGCAGGCCAGGTCGCTGCGGACGCCGAGAGCGCGGACCAGCCGGGCCGCGCCGACCAGAGCCACCGCCAGCACCAGGCCGAGCCAGAGTCGCTGCGTGACCCAGCCCGGAAGATCGAGGAGCCAGCCGACGCTGAAGAACGGACCCATCGGCCACAGGTAGCCGTAGGCCTGGTTCTGCAGCTGGCCGAAGGCCCCCTGGGCGTCCCAGAGGTGGACCGCGCGACCGAGCAGGTGCAGCGGCGCCTGCGCGAGGTCGAACTTCGTGTCGGCGACGAGGTAGCCCGGGCTCTGGACGAACGCGAGGCCGACGCAGACCACGCTCGCGGCGAGCAGGCGCCACCTCCAGCGCCGGTTCCCTGCCTCGTCCACGTCGCGGCGCTCGGCGGGGCGGGCGCCGGCGGGTCGGCCCGCTCGTCCGGCGGCGTCGGTCGGCGCCGCGGCCGCGCCGTCCAGCACGCGCGTCACCTCCGGCGAAGGACGATGACGAGGTTCCACGTCACCACCTCGCGCAGCACCGGGACGCGGAGCACCCAGCGGGCCCAGCGCGGGTGGTAGCGCGGCGCCAGGTCGACCACGTCGACCCCGTCGACCAGCCGCTGGCGTCGCGCCCAGGCGAGACCGTCGCGGACCGTCACCGGGAACAGCGACTCCCCGAACCGGTTCTTGGGCTCGTGGCCGTGGCGGCGACGGTACCGGCGCCGGGCGCGCATCCCGCCGAGGTAGTGCCAGGGCGCGGTCTCGTGACCGCCCCACGGCCCGAACCACACGGTGTAGCTGAGGAAGACCAGGCCGCCCGGGCGGACCACGCGGAGCATCTCGTCGGCCATCCGCCACGGGTCCGGGACGTGCTCGAGCACGTTGGAGGAGTAGCAGACGTCGATGCACCCGTCACGGAACGGCAGCTCCATGCCGCTGCCGAGGACGGTGCCCTCCTCGATCTCACCGGCGCCCGCCAGCTCCCCGGCGTCGGCGTCCAGGGCCAGGTAGCGCGCCCCCCGGGCCTGGAACGCACGGCGGAAGTAGCCGGGCCCACCGCCGACGTCGAGGACGAGCCGCCCGTCCAGCTCGGTGTAGGAGGCGACCTGAGCGGCGGAGTCCTCAGCGAGGGCGGTGTAGAACCGTGCCGGGTCGGGCTGCTCGTAGCGGAACTCGTTGAACAGGTGCAGGGAACGCCGCAGCGTCGCCCGGAACTCGCCTCCGGCGGGCCGGACCCTCGGCCGCATTGTGACCATCATTACTCCCCTGTCCTACAGTTTCCGGGTGCACCAACGCGCCCCCCTCCCCCCTCCGCCCATCGCCGGCAAGCACGTGGTCTTCATGTCCTGGCGCGACTCCGGCAACCCCGAGGGCGGTGGCGCCGAACGTTACTTGCAGAAGATGGCGACCGGTCTGGTGGCCCTGGGGTGTCGTGTGACGGTGTTCACGGTGAAGTATGCCGGCGCCCCCACCGACGAGGTCATCGACGGGGTCCGCTACGTCCGCGCCGGCTCGAAGCTCTCCGTCTACCCGCTGGCGGCGTGGAACCTGCTGCGCCGCCGGTTCGGGCGCGTCGACGTCGTCGTCGACATCCAGAACGGCCTCCCGTTCTTCACGCCGCTCGGCACCCGGCGACCGATCGTCGTGCTCGTCCACCACGTGCACCGCGAGCAGTGGCAGGTCGTCTACCCCGGCCGCGGCGGCCGGATCGGCTGGTGGGTCGAGAGCCGGCTCGCCCCCTGGCTCTACCGGGGACGGCAGTACGTCGCCGTCTCGCGAGCGACCCGCGCGGAGCTTCGCGAGCTCGGCGTCACCGGCCCGCGGGTCGCCGTCGTGCACAACGGCACCGAGCCGGTGGTCTCGGTCGAGACCCGCAAGACCGCGCACCCCTCGATCTGCGTGGTCGGGCGTCTGGTCCCCCACAAGCAGGTCGAGCATGCGATCGACGCCACCCGGGCGCTCCTCCCCGAGTTCCCCGAGCTCCGGCTGCGGATCGTGGGCAGCGGCTGGTGGGAGGACGACCTGCGCGCCTACGCGCCCGACCTGGTCGCCCGCGGCGTCGTGGTCTTCGAGGGCCACGTCAGCGAGCAGCGCAAGCAGCAGATCTACGAGGAGTCGTGGGTGATGGCGCTGCCCTCGCTCAAGGAGGGGTGGGGCCTGGTGGTCGGCGAGGCCGCGGCCCACCGGACCCCGACGGTCGCCTACCGAAGCGCCGGCGGCACCCAGGAGTCGATCGTCGACGGCGTCTCGGGGCTCCTCGTGGACACCGAGCACGAGTTCGCCACCGCGCTCGGAGACCTCCTCCGCGACGACGAGCGCCGCGAGGTGCTCGCCAAGGGAGCGCTCAAGCACAGCTACGGATTCACCTGGGAGCACTCCCAGGCCGCGTTCGCCCGCGTGCTGAGCGAGGCCGTGCAGGGCCGACTCATCGACGACCAGGACGCCGCGGACGCCGCCGACGCCATTCCGGCGGGCTGATCGGCGGGCTGCTCGGCACGCTGCTCGTCGGGCTGATCGGCGCGCTCATATCGGCGCATCGACGGGCGCGAGCCCGCAGTCGGGACCACCCACCCCTCGGACGACCGGGCCGCGGGTGTCCCGGCGCAGCAAAAAAGCCGTCGCGCCGGATGCGAACATCCGGCGCGACGACCTACGCCACGTTGGTCACTGCGCCACTCAGTACTCCAGGACCACTTCGTTGACACTGGCGGGCGACTGGTCCGGCGTGGTCGTCTGGGACGAGACGACGCCGTAGACCGTCGTCGCAGCAACGGCACCACCGGCGAGGGTGCTGCCCAAGTAGATGAGAAGTGATTTCACGTAATTCCCTCCGTTTCGGCGCAGAACGTACCACCAATGTGATGCCAGTCGCATCAGGCGGACCGGAACAGTTTCCGGATCCACCACCCCAGCGCCGCCACACCCCACAGCACGAGGGCCGCGTACGCCGCCCAGGCGCCCGTCAAAGCGGCCCGACGGGCCGTCGGGACCGGCTGCGCGACAGCGTCGGCATCGAGCGCGATCAGCTCGATCGACGGCGTGTCCACCAGCACCCGGCCGACCACCGGGGCGTCGTACTCCCGGGAGGTGGGTGCGTCCGGCTCGCGGGCCACCAGGCCGATCCCGAGGCCGGCCAGCGCCGCGGTCCGCTCCGCCGCGTCCGGCAGCGCGAGCGCCGCCAGCACCTCCGGCGTCCGCGGGTCCTCACCGGGGAGGATCCGACCCGAGACGGCCAGCTCGTCGTTGACCACGTAGTCGGGCTGCAGGTAGCGGGGCAGAGGGTCGAGGACCCGCCGGCCGCCGTTCCACGACGGCGCCCGATAGCTGGTGAACGGCAGCACCAGTAGGTCGCCGGCGGGCCGGTCGCCCTCGAGCGCGGCGCGCGCCGCGGCGTAGCCGGCCGGATACGTCGCCGGCGCCAGCTGCCCCGAGAATCCCCAGCTGGCGTCCGGCATCAGACCCAACGGGACCGCGACGGCGGCCGCCGCGACCGTGAACCGCGCCGCAGACTCCCCCGTCGCCCGGTGCAGGCGACGCGCGACCCGCTCGACGCCGGCCGCGAGCAGCACGGCGGCCAGCGGCGCGCAGAGAGCCAGGGCGCGAGCGCCGTCCCGGAGGATGCCGGCACCCGGCAGGTGGGCGGCGGTCCACTCCAGCGACCCGGGCGCGGCCCACGTCCAGGTCGCGACGGCGAAGCCGACGATCCAGACCACCACCAGAGCCCCAGCCGTGCGTGGGCCGAGTCGGCGCCACGCCGGCCGGGCGCCGAGCGCGGCCAACGGCACCAGGACCAGGACGCCGACCCAGGCCAGCACCGTCTCCCGGCTGTCCGGCACCACCGCGCCGTTCCAGATGCCACCGAGGGTGAGCGCCGCGACCGGAGCCGGCAGCGGCCCCTCGCCGCGCAGGGCGAACGCAGCGGTCTCCGTGCCGGTCGCCGCGCCCGCGTGCAGCGCACCGGAGACCAGCCACGGGGCGTTGGCCGCGGCGACCGCGGCCAGCAGGCGCAGTGCGGGTCCGACGCGGCGGGTCACCCCCACCGCACACACCACCAGGGCCGCCATCGCGCCGGCGTTGGCGCTCAGGCTGGCGACCAGCAGGAGCAGCGGCAGCGCGGCACCGAGCCGCCCGTCCGCGCGGTAGCGGGCGGCGGCCAGCACCAGCCACGGCAGCGCCGCCCAGCAGAGCAGGATCGGCCAGTGCCCCAGCCACAGCCGCTCGACGACGAACGGGGTCCACACGTAGAAGGTCGTCCCGGCGACGCGGGCGACCGCCGAGGGTCCCGCCAGGCGCGCCGCGCCGAGTCCCCCGGCCCCCAGCGCACCCAGCAGGACGACCTTCTGCAGCAGCATCCCCGGCACCACCTCGTCCAGCACCGCGACCACGAGGTCCGACGGCACCGCGCGCGGCAGCGCTGTCCCTGCCCCGAAGAAGTCCCCGCGCACGGCGAGGTCGGGCACCCAGACCATGTCGAAGGTGAGGACGTAACCCCATCCGAGCGCGGGCCCCAGCAGCAGCGCGGCGAGTAGCCACGCCCAGGCCGCCGGCGCCCAGCGCCTCAGGAGGTCCATCGGCCGGGTCGCTCGACGGCGACGACGGCTGCGTGGGCGGGGGCGGCAGTGGACACGGCGGCGAGTCTAGGGGTGGCGCAGAACACATCCGGGGAGGCCTGGCATACGCTCCCGCCGTGGCCACTCCCCTCCGTCGTCTGCCTGCACTGCTGCAGAGCGGCGGCTCGATCGCCATCGCCATGGCGATCATGAACGTCTCCACCTACGGCTTCACGATGATCGCGGCGCGGGTCCTCGGACCGCGCTCGTACGGCGCCCTGGCCAGCCTGATGGCGACGCTGCTGGTGATCACCGTGCTGCAGCTGGGCCTGCAGGCCACCGCGGCCCGACGGATCGCCGCCGAGCCCACCCACGTCGCCCAGATCGAGCGCACCATCCTCGGGGTCACCTACCGCGCGGCGCTGGCCCTGGGCGTGCTGCTGCTCGCGCTGACGCCGGTGCTGAACTCGCTGCTGCGGCTGGACAGCTACGCCACCGCGGCACTGGTCTCGGTGGTCTCGATCCCGTTCACCATCATGGGCGGGCAGGCCGGCATCCTCCAGGGCGAGCGTCGCTGGGCACCGCTGGCGGTGCTCTACCTGCTCAGCGGCGTGCCGCGCCTGGTGATCGGCACCGCGCTGATCCTGGTCAGCCCGACCGAGTTCGCAGCGCTGATCGGCACCGGGATCGGAGCCTGCGCCCCGGTGATCGCCGGCTGGTGGTTCCTGCGCCGGCCCCGGGCCGAGGGCGCGCAGAGCGAGGCCCACGGCTTCCGCCGGGTGATGGCCGAGACGTTCCAGAACTCCCAGGTCCTGCTCGCCTTCTTCGCGCTGTCCAACGTCGACATCGTGATCGCCCGCAACGTGCTCACCGAGCACGACGCCGGCCTGTACGCCGGCGGGCTGATCCTGACCAAGGCGGTGCTGTTCCTGCCGCAGTTCGTGATCGTGGTCGCGTTCCCCTCGATGGCCGATGCCGGCCAGCGGCGCCGCACGCTGAGCATCAGCCTCGCAGCGGTGGCCGTGATCGGCGTGGCCGTCACCGCCGGCGCCGCGCTGCTCTCGGACCTCGCCCTGGTCTTCGTCGGCGGCGACAGCTACAGCGAGATCGCGCAGCACCTGTGGATCTTCGCCGTGCTCGGCACGGTGCTGGCGATGCTCCAGCTGCTGACGTACTCGGTGCTGGCCCGCCAGGGCCAGCGCTCGGCGTACCTGGTCTGGGGCGCGCTCGTCGCGATCGTCGGCCTCGGCCTGGCCACCAGCACGCTGCGCGGCCTGCTCAGCGTCGTGATCGGCGTGGACAGCGCCCTGCTCCTGCTGCTGCTGGGGATCAGCCTCTACGTGATCCGCCCGACGCCCGACCGCGAGCCGGTCCCGTCCCACCGCTGACGTCCCGGCCACCCGGCACCGAGCGAACCTCGACCGCGCGCCGGCAGCGTGGCCGAGCGCAGCCGCCGCACGCCGCCAGTGCACAGCGACCACTGCGGCGACCGACTGCGCGCGCGGCAGCGGGGCGGAGCGAGGCGGAGACGCGCTCGCGCCCTCCCATCAGTGCGCGGCGTCGTGCCAGCTGCGGCCGGTGCCGACGGAGACGTCCAGCGGCACCGCGAGGTCGGCCGCTCCGCCCATCTCCGCCCGGACCAGCGCCTCCAGCTGCTCCCGCTCGCCCGGCGCGACCTCGAGGACGAGCTCGTCGTGGACCTGGAGCAGCATCCGGGAGGCGAGCCCCTCGGCCTCGATCCGGTCCTGCGTGCGCAGCATGGCGACCTTGATCAGGTCGGCGGCCGAGCCCTGGATGGGGGCGTTGAGCGCCATCCGCTCGGCCATCTCGCGGCGCTGGCGGTTGTCGCTGGTCAGGTCCGGCAGGTAGCGGCGCCGACCCATGATGGTCTCGGTGAAGCCGCTGCGCCGGGCGTCGTCGACGACGCCCGCGAGGTAGTCGCGGATGCCGCCGAAGGTCTCGAAGTACTCCTCCATCAGCGCGGCCGCCTCGCCGGTGGGGATGCCCAGCTGCTGGGAGAGGCCGAACGCCGACAGCCCGTAGGCCAGGCCGTAGTTCATCGCCTTGATCTTGGCCCGCTGCTCCGGGGAGACCTCGTCCTCCTTCACGCCGAAGACCCGGGAGGCGGTGGTGGAGTGGAAGTCGCGACCCGAGCGGAACGCCTCGATCAGCAGCTCGTCCTCCGACAGGTGCGCCATGATCCGCATCTCGATCTGGCTGTAGTCGGCGGTCAACAGGCAGTCCCAGCCCTCGCCGACGACGAAGCCCTCGCGGATCCGGCGCCCCTCCTCGGTGCGGACCGGGATGTTCTGCAGGTTCGGGTCGGTGCTGGACAGCCGGCCGGTGGCGGCGATGGTCTGGTTGAACGTGGTGTGGATCCGGCCGTCGGGGGCGACGGTCTTCAGCAGCCCCTCGATGGTCTGTCGCAACCGGGTCACGTCGCGGTGGCGCAGCAGGTGCAGCAGGAACGGGTGCTCGGTCTTGGCGAACAGCCCCTGCAGCGCGTCCGCGTCGGTGGTGTAGCCGGTCTTGGTGCGCTTGGTCTTCGGCATCCCCAGCTCGTCGAAGAGCACCACCTGCAGCTGCTTGGGCGAGCCGAGGTTGATCTCCTTGCCGATCACGGCGTAGGCCTCCTCGGCCGCCGTGCGCACCTCCTCGGCGAAGTGGGCCTCCAGCGAGGTGAGGTGCTCCAGGTCGACCGCGATGCCGGTCTGCTCCATCCGCACCAGCTGGGAGAGCAGCGGCAGCTCGACGTCGGCCAGCAACGCGCTGCCGCCGTGCTCGGCGACCGCGCCGTCCAGCGCCCCGGCGAGGTCGAGCACGGCCCGGGCGTAGAGCGCCGCGGTGGCGGCGACACCGTCGCCGGCGGGGTCGTCGTCGCCGAACAGCGACCCCTGATCGGCCTCGACCTCGGCCTTCAGCTCCCGCTTGAGGTAGCGCAGGGTGAGGTCGGCCAGGTCGTAGGAGCGCTGGTCGGGACGGACCAGGTACGCCGCCAGGGCGGTGTCGCTGGCCAGCCCGCGCAGCGTCCAGCCGTGCGCGGCCAGCGCGAGGATCGGCCCCTTCGCGTCGTGCAGCACCTTGGGCCGCTCGGCGTCCGCGAGCCAGGCGCCCAGCGCTGCGTCGTCGGCGGGGGCGAGCGTGGCGGAGTCGACGTAGGCGGCGCGCCCGTCACCGAGCGCGAACGCCAGCCCGTCCACCCGGCCGGTGCCCGAGCCCCAGTCGCCGCGGACGTGGACGCCGACCCGGTCGGTGCCGGCGGCGGTCAGCCAGGCGGCCACCTCCCCCTCGCCGAGGACGGTCGTGTCGAGCGCGAAACCGGCCTCCTCGACCTCCTCCTCGGAGGTGAGGCTCTCGAAGAGGCGGTCGCGCAGCACCCGGAACTCCAGGCTGTCGAAGAGGGTGTGCACCTCCTGCCGGTCCCACGGCCGGACCAGCAGATCGGCCGGCGTGAGCTCGAGGTCGAGGTCGCGGACCAGCGCGTTGAGCCGGCGGTTGCGCATCACGTCGCCGAGGTGCTCGCGGAACGCCTCGCCCTTCTTGCCGGTGATCTTGTCGGCGTGGGCGATCACGTTGTCGAGGCCGTCGTACTGGTTGATCCAGCGGGCCGCGAAGCCCGGACCGACGCCGGGCACACCGGGGAGGTTGTCGGAGGTCTCCCCCACGATCGCGGCCAGCTCGGGGTAGCGCGCCGGCGGCACGCCGTACTTCTCCTCGACGGCGGCCGGGGTCATCCGGGCCAGGTCCGAGACGCCGCGCATCGGGTAGAGCACCGTGGATCGCTCGGTGACCAGCTGGAGGGAGTCGCGGTCGCCGGTGAGGATCAGCACCTCCATCTCGGGGTCGTGCGCGAGCGCCTGGGTGACGAGGGTGGCGATGATGTCGTCGGCCTCGAAGCCCGCCTTCTTCAGGTACGGGATCCGCAGCGCGTCGAGCACGTCCTCGATCAGGGGCAGCTGGCCGCTGAACTCGCCGGGCGACTTGCTCCGGTTGGCCTTGTACTCGCCGTACTCCTCGGAGCGGAAGGTCGACCGGGAGACGTCGAACGCGACGCCGATGTGGGTCGGCTGCTCGTCGCGCAGCACGTTGATCAGCATCGAGGTGAAGCCGTAGACCGCGTTGGTGTGCTGCCCGGTGGTGGTGGAGAAGTTCTCGACCGGCAGCGCGAAGAAGGCGCGATAGGCCAGTGAGTGACCGTCCAGGAGGAGCAGCCGGGGGCGATCGGGCGTCGTCGTCTCGGTCACCAGCCGAGCCTATCCGCGACCGCCGACGGGGCCCGCACTAGGTTGTCGCCCATGGTGAGCGTGGACGACCTGGACGGAACCTTCCCCCACGGCCTGATGGGGCGGCTGAACGAGAAGCTGGGCGTCGAGCTGGTCGAGGCCGGCGCCGAGCGCCTCGTCGCGACGATGCCGGTGGAGGGCAACACGCAGCCGTACGGGCTGCTGCACGGCGGTGCGTCCGTGACGCTGGCCGAGTCGCTGGGCTCGATCGGCTCCGCGATGCACGCCCACCAGTTCGGCAAGATCGCCGTCGGCGTCGACATCAACGCCACCCACCACCGCTCCGCGACGGCCGGCACGGTCACCGGCGTCGCCACGCCCGTCCACCTGGGGCGGAGCAGCGCCTGCTACGAGGTCGTGATCAGCGACGAGGCCGGCAAGCGGCTCTGCACGGCCCGGATCACCTGCGCCCTGATCGAGGCGCCCCAGCGCTGACCAGCGCTGACCAGCGCTGACCAGCGGTGCGGGCGGCCGGACGCGGGCCCGGGCTCAGCCCCGCTGGGCTCCCGCGCCGGCGTCCTGCTCGTCGTCCGGCCAGTCCGGCGCGGCGGGGAGCTCGGCGATCTCGGCCAGCCCCGTCTCGTCGACCGGACGGGCCCGACGTGCGGTACGCCGGGCGGCGATCAGCCGGTTGCGGCCGGCGGCCGCCACCGGCTGCCGCGGGTGCGAGAGGCGGGAGCGCACCAGCATGGTCGGCGCCGCGCGCCACGTCGCGACCTGGGTCAGCCCCAGCCGCGCCATGAACCGGTTGGCCTCCCGCGTGGCCGAGGGGACCACGGTGGCCATCAGCAGCACGCCCTGCTCCTCGGCGAACGCCGTCGCGGCCTCCATCAGGGCCCGGCCGACGCCGTGTCGACGGAACTGCGGCAGCACCCGCGGCTGGATCGACTGCACGCACGGCTCGAGGTTGATCGGGGACAGCGTGCTCAGCCGGAGCAGGACCGCGCCGGCGACCGAGCCGTCGTACTCGACGACGACGAACCGTTGCTCGGGCGAGACGGCGGCCTGCTTGACGAGGAGCTCGATGTCCGCGGCCTGCTCGGAGCGGTCACCCCTGCGCAGCACGTCGGACCAGAGCTCGACGAGAACGGGAGCATCCTCCGGACGCGCGGCACGCGTCGAGATCACGGAACGGACCACTGGTCTCCGACCTTCCCCATGAGATGGCGTTGTCCCCAATGAAACTGTCCCCCGACGACCCCCAAGAGTACCCCGTGGTGCCGCTGCCGACCGATTCCACCTGTCCCCGATGACAGCGCGATGTCGGCTTCGTCACCAACGGACGACGGCCGCGCCGTCCGCGGGTCCCAGACTGGCCTATGCCGGAGGCGGCGCAAAGTAAAATCGTCCGCCCTCGTTCTAACTTCTCCCCACCTGCCTCGTTGGAGACGTACGTCACAGCGCACGGCGCGACGCGTCCCCAGGGAGGGAGACCCATGAGACGAGGCACCCGCCGATCAGGCATCCGCACAGCGGGCAGGCGCGCCATCGCGCTGGCCCTCTGCACGGCGGTGCTGGCGACGTCGCTGCTGGCACTCGCCGGCAGCGGGTCGAGCGCCGCCGCGGACACCGACGACCCCTCGGTCCGGCCCGGGATGGGCGACATCTTCAACGGCTACGTGGTCGGGGCGCTCTCCAGCGCCTCCGTCGGCTCGCCGAAGGAGATCTTCTCCGCGCTGCTCCCGAACGACCCGTTCTACGACGAGCCGACGCTGACCGGGCTGGAGCCCAACGGCACCCTGCTGAAGGCGAAGCCCGTCGACGTGATGTTCCTGGGCATCCAGCCGGGCAACCTCGATGCCTGGAAGGTGATGTACACGACCCGCGGCCAGCACGGGCAGCAGGTGATCAGCACGGGCATCCTGATGATCCCCGTCGACGGCACCCCGAACCACGAGCGGCCGCTGATCGCCTACCAGGAGGCCAACGACTCCGTCGGCGCCTACTGCCACCCGAGCACCCAGTGGACCGGGGGCGATCCGCTCGACGGATCGCTGTGGTCGGCGCTCGGACCGCTCGCGCAGATGTTCGGCGGCGGCGCGGCGGTGATGATCAGCGACGTCGGCAACAACGGGGATCCCGAGCCGCACGGCGTCTTCGGCGGGAAGTTCGGCGGCCACGCGCTCCTCGACGGGATCCGCGCCGCGATCGCGGTGCAGGACGCCGACCTCGCCGAGCGCCCCGAGATCGGCGTGTTCGGCATCGCCGGCGGCGGCGTCGGCGCCGCGTTCGCGGCGGAGATCGCCAAGAAGTACGCCCCCGAGCTGCGGATCAAGGGCACCGTGCTCGAGGGCATGGTGGTCGACCTGCAGAGCTTCTTCCGGACGGCCGACGGCTCGATCGGCTCGGGGTTCGTCTTCGCCACGCTGCTCGGGCTCGAGCCGTGGTACCCGGAGTGGGAGCTGGACAGCCAGCTGAACCTCGCCGGCCGGGCGATCGCCAAGCTCTTCCGCACCCAGTGCCAGACCCCGGCGTACTTCATGCTGCCGCTGGTGCCGCTGGACAAGCTCTTCAAGAACGGCGTGAACCCGGCTGACAACCCGATCTTCTTCAAGGCCTTCCAGGAGAACCTGCTCGGCAGCCCGTCCGCGAAGGACCCGGGGCGCGCCGCGCACCCGCCGCGCAAGAAGAACCGGATCCTGATCTCCTCCTGCGCCAAGGACGACTCACCGATGTCCCTGGTCCCGGCGAAGGACGCCCGCGACCTGGCCAAGCGGTACCGCCGCGCGGGCGCGAAGGTGAAGTACGCGCCGACGGACTGCTCGATGAAGCGGTTCATCACCGACCTCTACGGCTGGGGCACCGACCTGTTCGGGATGCAGACCATCCCGTGGCTCTTCAAGCAGATGCGGCGCTGAGGTGGCCCGTCACCCGTCGGCCGCGCCCGCGACACCGCCACGGCCGGCCCATCCCCCGTCAGGACCACCGTAGCCGACCGAACGTTCACTCACCCTGGGGCACAGCGACGCCTGATCGGGCTCGTTGTCGCGGGTCGCCCCCTTCACTCCACCGATCGACGACGCACGAAGGACGTACCCCATGCGCAACCGGATCGCCGGCGGCATCGCCGTCGCGCTCACGACCGGGGTGCTCTCCACGATGGCACCCGCACCGGCCCAGGCCGCCTGGCCCGCACCGGACTCGTGGCTGAGCATGCTCACCTCCACCCGCGACGCCGCGGCGGCCGCCGCCGCCGCGAGCACCACCTCGATCAGCTCCTCGAGCACCACCTCGACCAGCTCCTCGACCAGCTCCTCGACCAGCTCCTCGACCAGCTCCTCGACCAGCTCCTCGACCAGCACGGGGCTCTCCAGCGCGGCCCTGAGTGCGCTGGACCTGCCGCTGACCAACCGGGACGCTTCCGTCGCGACCGGCGGCGTCAACCCGGCGCTGCCCACCGACTCCGCGACGCTGGGCGCGCTGCTCGACCAGGTCCGCGCGGCCGGCTACGCCCCCACCCGGTACGCCGCGCTGCTGTACCAGTACTGGCTGGCCCGCTCCACCGAGGCCGCCGGCATCGACCTGGCCACGTGGAACCCGCAGACCACGGCCAAGGCCAACCGCACCAACCTGGTCAGGTCCTACCGCTACTACGAGGACTTCCAGCTCGCGCACCGCGAGCTGCAGTGGGCCGGCATGGCCGGCCAGGTCGGCGCCGACTTCGGCGGCGGCCTCGAGGACTTCGAGCTCGCCACCGACCTGCTCGACTGGGCCCAGCTCTCCACCCTGGTCAACAGGCTGGTAGCGAAGGTCGCCGCGGTCGCCGGCCAGGACTCGATCGACCAGCTGCCCGAGGGTCTGCCCGCCATCGTCGAGGCCTTCAAGACGGTCAAGCCGGCCGACTTCCGCTGGTTCCTCTCCCGCGTCCTGATCATGCAGAAGAACATCTTCGGCGACCTGATGCCGCTGCACACCGCCTACGTGGCCGACGGCGGCCAGCTGACCTCGGTCACCGAGATGATCGAGGCCGGCCTCTACGACGACGTCGACACCTACGCCGGCACCGGCACCGACGAGGACGAGGACGGCAACGGCGTCCACGACATGCTCGACACCTGGCGGACCATCGCGACCGGCTGGGACGGGATCTCCGCCGCCGAGGCCGGCCCGATCGCCGCCGCGAACAAGGAGCTGCTGCGCCGCGAGCAGTACGACGTGATCAGCACGCAGTGGGACGCCGCCCGCGCCTACAAGGGCTCCATCGGCGAGGCGCTGACCTACCTGATGACGATCATCGCCCACCCGTCGATCGCGGGCGTGCTGCCGCCGCGCGAGGCGAACCCCGTGATCGTCGAGAAGCGGCGCTGGACCGGCCGCACCGTCGTGGTCACCCTGCCGCTGCCGGACTGGAACTGGTCGGTCTTCGACGAGCGCTGGTCCTGGATCGAGGCGCAGCTGCTGCCCAAGTACGCCGACATGGTGATGAACGACTGGGACGCGCTGGAGGAGATCCTCACCAGGCCCTACGACTACCAGCTCGAGTCGGGCCGTCCGCTCCTCAACCTGCCCAAGATCCTCTACTCGATGATCACGACCCTCGACGTGAAGGTGGTCCGCAAGTGAGACGGCTCCGCACCACGATCGCCGTGGCCACGGCCGCGGCCCTGGCCACCCTCGCCGGCACCTCGCTGGCCCCCGCGCAGGCAGCGGACGACGGCTCGGTGTCGGTCACCCCGGCCCTCGGCGACGTCGTCAACGCCTTCGCGGTCGGCACGCTCCTGTCCGGCACCCTCGGCAGCCCGAGCGCCAACTTCGAGGCGCTCACCAACTCCGACCCGTTCTACGACGAGACCGGCGTCGACCGGTACGCCGAGCACGGCACGCTGCTGAAGTCGAAGGCGGTCGACGTCATGTTCCTCGGCTTCCAGCCGGGCAACATCCGTGCCTGGAAGGTGATGTACCCGACCACCGGCGAGCACGGGGAGAAGGTGATCAGCACCGGCATCCTGATGGTCCCCGACGACGGCAGGCCGGACTGGACCCGGCCGCTGATCGGCTACCAGATGGCCAACGACTCCCTCGGCCCGAACTGCCACCCCAGCGGCACCCTGACCGGTTCCAAGCCGATGGACGCGGCGGCCTGGTCGGCACTCGGCCCGTTGGCGATGTTCTTCGACCGCGGCGCCGCGGTGATGGTCAGCGACGTGGGCAACAACGGCTCCCAGGAGACCCACGGCGTCTTCGCCGGCAAGTTCGCCGGCGCGGCGATGCTGGACGGCCTCCGCGCGGCGCTGAACCTCTCGAAGCAGGAGCGCGGCCTGCGCCTCGCCCGGAGCCCGAAGATCGGCCTCTTCGCCGTCGCCGGCGGCGCGGTCGGCGCCGGGTTCGCCGGCGAGCTGGCCGCGAAGTACACCCCCGAGCTTCGGATCAAGGCCACCGTGCTGGAGGGGATGGTCGTCGACATGAAGACCTTCTTCAAGTACGCCGACGGCACCATGGGCTCGGGCTTCGCGTTCGCCACCCTGCTCGGCCTGGCCGAGTGGTACCCGGAGTGGCAGATCGACCGGGACCTCAACCTGATCGGACGGGCACTGGCGAAGGTCTACCGCAACGTCTGCCAGTCGCCGACGTACTTCGCGCTGCCGTTCGTGCCGCTGAAGTCCCTGTTCAAGGATCGGGTCAGCCCCGCGGACCGGCCGAAGTACCAGCAGGCGTTCACCGACAGCCTGCTCGGCCAGGCGGCCACCGGCACGCCGCAGGGCAAGGTGCTGGTCGCCTCCTGCGAGGAGGACAACTCCCCGCTGCAGCTGATCCCGGCGGAGGACTCCCGCACCCTGGTGCGGTGGTACCAGGAGCAGGGCGTCGACGTCACCTACGAACCGACCGACTGCTCGATGGTGCGCCTGCTGACCAACCCCTACGGGTGGGCGACCGACCTGTTCGGGATGCAGACCATCCCGTGGCTGTTCGACACCATCGAGGCCAGCTGATCCCCGGGTGACGCTGTCCGCAGCGTGGTGAGCGCGGGCCCGGCCGGGACCTCCCGGTCGGGCCCGCGCGCGTCCCGGCCACGGGTCGCGCCCAGGCCGCGGACCGACGCGCTCGCGGCCGGTGACGATTAGGTCACGATCCTGCACCGGTCAACCGGCTCGGCTCCCGCGGAGGACCGGGCCGCCCTAGGGTCCGGTGCCATGCACAAGCCGCGTATCGCTGCCCTGGCCCTGACCACCATCGCCGCCCTCGCGCTGGGCGCCTGCGGCTCGGACGACGGTGAGACGACCGACTCCGGCGCCGAGCTGATCAATGCCGGGACGCTGACCGTCTGCTCCGACGTGCCGTACCCGCCGTTCGAGGACTTCGACGAGGACAGCGACTCCGGCTTCAAGGGCTTCGACGTCGACATCGTCACCGAGATCGCCGCCCGCCTCGACCTCGAGCTCGTCATCCAGGACTCCTCCTTCGACGCGCTGCAGAGCGGCCAGGCCCTCAACGCCGGCCAGTGCGACCTGGTCGCCTCGGCGATGACCATCACCGAGGACCGCGCGAAGAACCTCGACTTCTCCGAGGGCTACTACGACTCCGAGCAGTCCCTGCTCGTGCCGGCCGGCAGCGACATCGCCTCGATCGGCGACCTCGACGGCAAGAAGGTCGGCGTCCAGCAGGGCACCACCGGCAAGGCGTACGCGGAGGAGAACGCCTCCGGCGCCGAGATCATCACCTTCCCCAGCGACGCCGAGATGTTCCAGGCGATCAAGGCCGACCAGGTCGACGCGCTCCTCCAGGACCTCCCCGTCAACATCGAGCACACCCGGACCGACAAGTTCGAGGTCGTCGAGAAGTTCGCGACCGACGAGCAGTACGGCTTCGCGATGAAGAAGGGCAACAGCGGTCTGGTCGACGAGGTCGACGGTGCGCTCGACGACATGCGCGGCGACGGCACCTACGACGACATCTACAACAAGTACTTCGCGACCAACTGATCGCCATGAAGCGAACGACCAAGGCTCGGGCCTGGCGTTGGGGGCTCAACGTCGCGGTCGTCGCGGCGATCGTCGGCCTGGCGCTGGCGGCCGACTGGCCGACGATCAAGGAGAACTTCTGGAACTCCGACGGCGTCGCGTTCACCGACGGCAACTGGGGTGACCTGATCACGATCGGCGTGGTCAACACCATCAAGTACACCGCGATCGCGTTCGGCGGCGGGCTGGCGCTGGCGTTGATGCTGGCGCTGGCCCGGCTCTCCCCGATCACGACGCTGCGGTGGCTGGCCACGGCGTACGTGGAGTTCTTCCGCGGGCTGCCGGCGCTGATCGTCATCCTGTTCATGGGCTTCGGCGTGCCGATCGCCTTCCAGTGGAAACCGCCGGGCGGGTTGATCGGCGCCGGCCTGATCGCCCTGATCATGGTCGCCAGCGCCTACATGGCCGAGACTCTGCGCGCAGGCATCCAGGCGGTGCCGACCGGGCAGATGGAGGCGGCGCGGTCGCTGGGCATGAAGCCCGGGGCCACGATGTTCAAGGTGATCCTGCCGCAGGCCTTCCGGATCGTGATCCCGCCGCTGACCAACGAGTTCGTGCTGCTGATCAAGGACACCGCGCTGCTCTTCGTCCTCGGCGCCGCGTTCGACGAGCGCGAGCTCACCACGGTGGCCAGGGACTTCCAGTCCTCCGGTCCGTCTGCCGGCACCGCCACCAGCCTGATCCAGGCCGCGCTGCTCTACCTGGTGATCACCATCCCCCTCACCCAGCTCGTCGCCTGGCAGGAGCGCCGGCAGAGGAAGGCGACCCGATGACCTCGACGTCCATGACGCCCACAGCCGAGCCGGGGGCCACCGTGCCCGCGATCGACGTGCGGGGCCTGCACAAGTACTTCGGCGAGAACGAGGTGCTCAAGGGCATCGACTTCTCGGTGAACCCCGGCCAGGTGGTCTGCGTGATCGGGCCGTCCGGGTCCGGCAAGTCGACGCTGCTGCGCTGCGTGAACCGGCTGGAGGAGCCCACGTCGGGAGAGATCCTGATCGAGGGCATCGACATCTGCGACCCCGAGGTGGACCTGGACAAGGTCCGCTCCCGGATCGGCATGGTCTTCCAGCAGTTCAACCTCTTCCCGCACCTGTCGGTGATGAAGAACCTCACCCTGGCCCAGCGCTCGGTCCACGGCCGCAGCCGGAGCGAGGCGGTCGAGGTGGCGCGACGCAACCTCGCCAAGGTCGGCCTCGACCACAAGGAGGACGCCTACCCGGCGCACCTCTCCGGCGGCCAGCAGCAGCGGGTGGCGATCGCCCGAGCGCTGTCGATGGACCCGGACATGATGCTCTTCGACGAGCCGACCAGCGCGCTGGACCCCGAGCTCGTCGGCGACGTGCTCGGCGTCATGCAGGAGCTGGCCCAGGAGGGCATGACGATGATGGTCGTCACCCACGAGATGGGCTTCGCCCGCGAGGTGGGCGACAAGGTCGTCTTCATGGACGGCGGCGTCGTCGTCGAGGAGGGCATGCCCGAGGAGGTCCTGGACGACCCGCAGCACGAGCGGACCCAGGCGTTCCTCTCCAAGGTCCTCTGAGGACACCGCCTCGCGGATGCAGCAGGGCCCGGACGGATCAGCCGTCCGGGCCCTGCTGCTGTCCAGGCACGGCGAGAGCGCTGCGACCGGGTGCGCGGCTCCGGAGCAGTGAGTGACAGCCCGATCGTCCATCGCGATGCAGACTGTCATCTAACACGCTGTTGCACGCGGTGGCCGGCCGTTGCGGACCCTTCGAGCCCGCTGGAACGGCCCGCCAGCAACGCGAACTGTCTCCGGGCGCGCGCAACAGCGTGTTACATGGCAACGCCGAGCCACCACCGCCGCCACCCCACCAGGGGCCCGCGCGGCCGGCAGATCGACGTTCTCGGCGGGAGCACGCGTGCGAATCAGCACGCACGGCACGGGGCCCCGGACGGTTCAACCGTCCGGGGCCCCGTGCCGTTTCAGCGGGTACGACGTCTCAGACGTCGCCGCCCAGGTACGCCGCCTTCACCGAGTCGTCCCCGGCGAGCTCGGCGCCGGTGCCGGAGCGGACGATCTCGCCCGTCTCCAGGATGTGCGCCTCGTCGGAGCGCTTGAGCGCCTGGGCGGCGTTCTGCTCCACGAGGAGCACGGTGGTGCCCTGCTGGTTGATCTCCGTGACGATGTTGAAGATCTGCTGGATGAGCTTGGGGGCCAGCCCCATCGACGGCTCGTCCAGCAGGAGCAGGCGCGGCCGCGCCATCAGCGCCCGGCCGATCGCGAGCATCTGCTGCTCGCCGCCGGACATCGTGCCCGCGATCTGGTCGATCCGCTCCTGCAACCGGGGGAAGAGCGTCAGCACCCGGTCCATGTCCTCCCGGTAGGCGGCCGACTTGCGGTCGCTCCGGTGGTAGGCGCCCATGTCCAGGTTCTCGCGGACCGTCATGCCGACGAAGCAGCGCCGCCCCTCCGGCGACTGGCCGATGCCGAGCTTGACCCGGTCGTAGGGCGGGACGTGCGTGATGTCCTTGCCCTCGAACTTGACCGTGCCGGCCCGCACCTTCCGCAACCCGGAGATCGTCTTCAGCGTGGTCGTCTTGCCCGCGCCGTTCGCGCCGATCAGCGTGGTGACCGTCCCCTCCGGCACGCCGAAGGAGATGTCACGGATCGCCTCGATGTGCCCGTAGTTGACACAGAGGCCCTCGACCTCAAGAAGCATCTTCTTCGTCCACTCCCAGGTAGGCGGCGATGACCGCCGGGTTGTCGCGGATCTCGGAGGGGCGACCCTCCGCGATCTTGCGTCCGAACTCGAGCACCACGATCCGGTCGGTGACGCCCATGACCAGCTTCATGTCGTGCTCGATGAGCAGCACGGTGTAGCCCTGGTCGCGCACCTTGCGGATCAGCTCCATGAGCTGCACCTTCTCGGCCGGGTTGAAGCCGGCGGCCGGCTCGTCCAGGCAGATCAGCTTGGGCTCCGTCGCCATCGCGCGGGCGATCTCGAGCCGCCGCTGGTCACCGTAGGAGAGGTTCGAGGCCAGCTCGTCGGCCTTGTCCACGATGCCCATGAAGCGCAGCAGCTCCATCGCACGGCGGTGGCCGCGCTCCTCCTCCTGACGATGCCGCGGGAGCCGGAACAACGCGCTGAGCATGCCGGTCCGGTGCTGGGCGTCGGTGCCGACCAGCACGTTCTCCAACGCCGTCATCGTCGGGAACAGACGGATGTTCTGGAAGGTGCGGGCGATCCCCTTCTGGGTGATCTTGTGCTTCTTCAGCCCGACGACCGACTCACCCTCGAACACGATGTCGCCGCTGGTCGGCTTGTAGACCCCGGTGACCGCGTTGAAGCAGGTCGTCTTGCCGGCACCGTTGGGGCCGATCAGGCCGAGGATCTCGCCCTCCTGGATCTGGAACGACACGTCGTCGAGGGCCGTCAGGCCACCGAACTTCAGGGTCAGGTGCCGCACATCCAGCACCACCGCGCCGTCCTTGACGGCCGGATCCACAGCACTCAGCGTCTCGGCCCCGTTCGTGCCGTACGCAGGGGTCTCCTCAGACACGGGCGTTCTCCTCTCCCCCGGAACCGTCATGACCTTCCTCGAGGTCCTCCAGCTCCTGCTCCATGTGCTTGGCACGCACCGTGCGCTTCGGCGGCAGCAGGCCCTCCGGACGCAGCGCGGCGAGCGCCACCAGCGCGAGGCCGAACGCCAGCACCCGGAAGTCGTCGAACTCCCGGAACCGCTGCGGCAGGTAGGCGACCAGGATCGCGCCGATGAGCACGCCCCACCGGTTGCCCTGGCCGCCGACGACGACCGCCGCCAGGAACAGGATCGAGTAGAGCAGCAGGAACGACTGCGGATTGATGAACCCCTGGCGGGTGGCGTAGAGGCCGCCGGCGAGACCGCCGACGAACGCACCGGTCGCGAACGCGAGCAGCTTGAACTTGAAGGTCGGCACGCCCATCAGCTCGGCGGCGTCCTCGTCCTCGCGGGTAGCCTCCCAGGCCCGACCGACCCGGCTGTTCTTGATCAGGATGTCGGCGATGAGCACCAGGATGACCGCGGTCAGCGCCATCCAGTAGTAGGGGATCTGGTCCAGCACGCCGAACTTGAGGAACGTCGTGGTGTCCTTCGTGTCGACCAGGACCGTGCCGTCGCCCCAGAACAGGTGCGGGATGTCGAACCAGCCCTCGTCGCCGCCGAGGCTCGGCGGCTTCACGACGCCCGGGATGCCCTTGGAGGCACCGAGCCACTCCGTGTTGACCGCGACGAGACGGATGATCTCACCGAAGCCGAGGGTCACGATCGCCAGGTAGTCGCCGCGCACCCGCAGGGTCGGCCAGCCGAGCAGGACGCCCGAGAGCATCGCCACGACGACACCGGCCGGGATCGCGAGCAGCAGCGGCCAGCTGGCGTGGAACGAGGTGAGGATCGCCACCGTGTAGGCGCCGATCGCGTAGAAGCCGACGTAGCCGAGGTCCAGCAGGCCGGCGTAGCCGACCACGATGTTCAGCCCCAGCGCGACCAGGCCGTAGATCGAGACCGTGAACAGCACGCCGCCGAAGTCGACCCCGGGGGTCGAGATGAACGGCGGCTCGAGCAGCGGCAGGGCGTAGGCCAGCAGCGCCAGCAGGGCCCAGACCACGATCTTGACCGGCGTGGGGAACGCGCTCCACTTCGCCATCATGCGCGTGCCTTTCCGAGAGACTCGCCCAGCAGGCCGGTGGGCCGGAAGAGGAGGATCAGGACCAGCAGCACGAACGCGACCACGTCGCGCCACTCGCTGCCGAACAGCGCCTGGCCCCAGTTCTCGGCGACTCCGAGCACCAGGCCGCCCAGCAGCGCGCCGCGCAGGTTGCCGATGCCGCCGAGCACCGCGGCGGTGAACGCCTTGACGCCCAGCAGGAAGCCGATGTCGTACCGGGTCACGTCGATCTTGAGCATGTAGAGGAACGCCGCCACACCCGCCATCAGACCACCGATCAGGAAGGTCATCTGCACGGTCCTGGTCGGGTTGACGCCCATCAGGGAAGCCGTCTCGGGGTCCTGCGCCGTGGCGCGGATGCCCTTGCCGAGCTTGGAGCGCCGGACGAACTGGTCGAGCAGGACCATCATCGCGACCGCGGAGACGATCACGATGATGTCGATGCTGGAGATGGAGATCCCCAGCAGGTCGAAGCGCGGCTTGTCGATCGCGCCGGCGATGCTGTTGTTGATCCGCGCCGCCGACACGTACTTGTCGAGCGCGTCGCCCGCGCCGAAGAACTCGGCCACGCGGTCGCGCAGGCCCATCAGCTCGGCGAGCACGAACGAGGCACCGATCGCGGAGATCAGCGCCACCAGCCGGGGCGCGTTCCGCTTGATGAGCGGACGGTAGGCGACCCGCTCGAGGATCAGGGCGATCGTCGCCGACATCGCCATGGACGCGACCAGCGCGGCGATCAGGATCGCGATCAGGCCGATGCCGCTGGCGTCTGCCGCGTTGAAGGCGGTGATCACCCAGAACGTCGCGAAGGTGCCGTACA
This sequence comes from Nocardioides sp. GY 10113, assembly GCF_004919105.1. Classification (GTDB taxonomy): domain Bacteria; phylum Actinomycetota; class Actinomycetes; order Propionibacteriales; family Nocardioidaceae; genus Nocardioides. The sequence goes on from NZ_STGK01000002.1 coordinate 72,835, forward strand.
TGAACACCTCGGAGTGCGCGAAGTTGATCAGCTGCAGCACGCCGTAGACCATCGTGTAGCCCAGCGCGATCAGCGCGTAGATCGCGCCGAAGGCGAGACCGGTGATGGTCAGCTCGGGAAGATTGTTGAAGAAGAAGTCGAAATTCACCCAGGCCTCCTGGCCCTTGGTTCCGGACAGGAGACGCGGCCGGGGACATCGTCCCCGGCCGCGTCTCTTGTCATGCTGGACCGATCAGCGGATCACTTGATCTCGCTGTCAGCGACGATCGCGCCGTCCTTCACCGTGTAGGCGTAGACGTGGACGTCCGAGGGCTCACCGGTCTCGTCGAAGGTGAGCTGCTTGGTGATGCCGGGCTCGTCGTAGTCGTTGACGAAGGCCAGCATGTCCTCGCGGTTGTCGATGCCCTCGCCGATGCCGGCGAGGAAGATGCTCGCGGCGTCGTACGCCTCGGCGGCGTAGGTGCCCGCAGCCTCACCGAACTCGTCCTCGTACGCCGACGCGAACTCGGCCACGGCCGGGTCGGTGTCGGGGATGCAGGGGCAGGTGATGATGGTGCCCTCGGCGGCCTTGCCGGCGTCGAGGTAGGCCGGGTCCTTCACGCCGTCGGCGACGACGAAGACGCCGTCGAAGCCGCCGTCGCGGAGCTGGCCGACGAGGATGGTCGCCTCGGCGTAGTAGCCACCGAAGAAGACGGCGTCCGGCTTGTCGGACTTGACCTTGGTGACGGTCGCCGAGAAGTCGGTCTGACCGGCCTGGATGGTGTCCGTGCCGGCGACCGAGTCGCCCAGGGTGTCGGCCACGATCTCGGCCAGGCCGGCGCCGTACTCCGAGGCGTCGTCGATCACGAAGGTCGACTTGGCCTGGACGACGTCCTGGATGTACTTCGCGGCCGCCGGGCCCTGCGTCGCGTCGTTGCCGAGCGCGCGGTGGAAGGTGTCCCAGCCGTTGGTCGACAGCGCCGGGTTGGTGGCGGACGGGCTGATGGTCGGCAGACCCGCCTCGGCGAAGATCGGGCCGGCAGCGGCCGACTCACCGGAGAACGCGGGGCCGACGACGCCGATGACCGACTCGTCACCGGCGAGCTGGGTCGCCAGGGACGGGGCCTCGTCGGGCGAGCCCTGCGAGTCGCTGATGGTGAGCTCGACCTCGCAGTCGGCGTCCTCGTTGTACTGGTCCACGGCGAGCTGCGCGCCCTGGATGATCGGCTTGCCGAGACCCGCCGCGGGGCCCGTCTCCGGGCCGAAGAAGGCGAGCTTGAGGTCGCACGCGGCGTCGCTGCTGCCGCCCTCGCTGTCCTCCGTGGTACCGCACGCCGTCATGGACAGGCTGAGGGCAAGTGCCGCCGCGCCCAGTCCGAATACCTTGTTTCGCCTCAAGACGATCCCGCTTCCTTACTCGGTCCGTGAGCAACGCTCGTGCCCACGAAGGAGGTTTCCTGGCGCGGAACGTACACCGGCAGGGAGGCGCCTGTAAGCAGCTCACACGCCGAAGGGACGAATCATGATCGTTCTGTTACATAAGCCGGCGGGCAGACCAAATCCGGACCGGTGTGACGCTCGCCCCTGCCCGTGCTCGGCGGGGGCCGTCGGCGCTCAGCCGGGTGCGCCGGGGACGCCGTGCGTGACCACGCCCTCGGCCACCTCGCGCATGGACATCCGCAGGTCCATCGCGGTCTTCTGGATCCAGCGGAAGGCCTCCGGCTCGGTGAGCGACAGCTTCTCCTGCAGGATCCCCTTGGCCCGGTCGACCGCCTTGCGGGTCTCGAGCCGCTCCTTGAGGTCGGTCACCTCACGCTCCAGCTGGGCGATCTCGGCGAACCGGCTGACCGCCATCTCGATCGCCGGCACCAGGTCCGACTGGCTGAACGGCTTGACCAGGTACGACATCGCGCCGGCCTCGCGCGCCCGCTCCACCAGGTCACGCTGGGAGAAGGCGGTCAGCATCACCACGGGTGCGATCCGCTGCCCCGCGATCGCCTCAGCGGCCGCGATCCCGTCCAGCACGGGCATCTTCACGTCCAGGATCACCAGGTCCGGACGGAGCCGCTCGGCCAGCTCGATCGCCTTCGCGCCGTCGGCGGCCTGGCCGACGACGTCGTACCCCTCCTCGACGAGCATCTCGGCGAGGTCCATCCGGATCAGGGTCTCGTCCTCGGCGATGACGACGGTGCGGGCCGGCGTGGAGGACGGGGAGGTCGGGGCTGCTTCGGTCACGTCGCCAAGGCTAACGGCCCTGCCCACGGCGGCGCAGGTGACTTCGAGTGCCCCCGGTCACCCCCCACCCCGGGCCGATGCCGTCGCCGCCGGGCCGTTGGGCTAACGTTCCCTGCGCGCCCCGGTAGCCCAACGGCAGAGGCAGTGGTCTCAAACACCATCCAGTGTGAGTTCGAATCTCACCCGGGGCACCCGTTCCACTCCCCCGCCGCGGCCCTCGGCCCGGCCGCGTCAGCCGCGGCGGTACGCCGGCGCCACCTCGTTGATCGCGTCGCCCATCCGGTGGATGCGCAGGGCGTTCGTCGAACCGGGGATCCCCGGCGGGCTGCCGGCCACGATCACCACCAGGTCACCCTCGGACACCCTGCCGATCCGCAGCAGCTGCTCGTCGACCTGGCGGACCATCTCGTCGGTGTGCTCGACCTCGCCGGTCCGGAACGTCTCCACGCCCCAGCTGAGGGCGAGCTGGGAACGCACCCGGGCGTGGGGCGTGAACGCGAGCACCGGGATCCGGCTGCGCAGCCGGGAGAGCCGGCGCGCGGCGTCGCCGCTGGTGGTGAACGCGACGACGTACTTGGCATCGACGCGGTGCGCGACCTCCTCGGCGGCCTTGGTGATCACGCCGGAACGGGTGTGCGGGTCCCACTCGATCTTGCCGAACCGGTCCATCCGGTCCTCCTCGAACGCGTGGCTCTCCGTGGCCGCGATGATCCGAGCCATCGTCTCCACCGTGTGGATCGGGTGGTCGCCCACGCTGGTCTCCCCCGACAGCATCACCGCGTCGGCGCCGTCGAGGACGGCGTTGGCCACGTCGGAGGCCTCGGCCCGGGTCGGCGCGGGATTGGAGACCATCGACTCCAGCATCTGGGTTGCGACGATCACCGGCTTGGCGTAGAGCCGCGCCTTCTCGATGACCTGCTTCTGCAGGAACGGCACCTCCTCCAGCGGGCACTCCACGCCGAGGTCGCCGCGGGCCACCATGAAGCCGTCGAAGGCGTCGATGATCTCGTCGAGGTTGTCGATCGCCTGCGGCTTCTCGATCTTGGCGATCACCGGCAGCATGACGCCCTCCTCGCGCATCACCCGCCGTACGTCCTCGGCGTCGGCGGCGTTGCGCACGAAGCTGAGGGCCACGAAGTCGACGCCCAGGCGCAGGGCGAACCGGAGGTCCGCCTCGTCCTTGTCGGAGAGCGCCGGCACCGACACCGGGACGCCCGGGAGATTGATCCCCTTGTGGTTGCTGACCCGGCCGCCGACCAGCACCTCGGTGACCACGCTGGTGTCGGTCACCTCGACCACCCGCAGGCGGATCTTGCCGTCGTCGATGAGGATCGGGTCGCCGGGCTTCACGTCACCGGGAAGGCCCTTGTACGTGGTTCCGCAGATCTTGTCGTCGCCCTCGACGTCACGCGTGGTGATCGTCCACTGCTGGCTGCGACGCAGCAGCGCCGGACCGTCGGCGAACGTCTCCAGCCGGATCTTGGGGCCCTGCAGGTCGGCGAAGATGCCGACGCTGTGCCCGCTGGCGTCCGATGCCTCGCGGACCAGCTTGTAGGCCTCCGCGTGCTGGGCGTGCGTGCCGTGGCTCATGTTGAGCCGCGCGACGTCCATGCCCGCGTAGACGAGCTCGCGAATCCGGCGCTCGGTGTTGGTGGCCGGTCCCAGGGTGCACACGATCTTGGCTCTCCGCACGGGAGCAGCCTATCGGTCCCGGGTTGGAACGTTCAGAGCGCCGCTCGACGGCTCCGTGCACGCTGCGAAAACGACCGCGAGTCGGCAGAGGATCTCTGCCGACTCGCGGTGGGGCGCGGTGGTCAGACCACCAGCGGGCGGGCCGTCGGCGGGATCGGCGCCGGCAGCGTCGTGGCCCCGGTGAGGAACTCGTCCACCGCGGCGGCCGCCGAGCGGCCCTCGGCGATCGCCCACACGATCAGCGACTGGCCGCGGCCGGCGTCGCCGGCGACGAAGACGCCCGGGACCGAGGACTGGTAGCCCTTGTCGCGAGCGACGTTGCCGCGCGGGTCCAGCTCGACGCCGAGCTGCTCCACCAGGCCGGGCTGCTCCGGACCGACGAAGCCCATGGCGAACAGGACCAGGTCGGCCGGGATCTCGCGCTCGGTGCCTGCGATCTCGGTCAGCCGCCCCTCGACGAACTCCACGTCGACCAGGCGCAGCGCCCGCACGTTGCCCTCCCCGTCGCCGAGGAACTCCTGGGTGGAGACCGCGTAGACGCGTTCGCCGCCCTCCTCGTGCGCGGAGGAGACCCGGAAGATCATCGGGTACGTCGGCCACGGCTGGCCCGCGGGTCGCTCCTCGGTGGGCTGCGGCATGATCTCCAGCTGCGTGATCGACGCCGCACCCTGACGGATGGACGTGCCCAGGCAGTCGGCGCCGGTGTCACCGCCACCGATGATCACCACGTGCTTGCCGTCGGCGCGGATCTGCCCCTCGACGCTCTCCCCCAGCGAGACGCGGTTCGCCTGCGGCAGGAACTCCATCGCTTGGTGGATGCCGTTCAGCTCCCGGCCGGGGACCGGCAGGTCGCGGGGAACCGTGGAGCCCATCGCCAGTACGACGGCGTCGTACCGGTCCCGGAGCCGGTCACCGGTCAGGTTGCCGGTGCCGACCTCGACGCCCGAGCGGAAGATGGTGCCCTCGCGCTTCATCTGGTCCAGACGACGCTCGAGGTGCTTCTTCTCCATCTTGAACTCGGGGATGCCGTAGCGCAGCAGCCCGCCGGGCTTGTCGGCCCGCTCGTAGACAGCCACGGTGTGGCCCGCCCGGGTCAGCTGCTGGGCGGCGGCCAGGCCGGCCGGGCCCGAGCCGACGACGGCGACCGTCTTGCCCGAGAGCCACTCCGGCGGCTGCGGCCGGACGGTGCCGTCGGCCCAGGCGCGGTCGACGATCGAGACCTCGACGTTCTTGATCGTCACCGGGTCCTGGTTGATGCCGAGCACGCAGGCGGTCTCGCACGGCGCCGGGCAGAGGCGACCGGTGAACTCCGGGAAGTTGTTGGTCGCGTGCAGACGCTCGATCGCGCCCTCCCAGTCGTCACGCCAGACCAGGTCGTTCCACTCGGGGATGATGTTGCCGAGCGGGCAGCCCTGGTGGCAGAACGGGATCCCGCAGTCCATGCAGCGGCTGGCCTGGACGTTGATGATCGGCAGCAGCGCGCGCCCGATCCCGTCGGGGTAGACCTCGTTCCAGTCCTGGACGCGCTCCTCCACGGGGCGGCGCTCAGCAACCTGCCGCCCCTCCTTGAGAAATCCTCGGGGATCAGCCATGGAGGGCCTCCATCATCGCGTTGGCCACGCCGTCCTCGTCGAGCCCGTCGGCCTCGGCCTTCGCCTTGGCCTCGAGCACGATCCGGTAGTCGCGCGGCATGACTTCGGTGAACCGGGACAGCGAGGCGTCCCAGTCGTCGAGGAGGGCGGCTGCGACCTCGGAGCCGGTCTCCTCGTGGTGGCGGCGGACCAGGGCCTGCAGCTCGTCGGCGTGAGCGGCCGAGACCGGTCCCAGCTCGACGAGCTCGCGGTTGACCCGGATCTCCTTGAGGTCCAGCACCCAGGCGACGCCACCGGACATGCCGGCGGCGAAGTTGCGACCGGTCTTGCCGAGCACGACCACACGACCGCCGGTCATGTACTCGCAGCCGTGGTCGCCCACGCCCTCGGTGACCACCGAGGCACCCGAGTTGCGCACGCAGCAGCGCTCGCCGACCCCGCCGTGGATGAAGATCTCACCCGCGGTCGCGCCGTAGGCGATCGTGTTGCCGGCGATGATGTGCTGGTTGGCCTGGAACGTCGCGCTCCGGTCGGGCCGGATCGCGATCCGGCCGCCCGAGAGGCCCTTGCCGACGTAGTCGTTGGCGTCGCCCTCCAGGCGCAGCGTGATGCCCGGGGGCAGGAAGGCACCGAAGGACTGCCCGGCCGACCCGAGGAAGGTCAGGTCGATCGTGCCGTCGGGCAGGCCCGCGCCGCCGTACCGCTTGGTCACCTCGTGGCCGAGGATCGTGCCGACCGTGCGGTGGACGTTCTTGACCTCCAGCTGCGCGCGCACCGGCTCGCCGCTCTCCAGCGCCGGCGCCGCGAGCGGCACGAGCTGGGTGACGTCGAGCGACTTCTCCAGGCCGTGGTCCTGGCCCTTGGTGTTGCGCACGTCCTGGTCGGGGAAGTGGGTCTCGGCGACCTCGACCTTGTGCAGGATCGGGGTCAGGTCGAGCCCGGAGGCCTTCCAGTGCTCGATCGCGTCGACCACGTCGAGCGCCTCGACCTGGCCGACGGCCTCCTCGATGCTGCGGAAGCCCAGCTGCGCGAGCAGCTCGCGGACCTCCTCGGCGATGAACTCGAAGAAGTTCACGACGTACTCGGCCTTGCCGTTGAACCGCGAGCGGAGCACGGGGTTCTGGGTGGCGACGCCGACCGGGCAGGTGTCCAGGTGGCAGACCCGCATCAGGATGCAGCCCGAGACCACCAGCGGGGCGGTCGCGAAGCCGAACTCCTCCGCGCCGAGCAGCGCGGCGATGACCACGTCCCGGCCCGTCTTGAGCTGGCCGTCGGTCTGCACGACGATCCGGTCCCGCAGGCCGTTGAGCAGCAGGGTCTGCTGGGTCTCGGCCAGACCGAGCTCCCAGGGGCCGCCCGCGTGCTTCAGCGAGGTCAGCGGGGAGGCGCCGGTCCCGCCGTCGTGGCCGGAGATCAGCACCACGTCGGCGTGCGCCTTGGAGACGCCCGCCGCGACGGTGCCGACGCCGACCTCGGAGACCAGCTTGACGTGGACCCGCGCCGCCGGGTTGGCGTTCTTCAGGTCGTGGATCAGCTGCGCCAGGTCCTCGATCGAGTAGATGTCGTGGTGCGGCGGCGGGCTGATCAGTCCCACGCCCGGCGTCGAGTGCCGGGTCTTGGCCACCCACGGATAGACCTTGTTGCCGGGCAGCTGCCCGCCCTCGCCGGGCTTCGCGCCCTGCGCCATCTTGATCTGGATGTCGTCGGCGTTGGTCAGGTACTCGCTGGTGACGCCGAACCGGCCCGAGGCGACCTGCTTGATGGCGCTGCGCCGCTCGGGGTCGTAGAGGCGCTCGGGGTCCTCGCCACCCTCACCGGTGTTGGACTTGGCGCCCAGCCGGTTCATGGCGATCGCGAGGGTCTCGTGCGCCTCCTGGCTGATCGAGCCGTAGGACATCGCGCCGGTGGAGAACCGCTTCACGATGTCCGCGACCGGCTCCACCTCCTCGATCGGGATCGGCGTGCGGCCGAACGCGGCGGCGTCCTTGAACTGGAACAGCCCGCGCAGCGTCATCAGGTTCTCGGACTGCTCGTCGACGGCCTTCGTGTACTGCTTGAAGATGTCGTAGCGACCGGTCCGGGTCGAGTGCTGGAGACGGAAGACCGTCTCGGGGTTGAACAGGTGGGGCTCGCCCTCGCGGCGCCACTGGTACTCCCCGCCGATCTCGAGCTCGCGGTGCGCCGGCGAGATGCCGCCGCGCGGGTACGCCGTGGCGTGCCGCAGCGCGACCTCCTCGGCGAGGGTGTCGAGCTCGACGCCGCCCAGCTTGGAGGTGGTCCCGGTGAAGTACTTGTCGACGACGGACTGGGAGAGGCCGATGCACTCGAAGATCTGGGCGCCGGTGTAGGACGCGACCGTCGAGACGCCGATCTTGCTCATCACCTTGACCACGCCCTTGCCGAGCGCCTTGATCAGGTTCTTGACGGCCACCTCGGGCTCCGTGGTGACGTAGTAGCCCTCGCGAGCGAGGTCCTCCACGGTCTCCATCGCCAGGTACGGGTTGACCGCGGCCGCCCCGTAGCCGACCAGCAGGGCCACGTGGTGCACCTCGCGGACGTCACCGGCCTCGACCAGCAGCCCGACCTGCGTCCGGGTCTTCTCCCGGACCAGGTGGTGGTGGACCGCGCCGGTGAGCAGCAGCGACGGGATCGGCGCGAGGTCGGCGGTCGAGTGCCGGTCGGAGAGCACGATGATCCGTGCGCCGTCGGCGATCGCCTCGGAGACCTCAGCGCAGATCTCGTCGATCCGCCGCGCCATCGCCTCGCCGCCGCCCTCGACCTCGTAGAGGCCGCGGGAGACGTGGGTGATGAACCCCGGCATGTCGCCGTCGCGGTTGATGTGGCGGATCTTGGCCAGGTCGTCGTTGGAGATGACCGGGAACGGGAGCACCACCTGCCGGCACGAGGCCGGGGTGGGCTGGAGCAGGTTCGACTCCGGCCCGATGCTGCCGTTCAGGGAGGTGACGAGCTCCTCCCGGATCGCGTCCAGCGGCGGGTTGGTCACCTGCGCGAAGAGCTGGCTGAAGTAGTCGAACACCAGCCGCGGCTTGTCGCTGAGCGCCGCGATCGGGGAGTCGGTGCCCATCGAGCCGAGGGGCTCCCCGCCGGTGTTGGCCATCGGCGTGAGGATGACCCGCAGCTCCTCCTCGGTGTACCCGAAGACCTGCTGGCGACGGGTGACCGAGGCGTGGGTGTGGACCACGTGCTCGCGCTCGGGCACGTCGTCGAGGTGGATCAGGCCGCCGTGCAGCCACTCGCCGTACGGGTGCTCCGCGGCGAGCTGGGACTTGATCTCCTCGTCCTCGATGATCCGGTGCTCCTCGGTGTCGACCAGGAACATCCGGCCCGGCTGGAGCCGGCCCTTGCGCACCACGCTGGCCGGGTCCAGGTCGAGCACGCCGACCTCGGAGGCCAGCACCACGAGACCGTCGTCGGTGACCCAGAACCGGGAGGGACGCAGGCCGTTGCGGTCCAGGACCGCGCCGATCTGGGTGCCGTCGGTGAAGACCACGCAGGCCGGGCCGTCCCAGGGCTCCATCATCGTGGCGTGGAACCGGTAGAAGTCGCGCCGCTGCGCGTCCATCTCGGTGTGGTTCTCCCACGCCTCCGGGATCATCATCAGCACCGCGTGCGGGAGGCTGCGGCCGCCCATGTGCAGCAGCTCCAGCACCTCGTCGAAGGAGGCCGAGTCCGACGCACCGGGGGTGCAGATCGGGAACAGCCGCTCCATGTCGCCGGGGATCAGGTCGGAGGAGAGCAGCGCCTCGCGGGCCCGCATCCAGTTCCGGTTGCCCATCACGGTGTTGATCTCGCCGTTGTGGGCGATGAACCGGAACGGGTGCGAGAGCGGCCAGCTCGGGAAGGTGTTCGTGGAGAACCGCGAGTGCACCACGGCCATCGCCGAGGCGACCCGCTCGTCGACCAGGTCGGGGAAGAAGTTGTCCAGCTGGGCGGTGGTCAGCATGCCCTTGTAGGCCAGCGTCCGCGAGGAGAACGACGGGAAGTACACGTCGGTCTCACGCTCGGCTCGCTTGCGCAGGCAGAACGCCAGGCGCTCCAGGTCCATGCCGTTCAGCGCGCCGCCGGGCGCCATCACGAAGAGCTGGCTGAACGTCGGCATGACGCTCAGCGCCATGGTGCCCAGGATGCTCGGCTCGATCGGCACGTCGCGCCAGCCGAGGACCTCGAGGCCCTCCTCCGCCGCGATCTCCTCGATGCGTCGGCGGGTCTTGGTCACCGCCTCGTCGTCGCCGGGCAGGAACGCCGTGCCGACGGCGTAGCTGCCCGCGGCGGGCAGCGTGAAGCCGGCGTCGGCGGCCACGTCGCGCAGGAACGCGTCCGGGACCTGCAGGAGGATCCCCGCGCCGTCACCCGAGTTCACCTCGGCGCCGGCGGCGCCGCGGTGGTCGAGGTTGCGCAGGGCGGTCAGTGCCTTGGCCACGATGTCGTGGCTGGCCTCTCCCGTCAGGGTCGCCACGAAGGCGACACCACAGGCGTCCCGCTCATGGCGCGGGTCGTAGAGGCCTTCCGGCGGCGGGAACGCGTGCGAGTAGGGCACCAGAGTTCTCCCGTCGACTACGTCTGTGTCCGTCGTTCAAGGATCGGACCACAGAAGGTGGGGCGCAAGGGACGTCACTGGCCCACGCGGCGGAACCCTCACGTTACCACCGCGTTGCAGCGCTCGGCCCGGACCTACTCGGACGTGGACTCGCGACCGGGTGTGGTGCCCGTCTCACCGGTCGCGGGGCCGCCGCCACGCCCCTCGTCGGGGGCCTGGCGGCCACCCCGGGACTCCTGGGGCTGCTCGTCCTCCTCCGCCTCCGCGCTCGGCTCGCGCCCGGGCAGGTACACCGAGTCCTCCCGACCGGGGTGCGTACGGCGCGACCACTCGAAGAAGAGCGCCGCGGCCACGAACAGCACGATCGAGGTCCAGACGTTGAACCGCAGCCCCAGGACGTGCTCGAGCTGCACGTCGTCGATGCGGAGGTACTCGATCCAGCCGCGGCCGAGCGTGTAGGCCATCACGTAGACGGCCATCACGCGGCCGTAGCCGAGGCGGTAGCGACGCTCGAGCCAGAGCACCACACCGAACGCGGCCAGGTTCCACAGCGACTCGTAGAGGAACGTCGGGTGGAAGGTCGTGCCCACCTCGAACGTGCAGGTGCCCGACCCCGCCGGGTAGTCGCAGTTGCGCGGCCAGTTCGACGGATCGATCTCCAGCCCCCAGGGCAGGTCCGTCGGACGCCCGTAGAGCTCCTGGTTGAACCAGTTGCCCCAACGGCCGATCGCCTGGGCCACGAGCACCCCCGGCGCCAGGACGTCGACCAGCGGCAGGAACCGGATCCCCTTGCTCCGCGCTCCCAGGTAGGCGCCGAGCGCGCCCAGCGCGATCGCACCCCAGATGCCGAGGCCACCGCGCCACACGTAGAGCGCGGAGATCGGGTCCTTGCCCTCCCCGAAGTACTTCTCCCAGTCCGTCGCCACGTGGTAGAGCCGGCCGCCGACCAGGCCGAACGGCACCGCCCAGATCGCGATGTCCTGGATGTCGCCGTACCGGCCACCGCGGGCCTGCCAGCGCCGCTCGCCGATCCAGATCGCGGCGACGATGCCGAGGATGATGCACAGCGCGTAGCCGCGGATCGGCACCGGGCCGAGGTACCAGACGCCCTGCGAGGGGCTCGGGATGGTCGCGGTGATGAGCCCCGCGGTGAACTCGGTCAGCATTCCTCAGTCCCCTTGGGTCCGGTCGTCGAGCAGCGTGTGGATGTCATCGGCGTACTCCGGCGCGGTGGTCTCCTCGTTCCAGACCACGGTCGCCTCCCCGTCCTGGAGGCCGAGCACGCTGGTGGTGTGGCCGCCGAGGTCGTAGCCGCCGGTCGGCAGCTGCTGGCCGTCGCTCACGTAGACCTTCACCGGCTTGCCGACCTCGATGATCGTGTCCAGGTCACCGGTGAGGCCGACGAACGACGGGTCGTAGCTGTCGAGGTAGCGGCGCAGCGCCGCCTCGTCGTCGCGGGCGGGATCGGTGGTCACGAAGACCATGCCGACCCGCTCCCGGTCCTCGTCGGAGAGCCGGTTCATCGCGGCCGCCACGTTGTTCATCACCAGCGGGCACAGGTCCGGACAGTGCGTGTAGCCGAAGAAGAGCAGCGTGACCGCGTTCTCGCGGGTGTCGGTGGCCAGGGAGTACGACGCGCCGTCGGTGTCGGTGAGCGCCACGTCCGCGGCCGGCCACGGGTTGTCCAGGCGGCGGCCGGCGAAGTCCGAGCCGTCCGAGGAGCCGCAGGCCGTCGCGAGGAGCGCCAGGGCGAGCCCCAGCGCGACCGCCGCGCCTCGTGACCGGCGGCGCCCTCCGTACGGCGGCCGTCGACGTCCGGGCCGGTTCCGCTCAGGCACGCACCGCTCCGGCCACGCCGGCCGCCAGGTCCTCGGTCAGCGCGGCGAGCGCCTTCAGGCCGGCGGCGGGGTCGCCCGGGTGCTCGGCCAGGGCGCGCACGAAGGCCGAGCCCACGATCACGCCGTCGGCGTAGGAGGCGAGCTCCGCGGCCTGGGCACCGTTGCTCACGCCGAGTCCGACGCCGACGGGGAGGTCGGTGGCCGCCTTGGTCCGGGCCACCAGGGGCGGCGCCAGGTCGCTGGTCGAGGTCCGGGCCCCCGTCACGCCCATCACGGCGGTCGCGTAGACGAAGCCGCGGCAGGCGGCGGTGGTCAGCGCGATCCGCTCGTCCGTCGAGGACGGCGCGACCAGGAACACCTTGTCCAGGTCGCGCGCGTCGGCCGCCGCGATCCACTCGGGCGCGTAGTCCGGGGTCAGGTCGGGGGTGATCAGCCCGGCACCGCCGGCGTCGAGCAGGTGCTGTGCGAACCGGTCCACGCCGTAGGCCTCGACCGGGTTCCAGTAGGTCATCACCAGGGTCGGGGTGCCGGTGGCGGCGACGGCCTCGACGGTGCGCAGCACGTCGCGGATCCGGACCCCGCCGTCCAGCGCCTGCTGGGCGGCGGCCTGGATCGTGGGGCCGTCCATCACCGGGTCGCTGTAGGGCAGGCCGATCTCGATCACGTCGCAGCCGGCGTCGACCATCGTGCGCAGCGCCTCGATCGAGCCGTCCACGTCGGGGTACCCGGCCGGCAGGTAGCCGACCAGCGCGGCCCGCCCCTCGGCGCGGGCCCGGTCGAAGGCCGCCTTCGTGGTCTGGGTGGCGCTCATGCCCGCTCCCCCGCGCGTCCGCCGCGACCCGCCTGGCCGAGGTCGAAGTAGTCCAGCGCGGTGCCCATGTCCTTGTCGCCGCGCCCCGACAGGTTGACCAGGATCGTCTGCCCCGGGCGCTCCTCGGCCACGCGCAGTGCGCCGGCGATCGCGTGCGCGGACTCGATCGCGGGGATGATCCCCTCGGTCCGGGCCAGCAGCGCCATCGCGTCCATCGCCTCGGCGTCGGTGACCGGCAGGTAGGTGGCGCGACCCGACTTCGCGAGCTGGGCGTGCTGCGGCCCGACGCCCGGGTAGTCCAGCCCCGCCGAGATGGAGTGGGACTCCACGGTCTGGCCGTCCTCGTCCTGCAGCACGTACGTGCGGGCGCCGTGCAGCACCCCGACGCTGCCGGCGTGGATGGTCGCCGCGTGACGGCCGGTCTCGACGCCGTCGCCGCCGGCCTCGAAGCCGTAGATCGCCACGTCGGCGTCGTCGAGGAAGCCGGCGAAGAGGCCGATCGCGTTCGAGCCGCCGCCGACGCAGGCAGCGACCGCGTCCGGCAGCGCGCCGTACTGGTCGAGGCACTGGCGACGCGCCTCGTCGCCGATGCCGCGCACGAACGAGAGCACCAGGCTCGGGAACGGGTGCGGGCCGGCCGCGGTGCCGAACAGGTAGGCGGTGTGGTCCACCGACGCCACCCAGTCGCGCAGCGCCTCGTTGATGGCGTCCTTGAGGGTCGCGCTGCCCGACTCGACGGGGATCACCTCGGCGCCGAGCAGCTGCATCCGCGCCACGTTCAGCGCCTGGCGCTCGGTGTCCACCCGGCCCATGTAGACGGTGCAGTCCAGCCCCAGGTACGCCGCGGCCGTGGCCGAGGCGACGCCGTGCTGGCCGGCGCCGGTCTCGGCGATGACGCGCGTCTTGCCCATCCGCCTGGTCAGCAGCGCCTGGCCGAGCACGTTGCGGATCTTGTGGGCGCCGGTGTGGTTGAGGTCCTCGCGCTTGAGCAGGATCCGGGCGCCGGCCCGCTCGGAGAGCCGGGTGGCGTCGTAGAGCATGCTCGGCACGCCGGCGTACTCGCGCAGCAGCCGGTCGAACTCACCCGTGAACCCCGGGTCGGCCATCGCGTCGCGCCAGGCGACGTCGAGCTCGTCGAGCGCGGCGATCAGCGCCTCGGGCATGAACCGGCCGCCGAAGGCGCCGGCGCCGCCGAACCAGCCGAGGGCGTCCGCGTCGAAGGTCCCCTGGGCGGTGCTGCTGCTCACGGCTTCACTCCCGTCATCGCGGCGACCGCCTCGCGCGGCGCGCCGTCCTTCACCAGTGCCTCGCCGACCAGCACCGCGCGGGCGCCCTCGCCGACGAAGCGAGCCACGTCCGCCGGCCCGCCGATCCCCGACTCGGCCACCAGCACGCGGTCCTCGGGCACCATCGGCGCGAGCCGGCCGAACGTGCTCGGGTCGACCGCCAGCGTCTTCAGGTTGCGGGCGTTGACGCCCACCAGCTCGGCGCCCAGCGCGACGGCCCGCTCGGTCTCGGCCTCGTCGTGCACCTCCACCAGCACGGTCAGCCCCAGCTCTCGGGCGGTGTCGTGCAGCCGGTCGAGGAGGTCGCCGGGCAGCGAGGCCACGATCAGCAGCGCGAGGTCGGCGCCGGCGGCGCGCGCCTCCACCAGCTGGTACTCGGTGACGATGAAGTCCTTGCGCAGGATCGGGGTGTCCACCGCGGCGCGGACCGCGCGCAGGTCGTCCAGGCTGCCGCCGAAACGGCGCTGCTCGGTGAGCACGCTGATCGCGGCGGCGCCGCCGGCGGCGTACTCCGCGGCGAGCGCGGCCGGGTCCGGGATCTCGGCCAGGTCGCCCTTGCTCGGGCTGCGCCGCTTCACCTCGGCGATCACGCTCGAGCCGGGGAGCCGGAGGTGCGGCATCGGGTCCCGCGGCGGCGGGGCGTCCGCGAGGAGGGCGCGCAGCTCCGCGAGCGGGAGCGCCGCCTCCCGGACGGCGAGGTCCTCCAGGACCCCGGCCACGATCCCGTCGAGCACGGTCGTGTGCGCCGACATCCCGCCTCCGTCTCGCCTCAGCAACCAGCGACGAATCTCGTCGCTGCCGGTGTCGAGTGTGGCACGCGCCCACTAGGGTCCTGGCAACTGCCCGGACGTTGGCCGGGTGTGACGTGCGTTCGCCGAGGAGAGGCAGACCAGTGAGCTACAACCAACCCCCGCCGCCGGGCAACGAGCCGCCGGGCAACGAGCCGCCCGGAACTCCGCCGCCGGGCGGGTACGGCGCGCCGCCGCCGGACGGGTACGGCGCGCCGCCGCCGGACGGGTACGGCACCCCGCCGTCCGGCGGGTACGGCACCCCGCCGCCTCCGCCGCCGGGTGGCTACGGCCCCCCGCCCGGTGGCTACGGCGCGCCGCCGGGATTCGGCGGTGAGCCGGCCAAGCCCTCGGTGATGGCGATCAGCTCGCTGGTCACCGGCATCCTGAGCATCGTCTGCTGCCTCTGCTGGGGCCTCGGCGGCCTGCTGGGCATCGCCGCCGTGGTGCTCGGCTACCTCGGCCGCAAGGAGGTCGCCGAGTCCGGCGGCGCCAAGACCGGCGGCGGGCTCGCGCTCGCCGGACTGATCTGCGGCGCGGTGGCGATCGCGCTCTCGATCCTGTTCTGGGTGCTGGTCCTGGTGACCGGCAGCTTCGACGCGAACTACACCAGCGACTTCTGAGTCGCTGTCACCGAGCGCCGGTCGGTCCCGCGGGACCGGCCGGCGCTCCGTCGTTCGCGGGACCGGTCACCGACCGGTCACCGACCGCTCGTCGGGCTACCGAAGCTGTTCCAGCGGGTCCTCGGGCGCACCATCCGGGAGAGGATCAGCAGCTCGCTGCACGGCAGGGCTCCGGACGGCTCGAGGCCGATCGACGACGCGCCGCCGCATCCGCCCGACGGTGCGCTCCCGACGCGGTACTCGACGGTGTTCTCGACGACGACGTGGTTGACGCTGGGCAAGACGGCCTCCAAGGCGATGGGACAGTTCCCTCGGAGGAGCCGTGGGGCCGCGTCCTGATACGCCCCGGTCCCGACCTGGCCCGGATCAGCGTGGACTCACGCCGGCTGCCAGAGCTCGACCCGGTTGCCCTCGGGGTCGGTCACCCAGCCGAAACGCCCGACGCCGTCCATCTCCTCGACCTCGTCGGCCACGTCGGCCCCGGCGGCCCGCAGCTGGGCGATCATCGCGTCCAGGTCGCGGACCCGGATGTTGAGCATCGCCTGCTGGGCCCGGTCCCCGAAGTAGTCGGTGTCACGCCCGAACGTGGCGAAGACGCTCGGACCCGCGTCGGGGAACCACAGGCCGTGCTCGCCGTCCCCGACGCCGAGGCACTCGCGGTACCAGGCGCTCAGCGCCTCCGGGTCCGCGGCGCGGAGGAAGTAGCCACCGATGCCGAGCGCTCGCTCCATGGCGCCAGCCTGGCAGGCCCGCGGCCGCCGCGGCCAGGTCCTGCCCGGTTCGGACCGCGGGACGGTCAGGGGGCGAGCCAGGCGCCCGCGGGGGTGTTGCGCAGCACGGTGAAGGCCACCAGGCCGACCCCGAGGAGCACGACGGAGACGTTCATCGACCGCTCCGAGGGGGTCCAGCGCCGGTCCGTCCAGCGCCCGGCGCTCCACCGGTAGAACAGATAGGCCAGGACCGGGATCGAGGCCACGAACAGCAGGTTGGACGAGGCGGCGTCGAGGACCCGCAGGTTGCCGAGGTCGTTGACGGCGCGCAGGCCACCACAGCCCGGGCACCAGAACCCCATCGCCGCCGTGGGGCACATGCCCCACGAGCCCTGCTGGTGCGGGTCGCGCAGGTGCAGCGCCAGGGTCGCCGCGGCGACTCCGCCGGCGACGAGCGCCGGCGGCACCATCCGGCGCCACCTGTCGGTGGCGCGGACGGCGGCCGGCGCGAGCGTCACCTCAGCCTGGATCCGGACTCAGTGGCCGGACTCGTGCAGCCCCATCTTGGCCATCACGAAGAAGGCCACCGCGGCCGCGACGAGCAGGCCGGCGCCGACCCAGAACAGCACGTAGTTGATCGGCGAGAGCGACACGCCGACGCCACCGACGACGAACCCCAGGAGGCCGATCAGGACGGCGGTCCAGGCCGCCGGGGTGTTGCCGTGGTTGTCGGCCATGAAGTCAGCTCCTCGTAGTCAGGCTCGACGCCCTTCGTGGGCGCCGGGCAGGATTCTACGCAGTCGGGTCCTCGCCCTCGTCGAGGGACTTCCACACCTCGAGGTGGGAGCGCTCCTCGACGGGTGTCGGAGTGGCGGTGGCGGCGCTGTCGCGGTCCGCGGGACCAGCCCCGGAGGAGGACCCGGCCTCGCCGGCCGCCGCCCCGCTCGGGGCGTCGTAACGGGCGCCCATCTCGGGCCACCCCGGCGACCAGCGGACCGCGGCGACCGCGGCCAGCGCCGCCACCAGGCCGCCGACCAGCGTCGCCCACAGCCACGGCGTCGGGTCCAGCGGGACCGTGCCCGCGGCCGCGGATCCGACCCGGTCGGCGATGTCGGCCGCCGCGTCGTCGGCCTGGACGAACCCGCCGACCACCACCACCGCGACGATCCCGGCGCCGGCCACCGCGGCCAGCGCGGCCACCAGCCGCCGGAACCGGCCGCGGGCCACCAGCACCACGCCCCAGCAGGCGAGCGCGACCAGGGCCAGCGCGCCGGCCAGCGGGAACTCCACGCGGTTCACGTCGGCGTAGGCCTCGCCGCCGAAGACCTCGGAGCCGACGCCGGACCAGTAGGACCCGGGCACGGTGAGCATCGCCCGGTGCCCGCCGACCGCGGCCAGCCCGGCACCGGCGAGGCCGGCCAGGACGACCGGCCCGAACGTACGGCGGGCCGCCGGGTCGTGCGACTCAACCACCGAGCAGCCCCTCGTCGAAGCAGGTCCGCGCACCGGTGTGGCAGGCCACGCCGACCTGGTCCACCTTGACCAGCAGCGTGTCGCCGTCGCAGTCCAGGCGCACCTCGCGCACGTGCTGCGGGTTGCCGGAGGTCTCGCCCTTGACCCAGTACTCCTGCCGCGACCGGCTCCAGTACGTCGCCCGGCCGGTGGTCAGGGTGCGGTGCAGCGCCTCGTCGTCCATCCACGCCAGCATCAGCACCTCCCCGGTGTCGTGCTGCTGGACGACCGCCGGCACCAGCCCGTCGGCGGTGCGCCGGAGGCGGTCGGCGATGGCGGGGTCGAGCGCGGGATCAGGCACGGTCACCGCTCGATGATAGGTGCGCCGGCCACCGGGCTCTGCCCGGTGCCGTGCTGGGCCACCCAGGAGCGGTGCAGGCCCGCGTAGACGCCCTCGGGGTCGGCGACCAGCGCGGCGTGCGGCCCCTGCTGCACGATCCGCCCCTGGTCGACCACGACCACCTCGTCGGCCGCCTCCGCGGTGGAGAGCCGGTGCGCGATGGTGACCGCGGTGCGCCCCGCCATCAGCCGCTCCAGCGCCCGGCCGATCCGCATCTCCAGCTCCGGGTCGACCGCGCTCGTGGCCTCGTCCAGCACCAGCAGGTCCGGGTCGGCCAGCTGGGCCCGCAGCAGCGCCACCAGCTGGCGCTCGCCGGCCGAGAGCGACTCACCGCGCTGGCCGACCTGCGTGGCCAGGCCCTGCGGCAGCCCGTCGAGCCAGTCCCCCAGGCCGAGCTCGGCGGCCGCATCGGTGATCTCGGCGTCGGTGGCGTCCAACCGTCCGTAGCGGACGTTGGCCGCGACCGTGTCGTCGAAGAGGAAGCCCTCCTGCGGCACCAGCACCACGCTGGCGCGCAGGCTGGCCTCGGCCACGTCGCGCAGGTCGGTGCCGTCCAGCAGCACCCGACCCGAGCTGGGGTCCATCAGCCGGGTCAGCAGCTTGGCCAGCGTCGACTTGCCCGAGCCGGTCTCGCCGACCACCGCCACCCGGCGCCCGGCCGGGATGGAGAGGTTGATGTCGCTCAGCACCGGACGCCCGCCCGGGTAGGCGAAGCCGACGTCCTCGAAGTCCACGTCCACGGCCCGGTGCGGCAGCGCGACACCCTCGGGTCCCGGGTCGACCAGGTCGGCCGGGGTGTCCAGGATGCCGATCACGCGGCGCCAGCCCGCGATCGCGTTCTGGGCGTCGGTCAGGATCTGGGTGCCCATCTGCACCGGCCCGACGAACAGCGTCACCAGGAACGCGAACGCCAGCACCTCGCCGGCGGTGATGCTGCCCTCGCTGCTCCCCCACAGCACCCCCTGGCCGAGCCAGATGCCGACGATCAGCACGCCGGCGTTGGCCAGGCCGGCCGAGATGCCGCCGAGCGAGAACGAGAACGCGGTGAACCCCTGCGCGCGGGTGCTGGCGGCCTTGTGCGCGTCGATCGCGTCGTCGATCCGGCGCTGGGTGCGGTCCTCGACGGCGTAGGAGCGGACCACCGCGGCGCCGACCACGGGCTCGGAGACGGCGGAGAGCAGCACGCCGACCTGGCGGCGTACCGTGCCGTAGGCGGCGGAGAGCTTGCGCTGGAAGTAGCGCAGGCTGAGGAAGAGCGGCGCGAAGCAGAGCCACACCACCAGCGCGAGCTGCCAGCTGTAGACCACCATCACCACGGTCGCGACCAACACCTGCCCGACGCTGACCACGGCGAGCAGGCCGCCGAAGACCAGGAACTGGCTGATCTGGTCCACGTCGCTGGTGACCCGGGAGACCAGGGCGCCGCGGCGCTCGGTGTTCTGGGTGAGCAGCGGCAGGTCGTGCACGTGCCGGAACGCCTTGACCCGCAGCGTGGCCAGGCCGCGCTCGGAGGTGTCGAAGAGCCGGGCCGTCATCTTGTACGACGCCCAGCCGGCGACCACGATGCCGCCGGCCGCGAGCAGCGCCATCGTCGTGGTGTAGCCGACGTCGGGCCCGCCGGCGGCCCGCAGGCCCCGGTCGACGGTCTGCTGCACCGCGATCGGCACCACGATCTGGCCGAGGGAGGCGACCAGGGCCAGCAGCAGCGTGACGCCGATCCCCTCGGCCAGCTCCGGGGAGTGCCGCACGCCCTTGCGCAGGGTCTCCCACGCGCCGATCTCCTCGCCGGTGCTCAGGCTGGTCCCGGACCGGGACTCCTGGACGGTGCTCATGCGGTCACCTCCTCGGTCTGCTCGGTGGGGTCGGTCTCGGTCGGCTCCCCGTGGTGCTCGGCCTCGTAGGCGTTGACCAGGCGGGCATAGTCGGCGTTGCGGGCGACCAGCTCCGCGTGCGGGCCCCGGTCGACGATCGCGCCGCCGGAGAGGAAGAGCACCTCGTCGGCCAGGCCGATCGTCGCCTTCCGGTAGGCGACGACCACGAGCGTGGCATCGCCGTCACCGCTGCGGAGCGCCCCCAGGATCCGGGCCTCGACCTCGGGGTCGACCGCGGAGGTGGCATCGTCGAGCAGCAGCAGCCGCGGCCGGCGGACCAGCGCCCGGGCCAGGGAGATCCGCTGGCGCTGCCCGCCCGAGAGCGAGGTGCCGCGCTCCCCCAGCCGCGTGTCGAGGCCCTCGGGCAGCGCGGCGACGAAGCCGTCGGCCTGGGCGGTGCGCAGCGCGGCCCAGATCTCCTCGTCGGAGACGTCGGCGCCGAGCGTGATGTTGCCGCGGACGGTGTCGTCGAAGAGGAACGCGGTCTGCGGGACCATGCCCAGCACGCGCGCCAGCGCGCCGCGGTCGAGGTCGCGCAGGTCGGTGCCGTCCACCCGGATCGAGCCGTCGTCGACGTCGACCAGCCGGGTGAGCAGGGTGGTCAGCGTGCTCTTGCCGGACGCGGTGGCGCCGACCAGCGCGACGGTCCGGCCCGGCTCGACGGTGAAGGTCAGGTCGCGCAGCAGCGGGCGGTCCGCGTCGTACCCGAAGCCGACACCGTCGACCTCGAGCCGCACGCCCGAGCTCGACGGCGCGACCACGGCCTCGCCGTACGCCATCGAGCCGGTGGCGGCGAGGACGGAGGAGACACGCTGGTAGCCGACCACGCTGCGCGGGAACTCCCCCAGCAGCCAGCCGATGGAGCGGATCGGGAAGGAGACGACGGTCAGCAGGTAGGAGACCGTGACCACGGCGCCGGCGTCGGTCTGGCCGCCCAGCACCCGGTGCACGCCGATCACGAGGACCACCAGGACCGCCAGGTTGGGCAGCGCGGCGAGCGTCGGGTCGAAGGCGGCCCGGATCCGGCCGACCCGGATGTTGGCCTCGCGCAGCTCGGCCGCCTTGGCGGAGAAGCGGGCCGTCTCCTCGGGCTCGCGCCCCAGGGTCTTCACCACCATCGCGCCGTCGAAGGACTCGTGGGCGATCTCGCTCAGCTCGGCGCGCAGCTGCTGGGCGCGGGTGGCCCAACCCTGCGCGAGCCGCTGGTAGACGACGTTGGTGAGGATGACCAGCGGGAAGACGAGCAGCCCGACGGCGGCCAGCACCAGGTCGGCCAGCAGCATCTGGACGACCGCGATCACCATCATCGCGATGGTGCCCACGGCCATCGGCAGCGGCGCGATCGGCCCCCAGGCGGCCTCGACGTCGGCGTTGGCGTTGGAGAGCAGCTCACCGGTGGGGTGCTTCTGGTGCCACGACATCGGCAGCCGCAGGTACTGGCGGGTGACCGCGCGGCGGCTGTGCGCCTGCATCCGGTACTGCATCACGCCGGCGCCGAGCCGGCGGGCGACGATGCCGACCGCGCGCAGGATCGCGACGCCGACGAAGAGCCCGAGGACCGCCCACAGCATGTTCGCGCCGATCTCGCCGGTCTTGAACGCCGGCAGCACCACGTGGTCGGTGGCCCAGCCGAGCACCCAGGCGTCGGCGACGGTCAGGGCGCCGAACAGCACGCTGCCGATGGTGGAGACGGTGAAGATCATCGGCTCGCGCCTGATCGCCACCCACAGCACCCGGAACCCCGCGCTCGTCGTGCCCCGGACCGTGCCGTGCCCTGCCGTCTGCTCTGCCACCCGCTCCTGCTCTCCCGATCGCGCGCCCGGTCGCTCCTGCGATCGCGCGCAACTCGGGACAACGCCGCACCGGGGTCGGCGTATTCCGGCCCGGCCGGGCGTCACCCCGGTCCGGATCAGCCTGCCAGGAAGCTGAACCGCACCTCGCGGCGGGCGTTGTCCACGTTGAGATCGACCAGGCAGACGCTCTGCCAGGTGCCCAGCGCCAGCCGCCCGGCGAGCACCGGCAGGGTCGCGTACGGCGGCACCAGCGCCGGCATCACGTGGGAGCGGCCGTGGCCGGGGCTGCCGTGCCGGTGCCGCCACCGGTCGTCGGCGGGCAGCAGGTCCTCGAGGGCGGCGAGCAGGTCGTCGTCGCTACCGGCGCCGGTCTCCAGGATCGCCAGACCGGCGGTCGCGTGCGGCACGAAGACGTGCAGCAGCCCGTCGCCGCGCCCGGCGACGAAGGCCTCCACGTCGCGGGTCAGGTCGAGCACCACCTCGGTGCCGCCGGTGGTGTAGGTGCGTACCTCGGAGTCCATGCCGTGATCCTCCCAGGGCCGGGGTCGGGTGTCGGCTAGCGTCGGCGCCGCGCGCGGAGCGGCTGCCGACGTTGCCGCGGCCGCCGGGCTGGGAGCGCTGCGCAGAAATCCGGGGCACGACCCCCTCCCCGCGGCCCGCTCGTGGCGTGAGAGGGGTGACGGACCACCACCGCGGCGACTGGGGGGACCATGACGACACTGGGCGAACGCCTGGACGAGCTGGCGGCGACCGCGCCGACCGGCCGGGACGGGGTGCCGGCGCACGAGCTGTGGGCGCGGGGCCGGCGACGGGCACGGGTACGGCGCGCCGCCGGCGCGGCGGTCGGCGCCGCCGCGGTCGCGCTGATCGCCGTCGCGCTGGCCGTCGTACCGACGACGCCGGGCGACCCGCCCCCGGCCGACGGCCGCCCGTCCGGCCCGCACCTGCCGACCGTGGTCAACGCGCCGGGTCAGTGGGCCGAGCCCGAGGAGCCGACCGGCGCCATCGCGGCGCTCGGCATGGCGTTGCGGACCGAGCCGGCGGGGATCACCGGCGGCCGGGACACGCCCTCGCTGTTCGCGGTGTCGGCGGAGAGCGGCCGCTCGTTCTGGCTGGACCTGCCCGGGGTCGACGTGAGCGCACGGCCGCTCGTCGGCTGGTTCGCGCTGTCGCCCGACGGGCGGTTCGTCGCGTGGGACCGCCGTGGCCCGGCGGGGCCCGACGAGGAGGTCGGCCCGTTGCTCGGGTGGTCCGTCATGGACACCCAGTCCCACAACCGGATCTTCGACGTCGGCGACCGCCGCTCGCGCGAGCTCGAGGAGACCGTGAACGACCTCGCGTTCTCCGCCGACTCCCGGTACCTGCTGACCAGCTACGCGTATCCCGGCGACGGGAGTCGCGACCACCGGTTCGTGGCCTGGGACTTCCGCTACGGCGGTCGGGACGTGATCGAGCGGCCCGGCCACTACTGGCTGCCGACCCTCGGCGAGGTGCCCGGGGCGGTGGCCTGGGCGCGCGGTCGCACCATCCACCTCGACACCGGGTTCGGCGACCCGATCGACCTCCGGATGCCGCGGGACGTCGTCGACTTCGCCATGTGGCCGGCGGCCGAGGCCCCGATGGCCTACATCGGCGACGACGACGGCGACTGGCACCTGTACGGCGGCGCGACCTGGGACGCGGCTCGCGACCACCGGCTGCCCCTGGACGTCGAGCCGAGGGAGATCCTCGGCTGGCGCGACGCCACCCACGTCGTCGTCGGTCGCAGCGCACGCACCGTGCGGGTCGTCGACGTGACCACCGGCACGGTCGAGAAGGTGTGGATGGCTGGCCAGGGGGACGTGATCAACGCGCCCCTCCTCGCCGCCGACCTGTGGCAGCACGACCTGGTGCCGCCGCCCGCGCGGGAGGGAACCAGCGACCCGCGTCGGCCCTACCGCCTGGCCGGCGGCGCGGCCCTGGCGCTCGCTGCGCTCGGCGCGCTGGGCGCCGTCGCCCGGCGCGCGTGGAGGCGTCGTGCCTGAGGCGAGCATCGCGGGCTTCGAGGAGTGGGTCGCCGCCCGGCGCGGCGCGCTGCTGCGCACGGCGTACCTGCTCACCGGGGACCCGCACGAGGCCGAGGACCTGGTCCAGGCGACGCTGATCCGGGTCGTGCCGCGCTGGGCCCGGATCGCCGACGCCCCCGAGCCCTACGTCCGGCGGGTGCTGGTCACCACCAACGCCTCCCGGTGGCGCCGCCGCCGGTGGCGGGAGGTGCACACCGACACCGTCCCGGACCGACCGGCCGCCGCGCCGGAGACCGAGGCCGCCCTCGCCCTGCGCGCCGCGCTCCGCCAGCTCTCGGAACGGCAGCGCGCCGTGCTGGTGCTGCGCTACTACGAGGACCTCGGCGAGCGGGAGACCGCCGACCTGCTCGGGATCGGCGTGGGCACGGTCAAGTCGCACGCCCGCGACGCCCTGAAGCGGCTCCGCGTGCTCCTCCCCGGCCTGGAGCTGGAAGCGCGGGTGGGGCCCCGGGCCGCCGAGTGAGCGCGCGTCCCGACGTCGTCAGGCCCGACGCGCCGCCTCCTGCCTGCGCGCCTTGGCCCGGCGCCGCCGGATCGTCGCCGGCGCGGTGAGCACGAGCGCCAGCGCCACGCCGATCACCGCGCCCAGGCCGTTGGCGAGCAGGTCACGGTCGTCGGGCACGCGGCCCGGGATCTGCGTCTGCAGCGACTCGATGCCGGCGGTCATCGCGAAGGACACGGCGATCGCCAGCCACCAGCCGCCGGCACCGAAGAGCAGCAGCAGGAAGACGCCGATCGGCACGAACATCGCGATGTTGGCGCCGAACTCGAGCTCGGCGTACCCGATCGGTTCGGCGTAGCCGCGCCGGTGCAGCGCGTCCAGCACCCGCAGCGCGAGGTCGGTGGTGCCCGCGTGGTTCGACTGCGGGGTGAGCGTCAGCCAGGCGACGAAGACCAGGTAGGCGCCCGTGACCAGGCTGAGGAACGGGTGGCGGTGGAGCATCGGACCAGTGTGCCTGGGCGCCCGTGAGACGGCACCGGCGGACTGCGGGCCCGCGCGGTCAGGGCTGGCGCAGGGGGCGCACCAGGCGGACGCTCATGTGGAACGTCTTGGACGAGGCGCCCTCGATCACCACCAGGAAGCCGTCGGGACCGTCGCCGAACACCTCCCGCCGCCGCGGGTTCCACGGGTCGGGCGGGTCGAACTCCCACGCGGCGCCGAGCGCCACCGACAACGCCTCGTCCCGGTCCTGGAACGTGCGGCGCCCGAACTGCAGCTTCGTCGGCGGCTTGGCGTCGCCCGGGCCGGTGAACTCGATGACGACCCGCCACGGTCCGTCGGCACCCGGCTGCCCGACGACCGGCTCGCCCGCGCGCCGCGGCGCCGGCGCCCTGCCGTCCGGGTCGTAGATCTCGTACCCCATGTCGCCCCCCTCGAGCTCGAGCGCGCGTCAGCGCACCGGCAGACCGGCGCCGCGCAGCGCGTCCTTGACCTCGCCGATCCGCAGCGTGCCGAAGTGGAAGACCGTCGCCGCCAGGACGGCGTCGGCGCCCGCCTCGACCGCGGGCGCGAAGTGCTCCACCGCACCGGCGCCGCCGGAGGCGATGACCGGGATCGACACCTCCGCGCGAACCGCGCGGATCAGCTCCAGGTCGAAGCCGTCGGTGGTGCCGTCGGCGTCCATCGCGTTGAGCAGGATCTCCCCGGCGCCGAGCTCGGTGGCGCGCACCGCCCACTCCAACGCGTCCAGGCCGGCCGAGGTGCGACCGCCGTGGGTGGTCACCTCGAAGCCGGAGTCGGTGCGGGTCTCCCCCTGCACCCGCCGGGCGTCGACGGAGAGGACCAGCACCTGGTTGCCGAAGCGGTCGGCGATCTCGGCGATCAGCTCGGGCCGGTCGATGGCGGCGGTGTTGACCGCGATCTTGTCGGCCCCGGCGCGCAGCATCCGGTCCACGTCGTCGACCGAGCGGATGCCGCCGCCGACGGTGAGCGGGATGAAG
Organism: Nocardioides sp. GY 10113; assembly: GCF_004919105.1. Lineage (GTDB taxonomy): Bacteria > Actinomycetota > Actinomycetes > Propionibacteriales > Nocardioidaceae > Nocardioides. Next base: position 98,470 of record NZ_STGK01000002.1, read on the forward strand.
ACCTGCTCGGCGGTGGCCGAGACGATCTCCAGCGTCGTCGCCCGGCCCTCGTGGGAGGCGGAGATGTCGAGGAAGGTCAGCTCGTCGGCGCCCTCGGCGTCGTAGGTGCGGGCGAGCTCGACCGGGTCACCGGCGTCGCGCAGCGACTTGAAGTTGATCCCCTTGACGACGCGACCGGCGTCGACGTCGAGGCACGGGATCACCCGGACCGCGAGGCTCATGCGCCGGCCCGCCCGGCCCGGTCCGCGGGGAGGGTGAGCGCAAGCGCGTCCTCGAGGGTGAACTGGCCGGTGTAGAGGGCCGTACCGGCGATGGCGCCCTCGACGCCGATCCCCACCAGGTCCATCAGCGCGCGGATGTCGTCGAGCGTGGTCACCCCGCCGGACGCCACCAGCGGCCGGTCGGTGGCGGCGGCGACGTCGCGCAGCAGCTGCAGGTTCGGGCCGGCGAGCATGCCGTCCTTGTTCACGTCGGTGACCACGTAGCGCGCGCAGCCCTCGGCGTCGAGCCGGGCCAGCGTCTCGTAGAGGTCGCCGCCGTCGCGGGTCCAGCCGCGCGCGGCCAGGGTCCGGCCGCGGACGTCGAGGCCGACCGCGACCCGGTCGCCGTACGTCGCGATCGCCTTCGCGCACCACTCGGGCTGCTCCAGGGCGGCGGTGCCGATGTTGACCCGGCGGCAGCCGGTGGCCATCGCCGCCTCGAGCGACTCGTCGTCGCGGATGCCGCCGCTCATCTCGACCTTGATGTCGAGCCGGCCCACGATCTCGGCCTGCAGCTCGCGGTTGTCGCCGTGCCCGAAGGCCGCGTCGAGGTCGACGAGGTGGATCCACTCCGCCCCGGCCTCCTGCCAGCGCAGCGCCGCCTCGATCGGGTCGCCGAAGGTCTTCTCCGACCCGTCGACGCCCTGCACCAGCTGGACGGCCTGGCCGCCCTTGATGTCGACGGCCGGCAGCAGCTCCAGGTAGTCACCCATGACCACGACCCTAGGAGTCGCCGACCTCGGCACCTGCGGCGTCCCGCTTCCGCGAGACGCCGCAGGTCCGTCCGCCCGGACCTGTCGGGGTGTCAGGTCCTGGCGGCGGGGAGCTGCGGACCGCCCAGCTGGGGGACGGCGGCCCGCAGCCGCTCGGTGTAGGGGTGGGCGGGTCGCGTCAGCAGCTCCCGCGTCGGTCCCCTCTCCACGACCCGGCCGGCCTGCATCACCATCGACTCGGCGCAGAGCCGGTCGACGACGGCCAGGTCGTGGGTGATCAGCAGCATGGCCAGGCCGTGCTCGTGGCGCAGCCTCTCGAGCAGCTCGAGGATCCGCGCCTGGACGGTGACGTCCAGCGCGCTGGTGGGCTCGTCGAGGACCAGCAGCCGCGGCTCCACCGCCAGCGCGCGGGCGATGCCCACCCGCTGCCGCTGCCCGCCCGAGAGCTCGTGCGGGCGACGCCCCTCGATGCCCGGGAGCGTCCGCGGGTCCAGCCCGACGTCGGCGAGCAGCTCACGGACCCGGGCGGCGCGGGCGCGCCGGCTGCCGCGCATCCCCTCGGCCACCGAGGCTGCGACCGTCATCCGCGGGTCCAACGTCTCCACGCCGTCCTGGAAGACCGGCTGCACGGTGCTGCGGTAGATCCGCCGCTCGGCACGGGAGAGCCCGGCCAGCGACGAGCCGCGGAACCAGACGGTCCCCCCGGCGGCGGGGAGCAGCCCGAGCAGCGCCCGCGCGAGGGTGGACTTGCCGGAGCCGCTCTCCCCCACCACGCCGAGGGTGTCGCCCTCGCGCAGGGTGAGGTCGACGTCGTGGACGACCGTGGTCCGCCCGTAGGCCAGGCAGAGGCCGGACGCCTCCAGCAGCGGCTCGCTCACCGGTCTCCTCCGATCGTCGGCACCGCGGCCACCAGCTCGCGGGTGTAGGCGCAGGTGGAGCGGCGCAGCACGTGGTCGACGTCGCCCTCGTCGACGACCGCGCCGTCCTTCATCACCACGATCCGGTCGGCGACGGTGGAGACCAGCGCCAGGTCGTGCGAGACCAGTACGACGGCCACGCCGCGCTCGGCGCGCAGCCGCTGCAGCACGCCGATCACCTCGGCCTGCACGGTGACGTCCAGGGCGCTGGTGGGCTCGTCGGCGGCGATCACGCCGGCCTCCAGCGCCACCGCGAGCGCGATCGCGAACCGCTGGGCCTGGCCGCCGGAGACCTGGTGGGGGTAGCGGTTCAGCACCTCGGCGTCGAGCTGGACGCCGTCGAGCGCCGCCGCGATCCGGGCCTTCGCCGCGGCGCCGGTGACCCCGTGCCGCTTGAGCACGCGACGGATCAGGGTGCCCAGCCGCATGGTCGGGTTGAGCGAGCCCTGCGGGCTCTGCATCACCATCGCCACCCGCGAGCCGCGGATCGCCCGCAGCCGGCGCTCGGGGGCGCTCAGCACGTCGAGGCCGTCGACGGTGACGCTGCCGGTGGTCTCGGCGCCGGTGCCCGCGAGCAGCCCGGTCATCGCCTGGAGCAGGGTCGACTTGCCCGAGCCGCTCTCGCCCACCACGGCGACGCACTCGCCGGCGCGCACGTCGAGCCGCTCCATCGAGGAGACCCGCCGTCCGGCGTACGAGACGACGAGGTCGCGGACCTCCACGATCGGTGCGAGCTCGCCGTTCGGCCCGATGCTGGTGGCCGGGGTCGCGGGTCCGGTCGGTGCGGTCATCGGACACCTCGCCTCGGGTCGAGCGCGTCCCGCAGTCCCTCGCCCAGGACGTTGAAGCAGAAGGCGGTCACCAGGATCGCCAGGCCCGGGAAGGCGGCGACCCACCAGGCGGTGCTGAACAGCGACTGGCCCTGCTGGACCATCAGGCCCCACTCCGCCGCCGGCTCCTGGGCGCCGAGGCCCAGGTAGGACAGCGAGGCGGCGGTCAGGATCACGCCGCCGGCGTCCAGCGAGAGCTGGACCAGCACCGGGGTCAGCGAGTTCGGCAGCACGTGGCGCCACACGATCCGGGCCCGGGAGACGCCGAGGCAGCGGGCGGCGTCGACGTAGGCGCGACCGCGGATGCCCGCGGCGGTGGCGGCCGCGAGCCGCGTGTACCAGGGCCACCAGGTGAGCGCGATGGCGAGGATCGCGGTGCTCACGCTCGGGCCCAGCAGCAGCGCCAGCACCGCGGAGAGCAGCAGCGCGGGGAAGGCCAGGAAGACGTCGGTGACCCGCATGATCACGTCGCGCAGCCAGCCGCCGGCGTAGCCGGCCACGACGCCGAGCGAGACGCCGACCACGGCGGCGATCGCCAGCACCGCGGCGGCGATGCTCAGCGAGGTCCGGGCGCCGTACAGGACGCGGCTGAGCACGTCGCGGCCGACCCGGTCGGTGCCGAGGAGGTGGTCCCCACCGGGCGCCTGGAGCGCCTCCAGCGGGTGGGTCGCCGTACGGCCGTCGGCGGGGTACGGCGCGAGCCAGGGCGCGAGCAGCGCGGCCGCGACGATCAGCAGCAGGACCACGGCGCCGATCAGGGCGAGCCGGTCGCTGCCGACCAAGGCGGCGACGGGACGGCTCCACCGGCCGCGGTAGGCGGGCGCCCCCGGGGTGTCCGGGGCGTCCGGGGCGGCCGGCGCGGTGGCGGGCGCGCCGTCGCGCTCGCGGGGAGGAAGCAGGCTCATGCGGCACGCACCCGGGGGTCGACGAGGGCCTGGAGGAGGTCGACGAGCAGGTTGAGCACCACGTAGACCAGGGCGACCACCAGCGTGACGCCGGCGATCGCCGGGGCGTCGACGGACCGGATCGCGGCGGCGGTGTAGCTGCCCATGCCCGGCCAGTTGAAGATCGCCTCCACCAGGAAGCTGTTCACCAGCGCGTAGGCGAAGACCAGCGCCAGCAGGGAGAGGACCGGCCCGATCGCCGGTCGCAGGGAGAAGCGGACCAGCACGGCCAGCCGCCCGAAGCCCATCGCCCGCTCCATCCGGGCGTGGTCCTGGGTGGACTCCTCGATCAGCGCGGCGCGGGTCATCTGCGCGACCGCGCCGATCGGGTACGCCGCCAGCACGACGGCCGGGAGCACCAGGTGGTGCAGGGTGCTGAGCAGGATCGGCCAGTTGCCGGTGATCAGCGCGTCGACGACCGTGAGGTTGGTGTAGACGGTCAGCGGGCTGCTCTGGTCCAGCGCCCTGTCGTACTCGCTGGCCGTCGGGAACCAGCCGAGCCGGGTGGCGAAGGTGAGCTGCACGAGCAGCCCGAGCAGGAAGACCGGGAACGAGACCAGCAGTACCGAGGAGAGCCGCACCGAGGTGTCCACCGGGCCCCGCTTGTAGCGGGCGGCCAGCACGCCGAGCGGGATCCCGACGAGGACCGCCAGCACCATCGAGGCGCCGACCAGCTCCAGCGACGCCGGCAGGGCGCGACCGAGGTCGCTGGTCACCGGCTGCCGGGTGGACAGGCTGACCCCGAGGTCACCCTGGAGCAGGCCCTGCAGGTAGTGCCACAGCTGCACCGGGAGCGGCTGGTCGAGTCCCAGCCGCTCCCGGGCAGCCTCGAGCTGCGCCTCGCTGGCCCGAGCACCCTCTGCGCTGACCGCGGCGTCCCCGGGGATCTTGCGGGCGATCAGGAACGAGATGACCACCACGCCCAGGACCACGAGGGCGGCCTGGGCGAGACGGCGCAGAAGGTAGCGGGGCATCGATCAGCCGGCGTTGGTCAGCTCGTGCACGAACACGACGTTCGGGTAGGCCGGGTTGTCGACGTAGCCCTCGACGCTGTCGGCGTAGGCCCGCTGGTAGGTCTGCACGAACAGCGGCGCGACCGCGGCCTGGCCGGTGACCAGCTCGTCCTGGAGCTTGCCGTAGGTCGCCGCCGCCGACTCCGGGTCGGTCGCGGTGAGCACGGGCAGGGCGTCGATCTGCTGGTCCACCTCGGCGTCCTCGAGGTACGTCAGGTTGAAGTACGGCTCGTCGGAGGAGCGGAAGATGTTCGCGAACCACGAGTAGGCGTCGGCGTAGTCCGGGTACCAGTACATGACGAAGATGTCCTGGCGCTCACCCTTGGTGGCCTGCTTCCACTGCGCGTTCCACTGCATCGGCTTGGCCTCGAGCGAGCCGCCGACCTCGGCCAGCGCGGACCCGAGCAGCGTCGCGAAGAGCTGCTGGTCGTCGTCGCCCTGGGCGTACGTCATGGTCAGCTCGAGCGGGTTGGCCTCGTCGTACCCGGCCTCGGCGAGGAGGCTGCGGGCGGCCTCGACGTCCTGCTCCAGCACGTAGCCCTCACCGGCGCCGAGCAGCCCGGCGGGGACCACTCCGTCGGCGGCGACCACGGCGCCGTCGAGCGCGGCGACCAGGCCGGGGACGTCGATCAGCAGCCGGAGCGCCTTGCGGACCTGCTCGTCGGCGAGCGGGCCGTCGGCGGTGTTGAACAGCGCGAGCAGGTTCTGGAACGAGGACTGCTCGCTGGTCTGGACGCCGTCGGTGTCGGCCGCCTGGGCGAACAGCTGCGGGCTGAGCCGCTCCACGTAGTCGATGTCGCCGGACTGGAGCAGCTGCCAGGCCGTGGTCACCTCGGGGGTGACGCGGAACTCGACGGCGCGGTACTGGTCGTCCTCCCAGCCACCCCAGTAGTCGTCGTAGGCCTCCAGGCGCAGCTCGGTCTCGGCGCCGGGCTCCCAGCTGGCGACCGTGTAGGGGCCGGAGCCGGCGTCGTTGCCCTCGTCCAGCCACTCGGCGAGGTCCCGGTCGCCCGCGGCTTCGACGTCGTAGATGTACGCCGCGTACGCCGAGGAGGCGACCAGGTCGAGCGGGGTGGCGTAGTCGAGGTGGAAGACGAGCGTGCGCTCGTCGGTGGCCTCGATCTTCTTGACGGCGTCCCAGATGTAGGCCGGGCCGCCGCCGAGCTCGATGGTGCGCTCGATCGACTGCTTCGCGGCGGTGGCGTCCAGCGCGCGGCCGCTGTGGAAGGTCACCCCGTCGCGCAGGGTGAAGGTCCAGGTGAGGCCGTCCTCGGAGCTGCTCCACTCCGTGGCGAGGCGGGGCGTGACCTCCTCGCTCGTGGAGTCGTAGCCCGTGAGCGACTCGTAGAGGTTCTCCATCGCGATGATCTCGTTGGAGTAGGACTCGGCCGGGTCCCACTCGGTGACCACGTTGAGGTTGAAGGCGTAGACGAACGTGTCGTCGGCGGCCGCGCCGGTCCCGCCCGCACCGCGGACCTCACCGCCACCGCACGCGGCGGTGGCCAGGCTCAGCGACGTCAGCACAGCGCCGACGGCAAGGAGTCGCTTCACGATTGCTCCGTTCAGTAGTTCATGAATCACATCAGTCACACCTGACACGCCCTCGGGCCGGGTCCGACAAGTCCTCGACGAGGACTCCGAGAAGTTCCTGCTCCCCCGCTCGCGCGGGGCCTGGGTGGGACGTGGGTCAGATCCGTCCCAGGGGACCGGCCGCCTTGACGTGCACCCGCAGGGCGGGCTCGGGCAGGTAGCTCAACGGCACCTCGGTCAGCTCCACGACCTCGACCCGGCTCGGCTCGGCGCCGGCCTGGATCGCCCGCTGGCAGGCGATCTGCTTGGCCTCCTCCAACGCGTCGGCGCGGCCCGGACCGGCGGGCACGATGGTCTCCCACCGGCCGCTGGCCATCGCGATCGCGGCGCCGACGGCGTTCGCGACCTGCCCGTAGCGGGGACGCAGCACCTTGCTCACGCCGGGCAGGTCGTCGGGGACCAGGAACGAGCCGCCGCCGACCGCGACCAGGGGCTGCGAGGTCTTGCCGAGGCTGACCAGGTCGACGGCCTCCTCGATCGCGTCGTCGGAGCGCGCCAGGGCCGCGGCCAGCACCTTGACCGCCGCGTGGTCGGCGAGCGACACGGTGCCCTCGATCTCGGTGCGGCCCTCGGAGAGCGCCGCGTCGGTCAGCGTCGGCACCGCGCCGCCGAAGGAGAGGCCCTCCTCGGTGAGCGCGTAGCCCACCGAGTCCGGCCCGACCGTGACGTCGGGGACCTCGCCGCGGATCCGGGTGCCGCCGCCGATGGCGACGCCCAGGATGTCGGGCATCCGGAAGTTGGTGCGCACCCCGCCGATGTCGACCGCCAGGGCCGACTCCCGCGGGAACCCGCCGACCAGGACCCCGAGGTCGCTGGAGGTGCCGCCGACGTCGACCACGATCGCGTCGCTGACCCCGGAGAGGAACGCCGCCCCGCGCAGCGAGTTGGCCGGCCCCGAGCCGATGGTCAGCACCGGGTAGCGCGCCGCGAAGTCCGGCGCCATCAGCGTGCCGTCGTTCTGGGCGAAGTAGCTGGTCACGTCGAGGCCGTGCTGCTCCAGCACCGCCGCCAGCGCCTGGGTGACGCCGCGGGCCACGCCGTACAGCGAGGCGTTGAGCACCGTCGCGTTCTCGCGCTCGACCAGGCCGAGGCTGCCGATCTCGTGGCTGAGCGAGACCGGGACGTCCTCGCCGAGCTCCTCGGCGACCAGTCCGGCGACCTCGAGCTCCTGGTCACGGAAGGCGGGGCTGAACACGCCGGTGACCGCGATCGCGTCGGCGCGGCCGGCCACCGAGCGCAGGAAGGTCCGGATCGCCTCGGTGTCCAGGGGCGCGATCGGGTACCCGTCGACGAGGTGCCCGCCGCCGGCGACGACCGCGTCGAGCAGGACCGCCCGGCGCAGGTCCGCCGGCCACGCCTGCAGGGGCGGTACGGCGGTGGTCGCCGGGGCGCCGAGGCGGACCACCGCGACCCGACCGAGGTCGTGGCGCTCGAGGATGGCGTTGGTCGCGTGCGTGGTGCCGAGCATCACCCGGCCCACCCGCGAGCGGCGCGGGCCGAGCTCGGCGAGCACCGCCTCGACGGCGCGACCGAGGCCGGTGGTGACGTCGCGGGTGGTCGCCTGCTTGGTCCAGGCCAGCACGGTGTCGAGCTCGTCGAGCACCACCGCGTCGGTGTGGGTACCGCCGACGTCGATGCCGATCCGCAGGTCGCGGCCGGCGCTGCCGCCCGCGGCGACCTCGACGTAGCCGGCTTCGTGCGCGGCGGCGTCCGCGGCGCCGTGGCCGCCCTTCTGGTCAGGCACGGACCGCTCCGATCTCCTCGACGGGGACGTAGTCGAGGTCGTAGCCGAAGGCGCGCGGCCCGGCGATGTCGAGACCTCGGGGGGTGCGCCACAGCTGGTCGCAGGGCCACGCCAGGACGCTCACGCGCTGGCCGTAGCGGACCATCTCGGTGGAGATCGCCTGGGCGCTGGCGCTGTCGACCAGGGTGATCAGGTCCGGCACGCTGGCCAGCACCTCGCCGTCGTCGAGCACCACCAGGTTCTCGTTCTGGATCTCGATCCGGACCAGCCGGCCGCGGTCGGCGCCGGTGCTCTCGACCACGACGGAGCCGCGGACGAAGCCACCGCCGGTGCGGCGCTCGACGTCGATGACCTTGCCGGAGACGAGGTGGCGCGCCGACAGCACGTCGGTCAGCGCCGCCAGCGGGTCGGCCTGACCCACGGTCGCCGAGCCCAGCGCCACAGCCTGGCTGACGGTGCCGTGGATGACCGCGTCGCGGGCGTCCTCGGCGGTGAGCACGTAGTCGGCCATCAGCGAGTGGGCGCCGCTGGCGACCGCCAGGGCGCGGGCCAGCCGCTCGGACCACGCGCCGTCGACCGGACGGACGACGGAGACGTTGCCGATCACGTCGGCGAGCACGATCAGGTTCGGCGGGAGGCCGACGACGTTCATGGAGACCATCTGGACCTCCGGGAACGCGCGGCCCATCCCGTCGGCGTCGACGAGCGGCACCCCGAGCCGGGACGCCCAGCCGACCGGCTCCACGCCGTTGTTGCCGCCGATCTCCGAGGACATCACCGCGGCGATCGGGGCGCCGACGATGCGCTCCACCTCGGCCGCCAGGCGGACCACGTCGTCCTCGTTGGCCAGCATCTCGTGCGAGACGGTCGGCGCGCCGATGCCCGAGAGCGGCACCACGACGTCGTCGTCGGCGAGCTCGTCGAGCGTGACGACCTTGACCGGACCGGAGGTCTCCAGGGCGCGGCGGGCCGACAGCAGGCCCGTCTCGACGCTGCCTCCGCCGCCGGTGCCCAGGATCGCGCACCCGCGGGCCAGGGCGTCGAGGTTGTCCACGGTGATCTCGCGGACTCGGGGGTATCCGTGCATGGGGACGATCCTGGGCGACAGCCTCCGCTGTCAGCCATGTCGTCTCACCACATTTTTTGACCGCTGTTTGTCATCTCGACACAATGCACCGGTGACGACCGTCGTAGACCTGCTGGGCACCGGGGCGCACCGCGGACTGGTGATGCTCACCACCTCAGCGCACGGTTCGGGGGACGGATCCGGCGACGACGCGGCACGCGAGATCACCGAGGTCGCCGCGATCGACGACCTCGCCGACGTCACCGGCCCGCGCGCCGGCGCCCTGCTGGTGCTGCTGCCCAGCGCGCTGGCCGGCCGCGAGCCCTACGAGCTCGACGTCGCCTTCCGGCGGTGCATCGAACGCGAGCACGCCGCCATCGTGCTGGTCGGCCGCCAGCAGGTCCCGATCACCAGCGCACGCCTCGCCGAGCGTGGCGGCCTCGCGCTGCTCGGCGTCCCCGCCAAGACGAACGTCGCCGAGCTGATCCTGTGGCTGAACCGCGCGGTCCGCGGCGGCGCCGCGGACACGCTGGCGCGTGCCGAGGCGACCCTCGCCCTGTTGGCGCGGTACGGACAGCGCGGCGACGAGGAGTGGACCGTCGAGGACCTGCTGGCCGACCTCGGCCAGGCGCTCGGCCACCCCCTCGAGCTCACCGCGCCCCGGGCCGACGGCGTCGAGGCGTCGCTGGCCGCGTTCGGCGCCTCCGGCCAGGTCGTGGCCGGGGACCGCGTGGTCGGCGAGGTCTCCTGCCCCACCGGCGACCACGCGGCCCGGCTGGTGGTGCCGGCCGTCGCCGCCGCCGTCGGCCACCGCCGGCGCCGCGACACCGAGCGCGCGTTCGCCCCCTCCCAGACCCGCGCCGAGCTGCTCACCCAGATCGTCGTCGCCGAGCCCGGCCACCTCGCCGGCCTCGACGCGCAGGCGCGGCGGATCGGGTTCCCGGTCGACCTCACCCACCTCGCCGCGCTGGTGCGGCTCGAGCCGCGCGAGGCGCGGTCGGTCGAGGCGCGGGTCTCGGCCCAGCGACGCCTGGTCCGTCAGGCGGAGCTGACCGCCCTCGAGCTGCTGCTCCCCCGCCCCGGCTGGTGGCACGTCGCGCGGGTGGCCGACGGGCTGCTCGTGGTGGCCAGCGACGACGCCGAGGCCGGCAGCCTGGCGGGCAGCGCGCGGCGCGCGCTGACGGACCTGCTCGCTGCCCTGCACACCGACGAGGCGGCGCTCTACGCCGGGCTCGGCACCGACCAGCGGGGCATCGGCGGGCTGCGGCAGTCGGCGGTCGAGGCGCGCGCGGCGGCCGACCTCGCCGAGCAGGCCGGCCGCGACGGCGTACTGACCACGCTGGACTCCACCGGCGTACGACGGGTGCTGGCCGACCTGTGGGCCTCGCCGCTGAGCCGCCGGATCATCCTCGGCCTGCTGGCCCCGCTGGACGCCCTCGGCCCGGAGCGGGCGGCCACCGCACTGGAGACGCTGGGCGCCTACCTGGACCACCAGTGCTCACCGAAGCACGCCGGCGCCGTGCTCCACCTCCACCCGAACGCGGTGACCTACCGGATCCGGCGGATCGAGGAGACCCTCGACGTCGACCTGCGCGACCCCGACGTCCGGTTCGGGCTGCACCTGGCCTGCCGGATGCGCGGCAGCGAGGTGCTCACCCCGGCGTAACCGATCGGGCCGCGGTGGAGGCGGAGGCCCCATCGGCCGCCGTACGGAACCCGGCGAGAGCCGCTAGGGCTTCGAGCACGCCCTCAGGGCTCTCGCAACCAGCTGCGGAAACGCCATCAGGCTGCCTGACGAATACCAAGGTGGAACCGAGGAACGAGCCGATGGCCGTTGGTCGCCACGGGATCTGTCAGCGGCAGCGGATGCGGCGCTCACGGCACGCTGAGTCGCGGGCCGCCCGGTCCGGGAGGTGGGTCGTGTGCCCGAGACATCGGCATGGCGGGTTACTGGGCACACGACCCCGTCTGGCCCGCCATCCGGCTCGAGTCGTGTGCCCCATACCCCGGAATAGCGGGTTCTCAGGCACACGACCCGCCTCGCCCAGCCTCAGGCGGTCGCTGGGCTGCGTCCCGACGGGCCCGACCACCTCAGGCCGAAGGCCCAGGGGCCCAGTGCTCAGAGCGTCTGCACCCAGTTGCGCAGGAGCGCCGCGCCCGCGTCCCCCGACTTCTCCGGGTGGAACTGGGTGGCGCTCAGCGGACCGTTCTCGACCGCGGCGACGAACCGGTCGCCGCCGTGCTCGGCCCAGGTCACCCGCGGCTGGTGGGAGTCCGGGGTCCGGTCGTTGGTGACCAGGGTCCAGTCCCGCACGCCGTAGGAGTGCACGAAGTAGAACCGCTCGTCCTCGACGCCGGCGAAGAGCCGGGCTCCCTCGGCGACCTCGACGGTGTTCCACCCCATGTGCGGCACGATCGGCGCCTGCAGGCGCTCGACCACCCCGGGCCACTCGCCGCAGCCCTCGGTCTCCACGCCGTGCTCGATCCCCTTGGCGAAGAGGATCTGCATGCCGACGCAGATGCCGAGCACCGGACGGCCTCCGGAGAGCCGGCGGGCGATGATCCGCTCGCCGCGGATCGCCCGCAGGCCCTTCATGCAGGCCTCGTAGGCGCCGACGCCCGGCACCAGCAGGCCGTCGGCGGCCATCGCCGCGTCGAGGTCGCTGGTCAGGGTGACCTCGGCACCGGCGCGCTCCACGGCCCGCACCGCCGAGCGCAGGTTGCCGGAGCCGTAGTCGAGTACGACGACGGTGGGCTTGCTCATCGCGACCGCCCCCACGCTCCGGTGGTGTCGACGCTCGGCGCCAGGGCGCCTCGCACCTCAACCAGCGGAGCGATCACAGCGCACCCTTCGTGGACGGGACCCCGGTCTCGCGCGGGTCGAGCGCGACCGCGTCGCGGAAGGCCCGGGCGAACGCCTTGAACTGGGTCTCCACGATGTGGTGCGGCTCGCGGCCGGCCAACACCCGCACGTGCAGCGTCAGGTGCGCGTGGTGGGCGATGGAGTCGAAGACGTGCTGGGTCAGCGAGCCCAGGTAGGGCACGCCGGTGCCGCCGAGCTGCACGTACTGCTGGCCCTCGGGCTCGCCGACGTGCACCGCGAACGGGCGGCCGGAGACGTCGACGACGCAGTGCACCAGGGCCTCGTCGAGCGGCACGGTGGCGTCGCCGTACCGGCGGATGCCCTTCTTGTCCCCCAGCGCCTCGCGCAGCGCCTGGCCGAGCACGATCGCGGTGTCCTCGACCGTGTGGTGGGCGTCGATGTGCAGGTCACCGGCGGTCTGCACGGTCAGGTCGACGAGCGAGTGGCGCGCGAAGGCCGTGAGCATGTGGTCGTAGAAGCCGACGCCCGTGGAGATGTCGTGGCGGCCGGTGCCGTCCAGGTTCACCTCGACGAGGACCTTCGACTCGCTGGTCTGACGCTCGACCCGGGCGGTCCGGCTCATGCTCGTTCTCCGTTCACTCCACTGGTCACTTCGGCAAGGGCGGCGCGGAACGTCGCCATCTCCTCCGGGGTCCCGACCGAGACCCGCAGCCAGCCGTCCGGCCCCGTCTCCCGGATCAGCACGCCCCGGTCCAGCAGACCCTGCCAGACCGCGTGCCGGTCCGCGAACCGGCCGAACAGCACGAAGTTCGCGTCCGAGTCCGCGACGTCGTAGCCGCATCCTCGCAGGTGAGCGACCAGGGCGTCGCGCTCGACGCGCAGCTCGTCCACCTTCCCGAGCAGCTCCGGGGCGTGCCCCAGCGCCGCGACCGCGACCGCCTGGGTGACCGCGGAGAGGTGGTACGGCAGCCGGACCACCCGGATCGCGGCGGTGATCGCCGGGTCGGCGGCCAGGTAGCCCAGCCGCAGCCCGGCGCCCGCGAACGCCTTCGACATGGTCCGGGTGACGACCAGGTTGCGGTAGGTCTCGAGCAGCTCCAGCGCGCTCGGCACGCCCTCGCGGCGGAACTCGCCGTAGGCCTCGTCGACCACGACGACGCCGTCGTCGCCGGTGGCCTCGCACAGCGCCGCCACCGCCTCGGGCGGCAGCGCCGTGCCCGTCGGGTTGTTGGGGCTGGGCAGCAGCACCACGCTCGGCTGCTCGCGCTTGACCAGGTCGCGCGCGGCGTCGAGGTCGATCGCGAAGTCCTCGGCCCGGCGGCCGGCGACCCAGCGGGTGTGGGTGTCGCGGGCGTACTCCGGATACATCGAGTACGTCGGCGCGAAGCTGATCGCGGTGCGCCCGGGGCCGCCGAAGGCCTGGAGCAGCTGGAGCATCACCTCGTTGGAGCCGTTGGCGGCCCACACCATCTCCGGAGTGACCCGGACGGCGGTGCCGCTCGTGGCCCGCGCCAGCTCCCCGTTGAGGTAGTCCGCGAGGCCCTCGCGCAGCGCGGTGAACTCGCGGTCGGGGTACCGGTTCAGGGTGCCCGCCGCCCGTCCGGCCGCCGCCGCGATGTCCGCGACGCAGGCCGGCGAGGGCCCGTACGGGTTCTCGTTGACGTTGAGCTGCACCGGTACGTCGAGCTGCGGGGCGCCGTACGGCTCGATCCCGCGCAGCTCCTCGCGCAGCGGCGGCCAGGAGTCGCCGCTCATGCGCGGCCGGTCCGCAACGAGACCGCGGCACCGTGGCCGGGCAGGTCCTCGGCCTCGGCCAGGGTGACCACGTGGCCGCCGACCTCGGCGAGCGCGTCGGCGGAGTACTCCACGACGTGCACCGACTTGGTGAACGCGCGGACCGAGAGGCCCGAGGAGTGGCATGCGCAGCCGCCGGTGGGCAGCACGTGGTTGGAGCCGGCGCAGTAGTCGCCGAGGCTGACCGGCGCGTAAGGGCCGACGAAGATCGCGCCGGCGTTGCGGACCCGGGCGGCCCAGGCCGCGGCGTCGGCGGTGTGGATCTCCAGGTGCTCGGCGGCGTAGGCGTCGACCACGGCGAGCCCCTGCTCGAGGTCGTCGACCAGGACGATGCCGGACTGGGGGCCCGCGAGCGAGGTGCGGATCCGGTCGCTGTGCTTGGTGGCCGGGACCTGCACCGCCAGCTCGGACTCGACCGCCTCGGCCAGCGCGGTGGACGGGGTGACCAGCACCGCGGCGGCCAGCGGGTCGTGCTCGGCCTGGCTGATCAGGTCCGCGGCCACGAACGCGGGGTCGGCGGTCTCGTCGGCGAGGATCGCGATCTCGGTCGGGCCGGCCTCGGAGTCGATGCCGATCAGGCCCTTGAGGAGCCGCTTGGCGGTGACCACGTAGATGTTGCCCGGCCCGGTGACCAGGTCGACGCGGCGGCAGGGGTCCGTCCCGTAGGCGAACATCGCGATCGCCTGGGCGCCGCCGACGGCGTACACCTCCTCGACGCCGAGCAGCGCGCACGCCGCCAGCACGGTGGGGTGGATGGAGCCGCCGAACTCCTTCTGCGGCGGGCTGGCCAGGGCGATCGAGCGGACGCCGGCGGTCTGCGCCGGGACCACGTTCATCAGCACGCTGGAGACCAGCGGAGCCAGGCCGCCGGGGACGTAGAGACCGACCCGGTCCACCGGCACCTTGCGGTGCGTGACCCGGGCGCCGGGCGCCAGGTCGGTGACCACGTCGGTCTCGAGCTCGGCGGTGCAGGTGGCGCGCAGCCGGCGGATCGACTCCTCCAGGCCGGCGCGGATGTCGGGGTCCAGCGCCTCGAGCGCGGCCCGGGTGGCTCCCTCGGGCACCCGGATGTCGTCGAGGCGGACGCCGTCGAAGCGCTCCCCCAGCTCGAGGATCGCCTCGACCCCGCCGGTCCGGACCTGCTCGCAGATCTCGTGCACCGCCGGGACCGCCGCCTCGATGTCGAAGTCGGCGCGGGGCACGGCGGCGCGGTAGTCCGCGTCCGGTCCGGAGCCCCGCAGGTCGATGCGCTGGATCATGGGTCGATTCTACGGTTCGCCGGGTGTGGCTGCCGCGCCGGTTCCAAGCGGTGGTTGGTGTCCCGGATGCGGGTTCGAAGTTCGGGCTACTAGCCTCGGTGCGTGACCGACGAGCTCCCGATGTTCCCGCTGAACGCGGTGCTGTTCCCCGGGATCAGCCTGCCGCTGCGGGTCTTCGAGGACCGCTACCGGGCACTGGTCCGGCACCTGCTGACGATCGAGGACCCCGCCGAGCGGCTGTTCGGCTCGGTCGCGATCCGGGAGGGCTACGAGGTCGGTGACCACGGGGCCCAGTCCCTGTTCCGGACCGGCGTGCGCCTGCAGCTCACCGAGGTCGAGGAGAACCCCGACGGCACCTTCGACGTGATCGCCGTCGGTCGCGACCGGATCCAGCTCGACGGCCTCCGGGCCGGCAGCGACTACCCGGTCGGCCAGGTCACCGTGCTCACGGAGCCGCGGGCGCAGGTCACCCCCGAGGTGGCGGCGCGTGCCCGCGCCACCTTCACCGCCTACCGCGCGATGGTGAGCGAGATCGCCGAGGACCCGCTCTCCGGCGACCTGCCCAGCGACCCGGAGTTCCTGGCCTGGACCCTGTCGGCGGTGGCGCCGCTGCCGATGGCCGAGCGCCAGCAGCTGCTGGAGGCCACCGACGCCGAGGAGCGCCTGGTCCTCGTCACCGACCTGCTGCGCGGCGAGCTGGAGGCGATGAACGTGATCTCCTCGCTGCCTGCCACCGAGGTGGCCCGCACCCGCTGGTCCCCCAACTGATCCGCCCAGGCCCTCCACGCCAGCAGCGCCCACCAGCCCGCACCGACATGAGAGTCCCGAGCACGATGGCGAAGAAGAAGTCCCCCGGCGGCACGCCGGCGACCAGCGCGGTGACCAGCGCGGGGGTGCCGTTCGTGCTGCACAGCTACGACCACGACCCGCGGTCGACGTCGTACGGCGAGGAGGCGGCCGAGGCGCTCGGGATCCCCGTGGAGAGGGTCTTCAAGACGCTGCTGGCCGACGTGGACGGGGCGCTGACGGTGGCGGTGGTGCCGGTCTCGGGCCAGCTGGACCTCAAGGCGCTGGCGAAGGCGGTCGGCGGCCGGAAGGCGGTGATGGCCGACCCGCGCGACGCCGAGCGCGCGACCGGCTACGTCGTCGGCGGGATCTCGCCGCTGGGCCAGAAGCGGCGCCACCCGACCGTGGTCGACGAGAGCGCGCTGGGGCATCCGACGGTCAACGTCTCCGCCGGGCGCCGCGGGCTGGAGCTCGAGCTCGCGCCGGGCGACCTGGTCGCGCTCACGGGTGCGGTGACGGCTCCGATCGGTCGGGGCTGACCCCCGACTCCCCCGGCTCGCCCGGCTCCCCCGGCTCCCCCGCCGGAGTCTCGATCGGCGCCTCGGCCTCGACGTCCGCGGCGCTGCCGCTCGCGCCGCCGGTCTCGTCGCCGACGGCCCCGCCGTCGACCGCCCGCCGGTGGGCGGCGCGGTCGGAGGACATCGTCGAGACCATCACCACCAGGAACCCGAACAGCGCGCCGACCGGCCAGGCCAGGTAGGGCGTCCACCCCGACACCTGGAGGTGACCGGGCAGCTGGTCGCCGGCGGCGGCGTCACCGAGGAGCGTGGCCGGGTCGGCAGGGCTGGCCGCGATGCCGGTGCGGTAGGTGATCACCAGCCCCAGCAGGCTGCCGACCACCACCGCGACGAGGCCGAAGATCGCCCTCTGGCGAGTGACCAGGCCACCGAGAAGGCCGAGCAGCAGGCCCGCGGCGAAGCCGATCACCACGAACTGCGCGGTGCCGCTGAACACGTGGGCGAAGCCGGGGTCCAGCGGGTCCGGGTACCAGGCCAGGCCGTCGACGGTGTCGTAGACGCGCCCCGGCATCGCCGGCGACCACCAGGCCCACCACAGCCGTCCGGCGACCACGCCGAGGATGAGCGCCACCGCGAGCAGTCCGACCGCGGCGCGCGTCGCCGCCAGCACCGCGCCGCGGCGGCGGGCGGGCCGCTCGACGGTCCCCTCCGCGCGGGTCTCCGGTCCGGTCTCCATGCGGGGCCCCCTCAGGTCAGGCACCCCGGGCCGAGCAGCTGTTTCAGATCGGCGAAGAGCGCAGAGCTCGGCGTGACCCGCAGACGGTCGTCCAGCTTCATCAACTTGACGGAATCACGCGTGAGCAACCGTAGCCGCACCTCGGTCAGACCCGGGTGGGTGCCCAGCACCTCGCGCAGCTGGGCCACGACCGGCCCCGTGCACCGGGTGGACGGCAGGCTGATCACCACGGGGCCGTCGGCGGCGACGTCCAGGTCGGGGACGGTCACCTCCTGGCCGCGCAGCTGGGCGGTCTCGCGGTCCTTGTCGAGCTGGCCGCGGACGCGGATGATGGCGTCCTCCGTGAGGTAGGGCGAGGCCAGCCGGTAGGAGCTCGGGAAGAGGAGCACCTCGACGGCGCCCTCCAGGTCCTCCAGCGTGACCGTCGCCCACGGGTCGCCGTTCTTGGTGATCTTGCGCTGCACCGACGTGACCAGCCCCGAGACCGTCACCGTCGAGCCGTGCGGCCGGTCCTCGTCGGTGACCAGCTGGCCGATCGTGCAGTCGGTGCCGGTGGAGAGCACGTGCTCGAGGCCGAACAGCGGGTGGTCGGAGACGTAGAGGCCGAGCATGTCGCGCTCGTGCCCGAGCAGCGTCATCTTGTCCCACTCGTCGAGCTCGGGGATCGCCACCGTGACGCCGAACCCACCGCCGCCACCGTCGCCGTCGTCGAGGCCGGCGAAGAGCGAGTCCTGGCCGATCGCCTCGTTGCGCTTGATGTCGACGTACTGGTCCACCGCGGTCTCATGGATCGCGACCAGCGCCCGGCGCCGGTGCTTCATGTCGTCGAAGGCGCCGGCCTTGATCAGCGAGTCGATCACCCGCTTGTTGCAGACCTGCGCGGGCACCTTGCCCAGGAAGTCGTTGAAGTCGGCGTACCGGCCCTTCTCCTCCCGGGCCGCCACGATGCCCGCGACGACGTTGCCGCCGACGTTGCGGATCGCGGTGAGGCCGAACCGGATGTCGCGACCCACGGCGGTGAAGTTGCTCGCCGACTCGTTGACGTCCGGCGGCAGCACCTGGATCTTCATCCGGCGACACTCGTTGAGGTAGATCGCCATCTTGTCCTTGTCGTCCTTGACGGACGTCAGGAGGGCGGCCATGTACTCGGTCGGGTAGTTCGCCTTGAGGTACGCCGTCCAGTAGGTGATGACGCCGTAGGCGGCCGAGTGCGACTTGTTGAAGGCGTAGTCGGAGAACGGGAGCAGGATCTCCCACAGCGTGCTGATCGCGGCCTGCGGGTAGCCGCGCTCGAGCATGCCGGCCTGGAAGCCGGCGTACTGCTTGTCCAGCTCCTCCTTCTTCTTCTTGCCCATCGCGCGGCGCAGGTTGTCCGCGGCACCCAGGGTGAAGCCGGCCAGGACCTGGGCGATCGCCATCACCTGCTCCTGGTAGACGATCAGGCCGTAGGTCTCGCCGAGGACCGGCTCGAGGGCCTCCTCCAGGGCGGGGTGGATCGGCTCGATCGGCTCCCGGCCGTTCTTGCGGCGCGCGTACTTGTTGTGCGAGTCCGCGCCCATCGGGCCCGGCCGGTACAGCGCGGAGACCGCGGTGATGTCGGCGAACTTGTCCGGCTGCATCGAGCGGAGCAGCGCGCGCATGCCGCCGCCATCGAGCTGGAACACGCCGAGGGTGTCGCCCCGGCCCATCAGCTCGTAGGTCGCCCGGTCGTCGAAGGGCAGCTCCTCGAGGACGACGTCCTCGCCGCGGTTGGCCTTGATGTTGACCAGCGCGTCCTCGAGGATGCGCAGGTTGGACAGGCCCAGGAAGTCCATCTTGACCAGCCCGAGCGACTCGCACATCGGGTAGTCGAACTGGGTGATCACGGCGCCGTCGGCCGGACGGCTCATGATCGGCACGACGTCGATCAGCGGCTCGCTGGACATGATCACACCGGCGGCGTGCACGCCCCAGTTGCGGATCTGCCCCTCGAGGCCGAGGGCGGTCTCGTAGATGGTGCGGACGTCCGGGTCGGAGTCGTGCAGTGCCCGGAACTCGCCGCCCTCGCCGTACCGCTTGTGCTCGGGGTTGAAGAGCTCCTTCAGCGGGACGCCCTTGCCCATCACGTCGGCCGGCAGGGCCTTGGTGATCTTGTCGCCGATGGCGAAGCCGTGGTCGAGCACGCGGGCGGCGTCCTTGATCGCAGCCTTGGCCTTGAGCCGACCGAAGGTCGCGATCTGGCAGACGCGCTCGGCGCCGTACTTCTCGGTGACGTACTGGATCACCTCGCCACGGCGGGCGTCGTCGAAGTCGATGTCGAAGTCGGGCATCGACGGACGCTCGGGGTTGAGGAACCGCTCGAAGAAGAGGCCGTGCTCCAGCGGGCACAGGTCGGTGATGCTCAGCGCGTACGCCGCGATCGAGCCCGCACCGGAGCCTCGACCCGGGCCGACCCGGATGCCGTTGCGCTTGGACCACTGGATGAAGTCGGCGACCACCAGGTAGTAGCCGCAGTAGCCCTTCTGCGAGATGACCGCGAGCTCCATCTCGACGCGGTCCTTGACCGCCTGGTCGAGCCGGTCGCCCGGGTAGCGCGCCTCGATCCCGCGCCAGACCTCCTTGCGGAACCAGGACTCCTCGGTCTCGCCGGCCGGCACGTCGGCACGTGCCATGTAGCCGCCGGTGGACTCGGTGAAGGAGACGTCGCAGCGCTCGGCGATGGCCAGGGTGTTGTCGCAGGCCTCGGGCATCCCCCACTGGCCGGCCCACAGCTCGCGCATCTCGGCGGCCGACTTGATGTAGTAGCCGCCGCCGTCGAACTTGAGCCGGTTGGTGTCCGAGAGCCGCTTGCCGGAGGCGACGCAGATCAGGGCGTCGTGGGCGGCGGCGTCCTCGGGGTTGTTGTAGTGCGAGTCGTTGGTGGCCAGCGGCGGGATGCCGAGCTGCTTGCCCAGGCGGAGCAGGTCGTCGCGGACCCGCTTCTCGACCGAGATGCCGTGGTCCATCAGCTCCAGGAAGACGCTGTCGGCGCCGTAGATGTCCTGCAGCTCGCCGGCCTCCTGGACCGCCTCGTCCCACTGCCCGAGGCGGAGCCGGGTCTGGATGGCGCCGCTGGGGCAGCCGGTCGAGACGATGATGCCCTCGCTGTGCTCGGCGAGGATCTCCTTGTCCATCCGCGGCTTGAAGTAGTAGCCCTCGAGGCTGGAGCGCGAGGTGAGCCGGAACAGGTTGTGCATGCCGGCGTTGTTCTCGGCCCACATCGTCATGTGGGTGTAGGCGCCGCCACCGGCGACGTCGTCGCCGCCCTCCTCGGCGGCGTCGCCCTTGCCCCAGCGGACCCGGCGGCGCTCGCCGCGCGCGGTGCCCGGCGTGATGTAGGCCTCGATGCCAATGATCGGCCGGACGCCGTACTTCTTGGCCTTGCTGTAGAAGTCGTAGGCGCCGTGCATGTTGCCGTGGTCGGTCATCGCGATCGACGACATGCCCAGGTCTGCGGTGCGCTGGAACAGCCCGTCCAGCAGGGACGCCCCGTCGAGCATCGAGTACTCGGTATGCACGTGGAGGTGGGCGAAGTCCCCGCCCGATCCGGCTGCGGCCATCGGTTGCTACTGACTCCTCGCGGCGATGGTGGACGGACGGGTGGGCGTGCTCACCGCGGACCGGAGGGCCGGCCGCCGAGCAACGCCGGGGAAGGCCCTCAGCCTACGCGACGGCTCCGACGGATCGTCGAACCCCCACCGCCTGTCCGGCAGGTTCGCGACCGGTTCGCGACCGGTTCGCGGCAGCCTCAGGGCTCGCCCGCGGCGGCGCCGCGGACGGCTGCCCGGGCGCCCCGCCACACGACGTGGATGTCGGGTGACCGCTCCTCGTTGTCGGAACCGTCCGTGCGCTCGACCTCGACCAGCCCGTGCCGGGCGTAGAACCTCCTGGCCGGGGCGTTGGACTCGAACACCCAGAGCCCGAACCCACGCGGGCGCAGCCCCTGGACGAGGCCGAGCAGGGCCGACCCCACGCCCTCGGACTGCGCCTCCGGGCGCACGTAGAGGTGCTCGAGCCAGTCCTCGCGCACGACGGCGAAGCCGACCAGGCCCCGGTCGTCCTCGGCGACCCACGCCTCCACGCCGGGGGCGGCGAGGTCTAGCGCGGCGAAGTGCGCGATCACCTCGGCGCGCGGGTGGGCCGGCGGCGGCATCGTCGGCACCGCGGCGACGCGCGCGGCCCAGTGCAGCTCGCCGAGCTCGGTCAGGTCGCCGGAGTACGCCGGCCGCAGCACGACGTCGAGCTCGCGCCCGTGTGCCCGCCCGGGGTCGCGACCGGGGTCAGTGGAGGTCACGCACGACGTCCAGGGCGTGCTGGAGGTCGTCGGGATAGGGCGACTCGAACTCGACGTACTCGCCGGTATCGGGGTGCTCGAAACCGAGCTTGACCGCGTGCAGCCACTGCCGGGTCAGCCCCAGCCGGCGGGCGAGCACCGGGTCGGCGCCGTAGGTCAGGTCACCGGCACAGGGGTGCTTGAGCGCGGACATGTGGACCCGGATCTGGTGGGTCCGTCCGGTCTCCAGGTGGATCTCCAGCAGGCTGGCGAAGCGGTGCGCCTCGAGCGTCTCGTAGTGGGTGACGCTCGGCCGCCCGCCGTCGACGACCGCGAACTTGTAGTCGGCCCCCGGGTGCCGCCCCAGCGGCGCGTCCACCGTGCCCACGAGCGGGTCCGGGTGTCCCTGGACCAGCGCGTGGTAGGTCTTGTCCACCGTACGGCGGCGGAAGGCGTTCTTGAGCACCGAGTAGGCGTGCTCGGACTTGCAGACCACCATCACGCCGGAGGTGCCCACGTCCAGGCGCTGCACGATGCCCTCGCGCTCCTTGGCGCCGGAGGTGGAGATCCGGAAGCCGGCGCCGGCCAGGTGTCCGACGACCGTCGGGCCACGCCAGCCCGGCGAGGGGTGCACGGCGACGCCCACCGGCTTGTCGATCACCACGATCGACTCGTCGTCGTAGATGATCCCGATGCCCTCGACGATCTCGGGGACCACCTCGAGCGGGTCGACCTCCTGCGGGATCTCGACCTCGAGCACCGCGCCGGAGAGGACCCGCTCGCTCTTGGCGACGACGGAGCCGTCGAGCCGGACCCGGTCGCCCGCGATCAGGTCCGCGGCCTTGCTCCGGGAGACGCCGAAGAGCTGGGCCATCGCGACGTCAACGCGCTCGCCGTCGAGGCTGTCGGGAACCGGCAGCGTGCGCAGGTCCACGCTCACTGCTTCGGATCCTCGTCGCGCCTGGCGTCCAGCGCCTCGTCGCCCGTCGCGCGCGAGCCGTCGAGACCGACCCCACGGAAGACCTGGACCAGCACGAGCGCGGCACCGAGGTTGATGCAGATGTCGGCCACGTTGAAGATCGGCCAGTTCGGCAGCATCAGGAAGTCCACGACGTGACCGTGGAACGCCTGCGGCTCGCGCAGCAGCCGGTCGGTGAGGTTGCCGGCGATGCCGGCCAGCAGCAGGCCGAGCGCGACCGCCCAGACCCGGTCACGCAGCCGCAGGCTGATCACCAGCACCGTCACGGTCGCCACCACCGCGAGGCAGGTGATCGCCACGGTCAGGTCGGTGCCCAGGCTGAACGCCGCGCCGGGGTTGTAGGTCAGGCGCAGCTGCAGCAGCTCACCGATCAGCGGCTTGTCCGGGGCGCCGTCGAGGTGCTCCACGGCGAGGTACTTGGTGAGCTGGTCCGCTCCGTACATCGCGGCCGCGACCAGCACGAAGAGCAGCCACGGGCCGCGCCGACCGCGTCGGGCCACCTCCGGCGCCTGCTCGCTGTCGGGACGGCCGCTGTCCTCGCCTACCGGCGTTCCTCGCGCTGCTTGCATGTCATGCACAGTGTGGCACGGGGGAATGCCATGAGCCGCATCTTGCCGATCGGGTTGCCGCACGACTCGCACACGCCGTAGCTACCCGCCTCGATCCGGGCGAGGGCGCGGTCGATCTGAGCCACCTTCTCCCGCTCGTGGTTGACCACCGTGAGCTCGTGGTCCCGTTCGAAGCTGGTGGCGCCGACGTCGGCCTGGTCGTGGCCCGCCCCGTCACCCGCGTCCCGCAGCAGGCCGGAGAGGTCCGCCTCCTGGTCGGCCAGGATCGCCGAGCTGTGTCCGCGCTGCTCGTGCAGCTCCGTGACGACCTCGGCCAGCTCCTCGGCGGTCCACGGCTCCTCGCCGTCGCGGACCACGAGCTCGGCGGAGGTGAGGCGCGCGGTGGCCTTGCGCACCGCCGCCCGCTCGGCCGCGGTGGCCTTCCTGGCAGTGGCCTTCTTGGCGGCGGTCCGCTTCGCCGGCGCCTTCTTGGCCGGCGCCTTCTTGGCCGCGGGGGCGACCGGGGCGGCCTTCTCGGCCGTCGCCTTCAGGGACGGCGCCTGCGCGGCGGGCGGGTTCTTGGCTGGGGCGGGCTTCTTGACCACCGGGGCGGCCTCCTCCGTCGTCATGGCTTCCTCCATCAGCGCGGCACTTCCGGACGACACCGGAGCCTCCGCCGGGTCAGCATCCGCCCTCGCGCGGGGCCTGATCACCCGACGCGCGGTGGTGGCGGCCTGACCGGCCAGCGACTTCTTCGGTATCCGAGCCATGGGCGACGTCTCCTCCGGATCCCCGTCGCCGAGCCGACGGGCTGGGACGGAGGTTAGCCGCTGTGCGCAAGGTCACCAAGGACAAAACACCGGCCGACCCGAATCGGGTCGGCCGGTGTCGGCGTCGATCGAGCGCTGACGGCTCGGATCAGCCCTCCTCGCCGAGGATGGAACGGAGCCGCTTGGGCGCCGGCGCCTCCTCGTTCGGGGCGATGGTGTCGCCCGGCGTCTTGAGGGCCTCGAGCTGCTGGTTGAAGTAGCTCTTGAGGCGGGAGCGGTACTCGCGCTCGAAGGAGCGCAGGTTCTCCACCTCGACACTCAGCTTGTCGCGCTGCACCTCGAGCTCGCCGAAGAGCTGCGTACGACGCTCGGCGGTCTCGCTGTCCAGC
Organism: Nocardioides sp. GY 10113; assembly: GCF_004919105.1. Classification (GTDB taxonomy): domain Bacteria; phylum Actinomycetota; class Actinomycetes; order Propionibacteriales; family Nocardioidaceae; genus Nocardioides. The sequence goes on from NZ_STGK01000002.1 coordinate 122,441, forward strand.
ATCTCGGCGCGGGTCCGGGCGTCGGACTCGAGGCGGTCCGCCTTGCCCTTCGCCTCGTTCTCCAGACGCTCGGCCTTGGTCTTCGCCTCGCCGATGATCTTGTCGGCCTCGTTCTTGGCGTCCTCGACCAGCTCGTCGGCGTTGCGCGTCGCGATCTCCAGCAGGCGCGCCGCGGCGTTGGACGCCTCGGGCACCGTCTCGACGCGGATCGTCTCCACGCCGCCCGCAGCGATGGGCGTGGGCGCCGGGGTCACCGCGACGGGCGCAGGAGCGGGGGCCGGGGCCGGGGTCGGCTCAGGCACCGGAACCGGAGCCAGCGTCGGCGCCTCGAAGGCCGCCGGGGAACCGGACTGGGCAGCGGCGAGCTTGGCGCGCAGGTCGTCGTTCTCCTGCGTGAGCCGCGCGAGCTCGGCCTCGACCTCGTCCAGGAACTGGTCGACCTCACCCATGTCGTACCCCTCACGGAGCCGGACGGGAGTAAAGCGCTTGTTGCTCACGTCCTCGGGCGTCAGCGGCATGACCTCACCTATCTTTAACGAGCGGATGGTCCTATCTCAGCGAACTTTAGCGCCTGCCCCACCAGTACCGTGACTCGCCAACCGACACGGGGCGCTCCCACGCCTGACAGCGGCGTGTCGTGGGCCCTCCGGCACCGCCTCACGGGCCCCTCGCGACCCGCTGACGCGGCATCGCGACCGGGCTCAGAGCAGGTAGGAGCGGTTCACCCAGAGCAGCACGTAGGCCAGGATCATCACCAGGATGAAGCTGAGGTCCAGCGCCACGCTGCCGATCCGGATGGGGCGGATCACCTTGCGCAGCGCCCGGATCGGCGGATCCGTGACGGTGTAGGTGATCTCGAGCAGCACCAGGATCACTCCCGAGGGCTCCCAGGAGCGGGCGAACACCTGCACCCAGTCGGCGATGAACCGGACCCAGAGCAGTGCGATGAAGGTGAAGAGGAAAGCCTCGATGATCCAGCCGACAGTCGTCACGCGGCCAACCTAGCGTCGGCCTTCGCGCCGCCGCGCACCGACCTCGCCACTGCTCGCCGCCCCGGGGTCAGCTCTGGTTGAAGAAGCCGCCGTCGGCGATCCGCTGCTTGTCCTCGGCGGCGACGGTCACGTTCTGGGGCGAGAGCAGGAAGACCTTGTTGGTCACCCGCTCGATGCTGCCGCGGGTCGCGAAGATCAGCCCGGCCGCGAAGTCGACGAGCCGCTTGGCGTCGGCGTCGTCCATCTCCGAGAGGTTCATGATCACCGGAGTGCCGTCGCGGTACTGCTCGCCCACCGTGCGCGCCTCGTTGTAGGTGCGGGGGTGCAACGTGGTGATCCGGGACAGCTCGGCCACCGTGGACGTGGCGGCCGTCGGCGCGGGGGCCGGGGCCACCGCGCGGCGGCGCTCGCTGATGTCGGCGACGGAGGCCTCGCGGACCGGCCGGGCCGCGCGCTGACGCACCGGCTCGTGCACGACGGTCTCGTCGTCGTACTCGTCGTAGCTGGTGTCCTCGAGCAGGCCGAGGTACTCACCGATCCTGCGCATCGCACCGCTCATGGGACTTGCCTCCGGTTCTGGGCCCTGGGGCCGCTGATCGTGATCTGGACACTACTGGACTGAGGGCCTCGAACCGAGGACCGCGGTGCCGACGCGCACGTGTGTCGCGCCGGCCGCCACGGCCTGCTCGAGGTCGCCGCTCATCCCCGCGGAGAGGACGGTGGCATCGGGGTGGTGGGCGAGGAACGCGGAACGGATCCCGGCGAGCCGCGCGAACGCCGCCGCGGGCTCCTCCCCCAGCGGCGCGACGGCCATCAGGCCCCGCAGCCGCAGGTGCTCGGCATCGGCCACGCGGTCGGCCAACGCGTCGAGATCCGCCGGGTCGGCGCCCGCGCGCTGCTCCCGGCCCGGCGGGTCGAGGCTGACCTGGAGCAGTACGTCGAGCGGTCGGCCCCGCTCGGCGGCGCCGCGGTCGAGCGGGCCGACCAGCTTGGCCCGGTCGACCGACTCGACCTCGTCGGCCCAGCGCGCCACGGCGCCGGCCTTGTTGCTCTGCAGGCCGCCGATGAAGTGCCAGCGCAGGCCGGACGCGCCGGCGGCGTCGCACTCCTCGCGCTTGGCGGCGGCCTCCTGGTGCCGGTTCTCCCCCACCTCGGTCACACCGAGGCGGGCCAGCGCCTGGACGTCGGAGGCCGGGAAGTACTTGGTGACCACGACCAGCGCCACGTCGGCGGGGTCCCGCCCCGCCGCACGGGCCGCGGCGTCGATCCGCTCGTGGACGCCGGCCAGGTTCGCGCGCAGCTGCGCCTCGCGGGTCACGTCCACCACACCAGCCCCGCCATCCGACCGGCACGCTCCCCGTCGCGCCGGTGGGAGTGGAACCGCTGCTCCTCCAGGGTGCAGCCGGGCACGACGGTCGCCGGCACCCCGGCGTCCGCGAGCTGGGCGGCGACCCCGGCACCGAGGTCGAGCGCCGGCGTCCCCCACCGGGTGACGGCGTGGGCGGCGGGCACGGCGGCGGCCACCTCGGCGCGCATCGCCTCGGGGACCTCGTAGCAGCCGCCGCACACGTGCGGACCGACCCAGGCCCTGATGTCGGTCGCGCCACGCTCGCGCATCCGGGCGACCGCGGCCGGGACGACGCCGCGGGCGGTGCCGAGACGGCCGGCGTGCACCGCGGCAACGACGCCCGTGGCCGGGTCGGCCAGGAGCACCGGCACGCAGTCGGCGACACGGACCATCAGGCCGGTGCCCCGCTCGCCGGTGACCACGGCATCCGCGGTCGGCGGCTCGTCGGCGGCGCCGGACGCCGGTCCGTCGACGTCGCACACGTCGACGCCGTGCACCTGGCGCATCCGGGCGAACCGGACGCCGGTCTCGGCCTCGAGGAGCGCGAGCGCCGCGTCATAGCCGGGCGCCCCCTCCGCGAGATCGACGGAGGCGTCCGTGAACGCGACCTCGACCCGAGGGGCACCCGGGCCGAGGTCGCACTGGTCACGAAAGGCGAACACGCGTCACTTCAGGAAGTCCGGGACGTCCAGGTCGTCGTCGTCGAACTGCATCGGCTGGGGCGTCGGGCGGATGCCGACCGGCTGGGGCGCCGGCGCCGCGGGCTGGGCCGGCGGGGCGGGCGGCGCCGCCGGGGCCGGGGCGGACTGCTCGGGGGCGCGGCGCGGCGCCTCCTCGCGACGGGAGGCCACCGCACCGGCGGCGGCGCGGGTCTCCTCCGGTGCCGCGGCCGGACGGGACTCGCGACGCAGCCCGGAACCCTCCTCACGACGCTTCGGCGTACCGCCGTCGAAGCCGGCGGCGATGACGGTCACGCGGACCTCGTCGCCGAGGGCGTCGTCGATGATCGTGCCGAAGATGATGTTGGCCTCGGCGTGCACGGCGTCGGCCACCATCGCGGCCGCCTCGTTGATCTCGAAGATGCCGAGGTCCGAGCCGCCCGCGATGGAGAGCAGCACGCCGTGGGCGCCGTCGATCGAGGCCTCCAGCAGCGGGCTGCTGACGGCCATCTCGGCGGCCGCGACCGCGCGGTCCTCGCCGCGCGCGGAGCCGATGCCCATCAGCGCCGAGCCGGCGTTGCTCATCACGGCCTTGACGTCGGCGAAGTCGACGTTGATCAGACCGGGCGTGGTGATCAGGTCGGTGATGCCCGAGACACCCTGCAGGAGCACCTGGTCGGCCTGGCGGAAGGCGTCCATCACCGAGACGTTGCGGTCGGAGATCTGCAGCAGCCGGTCGTTCGGGATCACGATGAGGGTGTCGACCTCCTCGCGGAGCCGCTCGATGCCCTCGTCGGCCGACTTCTTCCGGCGCGCGCCCTCGAACTGGAAGGGCCGGGTGACGACACCGATGGTCAGCGCGCCCAGCGAACGGGCGATCCGGGCCACGACCGGCGCGCCGCCGGTGCCCGTGCCGCCGCCCTCGCCGGCCGTCACGAAGACCATGTCGGCGCCCTTGAGCACCTCCTCGATCTCCTCGGCGTGGTCCTCGGCGGCCTTGGCGCCCACGTCGGGGTTGGCGCCGGCACCGAGGCCGCGGGTCAGCTCGCGGCCGATGTCGAGCTTCACGTCGGCGTCGCTCATCAGCAGCGCCTGGGCGTCGGTGTTGATGGCGATGAACTCGACGCCCTTGAGGCCGACCTCGATCATCCGGTTGACGGCGTTGACCCCGCCGCCACCGATGCCCACCACCTTGATGATGGCCAGGTAGTTCTGTGCAGCTGCCACGGCGGCTCCACCTCTCGTGTCTTGCGGGTGCGTGTGGGGTTCGGGCTTGAAATCTGTGGTGCGGCACCCGGGGTGCCGCTGAACGGGAGCGAGGAGCTCAACCCTGACCCTCAACCTGAGGGTTATAGTTATGTCAACCTCGTCCTGATGAAGACAGTAGGCAGACGCCGGGGCCAATCGGCGCCGACACGCCGCGCCACACCCGCAAGGTAAAAATCGCGCGGGTCGGCAGACCTGCCTGCCGACCCGTGCCCTCCTCGGCGGCGCTACCTGACCGTGGGCAGTCCGGGGACGGAGACGTCGTACACCTTGGCCTTCGTCGCCAGCAGGGCGAGCAGCACCTCGGCCTTCTTGCCCGACTGCTCCGCGCTCCCCCACCGGACCTGGCGGCCGTCGCGCAGCTCGAGCTCGATCTGGTCGACCGAGTCCACCTCGACGTGGTCCACCAGACGGGAGATCATCGTGTCGAGGGCCGCCACCACGGCGGCGCCCTCGGCCATCGCGTTGTCGTCGGCGCCGGCGCGGAGCACGATCAGCGGCAGGTCGTCGGGCAGTGCCCGGACGACGCCGAAGATGTGGCCGCCGGCGTCCACCATGCGCAGCCCGACGCCCGCGTCGACCACCGCGACGGGGGTCCTCTCCACCACGTCGATGCGCACGTCGTGCGGCCAGGCCCGGGTCACGTCGACCGACTCCACCGTGGCCAGGGAGCCCACCCGCGTGGCGATCGCATCCAGGTCCACCCGTGCCAGCGGCCCGCCGACCGGCACCTCGGCAGCCGTGAGCACCTCGCGCTCGGTCAGCTGGCCGGTGCCGTTGACCTGGACGCCCTCGGTGCGCAGCCACGGCGAGAAGTACGTCGCGTAGACGCCGAATCCGATCAGGCCGACCACGAGCAGGCCGACGACCACGTACCGCCAGGTCAGCCAGCGCCGGGCCCACTGCCGGCGCTGGAACCGGCGCCGGGCGCGATCCTGCGGCGTGCCCTCGCGGCGCGCGGTGGCGGTCCTAGGCATCGGCGTACCGCTCCCGGAGCGCGTCGACGAGGATCGGGGCGAGCTGCGTCACGTCCCCGGCGCCGAGCGTCAGCACCACGTCGCCCGGGCGGGCTCGAGCGAGGAGCTCGGGCACCGCGTCGGCCCGGTCGGGCACGAAGGCGACCCGATCCGCCGGCAGCGGCACCGCCGCTGCGACCAGCGCACCGGTGACCGCGGGGTCGGGGTCCTCGCGGGCCACGTAGACGTCGAGGACCACGACCTCGTCGGCCGCCCCCAGCTCCTCGCCCATCCCGGCGCCGAACAGCCGGGTCCGCGAGACCAGGTGCGGCTGGAAGCACGCGACGACGCGACCGCCGTCGCCGGCCAGGGCGCGGGCGGCCTCCAGGTCACCGCGGATCTCGCTGGGGTGGTGGGCGTAGCTGTCGTAGACCCGGATCTCCCCGGTGCCAGGGCCGGTCTCCACGGCGCCCTTGAGCTCCATCCGGCGTCCGGTGCCGACGAAGGTGCCGAGGCCGGCCGCGAGGTCGGCGAAGGGCAGGCCGATCTCGAGCCCCATGGCGAGCGCGGCCAGCGCGTCGACCACGTAGTGGCGTCCCGGGATCCGCAGCGCGACCTCGCCCAGCGCGGTGCCGTCGCGCTCCACGCGGAACGTGGTGCCGCCGCCGACCACACGGAGGTCGACCGCGCGCAGGTCCGCGGGGGCGTCCACCGCGACGGTGACCACCCGGCGGCCGGCCGAGCGCTGCCGGTCGGCCAGCGCCGCACCACCGGCGTCGTCGACGGCGCAGATCAGGAAGCCCTCGGGGTCGATGCCGTCGGCGAACTCCTCGAACGCCGCGGCGTAGGCCTCCGGCGTGCCCCAGACGTCGAGGTGGTCGGCGTCGACGTTGAGCACGATCGCGGCGTGCGTGTCGTAGACCAGGAAGGCGCCGTCGCTCTCGTCGGCCTCGGCGACGAAGTAGCCACCGGCCCCCAGGTCCGCGTTGCGTCCGGTGGCGTTGAGCACCCCGCCCACGGCGTACGACGGGTCGGCGCCGGCGTGGATCAGCGCCACCGACAGCAGCGACGTGGTGGTGGTCTTCCCGTGCGTGCCCGCCACCGCGAGCACCCGCTGCCCGTGCATCACCGAGGCCAGCCCGGCCGAGCGCGGCAGCAGCCGCAGCCCACGGGACCGGGCCTCGAGCACCTCGGGGTTGTCCTCCCGGGCCGCGGTGGTCACCACCAGCGTGTCGGCGTCGCCGACGTGCTCCGCGGCGTAGCCGAGGGTGATCGGCACGTCGAGCTCGCGCAGCGACCCGAGGAAGGCGGTGTCGTTGTCGTCGCTGCCGGTCACCGGGATGCCGCGGCGCGCCATGATCCGGGCGATGCCCGACAGGCCGGCACCGCCGATGCCGACGAAGTGGACCCGCCCGAGCTCCTCGGCCGGATCGATGCTGTCGGGGACCGGGAGCCTCATCGCGGACCGCCCGCGGCGACCTCGCGGATGATCGCGGCGAACCGCTCGTCGGCGTCGCGCGGCACCAGGCGTGCCGCCGCCTCCCCCATCCGGGCCAGCCGGGCCGGGTCGCCGAGCAGGCCGGGGACGGCGTCGGCGACGTAGTCGGCGGTGAACGCCGCGTCCTCGACCAGCAGCGCGCCGCCGGCGTCGACGACGGGACGGGCGTTGCGGGCCTGCTCGCCGTTGCCGATCGGCAACGGCACGAAGATCGCCGGCACGCCGGAGGCGGCCGCCTCGACCACGCTGTTCGCACCGGCGCGGCAGACCATCAGGTCCGCCGCGGCCAGGGCGTAGTCCATCCGGTCCACGTAGGGCACCACGACGTAGGGCAGACCGGTCTCGACCGGGTCCTGCCAGGTCGGGTCGTCCGTGCCCTTCGGGCCGGCCACGTGGAGCACCTGGACGCCGGCGCCGCCGAGCGCGGCGGCGGACCGGGTGATCGCCTGGTTCAGGCGGCGCGCCCCCTGGGAGCCACCGGTCACCACCAGGGTCGGCAGCTCCGGGTCGAGCCCGAAGAAGGCGCGGGCCTCGGCCCGCAGGGCCGGACGGTCGAGGGTGGCCACCATCCGCCGCAGCGGCAGGCCGACGTACTCGGCCTTCGGCAGCGGGGTGTCGGGGAAGCTGACGCCGACGCGGGTGGCCAACCGGGCACCGAGCTTGTTGGCGATCCCGGGCAGGGCGTTCTGCTCGTGCACGACCAACGGCACCTTGCGCCGCCGCGCAGCGGCGTAGGCCGGCACGGAGACGTAGCCGCCGTAGCCGACGATCACGTCGGGCCGTACCCGGTCCACGACCTCGAGCGCCGCGTTGACGGCACCGCGCAGGCGCGCCGGCACCATCGCCAGGTCCTTGCCGGGCTTGCGCGGCAGGGGTACCGGCGGCACCAGCTCCAACGGGTAGCCCGCCTCGGGCACCACCCGGTTCTCCAGGCCGCGCGGCGTGCCCAGGCAGGTGATCTCCACGCTCGCGTCGAGCCGGCGCAGCGCGTCGGCCGTCGCCAGCAGCGGTGAGGTGTGTCCGGCCGTCCCGCCGCCCGCCAGCAACACCTTCATCGAGACACCAACATCTGGGCGGTTCCGCCTTCCTGCTCCTACCGGGTCCCCGCGCGCCGCTCGTCCTCGAGCGCCCGCACCGCGGGATGCATGTGCGGGGAAGACGCTACCGGCGGGCCGACAGCCCGGCCGAACGGGCGCGCCGTCGCTGCGCCAGCGCCCGGGCCGCGGCCGGCTCGCGCCGGGCGAAGCCGATCACCATGCCCAGCGCCGCCAGCGTCGGCACCAGGCTCGATCCGCCGTAGGAGACCAGCGGCAGCGGGATGCCGATCACCGGCAGCACGGCCAGCACCATGCCGACGTTGATGATCATCTGGCCGAGCAGCCAGATCACCACGCCGAAGCTGGCGTAGCGCACGAACGGCTCGGTGGTCTGCCGCGCGACCCGGATGATCGCGAAGGCGATGGTCAGGAACAGCGCGAGCACCAGCAGCGTGCCGACCAGTCCGAGCTCCTCGCCGAGGACCGCGAAGATGAAGTCGGTGTGCGCCTCGGGCAGCCGCCCCCACTTCTGCTGGCTGTGCCCGATGCCCTCGCCGAAGACGCCGCCGCTGGCCATCGCGTACAGCCCGTGCGCCGGCTGCCACCCGGTGCCGGCGTAGTCCTTGAACGGGTCGGCGAAGTTGGTGATCCGGGCCAGCCGCTCGGGGTCGGTCGCGGCCAGTGCCAGGGCGACCGTGCTCACCCCGAGCAGGGCCAGCAGGAAGAGCCGGGTCGGCGCTCCGACCACCCACAGCATCCCGATCATGATCGCGAAGAAGACCAGGGCCGTGCCGAGGTCGTGGCCGACCACGACCAGGGTGGTCGCGAGCATCATCCCCGGGACCACCGGGATCAGCACGTGGTGCAGGCTGTCGAGCCTGCGCTCCTTGTGCGCGTAGATGTGCGCGGCCCAGATGATCAGCGACAGCTTGGCGATCTCCGAGGGCTGGATCTGGATCGGCCCGACGGCCAGCCAGTTGGTGTTGCCGTTGACCTCGACGCCGACCATCGCGGTCGCGCCCAGCAGCAGCAGCGAGACCAGGTAGCCCGGGAAGGCCAGGCTGCGGATCAGCCGCAGCGGGACCCGGGAAGCGACCCACGCGGCCGGCAGGCCCAGGCCGACCCACATCAGCTGCCGCCGGACGACGGCGTAGGAGTCGCCCAGGTTCTGGTAGGAGTACACGCTCGACGCGCTGAGCACCATGATCAGGCCGATCGTCAGCAACAGCGCGACCGAGCCGACCAGCAGGTAGTAGGTGGTCAGCGGTCGGTCGACGGCCTCGCGGACGCCGGCGAGCCACCCCGGACGGTCGCCGCTGCCGGCCCGCGGACGGCGAAGGGCGCCCCAGCCCGACGGGAGCCGGCGCCGGGACTGCTCGGGCTGCGCGGTGGTGATGGCGACCCTCCTGGTCCCGGTTCGGCTCTGTCTGGTGCTAGTGGTCGGTGTCCTTCTGGTCGATGCTGGCCCGCACCGCCGCCGCGAAGGCGTCCCCACGGGCCGCGTAGCTGGCGAACTGGTCCATCGAGGCGCAGCCGGGAGCCAGCAGCACCGTGTCCCCGGGGCGGGCGAGGCCTGCGGCCGCCTCGACGACGCGGTCCATCAGGGCCCGGGGGTCCGTCGGATCAGCACCATCTACCCCGTCAGTGTCACCGCTGTCGACGACGATCACCGGCACATCGGGAGCGTGTCGCGAAAGCGCGTCGGCGATCACCTGGCGGTCGCGACCGATCAGCACGGCACCGCGGATCCGGCTCCCCCAGCGGGCGGCGAGCTCGTCGAAGGCCGCCCCCTTGGCCAGCCCGCCGGCGATCCAGACCACCGACTCGTACGCCGCCAGCGAGGACGCCGCTGCGTGCGGGTTGGTCGCCTTGGAGTCGTCGACCCAGGCGATCTCGCCGTGCTCGGCGACCAGCTCGATGCGGTGGCCGTCGGGCCGGAAGGCGCGGAGCCCGTCGCGGACCGCGCTGCGGCTGACCCCGTGGGCACGCGCCAGTGCCGCCGCCGCGAGCGCGTTGGCGACGAAGTGCGGGGCCGGCGAGGCGAGGTCGGCGATCGTGCACAGCTCGGCGGCCGAGGTCGCCCGCTCCTCCACGAAGGCGCGGTCCACCAGGATGTCGTCGACCACGCCGAGCATCCCGACGCTCGGGGTGCCCAGCGTGAAGCCGATGGCCCGGGCACCCTCGACCACGTCGGCCTCGCGGACCAGGTGCTCGGTGACCGGGTCGGCCACGTTGTAGACGCAGGCGCCGGAGACGTGCTCGTAGATCCGGCCCTTGTCCGCGGCGTAGCCGTCCATGCCGCCCAGGCCGGCCGCGTCGTCGTACCAGTCGAGGTGGTCCTCGGCGACGTTGAGGACCGCGGCGGACTCGGCCGCCATCGTGTCGACGTAGTGCAGCTGGAAGCTGGAGAGCTCGACGGCGATCACGTCGTACGGCTCGGGGTCCATCACGGCCTCGGTGAGCGCCAGCCCGACGTTGCCGGCGGCGACGCTGCGCAGCCCGGCGGCGCGCAGGATCGAGTCCAGCATCTGCACCGTGGTGGTCTTGCCGTTGGTGCCGGTGACGCACAGCCACGGCGCGGGGCTCTCCGGGTCGCGCAGCCGCCAGGCCAGCTCGACCTCGCCCCAGACCGGGACGCCGCGCTCACGGGCCTGCACGATCAGCGGCGCATCGGGCCGGAAGCCCGGGGAGACCACGAGGAGGTCGGTGCCCTCGGGCAGCCGCTCGGTGGCGCCGGCATGCAGCTCGATCCGGGCGCCGAGGGTCTCCAGGAGCTCGGCGCGCTCGAGGATCGCCGGGGAGGCGCCCTCGGCGAGCGCGGTCACCTGCGCACCGAGGAAGAGCAGGTTGTCGACGGCGGCGGCGCCGCTGGTGCCGAAGCCGGCGACGACGGCGCGCACCCCGTCCCAGGCGTCGTGGCGACCGAGCGTCGTCGGGTCCGGGGCGGTCACAGTCGGGAGACCCATTCCGCGTAGAAGATGCCGAGACCGGAGGCCACGCACAGCCCGGTGATGATCCAGAACCGGATCACCACGGTGACCTGCTCCCAGCCGAGCATCTCGAAGTGGTGGTGGATCGGCGCCATCCGGAAGATCCGGCGGCCCTTGGTCAGCTTGAAGAAGCCCACCTGCAGCATCACCGAGACGGTCTCCAGCACGAAGATGCCGCCCAGCAGGATCAGCAGCAGCTCGGTGCGGGTCAGGATCGCCAGGCCGGCCAGCGCCGCGCCCAGCGACAGCGAGCCGGTGTCGCCCATGAAGATCCGAGCCGGCGAGGCGTTCCACCACAGGAAGCCGAAGCAGGAGCCGGTGATCGCCGCGGCGACGATGGCGAGGTCGAGCGGATCTCGGACGTTGTAGCAGGTGAGGGTCGACTCGTCCTGGCAGAACTGGTTGTTCTGCCAGATGTTGACCAGCGCGTAGGCGCCGAAGACCATCACGCTCGCGCCGGCGGCCAGGCCGTCCAGGCCGTCGGTCAGGTTGACCGCGTTGCTGAAGCCGGTGACCAGCAGCCAGATCAGCAGCAGCGCGAGGGCCGTCGGCAGCGCCAGCCAGCCGATCTCCCGCAGGAACGAGACCTTCTCCGAGGCGGGCGTGCGCCCGTTCTCGTCCTCCAGCCACGGCGAGAGCGCGAGCGCTCCGAAGACCAGGGCGATCACGGTCTGGCCGATCATCTTGGCCTTGCTGCGCAGGCCCAGGTTCCGCTGCTTGTAGATCTTGATGAAGTCGTCGAGGAAGCCGACCACGCCCATCCCCACGAAGAGGAAGAGCAGCAGCAGCGCCGAGGCGCTGGGCGTGCTCAGGGTGATCAGCTTGGCCGCGAAGTACCCGACGACCGCGGCGAGGATGATCACCACGCCGCCCATGGTCGGCGTGCCGCGCTTCGTGTGGTGGCTGGTCGGGCCGTCCTCGCGGATCTCCTGGCCGTAGCCCCACCGGGTGAAGTACGAGATCGCGGTCCGGGTCCCGAGCAAGGAGATCAGCAGAGCGATGCCGCCCCCGAGCAGGATCGCTCTCACGTGGTCGACCCCTCCTGTCCGAGATTCTTTCCGAGGTCCGCCGGCGCCAGCAGGGCGGCGGCAATCCGTTCCAGTCGGGCGCCTCGCGACGCCTTGACGAGGACGACGTCCTCCGGCCCCGCATTCTGCCGCAACCACTCCAGGGCGGCGTCATGACCCACCGCCGTGGCCACCTCCGGGCCCCCGGTCGACCCGTCCGCGGACTCCTGGGCGGGCGCCTGCGCGGCCCCGTCGGCGATCCCGCGCGCGGCCTCGCCGACGACCAGGACCACGTCGACGCCCAGCGCGACGGCCGCCGCGCCGACCGCGCGGTGTCCCTCCTCGTGGGAGGCGCCGAGCTCCTTCATCTCGCCCAGCACCGCGACGGTACGGCGGCCGCTGCCCGCACCGATCGCGACCAGCGCCTCCAGCGCGGCCCGCATCGACTCGGGGTTGGCGTTGTAGGCGTCGTTGACCACCACCAGCCCGTCGGGCCGCTCGGTGACCTCCATCCGCCACCGGGAGGCGGGCGCGACGTCGCCGAGCGCGCGGGCGAAGGCGGCGAACGGCACTCCGGCGCCGACCGCGAGGGCGGCTGCGGCCGCGGCGTTGGCGACCTGGTGCGCACCGGGCTGGCGGAGCGTCACGGCCTGCTCGAGGCGAGCGGTGCCCTCCGCTCCCTCGGCCCCCTGGTCCAGGACCAGGGTGAACGACGGGCGGCCGAGTGCGTCCAGGGTGAGGTCGCGCCAGCTGAGGGCGCCGCGCTCGCCGAACGTGAGCACGCGGGCGGCGGTGCGCTCGGCCATCGCCGCGGTCAGCGGGTCGTCGGCGTTGAGCACGGCCACGCCGCCCGCCGCCCCGTCCGGGAGCGCCTCGACGATCTCGCCCTTCGCGACCGCGATCGCCTCGCGGCTGCCGAACTCGCCGATGTGGGCGGTGCCGACGTTGATCACCGCGGCGACCCTCGGCGGAGCGATGCGGCACAGGTAGGCGATGTGCCCCACCCCGCGGGCGCCCATCTCGACCACGACGTACCGGGTCTCCCGGCGCGCCCGCAGCACGGTGAGCGGCACGCCGAGCTCGTTGTTGTTGTTGGCGGCCGTCGCCACCACGGCGTCGGCGCCGGCGACCGCGGCCAGCGCCCCCGCCAGGTAGTCCTTGGTGCCGGTCTTGCCCTGGGAGCCGGTGAGCGCGATCAGGGTGGCGTCGAGGCGGCCCAGCAGCTCGCGGGCCAGCAGCCCGAGCGCCGCCACCGGGTCCTCGACGACGACCGTGGGTGCGACGGTCGGCCGCGATCCGAGCACGGCGTGGGCGCCGGCGGCGTAGTCGTGCCCGTCCACCCGCTCCCCCGCGATCGCGACGAACAGGCCGCCGGGCACCGGGGTGCGGCTGTCGAGGTACGCCTCACCGGAGACCACCAGACCGGCGTCGGCCGGGTCGGCGACCGAGCCGCCGGCCACCTCCGCGATCTCGGCGAGCGTCATCGCGATCAACGGTCCGCCTCCCCCGTGCTGCTTCCCGGAGCGCCGGCGACCCGCTGCGCGAGCAGCGCGGCCACCACCTCCCGGTCGTCGAAGGGGTGCACCACTCCGGCGATCTCCTGTCCTGTCTCGTGACCCTTGCCGGCCACCACCACCACGTCGCCGGCCTCGGCCCGCTCGATGGCGACCTCGATCGCCCGCTGGCGCCCGGCGACCTCGAGCACCTCGGCGCCGGAGGTCGCGGCGGCCGGCCGGGCGCCGGCCAGCATCGCCGCCCGGATCAGCGCCGGATCCTCGCTGCGGGGGTTGTCGTCGGTGACGATCACCAGGTCCGCGGTGGTCGCGGCGATCTCCCCCATCAGCGGGCGCTTGCCGGTGTCGCGGTCCCCGCCGGCGCCGATCACGATGCTGAGCCGGCCCGCGGTGACCGGGCGCAGCGTGCGCAGCACCGCGGCCACGGCGTCCGGCTTGTGGGCGTAGTCGACCACCACGGTGAAGCCGGGGTCCGGACCGTCCGCGGGCGCCGGCACCCGCTCCAGCCGCCCGGGTACGCCCGGGCCGGCCGCGATGCCGGCGGCGACCGCCGCGCCGTCGAACCCCGCCTCCTCGGCGGCCGCGATCGCGGCCAGGGCGTTCGCCACGTTGAAGTCCCCGGCCAGCGGGACGCCCGCGGGCAGGCGGCGCCCGTCCGGGGTGAGCACGGCGAAGGTGGAGCCGTCGGGTCCGGTCTCGATGTCCACCGCACGCCAGTCGGCCTCGCTGCCACGCGCCGAGAGGGTGCGGATCGGGATCCCCCCGCCCGCCCCGTGCGCCTGCGCCTCGGCCACCAGTCGGCGGCCGTGCTCGTCGTCGACGTCGACCAGCCCGAGCCGGGCCCGCTCGGGCGTGAACAGCGACGCCTTGGCCCGGTAGTAGTCCTCGACGTCGCTGTGGAAGTCCAGGTGGTCACGCCCGAGGTTGAGGAAGACGGCGACGTCGAAGACCACGCCGTCCACCCGGCCGAGCACCAGGGCATGGCTGGAGACCTCCATCGCGCACGCCGTCACGTCCTGCTCGCGCATCGCGGCGAACAGCCCGTGCAGGTCGGGCGCCTCGGGCGTTGTCAGGGCCGTCTTCACGTCGCGGCCGGCGATCCGCGTGCCGACCGTGCCGATCACCGCCGAGCGGACCCCGGCCCCGGCCAGGCCGGCGTCCAGGAGCCGGGTGACGGTGGTCTTGCCCTGCGTGCCGGTGACGCCGATCGTGCGCAGCGCGGCGGCGGGCCGACCGTAGACGCCTGCCGCGACCGCGCCCAGCACCCGTCGCGGCTCGGCCACCACGACCACCGGCAGCCCGGCGTCGCGAGCGGCGGGCAGTCCGTCGGGGTCGGTCAGCACCGCGACCGCACCGGCCGCCGCGGCCTGCGGCACGAAGCGCGCGCCGTGCACGGTCGCGCCGGGCAGCGCGGCGTACAGATCGCCGGGGAGCACCCGGCGCGAGTCCAGGCAGACCCCGGTGACGGCGACGTCAGCCGTCCCGGTCAGCTCGCCGCCCGCCCAGGCGACGACGTCTGCCAGCGGGACGGGGACCACGGCCCCCGGGCGGTTCGGGGGGCGGTCGGCATCGGCTGCGGGGGTCACCACTCGACGGGGATCCGGTTGGGCTGCTTGCCGGTCGGGGGGACCCCGTACCGGCGCAGGGCGTAGCTCATCAGCTGGGAGAAGGCCGGGCCGGCGACCGAGCCGCCGCCGCTGCCGGCGCGCGGATCGTGCACCACCACGTAGACAGTGAAGCGCGGATCGTCGGCCGGCGCGAAACCGGCGAACGAGACCGTGGTGGAGCCGTCGTAGCAGGCGCACTCCGACCCGACCCGCTGCGCGGTGCCGGTCTTGCCGGCCACCCGGTAGCCGGGCACCTGCGCCCCCGGCGCGACGCCGGCGTCGGGATCCACGACGCGCTCCATCATCAGCATCGTGCCGTGTGCGGCGCGCTCGCTGACCACCCGCCGCTCGGTGACGTCGGCGGTGCCGATGGACGTGCCGTTGTCGAGGGTGGCCGAGCCCATCACCAGGCTCGGGTCGATCCGGACCCCGCCGTTGGCGATGGTGTTGATCGCCGCGGCCATCTGGATCGCGTTCACCGACAGGGACTGGCCGAAGGCGATCCGGTCGCCGACCTGCGACGTCCACGCCGCCCCCTTCGGCAGGATGCCGCGGGTCTCGCCGCCGAGGCCCACGCCGGTGCGCTTGCCCAGCCCGAACGCGGACAGGTACTTCCGCAGCTGACCGGGCTTGAACTCGTCGGCGGCGAGCACGGTGCCGACGTTGGAGGACTTGGCGAGCACGCCGGCCAGCGTGAGCCGCAACGTGTCGTGGTCCCAGTAGTCGCCGATGGGGCGATCCTGGCGGTAGAGCTTGCCCGGCACCTTCAGCCGGGTCCGGGGCGTGGCCAACCCGGCGTCGATCAGGGAGCTGAGGGTGAGCACCTTCTCGACCGAGCCGGGCTCGTAGACGTCGGTGAGGGCGCTGGACTTGTACAGGTCCGGGGAGTACTCCTCCGGGTCCGCCGCGTCGTAGGTCGGGTAGTCGGCCAGTGCGAGCACCTGCCCGGTCCGGCTGTCCATCACCACCGCGATCCCCGACTCGCCGGCGGCACCCTCCACCGTCTGCTGCAGGACCCGCTGGGCGTACCACTGCAGGTCCCGGTCGAGCGTGGTGCGCAGGTCGTTGCCGTTGACCGCCGGCGTCACCGTGTGGTCGCCCAGCGGGATCTGGCTGCCCGCGCCCATCTCGTAGCGGGCCGCTCCGTCGGTGCCCGAGAGGAAGTCGTTGAACCGGCTCTCCAACCCGGCCAGCGGCTGTGCGGAGCCGTCGGACTTCGGCGTGCCCAGGAAGCCGACGAGGTTGGCCGCCACGTCGCCGTTGGGGTAGATCCGCAGCGGGTCGTTCTGCGTGAACAGGCCGCGGAAGCCCTCGTCCTCGGCGTCGGCGACCACGTCCTTCGCCTTGCTCGTGGGCACCTGGCGCGCGATGTACTGGAACCGGCTGCCCTCGGCACGCAGCGCCTCGAGCGTGTCGGCGTAGTCGAGATCCAGCCGGTGGGCCAGGAACCGGGCCAGCGCCGGCGCCTCGTCGGCGGTCAGCGCCGGGTCCGCGACGATCATGGTGCCGTCCACGGACTCCGCGAGGGGATCGCCGTTGCGGTCGGTGATCTCGCCCCGGGCGGCCGGGAGCGTGACGTCGACGGTGCCCTCGGCCGCGGCGCGCAGCGCCAGCGAGTCGGGGTCCACGCCCTGCAGCTGGATCAGCCGGGCCGCGAACATCGACAGCACGAAGGCGATGATCAGGAAGCCGAACCCCATCCGACGTTGCGGGGAGGCTCGACGTGCTCCGGCACCGCCACGGGGGCCGGCACCGACGGGGGTACGACTCACTGCTCCAACCTAGGCGGGAGGGTCATCCCCGCGTCCGCGGCGCGCCGGCCCGGCGGGCGTTGCCGGTGTCGGCTCGGCCACGACCGGTCGACGTCGCCGCCGAGGTGCTGCGCGACGTGCTCGTGACGGTCGGCGGGTCGAGCAGGCTCGGCCGCTTGGCCGGCGGCGGCGTCAGCGGCAGCGGAGCGCCGTCGGCCGGCACCGCCGCGCCGCTCACCCTGCCGGTGCCCAGGTCGAGGATCCCCGCCGAGGTGGGGATCACCATGCCCTGCCGCTGTGCGGCGCTAGCGATCCGGGCCGGGGAGCGCAGCGCCTGGAGGTCGAGCTCGAGCGCCTCCTGCCGGGCACCGAGGTCGCTGGCCTGCCGCTGGAGCGCGGTGGCCTGGAAGGAGGCCTGCTGCATCGAGGTGTTGAACATCAGCAGTCCGACGACCCCGCCGAGCAGGATCACGCTGACCAGCGTCACGAACGGCACCCGGGGTGCGCGGGTGCGGACGCGGGGGACGACGCTGAGCCGTGCCCGCTGGACGGCCGCCTGCGCCGCGCGCGGGGTCACCCGCGGGAGCCGGCTGCGGACCTGGGCTGCCGTGCTGCTCATCAGGCGACTCCTCGCGGGTGGGGACGGGACGGGGTGGAGGACGGGCCTCCGGGGCGGACGCGCTCGATGGCCCGTAGCCGGACCGAGGCGGCTCGCGGGTTGTCGGCCCGCTCCTCCTCCGGCGCCTGCTCCGAGCCGCGGGTGACCAGGCGCAGCGCCGGCTCCTGCCCCTCGGGCACGAACGGCAGATCGACGGGGACGTCGGAGCGGGTCGCGGCGGCGAACGCGCGCTTGACCATCCGGTCCTCCAGCGAGTGGTAGGACTCCACGACCACGCGGCCGCCGACCTCGATGGCGTCCACGGCTGCCGGCAGGGCGCGCTCGAGGACCCGCAGCTCGTCGTTGACCTCCATCCGCAGCGCCTGGAACGTGCGCTTCGCGGGGTGTCCCCCGGTCCGCCGCGCCGGAGCCGGGATCACGTCGTACAGCAGGGCCACCAGCCGCGCCGAGGTGGTGAACGGCTCGCGCTGGCGCTCGGCGACGATCCGGTCGGCGATCCGCCGGGCGAACCTCTCCTCGCCGTAGTCGCGCAGGATCCGGGTGATGTCGGCGGCGCCGTAGGTGTTGAGGACGTCCGCGGCGGTCTGACCGGTGGTGGAGTCCATCCGCATGTCCAGCGGCGCGTCCACCGCGTAGGCGAACCCGCGCTCGGCCAGGTCCAGCTGCATCGAGGAGACCCCGAGGTCGAAGAGGAAGCCGGAGACCGCCGGCAGCCCGAGCCCGTCGAGCACGTCCGGGATCTCGTCGTAGACCGCGTGCACGCCGCGGAACCTGTCACCGTACGGCGCCAGCCGCTCGCTGGCGCGGCGCAGGGCCTCGGGGTCGCGGTCGATGCCGACCACCCGGGCCCGGGGGCAGCGCTCGAGCACGGCCTCGCTGTGGCCGCCGAGACCCAGGGTGCAGTCGACCAGCACGGCACCGTCGTGGTCGAGCGCGGGCGTGAGCAGCTCGACGACGCGGTCCAGCATGACCGGAACGTGGCGGGGCGTGGTCATCGAGGCCTCAGCGCCAGGTTCCCGAGCCGACCAGCAGCACCAGCGCCAGGCCCAGGGACACGGCGGCGGAGAAGCCCATCACGGTGAGCGCGTCGCGTGCCCGCTCCCGGACCCGCGGCTCGCGGCCGTGCGGGCGCAGGGCGGCGGGGACCGCGCTGCCCCCGTGGACCCGGTGCGTACCGACCCGCATGACGCTCATGACTCGACCCTCGACCTCGTGTGCCCGCTCCGCGGGGGGATGACTGCTCTGACTCGTGCTGGACGTGGTGTGCGAAGGGATCCGTAGAGCCAGGTCTCAGCCCGCTCCATGTCGGTGGCCATCTGATGCCGGGGAAGGTGCCCAGATGACGTCGCGAGTGCTCTGGCGCCGGGGAAGGTGCTCCAGAGCTCTCTCGGGCTGCCTGGCGCCGGGGAAGGTGCCCCAGGTGGCCCGTGGTCCCCCCGGGAGCGGGCGGAGACCTGGCTCTACGGATCCACTGTTCTGTTCTGGAGCGGCGCCTGGCCGCGGTGCTGCTCGTCGCTGTTGCTCGTCGCTGCTACTCGTCGTCGTCCTCGTCGAGGTCGGCGAAGTCCGCCAGGGCGGCGGCCTGGAACTCCCGCCACTTCTCGGGGTTCCAGATCTCGAGCCGGTCCCGGACACCGATCACGACGACGTCGCGATCGAGTGCGGCGTACTCGCGCAGGTGGGTCGGGATGCCGATCCGGCCCTGCTTGTCCGGCTTCCCCTCGTCGCCACCGGCGAAGAGGATCCGGGCGTAGCTGCGGGCCGCACGGCTGGTCATCGGCCGGGCCGCGGCGCGGTCGGCCTCCTCGGCGAAGACGTCGGAGGGCCAGACAACGAGGCAGTTCTCCTGTCCCTGCGTCACCACGAGCCCCTCCGCGAGTCGATCCCTGAACTTGGCCGGAAGGAACAGGCGGCCCTTCTCATCGAGCTTCGGGGTGTAGGTGCCCATGAAGAGCATCGGGCCACCCCCTCGATTCCGCCCTCCTCCACTTTCCACCACTTTACGCCACTTTGCTCCACCGTCAACCACATCGACGTCGTGTCGGCGGGGGCCCGGGCCAATCCGGCGCGGTCTCGAGCGACCTGCACCACCGGCGCGGACCCCGGCCCGACGCGGGCGCCGGCGCGCCGGGAGCGGACGCCGCGACCACTCCCCCGGCCGCCCCCGGGATCACAGAAACCGCAGGTCAGGGGCCAGAACGCCGAGCCTCGGCCGGGCGCCGGGCGGCCACCGCCGGCCAGCGCTCCACCACCCCACCGACCGCGGCGCGGGCGTCGCCGGGGTGCGTGGTGGAGCGTGGTGGAGTGGAACGTGGGGGAAGTGGAGCGCCGGTGGGGCGCGTCGGCGGGTCGAGTGGAGCGGAGCGGAGGCGGCGGGGCACGTCACCGACCCGAAATCGGGCCGCTCGCCCACCGGCGACCCCCTAGGGTGGGATTCCGCCGCGGCGTACCGTTGGCGTGCAACAGGACATTGCGGACGGGAGACACAGTGGTGGAGTCGCCGACCTCCGTGCAGCCGGGCAGCCCCGGGGCCGACGTCGCCAGCGTGGCCCGGGTGGCCGCGCGCATCCGAGAGAACGTCGAGCGGGCGATCACCGGCAAGACGGAGGTCGTGACCTCGGCCCTCGTGGTGCTCTTCGCGGAGGGACACCTGCTCCTCGAGGACGTGCCCGGCGTCGGCAAGACGATGCTCAGCAAGGCACTGGCCCGCAGCATCGACTCCTCGGTGCGCCGGATCCAGTTCACGCCCGACCTGCTGCCCTCCGACGTGACCGGAGTGTCGATCTACAACCAGTCGACGCGGGAGTTCGAGTTCCGCCCCGGCGGCGTCTTCGCCAACCTGGTGATCGGCGACGAGATCAACCGGGCCTCGCCCAAGACCCAGTCGGCCCTCCTGGAGTGCATGGAGGAACGTCAGGTCACCGTCGACAGCGTGACGTACCACCTCGAGGCGCCGTTCATGGTGATCGCCACCCAGAACCCGGTCGAGATGGAGGGCACCTACCCGCTGCCCGAGGCCCAGCGCGACCGCTTCATGGCCCGCGTCTCGATCGGCTACCCGGTGCCCGCCGCGGAGATCGCGATGCTCGGCGCGCACGCCTCCCTCAACCCGCTGGACGACCTCGAGCCGGTCACGGACGGCACCGAGATCCGCAAGCTCTGCGGGATCGTCACCCAGGTCCACGTCTCCGAGGCGGTCCAGCGCTACGCGGTGGCACTGGTGGCCGCGACCCGCGAGTCGCCCGAGGTGCTCCTCGGCGCCTCGCCGCGCGCCACGCTGCACCTGGTCCGCGCCGCCAAGGCGTACGCCGCGCTCCGCGAGCGCGACTTCGTCCTCCCCGACGACGTCCGCGCCCTGGTGCAGCCGGTGCTCGCGCACCGGATCCTCCCCAGCGCCGAGGCGGCGGTGGGCGGGCGGGCCTCGGCCAGCATCCTCGAGGCGATCGCCGAGCGGGTCCCGGTCCCCGACCCGCGCGGGTGAGCGGCGCGGGGCGCAGCGACCAGCGGCCGAGAGGGGCGGTGAACCGGAGTGGCCACGACGCGTGAGGCGCTGTCCGGACTCACTCTGCGCGGCCGCGCCTTCCTGGCCGCCGGGGCGACCGCGATCGTCTGCTCGGTCCTGCTCGGCCAGCCCGCGCTGACCCGGATCGGCGTGCTGGTGCTCGCGCTGCCCCTGTTGGCCGCGGTGGCGGTGGGACGCCGGCGGTACGCCGTGACCGTCCACCGCGAGCTCGCCCCGCGACTGGTCACCGCCGGGCAGACCGCGAACGTGACCCTGACGCTCAGCAACGCCGGCCAGCGCAGCGCCGGCGCCCTGCTCGTGGAGGACCGGCTCCCCTACGCACTGGGCCACAGCGCGCACTTCGCCCTCCAGGGACTGCGGCGACGCTGGGAGCGCACGGTCGACTACCAGGTCCGCGCGGACACGCGCGGCCAGTACGAGATCGGCCCGCTGACCACCCGCGCCATCGACCCCTTCGGCCTGGTCGAGGTGCGCCGCACCCACCCGGCGACCCTCGCCCTCACCGTGACGCCCCGCACGATCTCCCTGCCGACGATCGGGCTCACCGGGGGCTGGAGCGGCAGCGGGGAGCACCGGCCGCAGGCCTTCGCCGCCGGCTCCGCCGAGGACGTGAGCGTCCGCGAGTACCGCCGCGGCGACGAGCTCCGCCGTGTGCACTGGCGCAGCTCTGCCCGGCTCGGCGACCTGATGGTGCGCAAGGAGGAGCAGCCCTGGGAGGCCCGGGCGACGGTGTTCCTCGACAACCGTCGCCTCGCCCACCACGGCAAGGGCGCCACGTCGACCTTCGAGGCGGCCGTCACGGTCGCCGCCTCGGTGGCGGTCCACCTCGACCTGCACGGCTACACCGTGCGGCTGATCTCGGCCCAGGGCATCGGCACCGGCCCGGGTGAGCCGCTGGCCGCCGTCCTCGAGCACCTCGCACTGATCCAGCTCACCAGCCAGCCGCGGATCGACCTCTCCTGGTGCGGTGAGCAGACCCACGGCGGGCTCGTGGTCGGCGTGCTCGGTCGACTGACGGCGGCCGACATCCCCGCGCTGCGCCGGCTGCGGCACGACGCCGCGACCGCGATGTCGATCGAGCTGGACCTCGCCCGGTGGGCCGAGGCGGCCGGGACGACGGCCGTCACGGCCTCCGGGCAGGACGCCGTCACCGCGGCGTCCCTCGGCTGGCGCTCGGTGAGCATCGGCCCCCACGACCGACTGGAGGGTGCCTGGCGAGATCTCGGCCGCCGGCGCGACCGGGGGGCGGGCGCCTGATGTCCGTCGTACGCCGCCCGCTGGCCGTCGACGCACCGATGGCGCTGGTCGCCGCCGCGACCGCCTGGGCCACCCTCACCGCCTGGAGCGGCTTCATCACCGCCCCGCGGGACCTCCTGGTCCCCGCCGCGCTGCTCGCCCTCGCGATAGCCGTGAGCGGAGTGCTGCTGCGCTGGGCCGGTGCGCCGCGACTCGTGACGCTGCTCGGCCAGCTGGCGGTCGCGACGTGCGGCGTCAGCCTGGTCGTCACCGGGGATCCACTGCCGTTGGGCGGTGCCCTCGTGGAGCTCTCCGACGCGCTGGCCACGGCGGTCGACTCCGCGCAGCGGTACGCGGCGCCGATCGGCGCGGACCTGCCCCCGGTCACTCCGCTCCTGGTCGCCGGCGCCGCACTCTTCGCGCTGCTCTTCGACGCCGTCGCCTGCACGCTGCGGCGCGTCCCGGTCGCCGGCCTGGTGCTGCTCGCCATCTACGCGATCCCGGCCGGCCTCGCCAGCACCGGCGCCGGTTGGGTCTCCTTCGTCCTGGCCGCGGTCGGGTTCCTCACGCTGCTGCACCTGGACGCCCGGTCGGAGCTGCTGCGCTGGGGCAGGGCGGTCGGCCACGACGCGCACAGCCCGTGGGCCGAGGCGAACCCGCTCGCCGGCGCGCTGAGGGCCGGCGCGGGCGCCATCGGCGTGGGGGCGATCGCGCTCGCCCTGGTCATCCCGCCCTTCGTGCCGGTGCTCGAGCTGGACGCGCTCGGGTTCGGCGATGGCGCCGGCAAGAACCAGATCACGATCCGCAACCCGCGGGCGGACCTGCGCCGCGACCTCGAGCAGGGCGATGACGTCCCGCTGGTGCAGGTCCGGACCAACGACCCGGCACCGAGCTACCTACGGATCGCCGTGCTCAACCGATTCACCGGTGACGAGTGGAGCAGCGGGGACCGGGACGTGGCCAGCAGCGCCACCGCGAACCGGAAGCTCCCGCCGCCGTCCGGTCTCTCGGAGGAGGTCCCGCGCCGTTCCTACGAGTACGACGTCACGGTGGCCCCGGCCTTCGACTCGACGTGGCTGCCCACGCAGTTCCCGATCAGCGCGATCCACGCGGAGGGCGACTGGCGCTACGACGAGGACACCTACGACTTCCTCGCGGCGGGCGACGAGACGACCGCCGGCATGGAGTACACGATGCGCAGCATCGTGCCCGCCTACGGCACCGACGGCCGGTTCTTCGCCGACGCGGTGGCCTCCTCGGTCACGGCCGAGGTGCTGGAGATCCCCGGTGGGCTGCCGAGCAGCGTGCGCACCTACGCCGAGCAGGTGACCGCCGGCGCCCGGAACGACTACGAGCGGGCGCGGCTGCTGCAGGCCTGGTTCCGCATCGACGGCGGCTTCCGCTACAGCCTGGCGAAGGCACCCGGGGGTTCGATCGGGCAGAGCCTGGCCACCTTCCTCTCCGACGCCCCGGGCGGCCGCATCGGCTACTGCGAGCAGTTCGCCGCGGCGATGGCGATCATGGCCCGGATCGCGGGCATCCCGGCGCGCGTCGCCGTCGGCTTCCTGACCCCGACGGCCGTGGAGCCGCGGGTATGGCAGTACAGCTCGCACGACCTGCACGCCTGGCCGGAGCTGTACTTCTCCGGGGCGGGCTGGGTGCGGTTCGAGCCCACGCCGGGGCGCCGTGCCCCCGACGCGCCCGCCTACAGCACGGTGCCGGTGATCACCGACAGCCTGGACCCGGGCGACGACCCGAGCACGGCCGCCGACGGCGAGATCGGACCGGAGGACCAGCCCGGCCGCGACCAGCCGAGCCGCGCGCCCGAGGAGTCCGCAGCGACGACGGAGGAGGCCGCCGGCGGCAGCGGCGGGGGCGGGCTGCCCCTGTGGCCGCTGGTGATGGCGGCGGCGCTGGCGGTCGCGGGCACCCTGGTCCCGCGGTTGCTGCGCTCCCGGCAGCGGCAGCGCCGGCTGGCCGGGAGCCCCGAGGACCTCTGGGACGAGCTGCGAGCCACGGCCTTCGACCTCGGGATCGCGTGGCCCGAGGGTCGGTCACCACGCGAGAGCGCCGCGATCCTGGCCGGCCGGCTCAGCGCCACCGCGGGCGCCGCCGAGGCGATGGACCGGCTGGTCGCCGAGCTGGAGCGGCACCGCTACGCGCGCCCGGCGGAGGCCGCGCGCGGTGGTGGCGCCACGGCCGTGCTCGAGGCGCCCACGGTCGCGCGCGACGACGCCGTCCTGGTCTGCACCGCGCTCGTGGCCAGCCGTCCCGCCCGGTCGGTGCGGCGTGCGGCCTGGCTGCCGCGCTCCTCCTGGCAGCGCGACTGAGCGCGACTCGGCTGACACCGAGACGCAAGTCGTCGAGAACCTCACGCCGACTCGCGTGGGTGCGTGTCAGTCCCCGCCGACTCGCGGAGGGTCAGAAGCCGCCCTGGTCGCGGCGGCGACGCCACCGCGCACGGAGCGTGTCCATGAACGAGTGTCCGGACCCGCCGCCGGACCTGCCGCCGCCGGACTTGCTGCGACCGCGGCGAGCACGCCCGCCGTCGATCACTCCCAGGCCGGAGGGGTGGGCCGTCATCGCCTCGCTGCCGGCGCGGTGGCCGCGCAGCGCGGTCAGCCCGACGGTCGCCGAGAGCAGCATGACCACGAAGCCGACGATCCCGATCTGCCAGTAGCCGCTGATCGCGCCGGTCATCAGCACCGCGACGCCGATGGCGAAGACGAGGCTCGCGAGGATCGCGCGGCGCCGAGCCGCTTGACGAAGCGTGGTGCCACGCAGGGTGGAGGCGAACTTGGGGTCCTCCTCGACGAGCGCGCGCTCCATCTGCTCGAGCAGTCGCAGCTCCTCTTCGGAAAGTGGCACCGGATCCTCCGCGCATCCTGGGCGGTTCGCCCGCCGATAGACCTCGGACCAAGTGTAGGCAGGCAGCGTTCGTCCCGGTAGGCCGACGTCACAAAATCTGCTCATCAGAGGGATCCCAGCAGGCTCGCCCGGCGTACGGCGTCCCGCCCGAAGCGCCCGCTGACGCGATCCACGGCGCGGTCCGCGGCCGTCCATCCCGGCAACCGCTCCCCCAGGACGAGCTGGCGGCTCTCGCCCGCGCGGATCCCGCGGAGTCCCTGCAGGGCCACGCCGAGCAGCCGCACCCTCCGCCCGGGGTGGTGGCCGAGGACGGTCAGCAGCAGGTCGAGCGCCACGACGTAGAGGTCCTGCGTGACGTCGGTCGGCTCGTCCAGGGTGCGCGACCGGGACAGCGTCGCGAAGTCGGCGAACCGGACGGTCAGCATCACCGTCCGCCCCACCTTCGCCGCGGCCCGGACCCGCGCGGCGACGCGCGCAGCGAGCGACAGCAGCTCCCGGGCCAGGCGGTCGGTGTCGACGACGTCGACGGCGAGCGTGTGCTGCGCGCCCATGCTCCCCTCGGGCGTGCCCTCCCCGAAGCCGAAGACGCCGGCGCCGCCGGGGCGCAGCTCGGAGCGGTCGAGTCCGTGGGCCAGCGCGTGCAGCCGTTCACCCAGGTGGTCGCCGAGGACGCGACGCAGCTCGGCGCGCTCGAGGGCGGCGACGTCGCCCACCGTCACCAGGCCGAGCCGGTGCAGCCGCTCCCGCGTCGCCGGCCCGACGCCGTACAGCTCACCGACGTCGAGCGGGTGCACCCGGTCGACGAAGACGTCGGGCCCCAGCACGAGGACCCCGTCGGGCTTGGCGCGGCGGCTGGCCAGCTTGGCGACCGAGATCGTGGCCGCGATGCCGACCGAGCAGGCGATCCCCTGCTCCGCCCGCACCCGGGCACGGATCGCCTCGGCGATCTGCTCCGGGCCTCCGAACAGCCGCCGCGCGCCGCGCACGTCCAGGAAGGCCTCGTCCAGCGACATCACCTCGACGACCGGGGTGAAGGACCGGAACGTCTCCATGATCGCCCGCGAGACGGGTCGCAGGATGGCGAAGTCGGGCGCCACCGACACCGCGCGCGGGCACAGCCGCCGGGCCTCGACGCCGGACATCCCGGACCGCACGCCGTAGCGCCGGGCGGGGTAGTTCGCCGACAGGACGACACCCCGGTGGCCGCCACCGACGATCACTGGGACGTCCTGGAGCTCGGGGCGGTCCCGGGTCATCACCGACGCGTAGAACGCGTCCATGTCGACGTGCAGCAGCCCCGGGACGCTCACCGGCGCCCTCCGGCCGGGTCGGCGCCGGCGGCGTCAGGAGCAGCGGCGTCAGGAGCAGGGGCGTCAGGAGCAGGGGCGTCAGGAGCAGCGGCGTCAGGAGCAGCGGCGTCAGGAGCAGAGCAGGTGAAGCTGCGTCGCGAGCGGCAGGTACTCCGGTCGTTGGGCCGCGGCCCGCTCGAGCTCGACCAGGGCCGCGGCCGCGCCGGGCTCCACGTCCACCAGACGGGCCGGGACGTGGTCGGCGAAGACCCGGATCCCGTGCACGGAGTCGACGGAGAAGCCGGCCGCCGCGAGCAGGTCGCGCAGATCGCCCAGGTCGAACCGGTGGCCGCGACGCCCCTCCTCCGGGTGGGCACCCTCCATGAGGTCGCGGGCCTGGACGAAGTGGCCGGCCATCGCACGCGCCAGGACCGCGGCGCTGCGCTGGGAGACCAGCAGGCTGAGCACGCCACCGGGGCGCAGCACGGAGCGGATCGCGGCCAGCGCCGCCGCGGGATCGACGACCTCGAGCACGCCGTGGCAGAGCACGACGTCGGCGCTGTCCGCCCCGACCAGGTCGACCAGGCCGGCGACGTCACCCTGGTGGCCGGCGACCGCGACACCCGCGTCGTCGGCGCGGCGGGCCAGGGCCGCCAGCGCGTCGGGGCTGGGGTCGACGACCGAGACCCGGTGCCCGGCCTCCGCGAGCCGGACCGCGGAGCCGCCTGTGCCGCCGCCGATGTCGACGACCTCGCGCGGCGGGCCCGCCAACGCGGCGTCCAGCACGTCCCACACCACCACGGTGCGGATCGAGCCCCGGCGTTCGGTCGTCTGGTTGTCCTGGACCATGGCCCGAACCCTACGACGTCGCGGTCCTCCACCGGACAGGACTCAGCCCGCGGCACGGCCGGCGAGCCGGTCGCCGACCGTCGGGTGGGCGACGAGGCCGAGCGCGCGCTCGACGACAGCGAGGAACCGGTCGGCGTCGCGGACCAGGTCGTCGGCCTCCCGCTCGCTCGCGGCGTGCTGCGAGCCGGCCTCCGCCGCGGCCCGCTTGGCCGCGCCGGCGGCGAAGAAGGTCGCCCACTCGCCCAGCTCCGGTGCGACCTGGGCGAGCAGCACCCATGCGTTCTGCTGGCGTCGGCGCCGCCCGGGCGCCGGCCGGGCCCGCGCGGCGAGCAGCGCCGCTGCGGCGCGCAGCGCGGCCACGTGGGCACACGCGTAGCGGGTCGCGGCGTCGGTGGCGCCGACCGCCTCGCTCAGCGACTCCGCCGAGCGCAGCAGGTAGGAGTGGGTGGTCGCCGGCAGCAGGTGCGGCTGCCACGGTGCCTCGTCCCGGAGGTCACCGTCGTCGGTGCCGCTGATCGCCTCGCTCGCCATGGTCGCTTCCCTTCGTCGCCGGGGGCTCCGGGCGGGGCGGGACCACGCCACCCCGGAGCAGTGTTCGAACATCTGTTCGAACACTGCCGAAGGTACACCCGCGGTCCGTCACAACGTCAAGAGATGCGACGCGAGCCGCGGCGCCGGCCCGACAGGCCCGGCCCGGGGATCCGTGCGCCCGGTCAGCGACGCGTGCGCGCCCCGGTCAGGAGCCCTCAGCGCTCCGGATGAACCGCGACGTCTCGGGGTGCCACACGAAGACCACGGCCACGGCGGCGACGACCCCGGCGGCGCCCGCGCCGACGAGCACCAGGAACGGAGAGTCGGTGCGCATCACCGCCAGCGTGCCGACGAGGATGCCCAGCGCGAAGCAGGCCAGCCCGTGCTGGGCCCAGAGGTGCCGGTGCCGGAACAGCTGGATCATCGTCAGCATCGTCACCGCGATGACGCCGTAGAGGACGAGGACCACCGGGACGAACTCGGTCGGCTGGACGGTGGTGTCGCCCGCCTCCATCGGCGACCAGACCCGGTCCAGGTCGCCGCGGAAGACCACGACCGCCACCGACATCACCAGGCCCGCCGCGACCAGGGTCCACAGCAGCCAGCTCGCGAGGTCGACCGTCACCGGTCGCTTCATCATCGTTCCTCCTCCAGAGCCCGCCGCACGGGCCGGATAGGGTCGCCCGCATGGCGGACGACCATCCCACGATCAGCCGGTTCCGTGAGGAGCACCATCGTCGTGGTGGCGCCGGCGAGATCGTCATTCTGCCCGACGCGGTGCACACCGCCGCGCTCGCCGCCGCCGCCTTGGGCTGCGAGGTCGGCGCGATCGCGAACAGCCTGCTGTTCTCCGCCGACGACGCACCGGTGCTGATCCTCACCTCCGGCGCCCACCGGGTCGACACCGCCGCGACCGGCGAGGCACTCGGCGTGCGCCTGCGCCGGGCCTCCCCCGACTTCGTCCGCGAGCACACCGGGCAGGTCATCGGCGGCGTCTCCCCGATCGGTCACCCGGCCCCGATCCCGACGTACCTGGACCCGTGGCTGGCCCGCCACCCCGTCATCTGGGCCGCGGCCGGCCACCCCGCAGCCGTCTTCTCCACCACGTACGACGAGCTGCTGGCCCTGACCGGCGCGACCCCGCTCGAGGTGGGGTGACCCGATGAGCGCGATCGTCGTCGTCGGCGGCGGGCTGGGCGGGATGGCCGCCGCCGCCCGCCTCGCCAAGCTCGGCCACCAGGTCACCCTGGTGGAGGCCGATGCCGACCTGGGCGGCGCCCTGCGCACGCTCGAGCAGGACGGGTTCGTCTGGGAGGGCGGCCCGGCCGCCACCCTGCTGCCGGCCGCGCTGCGCGACCTCTTCCGCAAGTCCGGCAGGCCGCTGGAGGCCGAGCTCAAGGCCGACCTCGAGCCGGTGCCGATCATCCGCGAGCACCGCTTCGAGGACCGGACCAGCGTGCGCCTCCCCGGCGGCTCCCGCGCGGCCCAGCTGCACGCCTTCGACGAGCTCGGCGCCGGCCTGGGCCGTGCCTGGGTCGAGCACGTCGACGCCTACGGCGAGGTCTGGGAGGTGCTGCGCCGGCACTACGCGGAGGTGCCCTGGGACCCCGCCGCTCGGGGCAGCACGCCACAGGAGCTCGACCGGCTGTTCCGCGACCGGGAGACCCTGCACAAGCGGCTGCGCCGCCGCCTGCGCGACGACCGGCTCGCACTGGTCGCGGGCTACGACGCCACGTTCGGCGGCCACGACCTGCGCAACGTCCCGGCGTGGGTCGGCGTCACCAGCTACCTCGAGCAGTGCTTCGGCGCCTGGCAGGTGCCCGGCGGCATGGGTCGGCTCGCCGACGTGCTGACCGGGCGCCTGCGCACCCGCAAGGTCGAGGTGCTGACGTCGACCACCGCGCGCGACCTCGTCGTCGAGTCCGGCCGGGTCGTGGCGGTGCGCACCGAGCACGGCACGCTCGACGCCGACCACGCGGTGGTCGCGATCGACCCGCGCCGCCTGCCCACCCTGCGCCCCCTGGTCGAGCGCACCATGCCCGCCGTACCGCCGGTGGTCACCCACCTCGGCCTCGACGGCCCCGGCCCGGACCAGCTTCGCGACGTGGCCCACGAGGTGGTGATCCACGCCGACCCGATGCTCGTGCTCCGCCGCGGCACCGGCGCCCCGGACGGTGGCAGCGCCTGGACCGTGCTCGCCCGCGGGCGCATCGCCGAGGACCCGGTGACCGCCCTCGCGCGGCACGGGGTCGACCTGCGCGAGCAGGTCGTCACCCGGCTCGACCTGAGCCCGCGCGAGCAGGTCGACCGGCTCCACGGCTCCCCGTTCGGCGTGCTCTGGCAGGGCCGCGGCACGGTACGCCGGCGCCTGGGGCCGACCACGCCGATCGCCGGCGTCCACGTCGCCGGCGCGCACGGCGCCCCCGGTGCGGGGGTCGCGTTCGTCACGCTGTCGGGCGCCCTGGTCGCGCAGGCGGTCGGCCCGGCCTGATCCCTCGGCCGGGACCGGCGGGCCCGCGCGTCGCGACGACTACCGGACCGGATCCAGCCGGTAGTGGAGCCTGACCGCCGTGGCGGACCAGAGGCGGAGCTGGTGGTCGGCGCGGAGCACGCCCTCGTCGTCGAGGTACAGGTGGAAGCTCTCCCGGATGGGCGCGCTGGCGGCGTAGGTGGCGCCGCGGTCGTCGGCGACGACGTACGCGCCGTCCTGCCCGAACCGACCGCCGGGCGAGCGCAGGAAGAACGAGCCGTTCGGACCGTGCTCGGGCCGCAGGAAGACCTGGACGTTGCCCGACTCCAGCGGGAACGCGGCGTGCACGCTGCGGCGGCGCGCGCCGGGCAGCAGGCGCGTCGAGTACGAGCCGCTGAACGCCCGGTCGCCGGTGGAGCGGACCGTCCGGGTCCAGGCCGCGGCGCGCTGGACGCCCTCGTCGTCGACGATCAACGACACCTCGCTGTCCATGCCCCGCGCCACGTCCAGCGACCGGGTCGGCAGCGCCAGCTGGTCCAGGCGCCGCCCGAAGAGGCGTGAGATCAGCTCACCGCCGGGCCAGAACACCGGCGACCACCCGACCCAGACCTCCATCCGCCAGCCGCTGGTCCGCTCGTAGAAGTCCCTGATCCGCGGGTGGACGAGCGCCGCGGAGAAGCCCGGCCCGTCGAGCTCGGCGAGGTCGCGCAGCAGCCCGGATCCCGCCCGGCCCCGCACCACCGAGCCCCCGAGGCGGGCCGCCTCGGCCTCCAGCCAGTCGTCGGTCACCGGTCCCCGACCACTCGTGGGACCGCGCAGCCAGGACTCCGCACCGTCCAGGTCGACCCGACGCCCGGCCGCGCGCCAGAACTTCCGGGTGCCGAGGTCGACCGTCCGCCACGCGCGGTGCCCCTCGGCGGTCGTCGGACCGGCACTCGTCATGGCGAGGATGCTAGGGCGTGGGCCACCGGCCGGCGTGGGACCGACCCGCCCGGCCGTCGGGGCCGCTACCGTCTGCGCCGATGTTCAGCTATCACCTCGCGGAGCTGCCCGCTCGGACGACCGCGCGCGCCATGGCCCGGCCACCCCGACCCGGGCAGGTGCCGGGCCTGCGCCATGCCGAGGTCCTCGCCTTCATGCAGCTCGGCGCCCCCACCGCGTCGCTCGAGCGGATGCAGCTGCGGCGCGTGGCGGTGTTCGCCCGCTGGGAGGAGGAGGGCGCGCTGGACCGCTTCCTCGAGCACCACCCCCTGGGCATCGCACTGTCCACCGGGTGGCACGTGCGGATGGAGTTCCTGCGCCGCTACGGCACGCTCGCCTGCCTCCCCGACCTGCCGACGAAGGCCGGCGACTGGGACCGCGGCGAGCCCGTCGTGGCCGTGACCCTCGCCCGCCTGCAGCTGCCGCAGCTCCCCCGCTTCCTGAAGTGGGGGAAGCCCGTGGAGCGGCTCGTGGTGTCGCACCCCGGGGCCACCATCGCCCTGGCCGCCATGCGGCCGCCTCGGCACTTCTCCACCTTCTCGATCTGGCGATCGGTCGAGGAGATGACCGCGATGGTCCACGGCCACAGCGACGTCGAGAACCGCGAGGTCCACGCCGCGGCCATGCGCGAGCAGGCCCGCCGCGACTTCCACCACGAGTCCGCCTTCATGCGCTTCCGGCCGCTCGCGGAGCACGGGCGGTGGCAGGGCCGGGACCGGCTCCTGCCCGGCTGAGTCCGGAGAGCGGTCGGGGTGGTCAGACGGTGATCCGCAGCGCCTCGAAGATCTCCAGCGTCGCCTTGGACCGGTTCAGCGTGTAGAAGTGCAGGCCCGGCGCCCCACCGGCGAGCAGGTCGTCGCAGAGCTCGGCGGCGAGCCGGATGCCCGCCGCACGCACCGCGGCCCGGTCCTCGCCGGCGGCGGTGATCCGGGCGACCACGTCGTCGGGGACGCTGGTGCCGATCAGCTCGCCCTGCCGGCGGATCGCGGCCAGGTTCAGGATCGGCATGATCCCGGGCAGGATCGGGATGTCGACGCCCCGGGCACGGACCCGCTCCACCAGCGAGAAGTAGTCCTCGGCGCGGAAGAACATCTGGGTGACCGCGAACTCCGCCCCCGCCCGCGCCTTCGCCACGAGCACGTCGGCGTCGACGTCCAGGGACTCCGCGGAGGGGTGCCCCTCCGGGAACGCGGCGACGCCGACCCGGAAGCCACGGGCGTGCGCCAGCTCGACCAGGTCCAGCGCGTGGTTGAGGCCGCCCGGCGTCGGCGTCCACTCGGCGCGCGGACCCTCCCGCGGGTCGCCGCGCAGCGCCATCACGTGGCTGACGCCCTCGGCGACGTAGGCGTCGAGGATGCCCTCCAGCTCGGCGCGGGTGTGGCCGACGCAGGTCAGGTGCGCCATCGGCACCAGGTCGGTCTCGCGGGCGATCCGGCCGGTGATCGCGACGGTCTTGTCGCGGGTGGTGCCGCCGGCACCGTAGGTGACGGAGACGAACGTCGGGCGGTAGGGCTCCAGCGCCCGGATCGCCGACCACAGCTGCTGTTCGCCGACCTCGTCCTTCGGGGGGAAGAACTCGAAGGAGAACGAGCGCTCACCGGCGCTGATCAGCTCGCCGAGCGAGCGTCCGGGACCGACAGCCATGCGGGCGAGTCTAGGGCGACCACTAGGGTGTGCTGACGTGACGGACGAGGGATGGGATCCGGCGGCATTCCGCGCCGGGATCCAAGACGAGCTGGACCGCTTCCTCGACCGGCAGGCCACCCGGTTGGCCCCGCTGGGCCCGGACGCCGATCGGCTGATGACCGAGGCGCGGGCGGTGGTCTCGGGCGGCAAGCGCTTCCGCGCCGCGTTCTGCTTCTGGGGGTTCGCGGCCGTCGCCGGCGTCCCCACCGGCGAGCAGGCGGGCGCCGTCCGGCGGGCCGCGGCGGCGCTGGAGCTGCTGCACGCCTCGGCGCTGGTGCACGACGACCTGATGGACGCCTCCGACACCCGGCGTGGGCGCCCGGCCACCCACCGTGGCTTCGAGGCCGACCACCGTGGCCAGCGCTGGCGCGGCGACGCCGAGCAGTACGGCGCCGCGGCGGCGATCCTCCTCGGCGACCTGCTGCTCTCCTGGGCCGACGAGCTGCTGCGCACCTGCGGGCTCGGCTGGGAGCGCACCGGACCGGCGCTGGACATGCTCGACCTGTGCCGCTCCGAGGTGATCGCCGGCCAGTTCCTCGACGTGTCGGTGCAGGCGCGCGGCCGGGCCGACGTCGACGACGCGATGACGGTGCTGCGCTACAAGTCCGCCAAGTACTCCATCGAGCGACCCCTCCACATCGGCGCCGCCCTGGCCGGCGCCGACGAGGCCACCCACGACCTGCTGACCGGGTTCGGGCTCCCGCTGGGCGAGGCGTTCCAGCTCCGCGACGACCTGCTCGGCGTCTTCGGCGACCCGGCGACCACCGGCAAGCCGGCCGGCGACGACCTGGTCGAGGGCAAGCGGACGGTGCTGGTCGCGCACGCGCTCGCCGCCGCCGGCGCGGCCGACGCAGAGCGGCTGGACGCCGCCCTCGGTGGCCCGCTGAGTGACGCCGAGGTCGACGAGCTGCGCGCGATCATCGCCGGCAGCGGAGCACTCGACCGGGTCGAGGAGACGATCGCCGCCCTGGGCGACCGGGCGCTCGACGCGCTCGCGCACGGCCGCGCGGAGGCCGGTTGGGACCCGACCGCGTGCGACGTCCTGGCCGGGCTGGCCTCGGCGGCGACCCAGCGCAGTCACTGACGGGTCGGCGTACCGGGTTCCGTCCGTCGGCGGCCGGTGCGACGATCGCGGGATGATCGACCACTTCGGCATCAACTGCGCCGACTGGGACGCCTCCCGGTCCTTCTACGACGCCGTGCTGAGCACCCTGGGGCACGCCCGGGTGATGGACTTCGGGGTGGCCGTCGGCTACGGCAGCGACGGCAACCCGGTCTTCTGGATCTCGGACGCGAGCAAGGGCGAGGACGTCGACGGGCCGAACCGCGAGGTGCACATCGCCTTCGCCGCCAACGGGATCGAGCAGGTGCAGGCGTTCTACGACGCGGCGCTGGCGGCCGGCGCCGAGTCGCTGCACGCGCCCCGACTGTGGCCGGAGTACCACCCCGGCTACTACGGCGCCTTCGTCCGCGACCCCGAGGGCAACAACGTGGAGGCGGTCTTCCACGGGGCGGCGCCCGCGGGGGGCTGAGCCGGGTCGTGTGCCTGAGGACCCGAGCCGGGTCGTGTGCCTGAGGACCCCTCATTCAGGGGTCCCAGGCACACGAGGCACCATCCGCCCGCGGCGCACCTGCCTCGTGTGCCTCACACCCCGGCATACCGATGCCTGGGGCACACGACCCCGCGCCACCGGCACCCCGAGGAGCCTCAGACCAGCAGCGGCGCGGCGTCCTCGGGCCCGGCACCGGCCAGCAGCACCTCGAGCGCGGCACCCGGACCGCGGGCACCGAGCACGCGCACCACCGCGGCAAACGCCCGCGGCTCGGCCAGCGCCGGGGTCCCCCACCCCCGCCAGAGCAGCAGCGTCGGCTCGGCGAGGTCGCGCAGGCAGTCGTGCAGCGCGTCCAGGTTGCGGCCGTAGTGGGCGGGCAGCTCCAGGGCAGTGCCGAGGTCGGCGAGCACGCCCGCGCGGTCCTCCACCGCGGAGGTGTCCAGGTACGCGAGGCGCCATCCGTGGGCGTCGCAGGCGGCCCGGAGCTCGCCGTCGTCGGCTCGATCGTCCGGGTCCCAGCGGTGCACGCCCGCCGGGGCGCTGCCGCGCAGGATCGACGCCATGCCGCTCATCGATCGATGACCGCGAACGAGGCGTAGTGGTCCTCGGTCCAGTACAGCTCGCCACCGTCTCCGGCCACGATCCGGCGCGCGCCGCGGTCCGGCGAGCCGGGAGTCTCGACGGTGTACTCGGCGTAGTAGCCGTCGTCGCGCTCGGGCAGGATCCCCTCGTAGTTGCCGAACCTGCTGCCGTCGGAGTCCGGGTACGGGAACGGCCCGCCGGCATCGATCAGCGCCAGCGTCTCGGCGGCCTCGGGCGGCAGGTCGGCCAGCGCCACCACCGGCAACCCGCTCTCGGGGTCGACCGCCTGCCCGTCCGCCTGCCCGTCCGCCTGCTCGTCCGCCTGCTCGCCACCGTCTCCGGCCACGATCCGGTCGCTCGGCGAGGACGGGGCCGGCTCGTCGCCGGACTGCATCCACCACAGACCGCCGCTCAGCACGGCCACGACCACCGCGACCGACGCCAGGGCGCTCCGCCCGCGTGACCCCGCCCGCCCCGCCATCAGCGGCTCAGAAGCCGAGCGCCTGGGCGCGCCGCTTGACCTCCGAGCCGCGGTTCTCCCGCAGCGCGTCGATCGGGCGGCCCGGCAGGTCGGCGTCCAGGAAGATCCAGGCGATGCACTCGCGGTCGTCGAACCCGGCGTCGTGCAGCACCGTCAGCAGCCCGGGCAGCCCCTTGACCGGCAGGCCCTCGTCGTCGAGGAAGGCCGCGGGCACCTTCGGCCCCTTGCCCGGCACCGGTACGGCGGCGGCGAGCTGGTGCTCGCGCACCAGGGTGCGCACCTTGGCCGGCGTGACCCCCATCAGCTGGGCGGCCGCATCCCAGTCCAGCCACTCGTCCACGAGGGCGGCCAGGTCGTGCTCGGAGAGTCGCGAATCGCTCATTCCCCCATCCTCCCCCACGAGCGGCCCGGTCCGTCCACCCAAGGCGCACCCGAGGCCCACCCGAGGCCCACCCGAGGCCCGCGCGGGGCCCGCCCGGGGTCCGCCGGGGCCCGCCCGGCAGCCGGCCAGCGGGCGCGGCGATCCGGCGTGCCTGCCGACCTGACCGGCGGCGCGCCGTACGATAGGCGACCCGGACACTTCCCCACCGGGGTCCCGAGCGCGCACAGGAGGGTCGCTGTGCACGAACCGCAGGCCGGCGGCGCCGACAAGCCGCCCGTTCGCGACCCCAATACCGGTCGAGTGCTCGACGGTCGCTACCGGATCGGCCCCCGGGTCGCCCGCGGCGGCATGGCCAGTGTGTACGAGGCGACCGACCTGCGCCTGGACCGCACCGTGGCGATCAAGATCATGCACACCGGTCTCGGTGACGCCACCTCGGGCGACGAGGCGTTCGCGGCCCGGTTCGTCCGGGAGGCCCGCGCGGCCGCCGGGCTCTCCCATCCCAACGTCGTCGCCATCTACGACCAGGGGCAGGACGCCGACGGCACGCTCTACATGGCGATGGAGCTGGTCCCCGGGCACACCCTGCGGGACACCATCACCAAGGAGTCCCCGATGGCCCCCGAGCGCGCCCTGGCGCTGCTCGACCCGGTGCTCTCGGCGCTGGCCGCGGCCCACCGCGCCGGCCTGGTCCACCGCGACGTGAAGCCGGAGAACGTGCTGATCGCCGACGACGGCCGGATCAAGGTCGCGGACTTCGGCCTGGCGAAGGCGGTCAGCGCGGACACCCAGCACACGGCCACGCAGGGGGTGCTGATCGGCACCGTCTCCTACCTGGCGCCCGAGCTGGTCGTCGACGGCCTGGCCGACGCCCGAGCGGACGTGTACGCCGCCGGCGTGATGCTCTTCGAGCTGCTCACCGGCGAGAAGCCGCACAGCGGCGAGACCCCGATCCAGGTCGCCTACCGCCACGTGCACCACGACGTGCCGGCGCCGTCGAGCCTGGTCCCCGGCCTGCCGGCGTACGTCGACGCGCTGGTCGCGCGGGCGACCACCCGCGACCGGACGCTGCGACCGGCCGACGCCTCGGTGCTCCTGCACCACCTGCGCCGGGTGCAGGCGGCGCTGCGCGAGGGCCTCGCCGAGGACCCCGACCTGGTCGCCGACCTGATGCCGAGCAGCCGTACGGCGCCGGCGGCGGAGTCGGCCGCCGTCGCCAGCTCCACCACGCCGGACGCGCTCGAGAGCCTGTGGGACGCTGAGGAGGCCGAGGCACTCCTGGGCGCGGCGCCGCCCGCGAGGACCTCGCGCGGCGGGCCGGCCGGCACGGCCACCGACCGCACCCGGTCCGCCGGCGCGACCGCGACCGCGGTCCACCCGATCGCCCGCACCCCGGAGCGCACCGAGGTGATCACCCCGCACGGTCCCGGCGACGCCGGCACGGGCGCCGGGCGCCGCGGCGGCCGGCCCGCACGCCCGCGGCGGCGCCGGCGCGGACTGGTCACCCTGGTCCTGCTGCTGCTCCTGGCCGTCGCGGTCGGCGGCGGCGCCTACTGGTACGGCTGGGCCCGCTACACCACCGCTCCCGCGGTTCTCGGCCTGAAGGACGCCAAGGCCGTGACGGCGCTCGAGGACGCCGGCCTGGAGGTCGACCACGCCGACGCGGTGCACTCCGACACCGTCGGCGCGGGCAAGGTGATCTCGGCCTCCCCCGGCGCCGGCAGCCGGATCCTGCCCGGCGACACCGTCACGCTGGTGGTCTCCCTCGGCCCCGAGGTGCACGACGTGCCCGACGTGGCCGGGATGACCGTCGAGGAGGCCACCGAGGCGCTGGCCGACGTCAAGCTCGTCGTCGGCCGGATCGAGCGGCGCTTCTCCGAGACCGTGGCCGAGGGCGTCGTGCTGCGCACGGACCCGGGGTTCGGCTCGAAGAAGTCGAAGAGCCTGCCCGTCGACACCGCCGTCCGGCTCGTGGTCAGCAAGGGCCGCCAGCCGATCGCCGTCCGCGACTGGGTCGGCAAGGAGGCCGACGCGGCCCGCGACTACTGGGCGGGGCGCGGCCTGGAGGTCCAGGAGTCCGGCAAGGAGTACAGCGACGACGTGCCCGAGGGGCACATCATCAGCCAGAGCCCGCCCGGCGGCACGCTCTTCCGCGGCGACACGGTCTCCTACACCGTCTCCCAGGGCCCCGAGCTGGTCCGGGTGCCGTCGGTCTTCTACGAGCCCACCGAGGACGCCGTGCGCAAGCTGGAGGCGCTCGGCCTGAAGGTCGTCACCGCCCACGCCGCGATCTACTTCAACGGCTCCCGCGCCTACTCCACCGACCCGGGCGCGGGGACCATGGTGCGCAAGGGCAGCACCATCACCGTCCTGGTGGTCTGACCCCTCCTCCGGCCCACGGGCCGCCGGCCCGGCAGGGCGTTCGGCAGGGCGTTCGGCAGGGCGTTCGGCAGGGCGTTCAGCGGGGTGCTCGCCGGCTGCGGGAAGCGGGCCTCCACCCACTACGGTGCTCCCCGAGATGAGCACTTCCCTGCGCCCGGTCGGCACCCACGTCCCCGTCGGCAAGAACCTCGTGGCGGGCGCCCTGCGCAACGCCGTGGACCTCGGCTGCGAGTCCTTCCAGGTCTTCGCCGGCAACCCGCGCGGCTGGGCGCACTCGGCCGGTGACCCGGCCGTGGACGCCGAGTTCCGCACCCGCACCGCCGAGCTGGGCATCCCGGTCTTCATCCACGCCCCGTACCTGGTCAACCTCGGCTCGCCGACCCCGGCGACGTACGAGAAGTCCGTCGCCGTGGTCGCACACAACCTGCGACGCGCGGTCGAGATCGGCGCCGAGGGCGTGGTCGTGCACACCGGCTCCTACGTCGACCCCGAGGGCGGCGAGGAGCGGTACGCCGCGGCGATGCGCCAGGTCCGCGACGGCCTGCTGCCGGTCCTGGAGACCCTCGACGACCTCGGCGAGGACGCCCCCTGGCTGCTGCTGGAGCCCACCGCCGGCCAGGGCCGGTCCCTGTGCGCCGGCGTCGACGACCTCGCGGCGTACCTCGGCGCGCTGGATCACCACCCGCGGGCGGGGGTCTGTCTCGACACCTGCCACGTCTTCGCCGCGGGAGCGCCGCTCGACGAGCCCGGCGGGGCCACCGCGACCGTCGACCGCGTCGTCGAGATCGCGGGCCCCGGCCGCCTCCGGCTGATCCACGCCAACGACTCCAAGGACGTGCGCGGCGCGTTCAAGGACCGCCACGAGAAGATCGGCGCCGGCCACATCGGGGCCGACGCCTTCGGCGAGCTCTTCGCCCACCCCGCCACCGCCGGCGTCCCGTTCATCCTGGAGACGCCCGGATCCCGCGACGCCGACGACCCCGACCTGGCGCTGCTCAAGGCGCTGCGCGATGGGTGAGCGGCGCACGTCGCTGCTGGCGACGGCGGCGCTGCTGGGCATGACCGCCGCCTGGGGCTCGTCGTTCTACCTGACCAAGGACCTGCTCGAGCACGTCCCGGCGATCGACTTCCTGGCGGTCCGCTTCGCGCTCGCCGGCCTCGTCCTGCTCGCGGTGGCGCCGCGCGCGGTCGGCCGGCTCTCGCTGGAGGTCCGCCGGCGGGCGTTCGTGCTCGGCCTGGTCTACGGCGCGGCGCAGCTGATGCAGACCGTCGGCCTGGCGCACACCGCGGCCAGCGTCTCCGGGTTCGTCACCGGGCTGTACGTCGTGCTCACCCCGCTGCTGGCGGCCGTGGTCCTCGGCACCCGGATCACCGGCGCGACCTGGGGAGCCGTCCTGCTGGCCACCACCGGCCTCGGCGTGCTCACCCTGGACGGGCTCTCGATCGGGTACGGCGAGGCGGTGACGCTGGTCGGCGCGGTGCTCTACGCGGTCCACATCGTCGGGCTCGCGGCCTGGTCCTCGGCCGCCGACGCCCTGGGCATGACCATCGTCCAGGTGCTGGTGATCGCCGGGACCTGCCTGGCCGGGGCGCTGCTCACCGGCAGGATCGGCGAGGTGGTGCTGCCGCAGCACGCCGGCGACTGGGTCTCCCTGGTGTACATGGCGCTGATCCCCGGTGCGGCCGCGATGCTCGCCCAGACCTGGGCCCAGGCCCACCTGCCGGCCACCCGCAGCGCGATCATCATGAGCTCCGAGCCGGTCTTCGCCACCGTGTTCGCCGTGCTGCTCGGCGGGGAGTCGACGACGTCGCGGATGCTGCTGGGTGGGGCACTGGTGCTGGTCGCGATGGTCGTCACCGAGCTGACGCCGCGGCGCCGCGTGGAGGCCGAGGTCACCCACCTGACGGTCTGACCCGGGCGCCCGGACGCCACGCGACCGGGCGGGCCCACGCGTGAGACGGCCGTCCACATGCTGGTTCCGGCGCCATCGTTTGCCACGCTGACCTACTGTCCGGAGCGCAGGAGGAGGACGGAGGGCCCGCATGGTCGTCGTGATGGCCGCCACGGCCACCCCCGAGGACATCGCGCACGTCGTGCGCAAGGTCGAGGCGGCCGGCGGCAAGGCCAGCGTCTCCCACGGCGTCAGCCGCACCGTGATCGGCCTGGTCGGCGACGTCGACGCCTTCCACGGGCTCAACCTGCGGGCGATGTCCGGGGTGGCCGCCGTGCACCGGGTCTCCGACCCCTACAAGCTCGTCAGCCTCCAGCACCACCCGGAGCGATCGACCGTCTGGGTCGGTCACGGCGCCGCCCGGGCGCCGATCGGGCCCGACACCTTCACGCTGCTCGCCGGCCCGTGCGCGGTGGAATCCACCCGGCAGACCCTGGAGGCCGCCACCATGGTGAAGGCGGCGGGGGCGACCATCCTCCGCGGTGGCGTGTTCATGCCGCGGACGTCGCCGTACGCGTTCCAGGGCCTGGGCCTCGACGGGCTCCGGATCCTCGCGCAGGTCGGCGCGGAGGTGACCCTGCCGGTGGCCACCGAGGTGACCGAGGCGCACGACGTCGAGACCGTCGCCGAGCACGTCGACATGATCCAGGTCGGCACCCGCAACGCCCACAACTTCGGGCTGCTGCAGGCCGTCGGCGAGGCCGGCAAGCCCGTCCTCCTCGAGCGCGGGCAGAGCTCCACGATCGAGGAGTGGCTGCTCGCCGCGGAGTACATCGCCCAGCGCGGCAACCTCGACATCGTGCTCTGCGAGCGCGGCATCCGGACCTTCGAGCCGGCCACCCGGAGCACGCTCGACATCTCGGCCGTGCCGGTGGTCCAGGCGGCCAGTCACCTGCCGGTGGTCGTCGATCCGTCGCACGCCGCGGGGCGCCGCGACCTCGTCGTCCCGCTGGCCCGCGCCGCCATCGCCGCCGGCGCCGACGGAGTCGTCGTCGACGTCCACCCGCACCCGGAGGACGCCTTGTGCGACGGTCCTCAGGCGCTCCTCGGCCCCGATCTGCGGGCGCTGGCCCGCGCGGTGCGCCAGATGCCGGGGCTGGTCGGCCGCACCACCACGACCCCCGGCCACAGCCAGGCCGGACCGGCCGCCGGCTGACCCGGCAACGGCACCGACCAGCGCACCCACCAACGCACCGCCGGCCGCACCGGCACGACCGCTCGGCGCACGACGGGCGTCGCCGAGGCGGCTCTGCGCGGGTGCGTGGGGCACACTGGAGAACCGGGGCGGGGGCCGACGCAACGACCGCAGCGCCGGTCGCGCAGCGTGGTCCTTCGCCTGGGCAGCCGATTCCGGGAGCGAGATGATCCACTGCACCACCTGCGGGAACGACGTCGCGGAGGCGAACTTCTGTCCCCGCTGCGGCCGGCCGACCGCGGGCGGCCGCGAGCCCGACCGCTCCCCGGAGCCGCCCCTGGTGCCGCCCCTCGTGCCGCCCCTCGTGCCGCGGAGCGCAGCCACGACCTCGGTGTCGATCCCGGCGATCTCCCCGGTCAGCAGCGTCCGGGCGGTGCCACCCGGGCCGGTCGTGCCGCCGCCCACGGGGCCGCTCCCGCCGGCGCCGCGGTACCCCCTCTACGCGGAGGCCGCCGTACCCGGGCCGATGCCCGCCCCACCCGCCTCCGCGCCCTCGCACTCCCCCTCGACGAGCACCGCACGACTGGCACCGGTCCGAGCACGGCGCCCACGGACCTGGCTCCTCGGCGCCGCCGCCCTCGTCCTCGTCGCCGGCGCCGGGACCTTCGCGGCGGTCCGGTTGATCGGGCTCGACGGCGACTCCGCACCGCTCGGTGCCGCCGCCGGGGTCCGCGGCGACACCGACGACCCGGCCGGTCGCTCCGGGCCGACCGCGGACCTGGGCGGGGAGGTGCGCACGGTCCGGGTGCCCGGCACCGCTCCTGACAGCACCGACGCGACGACCGGCGCCCGGGTCACGTTCGGCGCCCAGAACCTGACCGACGGTGACCGGACGACCGCTTGGCGCGTCGCCGGCGACGCGTCGGGAACCGCGCTGACGATCGACTTCGCCGGCCCGGTCGAGCTGCGCGAGGTCGGGCTGATCAACGGCTACGCGAAGCGGTATCCCGGCTACGACGGGTACCGCTCGAACCGGCGCATCCTCGCCGTCCGCTGGACCTTCGACGACGGCAGCAGCGCGGTCCAGCGGCTCGGCTACTCCCGCACCGTGCAGGCGCTCGA
Organism: Nocardioides sp. GY 10113; assembly: GCF_004919105.1. Classification (GTDB taxonomy): domain Bacteria; phylum Actinomycetota; class Actinomycetes; order Propionibacteriales; family Nocardioidaceae; genus Nocardioides. The sequence continues at coordinate 164,707 of NZ_STGK01000002.1, forward strand.
CCTCGACGCGATCGAGACCGAGCAGGTCCTCCTGGAGATCCTGCGGACCGCGGCCCCCGAACGCGGTTCGCGCGGACGCGACTTCACCGCGATCAGCGACCTGCGACTGGGCGGCGTCGCCGGCTGACCGGCGACGCGAAGGGTCGGCAGCGTCACTCGGCCGACCCGCGGGTGCCGGATCAGGCCCGTCGGAGCATCTCCGCGACGAGGAAGGCCATCTCCAGCGACTGCACGCGGTTCAGGCGCGGGTCGACCACCGACTCGTAGCGGTGGGCCAGCCGGTGCTCGTCGATCTCCTCACCGCCGCCGATGCACTCGGTGACGTCGTCCCCGGTCATCTCGACCAGGATGCCGCCGGGCCAGGTCCCCAGCGCGCGGTGCACGTCGAAGAAGCCCTGGACCTCCCCGACCACGTCCTCGAAGCGCCGGGTCTTGTAGCCGGTGCTCGACTCGAACGTGTTGCCGTGCATCGGGTCGCAGACCCAGGCCACCTGCAGGCCCGCGGCGGTCACCTTCTCGACCAGGTTGGGCAGGCCGTCGCGGATCTTGTCGGCGCCGAACCGGGTGATGAAGGTGAGCCGTCCCGGCGTGTTCTCCGGGTTGAGCTTCTCGGCCAGCGCGATCGCGTCGTCAGCGGTCGCGGTCGGGCCGAGCTTGCAGCCGATCGGGTTCGCGATGCTGCGGAAGTACTCCACGTGGGCGCCGTCGATCTGGCGGGTGCGCTCACCGATCCAGACGAAGTGACCCGAGACGTTGTACTGCTTGCCCGTGCGCGAGTCGATCCGCGTCAGCGCGTGCTCGTACTCCATCAGCAGCGCCTCGTGGCTGGAGTGGAAGTCGACCCGCTTGAGCTCCTCGGCGTCCACGCCGATCGCCTTCATGAACTGCAGCGCCTTGTCGATCTCCGAGGCCAAGGCCTCGTAGCGCTGACCGGCCGAGGAGCTCCGCACGAAGTCGGTGTTCCAGGTGTGCACCTGGCGCAGGTCGGCGTACCCGCCGGTGACGAAGGCGCGCACCAGGTTCAGCGTGGCCGCCGAGGCGTTGTAGACGTCGAGCAGCCGGTTCGGGTCCGGGATCCGCGACTCCGGGGTGAACTCGAAGCCGTTGACCGCGTCACCGCGGTAGGCCGGCAGCGTCACGCCGTCGCGGGTCTCGGTGTCGGAGGAGCGCGGCTTCGCGTACTGGCCGGCCAGCCGACCGAGCTTGACCACCGGCACGGAGCCGGCGTAGGTGAGCACGACCGCCATCTGCAGCAGCACCCGGAGCTTGTTGCTCACGTTGTCCGCTCCGACGTCGGCCAGCGTCTCCGCGCAGTCGCCGCCCTGGAGCAGGAAGGCCTCGCCACGACTCACCGCGGCCAGGCGCGAGGTGAGGTCGTCGCACTCGCCCGCAAAGACCAGCGGGGGCCTCTTGCGCAGCCGCTCCACGACATCCGCCAGGGCGGCCGGGTCGTCGTAGGTGGGCTGCTGGACGGCTCCGATGGCGTGCAGCTGCTCGAGGGTGGGAATGACGCTCACCACCCCAGGGTACGGCCGGCCGGGTGCCGACGCCGACTTCGTGCGGTGGGTGGACAGCCGAGCAGCGGTCGAGACTCGGCCCGCCGCGGTCGCTCAGCCGAAGAAGACCTGCGCCTCGGCGTACTCCTCCGGGCTGACCACCTTGAGCTCGTCGGTGCCCTCCGACATGGGAACCCGCACGATCCGGGTGCCGCGCAACGCCACCATCACCCCGAACTCGCGGTCGGCGACGGCGTCGATGGCCTGCAGGCCGAACCGGGTCGCCAGCCACCGGTCGAACGCCGTCGGCGTGCCGCCGCGCTGCACGTGCCCGAGCACGACCGCGCGGGCCTCCTCGCCGGTGCGCGCCTCGATCTCCTTGGCCAGCCAGTCGCCGATCCCGCCCAGCCGGACGTGCCCGAACGCATCCCGGTCGACGTCCTGGGTGGTCAGGCTGCCGTCGGTGGGCTTGGCGCCCTCGGAGACCACGATGATCGGGGCGTACTCGCTCTCGAAGCGGGTCTTGACGTCCTCGCAGACCTTCTCGATATCGAAGGGCACCTCGGGGATCAGCACCTCCGAGGCACCGCCGGCGATCCCGCTGTGCAACGCGATCCAGCCCGCGTGCCGCCCCATCACCTCCACCACCAGCACCCGGTGGTGGCTCTCCGCGGTGGTGTGCAGGCGGTCGATCGCCTCGGTGGCGATGTTCACCGCGGTGTCGAAGCCGAAGGTGAAGTCGGTCCCGGACAGGTCGTTGTCGATCGTCTTCGGTACGCCGACCACGGGCACGCCCATCGCGACCAGCCGGTTGGCGACGCCGAGGGTGTCCTCGCCACCGATCGCGACCAGCGCGTCGATGCCCAGCTCGGCGAGGTTGGCGATGATCCGCTCCGCGCCGCCCTCGACGGCGAAGGGGTTGGTCCGCGAGGAGCCCAGGATGGTGCCACCCCGCGGCAGGATCCCCCGGCACTCCTCGACGCCCAGGGGCACGGTCAACCCGTCGATCGGGCCGCGCCAGCCGTCGCGCAGGCCGACGAAGTCGAACCCGTGCGTGCGCACCCCCTTGCGCACGATCGCCCGGATCACCGCGTTCAGTCCGGGGCAGTCGCCGCCGCCGGTCAGGACTCCCACACGCATGCCGACTCCCCTTGCTGGACTCGCTGGCTGGTTGGCTGGGTTGATCGCTGTGCCTGGTCGTGGAGCCGGCCTGCGGGCGGGCGCCCGCCGCCGTCGCGCTCCGCCGCGAGCCTAGCCACCACCGGCGGCCGGGGTCACCCGAACCGCAGCCGAACCCGTTCCAGTGCCTCGCGCGCCGAGGCTCGATCGGCATCGGCCCGCCGCAGCGCCGCCGCCGCCTCGTCGCGCTCCTCGGCCACCTCCGCGGCCTCCTCGTCGACCTCGTCGCTCTCGGCCTCCAGCTCGGCAGCCCGGCGGCGCAGCTCCTCGAGCTCGGCCTGGAGCTGCAGCGAGCGCGCCGCCAGCCGGCTCCGCTCGGCCTCGGCGCCGGCAAGGGCCTCCGCCGCCTCCCGGTGCGCCTCCTCCGCCTCGGCCAGCCGGGCCTCCGCCGCGCTGATCGCCTTGGCGGCCGCGTCCGGGTCGGGGACCACGTGCAGGTCGGCCCGTGGCGGTACCGGGGCCTCCCGGGGCGCGGCGGCGAAGCCCAGCGCGTCCGGAGCCGCCAGCGCGCCGGCCAGCGCCGCGGGCTCCATCGGCGCCACCCCGGTGGTGCTCAGCGGCGCCACCAGCAGGCCGCTGCGCAGCGCCCGTCCGCAGTCGGCGTCCACCATCGCCGCGGTGAGGGTGCCCTCGACCTGGGCCGCGACCGCCTCGGTCACCCGCAGCCCCTCGTCGGCGGCCAGCGAGCGGGCCTGCTGGGCCAGCGCGGTCGTCAGCTGGCGCCGTTGCCGGGTCAGCGCGCGGAGCTCGCCGGCCTCCATCGCGGCCTGCGCCTCCCGCAGCGCGGCGCCCACCGCGAGCACCTGGTCCACCTGGCCGGCCTCGCGGCGTACCAGCAGGTTGGCGACCCAGGCCGCCGTCGACGGCTTGCGCAGAGCCTTGACCGCCGCGGCCAGGTCGACCTCGCCGTCCGCGCGGAGCGCCCTGGCCCGGGCGTCGCGGGCCGCGGTGAAGGCGGCCAGCGGTTCGGCGTACAGCTCGTCGGCGATGTCGAGCAGGGCGGTGGAGGCGGGCACGGGGTCAGGATAGGGAGCCGGGCGGGAATCACCGGTCGACCGGTGATTCCCTCGCCTGACGGGCACTGCAATGCCCGTCAGGCAACCGAACTGCCCGTCCGCCGTGACGCCAGTGGCCAGAGTGATCGCCCTCGATCCACCCAACCCCTGGAAAACGATGGATTGCTCGCTTTAGCCTCGGATCATGACGCTCGACGAGGCCGCCACCGACGCCACGCCCGTCCCCACCAGCCTGCGCCGCGTCGACGAGGCGCGGTCCAGGTTCGGCGCCTTCACCGAGCCCTACCTGGAGGCGATGTGGCGCGGCGACGCGGCCGCGGACGCCTTCGTCGCCGACTTCCCGCGGCTCGGCCACGGCCGCGCGATGCGGATGCTGCGCACGGCCTGCCGCGAGGGCATCGACGCCGTGGCGGACGCCCCCGAGTCGCTGCGCGCCCTCTTCGCCGAGCTGGACGCGGTCCCCGAGTGGTTCGACCTGGCCGCGATCGAGGCGGCGACCCGGCACACGTCCCGCTACTCGCGCGCCTCCGGGATCGCGCTCGGCGCAGCCTCCCTGGTCAGCGGCTACGCCAACTCCGCCGCGTCGCGACCCCTGGAGATGACCGGCCGCTACATCGAGAACGCCGGCGCCCGGACCGTCGAGGTGGGGGCCTGGCTCAAGTCGGTCAGCGACCCCGGCGGGCTCGCCCGGTACGGCGAGGGGTTCGAGCTCACCGTCCGGGTCAGGATCATCCACGCCCTGGTCCGCGCGAGCCTGGCCGACCGACCGGACTGGGACACCGCGGCCTGGGGCGTCCCGATCTGCCAGGCCTACCTGGCCTACACGCTCGTCGAGTTCACCCTGATCCCGATCCGCGCCATGGGCCTGATCGGCGCCCCGTACCGGCCCGAGGAGCAGGCCGGCGCCTACGCGCGCTGGCGCTACATCGGCCACCTGCTCGGCATCGAGGAGGCGCTGCTGCCGCGCGACGCCGCCGAGCAGCAGCGTCTGGAGGAGATCTACCTGCTCACCCGGCCCGAGGTCGACGACTACTGCCGCTCCCTGGTGGCGAGCATCAACCGGGAGTTCCTGGTCCCCGAGATCGAGGGCGTGCTGCCCCGCTTCCTGCACCCGCGGGCTCCCGAGGTGGTCCACGCGCTGGAACGGATCTTCCTCGGCGCCGAGATCGCCGACGACCTGGCCATCCCGCCCACCCGGCTCGTCGGTGCGGTGCTCGCCGGTGGGCGGGTGCTGAGCGGCGTCAACCGCCTCCGGGACCGGGTGCCCGGCTCCATGGCGGCCCGGAGCCGGCGCGGCAAGCGGTTCGAGGCCGTCCAGGAGGCGCGACTGCGACGCGACTGGGGCGTGCAGCACGACCTGGTCGACGACTCCCCCGGCGGCGGCCGGCCGCACCCGGCCCGCGGCGACATGCCGGCCTAGCGCCGCTCCAGCACGGGATCCTCAGGGCGCCGGCGGACGCACGTACCGCCCGCGCCGGTGCAGCAGCGGCTGGTCGTCCTCGCCGATCTCGACGCGCTCCAGCTCGGCGGTCACCTCCACCGACCAGCCGACCGGCCGTTCGCCGACCAGCCGTACGGCGGCCCAGGTCGACGCCGAGGTCAGGCGCGGACCGTGCTCTGTCTGCTCCCACGAGGCCTGGCGGAACGGTCCGCCGGGCGCGGGCGCGGTGCCGGCGAACACCTCTGCGAGGCCTCGGTCGGGCCAGGCGAGCAGCTGGACCACGCCCCGGCCGGTGGCGCGCAGCTCGGCCACCAGGTCGGAGTCGGGGTCGAGCAGCGCCAGCAGCGCGGGGCGCGGACCGAGCGCCACCAGCAGCGAGCTCACCGTCAGCCCCGCTCGATCGGCACCGGCGCCGGCGGTCCACACCGTGATCGCACCGCCCAACCGCCCCCGGAAGCGCCGCGCCGGGTCCGGATCGGGGTCCGCGAACGGGTGGCTGGTGTGGATGGTCACGTGATCGCCTGATCGGCTGCGGCCGCCGGGCTAGGCGGCCGGGCGCTCCCCGTCCGACTTCTTGGCCAGCTCCTTCGCCTTCGCGGCGTACACGTCGACGTACTCCTGGCCGGAGAGCCGCATGATCTCGTACATGATCTCGTCGGTCACCGAGCGGAGGATGAAACGGTCGTTCTCCAGGCCGGCGTACCGCGAGAAGTCCAGCGGCTCCCCGAAGCGGACCGACGGACGCGTCCAGCGGCCGAAGACCTTGCCCGGCGGCGCCACCACGTCGGTTCCGATCACCGCGACCGGGATCACCGGCACACCGGTCTCCAGCGCGAGTCGGGCGATGCCGGTCTTGCCGCGGTAGAGGCGCCCGTCGTGCGAGCGGGTCCCCTCGGGGTAGATCCCGAAGATCTCACCCGCCGAGAGCACACGCTTGGCCGAGAGCAGGGCGCCCGCGGCGGCGTCGGCCCCGGAGCGATCGATCGGGATGTTGCCGGTGCCGCTGAAGAAGGTCTTCTTCAGCCAGCCGGTGATGCCAGGCGCGGTGAAGTACTCCGCCTTGGCCACGAAGCTCACCTTGCGCGGGACGACCAACGGCATGAACAGCCAGTCGGCGTACGACAGATGGTTGCTGGCGATGATCGCCGGCCCCTCGGTCGGAACGTTCTCCACCCCGGACGCCTTGGGCCGGAAGATCACCTTGAGCAGTGGGCCGAGCGCCACGAACTTGAGGAACCAGTAGAACAACGCTGCACACCTTTCCCCGGCGCTGCCGGGCCGCCCGCGGCCCCGGAGCCCGGACCGACGAGGTGCAGCGTAGTCCCTCGAGGGCGCCTCGACGCCAGGCCACCGGTGGCACAATCGCCGCGTGCCCTCCCCCACGCCGAGCCCCGACGCCCACCCGCTGACCCTTCCGGCACGCCCGGACCTGACCGGCGGCCGGCGGATCGGGGTGCTGCTCAGCCACGGCTTCACCGGGTCGCCGTACTCGATCCGGCCGTGGGCCGAGCACCTGGCCGAGCTCGGGTACGGCGTGAGCGTGCCGCGGCTGCCCGGACACGGGACCAGCTGGCAGGACCTCAACACCCGGCGCTGGGACGACTGGGTCGCCGAGCTCACCGGCGCCCTCGACGCACTGCGCGCCGAGCACGACGCGGTCGTGGTCGGCGGGCTCTCGATGGGCGGGGCGCTGGCGCTGCGGCTGGCCGCGGACCGCCCCGACGAGGTGGCCGGCGTGATCGTGGTCAATCCGGCGCTGGCCAGCAAGCGGCTCGACCTGAAGCTGCTCCCCGTGCTCAAGCACCTCGTGGGCAGCTTCCCGGGCATCACCGACGACATCAAGAAGCCCGGGATGAGCGAGCGTGGCTACACCCGGACGCCGCTGAAGGCCGTCCACTCCTTCGCGCAGGCCTGGCCCGGCCTGGTGGCCGACCTGCCGCGGATCACCGCTCCCCTGCTCTACTTCCGCTCGGACGTCGACCACGTGGTCGACGGAGCCAGCGAGCCGCTGATCCTCTCCCGGATCGGCAGCGCGGACGTCGAGCGGGTGGCCCTGCCGGACTCCTACCACGTGGCCACCCTGGACAACGACGCCCCGACGATCTTCGCCACCTCCGCGGACTTCATCGCCCGGGTGACGAAGTAGCCTGGGCCCGTGCAGCGCGAGGACGGGACCGATGGCCGGGCCGAGGACGCCGCCTGGCGGGAGATCGTCGAGAACTACGGCGAACGGGCCACGCTCGACCCCACGGAGGACCTGCCGGCACGGTCGGCCGACCAGACTCCGCAGCCCGAGCGCAGCGGCGACCACCCGTCCGCCCCGCCGCGGGACGAGACGCGGGCCGACGACGACGAGACGGCCCGCGGTCCCGCGGAGGAGCCGCAGGAGGACCGGGAGGACCGGTTCGTGCCGCCCGAGCCGCCACCGGTCCCGATCCCCTCGCCGGACCGGCTCGCCGCCTGGGTCGGCGTCCTCGGGTCCCCGGCCACGTTGCTGGTCTGCCTGATCGCCGGCATCGCGATCCCGACCTGGCTGGGCTGGCTGATGGTCGCCGGCTTCATCGGCGGCTTCTGCTACCTCGTGCTCAAGATGCCCGGCTCCCCCCGCGACCCCTGGGACGACGGCGCCCAAGTCTGAGCCGGATGGCGCGAGCGCGTCTCGCTTCGCTTCGCCGCGCTGCCGCGCACGCGGTCGAGGTTCGCTCGGTGCCAGGTGGCCGAGCGCCTCACCGCGGCTGCCCGCGGAGAAGCTCGCTCGCGGCCTCCGGTCGCTCGTTCCTCGCTCCCTCCGGACCGCTTGCTCGCGTTCCCCGCGACAGCAGCCGTCAGGGAGCCCAACGGTCAGGACGCGAGGGCGAGCTATCGACCGTCGCGGGCGAGGAGGGCCGCGCCGATCGCGCCCGCCTCCGGACCGAACGCCGCCGGCACCAGCTCCGGCACCACCCGGTAGCCCGCCCCCTGCAACGACTCGGCCATCGCGGCCCGGGCGGGGTCCAGCAGCAGGTCCCCGACGGCCGACACTCCCCCGCCGACGATCACCACCTCCGGGTCGAACGCCGAGACCAGGCCAGCGGCACCGACACCGAGCCAGGTCCCCACCGAGGCGATGCTGCGCACGGCCACCTCGTCGCCCCCGCGGGCCAGCGCCGTCACCTGGGGGCCGTCGTAGTGCCGCCCGACGGCGACCCGCATCACGCGCTCGAGCGCCCGGCCGCTGCAGTACTGCTCCCAACATCCCCGCAGGCCGCACTCGCAGGCCAGCCCGTCCGGCACCACCTGCACGTGGCCGAACTCGCCCGCGGCGCCGTTGGCCCCGCGGTGCAGCCGACCGCCGAGCACCAGCGCACCGCCGATCCCGGTGCCGACGGTGATCAGGACCGCCGAGTCCACCCCGCGCGCGGCGCCGCCGACGATCTCGGCGTACGCCGCGCAGTTCGCGTCGTTGTCCAGCGTCGCCGGGACACCCAGCAGCCCCTCCAGGCGGGACCGCACCGGGGCGTCGCGCCAGGGCAGGTGAGCGGCGAACCGGACCCGCTCACCGGCCGCGTCGACCAGCCCCGCGCCGGAGATGCCCACCCCGCGGACGGTCCCGGTCCCGGTCGCGACGGCGCGCGCCGCGCGCGCCATGGCGTGCTCGATCTCCGCCTCCGGCGCCGCCCGACCGGGCATCGGCACCGTCACCGAGCCGATCACCTCGATCCCGGGGCCGCGGTCCTGGATCGCGACGGCCAGCACCTTGGTGCCGCCCACGTCGACGCCGACGTACACCGATCCTCCGCCCTCAGGTCCGGGCCAGGTCGGCGGCGCCGATCACGCCCGCCCGGTTGCCCAGCTCGGCGGTGCGGATCTCGGCCACGGAGCGGTAGCCGCGGCCCACCAGCCGCTGCTCGAAGCTGCTCCGCAGCGGGTCGAGCAGCAGGCTGCCGGCATCGCTCACGCCGCCGCCGATCACGACCACCGCGGGGTCGAGCACCTCGACCAGCGACGCGATCCCGTGGCCCAGCCAGTGGCCGAGCTGCTCGAAGAGCCCGATCGCGAAGCGATCGCCCTCCCGAGCCGCGGTCGTCACCATCGGACCGGTGATCGCCATCGGGTCGCCGCCGGCGCGCTCGCGCAGCCCGGCGGCGAGCCGGGAGCCACCGCCGGCCGTGGAGCGGGCGTCGCGGACCAGCGCGCTCCCGCTGCCGTACTGCTCCAGACAGCCTCGGTTGCCGCAGCCGCACAGCACCCCGTCGGGTACGACGCACAGGTGACCGATCTCGCCGGCAGCACCGAACGCGCCCCGCAGCAGCCGGCCACCGCTGATGATGCCGCCACCGACACCGGTGCCGACGGTGACCATCAGCTGGTCGTCGACGTCGCGTCCGGCCCCGAACCGGAACTCGCCCCACGCCGCGGCGTTGGCGTCGTTCTCGATCACCACCGGCAGGCCGGTCATCGCCGTCAGGTCAGCACCGAGCGGCTCGTCGCGCCAGGCGATGTTGGGCGCGAACAGCACGTTCGCTCGGGCCGCGTCGACGTACCCGGCGGCGCCCACGCCGACGGCCTGGACCTCCACGCCGGTCGCCAGGCTCGCGACCAGCCCGGCCACCGCGCTCTCGATGGCGGCCGGCTCGGTCGCCGGGGAGACGACCCGGTCCGTCGCCAGGACCTCGCCCTCCACGTCGACGAGGGCGCCGGCGATCTTGGTGCCGCCGATGTCGATCCCAATAGCCAAGGGTCCTGCGGTCACCACTCGCCTCCCGACTCCGATCCGTCTCCCAGGTCGATCCGCTCGACCTCGGGGCCCCGCGGGTGCGGATCCCCGCTTCCCTCGCCCGCGCTCGACACCGCCTGGTCGAGCAGCCCCGCCGCCGCCTGCAGCAGCGAGGAGGCCGCGCTCGCCAGGTGCGCGCGCACCTCGGGCGAGGTCTCCCGCACCACGTGGACCGCGCGGCAGACCGGACAGTAGCGACACTCGGCGGCGTCGGTGGCGAGGTGGTCGTTGACCTCACGGGCGAACGACGCGGCCTGGCCGGCCATCGCCCCCAGGCCCTCGCCGAGACCCTCGCCCAGCCCGCCGGCGCCGTGCTCGCGCGCGAGGTCGGCGAACGCGCCGAACAGCTTGGCCGCCTCCTCCGCGACGCTGCCGACCTCCTCCGCGTCCGGCCGGTCCCGGCGCCGATCGTCCTCGGCGTTGCCGCTGGAGCTGCCGCGGGAGCCGTCGCGCTCGGTCATCGTGCCCCTCCCATCGCCCGATCGGGCGCGGCGAAGCGCACCTGGAGCTCACCCTCGTGCACCCGTGCCCCGGCGACGTCCAGCCGCGCCAGCCCCGGGGGCAGCGTGAGCAACCGGCGCGCCGAGCCGACCGTGACCACCAGCTCGTCGCCGTTGCGGGCCAGGTCGACCTCGGCACGCGAGACGAACGGCAGGGCGAGGTGGAGCACGGCGTCACCGCCGTCGGCGCGGGTCACGCGGAAGGGCCCGTCGCCGCCGGGCACCTCCAGCGGGTCGGCGTCCGCGTACAGCGAGGCGGCGAAGCCGCGCAGCGCCGGCACCCCGAGCGGCTCGGCGGGCTGGTACTCCGAGCGCCAGACCGGAAGCCCGGCGAACGACTGGTGGACGCGACCGAGCACCTCGTCCTGCGCCTGCACCCACCCGGCGCGCCAGCTGTCGTCGCTGCCCTGGGGGAACACCCGGTTCGCGACCACACCGTCGACGCGGTAGCCGTAGAGGCAGAGGCTGGTGTAGGCCCGGCGCGCCTCGGCGAGCACCACGTTCTCCGGCGTCAGCACCAGCCGCACGGTCGACTCGGGCGCGGCCAGGAGCTCGTGGACCTCGTCCAGCTCGGCGTGCAGTCGGTTGACCGCGTCGAACACCGAGTCGCCCGGCATCGGCACGCCGGCCGCGCGGTTGAGCACCGGGCGCAGTGCCTTGACCAGTCGACGCTGGATCGGCAGCAGCCGCTCGATGTACCACCCGAGCGCCTCGGGCAGCGCGAGCAGCCGCAACGTCTCGGCCGTCGGCGCGCAGTCGACCACGATCACGTCCCACCGCCCGGAGCGCGCGTGCAGCCGCAGCTCGAGGAGTGCGAGCACCTCCTCGGCACCCGGGATCACCGTCATCTCCTCCGCGGCGACCGGGTCCATGCCGGCAGCGTCGAGCACCGAGAGCAGGTACCGCTGGACGTCGGCCCAGGACTGCTGGAACCTCAGCTGCGCGTCGACCTGCTGGAGGTGGAGCCGCGGCGCGACCTCGACCGGGTCCGCAGCCACGACGCCCTCGGGTACGCCGTACGCGTCGGCCAGGGAGTGCGCGGCGTCCGTGGAGAGCACCAGCGTGCGCAGCCCGCGCTCGGCCGCCAAGGCGGCCGTGCCGGCGGCCACGGTCGACTTGCCGACACCGCCCTTGCCGGTGAACAGAAGGATCCTCACGGTGCGGCGTGCTCCGACTTCCCCGACCCCGGGCGCCTCAGGCGCCGGTCTCCACGCGCTTCTTGAGCCCCTTCAGCGCGGTGTCGATCAGGATCTTCTCGCCCTTGCGCTTGAGCATGCCGATCAGCGGGATCGACACGTCCAGGGCCAGCCGGTAGGTGACCTCGGTGGCGCCGGCCGCGGTCTCGCGCAGCAGGTAGGCGCCCTCCAGCGAGCGCAGCATCTTGCCCTCCACCAGGTGCCAGGTGACCGAACGGTCACCCTCCCACTGGTAGCGCAGGGTGTACTCGTCCTTGATCGGCGAGACGTCGAGGGAGAAGAAGACGTCGCGGGCCCGGCCCTGTGCGGCGGGGTCGTCGTCGTCGAAGCTCGAGCGGACCTCGGCGACCATGACGCCCTTCGCCCACCTCGGGTAGGCGGGGAAGTCAGCGATCACTGCCATCACATCCGCAGCGGGCGCCTCGATGTGGATCGACGAAGACGTCTGCTCGGCCATGGCCGCAGGCTACCGGACCCGGTACCGGTCCGTGGCCTTGGTCGGCACCGGCGGTAGCCTCCCCTCGGGGCCCCGGCCGTCCAGCATCACAGGAGGAACCGTGCGCGAGTACTCGACGCCACCGACCGTCAGCATCGCCGCGACGGGAAACCTGACCGACGACGTCCTCCGCAACGCCGACGAGGTGCCCGACGCCCCGCTGTTCAGCCGGCCCCTCCGCGACGTCGACGAGTGGGAGGACGTCACCGCCGCCGAGTTCCGCGACGAGGTGGTCGCGCTCGCCCGCGGCCTGGTCGCGGCCGGCCTGGAGCCCGGCGATCGGATCGGCATCCTGTCGCGCACCCGCTACGAGTGGACGCTGCTCGACTACGCCGTGTGGTTCGCCGGCGCGGTCTCGGTGCCGATCTACGAGAGCTCCTCGGCCGAGCAGATCTCCTGGATCCTCGGCGACTCGGGCGCCCGTGCCGTCGTGGTCGAGGACGCGGGCCACGAGGCCCGAGTCGCATCGGTCCGCGACGCCCTCCCGCGCCTCGAGCACGTGTGGTCGATCGAGGGCGGCGCGGTCGCCACGCTCTCCACCCTGGGCGCGGTCGTCGCCCCCGAGGAGATCGAGCGGCGGCGGGCCGCCGCGGGCCCCGACGACCTGGCCACGCTGATCTACACCTCCGGCACCACCGGTCGCCCGAAGGGCTGCATGCTCACGCACGGCAACTTCGAGACCGAGCTGGCCGTGGCGGTCGACGAGCTCCACGAGCTGTTCGAGGGGGACGACACCTCGACGCTGCTCTTCCTGCCGCTCGCCCACGTGTTCGCCCGGATCATCCAGATCGGCGCCGTGAAGTCGCGCACCCGACTCGGCCACAGCGCCGACATCAAGAACCTGCTCGCGTCGCTGGACGCCTTCCGGCCGACCTTCGTGCTCGGCGTGCCCCGGGTCTTCGAGAAGGTCTTCAACACCGCCTCGCAGCGTGCCGCGGCGGACGGCAGGGGACGGATCTTCGACCGGGCCGCCGAGGTGGCGATCGCCTACTCGCGCAGCCTGGACCACGGCCGGGTCCCGATCCGCGTCCGCGCCCAGCACGCGCTCTTCTCACGGTTGGTCTACCGCAAGCTGCTCGCCGCACTCGGCGGCCGGTGCCGGTTCGTGATCTCCGGTGGCGCCCCGCTCGGCGAGCGGCTCGGCCACTTCTACCGCGGGATCGGCCTGACCATCCTCGAGGGCTACGGACTGACCGAGACCACCGGCGCCCTGACGGTGAACGTCGTCGGCGCCCAGCGGGTCGGCAGCGTGGGGCGCCCGTTGCCGGGCACCGCCGCGCGGGTCAGCGACGACGGCGAGCTGCTGTTCCGCGGTGGCCAGGTCTTCGCCGGCTACTGGAACGACCCCGAGGCGACGGCGGCGGTGATCGGCCCCGACGGCTGGTTCCACACCGGCGACGTCGGCGAGATCGACGACGAGGGCTTCGTCCGGATCACCGGCCGCAAGAAGGAGATCATCGTGACAGCGGGCGGGAAGAACGTCGCCCCCGCGGTGCTCGAGGACCGCGTGCGGGGCCACCATCTGGTGAGCCAGTGCCTCGTCGTCGGCGACGGTCAGCCCTTCATCGCCGCACTGGTCACGGTGGACGAGGAGGCCTTCGAGGCCTGGGCCGCCCAGCACGACCTGTCCGGCCCGGTGGCCGCACACGTGGACGACCCGGCGCTGCGAGCGGAGATCCAGGCCGCGGTGGACGACGCCAACCTCGCAGTGTCCAAGGCCGAGTCGATCCGGAAGTTCGCGGTCCTGCCCGAGGACTGGACCGAGGAGGCCGGCCAGATCACCCCCAGCCTGAAGCTGAAGCGCAACGTGGTCATGCGCGAGTGCCGGGACGAGATCGCCGCGCTCTACCTCTAGGGCGCTCCCCCGCCACAGCGGTCACCAGCAGTCACCAGCGGCCAGCAGGCCCCACCAGATACCAACGGACTCAGCAGACGCCTAGCGCATCGCCCGCCCCTTTTCTCAATTTGCGTCACCGTGGGCACCGCCACGGGTTAGCCTCGCCGTGCGTCGCCGGGAGGGGCGGCGCATTCACACCCTTTCTGATGGGTGCAAGGGGGGCAGCGCGGGCGTCACGCCCGTGCGGTCATGGGGAGCGGGGAGGGCTCTGATGGACCGTCGAAGGTTGCTGTTGATAGTCGCTGCGGTGGTTGCCGCGTGCGGCGTGTCGCTGGTCTTCGTGTACGCGCAGGGCGCCGACGCGCGGGCTGCGGAGAAGTACGACACCGTCGAGGTGCTCACGGCGGCGGAGAGGATCCTGCCGGGCGAGAGCCTCGACGACGCGCTGGAGGCCGGCAAGGTCGTCCTCTCGGAGGTCGCCCAGGGCCAGGTGCTCGCCGACGCGAGCTCGTCGGCGGACGGTCTCAGCGGCACGGTGGCGCTCACCACCGTCTACCCCGGCGAGCAGCTGATCCCGCTGAAGTTCGGCGGCGCCGACGAGGTCGAGGCCGCCGCCAGCCTGCCGATCCCGGACGGCAAGCTCGCCATCTCGATCGCCGTCGAGGACGCCGCCCGCGTGGGCGACTTCATCCGACCCGGCGCCGAGGTGACGGTCTTCCTGACCCGGCCCGCGCTCTCCACCCGGCTGCTGTTGGACCGGGTGACGGTGCTGGCCTTCGGCACCGCGACCACGGTGCCGAACGAGGGCGGCGAGACCCCCGAGGCCCGCGACGGGCTGCACTCGCTGCTGACCGTCGCGGTCTCGCAGCGGGAGGCGGAGAAGGTGCGGTACGCCGAGTCGATCGGCAGCCTCTCCGTCGCGCTGCTCAACGACGGCAGCAAGACCGAGCCCGACGAGGGCGTCGACGACGCCAACCTCTTCGACTGAGGAGTCACAGATGCCCGTCATCGTCGAGGCCGACTCGGCCGTCGTTCCCCAGCTCCAACGGGCGCTGCCCGCCGGATCCCACGTCGTCGCCACCGTCGACGGCATGCTCGCCTGGCTCGACCAGCGCACGGACGAGTACGGCGTGGTCCTCGGCCCGTCCGTCGGCCTGGAGGTCGCCTTCTCGGTCGCCGAGCTGCTCCGGATCACCCGCCCCGCGGTGAGCGTGGTCCTGGTCCGCCAGACCGTCGACACCACGGTCCTCACCCGGTCGATGCAGGCCGGCGTCCGCGACGTGGTGACCACCGAGGACCACGCCGTCCTCGCCGGCGCCATCGAGCGAGCCCACCAGCTGCACCGCGCGCTGCGCGGGATCACCGACGACGCCGAGCGCGGCAAGATCGTCACCGTCTTCTCGCCCAAGGGCGGGGTCGGCAAGACCACCTCGTCGGTCAACCTGGCCCTGACCCTCGCCGACGACGGGGCCCGCAAGGTCTGCCTGGTGGACCTCGACCTCGCGTTCGGCGACGTCGCGATCACCATGCAGATGTTCCCCAGCAACTCCATCGAGCAGGCGATCGGCTCCGAGAACTCCGTCGACCTGTCCATGCTGGAGGGCCTGCTCACGCCGCACCCGAGCGGACTCGCGGTGCTCGCCGCACCGGCGCACCCCGACGTCCGGGAGCGGATCTCACCGCTCCTCATCGCGCGCATCCTGCGCACGCTGCGCGACGGCTTCGACTTCGTGGTGGTCGACACCTCACCGTCCTTCGACGACGCCACGCTGACGGCGCTGGACGAGACCGACGAGTGCGTCATCGTCGCCACGCTCGACGTGCCGACCCTGAAGAACGTCAAGGTGGCGCTGGAGACGATGGACATGCTCAGCATCGCCCGCGGCCACCGACACCTGCTGCTGAACCGCGCCGACGACGCGGTCGGCATCACCGTCGAGAAGGTCGAGTCGATCCTGGACATGCCGGTCAGCGCACAGATCGCCACGGCCGTCGACGTCGCCGCGGCGACGAACGCCGGCACCCCGATCGTGGCCCAGAAGCCGCAGCACCAGGCCAGCCAGGCCTACCTGAACCTCGCCACGAGCCTGATCGGAGAGCCGTTGACCGGCGTCGGCGTCGGCGTCGGCGGCGGGGACGCGCGGTCGCGCAGCCTGTTCCGCCGCGGGAGGAACTGATGTCGACCCTCTCCGAGCGCCTCGAGGCGGCGCGCCGCAGCGTCGCCGGCAAGCACGCGGACACGCCGTCGGACCCGAGCCCGAGCGGCGGCGACGCCGCGCCGACCGCCACCCGCCCCTCGCACGCGGCAGCGACCGCAACGGTCGGTGGCTCGGCCGCGCCGACCGCACCGACCGCACCGGCCGCACCGCCGGCCGCGGCAGCGCCGGCCGTGGCAGCGCCGACCGTGGCAGCGCGGTCCGCCGTGGCAGTCACACCGGCCACACCGGCCGCGCGCCCGGCACAGCCGCAGACCCCGCCGTCCAGCACGGCGGGGCCGCTGTCCTCCCGCATGGCCCCGTCGCCCGGGCCGGTCGCCCCGGCGCCCGGTCCGCTCTCCTCGCGCACCGCCGCGGCGGCGCACGGCGGCAGCGAGAACCGACCGGCGCAGCTGCGCGCCCTCGCCGGCCAGGAGCCGGACCGGATCGAGGAGCTGAAGGCCAGCGTCCACGCCACGCTGCTCGCGCAGCTCGGGGCGCAGCTCTACGACCAGGACCTGGACCAGTCCGAGCTGGACAGCCGGGTGCGGAGCGTCCTCGGCAGCGTCCTCGCCGCCCAGGACCAGCCGCTCAGCAACGCCGACCGGGCCCGCCTGACCAGCGAGATCACCGACGACATCCTCGGCTACGGACCGATCGACCCCTACCTCCGCGACCCGGAGGTCTCCGAGGTCATGGTCAACGGCCACGACGACGTGTGGCTCGAACGGCGCGGTCGGCTGGTCAAGGCCGAGGCCCGGTTCGCCGACGAGGCGCACCTGCGGCGCACGATCGACAAGATCGTCTCCCGGGTCGGCCGCCGCATCGACGAGTCGAGCCCCATGGTCGACGCCCGCCTCCCCGACGGCAGTCGCGTCAACGCCGTCGTGCCGCCGCTGGCGCTCGACGGCTCGGCCCTCACGATCCGCAAGTTCTCCGCCGACGCGCTCACCGTCCACGACCTGCTCGCCACGGGGGCGTTGAGCCCCGAGGCCGCCGACTTCCTGCACGCCTGCGTGCGGGGCCGGCTGAACATCGTGGTCTCGGGGGGCACCGGGGCCGGCAAGACCACGACGCTGAACGTGCTCTCCTCCTTCATCCCGCCCGACGAGCGGATCGTCACGATCGAGGATGCCGCCGAGCTGCAGCTCTCCCAGGGCCACGTGGTGCGGCTGGAGGCGCGGCCGTCCAACATCGAGGGCAAGGGCGCGGTGACCATCCGCGACCTGGTCCGCAACAGCCTGCGGATGCGCCCCGACCGGGTGATCGTCGGCGAGGTCCGTGACGCCTCCGCGCTGGACATGCTGCAGGCGATGAACACCGGCCACGACGGCTCCATCTGCACCCTGCACTCCAACGGCCCCCGCGACACGCTCTCCCGGATGGAGACGATGGTGCTGATGGCCGGCATGGACCTGCCGGTCCGGGTGATCCGGGAGCAGATGGCCTCCGCCGTCGACCTGATCGTCCACCAGGCCCGGTTCAAGGACGGCACCCGGCGCATCACGCACATCACCGAGGTCGAGCGGATGGAGGGCGAGATCATCACCCTCCAGGACATCTTCCGCTTCGACAGCAGCGCGGGGTACGACGAGTCGGGGCGCTCGCTCGGGCGGCTCCGCTCCACCAACCTGCGACCGAAGTTCCTCGACAAGCTGGCGGCGGCCAACGTCAGCGTGGACCCCGCCCTGTTCGCGGCGGATCCCTTCTGATGCGGCGCCTCGTCCTCGCCGCGGGCCTCACCGGCTGGCTCGGCGCGCTCCTCGGGCTCGGCCTGGCCGCACCCGCCTCCGCGTCGGTGACCGACCTCGTCGCCCCCGCCTCCGGGGCGCACGACTGGATGCTCCTCGCGGGCACCGGGATCCTCGGTCTCGGCGCGATCGCGACGGCGGTCCTGCTCGTTCCCCGGCGGGCGACCACGCTGACCGTGGAGGACCGCATCTCGGCGTACTCCACCGCGTCGGCGGTGGGGGCCGAGGGCGGTCCCGCGACCGGGCGGGCGCACGCCGCCGCCGCCGGGCTGCTCCGGCGCAACCCGAAGCTCGAGGACCGGATCACCCGGCGGCTGAAGGCCGCGGGCAGCGAGCTGCAGAGCACGGAGTGGCTGCTGATCAACGCGGGCTCGGTGGTGGCCGCACTCGCGCTGGGCCTGCTGGTCGGACGGGGGGCCGTCGCCCCGGTCCTGCTCTTCGTCGTGGCCGGAGCCGTGCTGCCGACGGCCCTCATGCGGATGCGCGCGGGTCGCCGCGGCAAGGCCTTCCAGGCCGCGCTGCCCGAGACCCTGCAGCTGATGGCCAGCGCGCTCTCGGCCGGGCTCTCCCTGGCTCAGGCCGTGGACACCATCGTGCGCGAGGGCCCCGAGCCCATCGCGTCGGAGTTCCAGCGGGTGCTGATGGAGAACCGGATCGGCATCAGCCTCGAGGACGCCTTCGACGGCGTCGCGCAGCGGTTCGAGAGCCGGGACTTCGCCTGGGTGGTGATGGCGATCCGGATCCAGCGCCAGGTCGGCGGCAACCTCAGCGAGCTGCTCACCACCGTGGCCGAGACGATGCGGGAGCGCGAGTACCTCCGCAGGCAGGTGCACGCCCTGGCCGCGGAGGGCCGCTACTCGGCCTACGTCCTGGTCGGGCTGCCCGTCGGTTTCTTCCTCTTCCAGTGCTTCGCCCAGCGTGACTACATCGCGACGATGTGGACCGACCCGATCGGCATCGTGGTTCTCCTCGGCGCGGCGGTGTGGCTGATGGTCGGGACGTTCTGGATGCGTCGCATGGTCCGGGTGGAGGTCTGATGACGATGATGATGGCCGCCGCGACGCTCCTCGGCGTGGCCGTGGTCCTGTCCCTCGGCGCGATCGTGCTGCCGCGCCGCGTCGACCCCGTCACTCGCGCCCTCGACGCGCTGGAGCGCACGTCGCCGAACGCCGAGTCGCTCCGCCGGGAGGCCGAGCGCCCGTTCGTGGAGCGGGTCGTGGCGCCGGTCCACGAGCGCGCGAGCCGGATCGGTCGCCGGATCACCGGAGCCGACAAGGCCGACCGCCTCCAGCGCCGGCTCGACGTGGCCGGCAACCCGCACGACTGGGGCGTCGACCACATCCTGGCGTTCAAGGTCGTCGGCGCCACCGCGCTGCCGCCACTCGCGCTCGCCTACTGCACGCTGCTCGGCTTCGGCCTGACCACCACGGCCGTGGCCGCGGCCGCGGCGGTGGCCGTCGGGTTCTTCGCCGCCGACATGTACGTCTACCACCTCGGCTACGAGCGGAGTGCCGCGATCCGCGGCACCCTGGCCGACGCCGTCGACCTGTTGGCGATCAGCGTCGAAGCCGGCCTGGGCTTCGACGCCGCGCTGCAGCAGGTCGCCACCAACACCACGGGCCCGTTCGCCGAGGAGCTCGCGCGGCTGCTGCGCGAGATGCAGCTGGGGCGCGGGCGCGCGGAGGCGCTGCGTCGACTGGGCGAGCGCACCGACCTGCCGGAGCTGAAGTCGTTCGTCAGCGCGATGGTCCAGGCGGATGCGTTCGGCGTCTCGGTGGCCTCCGTGCTGCGAAGCCAGGCCGGCGAGATGCGCCTCAAGCGGCGTCAGTATGCTGAGGCGAAGGCCCGTCAGGTGCCTGTGAAGATGATGGTGCCGCTGGTGCTGTGCATCCTGCCGTGCCTCCTGATCGTGGTCATCGGACCTGCCGCCATCGAGATGTACCGGACCCTGGACCTCTAGCCACATGCCGACCCACCAGACGTCCGTCGTCATCGCGGCGTCGCGCCTCTTCACGCTCCTGGCGATCAGCGCCCAGGTGGTCGGCGCGCCGCACTCCGACGCGCTCCCGGCGATCGCGGGCCTCGGCATCATGTGGCTCTACCAGGTGCTGGCGCAGGCCGTGGGCAGACCGCGCCTGGCGCTCGGTCCGACCACCGAGGCCGCCGCCGTCGGCGCGCTGTGCGCCCTCGGCATGGAGTCGTCGCCGGCCGTGCTGGCGGCGCTGCTCGTGCCGCCCCTGTGCGCCACGATGTCGCACGGACTGCAGGCGATGGCCCGCACCGCCCTGGTCGAGGTCGTCACCGTCGTCGCGCTCGGTGCCCTGTGGTGGCACACCATCACGCCCGACCAGGGCGTGGCCATCTTCACCTGGGTCGCCGCCGGCATCGGGCTCAGCCTGGTCGCGGGCGCCACCGTCGCCGGTGAGCCCGGCCTGCCGGACCCGCTGCGGCCCTACCGCGACGCCCAGCACCTGATCCGTCAGCTCATCGGGCTGTCGGGCAACCTGAGCTCCGGACTCGACACCGGGGCGCTCGGCGGCGGCCTGCTGGCCGACCTCGGCGACCTCGTGCCGACGCGAGCGCGCTTCCTCTACGTGCCGCGCGGCGAGGACCTCACGCCGGTGGCGGCGAGCCCCAGTGCCACCCCGGAGGACTCCGCCGCCTGCGAGGAGCTGGCCCGCCAGGCACGGCTCCTCTCCCGGACGGTGATCTCCCCGGCCGGCTTCGCGTTCCCCATCGGCGACCACGCAGTGCTCGCCGCACTGCTCACCGAGGACACCGAGATCGGGCAGGACCAGAACAGCCTGGACAAGGTGCGCGCGGGCCTCGCCCCGGCAGCCGTGCGCCTCGACACCGCTCTGCTGTTCACCCAGTTCCGGGACGCCGCGACCGCCGACGAGCGCAAGCGGCTGGCGCGCGAGATGCAC
Organism: Nocardioides sp. GY 10113; assembly: GCF_004919105.1. Lineage (GTDB taxonomy): Bacteria > Actinomycetota > Actinomycetes > Propionibacteriales > Nocardioidaceae > Nocardioides. The sequence goes on from NZ_STGK01000002.1 coordinate 185,497, forward strand.
GACGGCGTAGCCCAGGACATCGCCTCCATCGGCTACATCGTCGACGCGCTCGCGGCGCGCCCCGCCGACGACACCCAGGCGACCCAGCTCAACGCACTGCGCGACCGGGTGACCAAGGTGGTCGCCGAGGTACGGCAGTCGGTCACCAACCTGCGCACCAGCATCGGCGAGAACGAGAGCCTGGGCGCCGCGATCAGCGGAGTCGCGCGGCACCTCTCCGAGGCCTCCGGCATCGCGATCCAGGTCCGGCTGGACGAGCAGCCCGCGCGGCTGCGCCCGGAGGTCGAGGCCGAGCTGTTCCGCATCACCCAGGAGGCGATCAACAACGCCGTGAAGCACTCCCGGGCGAACCGCATCGACGTGCTGTGCCACGTCTCTCCCCCGCACGCCCGGATCACGGTGACCGACGACGGGGTCGGCCTGCAGACGGGTCGGACCGACTCGCACGGGCTGACGATCATGCGCGAGCGGGCGAAATTAATCGGCGCTGACCTCAGCGTCCGGGACAATGCCAGCAGGGGCCTGACGGTCTCCGTGACGCTGCGGCCGCAGCCCGTCACCGCCGGATGACGCTGAGCACAGGGGGACACCACGGATGAGCGACCGACCGACCAAGGTACTGCTCATCGACGACCACGAGCTGATCCGCAACGGACTGGGCGTCGTCCTCGACCTCGAGCCGGACATGGAGGTCGTCGCCACCGTCGCCACGGTCGCCGAGGGCATCGCCGCCGCCCACGAGCTCCGGCCCGACGTGGTGGTCACCGATCTCCAGCTCCAGGACGGCACCGGGCTCGACGTGGTCCGCACCCTGCGCGCGGCCAGCGACACCCTCGGCCTCGTGGTGCTCACCATGCACTCGGGCGACGAGCAGATCTTCGCGGCCATGCAGGCCGGCGCGTCCGGCTTCGTCGGCAAGGACGCCCCCGCCACCGAGGTGATCAAGGCGACGCGGCACGCCGCCGTCTCCCCTCGCGCCTTCGTCTGCGCCGGGCTCGTCGGCGCGATGATCCGCCGTCAGTCCGCCGAGTCGACCGCGCTGACCGAGCGTGAGCACGAGGTGCTGCTGCTGCTCGCGGAGGGGCTCAACGCCGCCGCGATCGGGCAGCACCTCTACCTGTCGGAGTCCTCCACCAAGTCGCACATCGCGCGGATCTACCAGAAGCTGGGCGCCGCGAACCGCGCGCAGGCACTGGTCACCGCGATGCGGATCGGCCTGCTCTCCACGGTCCAGCCCTCCGCCCGCTGACGCGCCTCGTCCCGCGCGGCGACGACCCTCGCGTCGCGGACCCCGGCCCGGCCTCCTTAGTCACAACGGACTAGGAATCCGGAGACGAACTCCCGATTCGCCGAGAGGGTCGCTTGCAGCAGAGTGGTAGGCGTCGGGGAACGATCACCCCCCGGGGACAACGATCACTCTAGGAGTCACCAATGGTGCAGTACCTTCACGCACTTCTCATCTCGCGCTTCGTGCGCACCGAGCGCGGAGCTTCCGCCGTCGAGTACGGCCTCCTGGTCGCGCTCATCGCGCTCGCGCTGATCGCCGGCGCGACGGCGCTCGGCGGCGGGTTGGACAAGATCTTCACCAATTCGGCCAGCAAGCTCAGCAGCGCGGCCGGCTGAGTCTCGATCCCGGCCACCGCGGCGACGCCGGGGAAGCCGTCGTCACGGCACACGTGACGCCAGCGCCACCCGCTGCAGCACCGTCGGGTGCGAACCGAACCACCACTGGGAGAGCCTGGGCGGAGTCGGATCCGCCAGGCTCGTGAGGGCCAGCTCCTTCTGCAACGCGACGAAGGAGCTGGCCCTTCCCGTTGTCTCCAGGGCCACCACGTCCGCGCGGGTCTCCACCCGCCGGCTGATCCCGTTCTCCAGCGGCGACGCCAGCAGGCCGCCGAAGGCGAGCAGCGCGAGCACCACCGGCACCACCGTGCCGTCGCGCAGCCATGCCGATCCTTCTCGCGATCGCGCCGCGCCCTCTCGCCGCGGCGTCGCGCCGCGGCGCCGTGTCCGCAGCAGCACCAGCGCCATCAGCCCCGAGGCGGCCACCGCTCCCGCCATCCCGAGCAGCGTTCCGACGAGCACGTCGTCGTACTTCGCGTGCGCGAGCTCGTGGGCGACCACGGCCAACGCCTCGTCCTCCGGCAGGTCGCGCACCAGGTTGTCGTAGAGCACCACGCGCCGCGTGCTGCCGAAGCCGGACACGTAGGCGTTCAGGGTGCTCGTGCGCCGGGAGGCGTCGGAGACCAGGACGTCGTCCACCCCGACCTGCTCGCGGTCCGCCAGGTCCAGGATCTCCGAGCGCAGCTGCCCCTGCGGGAGCGGCTCGAAGGAGTTGAAGAGCGGCTCCACCAGCACCGGGTAGACGTAGGAGCCCAGCAGCACCGCCGTCGCAGCCCCGCCGGCCACCACGGCCGGCCAGGAACGCCGCCAACGGCGCGCACAGGCGGTCGCCAGCACGAGCGCCACCGCGGTCACCACGATCGAGAGCAGCAGGGACACCGCCTGGTCCCTGGCCCACCCGGCCCACGACGAGGTGGCGAGCCCTTCGTGCAGCAGCAGCCGGCGATAGCCGATCCGCGTCGGCAGCGTGACCAGGCGGACCGCCAGGGAGACGAGCGCCACCAGGATCACCGCTCGACTCCACCACGGCCCCGGGACGGCGGCCGCCCACCGGCGCCCGGTCCGGCTGAAGCCGAGCCACCCGACGAGCGCCAGCGAGATCGCCAGCGTGCTCCAGCTCCAGACCCGCGCCCAGGTCGCGAACTCCTCGGCACGCTGGATCTGCGCGGCGCTGAACAGCGACTCCGCCGCGGCCGGGTCCGGCGCGCCGCCCGGGACCGGGGACCAGGGCACCAACCAGGCCGCGAGCCCGACGAGGACGGCCACGCCGACGGCGAGAGACGCCGCCGCGACCCTGATCGCCACGCGGTCGGCGGAGCCGCCCCTGTCCGTCACGTCGCCGTCGGCGGCAAGGGAGTCGTCGGTCTGCACGGACCTACTGTGACAGGCCCGCCACGGTGGCGATCCGGGCCCGCCACTCCCTCGTGAGCTCCTCGACGGTCCACCCGGCCCGGCGGCGCAGGGCGGCGTCGAGGTCGGCACCGGTCAGCACGTCGTCGTAGAGCGCGATCAGGGCGGCCTCGCCGGCGCGGTCGGCGATCACCACGCAGGCGAGCCACGCGGCCTCGTACTGCGCCCCGAGGTGCTCGGCGGAGGTGTTGAAGGCGGCCTGCTCCGGCAGCCGATCCGGGACCCCGTTGCGCCGCGCCTGGGCGCTGATCTGTCCCGCGGTCCGAGTGGTCGGAAGGTCGACCTCGCGCAGCGCCACGTAGTCGGCGAAGCCCTCCACCAGCCACAGCGGTGCCCCGACGGCCAGCGGTGCGCGCGTCACGGCGTGCACCGTCTCGTGGGTGACCACGACCTGTGCGGCGACCCGGTCGAGCGGATCGAACTCCCCCGGGTTGATCAGGACGTGGACCGGTGCGTCGTCGGCGACCGACCCGTCGACCGGCGCGGTGACGGCGGCCACCGCGTCGTACTGGTGCGCGCCGGCCGCCAGCGCGCGGTGCAGCTCAGCGGCGCTCCGCGGCGCCTCGAGCACGACGCTCGGCGCGCCGCCGAGGGTCGCGCCGACCGAGTCCACCGCGGCGCGGGCCAGGCGCGCGAGCCGCTCGGTGCGGGCGGCACCGCCCCGGGAGACCACCAGGTAGCGCGGTCCCCGCGCGACGGCGACGGGTCCGGCGGCCCAGATGGGGGTGGCGGCCCCGCCACCGCCGAGGCGCGCGACGCTCTCACCGTCCGCCGTGAACGCCACCTCGACCTCGCGCCGTGCGACGCCGTCGTCGTACCCGGCGTAGCGCCAGCTCAGCTCCGCCGATGCGGTCCACTCGCCGTCACCACGCTGCGCGCCGGTGCTGGCGAGGTAGCGCAGCCGTATGTCGACCAGTCGCACCCGCCGCACGTTGGTCGCGGCCGCGGCCAGCTGTCGTCGCACCCGGTCGTCGGCCGCGAGGGAGCCCGCACCGTCGGCGTCGCCCGCGCTCAGCGCACGCTCGAGGGCGACCAGCGTCGACGCGGCCGCGGACTCGTCGCGGGTCGTCGCCGGTGCCGAGGGCCGCGGCGCGACGTACGGCTCGGAGCACCCGGTCGCCATCAGGGCGACCACCAGCGCACCGCCGAGCGCCGAGCGGAGCCGGGGTCGCGGCGAAGGGGCCTGCACCCGACGATTCTCGCCTACCGGTCGCGCGGCGACGGACGCGGGCCGACCGCGAGGCCGGTCCCGGGACTCAGCCCGGGCGGACCGCACCCACGTACGGCATCGAGTGCAGCGGCGAGGTCGTGACGCCGGCTCCCGGGTTGGCCGCGTGCACGATCATGCCGTTGCCGATGTAGATGCCGACATGGCTGATCGGGCTGTAGTAGAAAACGAGGTCGCCGGGCCGGAGCTGGCTCTCGGAGACGCGGGCTCCGGAGCTGAACTGGGCGCTGGAGGAGTGCGGCAGCGAGACGCCGGCCTGCGCCCAGGCCATCATCGTCAGGCCCGAGCAGTCGAAGGCGCTCGGGCCGGCGGCGCCGTAGACGTAGGCCTTGCCCACCTGGCCCATGGCGTAGGAGAGGGCCGATCCGGATCGGCCGGAGGCGGGAACGGCGGTGGTGGTGGTCGGCACCGTGCGCTCGGCGTCGCGGGAGAGGACGGCCTGACGCTCCTCCTCCTCGAGCTCGTCGAGAAGGTCCTCGGCGTCGGCGAGCTTGGAGTCGGCGGTCGCCTTCTCGTCCTTCAGCTGCTGCTCGATCGACTTGATCCGGTCGCGCCGGTCAGCGGTCTGGTCGCGCCGGATGTTGTAGGCCTTGAGCTCGTCGCCGTACTGGGAGAGCAGCGAGTCCTGGAGGTCGTTGACCGTCGACAGGGTGGAGAGCTGGGTCAGGAAGCCCTCGGAGTCGGACTCCAACAGCTCACCGGCGGCACCGAGGGTCTGGCCCTGGTACTGGGAGATCATCGCCTCGCGCACGTCGCTGCGGACACCCGCGAGCACGGAGCCCTGACGCTTCTGGTCGGCCTTGAGGGAGCCCAGCTCGGCGTTGAGCTCGTCGAGCTCGATCTTCGCGTCGTTGTAGCGCTCCGAGGCCTGCTCGGCCTGGTGCAGGAGCGTCTCGACGCGGTCGCGGACGGTCTCGATGTCGGGGTCAGCCTGCGCCGAGGTCTGCGTGCCGGCGACGGCGATGCCGACGGATCCGGACACCGCGAGAGCGGCGATCGCTGCGGTGATGCGGTTGCGGCCGTTCAGCACGAGCTGGCGGTCCCCTTCGTGTCGTACGCCTACCGGGTGAGCTGACGGATTCGGGCACGACTTGCCCTACCCGCACTCCACGCCCTGGTTCTCACCGTGGCGCTCTCGTGCGGGACTCACCCCAGAGGTGGTGTGGTTCCCCGGCTCCGGACCGCTGGCGGCCCGGACTCAGCGCGGTGCCCGCGCGGGTCGGTTGACCCACTTCCACGAACACCTGAGACCGCACAATAGCCAGCGCCACGGCGCTCGCCCAAGACGACGCAGCAAATTGGGTCACTCCATTGTGAGACGCATCTCACACTCGCGGGTGTGCTCCACCCGGACTCAGGCCGACTCGACCTCGGGACCGGCGACCGGGCGCACCAGGCGCAAGGGCGGCACCAGGCCCGAGTCGGCCAGGACGTCGAGCGCGCGCAGCTCGTCGTCGTCGATGGTCAGCTCGGGCGGAGGGCCCAGCAGCACGGTCACGACGCAGTCGTGACAAGCCAGGCCTCGCACCACACACGTGTCGCAGTCGATCTTGGTCATGGACACAGGCTGCGCGCCCCCTCCGACACAACGGCGGGGGCTGCCCCGGCGACTCGGGGGCCGGAGGTCAGGCGTCGGCGCGGGCGACCAGCTCGATGGCGTCGTCGCGACCGCACCAGCGGCACCGAACGCTCTCCACCGTCTCGGCGAGCACCTCCGCCTCCTCGACCTTCGGCTCCCCCGGCAGGTCGAGGTGCCAGAACTCGGCCGTACGGCGGGTGCGGGTGACGTCGAAGCGCGTCAGGTTGCCGCAGCCCCCGCAGCGCCACCGGTGCGACTCGTCGGGAAGTTCAGGCATGCGCGCAGTCTAGGGGCCCCGGGGTTGTGTCGTGCGCGCGGCCTAGGTTGGCGCCATGACCACCGAGGCACCCGAGCTCGTCCGTCCCACCAGGTGGGAGGCCCAGCGCGGGTTCGACGACCTCGGGCGCCCACTGCACGGGGTGACCTTCTGCGTGGTCGACCTGGAGACGACCGGCGGCTCGGTGCGCGACGGCGACCGGATCACCGAGATCGGCGCCGTGAAGGTCCGCGGCGGCGAGGTGCTCGGCGAGTTCCAGACGCTGGTCAACCCCCATCAGCCGATCCCGCCGTTCATCGCGGTGCTGACCGGGATCACGACCGCGATGGTCGCGGACGCGCCGCGCATCGACAGCGCGCTGCCGGCGTTCCTCGAGTTCGCGGCCGGCAGCGTGCTGGTCGCCCACAACGCGCGGTTCGACGTCGGCTTCCTGCGCCACTTCGCCGCCGACCAGGAACTGGTCTGGCCCGACTTCGAGGTGCTCGACACCGTGAAGCTCGCGCGCCACGTCGTCAGCCGCGAGGAGTCGCGCGACCACAAGCTCTCCTCGCTCGCGCGTGTCTTCGGCGCCACGACCACGCCGAACCACCGGGCCCTGGCCGACGCCCGGGCCACGGTCGACGTGCTGCACGGGCTGATCGGCCGCCTCGGAGGCCTCGGCGTGCACACCCTCGAGGACCTCCAGTCCTACTCCGCCAAGGTCGCCGCGCCGCAGCGGCGCAAGCGTCACCTGGCCGACCACCTGCCCCACGCCCCCGGCGTCTACCTGTTCAAGGACTCCGGCGACCGGGTGCTCTACGTCGGCACCTCGAAGGACCTGCGCAAGCGCGTCCGCTCCTACTTCACCGCCTCCGAGACCCGGACGCGGATCGGAGAGATGGTCCGGATCGCCGAGGCCGTCACCGGGCTCACCTGCGCCACGCCGTTGGAGGCCGAGGTCCGCGAGCTGCGGCTGATCGCCGAGCACAAGCCGCCCTACAACCGCCGATCGCGCCATCCGGAGAAGGTGAGCTACCTCAAGCTCACCCGGGAGGCGTGGCCCCGACTCTCGGTGGTGCGTCGGGTCGCCGACGACCAGGCCGACTACCTCGGTCCGTTCTCCTCCCGCAGTGCCGCCGAGGCCAGCCTGGCCGCGCTCCACGAGGTCTTCCCGCTCCGACAGTGCACCGACCGCCTGGGGCGCACCACCCATCGCTCCCCCTGCGCCCTGGCCGAGCTCGGCCGCTGCCTCTCCCCCTGCGACGGCAGTGTCGACGAGCTGACCTACGGGGCCGTCGTGCGCCAGGTCCGCGACGCTCTCGTGGCCCGTCCCGAGCAGGTGGTGGAGGCGATCGAGCACAAGCTGAGCGCCCTCGCCGCCGAGGAGCGCTTCGAGGAGGCGGCAGCACACCGCGACCGACTCGCCGCGTTCGTCCGCGCCGCGGCGCGGACCCAGCGCCTCGGACCCCTGGTCGAGTGCCCCGAGATCGTCGCCGCCCGGCGCGAGGACGACGGACGCTGGGCGGTCCACGTGGTCCGCCACGGACGCCTCGCCGCGGCCGGCGTGATTCCCAGCGGCATGGACGCCACCCGCTACGTCGAGGACCTGCGGGCGAGCGCCGAGACGGTGCCGTCGGGGACGAAGCCGCCGGCGACCGCCGAGGAGTCCGAGCGGATCCTGGCGTGGCTCGAGCGCCCGGGCGTCCGGCTGGTCGAGGTCGAGGGCGCCTGGACCTGCCCGGTCACCGGCGCTGGTCGCCACCTCGAGCGGTGGGCGGCACCGGCGCTCGGCCGCGACCCCGCTGCCGCGACCGGGAGGTCCTGACCGGTCCGCCCGCGGAACGCCCCGCGGAGAGCGCGGTGCAATGCGGCGCGCTCCCGGCCGGATCGCGACGCGACCTCATAGAGTGTCGCCATGATCACCGCCATCGTGTTCGTGAAAGCCGAGACCGCCCGGATCCCCGAGGTGGCGGAGGCGATCGCGGCGCTCGAGGGCGTGAGCGAGGTCTACTCCGTGACCGGCCAGATCGACCTGATCGCGCTCGTCCGGGTGCGCCGGCACGAGGACATCGCCGTCGTGGTCTCCGACCAGCTCAACAAGGTCTCCGGCGTGGTGGACACCGAGACCCACATCGCCTACCGGGCCTACTCGCGGCACGACCTGGAGTCGGCCTTCTCCCTCGGTCTCGACTGAGCACCGGTGGACGCGTCCGCCGCGACCGAGAGCGCGACAGCGCCCACGCCGGGGCCCGTCACTGCGCCCGGCGCCAGGTTCCCGCTGCTCGCCCGGGTCGCCCCCTTCCTGCTCGGAGGCGTCCTCGTCGCCGTCCTGGTCGGCATCCGGATGTCGGCCTTCGGCAGCTGGGACACCTACTTCCACCTCCGGTTCGGCGCCGAGTTCCTCGGCGCGTGGGAGATCCGCTCCCCCGGGCACGTCGGTCCCGGCCAGTCCGCATCCTGGATCCCGACCCAGTGGCTCAGCCAGGTGGCGATGACGTGGACCCACCAGCACCTGGGGGACGCCGCCTTCGGTGCGCTGTTCCTGGGGCTCTGCGCCGCCCTGCTGTCCGGCGTCTACCTGCTCGCGCGCTCCCGCGCCGGCTCCCTGACCGCGCTGCTGCTCACGGCCGTCGCCGCCATCGGGCTCCAGCCCTGGCTGACGATGCGTCCGCAGATGATCAGCTTCCTGCTCACCGTGGCCGTCGTCGCCGGGTGGCAGCGCGCGGCGCGGCTCCGCACCGTGCCCTGGTGGCTGATCCCCCTCGGGTGGCTCTGGGCTCAGTGCCACGGAATGTGGGCGGTGGGGGTCCTGATCAGCCTCGCGGCCGCGATCGGCACGATCGCCCAGACCCGTCCCGACCGGCGCCGGCGCGCGGCACTGCTCGCGGTGCCGGCGGGCATGGCGCTCGCCGCCCTGGCGACGCCGGTCGGCCCACGGGTCGCCGCGGCACTGTGGGCGGCGACCTCCCGGGCCCCGCACTTCGGCGAGTGGGGCGCGCCCGACTACGCCTCACCCGAGATGTGGCCGATCACCGCGCTGGTGCTGCTGACGATCGCACTGGTGGCCCGGCAACGTGGCCTGGCGCCGTTCGACCTGGTGCTGCTGGTCACCGGCTGCGGGCTCGCGCTCTACTCCCAGCGCACGATCCCGCTGGCCGTGGTGGTGCTGACGCCCGTGGCGGCAGCAGCCATCAACCGGGCGACCGGGCGCCGTCGCGCACCGGTGAACAGGCTCGAGCGCGGCTGCCTCACGGCCGCGGCGCTCACCGTGATCGCCGCCGGCACCGTGTCGGGCAGCGCGACCGCCCCCGGCATCACCGCCGACGTCGACCCGTTCCAGCAGCGGCTGGTCGGGCTCGCACCGCACACCGCCGTGCTCACCGACAGGGGGCTCGGCAGCGCCCTGCTGTGGACCAATCCTGGCCTCGAGATCCCGGTGCACGGCTACGGCGACCTCTACGCCGACGCCGAGCTCGACGCGCTGGACGCGATGGTCCGGGTCGAGCCCGGCTGGGACGCGACGGTACGCCGCCTCGGCGCCGACGTGGCGCTCCTCCCCTCCGACAGCCCGCTCTCGGACGCGCTGCGCCGGGCGGGCTGGGCGCCGGCCCAGGAGACGGAGCGGACGGTGCTGCTCCTGCGCACCGACGCGGGCTGACGCCCGCCGAGCCCAGCACCGCCCCGGCACGGCCCGACACACGGCCTTCGCCGTGCCTCAGCCGGCCCTCAGCCGCCCCTCAGGCGCCGCCGGCCGCAGCGACCCATCGCTCGAGCGCGGAGGCCGCAGCGCCGGAGTCGACGGCCTTCGCCGCGCGCTCCAGGCCGCGGCCCAACGCGTCGGTCACCGGAGCGCCGGGCTCGTCGTAGACGGCCAGCGCGGCGCCCGCGTTGAGCAGCACCGCGTCCCGCACGGGCCCCGACTCGCCGGCCAGGACCCGACGCACCACCTCGGCGTTGTGGGCGGCGTCGCCGCCGCGCAGGTCCTCCGGGGTGGCCGGTGCGATCCCCAGGTCGGCGGGGTCGACCACGGCGGTCGTCACCTGGCCGCCGTGGGCGACCCAGACCCGTGAGGTCGTCGTGGTGGTCAGCTCGTCCAGCCCGTCGTCGCCCCGGAACACCCAGGCGTCGACGCCGCGTCGAGCGAAGACGCCCGCCATCACCGGCGCCATCCGCGCGTCGGCGCAGCCGATCGCCTGCGCCTGGGGGGCGGCCGGGTTGGAGAGCGGGCCGAGGAAGTTGAAGGTCGTCCCGATCCCGAGCTCGCGGCGAACGGTCGCCGCGTGGCGCATCGCGGGGTGGAAGGCAGCCGCGAAGCAGAACGTGATCCCGGCCTCGGTGGCGACCTCGCCGACCCGGCGGGGCGCGAGGTCGAGGCGGACGCCCAGCTGCTCGAGCACGTCCGCGGAGCCGGACTTCGAGGAGGCGGAACGGTTGCCGTGCTTCACGACGGTCGCGCCGGCGCCGGCCGCGACGATCGCGGCCATCGTCGAGATGTTGACCGAGAACGAGCGGTCACCGCCGGTGCCGACGACATCGAGCAAGCGCCCGGGCACGGTGATCGCGTGCCCCGCCGCGTGCATCGCCTCGACGATGCCGGTGAGCTCCTCGATCGACTCGCCCTTGGCGCGCAGCCCGACCGCGAAGCCGGCGATCTGCGCCTCGGTGGCGGCTCCCGCGAGGATCTCGCCCATCGCCCAGGTCGCCTGCTCGGCGCCGAGGTCCGCGCCGGCCACGAGCGTGGCGAGCACGTCCGCCCAGGTCACCGGCGCCAGGTCGGCGCCGCTCACGCGGGCACGCGGTCGCTGAGCAGCGCCGCGACGGCCTCGGCCAGACGAATCGGGTCGAGCGGGTGCGGGACGGCGGCGTCGGCGCGAGACCACGTCGCCAACCAGGCGTCCTGCGGGCGGCCGGTGAGCACCAGGATCGGCGGGCAGTCAGCGATCTCGTCCTTGAGCTGCTTGGCGATGCCCATGCCGCCGGCGGGCACGGCCTCGCCGTCCAGGATGGCCAGCGCCAGGCCACCGGCATCCATGTTCGCGATCACGACCGGCTCGGTCGCCACCTCGACGTACTCGACCTCGGGGAGGTCGGGATGCGGGCGACGGCCCAGCGCCAGGATGACCTGCTCACGGGTGTGCACGTCGTCGCTGTAGACGAGCACCTTCAGCGGCTTCGGGGAGGACACGCGCCGGATGCTACTTGTCCCGGGCCTCCGGCGGAACCGTGACAATCAGCACGACCTGGGACTTTTCCACGCGTGGGGGCCTCGTTCAGGCGTCCCACAGGTTGCTCTCAGGCCACGTTTGGAGGGGGGTGGGGTGCCGCCGGTCGCGTGTACCGCCATAATGAGGCACGTGGCGACCTCAGCAACGGCTTCTCTTCCCGCATCGCGGCTCTACGGCCAGCACGACCGACCGAGCATGGTCGCGGTCGGCACCATCATCTGGCTGTCGAGCGAGCTGATGTTCTTCGCGGCGCTCTTCGCGTCGTACTTCACGATCCGCTCGGTGAGCGAGGACATGTGGGCGGCGAACACCGCGCTCCTGAACGTCCCGTTCGCCCTGGCCAACACCACGATCCTGGTGCTGTCCTCGCTGACCTGCCAGCTGGGCGTCTTCGCCGCGGAGCGCGGCCAGGTCGGTCGCAGCGGCTCGCTCCTGCAGGTCGGCAAGTGGGGCCTGCGCGAGTGGTTCATCCTCACCTACGTCATGGGCGCGGTCTTCATCGGCGGCCAGGCGCTGGAGTACACCGAGCTCATCCACGAGGGCGTGACCATCCCGCACGACGCGTACGGGACGATGTTCTACCTCACCACCGGGTTCCACGGTCTCCACGTGACCGGCGGTCTGATCGCCTTCCTCTTCGTCCTCGGCCGCACCTACATCGCGCGCCGCTTCACCCACGAGCAGGCCGTCAGCGCCATCGTCGTGTCGTACTACTGGCACTTCGTCGACGTCGTCTGGATCGGCCTGTTCGCCACCATCTACCTCGTCAAGTGACGACCCTCTTCCGCCCCGCCCCGACACGGACACGCAAGGACTGAACGTGCGTCTTCTGAACCGCTCCGCCGGTCGCCTGTCACGGCATCGCCGTGGCCCGATCGCCGGACTGATGGTGCTGCTCCTCGGCCTGCTGACGATGGGCGGCCTCTACGCCGCCTTCTCGCCGGCGCAGGCCGACTCCAGCCCGGTCGCCGCGGACGAGCAGCTCATCCAGGAGGGCCGCGAGCTCTTCCTGATCGGCTGCGCGTTCTGCCACGGCCAGAACGGAGAGGGTGTGCTCACCCAGGGCGGCAGCCAGTACGGCCCGGCCCTGACCGACGTGGGCGCCGCCGCCGTCGACTTCCAGGTCGGCACCGGCCGGATGCCGATGGCCCAGCCCGGCGTCCAGGCCCCCCGCAAGGAGGTCGTCTACTCCGACCAGGAGATCGAGGCGCTCTCCGCGTTCGTCGGCTCGCTCGGCACCGGCCCGGCGATCCCCGACGAGGAGCTGTACTCGACCGAGGGCCTGAGCGAGGACGAGCTCAACGAGCTCGTCGTCCGCGGCGGCCAGATCTTCCTGGCCAACTGCACCGCCTGCCACAACTTCGAGGGCTCCGGCGGCGCCATGCCCCGCGGTGGCTACGCCCCGAAGATCCGCGGCGTCGACTCCAAGCACATCTACGAGGCCATGCTGACCGGCCCGCAGTCGATGGACACCTTCTCCGACGGCAACATCCCGCCGGAGGACAAGAAGGCCGTCATCGCCTACCTCGAGACCCTGGACGAGCAGCCCGGGTTCGGTGGATTCAGCTTCGGCAGCCTCGGCCCGGTGAGCGAGGGCATCACCGCCTGGCTCGTCGGCCTCGGCATCCCGGTCGCGTTCGCGGTCTGGATCGCCGCCCACACCACACGCTCGAGCAAGAAGAAGGACGAGGCGCAGGCGTGACCGACGTACACGACACCCACGCGGACGCCACCGGCGCCGAACTGGCGGTGGCGGAGCCGATCGCGGATCCGGGTCTCCCGGAGCACCAGTGGCGTCCCACGGACGTCGACGAGAAGGCCGAGAAGCGGGCCGAGCGACAGGTGGCCGGCTTCTTCGCCGCGTCCGCCGCGTTCACGATCCTCTTCCTGGTCGCGTATTTCACCCTCGACATCGAGGACGACTGGACGATCATCGCGGGCTTCGGCGCCTCGACGATGGCGCTGGGCTTCTCGCTCGGCCTGGCGCTGATGTGCATCGGCGTCGGCATCATCCACTGGGCCCGCAAGCTCATGGCGGACGTCGAGCTGGTCGAGATGCGCCACCCGGCCCGGTCCTCCGACGAGGACCGCGAGGCGTCCCTGGAGGCGCTCAACGCCGGTCTCGCCGAGTCGGGCATCGGCCGCCGGCCGCTGGTCCGCAACTCGCTGCTGGGCGCCGTGGGCCTGCTGGGCCTGCCCGCCGTGGTGATGCTGCGCGACCTCGGCCCGCTGCCGGGCGACAAGCTCGAGCACACGATCTGGGGCCAGGGCGGCAAGACGGTCGACGGCAGGAAGGTCCCGCTGATGCGGGTCTCCCGCGACGCGATCGGCACCCCGATCCTCGCCTCCGACCTGGAGATCGGCGACCTGGTCAACGCCCAGCCCGACGTGTTCTGGAACCCGGAGCGCTACGGCATGGACGAGGCCGACGTCGAGGGCGTCAACCTCCAGGTCGAGAAGGCCAAGTCCTCCCTGATCCTGCTCCGGATGGACCCGGCCGACATCAAGCCCGGCAAGGCCGCCGACGGCAGCAGCCGGGAGAACTGGTCGGTCAACGGCATCGTGGCGTACTCCAAGATCTGCACCCACGTGGGCTGCCCGATCTCGCTGAACGAGCGGACGACGCACCACCTGCTCTGCCCCTGCCACCAGTCCACCTTCGACCTCGCCGACTCCGGCAAGGTCGTGTTCGGCCCCGCCGGACGTCCGCTGCCCCAGCTGCCGCTGGCCGTGGACGACGAGGGATACCTGGTCGCGCAGAGCGACTTCGACGAGCCGGTCGGCCCGAGCTACTGGGAGCGTGACTACTATGACCGCTGGTGACATGAGCAAGGTCGCCGCGACCAACGGCACCGAGCCGGCGATGCCCGGCAAGAGCAGCCAGCGGGCCGGCGTCGTCGCCAACTGGGCCGACGAGCGTCTGGGCCTCGGCTCGGCGATGAAGAAGAACCTGCGCAAGGTCTTCCCCGACCACTGGTCGTTCATGCTCGGCGAGGTGGCTCTGTGGAGCTTCGTCGTCCTGCTGCTCAGCGGCGTCTTCCTGACGCTGTGGTTCGACCCGAGCATGGCCGAGGTGCAGTACAACGGCACCTACGACCCGCTGCGCGGGGTCCACATGTCGGCGGCGTTCGCCTCGACGCTGGACATCTCGTTCGACGTCCGCGGTGGTCTGCTCATGCGGCAGATGCACCACTGGGCGGCGATGATCTTCATCGCCTCGATGATGATCCACCTGATGCGGGTCTACCTCACCGGCGCGTTCCGCAAGCCGCGCGAGGTCAACTGGCTGATCGGCTGCCTGCTGCTGCTGCTCGGCACCATCGAGGGCTTCACCGGCTACTCGCTCCCCGACGACCTGCTCTCGGGCACCGGCGTCCGGGCCGCGGACGGCTTCATGAAGGCGACCCCGGTGGTCGGCACCTACATGTCGTTCTTCCTCTTCGGCGGCGAGTTCCCGGGTGACTCGATCATCCCGCGCTTCTACGTCATGCACATCCTGCTCATCCCGGGCCTGCTGCTGGCGCTGATCGCTGCCCACATGCTGCTGCTCGTGTACCACAAGCACACCCAGTGGCCTGGTCCCGGCCGGACGCAGGAGAACGTCGTCGGCTACCCGATGCTCCCCGTCTACGCCGCCAAGGCCGGTGGCTTCTTCTTCATCGTGTTCGGCGTGACCGCCCTGATGGGTGGCCTGTTCTCGATCAACAACGTGTGGAAGCTCGGTCCCTACGACCCGTCCAAGGTGACCGCCGGCTCGCAGCCCGACTGGTACATGGGCTGGCCCGACGGCCTGCTGCGGATCATCCCGGCGTGGGAGACCCACCTGTGGGGCTTCACCGTGTCGTGGAACATCATGCTGCCGATCCTGGTGGCGCCGCCGCTGCTGCTGATCATCCTGATGCTGCTGCCGTTCATCGAGTCCTGGGTGACCGGCGACAAGCGGGAGCACCACCTCCTGCAGCGGCCGCGGAACGCTCCGACCCGCACCGCGGTGCTGGTGGCGCTGATGACCTTCTACGGCCTCTCCTGGGCCGCGGGCGGCAACGACATCATCGCGATCAAGTTCCACCTGAGCATCAACCAGATCACCTACTTCATGAGGGCCGCGGTCTTCATCGGCCCGGTGATCGCCTTCTTCATCACGCGTCGCTGGTGCATCTCGCTGCAGCGTCACGACAACGAGAAGCTGCTGCACGGCTACGAGTCCGGTGTGCTGGTCCGCTCCCCCGATGGCGGGTACGCCGAGAAGCACCTGCCGCTTCCGGAGGCCAAGGCCTACACGCTCACGGCTCGTGACCGCGACCCGGAGGTCGAGGAGGTCGACGAGACGCTGACCGGTCGCGAGGGTCGCAAGGCCCGCCTGCGCAACCGGCTGCAGAAGCTGTACTTCGCCGACAACCAGCAGAAGCCGTCCGCCGAGGAGCTGCACGACGCGCAGCACCACGCCGAGCACGAGCTGCACGAGCTCGAGTCGCAGATCGCCGCCGGGCCGAACCGGCACGGTCCGGCCGAGCACTGAGCCTCACGGCTCCGGCACGACGAAGCGGGCCCGCTCCCCTCGGGGGGGGCGGGCCCGCTTCGTCGTTTCAGTGCGCCCGTCGACGGGCGGCAGCAGCCAGGATGATCACGCCCCTTAGTGCCGCGCGCCCGGCGCCGATCGGGCCTGGTGCCGCGCTCCCGGCGCCGATCGGGCCTGGTGCCGCGCTCCCGGCGCCGGTCGGGCCTGGCGCCGCGCTCCCGGCGCCGATCGGGCCTGGTGGCGTGCCCCCGGCGCCGATCGGGCCTGGTGGCGTGCCCCCGGCGCCGATCGGGCCTGGTGGCGTGCCCCGAATGCCGGGCTCCTGGTGGCGCTGGCCCGGTGCCGCCGCGCGCGACCGCCGCCGGCTGCCGCCCGCTGCGCCACCCGGCGCCGACCGCCATCTCACGCGGTCGGTGTCTTAGCCGGCCGCACTCCCCCACCACACGCCCGGGAGGGACTCGTCGAGGTGGGTGTCACCCACGCAGGGCTGCAGGGCCTCAGAACGGCCGTGCTGGAGCCGTGCGGGCGCGATGGGAGGAGACCCTCGCGGGCCATCCCCCGCCGCTCAGAGTGCGGAGTCCGCCTTGTAGTCGCGGTAGTCGATGTTCCAGTCGCCGTAGCCGTTCGTCGGCTCCATCGGGCGGTCGGTGCCGGTGTACTCGACGACATCGCCGCGGCGGCTCATCGCGTAGAGCCAGCCGGCGTTCTCGGTGCTCATGCCGGTGCAGCCGTGCGACACGTTGGCGTAGCCCTGCGACCCGACCGACCAGGGCGCGGCGTGGATGAACTCGCCGGAGTAGGTGAGCCGCATCGCCCACTTCACGTCGTCGATGTCGTAGGCCTCCGCGCTGTCGGCGGGGATGCCGACGGTCTCGGAGTTCATCCGCTTCTCGGCGAACTTCTCGATGATCACCTTCGTGCCGGAGCGGGTGGTGAAGCCGGCCTTGCCGGTGGTGATCGGGATGGTGCGCAGCAGGTCGCCGTTGGAGAAGACCTTCATCTGGTGGGTCCGGGCATCGACCTTGTAGACGTGGGCGTCGCCGACGGTGAAGTCGACCACCCGGTCCTCCTGGCCGTAGATGCCGCCGCCGGCGTCCACGCCGTTGACGTCGGCCTCGACGTGGACCTGGGTGCCCGCCTGCCAGTACGTCCTGGGGCGCCAGTGCACCTCGTTGTCGCTGATCCAGTGCCAACTGCCGGCCTGGGCCGGCGTGGACGTGACGGAGAGGTGCTGCTCGATGGAGGCGCGGTCGGTGACCGCGACGTCGAAGGTGACGATGACGGGCATGCCCACGCCCACCGTCTCCCCGTCCAGCGGCGCGACCGAGGGGTAGGTCTGCTGGTCCAGGGTCAGCGCCTGCGTGGTGAACGAGGTGGTGCGTCGCGTCCGCGTGCCCTCGGCGCCACGGGCGACCGCGGTGACCGTGTAGGTCTGGCCCGGCTCGAGGCGGTCCTCGGCCGTCCACGTCGTCCCGTCCTGCGACAGGCTGCCGGGGAGCTCACCGTCGGCGTAGCCGGCCGTGACCTTGGTCAGGCTTCCCCGCTTGGCGCCGACGGTGACCAGGGTCGAGACCGGGACGTCGGTGGCGCCCCGCGCGATGTTGGTGCGCACGACTGGGGCGGCCGGCGCCGCCGAGGTCTCGGCGACGGACGGTTCGTCGCCCGGCCCCAGGGCGCCGATGCCGGCGCTCGCGTCGCAGCCCGCCAGCCCGAGCAGGGCCAGCGCCGCCACCAGGGCGGCGCCGCGGGCACGAAGGGAGCGGGCGGAGTTCGTCACGCACCGAGGATAACGAGCCGGAGGTGATAGGCCGGCATCCACGGCTCCGGGCGCGTGGCGCTGCGCGAAAAGCAACCGAGGCCGCCCCGTGCGGGGCGGCCTCGGCCGGTGGAGCGGGCACGCCTCAGTGGGCGTGCTCACCCCGGTAGTACTCGAAGATCCAACCGGCCAGCGCCAGCGTGCCGAGCGCGAGGCCGATGATGAACAGCCACCAGGCCAGCATCGCCAGGGCGAAGACGATGATGCCCAGCGTGGCGGCGCACCACAGCGGCCACCAGGAGTACGGCGGGAAGAAGCCGAGCTCGCCGGCGCCGTCCGCGATCTCGCCGTCCTTGCGGTCCTCCGGCCGGGCGTCCATCCGCTTGGCGTGGAATCCCAGGTAGAGGGTGACCATCGCGCCCAGGAGGGCGGTCATCGCCAGCGCCGAGGTGCCGGTCCAGTCGGCGCCGGTGGAGCCGGCGTCCGTGACGAACCAGTAGGCGGGGGCGACCAGGACCAGGAAGATCGTGGTCATCCCGAAGATCCAGGCTTCGACCTTCATCAGGCGTCACCATCCTTCTTCTCGGCCTGCTCGCTCAGGTGCGCGGCGCGACCCTCCGTGTCCGGGAGGTCGGCCGGGGCGCCCGAGGTGGCGAACTCGGCGGGGTTGTCGTCCATCTCGATCGCGGCGATCTCGGGGTGGTGCAGGTCGAACGCCGGCGACTCCGACCGGATCCGCGGGATCGAGTGGAAGTTGTGACGCGGCGGCGGGCAGCTGGTCGCCCACTCCAGGGACCGTCCCCAGCCCCACGGGTCGTCGGTGTTGACCAGCGGCGACTTCCGCGACGCCCACACGTTGTAGAAGAACGGGAGCATCGAGGTGGCCAGGACGAACGAGCCGATGGTGGAGAGCTGGTTCAGCGCGGTGAAGCCGTCGCCGGGCAGGTAGTCGGCGTACCGACGCGGCATGCCCTCGATGCCCAGCCAGTGCTGCACCAGGAAGGTGGTGTGGAAGCCGATGAACAGCAGCCAGAAGTGGATCTTGCCGAGGCGCTCGTCCAGCATCCGACCGGTGAACTTGGGCCACCAGAAGTAGAAGCCGGCGAACATCGCGAACACGACCGTGCCGAACACCGTGTAGTGGAAGTGGGCCACCACGAAGTAGGAGTCCGAGACGTGGAAGTCGAGCGGCGGGCTGGCCAGGATGATGCCGGTCAGACCACCGAACAGGAACGTCGTGAGGAAGCCGATCGACCACAGCATCGGGGTGTCCAGGCGGATCGAGCCGCCCCACATCGTGCCGATCCAGTTGAAGAACTTCACACCGGTCGGGACCGCGATCAGGAACGTCATGCCGGAGAAGAACGGCAGGTTGACCGCACCCGTGACGAACATGTGGTGCGCCCACACCGCGACCGAGAGGATCGCGATGCCGAGCGTCGCGGCGACCAGGCCGACGTAGCCGAAGATCGGCTTGCGGCTGAAGACCGGCAGGATCTCGGAGACGATGCCGAAGAACGGCAGCGCGATGATGTACACCTCGGGGTGACCGAAGAACCAGAACAGGTGCTGCCACAGGATCGCCCCGCCGTGCGAGGTGTCGAACACGTGGGCGCCGATGGCGCGGTCGGCCTCGAGCGAGAGCAGCGCGCCGGCCAGGATCGGGAACGCGATGAGCACCAGGATGCCGGTGATCAGCACGGTCCACACGAAGATCGGCATCCGGAACATGGTCATGCCGGGGGCGCGCATGCAGATGATCGTGGTGATGAAGTTGACCGCACCCAGGATGGTGCCCAGACCACCCATCCACAGACCCATGATCCACAGGTCACCGCCGACGCCGGGGCTGTTCACCGAGTCCGACAGCGGGGTGTAGGCGAACCAGCCGAAGGAGGCCGCGCCCTGCGGGGTGAGGAAGCCGGCGGCGGCGATCAGTCCACCGAACAGGTACAGCCAGTAGCTGAACATGTTCAGGCGCGGGAACGCGACGTCGGGCGCACCGATCTGCAGCGGCATGATCGCGTTGCCGAAGCCGAAGAACAGCGGCGTCGCGAACAGCAGCAGCATGATCGTGCCGTGCATGGTGAAGAGCTGGTTGTACAGCTCCTCGTTGACCAGCTGGCTACCCGGGTAGGCCAGCTCGGAGCGGATCAGCAGCGCCATCACGCCGCCGACCACGAACCAGAACAGCGCGGTGATGAAGTACAGGTTGCCGATCAGCTTGTGATCGGTCGTGGTCATCGCCCGCACCAGGAGCTTGCCCAGGGGCTTGCGCTCCGTGAGCTCCGCGGAACGTGCTGCGGTGGCGGTCACGAGTGCTCTCCCTCGGTGTCGAGGCCGTTGAGGTACGGCTGGGTGGAGTAGGCGCCGCCGAGCACCGGCTCGTCGGCGACGTGGTCGGGATCCTGGGCCAGCTCGGCGAGGTACGCGTCGTAGTCCTCGGGGGTGACGACCTCGACGTTGAACAGCATCCGCGAGTGGTAGGCGCCGCACAGCTCGTAGCACTTGCCGACGTACTCGCCGACCTCGGTCGGCGTCACCTGGTAGGCGTTGTTCTCGCCGGGGATGACGTCCATCCGCATCGCGAAGGCGGGGATGCCGAAGTTGTGGATCACGTCGGGGCTGTAGAGGTCGAACTGGACCGTCTCGTCGACCGGGATGACCAGCGTCGGGATGTCCTCACCGGTGCCCGAGACGAAGACGTACCCGTCCTCGTAGGGGTGGTTGAACGTCCACGACCACTTCTGGCCGACCACGTCCACGACGACGTCGGGGTCGTCGACCAGCTCGGTAGCGATGTTCTGCACCCGCACGGTGTGCGAGAAGAACGCGATCACCATGATGATCGGGAAGATCGTGTAGAAGATCTCCACCGGCAGGTTGTACCGGGTCTGGACGGGGACCTCGTCGTCACTGCGACGGCGGAACCAGAACAGCGGACCCAGGATCAGCGCCCAGGTGACCACACCGGTGATCAGCGCCGCGATCCAGGCCCCCTGCCACAGGGACAGGATGTGCTCGCCCTGCTCGGACTTGATCTCCGGCATGCCGAACCGCTCCCACTGGGTGTCGGTGGCGCAGCCGGAGAGTGCGAGCGCGAGTACAGCGAAACCGGCGAACGGGAGCGTCCGACGCAGAGTGCGCCGACCCCGCGTGCGCTCGGGATGCCACAAGCCCACGAACGAGCCTTCCTCTCGAGGGTCAGATCTGACGAAAACCTTAGCGGAGCCTGAGATTCGGCGCCCCCCGGGGTGGTCCCGCGAGAGGCTCCCGGGGTCGCACCGGGTCGCACCGTGGTCGGGCCCGAGTCTTCTGAAGCGACATCCTAGGGTCTGTGGTGTGCACAGCGCCCCGACCCCTGGAGGGAGCCACGGCGAAGCGACCGCCGCGGTCTACCTCGACGCCGCCTCCTCGACCGCCCTCCACCCGGCGGCGCGGGACGTGCTGACCGCGGCACTCGAGCGCGGGTACGGCGACCCCCGCCGGCTGCACCGCACCGGGCGCGACGCCCGTCTCCTGCTGGACAACGCGCGCGCGGTGGTGGCCGAGTGCCTCGGGATCCGCCCCGACGAGGTCGCGTTCACGGCGTCCGGCACCGAGGCCGTGCAGCGCGGCCTGCTCGGCCTGGTCGAGGCCAGCACGCGGGACGGCATCGCGCACACCACCGTCGAGCACTCCTCGGTGCTGCACGCGGTCGCCTGGCGCCCCGGCGCCCACGTCGCCCTCCCGGTCGACGGGCACGGCCGGGTCGCCCCGGCCGACGTCGCCGAGGCAGCGCGGCGCCCCGGCACGGCAGCGGTCGCGGTGCAGGCCGCCAACCAGGAGATCGGCACCCGCCAGCCCGTCGACGACCTCGACCTGCCCGTCGGCGTACCGCTGCTCGTGGACGCGGCCGCTGCCCTCGGGCACGGCCCGCTGCCGCGGCGCTGGGACGCGCTCACCGCGTCGGCGCACACCTGGGGCGGCCCGGCCGGCGTGGGCGTGCTGGCGCTGCGCCACGGCACCCGGTGGCACAACCCGTTCCCCGGCGAGGACCGACCCGAACCGGACGGCTTCCCGAACGTGCCGGCGGCGCTGGCCGCGGCAGCGGCGCTGCAGGCGACGCTGGCCGAGGAGGCGGAGGTGTCGCGGCGCCAGCACGCACTCGTGGACCGGATCCGGACCGCCGCGTCGGCGCTGCCCGACACCGAGGTGGTCGGCGACCCCGAGGACCGCCTGCCCCACCTGGTCACCTTCTCCTGCCTCTACCTGGCCGGCGACGAGCTGGTCACCGAGCTGGACCGGCAGGGCTTCGGCGTGGCCAGCGGCTCGGCGTGCACCGCCTCCACGCTGGAGCCGAGCCACGTGCTCGCCGCGATCGGGGCGCTGACCCACGGCAACGTCCGGGTCTCGCTCACCCGCGAGACCACCGCCGAGCAGGTCGACGCCTTCTGCCGCGCGCTCACCGCCACGGTCAGCCGGCTCCGCGAGGGACTCCTGTGAGCGCCCCGGTCGAGCTCGACTGCCGGGACCTCCCCTGCCCGCGGCCGATCATCGAGCTGGCCCGAGCGCTGCCCGACGTCGCGGTCGGCGAGACGCTCGCGGTGCTCGCGCGCGACCCGGCGGCGCGCCACGACGTGCCGGCTTGGTGCCGGATGCGCGGCCAGGAGTACGTCGGCGAGGAGACCGCCGAGGACGGGACGCCGCGCTACGTCGTACGGCGGCTCTCCTGACCGCGCGGGGCGTCGGCCCTCAGACGAGGTACGGGGCGACGTCGTCGGCCGCCTCGTCGCCGTAGGAGTCGCGGACGCGCTCGAGGAACTCCCCGTGGGTGAAGTCGTACTCCTGGGTGCCCACGGTCTCGACCACGTAGGCGGCGAGCACGCAGCCGACCTCGCAGGCCCGCTCGAGCGTGACGCCCCAGGCCAGCGCGGCCAGGAAGCCGGCGCGGAAGGCATCGCCGACCCCGGTGGGCTCGACCGCCCCGACGTCCTTGGCGGCCGGCACCTCGATCAGCAGGCCGTGGCGGTCACGGACCCGGACGCCGTCCTTGCCCAGCGTGGTGACCTGGAAGCCGACCCGGTCGAGGATCTCGTCCTCGGTCCAGCCGGTCTTCTTCTCGATCACGTGCGACTCGTACTCGTTCGAGAACAGCAGCGCGGCACCGTCGATCAGGTCCCGGATCAGCTCCCCGTCGCCGAACGCGAGCTGCTGGGAGCAGTCGGCGATGAAGCGGTAGCCGCGCTGGCGGCACTCCTCGGTGTGGCGGCGCATCGCGTCGGGGTCGTCGGCCCCGATCAGCACGTAGGCCGGGTCACCCACCCGAGCCACGATCGGGGCCAGCTCGATCAGCCGGGCCTCGCTCATCGCGCCGGGGTAGAACGACGCGAACTGCGCCATCGTGGTGTCGGTGGTGCACACGAACCGGGCGGTGTGCTTGCTCTCGGAGATGTGCACCGACTCGCAGTCGACGCCGTGCCGCTCCAACCAGGAGCGGTAGTCGGCGAAGTCCTCCCCCGCCGCACCGACCAGCACCGGCCGCAGGCCCAGCCGGCCGAGGCCGAAGCACATGTTCGGCGCCACCCCGCCGCGCCGGATCTCGAGGTCCTCGACGAGGAACGAGACCGACAGCTTGTCCAGCTGGTCGACCACGAGCGAGTCGGAGAACCGTCCCCCGAACGTCATCAGGTGGTCGGTGGCGATGGAGCCGGCGATGAGCAGCGAGCCCGAGGCGTCTGGTGCGGGAGTCACGTCGACCCACACTACCGATCGGTACCGGTGGGTGTACGCCGGAGTAACGCCTAGCGTCGACAGCATGACGCCGTACGAGGAGATCCAGGCTCCCTCCGACCTCCGCGCCGACTGCGAGGCGGTCCACCGCCGGCTCGCCCAGGCCGAGGTCCGGATGGTCCGCCCCGCACCCAGCATCCACTTCGACGAGTACCCGCGCGAGGTCCGCAAGCGGGAGATCCGCATCGACGAGGCGGCCCAGCGCCTCGCCAACGCCTTGGAGCTCCACCTCGACTGAGGTCGGCCGGGCCAGCTCCGCCGAGGCAGGTCCGCCGACATCCGACCCCGAACGCCAGAAGGCCACCCCGGAGACCCGGGGTGGCCTTCTGCTCAGCGCGTGACGCGCCGCGGAGGACTCAGTGGAACGAGTCGCCGCAGGCGCAGGAGCCGGTCGCGTTGGGGTTGTCGATCGTGAAGCCCTGCTTCTCGATCGTGTCGACGAAGTCGATCACCGCGCCGTTGAGGTAGGGAACGCTCATCCGGTCGACGACGACGGCCACACCGTCGAAGTCGGTGACGACGTCGCCGTCGAGGCTGCGCTCGTCGAAGAAGAGCTGGTAGCGCAGGCCGGAGCAGCCGCCGGGCTGCACGGAGATCCGCAGGGACAGGTCGTCGCGGCCCTCCTGCTCGAGCAGGCTCTTCACCTTGGTCGCAGCCACCGGGCTGAGGTTGATCTGGTCCTCACGGCGGTCCGTGATCACCGGGGCGGCGACCGTCTGGGTCGCGCCGGCGGTCTCGTGACCGTGACCGTGGCCGCTACCGCAGCCGCATCCGTCGCTCATACTCACTCCCGCAAGTCGTTGTCGTCGGCGGCACCTCGCGGGCCGCCCGCAGGTTCAATGGTGACACACCCCGGGATATTCCCCGTGATCGAACGCCCCGACCGGACCTGCCGACCGAGCGGCCCGCGGTCACCAGACCAGGACCGGCTTGATCACCTTCCCCGCCGCGGCGTCCGCGATCGCGTCGGCGATCCGGTCGAACGGGTAGGTGGTCACCAGCGGGTCGACGTCGAGCTTCCCCGCCTCGCGCAGCGCGATCAGCTCCGGGATCGTGACCAGCGGGTCCGACTCGCCCTCGATCGAGGACCGGATCGTCTTGCCCGACTGGAGCAGGTCCAGCGCGTCGATCGTGTACTCCGCCGGTCCGAGGCCCAGCGCCACCAGCGTCCCCTGCGGCCGCAGCGACCGCTGCGCCTGGAGCACCACCGCGGGGATCGCGGTGGTGTCGATCGCGTAGCGCGCCCCGCCCCCGGTGTGCGCCTTCACCTGGTCCTCGACGCTGGGCGCGTCGTCGGCGCCGGCGTCGGTCGGGTCGACGGCGAACGCACCGTAGCCCTCGGCGATCGCACGCCGGTCGGCGTTCGGATCGACGGCGACGATCGTCCCGACCCCGGCGCCCGCAGCGGCGGCGATCGCGGCCAGACCGACCGCGCCGGCACCGAAGACGACCAGGCTGTCCTCCGGCCCGGGCTGCAGCAGGTTGAGCACGGTGCCGGCACCGGTCTGGAAGCCGCAGGCGAACGGGGCCAGCCGGGTCAGGTCGAGCTCCTTGTCCACGACGACGCAGTTGTCGGCGTAGGCCAGGGCGTGCCGGGCCAGGCTGGACTGGCCGAAGAAGGAGCCGAAGACGGTCTGCTCACCGCGGCGCATCGTGGTCGAGCCGTCGCCGCGCATCCCCATGTAGTTGAGCAGCAGCGACTGCTCGCAGTAGCCGACGTCGCCGTCGAGGCACGGACCGCAGGCCCGGCAGGAGCGGAACGAGAGGACGACGTGGTCACCGACCTCGATCCCGGCGACCTGGGCGCCGACGGCCTCCACGACGCCGGTGCCCTCGTGCCCCATCACCGTCGGGAACATCTCCGCCGGCAGCATCGTCGGCACGGTCAGGTCGGTGTGGCACACGCCGGTGGCCACGATCCGCACCAGCACCTCGTCCGGGCGCGGCTCCTCGAGCTCCACCTCGGAGAGCGTGAACTCCCCACCCGGCTCCTCGATCAGCGCAACGGTCGTCCTCATCGACATTCCTCTCGGTGTGCTCGGGCCGCCGGCCGCGGGTCGCGCCCGCGCCTCACCGGTCCCGCTCCAGCCAGAACCAGTACAGGTCCGGCACGCCGAAGTACGGCGCCAGCTTTCCGTTCATCACGCCGATCAGCGTGTCCGCGTCGACCGACTTGAAGTGGTCGAGGACCGGCATCCGGTCGTAGACCATCGTCGCGGTGACCTCGCCGCGGAACGACACGTCCCACAGCGATGCCTCGCCGCCGCCGGCCGCGTCGGTGTTCGACTGCAGTGCGCCGTCGGCGCCGCGACAGATCAGCGGCTTCGCGGCCATCGGGTCGGTGAAGTCCTTGCCGTGCCAGGCCAGCTTCGACAGCAACCGGCTGGCCGGGTGGCCGCACGCGAAGTCCCCGCCGCGCCACGGGCCGAGGATGTCGGCCACCTCCACGGTCGGGAGCTCGCCCCAGAGGGCCTCCACCTCCGCGGGATCGACCGTCTCGGCGGAGCGGAGCCTCTCGAACTCGGTACGGGCGTCCATGGCGGCCGAATCTAGAACAGGTTCTGGGCGACCGCCAGGGATCTTGCGGAAGGGGACGGCACCGGCCCTCGGGCCGGGGCTCGGGCCGGGGCCCTCAGCGGCTCCAGGTCCGCGCGACCCGCTCGGCGGTGTCCGCCAGCGCGCCGGACGGATCGGCCAGGGCGCGCTCCTCCCCCACCAGGTCGACCAGCGCGTAGGCGGCGTCCATGCCGAGCGCCCGCATCTCCCTCGAGCCGACCAGCACCCGCCCGGCGATGGCCACGCAGGGACGCAGCGCCGCGGAGGCGAGCGCGGCCACACCGTAGGGCACCTTGCCGGCGCGGCTGCTGAAGTCGAAGGCGCCCTCCCCGGTCACCACCAGGTCCGCCGCGCGGGCCCGGCCGGCGAGGCCGACCGCCTCGGCGACGTACTCCACGCCGGGCACGCGGGTGGCGCCGAGCAGCATCAGCGCATGTCCCAGCCCGCCGGCCGCCCCGGCGCCCGCCTCCAGCGCGGTCCGGCGGTCGGTGGCGGCGGCGAAGCCCTCCAGCACGGCATCCAGGTGCGGAAGGTCGGCCTCCGCGACGCCCTTCTGCGGCCCGAACGTCTTCGTGGCGCCGAAGAGGCCGGTCAGGGGCGAGTCCACGTCGGTGGCGATCACCAGCTCCACGCCGGCGGTCAGGCGCCGCGCGGGTGCCAGGTCGACGGTCGTGACCCCCTCCAGCGCCGCGCCGCCGCGGTCCAACGGGCGGTCGGCGGTGGCGCCGAGCGCGCCGAGCAGTCCCGCGCCGCCGTCGTTGGTGCCCGAGCCCCCCAGGCCGACCACGATCCGCCGCGCGCCGGCGTCGACGGCGGCGGCGACCAGATCGCCCACGCCCGCCGACGTCGCCTCCGCGCCGCCCCGGCCCCCGGTCAGGTGCACCCCGCATGCCTGGGCGGCCTCGACGTACGCGGTCCCCCCGGCCATCAGCACGGCAGCCGGCACCGGCGCGCCGACCGGCCCCGGGACGGTCGCCGCCAGCAGGTCGCCGCCGCGGGCCGCGTGCAGGACGTCGAGGAAGCCCGGCCCGCCGTCCGACATCGGGGCCAGGTCCAGCTGGTCGCCCGGGGCGTGGCGTCGCCACCCCGTCGCGATCGCCTGCGCGGCCTCGACCGCGGTCAGGGTGCCGGCGAACTTGTCGGGGGCCACGAGCACGCGCATGGGCCCATCCTGACGCCACCGGGAGTCACTAGGTTGGCGCCATGCAGACAGCACCGGCGCGGATCCGTCCGATGCGCGCCGCGGACGTGCCCGCCGCGGAGCGGGTCTGCGACGACGCGTTCTACGCGCTGGACCTGGCCACGACCCCGCCGTCCTTGCCGGCACCGAGCCGCCGTACGCCGGAGCGCTCGGCGACCTGGATCACCCGCACGACGCGACTGGTGGAGTCCGACCCCGGCGGCACCTGGGTCGCCGAGGACGAGAACGGGCTGCTCGGCCTGGCGACGAGCCTGCGCCGCGAGGACGTGTGGTGCCTGGCCTCCTACGCGGTGGCGCCGGGCCGCCAGGGAGCCGGGATCGGCGCGGCGCTCCTGGCCGCGGCGCTCACGCACGCCGAGGGCTGCTCACGTCGGATGGTCTCGGCCTCGACCGACCCGCGGGCGCTGCGCCGCTACCACCGCGCGGGGTTCGCACTGCACCCGCAGGTGCACCTCTCCGGCGAGGTCGACCGGGATCGACTGCCGCGGGTGGCCGGCGTGCGTCCGGGCACGGCGGCGGACCGGCCCTGGATGGACGACGTGGACCGCCACCACCGGGGTGGGGCGCACGCCGGGGACCACGTCAGCCTGGCCGAGCGCGGCGACCTGGTGGTCCTCGACGACCGGGGCGGCTACGCCTACGCCTCGCCCGGCGGCGTCGCACTGCTCGCGGCGACCGACGTCGACCGGGCCCGAACCCTGCTGCTGGCCTGCCTGGCCGGGGCCGAGGGCACCTTCGAGATCGGGCACGTCACCGACGCCAACCAGTGGGCCGTCCGGGTCGGGCTGGACGCCGGGCTGGCGCCGTACCAGTCGGGCTTCCTCGGCGTGGCCGGCATGGCGCCCCCGTCGCCGTACCTGCACGACGGTGCGCTGCTCTGAGCCGAGCGCACCGGTCGCCCGGAGGCGGGGGGCGCCCGTGATGAAGGACACCGAATCGGGTGGTGGCGGGGCCGCGGCCTAGAATCCAGGTCATGACGACCGTGGACCTCCCGCTGCTGCCGCTGGGCCGAGGCACCGACCCGCTCTCCGAGCGCGGCGTGGAGTGCCCGGGCGACCTGCCGCCGGCCTCGGACCCCGACCTGGTCGCCCGCGCCGAGGCCGCGAAGGCCGCGCTGGGCGAGAAGCTGTTCGTGCTGGGCCATCACTACCAGCGCGACGAGGTGATCCGGTTCGCCGACGTCACCGGCGACTCCTTCAAGCTGGCCCGCGACGCCGCGGCCCGCCCCGAGGCGGAGTACATCGTCTTCTGCGGCGTGCACTTCATGGCCGAGTCGGCCGACATCCTGACCACGCCCGACCAGCAGGTGATCCTGCCGGACCTGGCCGCCGGCTGCTCCATGGCCGACATGGCCCGCCTGGCCCAGGTCGAGCGCGCCTGGGAGGCGCTGGCGGAGGCCGGCGTCCAGGACAAGGTCGTCCCGGTCACCTACATGAACTCCAGCGCCGACATCAAGGCGTTCTGCGGCCGCAACGGCGGCGTGGTCTGCACCTCCTCCAACGCCGAGGTCGCCCTGGAGTGGGCCTTCGAGCAGCACGGCCCCGACACCAAGGTGCTCTTCCTGCCCGACCAGCACCTGGGCCGCAACACCGCCGTCCTGCAGCTGGGCCTCGACCTCGACGACTGCGTGGTGTGGAACCCGCTGAAGCCGGGCGGCGGCCTGAGCGCCGAGGAGCTCGCCGACGCGAAGATGATCCTGTGGAAGGGCCACTGCTCGGTCCACGGCCGGTTCTCCCCGGACGTCATCGACGAGCTGCGCGCCAAGGTCCCCGACCTCAACGTGCTCGTCCACCCCGAGTGCCAGCACGAGGTCGTGGTCAAGGCCGACCTGGTCGGCTCCACCGAGTTCATCATCAAGACCATCGAGGCCGCGCCGGCCGGCTCGAGCTGGGCGATCGGCACCGAGCTGAACCTCGTGCAGCGGCTCGCGAACGCGCACCCGGACAAGAACATCATGTTCTTGGACCGCAACGTCTGCTACTGCTCGACGATGAACCGGATCGACCTGCCCCACTTCGTGTGGGCGCTGGAGAACCTGGTCAACGGCGTCGTCGTCAACCGGATCGAGGTCGACGAGAAGACCGAGGCCGAGGCCCTGGTCGCGCTGCAGCGGATGCTCGACCTGCCCGGCAGGACCGCGCGCGACTGACCCGCGACCGACCGCAGCCCGCCAACCGACGTACCCACCGCACCACCCGAGGGAAACAGAGCCGATGTTCAAGCGGACCAAGTCCGAGCCCGTCGCCACCGCGCCGACCGCCACCAAGGAGGGCGGCAAGGGACGGCCCACGCCGACCCGCAAGGAGGCGGAGGCGGCTGCCAAGGCGCGCGCTCGCGCCCCGCGGGACCGCAAGGAGCTGGCCAAGCGCGACCGCGCCGCCCGCGCCGAGCGGAGCGCGAAGGTCCGCGAGGCGATGAAGACCGGCGACGAGCGCTACTTCCTGCAGCGCGACAAGGGCCCCGTCCGCCGGTTCATCCGGGACTTCGTCGACGTCCGGTTCTCCGTCATCGAGCTGATGATCCCGCTGCTCATCCTGTCGATGGTGCTCGGCTACACCGGCAACCCGGCGCTGATGAGCGCCAGCTCGCTGATCCTGATGGTGACGCTGGCCGCGATCGTCATCGAGCTGTTCCTGCTGCGCTTCAAGCTGCGCCGCCAGCTGGCCCGCCGGTTCCCCGACGAGCCGCTGAAGGGCACCACCTACTACGCCCTGACCCGCGCCATGCAGATGAAGTTCATGCGGATGCCGAAGGCGCGGGTGAAGATCGGGCAGGACCTGCCCGAGGACTACCGCTGAGCGGACCAAGCACCTCTCGCTTCACCCCGGCACGCACTAGCGTGCCGGGGTGAAGTGCATCCTGGCCCTGCATCGCGACCCGTCCACCGGCCTCGACGCCGAGCTGCTCGGCCCCGGGTTCCGCGCGGCGCTCGCCGCGGCCGGGGCGACCCGGCTCCAGGTGAACCTCGACGACGCCGACGTGGCGCCGGCGATGCGGTTCGGGCCCGGGGCGCGGATCACCGCCGTGGTCAGCGTGTGGGCCGACGAGACGGTCGCCGGACCGATCGTCGACGTCGTACGGCGGCTCGACCCGAGCGCGGACGGCTGGTCGGTCGAGGAGCGTCGCCCCCTCCCGGGGCCGGAGGTCGCGGACGGCGACCGCACCGACGCCCTGGCCAACGTCGCGTTCCTGCGCCGCCCGGACGCGATGCCGCGCGCGGAGTGGCTGGCCGACTGGCTGGAGCGGCACACGCCGGTGGCGATCGCGACGCAGGGCACCTTCGGGTACGTCCAGAACCCGGTGCTGGAGGCGTTGACACCGGGGGCGCCGCCGGTCGCCGGCATCGTCGAGGAGCTGTTCCCGATGGACGCGATCACCGACCAGCACGCCTTCTACGGCAGCGACGGTGACGAGGCCGAGCTGCGGCGCAGGTTCGCGACCCTGATGGAGAGCTGCGCGCGGTTCGGCGCCGACACCGGCCTGGACCTGGTGCCGACCAGCCGCTACCGGTTCACGCTCTGACCCGCGAGCCGGCAGGTTGTCCCTGCCGACTCGCGGAGAGTCTCAGCCGAGCACCTCGGAGCGGCGCGGCGACACCGTCAGCGCGGGGTCGGTGATCACCGCGTCGCCGAGCACCTCGTCGATCGCCGACAGCACGTCGTCGCCCAGCGTCACGCCGGCGGCCTTGACGTTCTCGGTGACCTGCTCGGGTCGGCTGGCGCCGATGATCGCGCAGGAGACGTTCTGGTTCTGCAGCACCCACGCCACCGCCAGCTGGGCCAGCGACAGGTCCACGCCCTCGGCGATCGGCTTGAGGCGCTGGACGCGCTCCAGCACGTCGTCGGTCATCCACTTCTCGATGAAGCCGGCGCCGCCCTTGTCGTCGGTGGCCCGCGAGCCCGCCGGCGGCGGCTGGCCCGGCAGGTACTTGCCGGTCAGCACGCCCTGGGCGATCGGCGACCAGACCACCTGGCCGAGGCCGAGCTCGCGGCAGGTCGGGTCGACCTCGGACTCGATCACCCGCCACAGCATCGAGTACTGCGGCTGGTTGGAGACCAGCGGCACCCGCAGCTCCTTGGCCAGCTCGTGCGCCGCGCGGATCTCCTCCGCACGCCACTCCGAGACGCCGATGTAGAGCGCCTTGCCGGCACGCACCACGTCGGCGAAGGCGAGCATCGTCTCCTCCAGCGGCGTCTCGTGGTCGTAGCGATGCGCCTGGTAGAGGTCGACGTAGTCGGTGCCGAGCCGCTTCAGCGACCCGTCGATCGACTCCATGATGTGCTTGCGCGACAGGCCGTGGTCGTTGTGCTCGCCGGGGCCGGTGGGCCAGAAGACCTTCGTGAAGATCTCCAGCCCCTCGCGCCGCTCGCCGGCCAGCGCCCGGCCGAGCACCGACTCCGCCGCGGTGTTGGCGTAGACGTCGGCCGTGTCGAAGGTGGTGATCCCCTCGTCGAGGGCCTGTCGCACGCAGGCCGAGGCCGCGTCCTCCTCGACCTGCGAACCGTGGGTGAGCCAGTTGCCGTAGGCGATGGCCGAGATCCTCAGGCCGCTCGCTCCGAGATTCCGAAACTCCATGGCAACGACCCTAGCGACAACGCCGTGAGGTGGCCCCTGCCACACTGGTCCACATGGTCGTTGCAGACGTCTCGGTCCGGGTCGCCTGGCCGGCCGACGCCGCCGGCATCGCCGGCATCCAGCTCCGCTCCTGGCAGCGCCGCTACGCCTCCGCCGCGGGCCAGTTCGGCTCCGAGGTCGCCGCCGAGCTCGAGGAGGCCTGGCGCACCAGCCTGGCCAGGCCGCCCGCGGCGCGCCACCGGGCCCTGGTCGCGCTCGAGGCCGAGCGGGTGGTGGGCTTCGCGCTCACCGTGCCGGCCACCGACCCCGACAGCGAGGACGCCGCCGACGGCGAGGTCGCCGAGTTCACCGTCGACCCGGACCGCCTCGGCCACGGTCACGGCTCACGACTGCTCCAGGCCTGCGTCGACACCCTCGTCGCGGACCGGTTCCAGCGCGCCCTCTGCTGGGTGGACAGCACCGACGACGGCCTGCGCGCCTTCCTGTCCGGCGCCGGCTGGGCCGCCGACGGTGCCAGCCGGGAGTTGGCCGGCGAGCACGGCTCCGGCTCGGTCCGGCAGGTGCGGCTGCACTGCTCGATCGGCTGAGCACCGCGTCGGTGGGCACCGGGTCGGTGAGCGCGCGCGGGCAGCGGCGCGGCGTCGTACGCGACAGCGTCGGGGTGGCCGTCGCGACGGGCCTGTACGGCGCCAGCTTCGGCGCCGTGGCCGTCGGCTCCGGGCTGACCGTGGCGCAGACCTGCGCGCTCTCGCTGCTGATGTTCACCGGCGCCTCCCAGTTCGCCCTGGTCGGCGTGGTGGGCGCCGGCGGCGCCCCGCTGGCGGGCACCGCCGCGGCCCTGCTGCTCGGCGCCCGGAACACGCTGTACGGGCTGCGGCTGGCTCCCCTGCTCGGTTGGCGCGGATGGCGGCGGGCCGCCGCCGCGCAGGTGCTGATCGACGAGTCCACCGCGATGGCCGTCAACCGCCCGGACCGCGAGCTGGCCCGGGTCGGCTTCCTGACCACCGGCGTCGGGATCCTGGTGCTCTGGAACGCGTTCACGCTGCTCGGTGCCCTGGCCGGCGAGGCGATCGGCGACCCGCGGAACTTCGGGCTCGACGCCGCGGTCGGCGCCGCGTTCCTGGCTCTGCTGTGGCCGCGCCTGCGCGAGCCCGGCCATGCCCGGATCGCGCTGCTCGCCGCGACGCTGGCCGCGCTGGCCGTCCCGTTCACCCCGGCCGGGCTGCCGGTGCTGCTGGCCGGAGGCGTCGCGATCCTCGTCGGCGCCCTGCTCGCGGGCCGCGCCCACACCCCGCCGCCGGAGGTCGCGCCGTGATCTGGTGGGCCGTCATCGTCGGCAGCATCGGCTGCTACCTGCTGAAGCTGGCCGGCCTCGCAGTACCCGAGTCGGTGCTTGCCCGGCCCTGGGTGGCCCGGGTGGTCGACCTCATCCCGGTGGCGCTGCTGGCGGCGCTGGTCGCCGTGCAGGTGCTCTCCGCGCCGGACCCGTCCGGCGGGCAGCAGCTGTCCTTCGACGCGCGGGTGGCCGGGCTGGGCGCCGCGGTGGTGCTGCTGGTGCTGCGCGCGCCGTTCCTGGTCGTGGTGGTGGGGTCCGCGCTGGTGGCGGCGGGGCTGCGAGCCATCGTGGCGTGACGGGCTCGACCCGCGCCGAGGTAGCCCACGCGGGGGTCGGCATCGCCCGTGTCTGCCGCGAGCCTGCGGCGCGCCGGCTGGGTGCGGCTCTCGGCACGCTGGGGTGCTGGGGTGCTGGGGTGCTGGGGTGCTGGGGTGCTGGGGTGCTGGCGCGAGGCGGGTCGTGTGCCTGAGAACCCGCTATGCCGGGGTGTGGGGCACACGACCCGATTCCGGGCTGCACCGCCGCGCGGAGGGGCCATCTAACACGCTGCCCGGCCCCCGGAAACCGATCGGCGAGTGGGACGCCTGAGGCGCAGGGGCGGGGTCGGCCGACTTGCACGACTCAGAAGCCATCGAGCGATGTCGGCACCCCACGCGCGACCAGGAGGAGCCCTCCGACCGTCACACCCGCCGGACGGGGCCCGCTCGCTTGCTACCCTGCCGCGGTGGTGGTGCACCTGAGCGGCACGCTGGTCTGTCGCGACCTGTCGGAGGTCCAGGTCGTTCGCGAGATGCTGCCGCGTCACATCGAGCTGACGCTGCTGGAGCCGGGGTGCCTGGACTTCCTGGTCGAGCAGACCGACGACCCGCTGGTGTGGCGGGTCGAGGAGCGGTTCGCCGGGTCCGACGCGTTCCGCGCGCACCAGGCCCGGGTCGCGTCCAGCGACTGGGGCGCCGCGACGGCCGGCATCGAGCGCTTCTACGAAGTCGAGGGACTCGACTGAGCCGCACGCCGACCGTGGGCCGCGGCCACGGTCAAGCGGACCGGAGCAGGGCGGTACCGCCGACCACGAGCACCGAGCACGCCACCGCCGCGCACAGGCGCACGGACGTCCGGCGATGCCATGGGACGAGCGCCGCAGGAAACGCACCCACCAGCACCGCCAGGCCCAGGTAGGCGACGCCGCCGGACACATCGCGCTCCGCCCCGTACCCGGCGCCGGAGCAGCCGCCCACCCCGCAGAGGCTCAGGCCGGCCACCCCCACCAGCATCCACGCGATCGTGACGCACCCCACGGCAACCGAGCCGACCACGATCCCTCGCAGCGCGCGCTCCGACCGGTCGGGCCCGGGCACCCCGTCCCCCGCCTCGGGCACCCCGTCCCCCGCCTCGGCCACCTCGGCCTCAGTCGAGGTCGAGCAGGTGCTCCAGGCCCACGGTCAGGCCCGGGTACTCGGCGATCTTGCGCACACCGGCCAGCACCCCCGGCGTGAACGACGCCCGGTCGAGCGAGTCGTGGCGGATGGTCAGCGTCTCCCCCAGGCCGCCGAGGACCACCTCCTGGTGCGCGACCAGGCCGCGGATCCGCAGCGCGTGCACGTGGATCCCGTCGACGACCGCGCCGCGGGCGCCCTCCAGCGCCGTGGACGTGGCGTCCGGGACCGGCCCGGAGCCGGCGGCCTCGCGGGCCGCGGCGATCAGCTCCGCCGTACGACGGGCGGTGCCGCTGGGTGCGTCGGCCTTGGTCGGGTGGTGCAGCTCGACGACCTCGACCGACTCGTAGAACGGGGCCGCCTGCGCGGCGAAGCGCATCATCAGGATCGCGCCGATGGAGAAGTTCGGGGCGATCAGCACACCGACGTGGGGGCGCCCGGCGAGCTGGCCGCGCAGCGTGGCGAGCCGCGACTCGTCGAAGCCGGTGGTACCGACCACGGCGTGGATGCCGTGCTCGATGCAGAACGCGAGGTTGTCCATCACCACGTCGGGGTGCGTGAAGTCGACCACCACCTGGGTGCCGGTCTCGACCAGCGTCTCGATCGGGTCGCCCGCGTCCACCGCGGCGGACAGCTCGACCCCGTCCGCGACCTGCACGGCCTTGACCACCTCGGAGCCGACCTTGCCCCGCGCGCCGACGACTCCGACCCGGATCGGCGTCGTGCTGGGCCCGTTCAACGTCGCGTTCGTCACGAGAGCCCAGCCTAGGCGGTCGCCGGCCGGCACGGGACACACCCTCGGTGAGGTGGACCTGTGCTGCCACGATCCTCGATCGTCTGGCAGGCTGGCCCCCATGGCAGCACAGCAGATCCCGGCCCGGATCCGGTGGGCGGTGGATTTCATGGACGTCCAGCCCCAGGACCACGTGCTGGAGGTCGGTTGCGGATCGGGGGCCGCCGCGGACCTGATCTGCCGGCGCCTCGAGGGCAAGGGCAAGATGTTCGCGATCGACCGCGCCGAGGCGGGCGTCGACCGGACCAAGCAGCGGTGCGCCCCGCACATCGAGGCCGGCCGGCTCACGGTGCGTCAGATCGACCTGGCCACCCTCCGCGTCCCCGTGAAGCGCCTGACCAAGGTGTTCGCCTTCGACGTGAACCTGTTCTGGGTCCGCGAGTGCAAGGACGAGCTCGCGCTGCTGCACGAGCGGGTCCTGCCGGGCGGCTCGGTGAACCTCTTCTTCTCCACCACCCGCCCCGAGCAGGTGCCCGAGATCCTCGCCAAGTCCTCGGCGGCCCTCACCGAGGCCGGCTTCCGGGTCTACATCGTGGACTCGAAGCAGCCGCCGGTGATCGGCATCATCGGTCGCCGCTGACCCCGTCGGCATCGTCGCTCGGCTCGCTGCCATTGCTCCCGGAGCGGCCGGCACGCCACGAGCCGCGGGTCCACGACGGCCGCGACGGCCGCGACGGGACCGCCGAGCCACGGCGCACCTCCCGGGCGACGTGGTCGGTCAGCTGCTGCGCGAGCAGGCGTCGCTCCTCGCGGCGGATCACCCGAATCTCGGCCAGCATCTCCCGGGCGGTGGCGATGCACATCGCGACCATCACCAGGCTGAACGGCAGCGCCAGCAGGATCGCCATCGTCTGCAGCGCCCCGAGCGGGTTGACGCTCGGGTCGGTCTCCTGCGCCTGGATCCCGACGTAGAGCAGCACGCCCGCGACGGCCCCCTCCATCGCCGCCCAGAACGCCCGGCTCCACACCGGCGGGTTCTGGTTGCCACCGGAGGCGAGCATGTCGACCACGAAGGACCCGGAGTCCGAGCTGGTGACGAAGAAGACCACGATCAGCAGGAGCGCCACCCCGCTGAGGAACGCCGAGCCCGGCAGCAGGTCGAACATCTGGAACAGGGCCGTGTCCGTCGAGACCGAGCCGTCCTCGGCGACCAGCCCGCCCGCACCGAAGATCTGCTCGTAGAGCGCGGTGCCGCCCATCACGGAGAACCACAGGAAGGTGACCAGCGTCGGCACGGCCAGCACGCCGACGACGAACTCCCGCACCGTCCGCCCGCGTGAGATCCGGGCGATGAAGACGCCGACGAACGGCGCCCAGCTCATCCACCAGCCCCAGTAGAAGGTCGTCCAGTCCCCCAGCCACGCCTTGCCGTCCTCCTGGAAGGGCCGCGCGTTGAAGGACATCTCGAAGAAGCGCTGGATGTAGGAGCCGACCTGGGTGACGAAGTCGCTGAAGATGAAGAACGTCGGACCGAGCAGGACCACCGCCAGCATCAGCGCGACCGCGACGCCCATGTTGATGTTCGACAGGTAGCGGATGCCCTTGTCCACGCCGGTGACCACGGAGACCAGTGCGATCGAGGTGATCACCACGATCAGCGCGATCAGCAGGAACGTGGTCGGCTCGTCGACCACGCCCAGGTAGGCCAGCCCGGCGCTGATCTGGCTCACGCCGAGGCCGAGCGACGTGGCCACGCCGAACAGCGTGCCCAGCACCGCCGTCACGTCGATCACGTCGCCCCAGAAGCCGTGGACCCGGTGTCCGAGCAGCGGCTCGATCGCCCAGCGGATGGAGACCGGGTTGCCGCGCCGGTGCACCGAGTAGGCGATGGAGACGCCGACCACCACGTAGATCGCCCACGCGTGCAGCCCCCAGTGCAGGAACGTGGTGTCCATCGCAGTGCGGGCGTTGAGCGCCGGCGTGCCGGCCGGCGAGCCCGGCGGCGGCGAGGCGAAGTGACTGAGCGGCTCCGCGACGCCCCAGAAGACCAGGCCGATGCCCATCCCGGCCGCGAAGAGCATCGCGAACCAGGAGCCCAGCCCGAACTCCGGCTCGTCGTCGTCCTTGCCGAGCACGATGTCGCCGAGCCGCGACGCCGCGAGCCAGACGGCGAAGAAGACGAACGACGTCACCGCGGCGATGTACCACCAGCCGAGGTCCTCGACGACCGAGTCGTTGACCTTCGCCAGGAAGTCCCCGGTCTCCTTCGGGAAAGCGGCCGTGACCAGCACGAACGCGACGAGCAGGCCCGCGGCTGGCAGGAACACCCGTGGATGGGTGATCAGCCCCGTGAACCGCGACGGAGGGCGTTGAGGGGTCTCCTCCCGGACCGAGGTCGGCGCGGCCACGGCTCCACCTCCTGGGGTCGACGCTGGCTGCCAGGACTCTCCACGCTAGCCGGTCGGGGTGCACCACGCACCCGGCGTCAGGCGGGCCCGACCACCGCCAGCACCTCGGGCCGACTGAACACCTCGGAGGCGATGTGGCGCACGTCCTCCAGCGTCACCGCGTCGATCCGCGCCATCACCTCGTCGATCCCGAGCACCTCGGTGTGCACCAGCTCGGCCTTGCCCAGCCGCATCATCCGGGCACCGGAGTCCTCCAGGCCGAGCACCAGTCCTCCGGTGAGCTGCCCCTTGCCGCGGGCCAGCTCCTCGGCCGTGATGCCGTGCGCGGCGATCTCCGCCAGCTGCTGGCGCACCACCGTCAGCACCTCGTCGGTGCGGTCGGGCAGGCAGCCGACCGCCACCCCGACCAGGCCGGAGTCGGCGTAGTGGCTGGCGAAGGAGTAGACCGAGTACGCCAGACCGCGCCGCTCCCGGATCTCCTGGAAGAGCCGGCTGGAGGTGCCGCCACCGAGTGCGGTGTTGAGTACGCCGAGCGCGAACCGCTCGTCGTCGTCGCGGGCCGGCCCCTCCATCCCGAGCACCAGGTTCACCTGCTCGAACGGCCGCGCCACGCGGCGCTCGCCGCCGGCGATCCGCGGCCGGTGGGTGCCACCCCGGCACGGGCGCGGCGTCGCCGTGCCCGCCAGGAAGTCGTGCTGCGCGAAGGCCCGCTGCACCGCACGGACGACCTCGCCGTGCTCGAGTGCCCCGGCCACCGAGATCACCATGTTGTCCGGCGTGTAGTGGTGCCGGTAGAAGCGCTGGATCTGCTCCTGGGTCATCGCGCCGATCGAGTCGACCGTGCCCGCGATGGGACGCCCGAGCGGCGACTCGGAGCCCCATGCGACCTCCGCCAGGAGGTTGTGCACCACGTCGTCCGGGTCGTCCTCGTGCATCGCGATCTCGTCGAGGATCACGTCACGCTCGGCGTCGACGTCGTGGCCGTCGAGCAGCGAGCCGGTGATCATGTCGCCCAGGACGTCGACCGCCAACGGCAGGTCCTCGCCGAGCACCCGGGCGTGGAAGCAGGTGTACTCCTTGGCCGTGAAGGCGTTGAACTCGCCGCCGACCGCGTCCAGGGCGATCGAGATGTCGAACGCGCTGCGCTGCGAGGTGCCCTTGAACAGCAGGTGCTCGAGGAAGTGGGAGCCGCCGTGGGTGGCGCCCTGCTCATCGCGGGAGCCGACGCCGATCCAGACCCCGATCGAGGCCGACCGGGCGCCGGCCATCTGCTCGGTGACGATCCGCAGGCCCGAGGGCAGCTGCGTCCGCCGTACCTGGGAGGTGATCTGGCCGGCCGCGTCACGGACCGTCTCCAGCGTTCGGGTGCTGGCGCGGCCGGCCCCGACGACGACCTCGGGCTCGTCGGGGAAGGCCGACGGCCGGCCAGCGTGGTGCTGGCCGGCCGTCTGTGAAACCGAGTTCACGAACCGATCACGCCTCGTCGTCCGCGTCGTCGGCGCCCTCGGCGCTCTCCTCGACGACGGGCACCAGCGACAGCTTGCCGCGGTCGTCGATCTCGGCGATCTCGACCTGCAGCTTCTGACCGACCGAGACCACGTCCTCGACGCTGTCGACGCGCTTGCCACCGGCCAGCGAGCGCAGCTTGCTGATGTGCAGCAGGCCGTCCTTGCCCGGCATCAGCGCCACGAACGCACCGAAGTTGGTGGTCTTGACGACGGTGCCGAGGTAGCGCTCGCCGACCTCCGGCATGGTCGGGTTCGCGATCGCGTTGACCGCGGCCCGGGCCGCCTCGGCGGCCTCGCCGTTGGTGGCGCCGATGTACACGGTGCCGTCGTCCTCGATGGACACGCTCGCGCCGGTGTCCTCCTGGATCTGGTTGATCACCTTGCCCTTCGGGCCGATGACCTCGCCGATCTTGTCCACGGGCACCTTGACGGTGATGATCCGCGGCGCGGTCGGGGACATCTCGCCGGGCACGTCGATGGCCTCGGCCATGACCTCGAGGATCGCCAGGCGGGCGTCCTTGGCCTGGTTCAGGGCCTGGGCCAGGACCTCGGCGGGGATGCCGTCGAGCTTGGTGTCCAGCTGCAGGGCGGTGACGAACTCCTTGGTGCCGGCGACCTTGAAGTCCATGTCGCCGAAGGCGTCCTCGGCGCCGAGGATGTCGGTCAGCGCGACGTACTGGGTCTCGCCGTCGATCTCGCCGGAGATCAGGCCCATCGCGATGCCCGCGACCGGCGCCTTCAGCGGCACGCCGGCCTGCATCAGGGCGAGCGAGGAGGCGCAGACCGAGCCCATCGAGGTGGAGCCGTTGGAGCCCATCGCCTCGGAGAGCTGACGGATCGCGTAGGGGAACTCCTCGCGGGTCGGCAGCACCGGCAGCAGCGCGCGGCGGGCCAGCGCGCCGTGGCCGATCTCGCGACGCTTCGGGGAGCCGACGCGGCCGGTCTCGCCGGTCGAGAACGGCGGGAAGATGTACTTGTGCATGTAGCGGCGCGAGGTCTCCGGGGAGAGCGTGTCGAGCTGCTGCTCCATCTTGAGCATGTCCAGGGTGGTGACGCCCAGGATCTGGGTCTCGCCACGCTCGAACAGCGAGGAGCCGTGCACCCGCGGGATCACGTCGACCTCGGCGTGCAGCGGACGGATGTCGGCCAGGCCGCGACCGTCGATGCGGATCTTGTCGCGCAGCACGCGCTCGCGCACGACCTGCTTGTTGACCGAGCGGAACGCCGCGCCGATCTCCTTCTCGCGACCCTCGAACTGACCGGCCAGCTTCTCGAGCAGCTCGGCCTTGAGCTCGTCGGTCTTCGCCTCGCGCTCCTGCTTGTCGGCGATGGTCATCGCGGCGACCAGGTCCGCCTTGGCGGCGGCCTCGACGGCCTCGAAGACGTCGTCCTCGTAGTCGAGGAAGATCGGGAACTCCTGGACCGGCTTGGCGGCCACGTTGGCGAGCTCGACCTGGGCCTCGACCAGCTGCTTGATGAACGGCTTGGCCGCGTCCAGACCGCTGGCGACGACCGCCTCGGTCGGGGCCTGGGCGCCGGAGGTGACCAGGTTCCAGGACTGCTCGGTGGCCTCGGCCTCGACCATCATGATCGCGACGTCGCCGGTCTCGGTGACACGACCCGCGACCACCATGTCGAAGACGGCGTCCTCGAGCTGGCTGTGGGTCGGGAACGCGACCCACTGGCCACCGATCAGGGCGACGCGGGTGGCGCCGACCGGACCGCTGAACGGCAGGCCCGAGAGCTGGGTGGACAGCGACGCGGCGTTGATCGCGAGCACGTCGTAGGGGGTGTCGGGGTTGAGGGCCATCACGGTGATGACGACCTGGACCTCGTTGCGCAGACCCTTCTTGAAGGTCGGGCGCAGCGGGCGGTCGATCAGCCGGCAGGTGAGGATCGCGTCCTCGCCCGGGCGACCCTCGCTACGGAAGAAGGAGCCGGGGATCTTGCCCGCGGCGTACATCCGCTCCTCGACGTCGATCGTCAGGGGGAAGAAGTCGAAGTGGTCCTTCGGGTGCTTCCCGGCGGTGGTCGCCGAGAGCAGCATGGTGTCACCGTCGAGGTAGGCGCTCACCGAGCCGGCGGCCTGGCGGGCCAGCAGGCCCGTCTCGAACTTGACGGTGCGGGTGCCGAACTTGCCGTTGTCGATAACGGTCTCAACGGCGGAGATGACGGGTTCAGTCACAGATGACTCTTTCGTTCGCGGTGCGATCCGCGACGCCCGCGTCAGTTGGCCGATCTTCGATCGAGGCCCTCGCTGCAGTGCAGCGGGAGCCACTACCGAGGATCGAACCCGTGAGAGACGCGGATCGCTCCAGTGGTTGTGTATCCAGTTGTCGGCGCACCGTGGAGGTGCACCAAGGTCGAATGTAGCGAAGGGACCCACCGGAGTGGTGGATCCCTTCGCTCATGTTCATCGACGCAGGCCGAGGCGCTCCACGATGGAGCGGTAGCGCTCGATCTCGGTCTTCTTCAGGTAGTTCAGGAGCCGGCGGCGCTGACCGACGAGGAGCAGCAGGCCACGACGGCTGTGGTGGTCGTGCTTGTGCTGCTTGAGGTGCTCGGTCAGGTGGCTGATCCGGTGGCTCAGCAGCGCGATCTGCACCTCCGGCGAACCGGTGTCACCCTCGGTGGTGGCGTACTCGGCGATGATCTTCTTCTTGGTCTCAGCATCGGTACCGATGGCCATGTGAACTCCTCAGTTCGCTCGTTGCGCGGCGCGCCGGGGCCTGTTCACCCGGGCACTCTCGATCCGCGGCCGTTGGACGGCGTGTCGTCCGCTCGGACAACCCAGCAAGACTACCAACGCGCGCTCCCCGGCCCCCAATCGGCGAACGGGGCGCACCCGGGCTCCGTGGCGCCCGACGCCGCAGCGCGTCGTCAGTGCCCCAGCACCGCGCGCACCGCGTCCCGGCCCGCCATCGGGTCGGCGGCGGTCAGCGCCGCGTCCGCGGCGGCGCGGCAGGCGTCCAGGGTGACCTCGGCGAGCTGGGCGCCGACCGGTCGCACGGCCCGCGCGGCCATCGACAGCGACGTGACTCCCATCCCGATCAGGGCGGTGGCCAGCAGCGGGTCCGCCGCCGCCTCACCGCACACGCCGACCGGCTTGCCGGCAGCGACACCGGCGCGCGCGGTGATCGAGATCAGCTGGAGGACCGCGGGCTGCCAGGGGTCGGTCAGGTAGGCCAGGTCGGTGGCCATCCGGTCCGCCGCCATCGCGTACTGGGTCAGGTCGTTGGTGCCGATGGAGAGGAAGTCGACGACCTCGAGCATCCGATCGGCCAGGAGCGCGGCGCTGGGCACCTCGACCATGACCCCCGCCCGCAGCCCGCGCTCGCGGACCAGCGCCGCGAAGCCGGCGGCCTCGTCGACCGTGGCCACCATCGGCGCCATCACCCAGGTCTCCACGCCGGTCCGCTCCGCGGCCAGCGCGATCGCGTCGAGCTGGCGGTCCATCAGGCCCGGGTTGTCGATCGAGAGCCGCAGCCCACGCACACCGAGCGCGGGGTTCTCCTCGTCCTCGTGGGCGGCGAACGCGATCGGCTTGTCCGAGCCCGCGTCGAGCGTGCGCACCACGACGTACCGTCCGCCCGCATAGGGAGCCAGCACCGAAGCGTAGATGTCGGCCTGCTCCTCCACCGACGGCTCCTCGGCGCGGTCCAGGAAGCAGAGCTCGGTGCGGAACAGCCCGACCCCCTCCACCGGCTCCTCGGCCGCGCCCTCGGCGGAGGCGCCGTCGGCCACGTTGGCCAGCAGCTTCACCGGTACGCCGTCGGCGGTGGCCGCCGGCCCCGTCCACGCGGCGAGCGCCGCCCGGCGCCGCCGGCTCGACTCGACCCGGCGCGCGGCGTCGTCGGGGTCGACGCCCCGCTCGACCGTCCCCGCCTCGCCGTCGACGAGGACCACGACGCCCTCCTCGACGGCGACCGCGCCGCCGACGCCGACGACGCACGGGATCCCCAGCTGGCGCGCGATGATCGCGGTGTGGCTG
The DNA here is from genome assembly GCF_004919105.1 of Nocardioides sp. GY 10113. Lineage (GTDB taxonomy): Bacteria > Actinomycetota > Actinomycetes > Propionibacteriales > Nocardioidaceae > Nocardioides. The sequence goes on from NZ_STGK01000002.1 coordinate 228,606, forward strand.
GTGGCCCCGCCGCGCTCGGTGACCAGGGCGAGCACCCGGGACGGGTCGAGGCTGGAGGTGTCGCTCGGGGCGAGGTCGGAGGCGACGACCACCGAGGGCTCATCCGGCGCGGGGACGCCGGGCTGCGGCTCGCCGACCAGGTGCGCGATCAGGCGTCGCTCGATGTCGCGCAGGTCCGTGACGCGCTCGGCCATCAGGCCGCCCATGCTGCTGAAGATGCTGGCGAACTGGTCGACCGCGGCGCGGACCGCCTCGACCGGGCCGCGCCCCTCGCCCACGCTCTTGGCGACAGCGGAGCGCAGGCCCTTGTCGCGCGCCAGGCCCGCGCTGGCGGTGAGCACGGCAGCCGCACCCCCGGAGACCGCGCCCGCCCGGGCCACGAAGGCCTCGGCCACCGCCTCCGCGGCCTCGTCGTAGGCGGCGACCGCCGCGTCGGCGTCGGCGAACCCGCCGTCGCCGAACCGCTCGATCGCGTCGGCCGAGATCTCGTCGCGCACGTGGACGACCGGCCCGGCAACGACGCCGGGGACGACCGGCGTCCCCCTCAGCACGCCGACGGAGGTGGCGGAATCGAATGTGGTCATGGTCACATGTTATTCCACGTGATCCTTGACACTCAACATGTTCGGCACTAAAACAACATAGACACAGATCCGGCCGAGAGGACACGATGTACGCCGAGGAGCGGCAGCAGGCGATGGCCCAGCTGATCACCACGCGGGGTCGCCTCTCGGTGGCCCAGCTGGCCACCGAGTACGCGGTCACCACCGAGACCGTGCGGCGCGACCTGTCCACGCTGGACCGGATGGGCCTGGTGCGCCGCGTCCACGGTGGTGCCGTGCCGGCCAGCTCGCTCACCGTCATCGAGTCCGGGATCGGAGAGCGCGAGGGCGCCAACTCGAGCGCCAAGGACGCCATCGCCGCCGCAGCGATCAACCTCCTCCCTCCCCCGGACTCGGTGGTCGTGCTGGACGCCGGCACGACGACCGCCCGGCTGGCCGCGGCGCTCCCCCGGGATCACCGGCTGGTGGTCGTGACCCACGCGGTGCCGGTCGCGACCCGCCTCGCCGGGCTGCCCCAGATCGAGCTGCACCTCCTGCCCGGACGCGTGCGGCCGACGACGCACGCCGCCGTCGGCAGCGACACCGTCGCCGCGCTCGCCGACCTGCGTGCCGACGTCGCGTTCGTCGCCACGAACGGACTCACGGTCGACCACGGCCTGACCACGCCGGACCGGGACGAGGCGGCCGCCAAGCGCGCGATCGTCGCGTGCGCCCGTCGTACCGTGGTCCTCGCCGACGCCAGCAAGATCGGGCTGGAGACCTCGGTCCGGTTCGCCACCCTCGACGACGTCGACACCCTGGTCACCGACGGCTCCGTCGACGCCTCCGACCTCGCCGCGCTGGAACGCACGGGCCTGGACGTGGTGGTCGCGTGATCCTCACCCTCACCCCCAACCCCAGCATCGACCGCACGGTGTCGCTGGACGCCCCGCTCTGCCGCGGACAGGTGCAGCGGGTCACCGCGGTCACCGCCCAGGCGGGCGGCAAGGGGGTCAACATCTCGCGCGCCGCGGCGGTCGCCGGCATCCCCAGCGTCGCCGTGGTGCCGGCCGAGCCCGACGACCCGTTCGTGCTCGAGCTGCGCGCCGCCGGCATCCAGTGCCACCCGGTGGAACCGGCAGGCGACGTACGGGTCAACCTGACGATCACCGAGCCCGACGGCACCACCACCAAGCTCAACTCCCCCGGCGCCGAGGTCGACGCCGAGCACCTCGAGGTGATGGCCGCGGCCGTCCTCGAGCGCGCCGCCGAGGCCTCCTGGGCCGTGCTCGCCGGCTCGCTGCCGGCCGGCGCGCCGGCCGGCTTCTACGCCGACCTGGTGGCCAGGCTCCGGGGCCACGGCGCGCGGGTCGCGGTCGATACCAGCGAGGCGCCGCTCAAGGCGCTGGTCGACGCGATGCCGGCCGCGGCGCCTGACCTGATGAAGCCGAACGGCGAGGAGCTCGCCTCCGTCCTCGGCGGCGATCCCGAGGTGCTCGAGTCCGACCCGGTCGCCGCCGCGGCAGCGGCACGGGAGCTGCTGGCGCGCGGCGTCGGCGCCGTCCTGGCCACCCTCGGCGGGAACGGCGCTGTGCTGGTCACCCCCGAGGGGGCGTGGCATGCCAGCCCGCCGCCGACCACGGTCGTGAGCACCGTCGGCGCCGGCGACTGCAGCCTCTTCGGCTACCTGCTCGGAGACGTCTCCGGGCTCCCCGCACCCGACCGACTCGCCCTCGCGGTGGCCTACGGCAGCGCCGCAGCCAGCCTGCCGGGCACCACCATCCCCGCTTCCGACCAGCTGCAGACAGATCTGGTCGGCGTTACCGCCCTCGGAGGGAACACATGAGCGACCTGATCACCACCGATCTCGTCCGGCTGCAGGCCAGCTGGGGAGCGGACAAGCGCGACGCCATCGCAGGCATGGTCGGCGTCCTCGGCGACGCCGGCCGCGCCACCGACGCCGACCAGCTGCTGGCCGACGTCTACGCACGCGAGGACACCTCGGCCACCGGCCTGCCGGGCGGGATCGCGATCCCGCACTGCCGCACCACCGGGGTCGAGGAGCCGACCCTGGCGTTCGCCCGGCTCGACCCGCCGGTGGACTTCGGCGCCAAGGACGGGCCCGCCGACCTCGCCTTCCTGATCGCCGCGCCCGCCGGCGGCGACGCCACGCACCTGCAGCTGCTCACCCAGCTCGCCCGATCGCTGGTGAAGCCGGAATTCACCCAGGCGCTGCGCGGGGCCACCGACGCCGACGAGGTGGTCGCGCTGGTCAACGAGGCACTCGGGGTGACCCCCGCGACCGCCCCGGCCGCGACCGCGACCGCGGCGGCGGGCACGGCGGCGCCCGCCGCCGCGGCGGCACCGACCGAGCCGGCCCAGCCGGCTGGCTCCACCGACCACCCCTCGCTCGTCGCGGTGACGGCCTGCCCGACCGGGATCGCGCACACGTACATGGCGGCGGAGGCCCTGGAGGCCGCCGCCGAGCGGGCGGGCGTCGAGATCGCGGTGGAGACGCAGGGCTCCGCCGGAGCGACGCCGCTGGCGCACGACACCATCGCCCGCGCCGGCGCGGTGATCTTCGCCGTCGACGTCGGCGTACGCGACCGCGGGCGGTTCGCCGGCAAGCCGATGGTCACCTCGGGCGTGAAGCGGCCGATCGACGACGCGGACGCGATGATCGTCGAGGCGCTGCGCTACGCCGCCGACCCGGCCACCGCGCCCAGGGTGGAGGGCGAGGCCGCGGACGCCGAGGGCACCGGCGGCGAGGAGTCGTGGGGCGCCCGGACGCGCCGGGTCCTGATGACCGGTGTCTCCTACATGATCCCGTTCGTCGCCGCTGGCGGCCTGCTGATCGCGATCAGCTTCCTGCTCGGCGGCTACGAGATCGCCAACCACGCCGGCGCCGTCCTCGCCGACTCGACCCTCTTCAACCCGCCCGACCTCGCGGCGTACGCCGACCCCGGCCTCGACCACGTCCTGTTCGGATCCGCGGAGATGGCGTACCTCGGCGCGGCGCTCTTCGTGCTCGGCAAGGTCGCCTTCGCCTTCTTCGTGCCCGCCCTGGCCGGCTACATCGCCTATGCGATCGCCGACCGCCCCGGCATCGCGCCCGGCTTCGTGATGGGCGGCCTGGTCACCGACATCTCCGGCTTCGGGGTGCCGCAGAGCGGCTTCCTCGGCGCGATCGTCGGCGGCGTCCTGGCCGGCCTGATCGCGCACTGGATCGCCGGCTGGAAGATGCCGACCTGGGCCCGCGGCCTGATGCCCGTGCTCATCATCCCGCTGCTGACGACCGTCATCGCCGGGCTGGTCATGATCGTGCTGCTCGGGCAGCCGATCGCGTGGCTGATGGAGCAGCTCACCGACGGCCTGAACTCGATGAGCGGGGAGAGCGCGGTCGTGCTCGGGGTGATCCTCGGCCTGATGATGGCCTTCGACATGGGCGGCCCGCTCAACAAGGTCGCCTACAGCTTCGCCGCCGCCGGCGTCGGTGGCGCAGCCCTGGCCAGCGACGCCCCCGAGCTGAAGATCATGGCCGCGGTGATGCTGGCCGGCATGGTGCCGCCGATCGCGCTGGCACTGGCCACCGTCCTGCGCCCCGGACTCTTCTCGATCCCCGAGCGCGAGAACGGCAAGGCCGGCTGGGCGCTCGGCGCCTCGTTCATCACCGAGGGCGCGATCCCGTTCGCCGCCGCCGACCCGCTGCGGGTGATCCCCGGGATCATGCTCGGCAGCGCGGTCACCGGCGGGCTCTCGATGGCCATGGACGTCGGCGTGCGGGCCCCGCACGGCGGCATCTTCGTGCTCTTCGCCGTCGACAACGTCCTCGGCTACCTGATCGCGCTGGCCGTCGGCACCGTCGTCGGCGCGGTCGCCGTGATCGGCCTCAAGAGCCTCGGCCAGAGCGACGCCGACGTGGCCACCGTCTGACCCGACCGACCGCCCCGCGACCGACAACAGCAGCATCCGCCACCCGAAGGAGCACCATGCCCACCAAGTCCGTCGTCGTCGGCTCCGCCGTCGGCCTGCACGCCCGCCCCGCCGCGATCATCGCCGAGAAGGCCGGCGAGCTCGGTGTCGACGTGACCATCAACGGCGTCGACGCGAGCTCGTCGCTGATGATCATGACGCTCGGCGCCGGCAACGGCGACACCGTCGAGGTGGCCAGCGACGACTCGGCCGCCCTGGAGGCGATCGCGGCGCTGGTGGAGCAGGACCTCGACGCCTGAGCCGGTCGGGCTGAGCCGGTAGGCACGACGACGCCCACGCCCGCGAGGGCGTGGGCGTCGTCGGTACGACGTCGGCCTGCTGGCCGGCGCGGCGTCAGCCGACGGGTCGGTCGTCCCGGCGCTCGGTGACGGTGTGGCTGCCGTCCGCATGCGTGGTGACCGCCTCCGAGCGGCGGCCACGGGCGACGGTCGCCGCGGTCAGCACCAGGACCAGCACGCCGGCTCCTGTCAGGATCCAGCCGATCATCGTCAGGTCAATGGCCTCGATCGAGTCCTGCACCGCCAGCGCGAGGATCAGCCCCGCCGCGGTCAGCAGCACTCCCAGTCCGTATCCCATCGTCTTCTCCTCCTGGACCCTGCCGGGCCATCGGGTGTGTCGGTCCCCGTCGGTCGGACGGGCTACCTCCACCCTTGCCACGAGGAGCGGGGCTCAAACATCGACGGAGCGCGCACGCAGTGCCAGGTAGACCGCGCGGACCCCGACAGCACGCTCCAGCTCGCGGGTCACACCGCCGAAGAACTGGGTCCGGTACGCCTCGTCGGTGACCGTCGAGACCGTCAGGTAGAGCCCGGAGAACGCGGCCAGGAACACCGAGACCTGGACCAGCGCGCGCCCGGCGTTGAACGTCTCCGACGCCTGCCAGGCGGTGAGCACCGCGTCGGTCATCACGATGCTGCCGAAGACCATCAGGAACGCGAAGACGGCCACGGACAGCAGCAGCACCTGCACGGCGTTGACCACAAGCAGCACCAGGATCAGGTTCCACCGCTCGTACCCGGTCACCTCGGCGTACGCCGCCGGGTCGGCCTCGTCGTCGGCCAGCAGCTCCTCGCACGGCCCCTCCAGCGGCGTCCCCGCGCACGCCCGGCGTAGCAGCCCGGCATCGACCGCGTCGTCGGCCCGGTCCACCTCCTCCGGCAGCCGCACCAGCAGGAAGGCGACGGCGAGCGCGGCGAACAGCACCACGACCAGCCACAGCGAGGCGACCGTGAGGTTGGCCGCCACCTGCCACACCTCGGTGTTGATGAAGAGGAACGTGATCGCCATCAGCAGCAACGGCAGCGCCCGTGTGGTCAGCGGCAGCACAGCGCGCAGGCTGCTCACCGTCCGACCCAGGCCCCAGGTCAGGATCTGCCGGGCGTGGAGGGCGGTCAGGGCGTACCAGAGCGCCACGCCGAGCCCGACGGCGACCAGCGTGGCCGGTGCCGCACTCAGCTCACCGACGGCGCCGGCCAGGCCGACGCCGGCGGCGACGGCGAGCAGCCCGACGACCAGCGCGAGCGGCAGCGTGCGGCGCAGCCGCAGCGCGCGCCGGACGTCGGCGCGGCGCTCGGGCACGAAGTAGGGCAGGCCGTGCGCGGCGAACCAGTCGTCGGCCGCGGCCAGCCGGTCAGCGGCGACCATGACGGCTCGGCCTCAGCCGCCGACGAGGTCGCGGGCGCGCACCACGTCGTCGGCCATCGCCGCCAGGAGCTCCTCGACCGAGTCGAAGCGGACCATCCCGCGGATCCGCTCCACGAAGGCCACCTCGACCTCACGGCCGTACAGCTCCAGGTCGGTGCGGTCCAGCACGTAGGACTCGACCCGGCGGGCGCGCTCCCCCGCGAAGGTCGGGTTGGTGCCGACGCTGATCGCGGCCGGGTGGGTCGCACCGGCGTCGGGGCCGTCGAGGACGGTCAGCCGGCCGGCGTACACCCCGTCCGCCGGCGCCGCCGCGCCGGCCGCGACCGGCACGTTGGCCGTGGGGTAGCCCAGCTCGCGGCCGCGCTGGTCGCCGCGGACGACCACCCCGCGGGTGGCGAACGGGCGGCCGAGCGCCTCGGCCGCACCCGCCACGTCGCCGGCCGCGACGCACATGCGCACGTAGGTCGAGGACCACACCTGGGGCCCGCCGTCGAGGCTGACCTCCTCCAGCACGAAGTCGTTCTCGACACCGGCGGCGCGGAGCAGGTTGCAGTCGCCGGCCGCGCGGTTGCCGAACCGGAAGTTGGCACCGACCACGACCGCCCGCGCGTGCAGCGCACCGACCAGGATCCGGTCGATGAACTCCTGCGGGGTCCAGGCCGCGATCTCTCGCGAGAACGGGATCACCAGCGCGTCGTCGACCCCGGCGCGCTCCAGCATCGACAGCCGCTGGTCGACGGTGCTCAGCATCGCCGGCGCGTGCTCGGGACGCAGCACCGCGATCGGGTGCGGGTCGAAGGTCACCGCCACGACGCGGTCGACCCCCACGGCGTCGGCCACCTCGCGGGCCCGGCGGACCACGTGCTGGTGGCCGAGGTGCATCCCGTCGAAGTTGCCGATGGTGACGGTGGTCCGTCCCAGATCGACGGGGACCTCACTCAGCTCACGCCACTCACGCACGGCGCTCACTCTCCCACATCGGGACGCCGGAGCCCCGGCACCCGGCGCCGCGCGGACAGGCACCGGCGGGACTCACCCGACGAAGACCGCGACCGGGCGGGCCTGTGCGCCCTTCGGCTCGTAGAGCGCCAGGAACTCGCCGTCGTCGAAGACCGCCGTCAGGCCGTCCAGCGCGAGGTCCAGGCGGCGGCCGTAGCGGACCTCCTGGGCCTGCTCGGCGGTGAGGTCGACGGAGGAGAAGCTGGCCCGCGCCGCGTCGTCCAGGGAGATCATCGCGAACTCCTCGTCGAGCTGCTCCAGGGTGCGCGCCCGGTCGAGCCCGAAGCCGCCGACGGCGGTACGCCGCAGCGCGGTGAGGTGGCCGCCGACCCCGAGCGCGGCTCCGGCGTCGCGAGCGATGGCGCGGATGTAGGTGCCGCTCGAGCAGCGGACCGTGACGTCGACCTCGGGCGCCGCGCCCAGGGCGATCCGGCCGATCTCGATGGAGTCGACCCGCACCCGCCGGGCGGGGATCTCGACGTCCTCGCCGGCCCGCACCCGCTGGTAGGCGCGCTGGCCGTCGATCTTGATCGCGGACACGGCGGTCGGCACCTGGTCGATCTCGCCGACCTGAGCGGCCAGCGCCGCGCGGATCGCCTCCTCGGTGACCTGGGAGGCGTCGGTGGTGGCCAGCAAGTCGCCCTCGGCGTCGTCGGTGTGCGTGGCGACGCCGAGCCGGATCGTGGCCTCGTAGACCTTGTCGGTCAGCATCAGGTGCCCGAGCAGCCGGGTGGCCCGGTTGACCCCGAGCACCAGGACGCCGGTCGCCATCGGATCCAGCGTGCCGGCGTGGCCCACCTTGCGGGTGCCGGCCAGCCGCCGCACCCGGGAGACGACGCCGTGGCTGGTGATGCCGCCCGGCTTGTCGACGACGACCAGGCCGGAGGCGGTGCTCACGCCTCGGCGCCCTCGTCGTCGTCCTCGGGGTGCCCCTCGTCCTCGCGGGGCTTCTTGTAGGGGTCCGCCTCGCCGGCGGGCGCCTTGCCCTCGCGGACCGCGGCGACCTCGGCATCGGCCGCCCTCGCCTTGGCCAGCACCTCGTCGAGGTGCCGGGCGGTCTCGGGGACGCCGTCCCAGGCGAAGGTCAGCGACGGTACGTGCCGCATCCCGAGCTGCTTGCCGACCTCGGAGCGCAGCAGGCCCTTGGCCGACTCCAGCGCCGTCGCGGTCGACTCCTGGTCGGCGTCCTCGCCGAGGACGGTGTAGTAGATCGTCGCCTGCTGGTTGTCGCCGGTGACCCGTACCTCGGTGATGGTCACGAAGCCGAGCCGCGGATCCTTGATCCGGCGCTCGAGCATCTCGGCCACGATGACCTGGATCCGGTCGGCGATCTTGCGCGAGCGGGGGTTGCTCATGGGTTCTGTCCTATCAGTACGCCGCGCGGGCGGTGTCGCGCATCGGCGCGCGACGTGGTGGAGCGGGGGTGGAGCGGGGGTGGAGCGGGGGTGGCGCAGGGCGCCGGGGTGGTGCGGGTAAAGACCAGTCGGCAGGAGCCCACAGGGTGACCTGCGGACTCCTGCCGACCGAAGAGGTGGACCGTCAGGCCCGCGGGATCTCCTTCATCTCGAAGGCCTCGACGATGTCGCCCTCCTTGATGTCCTGGAAGTTCCGCAGCACCAGACCGCACTCGAAGCCCTCGCGGACCTCGGAGGCGTCGTCCTTCTCGCGCTTGAGCGAGGCCAGGTCGAGGTTGTCCGCGATGACGGCGCCGTCGCGGAGGACTCGGACCTTGGCGTTGCGACGGATGAGACCGCTGGTGACCATGCAGCCGGCGATGTTGCCGATCTTGCTGGAGCGGAAGATCGCCCGGATCTCGGCCTGGCCGAGCTGGACCTCTTCGTACTCCGGCTTGAGCATGCCCTTGAGCGCGGCCTCGATCTCCTCGATGGCCTGGTAGATGACCGAGTAGTACCGGATCTCCACGCCTTCCTTGTCGGCCATCTGGCCCGCCTTGCCCTGCGGGCGGACGTTGAAGCCGATGATGATCGCGTCGGAGGCGGCGGCCAGGTCGACGTTGGTCTCGGTGATCGCACCGACGCCGCGGTCGATGACCCGGAGGCTGACCTCCTCGCCCACGTCGATCTGCGCCAGCGCGTCCTCGAGCGCCTCGACCGAACCGGAGACGTCGCCCTTGAGGATGAGGTTGAGCTCCTGGCTCTCGCCCTTCTCCATGGAGGCCATGAAGTCCTCGAGGGTGCGGCGCACCCGGCGCTTCGCCTGCATGGCGGCCCGCTCGCGGGCCTCGCGCTTCTCGGCGATCTGGCGGGCCATCCGGTCGTCCTCGACGACGATGAAGTTCTGGCCCGCACCCGGCACCGCCGAGAGACCCAGGACCATCGCCGGACGCGCCGGGTCGGCCTCGGCGAGCTCGTTGCCGTGCTCGTCGAGCATCGCCCGGACGCGACCGTGAGCCGGACCGGCCACGATCGAGTCGCCGACCCGCAGGGTGCCGCGCTGGACCAGGATCGTGGCGACCGGACCGCGACCGCGGTCCAGGTGCGCCTCGACCACGAGGCCCTGGGCGTCCTGCACCGGGTTGGCACGGAGGTCCAGCGACGCGTCGGCGGTCAGCACGACGGCCTCGAGCAGCTTGTCGAGGTTGAGCTCGGACTTGGCCGAGACGTCGACGAACATCGAGTCGCCGCCGTACTCCTCGGGCACCAGGCCGTACTCGGTCAGCTGGCCACGGACCTTGGTCGGGTCCGCCTCCGGCTTGTCGATCTTGTTGACCGCGACCACGATCGGCACGCCGGCGGCGCGGGCGTGGTTGAGCGCCTCGACCGTCTGCGGCATCACGCCGTCGTCGGCCGCCACCACGAGGATCGCGATGTCGGTCGCCTGGGCACCACGGGCACGCATGGCGGTGAACGCCTCGTGACCCGGGGTGTCGATGAAGGTGATCCGACGCTCGGAGCCGTCGACCTCGGTCGCGACCTGGTAGGCACCGATGTGCTGGGTGATGCCACCGGCCTCGCCGGCGACGACGTTGGCGTTGCGCAGCGCGTCGAGCAGCTTGGTCTTACCGTGGTCGACGTGACCCATCACGGTCACGACCGGCGGGCGGACCACGAGGTCGGACTCGTCGCCCTCGTCGGTGCCGAACTCGATGTCGAAGGACTCGAGCAGCTCGCGGTCCTCGTCCTCCGGGGAGACGACCTCGACCTTGTAGTTGAGCTCCTCACCGAGCAGCTCGAGGGTCTCGTCGCCCACGGACTGGGTCGCGGTCACCATCTCGCCGAGGTGGAACAGCATCTGCACCAGCGAGGCGGCGTCGACGCCGATCTTCTCGGCGAAGTCGGTCAGCGTGGAGCCACGGGCGAGACGGACGGTCTCGCCGTTGCCCTTGCGGACCCGCATGCCGCCGATCGTCGGGGCCTCCATGGCCTCGAACTCCTGGCGACGCGCCCGCTTCGACTTGCGACCGCGGCGCGCGGGACCACCCGGGCGACCGAAGGCACCCTGGGTCTGACCACGCTGGCCCGGACGGCCACCGCCGCCGGGGCGGCCGGCGAAGCCACCGGGACGACCCGGGGCACCGGCACCGGCACCAGCGCCGCCGCCGGCACCGCCGCGACCCGGGGCACCGCCCCGACCCGGGGCGCCACCGCGGCCCGGACCACCGGGGCGACCGCCGCCGGCGGGACGACCGCCGGGGCCGGTGCCGAAGGCGGCCGGGGACTTCGGCATCATCGCCGGGTTGGGGCGCGGCATGCCGGGGCGACCGCCACCGGAGCCACCCGGGCGCGGCGGACGGTTGTCGCCACCGGTCTCGCCGCCGGGGGCCGGAGCCGGACGACGGCCCATGCCCTGCGAGGACGCGAACGGGTTGTTGCCCGGGCGCGGCGTGCCGCCGGGCTTGCCGACCGGACGCGGCGCCGGGGCCTTGGGGGCACCGGGCTTGGGAGCACCGGGCTTGGGGGCACCGGGCTTCGGCGCGCTGCCACCGGGGCCCGGACGGGACTGCGGCTTGGGCGCGCGGGCTGCCGGCTTCTCCGACGCCGCGGGGGCCTCGGGAGCCGGGGCGGGTGCCTCGGGGGTCTTCGGACGGGCCGGGCCGGGCTTGGGGGCGCCGGGGCCGGGCTTGGGGGCCGCCTTCGCGGGAGCGTCCGCGCTCGGCGCCTCGGCGGCGGGAGCCGCAGGCGCGGCGGGCGCAGCCGGGGTGGCCGGCTTGGGGGCGGGCTTGGCCGCGGGCGCGGCCGGAGCCGGCGCGGCAGCGCCACCGCCGGACTTCAGCTTCTCGCCGTACTCCTTGCGGAAGCGCATCTCGGCAGGAAGCTCAACGGTGGAGCTCGCCGACTTGACGAACTCCCCCATCTCCTTGAACTTCTCGAGAACAAACTTGCTCTCGACGCCGAACTCCTTGGCGAGTTCGTGGACTCGGGTCTTGGCCACGTTTCTCCTTCTGGCCCAAGACCCGATCGGGGAATCTCAGACCGTTGGTGGATGGTGCAGAACGAACTGGCTCATCGCGAGGTACTCATCGAGTGCTCATGAGCTGTTGCTCCAGTCTCTGTCGGTCGAATTCATTGCCACTGAGTCGAGGTAGTCGCTCACCGGTGCGCTGGAGATCCCGGCCCCGCCCTGCGTCATCCGCAGGGCGCGGGCGAAAGCCTTCCGCCGCACCGCGAGCTCGTAGCACGCGGTCGTGGGGTGCAGGTGCGCCCCGCGGCCGAGTGCGGTGCCGTCGAGATCGGGCCTGACGACCATCGGGCCGTCGGTGTCCGAGCCGGCGGTCACCCGCAACAACTCGCTTCGGGTGGCACGCTTGCGGCATCCGACGCAGGTTCGGACGGGCCCCTCGAGGGGGGTTCCGTCATCACCAGCGCGAGATTCCATTCGGCGAGCCACCAAGAGACAAGTCTAGCGCCTCGCGGCGAGGACACCGAACCGGCACCGCGGGTCCGCCGCCCCTCCGCCCGGACGCGACACGCCCGGGCGTCCCGGTGCGTGCGACGCGCCCGCGGCCCGCGCCCGGATCAGGCCTCGGCGGCCTGCTCCTCGTCGGAGTGGATGTCGATCCGCCAGCCGGTCAGCCGGGCCGCCAGGCGGGCGTTCTGACCCTCCTTGCCGATCGCCAGCGAGAGCTGGAAGTCCGGCACGACCACCCGCGCGGACTTCGCGGCGGCGTCCACCACGGAGACCGAGCGGACCTGTGCCGGCGAGAGCGCATTGGCCACGAAGGTGGCGGCATCCTCGGAGAAGTCGACGATGTCGATCTTCTCCCCGTGCAGCTCGGCCATCACGTTGCGCACCCGCTGCCCCATCGGGCCGATGCAGGCACCCTTGGCGTTCAGGCCGGGGACGGTGGAGCGGACCGCGATCTTGGTGCGGTGCCCGGCCTCGCGGGCGATCGCCGAGATCTCCACGGAGCCATCGGCGATCTCGGGCACCTCGAGCGCGAACAGCTTCTTGACCAGGTTGGGGTGGGTCCGCGACAGGGTGATCTGCGGGCCGCGCATCCCCTTGCGGACGGAGACCACCAGGGTCTTGATCCGGGTTCCGTGGCGGTACTCCTCGCCGGGGACCCGCTCGCTGACCGGAAGCAGCGCCTCGAGCTTGCCGAGGTCGACCATCACGTCGTCGCGGTTGCGCCCCTGCTGGATGACCCCGGAGATCACGTCGCCCTCCTTGCCGGAGAACTCGCCGAACTTGATCTCGTCCTCGGCGTCGCGCAGGCGCTGCAGCATGATCTGCTTGGCCGTCGTCGCGGCGATCCGCCCGAAGCCGTCCGGGGTGTCGTCGTACTCGCCGACGCGGTTGCCCTCGTCGTCCAGCTCCGCGGCCATCACCCGGACGTGGCCGGTCTTGCGGTCGAGGTCCACGCGGGCGGCCTCGTGCGCGCCCGGCGTCTTGTGGTAGGCCGTGAGCAGCGCCTGCTCGATGGCCTCCACCAGGACGTCGAACTTGATCTCCTTCTCGCGCTCCAGCATCCGCAGGATGCTCAGGTCGATGTCCATCAGTGGTCGTCCTTCCGGTTGAACTCGATCTGCACGAGCGCCTTGGTGATCTCGGTCTGGCTCAGCGCGACCCGCTCGCCCTCGACGTCGAGCGTGACGCCGCCCTCGTCGCTGTCCAGCACCCGGCCGGTCATCACACGCCCGTCGCCCAGCGTCGCCTTGACCAGCCGGCCGGCGTTGCGCCGCCAGTGCCGGGGCAGGGTCAGCGGACGGTCGACGCCGCGGGAGGTCACCTCGAGCGTGTAGGGCTGCTCCCCCATCACGTCGGTCTCCTCGATCGCCGCGTCGATCAGCTTGGTCGCCGTGGCCACGTCGTCGAGGGTCACCCCGCCGTCCTTGTCGACGGCGACCCGCAGCACCCGGCGCTTGCCGGCAGGCGTGATCTCCACGGCCTCCACGTCGATGCCGAGCTCAGCCAGGCGGCCGCCCTCACCACCGATCAGGGACTCGATCCTCGCCGCGTCGCGATCCGCAGACGATCTGCTCGAACTCATCGGAGTCTCCGTGTCCTGTTGTGGCTTGCTGGTTGTGGGGCTCGGCGGCCGAGGCGCGCGCGGGCATCGCTCGCGTCCCGCCGGGACCTGAGCCGAAAGGCCCACGATACCTGTTCCGGGCCATTTCCCCCGTTCCGGATAAGGTCGCCCGGTGCCTCCTCCCTCCGCCCGACGTGACGTGCTCCACGACGAGCCCCACGACGCGCTCCACGCGGGGGCCCGCGGCACGAATCCCCCGACCCTGGGACGTCGCCGGCTCCTGGGCTCCGGCCTGGCCGGGCTGGGCGCCCTCCTGTTCGCAGCGACGGGCTGCGACGCCGCCGAGACCCCGTTGCCGAACGGAGCCACCACGCCGACCGCTCCGGCCGTCGACGCCGACAGCGAGCTGGTGGCGACGATCGGCCAGGCGATCGCGGACGCCGGCGCGGTCGCCGGAGCCGTGGCGCGTTCCGCGCCGGCCGTACGTCGCGACGCCCGCGCCCTCGCGGCGCTGCACGCCGCGCACCTCGACGAGCTCGGCTGGTCGGGCGACGCCGCCCCCGTCGACCCAACTGCCCGCCCCCGTCCGGAGCGCGTCGCGCTGGTCGAGACCGAGACCGCGCTCCAGGACGACCTGGTGGCGGCCTCCATGGCCGCGAGCAGCGGCGCCCTCGCCCAGGCCCTCGCCTCGATGGCGACCGCGGTCGCCCAGCGGTTGGCGGTGCTGTGAACCGCCCCACCCACCTGCTCGCCTCCCTCCACCCCGAACGGGGATCCCGGTGATGACCGGCCAGGCGGCACTGGACGCACTGCAGCGCACGCTGGCCGCGGAGCACGCCGCCGTCTTCGTGTACGGCGCCCTGGGCGCGCGCACCTCGGAGTCGCGCTCGCCGGTCGCCTACGCCCGGCTCACCGACGCCTACCTGGTGCACCAGCAGCGGCGCGACGACGTGCTCGAGCTGGTCCGGGACGCCGGGGCCGCCCCGGTCGCGGCCGAGCCCGGCTATCGGCTGGGAGAGCTCGCCGATGCCACGGAGCTCGATGCCCGGGCGCTCGACCTGGAGCGCTCCTGCGCGGCGACCTATGCCTACCTGGTGGCGAACAGCACCGGATCGGTGCGGCGGTTCGCGATCGAGGCCCTGCTGGATGCGGGCGTCCGCGGGCTCGCGTTCGGCGGGCGCCCCGAGACGCTGCCCGGTCTCTGACCCGCGTCAGGCACCGGTAGACCCAGATGGCCCGCGACTGCGGGGCGTCGAGGAACTCCCGAGATGTTCCCCGAGGCTCGAGTCACGGGCCATCAGTGGACCGGGGACAGCGGTCTCTTGCCCGAACAACGAGGTGGGGCCCAGCGTCCGGACAGGCACGATCTTGCAGCACCGGCCGGCGCCCGTCCCCTGCCCGAGATCCTCATAAAAGTGCACTGCAAGAACCTGCAATCGGGCGCGGAGGGCAGAGCCGCCCGGCGTCACGGAAATGTGACCTCGATCACTGCCAACGTTGGACAATACCCGGTATCTCGTCCAAATGGTGCGCAACGGCGTCCGGAGCGCCCTCCGTGTGCCCGCGCTGGTCCTCGGGGATCGTGCTGTGCGGCACGTGGATCGCCCTCATCCCCACCTGCTGCGCTCCCCAGACGTCGTCGTAGAGCCGGTCGCCGACGTACACGCAGCGGGTCGGGTCGACCCCTCCGACGGCCGCGCAGGCTGCCTCGAACGCTCGCGGCGACGGCTTCGTCCACGCGATCTCGCTGGTGTAGACGTCTCCGTCCAGCAGGTGCGCCACGCCGTCGCGCTCGAAGAAGCCGACGTGCCACTCCCGCGGCCAGATCGTGTTGGAGAGCACGCCGACCTTCAGCCCCTCCGCGCGCAGCCACTCGAAGAGCGGGCGCACCGCCGGGTCGGTCTCGGTGTGCGGCTCCCAGAACTCGTAGTACGCCGCCAGCAGGTCCCGGTCGTGCTCCAGGCCGGCCTCGTCGAAGAGGTCCCCGATCGTCGCGCTGCGCTGGTGATCCCGACTGCGCGCCCAGATCGCGGCGCCCGCCCGGTGCAGCCGGGCGGCGTTGGCGTGGTGGTCGTCCTCGGCGCCCGGCGAGCGCACGACGGCCTGGGCGAGCGCCAGCGACTCCGCGTGGAAGTCCACGTCGTGCCACCGGGTCAGGGTGCCACCCCAGTCGAAGATGACGGCGTCCAGCCTCCCGGTCACATGTGCCCTTCTCGCAGGTACCGCGCGTGCCAACCGAGCGCCTCGTCCAGCAGGTGCGGCGTGTGCCGGGCGTGCGGACGGGCCGCCCGCGCCCGGGCCACGTAGTCGCGCAGCGCCTCCTTGTAGTCGGGGTGCGCGCAGCGGTCGATGATCCGCTCGGCCCGCGCGCTCGGCGAGAGGCCGCGGAGGTCCGCGATGCCCTGCTCGGTGACCAGCACGTGCACGTCGTGCTCGGTGTGGTCGACGTGGCTGACCATCGGGACGATCGAGGAGATCGCTCCCCCCTTGGCACACGAGGGCGACACGAAGAAGTTCAGGTAGGCGTTGCGGGCGAAGTCTCCGCTGCCGCCGATCCCGTTCATGATCGAGGAGCCCATCACGTGGGTGGAGTTCACGTTGCCGTAGATGTCGGCCTCGATCATCCCGTTGATCGCGATCACGCCGAGGCGCCGGATCAGCTCCGGGTGGTTGGAGATCTCCTCGCTGCGCAGCAGGATCTTGCCCTTGTAGGAGCCGAGGTTCTCCAGGAACCGCTGCTGGCCGTCCGGGGAGAGCCCGAACGAGGTGGCCGACACCGAGCGCAGGCGGCCGGCGTCGAGCAGGTCGAGCAGGCCGTCCTGGATGACCTCGGTGTAGGAGGTCAGGTGCTCGAACTCGGCGTGCAGCAGGCCCTCCATCACGGCGTTGGCGACGTTGCCCACGCCGGACTGCAGCGGCAGCAGACGGGCCGGCATCCGACCTGCGCTCACCTCGTTGCGCAGGAAGTCGACCAGCTCGGCCGCCATCGACCGGGACAGGTCGTCCGGCGGCGAGAGCGGGGTGTTGCGGTCGGGCGCGTCGGTCTCCACCACCGCGATCACCTTGGCCGGGTCCACGCGCAGGTAGGGATCGCCGATCCGCTGCAGCGGGTGCGTCAGCTGGATCGGGCTCCGGTGCGGCGGCAGCGCCGTGCCGTAGTACACGTCGTGGAAGCCCTCGAGGTCGCGCGGCAACCACCGGTTGACCTCGAGGATCACCCGGTCGGCGACCTCCAGCCAGGTCTTGTTGTTGCCGACCGACGTGCCGGGCACCAGGAGCCCGTTGGGCAGGATCGCCGCGACCTCGACGATCGCCACGTCCAGCTTGCCGTAGAAGCCGAACCACGCCTGCTGGGCGGTGTGGGAGAGGTGGGCGTCGAGGTAGTCGACCGTGCCGTCGTTGATCAGCCGGCGCAGGTCGGGGTCGGAGTTGTAGGGCAGCCGCCGGTCCACGCCGTCGACGCGGGCCAGCTGACCGTCCACCTCCGGCCCGGTCGAGGCGCCCGACCAGAGCCCCACCCGGAACGGCTCGCCGCGCTCGTGGGCCGCGCTGATCCGATCCGCGAGCGCGACCGGCACCGCCTTCGGGAAGCCGGCGCCGGTGAACCCGCTGATCCCCAGCGCGTCCCCGGGACGGATCAGCGAGGCGGCCTCCTCCGCGGACATGACCTGCTCACGGAGTATCGGACAGTCGATGCGCGCCATAGCTGCTCCCTCTCTCCCCGCGGCCATCGCCGCGCCGTGCCGCCTCCGGGCTCAGCCCCGGACCAGGTCCTGGAGGTGCTGAGCCGCCTCGTCGAGCGCGACCTCGGTGCGGTCGCCCGTAGCCCGATCCTTCACCTCGATGACGCCGTCGGCTACCCCGCGTCCGAAGGTGACGATGGTCGGCACACCGATCAGCTCGGCGTCCTTGAACTTCACGCCGGGGCTCACCTTCGGCCGGTCGTCGAAGAGCACCTCGATGCCGGCGGCCGACATCTGCGCGACGAAGGCCTCGGCGGCCTCGAAGACCGCCGGGTCCTTGCCGGTCGCCACGACGTGCAGGTCGTACGGCGCCACGTGCCGCGGCCAGCACAGGCCGATCTCGTCCAGGGTGTCCTCCGCGATCGCGGCGACCGCGCGGGTCACGCCGATCCCGTAGGAGCCCATCGTGACCGTGACCAGCTTGCCGTTCTCGTCGAGCACCTTGAGGTCCAGCGCCTCGGCGTACTTGCGTCCGAGCTGGAAGACGTGGCCCATCTCGATGCCGCGGGCCGACTCCAGGGTGCCGTCGTCGCCGCGCTCGGCGCAGCGGGGGCAGGCGTCGCCGTCGCGCACCTGGGCGGCCTCGATGGTGCCGTCGGGGGTGAAGTCGCGGCCGGCGACCAGGTCGAGCACGTGGCTGCCGGGGGCGTTCGCGCCGGTCACCCAGGCGGTGCCGGTGACCACGCGGGGGTCGACCAGGAAGCGGATCCCGGTCTTGCCCTCCTCGCCGAGGACCTCCGGGCCGATGTAGCCCTTGACCAGCGCGGGGTGCTTCGCGAGGTCGTCGTCGTCCATGGGCTCCACGGCGATCGGCTCGAGCTGGCCCTCCAGGCGCTTCACGTCGACCTCGCGGTCGCCGGGCAGGCCGATCGCCAGCGGCTCACGGGTGCCGTCGGGGTGCACCAGCACCACCATCACGGTCTTGAGCGTGTCGCCGGCGACCCAGGGGCGGTCCTCGCGCGGGTACGCCGCGTTGAGGTGGTCCACCAGCGAGGCGATCGTCGGGGTGTCCGGGGTCGCCTCGGCGTGCGCGGCGGGCACGGCGTCGTAGGCGAGGGCGGGCGGCGGGGTGACCTCGACCGCCTCCACGTTGGCCGCGTAGTCGCAGTGCGTGCAGCGCACGTAGGTGTCCTCACCCACGTCGGCCTTGGCCAGGAACTCCTCCGACGCCGAGCCGCCCATCGCGCCCGAGGTCGCCTTCACCACCACGTAGTCGAAGCCGAGCCGGTCGAAGATCTTGACGTACGCCGCGCGGTGCGCCTGGTAGCTCGCCTCCAGCCCGGCGTCGTCGACGTCGAAGGAGTAGGAGTCCTTCATCACGAACTCGCGCCCGCGCAGCAGGCCGGCCCGCGGCCGCGCCTCGTCGCGGTACTTGTTCTGGATCTGGTAGATCGACAGCGGCAGGTCCTTGTAGGAGCCGTAGAGGTCCTTGACCAGGAGCGTGAACATCTCCTCGTGCGTCGGACCGAGCAGGTAGTCGGCGTCCTTGCGGTCCTTGAGCCGGAAGATGCCGTCGCCGTACTCCGTCCAGCGGCCCGTGGCCTCGTAGGGCTCGCGCGGCAGCAGCGCCGGGAACGTGACCTCCTGGGCGCCGATCCCGTCCATCTCCTCGCGGATGATGCCCTCGATCTTGCGCAGCACCTTCAACCCCAGCGGCAGCCAGGTGTAGATGCCCGGCGCCGCGCGGCGGATGTAGCCGGCACGGACGAGCAGCTTGTGGCTGGGCACCTCCGCGTCCGCCGGGTCCTCCCTCAGGGTGCGGACGAACAAGGTCGACATCCGGGCCACGCGTGCGCTCATGACGGCAAGGTTAGGGCGTCGCGGTCGCCGCCTGAATTCACGGTCAGAACATCACGGTGGCGAACTGGTCGGTCTCCACGAAGCCGACGCGCTCGTAGGCCGCCCGGGCGCTCACGTTCCAGTCGTTGACGTAGAGCGAGACCACCGGCGCGATCCGGGCCCGCACGTAGCGCACGACCGCGGCCATCCCGGCGCTGGCCAGGCCCTCGCCACGGCGGTGAGGCGGCACCCAGACGCCCTGGATCTGCGCGGCCGAGGTGGTCGAGCAGGCCACCTCCGCCTTGAACACCAGCTCCCCGTCGTCGTACCGCGCGAAGGACATCCCCCGCGAGACCAGCTGCGCCACCCGCGCCCGGTAGAGGTCCGCGGCGCCGCCCGCCTCCGGCGAGACGCCCACCTCCTCGGTGTACATCGCCACGCAGGCGGGGTAGAGCTGGTCCAGGTCGGTGCGGACCGAGAGGCGCACCGCCGGGTCGGGCTCCACCTCGGGGTCGCGCGCGATCTCCATGTGGCGCTGGTCCCAGCGGATCTCCCGCGGATGCTCCCAGTGCGGAGCCAGCCGCTCCCACAGCGGCCGGACGGCCTCCTGCGGCCCCACGATCGTGGAGACGGTACGTCGGCGGGTCAGCGCGCGGTCGGCGAACGCCACCGCGGCCTCGGGATCGGCGCCGACCGGCACCAGGTTCGCCGCCACATGGCAGGCGGCGACCAGCTCACCGCCGTCGAAGCGACCCCAGACCTCACCGCCCAGCCAGCGCGGCTCGAGGTTGGTCGTCCGCGCCCGGTGCAGGGCGAAGACGTTGACCACCGGGTCTCGCTCGGCGAGCTCGACGAAGGCACCCAGGTCCGCGCTGGTCAGCGTGCGGACGCCGTGTCGGGTGATGAGCACAAGGCGAGCCTACGGTCTCCGGGCCCGATCGCGCCGCAACGCCGTCCGATGGACTCCTCCCGGGGCCTCGGCGACCCCGGATCCAGGGTCAGGAGACGGTGACCTCGGCGCCCGCGCCCTCGACCGGCTCCATCGACTCGGCGATCTTCATCGCCTCCTCGATCAGCGTCTCCACGATCGCCGACTCCGGCACGGTCTTGATCACCTCGCCCTTGACGAAGATCTGGCCCTTGCCGTTGCCCGAGGCGACGCCGAGGTCGGCCTCACGCGCCTCGCCGGGGCCGTTGACGACGCAGCCCATGACGGCCACCCGCAGCGGCACCTCCAGGCCGTCCAGGCCCGCGGTGACCTTCTCCGCCAGGCTGTAGACGTCGACCTGGGCGCGGCCGCAGCTCGGGCAGGAGACGATCTCGAGACGGCGGGGACGCAGGTTGAGCGACTCCAGGATCTGCAGGCCGACCTTGACCTCCTCCACCGGAGGGGCGGAGAGCGAGACCCGGATGGTGTCGCCGATGCCCTTGCTGAGCAGGGCGCCGAACGCCACCGAGGACTTGATGGTGCCCTGGAAGGCGGGGCCGGCCTCGGTCACGCCGAGGTGCAGCGGCCAGTCGCCGGCCTCGGCGAGCAGCTCGTAGGCGCGCACCATGACCACCGGGTCGTTGTGCTTCACCGAGATCTTGAAGTCGTGGAAGCCGTGTTCCTCGAAGAGGCTGGCCTCCCAGACCGCGGACTCGACCAGCGCCTCCGGCGTGGCCTTGCCGTACTTCTCCATCAGCCGCTTGTCGAGCGACCCGGCGTTGACGCCGATCCGGATGGAGGTGCCGTGGTCCTTGGCGGCCTGGGCGATCTCCTTGACCTGGTCGTCGAACTTCTTGATGTTGCCGGGGTTCACCCGGACCGCGGCGCAACCGGCCTCGATCGCGGCGAAGACGTACTTCGGCTGGAAGTGGATGTCGGCGATCACCGGGATCTGGCTGTGCTGCGCGATCTCCGAGAGGGCCGCGGCGTCGTCGGCGCTCGGGCACGCGACCCGGACGATGTCGCAGCCGGCCGCGGTCAGCTCGGCGATCTGCTGCAGCGTGGCGTTGACGTCGGAGGTGAGCGTCGTGGTCATCGACTGCACCGAGATCGGGTGGTCGCTGCCGACCCCCACCTTGCCGACCTGGATCTGCCGCGTCTTCCGACGCGGTGCCAGCACCGGTGCAGGCGCGGCGGGCATCCCGAGGCTGATGGGGGTGGAGGTCATGAGCCCCAGGGTAGTCGGGCCCGGTCGGCCATCACGACTTCAGGGTCACGACTCCAGGTGCACCGGGACGACCAGGTCGCCGACGATCAGCACCAGGCCGAGCACCAGGATCATCGAGGCCACGACGTACGCGACCGGCAGCAGCTTCGCGGCGTCGACGTAGCCCGGGTCGGGGCGGCGGCGCAGCCGGGCGAACCCGCGTCGGGTGCCCTCCCAGGCGGCGCTGGCGATGTGGCCGCCGTCCAGCGGCAGCAGCGGCACGAAGTTGAACATGCCGATGAAGAAGTTGAAGCCGCCGATCAGCAGCAGCAGCGACACGATCTTCGACTCCAGGTCGATCTGGGTGTGCGCCGCGGTCTCGCCGGCCAGGCGGCCGCCGCCGACGATGCTCACCGGGCCGGTCGGGTCGCGCTCCTCGAGTCCGACGATGGCCTGCGCGACGTCCCACACCTTGGCCGGCAGGGTGGCCAGCGACTTCACGACCTCGACGGTCATGGTGCCCATCTGGTCGATGGTGTAGATCGGGCCGCCGGTGGTCGGGCTGGCCACCGGACGCACGCCGAGGAACCCGACGGGCTCCGGCTCGGTGTCGCCGACCTCCAGGAAGCGCGGGGTGACCGTGGTCGCGGTCTGCAGGGTGACCTGCTCGCCGTCGCGATCGACCACCACGGTGGCCTGCTTGTCGCCGTTCGCCCGGATCAGGGTCTGGAGCTGCTTCCAGTCGGTGACCGCGACGCCGTTGAAGGAGACGAACTCGTCACCCACCTCGATCCCGGCCTCGCGGGCCGGCGTCGGGGAGTCGCGCAGCTCCGCGGCGGTGCAGGGGCGACCGTCCTCGTCCGGAGGCACGAGGCAGGCCTGGACCTCGGCCACCGTGGTCTCCACCGTCGGGTCGCTGGGGTTGCCGAAGGTGGCGAAGACACCGGCGAAGATCAGGAACGCGATGGCGATGTTGACCGACGGCCCGCCGGCCATCACCACGATCTTCTTCCACGCCGGCATCTTGTAGAAGAGCCGGTCGGCGTCCTCGGGCTGGATCAGCTCCCACTCCGCCGCTCGGGCGTCGGAGATGAGCTGGGTGAACATCCCGGTGTTGGACTTGCGGACCTTCACCTGCGTGGACACGTTGCCCGCTGCGTCGCGGACCTCCTCGACCTCGTCGGCCAGCTCCTCGGCGCCGGGCGGCAGCATCCCGATGATCTTCACGTAGCCGCCGAGCGGGATCGCCTTGACGCCGTACTCGGTCTCACCGACCTGCTTGGACCACACCGTCGGGCCGAATCCGATGAAGTACTGGGTGACCTTGCCGCCGAACCTCTTGGCCGGGATCAGGTGCCCGAGCTCGTGCAGCCCGATCGACGCCAGAATGGCGAACACGAAGATCAGGACGCCGAGGAGGTAGAGCAGGGCGGTCATCTGTTCCTTCAGGTCGTGCGAGCGGTCGGCTCGATGTGGCGTGCGGCCTCCTCGCGCGCCCACGCGTCGGCCGCGAGGACGTCGTCGATGGTGAGGCCGTCCTCCGAGGGTACGTCGTGCGCGGCGACGACGCTCGCCACCACGTCGACGATGCCGGTGAACGGCAGGGCGCCGCGCCGGAACGCGTCCACGGCGACCTCGTTCGCGGCGTTGTAGACCGCCGGCGCCGTGGCGCCGCGCGCGCCCGCCTCGCGGGCCAGGGCGACCGCCGGGAACGCCTCGTCGTCGAGGGGGAAGAACTCCCAGGTCTCGGCACGGGTCCAGTCCACGGCTGGCGCCGCGTCGGGCACCCGGTCCGGCCAGGCCAGGCCGAGCGCGATCGGGATGAGCATGGTCGGCGGGCTGGCCTGGACCAGCGTGGAGCCGTCGACGAACTCCACCATCGAGTGCACCACGCTGGTCGGGTGCACGACGACCTCGATCCGGTCGTACGGGATGCCGAAGAGCAGGTGCGCCTCGATCACCTCCAGGCCCTTGTTGACCAGGGTCGCGGAGTTGATGGTGATCACCGGTCCCATGTCCCAGGTCGGGTGCGCCATCGCCTGCTCGGGCGTGACCGCCTCGAGGTCGGCGCGGGTGCGACCGCGGAACGGGCCGCCGCTCGCGGTCAGCACCAGGCGGCGTACCTCCTCAGGGGCGCCGCCGCGCAGGCACTGCGCCAGCGCGGAGTGCTCGGAGTCGACCGGCACGATCTGGCCCGGCTTCGCGCGCTCCAGCACGAGCGGACCGCCCATCACCAGCGACTCCTTGTTCGCCAGCGCGAGCGTCCGGCCGGCGTCGAGCGCGGCCAGCGTGGGGCGCAGTCCGACCGCGCCGGTGATGCCGTTGAGGACCACGTCGCAGGGGCGGGCCGCGGCCTCGACGCTGGCCTCCTCCCCCAGACCGTGGAAGGCGGGCCGGAACTCGGCCACCTGCTGCTCGAAGAGCCCGGGGTTGCTGCCGCCGGCGGTCAGACCGACCACGCGGAACCGGTCTGGGTTGGCACGCACCAGGTCCAGCGCCTGGGTGCCGATCGAGCCGGTGGAGCCCAGGATGACGACGTCTCTCACGGCGCCATCCTCTCAGCCGCCCGCGGGCCGACCGCCACCGGCGATGAAGTCGGCGGCGAGCCGCTTCGGGGCCCGGTCCAGCCACGCCTCCACGATCATCTCCTCGAGCTCGTCCAGCTCGATCGCGGCCAACCGCACCAGCACCGCCGGGTAGCCGTCCAGGTGCGGGATCGTGAAGTAGACGTCGGGCCGCCCCTCGACCAGCGCCTGCTTCTCGCCGACGTCCGGCACCCGGATCCCGGCGATCTCCCCCTCGGGGACCTCCCGGCCGAGGGCGTCCAGGTCGGCGCGGTCCTTCGTGCCCAGCGGGCGCTCCCAGACGAAGCCCTTCTCCCTGACCCGGAACATCTGGTTGCCCCACGAGGTCTTCTCGTCGGTCTCCGGCAGGGCCAGCGCCAGCCGCCGTACGTCCTCGAGGGTCGCCATGCGAGCGAGCCTACGGCGGGCCGGCGCGGGTCGGGCGGGTCGGCGCGGGTCGTGTGCCTGAGACAGCGCGATACCGCTGCGTGGGGCACACGACTCGAACCAGAGCCGGCTCGGCGTGGGTCGTGTGCCTGAGACCCCCGTATTCCGACGCCTCAGGCACACGAGGCATTCCGGGCTCTCAGGCACACGACCCGCGCCGCCGACACAGGGAACGTCCGCGGCGGCCTCAGAGCAGGGTGTCGGCCGCGCCGTACGGGTCCAGACGCCCCGCGGCCACGTCGGCGGCCAGCGCATCGAGGCGATGGCCCTCACCGAGGTCGCCCCAACGCGCACGCATCGCGGTCAGCGCGATCGCCTCGACCTCGTCGCGCGCCCGGCGGGTACGACGCCGCGCGAGCGTGCCGTCCTCGGCAGACCGAGCGTGGTGCTCGTCGAGCGCGTCGACCACCGCGGCCACGCCGTCGCCCTGGGTGGCCACCAGGCTCAGCACCGGCGGGCGCCAGGCACCGGGCAGCCGCTCGGCGTGGGAGAGCATCGAGCGCAGGTCGCGCCGTACCTTGTCGGCGCCGTCGCGGTCGGCCTTGTTGACCACGTAGACGTCGCCGATCTCCAGCAGGCCGGCCTTCGCGGCCTGGATGCCGTCGCCCATGCCGGGGGCCAGCAGCACTGCGGTGGAGTCGGCCAGGCGGGCGATCTCCACCTCGCTCTGGCCGACGCCCACGGTCTCGACCAGGATCACGTCGAACCCGGCGGCATCGAGCACCCGCAGTGCCTGCGGGGTGGCGACGGTGAGTCCGCCGAGGTGGCCTCGCGCGGCCGTCGACCGGATGAACACGCCCGGGTCGGTGGCGTGCTCGGACATCCGGATCCGGTCCCCCAGCAGCGCCCCGCCGGAGAACGGAGAGGACGGGTCGACGGCGAGCACGCCGACACGGCGGCCGCGCCGACGGTACTCGCCGATCAGCGCGCTGGTCGTGGTCGACTTGCCCACGCCCGGCGCGCCGGTCAGGCCGACCACCTGGGCGCCGCCGACATGCGGCGCCAGCGCGGCCATCGCCTCCCGCAGCAGCGGGGAGGCGTCCTCGACCAGCGAGATGAGACGACCGATCGCCCGAGCCTGCCCCTGGCAGGCCCGGGCGACCAGGTCGTCTATCGCGTCAGTTCGACGGGACACGCACGATCAGGGCGTCGCCCTGGCCACCGCCGCCGCAGAGCGCGGCAGCACCGGTGCCGCCACCGCGGCGCTTGAGCTCGAGCGCGAGGTGCAGCACGACCCGGGCGCCGGACATGCCGACCGGGTGGCCGAGCGCGATCGCGCCGCCGTTGACGTTGATCTTCTCCTCGGGGATGCCCAGCGCGCGGGCGGACTCGATGCCGACCGCGGCGAACGCCTCGTTGAACTCGACCAGGTCGAGGTCGGCGGGCGTGATGCCCTCCTTGGCGCAGGCCTTCGCGGTGGCGTTGGCCGGCTGCAGCTGAAGGCTGCTGTCCGGGCCGGCGACCATGCCGTGGGCGCCGATCTCGGCCAGCCACTCCAGCCCCAGCTCCTCGGCCTTCGCCTTGCTCATCACGACCACGGCGCAGGCGCCGTCGGAGATCTGGGAGGCCGAGCCGGCGGTGATGGTGCCGGACTTGGAGAACGCCGGGGGGAGCTTGCCCAGCGACTCGGCGGTGGTGTCGCCGCGCACGCCCTCGTCGATGGAGACCACGATCGGCTCGCCCCGGCGCTGCGGGATGGTGACCGGCACGACCTCCTCGTCGAAGATGCCGTTCTTCCAGGCCGCGGCCGCCTTCTGGTGCGAGGCGGCGGCGAACTCGTCCTGCTCCTCGCGGCTGAGCTGGGTGCCCTCGGCGTTGATCTGCTCGGTCAGGCCGCCCATCGCCTGCTGGGTCGCCTGGTCGTAGAGCGCGTCGTAGGCCATCGAGTCGACGAGCTTCACGTCGCCGAACTTGAAGCCCTCGCGGGACTTCGGCAGGAGGTGCGGGGCGTTGGTCATCGACTCCATACCGCCGGCGACGATGATCTCGGCCTCGCCGGCGCGGATCATCTGGTCGGCGGTGGCGATCGAGTTGAGACCCGAGAGGCACACCTTGTTGATGGTGATCGAGGGCAGGCTCAGCGGCAGGCCCGCGGCGATGCCAGCGGTCCGGGCCGGGTTCTGGCCGGCGCCGGCGAGGATGACCTGGCCCATGATCAGGTAGTCGACCTGGTCGCCGCTGACCCCAGCCTTCTCCAGCGCACCCTTGATCGCTACGCCGCCGAGCTCCGCGGCCGACAGGGACTTCAGACCGCCGAGCAGGCGGCCGATCGGGGTACGCGCGCCGGCGACGATGACGCTCGGGTTGGACTGGGACATGGTGCCTCCGTGAGTTCGTGGACATCTGCGGGGCCGCGTGGGTGGCCCACGCGGGCGGCCCGTCCTCCTCGGCAGACTACTCGCGGGTAGCCAGACCGGTGGAGGGCGTCCACGCCCTAACCGCGTGAGGCGCTCATCACACTCCCCTACCTGCAGAATAGTGCGCATGAGTCTGACCCAGGATCTGCCCGAGCAGCTGTTCACCGCCATCGACCACGTCGGCATCGCCGTGCCCGACCTGGACGCGGCGATCGCGTTCTACCGCGACACCTTCGGCATGGTCGCCGTGCACGAGGAGACCAACGAGGAGCAGGGTGTCCGCGAGGCGATGGTCGCCGTCGGCGACTCCGGCTCGTGCATCCAGCTGCTGGCGCCGCTGAACGAGTCCTCCACGATCGCGAAGTTCCTCGACAAGTCCGGCCCCGGCGTGCAGCAGATGGCCTACCGGGTCACCGACCTCGACCACGTCTCCTCGGTCCTGCGCGAGCGCGGCGTGCGACTGCTCTACCCCGAGCCCAAGCGGGGCACCGCCAACAGCCGGATCAACTTCGTGCACCCCAAGGACGCCGGTGGCGTGCTGGTGGAGCTCGTCGAGCCCTCGGCCGACCCGCACTGACCCGACCGCCGAACAGGTAGAAAGCCCCGGCGCTGACGACCCACTCGCGTCGTGGGTGTCACGCCCAGCGGAAGCGGACCTCGTCGCCGGGGCGGGCCTGGGCCAGCCGGTCGGTGTCGGCGTCGACGACCACCCCGATCACCGGGTAGCCCCCGGTGACCGGGTGGTCGGGCCCGAAGACCACCGGCCGCCCGTCGGGCGGGATCTGGATGGCGCCCCGCAGCGCACCCTCGCTGGGCAGCTCGCCGCGACCGGCCGCCTCGAACGCGGGACCGGCCAGGCGCACGCCGACGCGGTCGCTCTCTGGCGCCACCCGCCACGCGGAGCGCACCAGCGCATCGGCGTCGCGCACCCAGTCCGCCCGCGGCCCCGGCACCACCCGCAGCACCGGCACTGCGTCGTACGACGCCGGCGGGACGGCGTCGACCAGCATCGTGCCGCCCGGTGCCGGTCCCACGGCGAGCCGGTCCCCGGCCGCGAGCGGCGCGGGTCCCAGCGCGGACAGGGTGTCCCGCGACGCCGAGCCCAGCACGGGCGCGACCCGGAACCCGCCGCGCACCGCCAGGTAGCTGCGCAGCCCCGACCCGGGCGTCCCCAGTCGCAGCCGCTGGCCGGGGCGGAGCGCGAGCACCGCCCCGGTCGGCTCCCGCCGGCCGTCGCGGTCGACCTCCACCGGCGCGCCCGTCACGCTCACCCAGCAGGTGCCCGTGGCCTCGACCTCCAGCCCGCCGAGCACCACCTCCAGCGCCGCGGCCCCGGCGTCGTTGCCGAGCAGCCGGTTCGCCAGCCCGTACGACGACCGGTCGGCCGCGCCGCTGCGCCCGACGCCGACGCCGGCCAGGCCGACCCGGCCGGCGTCGGTGACCAGGCAGGGCCCACCGACCGCGCGCACCACCAGCGCACTCACCGGCCCGCCTCCGACCTGACCGAACGACCGCCCGAACGACCGCCCGAACGACCGCCCGAACGACCGCCCGAACGACCCACGTCGACGAAGCGCACCACGGCCCCGGGGACCAGCAGCGCGGGCGGCTCCCGGTCGACGTCCCACAGCGCCAGGTCAGTGCGACCGATCAGCTGCCAGCCACCGGGCGACGAGCGCGGGTACACGCCGCTGAACTCGCCGGCCAGCCCCACCGAGCCGGCCGGCACCGCGGTGCGCGGCGTCCCCCGACGCGGCACGCGGAGCCGGGCGTCCCCGCCGACGAGGTAGGCGAACCCGGGCGCGAAGCCGCCGAAGGCCACCCGCCAGGCGGTGCCGGTGTGTGCGGCGACCACCGCGTCCGGGTCGAGACCGGTCAGCCCCGCCACCTCGGCGAGGTCCGCGCCGTCGTACACCACCGGGATCTCGACCTCGGTCCGCGCCGCCGCGACCGCTGCCCCACCAGGAGGCGGCGCGTCGGGGCCGGGCGCCCGATCCGCGCCCGCGACCACCTCCGACACCAGGGCCCGCAGCCGCTCGAGGTCGACGCCGGGCCGGGCGACGAGCAGCACCGTCCGGGCACCCGGCACCACGTCCTCGACGAGCTCGTCGAGGACGCCCGGTCCCCCGCCCGCCGAGCGCAGGGCATCGATGCAGGCGAGCACGGCAGCCGTGTCGGCGACCTCGAGCAGCAGCGCCCGGTCGCCGTAGGGAAGGACGCGCGCGCTCATGCGAACGGCGCCACCGTCAGCCCGGCCTCGGCCAGCGCCGCGCGGACCGCGGCCGCCAGCGCCGGCGCGCCCGGGGAGTCGCCGTGGATGCACAGGGAGCCGACCTCGCCGGCCTCGACCAGCGCCAGCGCCTGCTCGGCGACCTCCTCGGGTCGGGTCAGCACGGCACCGGGCTCCGATCGCGGCACCAGCCGGCCGTCGGGGCCGTACGCGCGGTCGGCGAAGCCCTCGGCGACCACCGGGAGCCCGGCCGCGACGGCGCGCTCGAGGAGGACCGACCCGGGGAAGCCGAGGATCGGGACCCGCCCGAAGTCGAGGACGGCCGCCACCACCGCATCGGCCTGCTCGGGGTGGGTGGTCACCGCGTGGTAGAGCGCTCCGTGGGGCTTGAGGTAGGCCACCTTCGCCCCCGCGGCCCGGGCCAGCGCGTCCAGCGCGCCGAGCTGGTAGAGCACGTCGGCGGCCAGGTCGTCGGGAGAGACGTCGATGAAGCGGCGGCCGAAGCCGGCGAGGTCGCGGTAGCCGACCTGCGCGCCGATGCTGACGCCCAGCCCCGCGGCCACCGCCACGGTGCGACGCAGGGTCGCCGGATCACCGGCGTGGAACCCGCAGGCCACGTTGGCGCTCGTCAGATGGGGCAGCAGGCGCTCGTCGTCGCCGAGCTCCCAGCGCCCGAAGGACTCGCCGACGTCGGCATTGAGGTCGACCGTCCAGATCTCGGACAGTCCGTCCGCTCCTCGGCCGGCGCCGCTTCGTTCCGTCACCGAACTATGGTGACGTATGCCGCAGCACAGCGCGCAGTGAGACGCCCGTCACGTCCCTTCCACCGGAGGTTACTGACCGGTATCTTCCGAGGGAGGCTTGACCCCCACAGCCATCCATTCACTAGGGAGACGACGCTCGTGCAGCACATCCTCGACGCCATCCTCGCCGAAGGGACCTCCGCGGAGGACTTCGCCAACCTGGAGCTTCCCGAGTCCTACCGGGCGGTCACCGTCCACAAGGACGAGGTCGACATGTTCGACGGCGTCCCCTCCAAGGAGAAGGACCCCCGCAAGTCGCTGCACCTGGACGAGGTGGCGCTCCCCGAGCTCGGCCCGGGCGAGGTCATCGTCGGCGTGATGGCGTCCTCGATCAACTACAACACCGTGTGGACGTCGATCTTCGAGCCGGTCTCCACCTTCGGCTTCCTCGAGCGCTACGGCCGGATCTCACCGCTGACCAAGCGGCACGACCTGCCGTACCACATCGTCGGCTCCGACCTCTCCGGCGTGGTGCTGCGCACCGGCCCCGGCGTGACCAAGTGGAAGGCCGGCGACCGCGTCGTCGCGCACTGCCTCTCGGTCGAGCTGGAGTCCGCCGACGGTCACAACGACACGATGCTCGACCCCGAGCAGCGGATCTGGGGCTTCGAGACCAACTTCGGCGGCCTCGCCGAGGTGGCGATGGTCAAGGCCAACCAGCTGATGCCCAAGCCCGAGCACCTGACCTGGGAGGAGGCCGCCTCGCCCGGCCTGGTCAACTGCACGGCGTACCGGCAGCTGGTCTCCACCAACGGCGGCAACATGAAGCAGGGCGACAACGTCCTGATCTGGGGTGCCTCCGGCGGTCTGGGCGGCTTCGCGACGCAGTACGCGCTCAACGGCGGCGCCACCCCGATCTGCGTGGTCTCCAACGAGGAGAAGGCGCAGATCGTGCGCAACATGGGCGCCGAGCTGGTGATCAACCGCTCCGAGATGGACTTCAAGTTCTGGAACGAGGACGGCACCGAGCAGAACCCGAAGGAGTGGCAGCGCCTGGGCAAGGCGATCCGCGAGCTGACCGGCGGCGAGGACATCGACATCGTCTTCGAGCACCCGGGCCGCGAGACCTTCGGCGCCAGCGTCTACGTCACCCGCAAGGGCGGCACCATCACCACCTGCGCGTCGACCTCGGGCTACATGCACGAGTACGACAACCGCTACCTGTGGATGAACCTCAAGAGGATCATCTCCAGCCACTTCGCCAACTACCGCGAGTCGTGGGAGGCCAACCGCCTGATCGCGAAGGGCAAGATCCACCCGACCCTGTCGAAGACCTACCGCCTGGAGGAGACCGGCCAGGCCGCCCTCGACGTGCACCACAACAAGCACCAGGGCAAGGTCGGCGTCCTGGCACTGGCCCCGACCGAGGGCCTGGGCGTGCTGAACACCGAGCTGCGCGAGCAGCACATCGACAAGATCAACCTGTTCCGCGGGATCTGATCGACCGATCGACGCGTGGCTCCCGGCGCTCCGGCGCTGGGAGCCACGTTACTTTTTCGCGCAGTTCCGGTACGGCGTATGTGAAGTGCCGGATCGATCGGGGATCATGGTCCGGTCCCCCCGATCCCCCACAACGCACGGAGACTTCCCCCGATGAGTGACCAGGGTCTGTCCATCTTCGACGAGCCGGACGACGAGTCCGGCACGGCTTCCAAGGGGCGCACCGCGACCTCCACCGACGACTCCCAGCCGACCCAGGTGATCCCGACCGTCACTCCTGAGTCCCCGAAGCCCACCTCCGCCCCCGCATCGCCCCCCGCCGCCCGACCCACCGCCGCGAGTCCGGCGCGCCCGGCGCCGCGGGTGCCGCCCGCGGCGGCCGCCAGCACCCCCGGCCCCGCGGGGAACCCCGGCGTGCTTCCGGTCGTCCGGCGGGGCGGCTACGACCGCGCCGCCGTGGACGCCCAGATCCGCCAGCTCTCGGCCGACAAGGCGACGCTGTCGGAGAAGCTCGGCGCCGCCGAGGGCCGCGCGAAGGGCCTGGAGAAGGAGCTCGAGAAGGCCAAGGCCGACCTGGCTGAGAACGAGAGCCCCTCGTACGCCGGTCTCGGCGGCCGTGCCAGCGCGATGCTGCGCCTGGCCGAGGAGGAGGCCGCCGAGGTCGCCGCCGCCGCCGAGCGCGACGCTGCCGAGATCCGCGAGCAGGCCAACCGTGACGCCAAGGCGATCCGCGCCGAGGCGACCCGCGAGGCCGACGACATGCGTGCGGTCCAGCTCCGCGAGCTGGAGGACAACCGCACCCGCCTGCTCGCCGATGCCGAGCAGGAGCGCGCGCTCGCCAAGAGCGAGGCCGAGGACGTCCTGGCCTCCGCCCGCCGCGAGGCCGATCAGCTGCGGCTCGCCGCCCAGCAGGAGTCCGGGGAGCTGCGTGCCGCCGCGCAGCGCGAGGTCGAGCAGGCCCGCGCCGCCGCCGACCGCGAGGTTCAGGAGGCCCGTCGGATGCTGGCCGTGGAGAAGGAGCGCCTCGCCCGCGAGGCCACCGACCACCACAACAGCGCCGTCGCCGAGACCCGCCGCCTGGTCGAGGAGGCCGAGGCACGGGCGACCGCGGCCGAGGACCGCGCGGCCGACGCCGCCAAGCAGGCCGCGAGCAACCGCGCCGCCGCCCAGAGCGAGTCCGAGGCCCTGCTCAGCCGCGCCCGCCGCGAGGCCGAGCAGATCGTGGCGTCCGCCCGGACCCAGGCCGAGGCGATCACCGCCAGCGGCGACGCGGAGGCCCAGCGCGAGCTGGCCAAGACCCGCGCCGAGCTGGACCGGCTCACCAAGCGCCGCGACTCCATCACCGCCCAGCTGGCCTCGCTCGCCGAGCTGGTCGCCGGGTTCGGCGAGGACGAGAGTTGATCGGCGGCCGGCACGGGGACGAACCCTCCGCACCGACCTCCCAGGGGCCCGCCGCGGCCCCGGTGGACGACGCGGCTCCGGCTCCCGTCCCCGCGCCGGCCCCCTACGGCACGCCGGGCCAGCCCTTCGACCGGCGTTCGCCGTTCTTCATGGGCTTCACCGGCGGCGCCGGCGCCCTGCTGGCCTTCGTGCTCTTCGGAGCACTGATGAGCATCAGCTCGGTGCTGCTCCTCGTCGTCGTCTCGTTCTTCCTCGCCGCCGGCCTGAACCCGTCGGTGGAGTTCCTGGAACGTCGCGGGCTGACCCGCTCCTGGGCCTGCAGCGCGGTCACGGTGGCCGCGCTGTCCCTGGTCGCCCTGTTCATGGTCGCGATCGTCCCGGTGATCACCGACCAGGTCACGGCGTTGACCCAGAACGTGCCGGGCTGGCTCGAGCAGCTCAACGAGAACGAGCGGATCCAGGCACTCAACGACGAGTACGACATCATCGACAAGGCGGAGTCGTTCGTCACCGACGGCGACTTCATCTCCGGCCTGTTCGGCGGGGCGCTGGGCTTCGGCCTCAGGATCGTCTCGGCGCTCTTCAACGCCTTCGTGATCATCGTGCTCACGCTGTACTTCCTGGCCTCCCTGCGCACCACCACCGGCGCGATCTACCTGCTGGCGCCGGCCTCCCGCCGGGACCGGGTGGCCAAGCTCGGCGACAAGGTGATCCACAACATCGGCGGCTACGTCTCGGGCGCGTTCGTGGTCGCGATGGCCGCCGGCTTCTCCTCGCTGGTCTTCCTCTGGTTCACCGACGTCCGCGAGTACGCCGTCGCGCTGGCCTTCGTGGTGGCCGTGCTCGACGTGATCCCGATGATCGGCGCCACCCTGGGCGCGGTCATCGTGACCGCGATCGCGTTCGCCACCGACGTGCACAGCGGCATCGCCTGCATCGTCTTCTACGTCGTCTACCAACAGCTCGAGAACTACGTGATCTATCCGCGGGTGATGAGCAAGTCGGTGGACCTGCCGGGCGCGGTGATCGTGATCGCGGCACTGGTCGGCGCCGCGCTGCTCGGCGTGATCGGTGCCCTGCTCGCCATCCCGGCGGCCGCCGCCGTGGTGCTGGTGCTGCGCGAGGTCGTGGTGCGGCGCCAGGACCTGCGCTGACGCTGCTGCCGGCGCGCCGGCGCCGGACGGCGCAGGTGCGCGCACACCCGGCGTGAGCCGGCCGGGGCCCTCCCGTGGCCGGCGCTCGCCCGCGCCACCCGCCGACACCTCAGACGGTCACCGGCTCCGGCGCGACGACTGCCCGCTCCCCCGCCTTGACCAGCACCACGCCGCCCAGGATCAGCAGGCCGCCCAGCAACTGCACCGGACCGGGCAGCTCGGCCAGCAGCAGCCACGCCCAGAGCACCGCGAAGACCACCTCGCTGAGCGCGACGAACGAGGCCACCCGGGACCCCAACGCCCGCGCGGCGCCGATGCCGGTGACGTAGGAGAGCGCGGCGGTCAGCACGCCGAGCAGCAGCACCGGCACCCACCACGACACCGTCGCTCCGGCGTACGACACCGGATCGAGCGAGGCCACCATCGGCAGCGCACCGACCAGCCCGAGCAGGCCCAGGGCGAGGCCGCCGACCACCAGGCCACCCGCGGCGAGCGCGAGCGGCGGCAGGCCGTCGGCGTCGTCGGCCGAGATCAGGAAGTACGCCGCCGCGCCGACCATCGCGGCCAGGGCCCAGGCGATCCCGAGCGGGTCGAGGTCGGCGCCGGAGAAGAGGTCGAGGACGAGCAGCAGGCCGAGCGCGGCGACCGCAGCGCCGGCGACGGTCAGCCGCCCCGGGCGCTGGCCGTGCCGCGCCCACAGCCAGCCGACCACGGCGACCGGTGCGGCGTACTCGATCATCAGCGCCGGCCCGACCTGCAGGTGCTGGACGGCGGAGAAGTAGCAGAACTGCGCGCCCGCCACGGCGAGCAGGCCGTAGCCCACGATCCTGCCCGCGTTGCGGCGCAGCAGCCCCCAGCGACCGCGCAGCGCCGCCAGCCCGAAGGGCAGCACGACGAGGGCGCCGATCGCGATCCGCAGCCCGACCACGGCACCCGGGCTCCACCCGGCGCCGAGCAGCGGGCGGGCCAGCGCACCAGAGAGCGCGAACGAGGCGGCCGAGACGAGGGCCAGGCCGAGCCCGCCACTGCGCCGTCCGCTGTCCCCCCTGCCCGGACCACCGGGTGCGAAGTCTCCCCGCGCCGCGGGAGTGTCATGGGTCATTGCCGCCATGGCAGATGACGCTACGCCGGGGCATGTAACCTGTCAAAGTGGCTTTCGCTCATGACACCCAGGTCGCGCTCCAGGCCGCGGCAGCGCTCGCCAACAGCGCCGAGACACCCGAGACGCTCACCACCGTCGCCGACCTCGACCGGTTCTACGCCGAGTTCGACTACACCGGCCGTCACGACCGCGACGCCGCGGAGCTCGCCGCGGTGCAGGCGGTGCGCGCCGACCTGAGGCGCCTGCTGCTCGCGGACCGCGACGACGCCGCCGAGCTGGTCAACGCGATGCTCGCCGAGCACCGCGCGCTGCCCCAGCTGGTCCGCCACGAGCCCGAGGACTGGCACATCCACGCCGTCGCCCCCGACCGCCCCCTGGCCGAGCGGATCGTCGTGGAGACCGCGATGGCGATGATCGACGTGATCCGGGCCGACGAGATGTCCCGGCTGGGCACCTGCGCCGACGACGAGTGCGCCGGGGTCGTCGTGGACCTCTCCCGCAACCGGTCGCGCCGGTTCTGCTCGACCACGTGTGGCAACCGCAACGCCGTCGCCGCCTACCGGGCCCGCCTGGCCGACGACTGAGGAGACCGGGCGCCGACGGCCGCGGTGTCCGCGCCGAACCGGTCGCCGGGCGGCATCAGTCCCGGGCGAACCGTCGTACGGCCTCGGTGAAGATCTCCGGCTGCTCGG
The DNA here is from genome assembly GCF_004919105.1 of Nocardioides sp. GY 10113. Taxonomy (GTDB): domain Bacteria; phylum Actinomycetota; class Actinomycetes; order Propionibacteriales; family Nocardioidaceae; genus Nocardioides. The sequence continues at coordinate 264,061 of NZ_STGK01000002.1, forward strand.
AGTGCACCCAGTGCCCGGCGTCCTTGATCACCAGGCGCCGGTTGTTCGGGAACCAGCGGTCCATCGCGGGCTCGTACTCCTCGGTCACGTACGACGATCGTCCGCCGGCGACCCACAGCACCGGACCCCCGAACGGGGCGACGCCGTCGAGCCGGTCCTCGGGCCAGTCCGCGATCGCCGGCAGGTCCCGCTCCAGCAACGGCAGGTTGGCCTGCCACCGCCAGCCCTCGCCGGCCGCGTCGCGCCGCAGGTTCTGCAGCAGGAAGGCACGCACCGCCGGGTCGGGTGCCACCGGGGCCAGGAGCTCCTCCGCCTCCGCACGGCTGCCGAGGGTGGACAGGTCGATCGCGTTGAGAGCGTGCGGGTAGCGGGCCAGTCCGCCGGGCGTCTCGGCGTAGCGCACCGGCGACATGTCCGAGACCACCAGGCGGCGCACCAGGTCGGGACGGGTGAGCGCGAGCAGCATGGCGACCTTGCCGCCCATCGAGTGGCCGACCACGGTGGCCGACCCGTCGGTCGGGACCACCTCTGCGACCCGCCGGGCCACCTCGAGGTAGTCGAAGCGCTCGGTCCACGCGGAGCGGCCGTGGTCCGGCAGGTCCACCATCACGATCCGGTGCTCGTCGGCCAGCGCCTTGCCGACGCTCTGCCAGTTGCGGCCCTGACCGAAGAGGCCGTGCAGGAAGACGATCGGTGAGCCCTGCGCGCCGAGGGTGAGGGTGTGCAGCGCCACGCACCCAGTCTCCCAGACGCGGCGGCCCCGGACGTGGCGGCCCCGCACGCGGCGGGCCGGCAGCTCCCGCACGCCGAGGGGTTGCCCTCCGCCCTCAGCGCGCGCACACTCCGAAGTCCCCCGCCCGAGCCGGTTCACCGACGCACCCGCCGGAGGATCGGACGCGCCTCCCCCGAGGAGTGTCATGCCCCGTCTCCGCCGCCCGCTCCGCGTGGTCGCCGCGCTCACCCTCCTCGGCACCGCGCTGGCGCTGGCCTCGCCCGCCGGGCCCGCCACCGCCGACGTGGCGACAGCCCCGGCGACAGCCCGGGAGACGGCGGCGGCGGCCGCGGCGACGACGAGCACGGAGCTCCCGCTCCGCCCGCTCACCGCCCGGGCGGGGTGCCGGCGCACCTGCTTCGGCGCGATCTCGGTCAACCCGAGGACGGGCATCGCCTACGAGGTGCACAACACCACCACCCGGGCCGCGGCGGTCAAGCGGGCCCAGCGCACCTGCCGGACGAAGTCGGCGGAAGGCCGCTGCTTCAAGGTCGTGTGGGTGAGGAACGGCTGCGCAGCGGTGGCCGCCCGGGTCCAGCGCGAGGAGGTCGTCGAGTGGGCCGGCCGGGCGGCGCGGACCGAGCGGGGCGCCGTACGGCAGGCCAAGCGGGCGGTGCGCGGCCCGGGCACCGTGCGGAAGTGGATCGCCTTCTGCACCGCGGTCCGCCGCTAGCCGCACCCGGCCAGGACGACCCCAGGAACGACGATGGGCGCCGGTGCGGTCCGGCGCCCATCGAGGTCCCACGGTGGAGCGAGCACGCGGCTACGCCCCGGCTGCTCAGTACCGGTGGAAACCGACCTTGGTCTTGCGGCCCAGCTCTCCGGCCGCGACCTTCGCCTCCAGCATGGCCGCGGGAGCGAAGCCGGGCTCCTTGAACTCGGCGTACAGCTCCTTCTGGATCGCCAGGGAGACGTCGTTGCCGACGACGTCCAGCAGCTCGAAGGGACCCATCGGGAAGCCCGCGGTCTCCTTGATCGCGGCGTCGATCGTCGCCAGCTCGACGCCGCTCTCGGCGAGCAGCACCGCGTCGTTGAGGTAGGGGAAGAGCAGGCAGTTCACGATGAAGCCGGACCGGTCCCCGCAGGAGACGGCGACCTTGCGGACCTTGGCGCACAGCGCCTTGACGGTCTCGTCGACCTCGGCCGAGGTGGCGGGCGTGGTGACCACCTCGACCAGCTTCATCACCGGCGCCGGGTTGAAGAAGTGCATGCCGATCACGTCGGCCGGGCGGTCGGTGGCCGCGCCGAGCTGGGTGATCGAGAGCGAGGACGTGGTGGTGGCCAGGATCGCGCCCTGCTTGCAGATGCCGTCCAGGTCGCGGAAGAGGTCCAGCTTGACGTCGAGGTCCTCGGCGATGGCCTCGACCACGATGTCCACGTCGGCCAGCGCCTCGCGCGCGGTGGCACCGGTGATCCGACCGAGGACGGCGACCTTGTCCTCCTCGGTCGACTTGCCCTTCTCGATCGCGCGGTCGAGGTTCTTGGTCACGTAGCGCGTGACGCCGGCCAGCTTCTCCTCGCTGCGGCCGACCACGACCACCTCGTAGCCGCTCTGCGCGAAGACCTGGGCGATGCCCGACGCCATCGTGCCGGTGCCGACGACGCCGACGGAGGCGATCTCGCGCTTGAGCTCGGGCGCCTCGGCGCCGGCACCCGCGCCGAGCTCGGCGAAGGTGCCACCCTCGGCGGCGAGCCGCTCGAGCAGCTCCGCCGGCTGGTGCAGGTGGTCACCGGTCTCGGCGTACCGCTTCGCCAGGCGGTCGCGGACGGTGCCGGCACCGAGCTCGTCGATCAGCGTGAGCGGCCCCTGGGCGTAGCCGCAGCCGAAGACCATGCCGGCCTCGATGTCGGCCACGGAGGCGTAGGACGCCTCGTACATGCGCACCGCGTGGTTCAGGTACGGGAGAACCAGCGTGTCGAAGATCTCGTGGGGGGAGGTCATGCGCGGCAGTGTGTCACTCCCCACAGCGCTTGGCTACCAGTGAGTAACCATTCGAGACGCACGTCACGCCCGACCGGACGCGGTCGTCGCCCCGGACCTGCCAACAGGTAGCCTCGGGCGCTGTGAGAATCGTCGTCGCGCGCTGCCAGGTGGACTATGCCGGAAGGCTCACCGCCCACCTCCCGATGGCCACCCGGGTCCTCATGATCAAGGCCGACGGCTCGGTGCTGGTGCACTCCGACGGCGGCTCGTACAAGCCGCTCAACTGGATGTCGCCGCCGTGCACCGTGCGCGAGGGCACGACCGAGGACGGCGCCGTCGAGTGGACGGTGACGGCGAAGGCGACCAAGAACCAGGCGCCTGACACGCTGCGGATCCTGATCGAGGAGATCCACCACGACAGCTCCCACGACCTCGGCATCGACCCCGGCCTGCAGAAGGACGGCGTCGAGAAGCACCTGCAGGAGCTGCTGGCCGACCACCCGGGCAGCCTGCTGCCCGGACTCAGCCTGGTCCGGCGCGAGTTCCCGACCGCCATCGGGCCGGTCGACCTGATGTGCCGCGACGCCGACGGCGTGAGCGTGGCGGTCGAGGTCAAGCGGCGCGGCGAGATCGACGGCGTCGAGCAGCTGACCCGCTACCTGGAGCTGCTCAACCGCGACCCCCTGCTGGCACCCGTGCGCGGCATCTTCGCCGCACAGGAGATCAAGCCCCAGGCACGGGTGCTGGCCGGCGACCGCGGGATCACCTGCGCGGTCGTCGACTACGACGCCCTGCGCGGGCTCGACGACCCCACCGACCGGCTCTTCTGAGCCGGTCCCACCCGGAGCACGCCGTGGCCACGATCTTCCACCTCGCGCTGGCCTCCGACTGGGCCGCCGCCCGGCAGACCGGCTCGTACGCCGTCTCCACCCGCGGGCGCACGCTGGCCGAGGAGGGCTTCATCCACGCCAGCCGCGGCGACCAGTGGCAGGCCGTGCGGGCGGCGTTCTACGCCGACGTCACCGAGCCGCTGCTGCTGCTCCGGATCGACACCGAGCTGCTCGGCGTACCGGTGGTGGAGGAGGCGCCCGCCCCCGGCGCGGTCGAGACCTTCCCGCACATCTACGGCGCACTCCCGACGACCGCGGTGACCGCGGTGATCCCGCTCGATGCCACGACGGTGGGCGAGCAGGAATCCCCGTCCGTGGGCGCGCCCGCACCGGCCGCCGCGGGCGCACCGGGCTTCACCGCGGTCTACTTCCGCGAGATGTTCGCCAACGCCGCACTGGTGCTGCTCGTGCTGGCCATCGGATTCGCCGGCATCCTGGCCGGCGCAGCGGTCGGCGGCGAGGCCGGCCCGGGCGTCGGCGGGCTCCTCGGCACCGCGCTCGGCCTGGCGCTGGCGACGGTGCTCTACCGCCGCCGGGGCTGACCCGGTCGCCCCGGGCCAGCCCCCGCCGACATCCGACGGATCAGGCGCCGGCCACCGGCGGCGCGGTCGGGTCCGCGCCCTCGGCCCCGGCCTCGCGCACCACCCAGTCCTCGATCGCGTTCAGGTCGTCCTTGCTGCGGGTGACCACCGCGAGCAGGTCGCTCATCGTGGCGACCTCCTCGACCTGCTCCTTGATGAACCACTGCATGAACTGCTCGGAGGCGTAGTCGTGCTCCTCGCGGGTGATCCGGATCAGGCCGTTGATCTGGTCGGTGACCGACTTCTCCTGCGCCAGCGCCAGCTCGATCGGCTCGACCACGTCCGCGAAGTCCGACCGCGGCGCCGGGAGGGCCGGGATCTGCACGGCCGCGTCGGTGTCCAGCAGGTACTGCACCATCATCATGGCGTGCTCGCGCTCCTCGAGCGCCTGGCCGTAGAAGAACGAGGCCATCTGGGGCATCGTCAGCGCGTCGTAGTAGACCGCGCAGGCCAGGTACTGGTTGTGGGCGGCGAGCTCGTTGCCGATCTGGACGTTGAGCTGGTCGGTGAAGCGCGTTGCTGCCATGGCGCCAGCCTAGTGGCGCCCGACCGCCTCCGCCTCGCAGGCAAGGCTGTGCTCAGCTGTTCGAAAAAGCCGCCGAGACCGGGGGCTCAGGCCGCCTTGGCCAGCTTCTTCTTCGTGACCTTCTTGCCGTCGAGGCGGACCAGCTCACGCTTCTTGACGGTGTACCCCTCCGGCAGGGTGCCCTCCTTGAGCATGCGGATCGGGCAACGTCCGCAGCGCGACTTCTTCACGCAGCACTTGGTCTTCGGAATCCGGGCCTTGCCCGCCTTCTTCCCCTTGCCCATGCCACGACGGTAACACGAGGATAGGCGAGCCTTACCTCTGTCGCCCCGGTCGACGGAACGCCCGCGCTCCCCCGCGCCCCGGGCGCCCTAGGGTGGCGCGGTGATCGAGATCTGGCTCAACCCCGCCTGCTCCAAGTGCCGCACCGCCGTGAGCGAGCTCGACGCGGCCGGCAGCGACTACGTCGTACGCCGCTACCTGGACGAGCCGCCGACGGTCGCCGACCTCGCCGACGTGCTCGCCCGACTCGGGCTGGAGCCCTGGGAGATCGCCCGTACCGCCGACGCCCGCACGCTCGGGGTGACGCTCCCGCCGAAGGCGAGCGGGCACCGCGACGAGTGGCTGCGCCTGATGGCCGACCAGCCGCGCCTGATCCAGCGCCCGATCCTGACGGCCTCCGACGGCACCACGGTCGTCGGCCGCGACGCCGAGTCGCTGGCCCGCGTCATCGCGGCCGGCTGACCGCCCTACGGCCGCGCTCGGCGTCAGTCCAGGCCGTTGGCCGCGCGGATCACGTCCACGATGCCGCCCATGATCTCGGTGAGCCCGAAGTCCTTGGGGGTGTAGACCGCGGCCACGCCGAGCTCGACCAGGCGCTTGCCGTCGGAGTCGGGGATGATCCCGCCGACGATGACCGGCACGTCACTCATGCCCTGGGCGCGGAGCCCGTCGAGCACCGCGGGCACCAGCTCCATGTGCGAGCCGGAGAGGATCGAGAGGCCGACGCAGTGCACGTCCTCGGCCACGGCGGCGGCGACGATCTGCTCCGGTGTGAGCCGGATGCCCTGGTAGATCACCTCGAAGCCGGCGTCGCGGGCACGCACCGCGACCTGCTCCGCGCCGTTGGAGTGGCCGTCGAGCCCCGGCTTGCCGACCAGCAGCCGCAGCCGACCGCCCAGCTCCTCGCCGGTGGTCCTGACCCGCTCGCGGACCGTGGTCAGCTCCGCGCCCGCCTCGGCGACGCCGACCGCACCGCTGACGCCGGTCGGCGCTCGGAACTCCCCGAACACGCCGCGCAGCGTGGCCGCCCACTCGCCCGTGGTGGCGCCCGCGCGGGCCGCGACCAGCGTCGCGGTCATCAGGTTGGCGCCGGACTTGGCATCCGCGGCCAGCCGCTCCAGCGCGGCGTCCACCGCGGACTGGTCGCGCTGGGCCTTCCAGGCCTCCACGGAGGCCAGGGCCGCCTTCTCCGCCTCCGGGTCGGCGACCATGATCGCCGAGTCCAGGTCGGCGGTCAGCGGGCTCTGCTCGGTGGTCTCGAACCTGTTCACGCCGACGATGACCTCCTCGCCGGCCTCGATCCGGGCGCGCCGAGCGGCGTGGGAGGAGACCAGCTCCTGCTTCATGTAGCCGGAGTCGACCGCGGCGATCGCGCCGCCCATGGCCTGCACGCGGTCGATCTCGGCCTTCGCGCCGGCGACCAGCTCGGCGACCTTGGCCTCGATGACGTGCGAGCCGTCGAAGATGTCGTCGTACTCGAGCAGGTCGGACTCGAACGCGAGGACCTGCTGCAGCCGCAGGGACCACTGCTGGTCCCAGGGTCGCGGAAGCCCGAGCGCCTCGTTCCAGGCGGGCAGCTGGACCGCGCGGGCGCGAGCGCTCTTGGAGAGCGTCACGCCGAGCATCTCCAGCACGATCCGCTGGACGTTGTTCTCGGGCTGGGCCTCGGTGAGGCCGAGGCTGTTCACCTGCACGCCGTACCGGAACCGACGCATCTTCGGGTCCTGCACGCCGTAGCGCTCACGGGTGATCTCGTCCCAGAGCTCGACGAAGGCGCGCATCTTGCACGTCTCCTCGACGAACCGGACGCCGGCGTTGACGAAGAAGGAGATCCGGCCGACGACCTTCTCGAAGTCCTCCTCGCTGACCTGGCCAGCGTTCTTCACCGTGTCCAGGACGGCGATCGCGGTGCACAGCGCGTAGGCGAGCTCCTGGGTCGGCGTGGCGCCCGCCTCCTGCAGGTGGTAGCTGCAGATGTTGATCGGGTTCCACTTGGGGATGTTGTTGACCGTGTAGGCGATCATGTCCGCGGTCAGCCGCAGCGAGTGCTCCGGGCCGAAGACGTAGGTACCCCGCGACAGGTACTCCTTGATGATGTCGTTCTGGGTGGTGCCGGCCAGCTGCGCGGCGACCTCCTCCGGCGTCGCGTCGGGGTTCTGCTCCTCGGCGACCACCTGGTACATCGCCAGCAGCCACATCGCGGTCGCGTTGATCGTCATCGACGTGTTCATGTCGGTGAGCGGGATGTCGGCGAAGAGCTTGCGCATCTCGCCCAGGTGCGGCACCGGAACGCCGACCTTGCCGACCTCGCCGCGGGAGAGAGCGCTGTCCGGGTCGTAGCCGGTCTGCGTCGGCAGGTCGAAGGCGACCGAGAGGCCCGTCTGCCCCTTGGCGAGGTTGCTCCGGTAGAGCGCGTTGGACGCCTCTGCGGTCGAGTGACCGGCGTAGGTCCGCATCACCCAGGGGCGATCCTTGGGGTGGTTGACCTGGCCGTCGGCGGACGCGGGAGTGGTGCTCATGTGCGCAGCCTAGGACGATTCGATACTCGCTGGTAACACCGTCCGGTGTGGGATGTCCAACGCCGACGGACGGCCCGGATCAGACCGCGATGTCCCCGCGCTCCAGCTCGACCACCCGGATCAGGTGCGTCAGGTGCAGCATCCGCAGCACCTGCGGGGAGGTGCCGCGCAGGACGATCCGGTCGCCGCGGCCGACCGCGCGGCGGCTCGCGGCGCCGAGCACCCGCAGCGCCGTGAGGTCGACCGAGGCGACGTCGTGCAGGTCGATCACGATCCTGCCGTCGTGGCGCCGCAGGTGGTCGTAGATGGCCGCGCGCACCGAGTCGGTGGATCGCACGTCGAGGTCACCCCGCAGAATCAGGGTCGCGCCGTCGGAGGTGATGTCGACCGTGCTCACAGACAGTTCCTTCCCGTGCCCACGCCATCCCGAGGGTGTGGGCTTCCTCACCAACACTGACGCCGTGAGGGCCCGCATGGTTGCACGGCGCACAAGAAAATCCGGCGTGTCGCCCGGATGCCGTGTCCACCTCTCGGGGGCGAGATTCAGCGGGTGAGGCGCCGGGCGAACGCATGGCGGACCCCGACCGGGCCGACATCCGCGGCCACCTAGGCTGGCACCATGGTGAACCTGACCCGGATCTACACGCGCACCGGCGACGCGGGCGAGACCCGCCTCGGCGACATGAGCGTGACCAGCAAGACCGATCCGCGGCTCGCCGCCTACGCCGACGTCGACGAGGCGAACGCGCAGATCGGCGTCGCACTCGCCACCGGCGAGCTCGACCCCGAGGTCAGCGCCGTGCTTCTGCACGTCCAGAACGACCTCTTCGACGTCGGGGCCGACCTGTGCACCCCGGTCGTGGCCGAGCCCGAGTTCCCGCCGCTGCGCATCGAGCAGGAGTACGTCGACCGGCTCGAGGCGTGGTGCGACAGGTTCAACGAGGACCTCCCGAACCTCCGCTCGTTCATCCTCAACGGCGGCACGCCGGCCGCAGCCCAGCTGCACGTCGCACGGACCGTCGTACGCCGCGCCGAGCGGGCCGCGTGGGCCGCGCACGAGGTGCACGCCGCGACCATGAACCCGCTCGCGATCACCTACCTGAACCGCCTCTCGGACCTGGTCTTCATCCTCGCCCGGTACGCCAACCGCGCCCGGGGTGACGTGCTCTGGGTGCCCGGCGGGGAGCGCACCGCCGACCAGGGCGCGAGCTGACCGCCGCTCGCCCGTGCCGCCCCTGCGGTGCGGGCGACCCAGCGGGGGGGCGGCGGCGGGTCCGCCGCGGCTCGGCGATGACGGAGCCTCGTGCCACGATGGCGCTGCGATGAACATCCTGGCCGGCCTCACCGACGAGTTCCTCACCGAGCACTTCGCTCCCGAGACGCTCGACCGCGCCCAGGGATACGTCGACCAGGTCGCCGACGTGGAGCTCAGCTCGCTGAGCCAGGGCTCGGTGACCGCCACCGCGCTGGTCCCGGGCACCCGCCCCGAGCCGTACCAGGTGCAGATGCACGCGGAGGTCGGCGCGGCCGGCGGCCGCGGCTGGCTCTTCACGGTCTGCACGTGCCCGGTGCGCTCGCTGTGCAAGCACGGCGCCGCGCTCGCGCTCCGGCTGCGCCGCGGCTTCGTCGGCCAGTCCCAGGACGCGCCCTGGCAGCGCACGCTGGCCCGGCTGGCCGAGGAGCTGGAGCGGCAGGCCCCCGGGGCGGGCGGCGAGATCCCGCTGGCGCTGGAGTTCTCCCTCGACCGGCGCCGCGGCCTGGGCTCGGGCGGCCGGGCGGTCCGCCTGCGCCCGATGCGGCCCGGCAGCCGGCAGCCGTGGGTGCGGACCGGCGCGGACTGGCCCGACATCCCGCACGCCGTCGCCGCACGCCAGCACCCGGCCGACCAGGGCGCCGCGGTGGCCGCGCTGCAGACCCTGCTCCAGGCCCACCGGCCCGGCGGCGGCGCGGGTCTCCCGCCGGCGCTGGAGGACTTCGGCCCCACCGCGCACCGGCTGCTCCGGGAGGCGGTCGCCGCCGGTGTCACGCTGCTGCCCGGCGCCGGGCTCACCGGTGTCGCCCTGGCCGCCGACCCGGTCACGCTGGTCGCCGACGTGACCGCCGCCGAGAAGGGCAGCGCGGTGGAGCTGACGCTCGCCGTCGACGACGGCGAGCGCCGGTGGCGCGGCGACGCGGTGCTCCCCCTGGGGCACCCGGCCACGCTGGTGGGGCTCCTCGCCGACGGCACCCTGACCCTGGCCGAGGCGGCCGCCCCCATCCCGCCGGCCGCCCGGCACCTGGTCGAGGGCGACCCGATCACCGTCCCTGCCGGTGACCTCGACGACCTCCAGGACCGGCTGCGCGGGCTGGTCCGGCTGCTCGCCGTCCGCTCCCCCGACGGCGCGGTCCCCGTCCCCGAGCCGCTGCGCCCGGTGCTCGTGCTCACCGTCTCGTGGCACAGCTCGACCCACGCCTCCCTCACCTGGCAGTGGCAGTACGCCGACGGCCCGGCGGCGCTGCGCTGCGACCTGCGCAGCACCGACACCCTGGGCGGTGTCCGGGACCCGGCGGCGGAGGCCGCCGTGCTGGCCGGGGTGCCCGACAGGCTGCGCGAGCGGACCGAGATCCTGGACGGCGACGCGCTCGCCTTCGGCCTGCACGATCTGCCCTTCCTCTGGGACCTGGACGACGTCGTGGTGGTCGAGCAGGAGCGTCCCGACTTCCGCGAGGCCACCGGCGACCCGACCATCTCCTTCGACGTGGTCGCACCCGAGCCCCGGGAGGACGCCGACGGGGCGTCCGCGGCGGAGACCGACTGGCTCGACCTCGCCGTGGTGGTCCGGGTCGAGGGCGAGGCCGTCCCGCTGCCCGACGTGATCGCGGCGCTGACGCTCGGTCGCGAGCACCTGGTGCTGCCCAGCGGGCTCTTCATCACCACCGACCGGCCCGAGTTCGCCCGCCTCCGCGACGTGGTCGCGGCCGCCGCGGAGCTGCGCGAGCCCGACGGCGACCGGATCGCGGTCGGGCGCCACGACCTGGGTCTGTGGGCCGAGCTGGCCGACACCGGCGTGGTCGCCAGCGAGGCCGCCGAATGGGTGCGCCGCGCCCGCGCCCTGCGCGACCTGGTCGAGATCCCCCGCCCCGAGCCGTCCGGTCTGAGCACCACGCTGCGCTCCTACCAGCGCGAGGGCTTCTGGTGGCTCGCCTTCCTGTGGGAGCACGGGTTGGGCGGGATCCTGGCCGACGACATGGGTCTGGGCAAGACGCTGCAGGTGCTCTCGCTGATCGCGCACGCCCGCGAGCGGGCGCCCAAGGACCCGCCGTTCCTGGTCGTGGCGCCGACCAGCGTGGTGACGGCCTGGGCCGGCGAGGCCGCCCGGCACGCCCCGCACCTGCGCGTGGCGGTCGCGGGCCGTCGTACCGACGACGTCGCGGGGCTCGCCGCCGATGCCGACGTCGTGGTGACCACCTACACGCTGCTGCGCCTGGCCGAGGAGGAGTACGCCGCGGTCGGCTGGAGCGCGCTCGTGCTGGACGAGGCCCAGCAGGTGAAGAACCACCAGTCGAAGACGTACGCCGCGGCGCGCGCCATCGACGCGCCCTTCCGGCTCGCGGTGACCGGCACCCCGTTCGAGAACCGGCTGATGGAGCTGTGGGCGCTGCTCTCGATCACGGTCCCGGGCCTCTACCCGTGGCCGCGGGAGTTCCAGAACCACGTGGTGCGGCCGATCGAGCGTGCCGGCGACGACGGGGCGCTGGACCGCTTCCGGCGGCGGATCAAGCCCTTCCTGCTGCGCCGTACCAAGGAGCTGGTCGCCCAGGACCTGCCCCCCAAGCAGGAGCAGGTGCTCGAGGTCGACCTCTCCGACCGGCACCGCAGGGTCTACGACGCGCACCTGGCCAAGGAGCGCCAGCGGCTGCTGGGCCTGCTGGACGACTTCGACCGCAACCGCGTGGCGATCTTCTCGGCGCTCACCAACCTGCGGATGCTGGCGCTGGACCCCGCACTGGTCGACGACGAGCAGGAGGGCGTCGGCTCCGCGAAGACCGAGGTGCTGCTCGAGCACCTGGCCGAGATCACCGCCGAGGGCCACCGCGCGCTGGTGTTCAGCCAGTTCACCTCGTACCTGCGCCGCGTGCAGGAGGGACTGGCCGACGTCGGCATCCGCACGGCCTACCTCGACGGCTCGACCCGGGACCGCGGTGCGGTGATCGACCGCTTCCGCAACGGCGACGCGGATGTCTTCCTGATCTCCCTCAAGGCCGGCGGCGTCGGCCTGACCCTGACCGAGGCCGACTACGTGTTCGTCCTCGACCCGTGGTGGAACCCGGCGGCCGAGGCGCAGGCCGTCGACCGCGCCCACCGGATCGGCCAGACCAACCGGGTCCACGTCTACCGGATGGTCGCCACCGACACGGTCGAGGAGAAGGTGATGGAGCTCAAGGCGCGCAAGGCCGAGCTCTTCGCCCAGGTGATCGACGGCGAGGGCGCGATGACCACGGCGCTCAGCGCCGAGGACATCCGCTCCCTGTTCACCGACTGAACCCCCCACGGGTGTCGGCCGGCGGGCTACTTCTTGTTCCAGTCGGTGCCCGGCGGGCGCGCCTCGAGCCAGGCCTGGAAGCCCGTCAGCGACGAGGCGCTCATCGCCAGCTCGACCGGCCCCCGCGGCGAGCTGCACTCGATCACAAGGTGGTCGGGGAAGAGCGCGTTGCTCTCCGTGTCCGCGGCGGTCCGCTGATCGACGTAGGAGAGCTCAGAGCGCGCCCAGGAGGCACGCGGGCGCGGCGAGAGGCTGAAGATCCGGAACCACTCCAGCCGCTCGCCGGAGTAACGGCCGAGCCCCAGCACCCAGCCCCGCCCGGGGCGGCCCATCCGGAGCCGATGGCTCAGCTCGAACGTGCCGCCGTTGCGGGCAAGGAGACGGCGCCGGACGATCAGCCCGGCGCCGTATCCAAGAGCCAGGAGCAGCACGACACCCGCGGTGTCGACGAGCCACTCCCACCAGTGCATTGCCTAGGAGACTCGCTCCGCAGCGCGCAGACGAACCTCGGCGTGACGGATCTCCTGCTCGGCCTCGTCCCGCGACTGCAGCAGGTGCTCGCGCGCCTGCTCCAGGTCGGCCTTGACGGCGTCGACGTGGATCTCCTCGCCCAGCTCGACCACTTCCGACAGCACGGAGACGCGGTCGTTGGCGACCGAGATGAAGCCACCGGACACGGCAGCGACGACGACGTCGTCGGTGCCGGCGACCTGGATCTCCACGACCGCCTGGGACATGAGGGAGAGCAGCGGCGCGTGCCCACGCAGCACGCCGATGTCACCCTCCGTCGTGCGCGCGATGACCATCGCGGCCTCGCCGGACCACACGGTCCGGTCCGCCGCGACGAGCTCGACGTGCAGCGTGCCCTCAGTCGTGACCGCCATGTCAGAGGCTCTTCTGGATCTCGGCCCAGTTGCGCTCGACGTCGTCGAGGCCACCGCACATGAAGAACGCCTGCTCGGCCACGTGGTCGTACTCGCCGTCGCAGATCTTGTTGAACGCCTCGATGGTGTCGGCGATCGGCACCGTCGAGCCCTCGATGCCGGTGAACTGCTTGGCAACGTAGGTGTTCTGGGACAGGAAGCGCTGGATGCGGCGCGCCCGGGACACGATGATCTTGTCCTCTTCGGACAGCTCGTCGACACCGAGGATCGCGATGATGTCCTGCAGCTCCTTGTTGCGCTGCAGGATCTGCTTCACGCGGATCGCGGTGTCGTAGTGAGCCTGACCGATGTACTGCGGGTCGAGGATCCGCGAGGTCGAGGTCAGCGGGTCCACCGCCGGGTAGATGCCCTGCGACGCGATGTCACGGGACAGCTCGGTGGTGGCGTCGAGGTGCGCGAAGGTCGCGGCCGGCGCCGGGTCGGTGTAGTCGTCCGCGGGGACGTAGATCGCCTGCATCGAGGTGATCGAGTGACCGCGGGTCGAGGTGATCCGCTCCTGCAGGGTGCCCATCTCGTCAGCCAGGTTGGGCTGGTAGCCCACGGCGGACGGCATGCGGCCGAGCAGCGTGGAGACCTCCGAGCCGGCCTGGGTGAACCGGAAGATGTTGTCGATGAAGAGCAGCACGTCCTGCTTCTGGACGTCGCGGAAGTACTCCGCCATCGTCAGCGCGGAGAGCGCGACGCGCAGCCGGGTGCCCGGCGGCTCGTCCATCTGGCCGAAGACGAGGGCGACCTTGTCGAAGACGCCGGCCTCCTGCATCTCCACGATCAGGTCGTTGCCCTCACGGGTGCGCTCGCCGACGCCGGCGAACACCGACACACCGGCGTGGTTCTTGGCCACACGCGCGATCATCTCCTGGATGAGCACGGTCTTGCCGACGCCCGCACCACCGAACAGGCCGATCTTGCCACCGGTGACGTAGGGGGCCAGCAGGTCGATGACCTTGATGCCGGTCTCGAACATCTGGGTCTTCGACTCGAGCTGGTCGAAGGCCGGGGCCTTGCGGTGGATGCCCCACCGCTCGTTGACCTCGAACTGCTCGCCCTCCTCGAGGTTGAGCACGTCGCCGGTCGCGTTGAACACCTTGCCGAGGGTCACGTCGCCGACCGGAACGGTGATCGGCTCACCGGTGTCGGTGACGCTCTGACCACGGACCAGACCGTCGGTGGGCTTCAGCGAGATGGCGCGGACCATGCCGTCGCCGATGTGCTGGGCCACCTCGAGCGGCAGCACGGTGGTCTCACCGGCGAGGGTGATCTCGGCCTCGAGCTTGTTGTAGATCTCGGGCATGGCGTCGACGGGGAACTCGATGTCCACGACGGGGCCGATCACCCGGGCGATACGACCGACCGAGGCCGCGCCGGCGGCGGTGGTCTCTTCAGCGGTTGCAGTCATTTCTCTTACTCCGTTGAGCTGGAAAGGTTTCGGTTGGTCGTCAGTCGGCCGCAGCCTGAGCGTCGGCGAGCGCGTTCACGCCACCGACGATCTCACTGATCTCCTGGGTGATGCCGGCCTGGCGGGCCTGGTTGGCGATCCGGGTGAACTTCTTGATGAGCTCCTCCGCGTTGTCCGTCGCGGACTTCATCGCCTTCTGGCGGGCGGCGAGCTCGGAGGCCGCCGCCTGCAGCAGGCTGAAGAAGATCCGGCTCTGGACGTACTGCGGCAGCAGCCCGTCGAGCACCGAGGCCGGCGACGGCTCGAACTCGTAGAGCGGCAGCAGGTCTCCCTCGGCGGGAGCCTCCTCGCCCTCCACGACCTCCAGCGGAAGCAGGCGGATCGCGGTCGGCTCCTGGGTCAGCATCGACCGGAACCGGGTGTAGACGACGTGGACCTCGTCGACGTCGCCCTCCTCGCCCTGGTCCTTGAGGAAGGCCGCGATCAGGGCGGCGCCGATCTCGGCCGCCTTGTCGTACGTCGGCTGGTCCGAGAACCCCGTCCAGGACTGGACGAACGGACGCTGACGGAACTTGAAGTACGCCTCCGCCTTGCGCCCGGCGAGGAAGAAGTCGATCTCCTTCCCCTCCTCGCGCAGCCGCTCGGAGAGGCGCTCCGCCTCCTTGATCACGCTCGAGGAGTAGGCCCCGGCGAGACCGCGGTCGCTGGTGATCACCAGCACCGCGGCACGCTTCGGGTTCCCCTCCTCCCGCGTCAGCGGGTGGTCGACGTTCGAGAACGTCGCCACCGCCGACACGGCGCGGGTGAGCTCGCGGGCGTACGGCGTCGCCGCCGCGGCCCGCTGCTGCGCCTTGATGATCCGGGACGCAGCGATGAGCTCCATGGCGCGCGTGATCTTCTTCATCGACTCCGTCGACTTGATCCGCGCGCGGTACTCACGCAGCGATACGGCCATTGTCAGCCCCGCTTCTGCTTGACGATCTGCTCCTGCTCGAGCTCCTCGTCACCCAGCGCCTCGGCCGCGGCCTCGTGGCCGACCTTGATCGAGCCGCCCTCGGAGGTCTCGAACTGGTCCAGGAACGAGTCGTAGGCGGCGGCCAGGCCGTCCTCGACCTCGAACTTGAGCGACTCGCGGATGGCGGCGAGCAGGCCCTCGTGCGAGCGACGCAGGTACTCGAGGAACTCACCCTCGAAGCGCAGCACGTCACCGGTGGGGACCTTGTCCAGGCGACCCGAGGTGCCGAGCCACAGGGAGACGGTCATCTCCTCGACCGGGTACGGGGAGTACGCCGGCTGCTTGAGCAGCGCCATCAGCTTCTGACCGCGGTCCAGCTGCTGACGCGACGCGGCGTCGAGGTCGGAGGCGAACATCGCGAACGCCTCCATCGCGCGGAACTGCGCGAGGTCGACCTTGAGCGAGCCGGTGACGGCCTTCATCGCCTTGGTCATCGCGGCGCCACCCACACGGGAGACGGAGATACCCACGTCGATCGCCGGGCGCTGGTTGGCCGCGAACAGGTCCGACTGCAGGAAGATCTGACCGTCGGTGATCGAGATGACGTTGGTCGGGATGAACGCCGAGACGTCGTTGGCCTTGGTCTCGATGATCGGCAGACCGGTCATCGAGCCGGCGCCGAGCTCGTCGGAGAGCTTCGCGCAACGCTCCAGCAGGCGGGAGTGCAGGTAGAAGACGTCACCCGGGTACGCCTCGCGGCCCGGCGGGCGGCGCAGCAGCAGCGACACGGCACGGTAGGCCTCGGCCTGCTTGGTCAGGTCGTCGAAGACGATCAGGACGTGCTTGCCGTCGTACATCCACTGCTGGCCGATGGCCGAGCCGGTGTACGGCGCCAGGTACTTGAAGCCGGCGCTGTCGGAGGCGGGGGCGGCGACGATGGTGGTGTACTCCAGCGCGCCGGCCTCCTCGAGGGCACCACGCACGGAGGCGATGGTCGAGCCCTTCTGGCCGATGGCGACGTAGATGCAGCGCACCTGCTTCGACGGGTCGCCCGACTCCCAGTTCTGCTTCTGGTTGATGATCGTGTCGATCGCGACCGTGGTCTTGCCGGTGGCGCGGTCGCCGATGATCAGCTGACGCTGGCCACGGCCGATCGGGGTCATCGCGTCGATCGCCTTGATGCCGGTGGCGAGCGGCTCGTGGACCGACTTGCGCTGCATCACGCCCGGAGCCTGGAGCTCCAGGGCGCGGCGGCCGGTGGTCTCGATCTCGCCGAGGCCGTCGATCGGGGCGCCGAGCGGGTCGACGACGCGACCCAGGTAGCCGTCGCCGACCGGGACCGAGAGGATCTCGCCGGTCCGGCGGACCGACTGGCCCTCCTCGATCTTGTCGAAGTCACCGAGGATGACGACGCCGATCTCGCGGTCCTCGAGGTTCAGCGCGATGCCGAGGGTGCCGTCCTCGAACTCCAGGAGCTCGTTGGCCATCGCCGAGGGCAGACCGCCGACGCGGGCGATGCCGTCACCGGCGGAGGCCACGGTGCCGACCTCTTCCTTGCTGGCGGCGGCGGGCTGGTAGTCCGCGACGTACTTGGCGAGCGCGTCGCGAATCTCGTCGGGACGGATGGAGAGTTCCGTCATCTCAGTGCCTTCTCTCTTGTTCTGAGGGTCTTGAAGTCAGTTGGGGGTCGGCGCGTGCGCCGGTCAGCCCGCGATCTTGCGGCGGGCGTCCTCGAGACGGCTGCTGATCGTGCCGTCGATCACGTCGTCACCGATCTCGACCCGGATTCCGCCGACGAGGGCGGGGTCGACCACGACGTTGAGGTGCACCGGGCGGTCGTACTGGCGGGACAGGGCCCCGACCAGACGCTGCTCGGCGTCCGCGGAGAGCTCGCGCGCGACGTAGACCGTCGCCACCCGCTCCCCCAGCACGTCGGCGGCCGTCTTCTCGTAGTCCTCGAGAGCGGCGGTGACCGTGCGGTAGCTGCCGCCCAGCGCCTGCTTGGTCAGCGCGACCGTCGCGGGCAGCGCCTTGCCACCGACCAGGTCGTCGACGAGCGACTCCTTGTCGGCGGTCGGACGCGTCGGGTCGGACAGGGCGTTGCGCAGCTCGGCGTGGGCGTTGACCGCCTGACGCACGGTGAACAGCTCGGCGACCAGGCGGTCACCCTCACCGCCCACCGAGCGCACTGCGGCGACCACGCTGAGGTGCTCCAGCGCGTCGGCCAGGTCGCGGGTACGCGTCCAGCGGCGCGCGACCGCGGTGGCCAGGAGGTCGAGCGCAGTCGCGTCGACCTTGCCACCGAAGACCTCCCGGACGAGGCCCGTGCGGGCCTGCTCCGGGGTGGTCTGGTCGGTGACGAACCGGCGCAGGGCGCCCTCCGCCCGCAGGCTCTGGGCCAGCGAGAAGAGGTCGCCGGCGGCGGCACCGGCCGTGGCCTCGGCCACCCCACCGAGCTGGTCGGTGAGGGCGGCCGCGGCCTCGGCGGAAGCACCCCGGAACTGCATCAGGCGTCCTTCCCGACCGTGTCGGCGTCCTCGAGCTCGGCGAGGAAGCGGTCGACGACGTCGCGCTGACGCGCGTCGTCCTCGAGCGCGGAGCCGACGATGCGTCCGGCGAGGCTCGTGGCCAGGGTCCCGACCTCGGTGCGCAGCGACGTGACCGCCTGCTGACGCTCCGCGTCGATCTGCGCCTTGCCGGCCTCGACGATCCGCGCGGACTCGGCCTGAGCCTGCTCGCGCATCTCGGCCACGATCGCGGCACCGTGCTCGCGCGCCTCCTCACGGATGCGCGCCGCCTCGTGGCGGGCCTCCGCGAGCTGCTGCTCGAGCTCGGCCAGCTTGGCGTCGGCCTCGGCCTGCTTGGTCTCGGCCGCGGCCAGGCCGCCCTCGATCGCCGACGTGCGCTCGGCGTACGTCTTCTCGAAGCTCGGGACCACGAACTTCATCACGGCGAAGAACAGGATGCCGAAGACGACGAGGGCGAGGACGACCTCGATCCACTCGACCGCAAGCGGGCTCGGCTCGTGGCCGCCTTCCGCTGCGAGGATCACCATCAGTGACTTCATACTCAGACCTTGTCGATCAGGTGTGGGCTAGGAACGGACGTCGTCGGAGACGACGAGCGTCACGAAGTGCTGGAGCCCGTGAGCACGAAGGCCAGGGCGATGCCGATGATGGCGAGCGCCTCGGCGAGCGCGAAGCCGAGGATCGCGATCGACTGCAGGCGGCTCTGCGCCTCGGGCTGGCGGGCGACGCCGTTGATGTAAGCGGCGAAGATGAGACCGATGCCGATACCCGGGCCGATGGCAGCCAGGCCGTAACCGATCATGTTGAGAGAGCCACCCATGGCTACTTTCCTTTCGGGTTGTTTTCTCGTGTGAGAACTGTGGGATGAGGTATGGGAAGTGCGGTGAGCGTCAGTGCTCGTCGGCGAGCGCGCCCTGGATGTACATGGCGTTCAGCAGGGTGAAGACGTAGGCCTGCAGGAACTGCACCAGGAGCTCGAGGAACGCCACCAGGATCGCGAGGACCCAGGCGACCGGACCCGCCACGTAGCCGATGCCGCCGTGCTCGACGAGGTACAGACCACCGGTCGCGAAGAGGACCAGCAGGATGTGCCCGGCGAACATGTTGGCGAAGAGACGGAGGGCCAGCGTGACCGGCCGGACCAGGATGTTCGAGAAGAACTCCAGCGGGACCAGCAGCGGGTACATGACCGGGTTGATGCCCGCCGGCACGCACTGGAGCTTGAGGTAGCCGAGGAACCCGTGCTTGTGGATGCCCACGGCGTTGTAGATCACCCAGGAGAGACCAGCCAGGGCGTAGGCCATGCTCGCCCGGCTGAAGGTCGGGAACTGGATGAACGGGATGCTGGCGAACAGGTTGTTCACCAGGACGAAGAAGAACAGCGCCGTCAGGTAGGGCACGAACTTCTGGAAGTCGTGGCTGCCGATGATGTCGCGGCCGATGCTGTTGCGCGTGAAGTTGTACGCCGACTCACCGGCGAACTGCAGCTTGCTGGGCACCATCGCGCGCTGACGGGCAGCGGCGAACAGGAAGCCGAAGACGACCAGGGCCGAGAGCACGAGAAGGAGCATCGGCTTGGTGACGTCGATGCCGCCGACGGAGAAGACCGGCGGCAGGTCGAAGATCCCAGGACCGGGCGCTTCGAAGCCGCCTTCGGCGGCGAGGGGGGCGCTGGTTGCGAGAATCACCAGGTCTCCTTATTCCGTGTCCTGCGAGTGTGTGTCTGTGGGGTGTGCTGGCGGCGTGCCGGGTTCCTCGATCTTGAACCGTTGGGCCGTCATGTAGATGCCGAGCCCGGCTCCGATCAAGATGCCCACCGCAACCAGGAGGTGCGTGCCGAGCCAGCGATCGGCGAGCCAGCCCAGGAACCCGTAGAACGCGACCCCGGCCACGATGTAGCCGAACGCGTGCCACGGATCGCCCTTCGGCGACTCTTGGGGCTGACTCATTCCGCGTCGGAGGATATCAGTCGCTGGTGCGGTCACTTGCCACCACCCTCGACGTTGGCCTGGTCACGACGGACCATGCCCTCCGGGACCTGCTCGAAGGCGGGGATCCGGGCGTTGGCGGCGGCGACGAGGTGGACCGAGGTCCAGACCAGGACGCCGACGATGATGGCCCCGCCGAGCCAGCCGCGGTCGAGGGTCCCCTCGAGCAGGCCGGACCGGTTGAGCGCCACGAAGAACAGCGCCATCACCACCACCTGGAAGGTGTAGGTGACCATGGCGAAGAGCAGCGAGGCGGCAGGCATCACCCGGGCCACCAGCTGCACGGCGGCGGCACCGAGGCCGAACACCGCGACCGCGACGAGGGTGCCGACGAGCGCGCCGCTCGCTGCGGCGGAGCCGCCGAGCGACGCGGCGACCACGACCAGGACGCCTCCGCTCGCCAGAACGGCGAGGGCTGCACTCCGGAGCGGAGCTGCGGTCGTCATCATCGGCGGCCGTCCTCATCGACGTCAGAGGGGGTTCGTGCGAGCCCCCAGAGAGTTCGTGAAAGTTATCACTAAGTCCCGAGGGCTTCCGAATCGGGGCCTGCCGGCACCGATTCTGGTGACTGCCCCGGATCCGTTCCGAGGTCAGCCGTGGACGCCAGCGGCGCGTGCGCCGCGGGCAGCAGGAAGGTCAGCCCGACCGTCACGCCGGTCGCGCAGAGGATGCCCACCGCGACCCACATGCCGGTGAACAGGCTGGCCAGCACGGTGGCGAAGGCGATCAGCCCGGCCCACAGCCACATGATCACCACCGCCCGGCGGTGGGAGTGCCCGATCTCCAGCAGGCGGTGGTGCAGGTGCTGCTTGTCGGGGGCGAACGGCGACCGACCGGCCCGGGTCCGGCGTACCACCGCCAGGACCAGGTCGGCCAGCGGCACGATCAGGATCAGGATCGGCAGCGCCACCGGCAGCAGCACCGGGAGCAGGCTGGTCCGAGCGCCGTCCGCGCCGGCGGCCAGGTCGCCCGGGGCGAACTGCGTGGTCACGGTGATCGCCGTGGCCGAGAGCACGAGGCCGAGCAGCATCGACCCGCTGTCCCCCATGAACAGCCGGGCCGGGTGGAAGTTGTGGGCGATGAACCCGGCGCAGGCACCGGCCAGCGCCGCCGAGAGCAGCGCGCCGGTGGCCGCCCGCGGCACGTCGTTGAGCACCGTCAGCGCGTAGCTGAACAGGAAGAACGCCAGCGCGCTGATCCCGATCACGCCGGCCGCGAGACCGTCGAGGCCGTCGATGAAGTTCACGGCGTTGACCGTGGTCAGCACGATCAACGCGGTCAGTAGCGCACCCTGCGCCGGGTCGAGGGAGAAGACCCGGCCGTCCGACATGTAGAACCAACGGAACTGGATGCCGGAGTAGACCAGGAAGCCCACCGCGAGCACCTGCCCACCGAACTTCGTGAGCGCGTCCAGGTCGAAGATGTCGTCGACGACCCCGACGCAGCAGACCATGGCGCCGGCGATCAGCACCGACCGGGCGTCGTCGAAGACGAACGGGCCGCTGAGACTGAGGAACGGCAGCCCCTGCGCGACCAGGTACGCCGCGAAGAGCCCGCCCAGCATCGCGATCCCGCCGAGGTAGGGAATCGGCTCGGCGTGGACGTCACGATCGCGCACCTTGGCCACCGCGCCGGTGCGCACGGCGACCTCGCGGGCGACCACGGTGAGCAGGTACGTGACGGCCGCGGCGACCAGGAAGACCAGCAGGTACTCCCGCACCGGGTCTCACTCCCCGCCGGGAGAGGTGGGCGTCGGCTCGCCCTCGGGGGCGTCCGCGGGTCCCCCGGCGGGCTCCTGCTCGGTCTCCACCGTCAGCTCGTACGGCGCCAGAGCGGCGTCGAGCTCGGCCACGGAGATCGCGCCCAGCCGGAGCAGCCGCGGTCGCTCCCCCGTCGCGTCGACGATGGTGGAGGGGATGGCGCCCGGCGAGTCGCCGGCGTCGATCACGATCGCCACGGACTCGCCCAGCATCTCGATCGCCGCATCGGCGGAGGTGGCCGCGTCCATGCCGGTGAGGTTGGCCGAGCTGACGGCGAGCGGCCCGGTCCGGTCCAGCAGCTCGCGGGCCACCTCGTGGTCGGGCATCCGGACCGCCACCGTGCCCCGGGTCTCCCCCAGGTCCCACTGCAGCGAGGGCTGCTGGTGGCAGACCACGGTCAGCGGGCCCGGCCAGAAGGCGTCCACCAGGCCGCGCACGTAGCCGGGCACCCGGGTCGCCAGCGCGTCCAGGGTGGTCGCGGAGCCCACCAGGACCGGAGGGGGCATGTCGCGCCCGCGGCCCTTGGCGGCCAGCAGCCGCGCCACCGCGTCGGCGTCGAAGGCGTCGGCGCCGACCCCGTAGACGGTGTCGGTCGGCAGGACCACCAGTCGGCCCCGCTGGATCGCGTAGCTCGCGGAGGTGAGGGCCGCCTCGCGCTCCTCCTCGGAGCCGGCCGGCATGCGCTGCGCTGTCACGGGGCCCATCCTCTCATCGTCCGGCCCGGCGAGCGGTCAGGTACCGCGGCCGGTCCGCCAGGTCGCGGTGGTCGCGGACCTCCTCCCACCGCCCCGCGGCCGCGAAGACCGCCGGCGCCGCCTCGCCCTGGACGTCGGCGTGCTCGACCCCGATCACGCCGCCGGGGCGCAGCAGGGCCGCGCCGCGGACGGCGAGCACGCGGATCGCGTCCAGCCCGTCCTGGCCGGAGAAGAGCGCCAGGTGCGGGTCGTGGTCGCGGGCCTCCACCGCCACCGACTCCCACGCCTCCAGGGGCACGTACGGCGGGTTGCTGACCACCACGTCCACGGTGCCCAGCAGGTCCTCGAAGGCATCGGCCAGGTCGCCGTGGCGCAGGTCGACGCCGGTGCCGGACAGGTTGCGGCGCGCCCAGTCCAGGGCGTCCTCGGAGAGCTCCACGGCATGCACCTGCGCCTCGGGCACCTCGTCGACGAGGCTGCGCGCGATCGCACCCGAGCCGGTGCACAGATCCACCACCACCGGGGTGCGCCCGTGGGCGAGGACCTCGCGCGCGGACTCGATCGCCCAGCCGGCGAGCAGCTCGGTCTCCGGGCGCGGGGTGAACACCCCGGGCCCGACGGCCAGCTCCACGTGCCGGAACGCCGCGGTACCGGTGAGGTGCTGCAGCGGCTCCCGCGCGGCGCGGCGATCGACGAGGCCGTCGTACCTCTCGGCCGGTCCGTCGGCGACCTCGGGGACGAGCACGAGGTTGCCCCGGGTCGTGCCCAGGACGTGGGCGAGCAGCTCGGCTGCGTCGTGCTCCGGGCTGGCCACCCCGGCCTCGCGCAGGCGAGCCGCGGCGGCGCGCTGCAGGTCGACGGGCCGGCGACCGACGGACCGGGACACTCAGTCCTCCAGGGCGGCCAGGCGCGCGGCCAGGTCGGCCTCCACGCAGGAGTCCAGGAGCGGCTGGACGTCGCCGTCGAGCACCTGGTCGAGGTTGTAGGCCTTGTAGCCGGTGCGGTGGTCCGAGATCCGGTTCTCCGGGAAGTTGTAGGTGCGGATCCGCTCCGAGCGGTCCACCGTGCGGACCTGGCTGCGCCGGGCGTCGCTGGCCTCGGCGTCCGCGGCGTCCTGCGCGGCCTGGAGCAGCCGGGCGCGCAGGATCCGCAGCGCCTGCTCCTTGTTCTGCAGCTGGGACTTCTCGTTCTGGCAGCTGACCACGATCCCCGTCGGCAGGTGGGTGATCCGCACCGCGGAGTCGGTGGTGTTCACGCTCTGGCCGCCCGGGCCGCTGCTGCGGAAGACGTCGATGCGCAGGTCGTTGTCGTGGATCTCGACGTCGACCTGCTCGGCCTCCGGCATCACCAGGACACCCGCCGCGCTGGTGTGGATCCGGCCCTGGGACTCCGTGACGGGCACCCGCTGGACGCGGTGCACGCCGCCCTCGAACTTGAGCAGCCCGTACGGCGCCTGGCCGGGCTCCTGGGCGCCGGCCGCCTTCACCGCCACCGTGACGGACTTGTAGCCGCCCAGGTCGGACGGGGTGGCGTCGAGGACCTCGACCTTCCAGCCGCGGCGCTCGGCGTACCGGCTGTACATGCGCAGCAGGTCGCCGGCGAAGAGCGCGCTCTCCTCGCCGCCCTCGCCCGACTTCACCTCGAGCAGCGCGTCCTTGTCGTCGGCCTCGTCGCGGGGCACCAGCAGGCGGCGCAGCCGCTCGGCGGTCTCCTCGCGCTGGGCCAGCAGGTCGTCGACCTCGTCGGCGAACGAGGGGTCGTCGGCGGCCAGCTCGCGCGCCGCCTCGGCGTCCTCCCCCAGCCGGGTCCACTCCCGCCAGGTGCCGATGATCGCGCTGAGCTCGGAGTAGCGGCGGTTGAGCGTGCGCGCCAGCCGCGCGTCCGCGTGGGTCTCGGGGAGGGCGAGGCGGCCCTCGAGGTCGGCGTGCTCGGCGAGCATGCCCTCGACTGCTTCGAACACTGATGCTCCTGTGGGGTAGGAATCACCGGTGGACCGGTGATTCCTGCGCCGGTCATCCGTGGGACGGGTGACCGGTGCGAGAAACCCCCCGCCGGTGTGACGGGAGTGGCTGGATACAACGAAGCGCCGGCCCCGCCCCGAGGGGCAGGACCGGCGCTCGAGGGCAGCTACTTCTTGGCAGCGGCCTTGCCGTACTTGGCCTCGAACTTCGCGACGCGACCGCCGGTGTCGAGGATCTTCTGCTTGCCCGTGTAGAACGGGTGGCACTGCGAGCACACGTCGGCGTGGATGCTGCCGGACGTCGCGGTGCTGCGGGTGGTGAACGAGGCGCCGCAGGTGCAGGTCACGGCGGTCACCACGTAGTCCGGGTGGATGTCCTTCTTCATGCTGTCCTCACAGGGGTTCGAGGGTCCCGGGTCGTCCGCGCGGGATGCGGGACGTGAACCGGAGCCAACGACAGATTCTACGCGGCGCGTGGGGACCGGCCCAATCGCCGGCCCCCACGCACGCCGTGGCCGATCGTCAGGCGCCCGTGCGCTGGACCTGCGTGAGCAGCTCGATGTTGTTGCGCGTGGCGCCGACGCGCTCCAGCAGCGACTCCAGCGCCTGCTCGCCGTCGAGGTCCGAGAGCGAGCGGCGCAGGCGCTCGACGATCGCCGACTCCTCGGCACCGAGCAGCAGCTCCTCGCGCAAGGTGCCGGAGGCGTTCGGGTCGATGGCCGGCGAGAGCCGACGCGCGGCCCGCCCGCCCAGCAACCGGATCTCGGAGTTCGCCGTGCCGGCGAGCTCCTCGAGGATCAGCGCGTCCGTGCTCGACGCCGTCTCCACCGCGGCCGTGGCCAGGATGGTCAGCGAGCCGCCGTGCTCGATGGCGCGCGCCGCGCCGAAGAACCGCTTCGCAGGGTACGCCGCGGCGGCGTCCAGGCCTCCGGAGAGCGCCCGACCGCCGGCCAGCGTCTGGTTGTGGGCGCGGACCAGGCGGGTCAACCCGTCCATCAGCAGCACGACGTCGTGCCCGAGCTCGACCAGCCGCTTCGCGCGCTCGACGGCCAGCTCCGCGATCGCCGCGTGGTCGGCGGCCGGGTGGTCGAAGGGGCTCGCGATCACCTCGCCGCGGACGGATCGCCGGAACTCGGTGACCTCCTCGGGGCGCTCGTCGACCAGCACCACCATCAGGTGGCACTCGGGGTTGTTGGCGCTGACGGAGGCGGCGACGGACATCAGCAGGCTGCTCGTGGCGGCCCGCGCCGGCGCCAGCACCAGCCCGCGCTGGCCCTTGCCGACCGGGGCGACCAGGTCCAGCACCCGGCCGGTCGGGTCCTCGGCGCCGGTCTCCAGCCGCAGTCGCTCGGTCGGGTAGACGGGGGTCAGCTGCTCGAACTCGGCGCGGCTCTTGGCCAGGTCCGGGTCGGCGCCGTTGACGGTGTCGACCCGCACCATCGGGTTGAACTTCTCCCGGCGCTCGCCCTCACGGGGCTGGCGCACCTGGCCGGCGACGGCGTCGCCGCGACGCAGGCCGTACTTGCGCACGAGCGACAGCGACAGGTAGACGTCCTCGGCCCCGGCCAGGTAGCCGGAGGTGCGCACGAACGCGTAGTTGTCCAGCACGTCGAGGATGCCGGCGGCCGGCACCAGGACGTCGTCCTCGCGGACCTCGGTGTCCGGCTCGCTGCGACCGCTGCGGCTGCTGCGGTCGCGCCCACGCCGCCGGCGGTTGCGGCGGCTGCCGCCGTCCTCGCCGTCGTCGTCGTGGTCACCGTGGTCCTGGTCGGCCTGCGGCGCGGACTGCTTGTCCGCCTGCGGCCTGGTCGAGGCGGCGCGGGCCTGCTGCTTGTCGCCCTGGCCCTGCTTCTCGCCCTGGCCCTGCTTCTCGCCCTGGCCCTGCTTCTCGCCCTGGCCCTGCTTGTCGGCGGACCGCTGGTCGCCCGAGCGCTGCCGGCGCCGGCTGGTCACCTGCGGAGCACCGTCGGCCTGCGCAGCCTCCGGCTTCTCGCCGGCCTTCTCGCCAGCCTTCTCGCCGGCCTTCTCGCCGGCCTTCTCGCCGGCCTGCGCCGGCGCCGCGTCAGCGGCCTTCTCGGGTGCCTTCTCGGCGCCCTTCTCGGCGGCCTTGGCGGCCGTCTTCTTCGCCGGCACGTCTCGGCGCGGCGAGCCGGTCTGCTGGGACTGGGCGGACTTGATCGCCTCGATCAGCTGGGCCTTCTTCATCCCGCTGGCTCCGGCGATGCCCATGCCGCCCGCCATCGCCTTGAGGTCGGCGAGCAGCATCGAGTTG
This sequence comes from Nocardioides sp. GY 10113, assembly GCF_004919105.1. Classification (GTDB taxonomy): domain Bacteria; phylum Actinomycetota; class Actinomycetes; order Propionibacteriales; family Nocardioidaceae; genus Nocardioides. Next base: position 290,576 of record NZ_STGK01000002.1, read on the forward strand.
AGCCCACCGCGCCTCTTGGCGGGCGCCGCGCCCTCGGGCGCCGTGGCGGGTTCGTTGGTCTCTGTCACGTGAGGTCCTTCCCACGTATCGCAGCCACCGCGCGCGGCGCGAGCCGCCGGTGGCGTCTGGTCGGAAATCCCGGGGCATGGCCACGGGCTGCCGGCGTCGATCAGCGAGCAGGCGGCCGGACCGGCCACGGGTACGCGCCAGGTCGGAGAGCCCGCTGGCGCGCTGTCAATGTACACCAGGCCGCGCCCTCCGGGGCGCAGCCTGGGCCAGGTCAGTCGGCGATCGCGCCGCGCGGGTCGACGGCCAGCACGTGCGCCTGCCACCCGGCCGGACAGCGCCGTACCAGCGCCTCGGCCTCCGCGGCGCGGCCGGCGTCGGCGAACGCCAGCACGGTCGGGCCCGCGCCGGAGACCACCGCCGGCACACCGTCGGCACGCAGCTGCGAGACCAGCGCCAGGCTGTCCGGCATCGCCGGGCGCCGGTACTCCTGGTGCAGCCGGTCCTCGGTGGCCCGCAGCAGCTCGGCCGGGCTGCTGGCCAGCGCCGCCACCAGCAGGGCCGCCCGCCCGGCGTTGCGCGCCGCGTCCGCGTGCGGCACCTCGGCCGGCAGCAGCGCGCGCGCCGCCTCGGTCGAGACCGGCTGCGGCGGCACGAAGACCACGGCGCCGATCCGCGGGTCGACCGAGCCAGGTACCGCGTAGAACGCGCCGTCGGGGTCCTGGCCGGAGATCACGAAGCCGCCGTACATCGCCGGCGCCACGTTGTCGGGGTGTCCCTCGATCTGCGCCGCCAGGTCGAGCAGGGCGGCGTCGTCCAGCAGCAGCCGGCCACCGGCGACCAGCTCACGCCCCAGCCACACCCCGGCCACGATCGCGGCCGAGGAGGAGCCGAGGCCCCGGGCGTGCGGGATCACGTTGTGGCAGACCAGGCGCAGCCCCGGCGGGGTGAGCCCGAGCCGGTCGAAGACGGCCCGCATCGAGCGCACCACGAGGTGGGAGTCGTCCAGCGGGACGGTGTCGGCCCCGACACCGTGGACCTCGACCACCAGCCCGGCGGCGATCACCTCCGCCTCGAGCCGGTCCCGCAGGTCCAGCGCGAGGCCGAGGGTGTCGAAGCCGGGGCCGAGGTTGGCCGAGGTCGCCGGCACGGAGACCCGGACGGGTCCCTCCACGAAGGTCATCGGCTCAGAGCCCGGCGGCGGCCGCGGCCGCGTCCACGTCGGCGTCGACGACGATGGTCGGCAGCTCCAGGCCCTCCAGCGCGGTCGCGATGTCCTTCAGGCCGTGACCCGTCACCGTCAGCGCCAGGGTCGCACCGCGGTAGGACTCCCCCGCCGCGAGCTCGGCCAGCAGGCCGGCCACGCTGGCCGCGGAGCCGGGCTCCACGAAGACGCCGTCGCGACGCGCCAGCTCCTTCTGCGCGGCCAGGATCTGGTCGTCGGAGACGGCGGCGAACCGGCCGCCGGACTCCTCGCGCGCCGCCTCGGCGAGCTTCCAGGAGGCGGGGTTGCCGATCCGGATCGCGGTGGCCTTGGTCTCCGGCTCCGGGAACGGCTCGCCGGTCACCAGCGGCGCGGCACCCTCGGCCTGGAACCCCCGCATCACCGGGCGCTTGGTCGAGTGCCCGGCGGCGGCGTACTGCGTGTAGCCGAGCCAGTACGCCGCGATGTTGCCGGCGTTGCCGACCGGGAGCAGGTGGAAGTCCGGGGCGTCGCCGAGGAAGTCGACGATCTCGAACGCCGCCGTCTTCTGGCCCTCCAGCCGGATCGGGTTGACCGAGTTGACCAGCGCGACCGGGTACTTGTCGGCCATCTCGCGGGCCATGTTCAGGCAGTCGTCGAAGTTGCCGCGCACCTGGATCACCTGGGAGCCGTGCAGGACGGCCTGGGCCATCTTGCCGGCGGCGATCTTGCCCTCGGGCACCAGCACGATGGGCGTCACGCCGGCCTTGGCGGCGTAGGCGGCCATCGAGGCCGAGGTGTTGCCGGTGGAGGCGCAGACGGTCGCCTTCGCGCCCTCGTGGACCGCGACCGAGAGCGCGGTGGTCATCCCCCGGTCCTTGAAGGAGCCGGTGGGGTTGTTGCCCTCGACCTTGAGCCACACGTCGGCGCCGGTGAGGCCGGAGAGCCAGCCGGAGTGCACCAGCGGGGTGCCGCCCTCGCGCAGCGTGACCGCGGGAGTGTCCTCGGGGATGTCCAGCAGGTGCCGGTACTCCTCGATCACGCCACGCCACTGGTGGGCGGTCGCCGTCCTCATGCTCACTCCTCGGCTCCTTCGACCCGCATCACCGAGGTGACCTCGCGGACGATGTCCATGGTCCGCAGCTGCTCGACCGTCGCCGAGAGCTGTGCGTCGGTGGCCTCGTGGGAGACGACCACCAGCTGCGCGTCGTCGTCGCGCCCCTCCTGCCGCACCGTCTGGATGGAGACGTCGTGCTCGGCGAAGGCGTGCGCCACCGTGGCCAGCACGCCGGCGCGGTCGTCCACGTCGATCGCGACGTGGTAGCGGGTGCGGGTCTGCCCCATCGACAGCACGGCCCGGTCGGCGTACGCCGACTCGCCGGCGCCGCGGGTCCCGGCGAGGTAGTTGCGCGCCACCGTGACCAGGTCGCCGAGGACCGCGCTCGCCGTCGGCGAGCCGCCGGCGCCGGGGCCGTAGAACATCAGCTGGCCGGCGGCCTCGGACTCCACGAACACCGCGTTGTAGGCCTCGCGGACGCTGGCCAGCGGGTGCGAGCGGGGGATCATCGCCGGGTGCACGCGCACCGAGACGGCCTCCTCGCCGGCCTCGTCGGTGCCGAGCTCAGCGATCGCCAGCAGCTTGACCACGCTGCCCATCTCGCGGGCGGAGCGGACGTCGCCGGCGGTGACGTCGGTGATCCCCTCGCGGTGCACGTCGGCTGCGGTCACCCGGGAGTGGAACGCCAGGCTGGCCAGGATGGCCGCCTTCGCGGCCGCGTCGAAGCCCTCGACGTCGGCGGTCGGGTCGGCCTCGGCGTAGCCGAGCGCCTGGGCCTCCTCCAGCGCCTCCTCGAAGCCGCTGCCGGCGGTGTCCATCTTGTCCAGGATGAAGTTCGTGGTGCCGTTGACGATGCCCAGCACGCGGGTCACGCGGTCACCGGCCAGCGACTCACGCAGCGGTCGCAGGATCGGGATCGCGCCGGCCACGGCCGCCTCGTAGTAGAGGTCGCGGCCGGCCTTCTCGGCAGCCTCGAACAACGTGGGCCCGTCCTCGGCGAGCAGCGCCTTGTTGGCGGTGACCACCGAGGCACCGCTCTCCAGCGCCGCCAGGATCAGGCCGCGCGCCGGCTCGATCCCACCGATCACCTCGACCACCAGGTCGATGTCGCCACGGGTCACCAGGCCCAGCGCGTCGGTGGTCAGCAGCCCCTCGGGCACCTCGACCTCGCGCTCGGCCTCGAGCCGTCGTACCGCGACGCCGGCGAGCTCCACGGGCGCTCCCACCCGTGCCGCCAGGTCGGCGGCCTGCTCCCCCAGCAGCCGGATCACCTGCGACCCCACCGAGCCGCAGCCCAGCACCGCCACCTTCAGCGGCCGGATCTCCAGCCGCTTGTCTCCCTCACTCAATTCAGCCCACATCCGTCGCCAACAGGTCGTCCTCAGTCTCCCGCCTCACGACCACACGCGCGACACCGTCCCGAACCGCGATCACCGGCGGCCGCAGCGCGTGGTTGTAGTTCGAGGCCATCGAGCGGCAGTACGCACCGGTCGCGGGCACCGCGAGCAGGTCGCCCGGCGCCACGTCGGCCGGCAGGAACTCGTCGCGGACCACGATGTCGCCCGCCTCGCAGTGCTGGCCGACCACCCGGGCCAGCAGCGCCGGCGCGTCGGAGTCGCGCCCGGCCAGGGTCGCGGAGTAGTCGGCGTCGTAGAGCGCGGTGCGGATGTTGTCGCTCATCCCGCCGTCGACGCTGACGTAGGTGCGCACCGCGCCCGCGTCCAGGGTGACCGGCTTGACCGTGCCCACGGTGTAGACCGTGCACATCGACGGTCCGACGATGGCCCGGCCGGGCTCGATCGAGAACCTCGGCTCGTCGACGCCCAGCGCCCGGCACTCGTGGGCGACGATCGCACGCATCGCCTCGGCCAGCGCCTTGGGCGTGGAGGGGTCGTCCTGGGTCGTGTAGGCGATGCCGAAGCCGCCGCCCAGGTCCATCTCCGGCATCGTCACGCCCAGCTCGTCGCGGACCCGGGCGTGCAGCCCGAGCACCCGGCGGGCGGCGACCTCGAAGCCGGAGGCGTCGAAGATCTGGCTGCCGATGTGGGAGTGCAGGCCGAGCAGCTCGATCCCCGGCGCGGCCGAGAGGCGGCGTACCGCCTCGAAGGCGTCGCCCGAGGTGATGGAGAGACCGAACTTCTGGTCCTCGTGCGCGGTGGCGATGTACTCGTGGGTGTGCGCCTCGACGCCCGCGGTGACCCGGACCATGACGCGAGCGGTCAGCCCGGTGTCACGGGTGATCATCTCCAGCCGCTCGATCTCGGTCACCGAGTCGACGATGATCCGGCCCAGGCCGATCGCGACCGCGCGCCGCAGCTCCTTGATCGACTTGTTGTTGCCGTGATAGCCGATCTTCGCCGGGTCGACGCCGGCACGCAGCGCCACCGTCAGCTCGCCGGCCGAGCAGACGTCGAGGAAGAGACCCTCCTGGTCGACCCAGCGCGCCACCTCGGTGCACAGGAAGGCCTTGCCGGCGTAGTAGACGTCCCAGCCGGCGAAGGCGTCCCGGAACGCCGACGCCCGGGTCCGGAAGTCCTCCTCGTCCAGCACGAAGGCGGGCGTGTTGTGCTCGGCGACCAGGTCGGCGACCGCCAGGCCACCGATCACCAGGTCACCGTCGCGCTTGTGGGCGGTGCTCGACCACAGCTGCGGCACCAGGGCGTTGACGTCGGCGGGTGCGCTCAGCCAGGCGGGCCCGCGCAGGGCTCCGGGCGCGTGCGCCCAGCCGGCCTCGTGGGTCATCTGCTCTCCCCCGCGCTCACATGCGCTCGGGCGCGGTGACGCCGAGCAGGTCGAGGCCGTTGGCGATCACGGTCTGCACGGCGACCACCAGCACCAGCCGGGCCAGGTTCTCCGGGCCGACGGGCTCGTCGCCCTGCGGCAGCATCCGGCACTCCTTGGTGTCGTACCACTTGTTGAACACCGAGGCGGTGTCCTCCAGGTAGCGGGCGATGCGGTGCGGCTCGCGCAGCTCCGCAGCGCTGGCCACGACCCGCGGGAACTCCGCCAGGGCGCGCAGCAGCTCGCCGTCGCGCTCGTGGCCGAGCAGCGAGGGGTCGAACTCCTCGGGGAGCGCCATGCCCAGGTCGCGGGCGTTCTCGACCATCCGGCAGGTGCGCGCGTGGGCGTACTGCACGTAGTAGACCGGGTTGTCGTTGGAGGCCTTGGTGATCTCGGCGACGTCCAGGGTCAGCGGCGAGTCGGCCGGGTAGCGCGCCAGGGAGTACCGCAGCGCGTCCACGCCGATCTCCTCGGCCAGCTCGTTGAGCGTGACGATCGTGCCCGCGCGCTTGGAGAGCTTCAGCTCCGCGCCGTCGCGGTAGATCTTCACCAGCTGGCCGATCAGCACGTCCAGGGTCTGCTCCGGGTCGTCGCCGACGCAGGAGGCCATCGCCTTGAGCCGGCCGACGTAGCCGTGGTGGTCCGCGCCGAGCAGGTAGATGCAGTGGTCGTAGCCGCGCGTGCGCTTGTTCAGGTAGTACGCCGTGTCCGAGGCGAAGTAGGTCAGCTCGCCATCGGACTTGATCAGCACCCGGTCCTTGTCGTCGCCGAAGTCGGTGGTGCGCATCCACAGCGCGCCGCCGTCCTCGAAGACGTGGCCGAGCTCCTTGAGGCGGGCCAGGGTCTCGGGCACCGACCCCGAGTCGTGCAGGGACAGCTCGGAGAACCACACGTCGAAGTGCGTGTTGAACATCGCCAACTGGTCCTGCTGCTCCTTCAGCTGCAGCTCGTAGCCCTTGGCGCGGACCGCGGCGAGGCGCTCGTCGGCAGGCAGCTCGAAGATGCCGGGGCTGGCCTCCCCGACGGCCTTGGCCAGGTCGTCGATGTAACCGCCGGCGTACCCGCTCTCGGGGGTCGGCTCACCGAGGGCGGCGGCGATGATCGAGCTCGCGAAGTTGTTCATCTGGACGCCGCGGTCGTTGATGTAGAACTCGCGGGTCACCTCGGCACCGGCGGCCGCCAGCACCCGGCCGATGGCGTCGCCGAGCACGGCCCAGCGGGTGTGGCCGAGGTGCAGCGGGCCGGTCGGGTTGGCGGAGATGAACTCGACGTTGATCTTCTGCCCGGCCAGGGTGTCGGTGTGGCCGTACGCCGCCCCGGCGGCCACGATCTCGCCGGCCAGGCGGCCCTGGGCGCCGGCCTCCACCGAGATGTTGAGGAAGCCCGGGCCGGCGATCTCGACGCCGGCGATGCCGTCGGCCTCGCCCAGCCGGGCGGCGATCAGCTCGCCGAGCGCGCGCGGGTTGGTGCCGGCCTTCTTGGCCAGCTGCAGCGCGACGTTGGTGGCGTAGTCGCCGTGCCCCTTCTGCCGGGGTCGCTCCACCGTCACGCTGGTCGGGAGGCCGTCGGGCAGGGTGAGCGCACCCTCCGCGACAAGCGCCTCGAGAGTGCCGACGATCGTGGTGGAGAGCTGCTCTGGGGTCACCCCGCCAGCCTATCGGCGCGTGCCGGTTTCTCTCGCACCGAGATGGCCCTGTAGTGTTCGGCGCGCGCCGCTGAGGTGGCGCGGATGCCTCCGTAGCTCAGGGGATAGAGCACTGGTTTCCGGTACCAGGTGTCGCAGGTTCGAATCCTGCCGGAGGCGCATCGGGAGGTCGTACGACCTCGCCGAGGAGCCGGATCCACGACCACGTGGGTCCGGCTCCCTCGTTTTTCGGCGCTGGCCCGGCACCGGCCGGCACTGGCCGGCGCCGTCAGGAGTGCTCGAGGGTGATGGTGACGCCGTCCCCGGTCAACGTGAGCACCGTGCCGTCGAGCGTGGCGGCCACCCCCGCGTCCAGCAGCTCCACCAGCCACGCGTCCTGGGCGGCGAGGTCGTCCGGGCATCCCCTCATGGTCGAGGCCGGCTCCGCGGTCCACCGCAGCGTCCCGTCCTCGACCTCGTAGTCGCCGAACAGCGTGTTGCAGCCGGCGACCACCGACATCGACCCGGCCTTGAAGGAGATCGACACCCGGGTCCTCGGCACCAGCTCGTGCCCCTCGACCGAGGTGGACTGGTAGATGCTGCCGTCGAGCTCGTCCACGCTCACCGCCCCCGGCGACCCCTCGCTCGGGCTGGCGGACGCCGTGTCGGTGGCCTCCTCCGACTCCCCGTCGCCACATCCTCCGAGCAGCAGCGCCGCGAGCAGCACCGCCACCGGGCCGATCGGTGCTCCCCGCATGTGCCCACCTCCAGGACGGGGCTTCGCGCCCCGTCCGTGATCATCGCCCACCGCGACGCCTGACGGAAGGGCCGGGCGACATCGCGGGTGGCTGTGGCAGGGTGAGCCACCACCGCCTCGGCGACCGGGAGGACTGATCGCGTTGGATCGGGCGTACTGGGAGAACCACGCCGCGGCGTTCGCGGTGCTCGGCCGGCTGCACCGCGAGCCGCCGTCGGACGAGGCGCTGGCCTCGATCACCGGCCTGCTCGACGAGTGGCCGCTTCCCGGCACGCCGGGTGCGGCCGCCGGGCTCGACCGGCTGCGGCGCTCCCGCGACGCCGGCGAGGACGCCGCCGCGGTCCGCGCCGACCACGACCGCCTGTACGGCGTCTCGGCCGTCGCCCTGGTCGCACCGTACGAGTCCGTGCACCGCGGGCAGGACCGCCTGGTCTTCGACACCGCCACGCTCCAGGTGCGCGAGTCCTACCGGGCGATCGGGCTCCAGGCGCCGCGGCTGAACCTCGAGCCGGACGACCACATCGGGCTGGAGTTCGACTTCGTGGCGCAGGCCGTCCTGCGGGCGATCGGATCCCCCGACGACGCGGTCGCCGAGGCGGCGCTCGAGCCGGCGCGGGCGTTCCTCGTCGAGCACCTGCTGCCGTGGGCGCCGGCGATGCTCGTCCGGGCCGCGACCACGGCCCGGACCGACTTCATGGCCGGCATAGCGCTGCTCTCCTCGGGAGCGTTGGACTCCGCCCGCGCCGCCTTCGGGCTGCCCGCGGAGGACGCCACCGGGAGCGCCGCGGACCGCTGACCCTCGGTGCCCGACCGCTCGCCGACCCGGGCGCCGGGGGTCTGGTCACCGCCGACGGGCGGTGATACACAGGTGGGGCGATTGGTGGCTCGTCCTACTCGGAGGAACGTCCCATGTCGATCAACCACACCGATGCCCCGGACGATGCCGCGAGCGGGACCGACCGGCGTACCTTCCTGAAGTGGTCCGCAGCCGTCGGCGGCACCGCGGCCCTGGTGCCGGTGGTCACCGAGCTCGGGATGCCCGGGTCGGGCCCGGCCGCGGCCGCGGCGGGCTCGGCCGAGGAGGCGACCTTCGTCTGGTCGGCGTGCACCGTGAACTGCGGCTCGCGCTGTCCCGTGCGGCTGCAGGTGGAGGACGGCACCATCGTCCGGGTGCTGCCGGACAACACCGGCACCAACGAGATCGGCAGCCAGCAGGTCCGCGCGTGCGTGCGCGGCCGCTCCATCCGGCACCGGATCTACAACCCGGACCGGCTGAAGAAGCCGATGAAGCGCAAGCCGGGCACGAAGCGCGGCGACGAGGAGTGGGAGACGATCTCCTGGGACCAGGCGCTCGACGAGATCGCCGAGAAGATGAAGGACATCAAGGCCCGGTTCGGCAACGAGGCGTTCTACATCAACTACGGCACCGGGACCCTCGGCTCGGTGATGGCGAAGTCCTGGCCGCCCGACAAGAGCCCGTTCGCCCGGCTGATGAACACCTGGGGCGGCTACCTGGACCACTACGCGGACTACTCGACGACCGAGATCACGGCCGCCTACCCCTACTTCTACGGCACCTGGGTCGACGGGAACACCTTCGACGACGTCAAGAACTCCGAGCTCCAGGTGATGTTCGGCAACAACCCGCTGGAGACCCGGATGTCCGGCGGCGGCCAGCTTCTGGTCTCCCAGCAGACCAAGGTCGAGCACGGCGTGAAGACGATCATCGTCGACCCCCGCTACTCCGAGACCGCGGCGCTGCTGGGCGACGAGTGGGTCCCGCTGCGGCCCGGCACCGACGCAGCCCTGGTCGCCGGCCTGCTCCACGTGATGGTCACCGAGGACCTCCACGACCAGGAGTTCCTCGACAAGTACTGCGTCGGCTTCGACGAGAAGACCCTGCCCGAGGGCGCGCCCAAGAACTCCTCCTACCGCGCCTATCTCGAGGGCAAGGGTCCCGACACCACCGAGAAGACGCCGGAGTGGGCGGCCGACATCACCGGCGTCCCGGCGAGCCGGATCCGCCAGCTCGCCCGGGAGATCGCCGGCGCCAAGCCGTGCGCGATCACCCAGGGCTGGGGTCCGCAGCGCCACGCCAACGGCGAGAACTCGGCGCGGGCGATCTTCCTGCTGGCCGCCGCCACCGGCAACGTCGGCGTACCGGGCGGCGGGACGGGGGCCCGCGAGGGAGCCCAGTACCTCTCCATCGCCGAGCCGTTCGGCAGCGAGCTGATCAATCCCTCGGAGAAGATCATCTCGGTCTTCGGCTGGCTCGACGCCATCCAGTACGGCGAGCAGCTGGACACGTTCAACGCCGGCGTGCTGAGGAAGCCCGGCCCCGGGATCCGCGACGGTGAGGTGCCGGTCGACGAGCAGGGCAACGCGACCAACATCCGCCTCGAGGTGCCGATCAAGATGGTCTGGCAGTACTCGGGCAACTCGATCGTCAACCAGACCGGCGACAACAACGCCTCGATCAAGATCCTCCAGGACGACACGATGTGCGAGCTGATCGTCGTCTGCGACATCCAGTACACGGTCTCCGCGCGGTACGCCGACTACATCCTGCCCGGGACCTCCACGGCCGAGGAGGACGACATCCACCCCGGCGAGAACGGCGGCCCGATGGCGTACGGGATCATCTCCAGCCAGGCGATCGAGCCGCTCTACGAGTGCCGGACCGTGTTCGACATCTGCACCGACCTGGCCGACCGCCTCGGCACCAAGGAGAAGTTCACCGGCGGCAAGACCCGCGAGGAGTGGCTGCGCGAGGCGATCAAGCAGAGCCGCGAGATCGATCCGGAGCTCCCCGACTACGACGAGTGGAAGGCGATGGGCATCTACCGTCGCGACATGGGTCCGGCGGTCTCCCTGGCCGACTTCCGCAAGAACCCGAAGGCGAACCCCCTGCCCACCCCGTCGGGGAAGATCGAGATCTACTCCGACCGACTGGCGGCGATGGCCGAGAAGTGGCAGTTCGGCGTCTTCCACGAGGAGAAGGCGGGCGACCGCCTGGTCCCCCTCCCCGAGTACGTCGAGACCTGGGAGGGTCCGCTGGAGACACGCGCCTCCGAGGAGTACCCGTTCCAGGTGATCGGCCACCACTTCAAGGGCCGCACGCACTCCTCCTACGGCAACGTCGACTGGCTCAAGGCGGCGCACCACCAGACCGCGTGGATCAACACCCTCGATGCCGCGGACCGCGGGATCGACAACGGCGACCAGGTCTTCGTCTACAACGACCGGGGCACGATCAAGCTCGAGGCCCGCGTCACCGAACGGGTGATGCCGGGCGTGATCTCGGTGCCGCAGGGTGCCTGGTTCGACCCCAAGGGCGCCGACGAGGTGGAGCCACCGGACGGCGCCAACCCGGACCATCCGGTCGACGTCGGCGGCAACACCAACACGCTGACGTCCCTGCACCCCTCGGCGCTGGCCAAGGGCAACGCGGCGCACACCGTCGCCGCGAACGTCGTCAAGGCATGACCGGCATCGCCTGATCGTCCGAGGAGCCAGAGATGACCGAGACACCGACCCCCTCCCCGTCGCCGACGAGCCCCAACGAGTCCGTCAGCGGGACCGGGACCATCACCAGGACCGACAACCAGACCGAGGCGGGCGCCGACTACGGCTTCTACTTCGACCAGTCCCTGTGCACCGGCTGCAAGGCCTGCGGCATCGCGTGCAACGACAAGCACGACCTTCCCGAAGGCGTCATGTGGCGACGCGTGGTCGAGTACTCCGGCGGCTCCTGGATGCTCTCCGACGACAACACCGTCACCCAGGACGTCTTCACGTACTACACCTCGATCGCCTGCAACCACTGCGAGGACCCGATCTGCGTCGAGGTGTGCCCCACCACGGCGATGACCAAGCGCGAGGACGGGACGGTGTACGTCGACGACGACAAGTGCGTCGGCTGCCGGTACTGCGAGTGGGCGTGCCCCTACAGCGCCCCGCAGTTCAACGCCGAGATCGGGCACATGACCAAGTGCGACCTGTGCTTCGACTACCGCTCCGAGGGGCTGACCCCGGCCTGCGTCGCCGCCTGCCCGTCCCGGGCGCTCGACTGGGGACCGATCGCCGACCTCCGGGATCAGTACGGCGACCAGAGTGGTCTGGCGCCGTTGCCCGACCCGAGCCTCACCGATCCACACCTGGTGATCACGCCGCACCGCGACTCCGAGCCGTGGGACCACGCGTCGGGCCACATCGCCAACCCCGACGAGATCTGAGGAGGAGCTCAGATGAGCCTGCACGACCTCCCGATGGTGCTGTTCACGGTCTTCACACAGATGGCCGTCGGCACCTTCCTCGCGCTCGGCGTGGTGTTCCTGGCCACCCTCGGCAAGCCGAAGCCCGACCGGGTGATCGACCCGGTGCTCTACGCGATCGGCCCGGCCCTGGTCTTCGGCCTGGCGGTCTCGACCCTGCACATGCACGACATCACCCACACCCTCAACGTGATCCGCCACTGGAACTCCTCGTGGCTGACCAGGGAGATCCTCTTCGGCGTCGCCTTCGCCGGCGTGGGGTTCCTGTTCGCGCTGCTGGCCTGGTTCCAGATCGGCAGCCGGACGATGCGGCAGGTGGTGGCGTTCGTCGCCGCGCTGCTCGGGATCGGGCTGGTCTGGGCTCAGTCGATGGTCTACTACTCGCTGCGCACCGTGCCCGCCTGGCGCACGTGGGAGGTGCCCTTCTTCTTCTTCGCCACCACGGTGCTCCTCGGGGCGCTGGCGGTGGGCGCGGCGATCATGGTGACCACCGTCGTCCGCGCCTGGCATGCATCCCGGGCCGCCGACGCGGACGGCACGGGCGGCGCTGCCCCGGAGGCCGGGCCAGCGACCGGCGCCGACCCGGGGACCGAGACCAGTGCCACCGGCTCCGGCGGCGGCGCGGACGCCGGCGGCACCAAGGGCGGGATCGCGGTCCAGACCCGCGCCCGCGTCGCCGAGATCAACGCCCCCACCACCGAGGAGGAGTGGCAGCTGACCGTACGCATCCTCCGGGCGATCGCGGCCGTCGGCGCCGCGACGGCCGTGGCGATCCTCGTGGTCTACCCGGTCTACCTGGCCGACCTGGGCCGGGGCGACGCGGCGGCGCAGGCCACGCTCGATGAGATGACCGACGGCCCGATGCTGTGGATCCGCCTGGTCCTGCTCGGCCTCACCGCGGTCGTCCTCGGCGTCTTCGTCTACCGGATGGCCGAGACCACGCCCCTGGCGCAGGCCCGCTCCCTGGCCCTGCTGGTCCTGCTCTGCTTCGCGATGGCGCTGGCCAGCGAGCTGCTGGGCCGCACGCTGCACTACACGACCCAGATCCGGGTCGGGATCTGACGCGAGTGGATACCGGCGCCGGCGTCGCGGCCGCGGGCTTCGCGGTCGCGCGACTCCTGATCACGCCGCCCGACGACGCGTTCCTGGGTCGGCTCGCCGACCCGACCGGCCGGCAGTCCTGGCCGATCCGCGACCCGGCCACGATGCTCGGCCTGCGTACCCTCGCCGAGCCGTTCGGGCTGGCCGAGGTCCGCGCCGACTGGGCCCGGCTCTTCGAGCCCGGGGCCGACCCGGTCCCGCTCCGCGAGTCCGAGTGGGTCGACCTCCCCGGCGGCGCGGACCAGCTCGTGACCGCCCTCGAGCAGCGCTACGCGGCCGCCGGCGTGCGACGCGCGCACGTCGGCGCGTGCCCGGCCGATCACATCTCCCGGGAGCTGATGTACCTCGCGCACCTCGCCGCGCGGCTCGAGCGAGACCCCCGGCCAGTCGGGCAGCGGGGCGGTCCGCGGCCGGAGGACGAGATCCTCGACTTCGCCACCACCCACCTCGACCGGTTCGCCGGCGACGCCCTGGAGGCGATCCGGGCGCGCGCCACCACACCGCCGATGCGGGCGCTCCCCGACCTCGCGGTCGGCGTGCTGGACTCGATGGCGGCGCTCGTCGCGACCTCCGCCGCCGGGGGCCGGTGAGGCGTGCCCGCCGACCAGACCGCCGACCAGACCGCCGACCAGCCCTCCGAGCAGACCGACCGGGGCCGGGAGCTGGCCCGGTGGGTCCTGGCCACCGGCGCGCCGGAGGCGGCGGTCCTGGCCTGCGTCCACGCCGCCGACACGCGCGTCCCGGTCGGAGCGGTCTGCGTGTTGCTGCCGGGGTGCCTGGACTCCGTGGACGTCGGCCTGCCGGCGCAGCTGCTGGCCTGCGGCGTCCGCGAGGTGCGGGTGACACCGTGCCCGCAGCACCCGGCCCGCGCGGCCGCGCGCGCAGCCCAGTGGGCGAGGGTCCTCGACGGCGTGACCCACGGGTCCACCGGGCGGCCGCGACGGGCGCGGCGCAGCGGGCCGACGTTCAGCCTCGCCGACGGGCGAGCCAGCGATCGGCCGACGGTCTCGCGCAGGCGGCTGCTCGGACTGGGACGGGCCGCGCAGCCGCCGTTCGACCTCACGCTGGACGAGGCCGGGCGGGGCCTCGCCGCCCTCGCAGTGCTGCGCCGCGAGGGCAGGGCACGACCACTGCCGGACGCGACACCCCCAGCGCCCGTCCCGGCGCCGCCGGTCCCCGAGCGAGCCGGCGGGGCCGGGTCTGCCGCTCCGGGCGAGCCGGTGGCGGAGCGGGAGTCGGCCGTCGCGGCGCGGCTGGTCGCGACCGGCTGCATCGCGTGCGGGGTCTGCGTGCAGGCGTGCCCGCACGACGCGCTCCGGCTGACCGACCTGGAGGGATCCTCCGTGCTGCGCCACCGTCCCGCGGACTGCCGCGGCGAGCAGGAGTGTGTCCGGCTGTGCCCGGAGAGCGCCCTGGCCGACGCCGGCGGGCTCTCGCTGCTCGACCTCGCTGATGCCTCGGGGGTCGTGCTGGCCCGGGTCGAGACCAACGCCTGCACCCGCTGCGGCGCCCGGCACCCGGCCGACGAGGGCCCGCTGTGCTCGCCCTGCGCCTACCGCCGGGCGAACCCGTTCGGTTCCGTGGTCCGCACCGGTCGACGCTCGGGCGGGCAGTCACCCGGCTGACGCGATGGCCGGCGTCGGGTCGGGTCAGCAGCTGTCGAGCATCTCCCGCAGCGCCCGCACCTCGCTCGCGTCCGCGGCGAGGCCCCAGCGGTACTTCGTCGTCACCCAGCGCACTGCGTACTCGCACTGGTAGGTCTGCCGCGGCCGCCAGGAGGCCGGGTCGTCGTCGCCCTTCGCGGCGTTCGTCGGGCCGTCCACGGCGAGCAGCACGCCCAGGTCGTTGGCGTAGGCCTCGCGCCGGTCGGCGGACCAGGCGGCCGCACCGGAGCGCCAGGCCTCCGCGAGCGGGACCACGTGGTCGATCTGGATCGCCTGGGCCTGACGCAGGTCCTTGAGGTCGTCGAGGACCAGCGTGGCACCGGTGTAGGGGTCGATCCACGTGCCGGCCAGGACGTCGTGGTCGCAGGAGCCCTGCGGGGCGACGGTGGTCGTGCCGCGCACGGCATCGCGGACCAGCACGTCGTCGCGCTGGTTGCACCCGTTGCCGTCGAGGTCGGCCCAGGCCCGCCCGAACGCCTCGCGCCGGTAGTCCGGCAGCTCGCGCGGGTGTCGGTCGACCCGGCCGAGCCCGTCGAGGTGCGCCGCGGCCTCGGTGCGGGTCGCGGCCGGCACCGGCGTCGTCGCGGATCCCGGCGTCCCCGGCTCCGAGGTCGAGCAGCCGCCGGCGTACGTCGTCAGGGCCACCCCCGCGCCCGCCGCGACCAGGATCACCCGCACAGCCCTCTGCCACCCCACGGGCCGACCCTCGCACGAGGGCCCGCCACTACTATCCGCAGGTGCCTGTTTCGCCCGCAGAACCCCCCGCCGACTCCCCCGCCGACGACCTCGCCGTGACGGTCTACACCGACGGCGCCTGCCTCGGGAACCCCGGCCCCGGGGGCTGGGGCGCCGTCCTGACGTACGGCGCCCACGAGCGGGAGCTGTACGGCGGCGAGCCGGACACCACGAACAACCGGATGGAGCTGATGGCCGCCATCCAGGCATTGGAGACGCTGAACCGACCCTCGCGGGTCGTGCTGTTCACCGACAGCAGCTACGTCCGCAACGGGATCCTGTCGTGGGTGGCGAAGTGGAAGGCGAACGGCTGGCGCACCGCATCGAAGCAGCCGGTCAAGAACGAGGACCTGTGGCGCCGGCTGGACGAGGCGGCGGCGCGGCACGACGTGACCTGGAACTGGGTCAAGGGCCACGCGGGCGACCCGGGCAACGAGCGGGCCGACGAGCTCGCCGGCCGCGGCGCGCGCGAGGTCGCCGGGAGCTGATCCCCCGGCGCGCTCGACGTCAGGCGTCGGCGCCGTGCCTCAGCAGCGGCTGATCACCGCGTCCTTGCGCGCGTCGTCGCCGTAGCGGCGGGCCTCGGCGGTGTTGGGCAGCACCACGCTGGCGCCGCCGACGTTGCCGATGCTGCCTCCGAGGACGCAGCCGGTGATCTTGGTCGGGTCGACCTGGGCGACGGCCTGGCCCAGCTTGAACAGCTCGGTCGGTCCGAGGTCGGTCTCGAGGTGCTGCAGCACGCTCATCACACCGCCCTCGACGAATCCGGGCTCGGACGCCCGGTCGGCGACCTTCTGCTGGATGCCTCGCAGGACCCGCTGCTGGTTCGCGGAGCGGTCGAAGTCGCCGCCGGGCAGCGACTTGCGGATCCGGCCGAAGGCGGTCGAGCCGTGGCCGTTGAGGCGCAGCTTGCCGGCCTGGAAGCCCTGGGGCCACAGGTACGGGTCGGAGAAGTAGCGCGGGTTCTCCACGGTGATCCCGCCGATGTCGTTGACCATGTCGCGCAGGCCCCAGAACGTGGTGACCATGACGTAGTCCGGCTGGATCCCGATCAGGTTGCCGACGGCCTGGCCGAGCAGGTCGGGGCCGCCGAAGTAGAGCGCGGCGTTGATCCGGTTGGACCCGACGCCGGGGATCGAGACCCAGCTGTCCCGGGGGATGCCGATCGAGGTGGCCGCGCCGGTCGCGGTGTTCATGCCGACCAGCTGGAGGGCGTCGCCGCGGGTACGCAGCGGGTTCTCCCCCTGCCGCGCGTCGGCCCCGACCGCCAGGATCCACACGATGTCGGGATCGACGTCGACCGCCTCGGCGCGCTCGATCTTGACCAGGGAGAAGCGGGTGGGCGCGGGGGCCGCGTCCGGGACCAGCACCACCGTCAGCGCGAGCACTGCGGCCAGCGCCGCCGTCTTGAGCAGCCGCAGCCGCATCGGTCCCCGCATCATGCGTCCCCTCCGGCCTTGCTCTGGTCGGCCCGGTCGGTCTTGTCGGCGGGCGCGAACGAGCCCCGCTCCACCGTGAAGCCGAACACCTTCCACCCCTTCTTGACCGGGCTCAGCATCAGCCGCCCGACCACCTTCTCCTGCCGCTTCGCGCCCTCGCGCTGGAGCACCACGCGGAACCGCGCGGTCGCGGCGGCGACCTCGCCGCCCGGGGCGAGCACGTCGACCTTCACCACGGCCGGGCGGACCTCGACGCCATCGGCCGAGGCGAGCGCGGCGTTGGTCAGCAGCGCTCGCTGGCGCTTCGCCGACGCGGCGGCCTGCGGGGTGAAGTCGGCGAACGCGGTGCCGAGGTCCACGGCCGATCCGGTCTCGACGTAGGCCGCCTCCATCCAGTCGGCGACCACCTCCCGCACGTCGCGCAGGACCTCGCGGCGGTCGGACCGACCCAGGCGGCCCGTGACGTTGCCCACATCCGCGCGTACCGAGAACGGCGTCGGCTCGGCCGTCACGGGCGTCGGGGTGGTCTGCGCCGCGGGCGCCGCGTCGTCCGAGCAGGCGGCTGTGAGCGGCATCAACGCGGCGATCACAGCGGCGGCGGCGGACGTCGTACGGCGTGGGGATCGGGACATGGGGACACCTCCTGCAGCGGCAGACTCTCTCACCTCCGGCGACACAGTGCCGCAACGGGGACCTCGCCTGCGGCATTTAATAGGTCATAGGACTAGCCTTGGTTGCCGACACCGCGTGGCGTCCCAAGGGAGGGGCGCACTTGGTCGGGGGTCAAGCCACGGGTCAGTTCATCGGAAGAGGCGAAGCACGTCGTGACGCAGTCGTCAGACCAGCAGTCCACCACCACCTCCCAGGGCTCGGTCGAGCCCGCGGGCGGCGACTTCGGAGCCAACGAGTGGCTCGTCGAGGAGATGCGGGCGCGGTTCGACGCCGACCCCAGCAGCGTCGACGAGGCCTGGGCCCGCTACTTCGGATCCAAGCCGGCCGGCACCGCCGCCTCGAACGGCACGAACGGCGCCGCCACGCCCGCCAAGCCCGCTGCCCAGCCGGCCGCGACGGCTGCCCCGACCACCCCCAAGCCCGCCGCCAAGCCCGCCGCCGCGGCGCCCGCCGCGCCCGCCGCCAAGCCGGTTCCCAAGGCGACCCCGGCACCCCAGGTGAGCCCCGCCTCGGCGACCACCCCCAGCCCGGCGTCCCGGCCGACCCCCAAGGAGTCGCCGCGCCCCGCGCCGGTCGCCGCGACCGACGAGCCCAAGGTGACCGTCCTGCGCGGCATCCCGGCCGCCACCGCGAAGAACATGGACGTCTCGCTCAGCGTGCCCACGGCGACCTCGGTCCGTGAGATCCCGGTCAAGCTGCTGTGGGACAACCGCATCGTCATCAACAGCCACCTGGCCCGCGCCCGCGGCGGCAAGGTCTCGTTCACCCACATCATCGGCTACGCCCTGATCCGTGCACTGCGGTCGATGCCGGAGATGAACAACTCGTTCGCCGAGGTCGACGGCAAGCCCGCGATGGTGACCCCGGCGCACGTGAACCTCGGCCTGGCCATCGACCAGAAGAAGCCCGACGGCACCCGCCAGCTCGTCGCCCCCTCGATCAAGGGCTGCGAGACCATGGACTTCGCGGCCTTCTGGACCGCCTACGAGGACATGATCCGCAAGGCGCGCGACAACAAGCTGACGATGGAGGACTACTCCGGGACGACCGTCAGCCTGACCAACGTCGGCGGCCTCGGCACGGTCCACTCGGTGCCCCGCCTGATGGCCGGCCAGGCCGCGATCATCGGCGTCGGCGCGATGGAGTACCCCGCCGCCTGGCAGGGCGCCTCGGAGGAGGCGATCGCCAAGAACGGCATCAGCAAGGTGATGACGATCACCTCGACCTACGACCACCGCGTCATCCAGGGCGCGCAGTCGGGCGAGTTCCTCAAGCGGGTCCACCTGCTCCTGCTCGGCGAGGACGGCTTCTACGACGAGATCTTCCGCTCGCTGCGGATCCCCTACGAGCCGATCCGCTGGAACGCCGACATCGCGACGTCCCACGACGACGAGATCGACAAGCAGGCGCGGATCCTCGAGCTGATCCACGCCTACCGGGTCCGCGGCCACCTGATGGCCGACACCGACCCGCTGGAGTACAAGCAGCGCAGCCACCCCGACCTGCGGATCGAGTCCCACGGCCTGACCCTGTGGGACCTGGAGCGGGAGTTCCCGACCGGCTCGTTCGGCGGCGCCCACCGCCGCTTCATGAAGCTGCGCCACATCCTCGGCATCCTGCGCGACTCCTACTGCCGCACCACCGGCATCGAGTACATGCACATCATGGATCCCGAGCAGCGCCAGTGGATCCAGGAGCGGGTCGAGCAGCCGCACACCAAGCTGCCCCGCGAGGAGCAGCTCCGGATCCTGCTGAAGCTCAACCAGGCCGAGGCGTTCGAGACCTTCCTCCAGACGAAGTTCGTCGGCCAGAAGCGGTTCTCCCTCGAGGGCGGCGAGACCACGATCCCGGTCGTGGACGAGATCGCCGAGGCAGCGGCCAACGCCGGCCTCGACGAGGTCGCGATCGGCATGGCCCACCGCGGCCGCCTGAACGTGCTGGCCAACATCGTCGGCAAGTCCTACAACCAGATCTTCCGCGAGTTCGAGGGCAACATCGACCCGCGCACGGTGCAGGGCTCCGGCGACGTGAAGTACCACCTCGGCGCCGAGGGTGAGTTCGTCGCCGAGACCGGCGAGACCATCAAGGTCTCGGTCGCCGCGAACCCGTCCCACCTGGAGACCGTCGACCCGGTCCTCGAGGGCATCGCCCGCGCCAAGCAGGACGTGCTCAACCAGGGCGAGGCGTTCCCGGTCCTCCCGCTGCTGCTGCACGGCGACGCCGCGTTCGCCGGCCAGGGCGTGGTCGCCGAGACGCTGAACCTCTCCCAGCTGCGCGGCTACCGCACCGGCGGCACGATCCACCTGGTCATCAACAACCAGGTCGGCTTCACCACCTCGCCGGGCTCCTCGCGCTCCTCGCTCTACGCGACCGACGTGGCCCGGATGGTGCAGGCGCCGATCTTCCACGTCAACGGCGACGACCCGGAGGCGTGCATCCGCGTGGCCCGCCTCGCGTTCGAGTACCGCCAGGCGTTCCACAAGGACGTCGTCATCGATCTGGTCTGCTACCGCCGTCGCGGCCACAACGAGGGTGACGACCCGTCGTACACCCAGCCGCTGATGTACGACCTGATCGAGCAGAAGCGCTCCGTGCGCAAGCTCTACACCGAGTCCCTGATCGGTCGTGGCGACATCACGATCGAGGAGGCCGAGCAGGTCCTGCGCGACTACCAGCAGCAGCTGGAGCGGGTCTTCACCGAGGTCCGCGAGGCCAGCACGGCCCCGTCGGAGTGGACCACCGTGCCCGAGTACCCGGAGAAGCCGGCCGGCGAGACCGAGACCGCCATCTCCCACGAGGTGCTCAAGCGGATCGCGGACTCCTACGTCACCCCGCCGGACGGGTTCACCGTCCACCCGAAGGTGATGCCGCAGCTCCAGCGCCGCGCCGCCGCCATCCTCGACGGCCCGATCGACTGGGGCACCGGCGAGATCCTCGCGTTCGGTGCGCTGCTGATGGATGGCCGGCCGGTCCGCCTGGCCGGCCAGGACAGCCGCCGCGGCACCTTCGTGCAGCGGTTCGCGACCATCATCGACCGGGTCAACGCCGACGAGTGGACCCCGCTGTCCAACCTCTCGGACGACCAGGCGAAGTTCTTCGTCTACGACAGCCTGCTCTCGGAGTACGCCGCGCTCGGGTTCGAGTACGGGTACTCGGTGGCACGCCCCGATGCGCTCGTCCTCTGGGAGGCGCAGTTCGGTGACTTCGTCAACGGCGCGCAGACCGTGATCGACGAGTACATCAGCTCGGGCAAGACCAAGTGGGGCCAGGACTCCGGCGTCGTGCTGCTGCTGCCGCACGGCTACGAGGGCCAGGGACCGGACCACTCCTCGGCCCGGATCGAGCGGTTCATGACGCTCTGCGCCGACGAGGCGTTCGTCGTCGCCCAGCCCTCCACGCCGGCCTCGCACTTCCACCTGCTGCGCCGCCACTCGCTCGGCAACGAGCACAAGCCGCTGATCATCTTCACCCCGAAGTCGATGCTCAAGCGCAAGGAGGCGGCGTCCCAGCCGTCCGACTTCACCGAGGGCACGTTCCAGCCGCTGATCGGCGACAGCACCGCGGACCCGGCCAAGGTCGAGACGCTGCTGCTCTGCTCGGGCCGGATCACCTGGGACCTGATGGTCGAGCGCGGCAAGCGCGACAACGGCGAGAAGTTCGCGATCGCCCGCGTCGAGCAGCTCTACCCGGAGCCTGCCGCCGAGCTGGCCGCCGAGATCGCCAAGTACCCGAACCTGAAGAGCGTCCGCTGGGTGCAGGACGAGCCGCGGAACATGGGCCCGTGGCCCTACTACGGCCTCAACGTGTTCCCGAAGCTCGGCGCCCAGGTCGACGTGGTCAGCCGGCCCGCCTCCTCCTCCCCCTCCGTCGGCGCGCACAAGCGCCACCTGGAGGAGCAGAAGGGGCTGCTCGGCGAGGCCTTCGCCTGAGCGTCGGCGACTGAGGAGGTTCGGATGTACTTCACCGATCGCGGGATCGAGGAGCTCGAGAAGCGCCGGGGTGACGACGAGGTCACCCTGGCCTGGCTCGCCGAGAGGCTCCAGGAGTTCACCGACACCCACCCGGAGTTCGAGACCGCGGTGGAGCGGTTCGCGACCTGGCTGGCTCGGCTGGACGACCCGGAGGACTGAGCCCGGCGCCACCCCGAGAGCGGCGCGGAGGGCCCGCGGAACGATGTTCCGCGGGCCCTCTGCCGTCCCGGCGGCCTCCGGGCGGTACCCGCGCCGGTGGGTGCGCGGCTACACCGCGCCCTGGTCGCCGCCCTGGCCGCCGCCGTCCTGGACGCCGCCCGTGCCACCGTCCTGATCGGCCGCGGCGCGGCGTACGTCGTCGCGGATCGCGAACAGCTCGGTGGCCAGCCCGCCGACCGCGGCGGCGACCTCACCGACGGCGCGGGTGACGATGCTGGTCACCTCGCCGACGGTGTGCGCGGTGGCTTGGGCCCCCGCCTGGAGGGCGTCCTTGGCGATCTCGCCGCGGCTGAGGTGGTCGTGCCCGTCGCTCATGTCCCCAGTCTCCCGCCTGACGGCTCAGGCCGCCACCGGTGCGGTCCGTCGGCCGGGGGCCGGCTGCGGCTCGGGCTGCACCCCGCCCGGGAGGGCGTACCGGCAGATCTTCTTCGCGACGCTCAGCAGCTGGCGGTGCAGCGGACCGGTGTTGTACGCCAGCCCGTAGCGCTCGCAGATCTCACGGACCTCGGCCGCGATCTCCGGGTAGCGCCGGGCGGGCAGGTCCGGGAACAGGTGGTGCTCGATCTGGTGGGAGAGGTTGCCCGACATCAGGTGCAGCAGCGGTCCGCCGGAGATGTTGGCCGAGCCGAGCAGCTGGCGCAGGTACCACTGGCCCCGGGTCTCCTCCTCGGTCTCCTCCACCGAGAACGACGCGACGCCGGCCGGGAAGTGGCCGCAGAAGATGATGTTGAACGCCCAGACGTTGCGGACCAGGTTGGCGGTCGCGTTGCCGGCCAGCGTCAGCGGGGCCAGGGGTCCGCTGAGCGCCGGGAAGAGCAGGTAGTCCTTGACCGTCTGGCGGCGGATCTTGCGCAGCAGCCCCGGGTAGAGCGGCTTGTTGTCGGCCAGCTTCCGCCGCCCGGCGACCAAGTTGTCGACCTCCAGGTCGTGCAGCGCGACGCCCCACTCGAAGAGCAGCATCAGGCCGAGCGCGTAGGCCGGGTTGCCCAGGTGGTACGGGTGCCACCGCTGCTCGGGGTCCATCCGGAGGATGCCGTAGCCGACGTCGCGGTCCTTGCCGAGGATGTTGGTGAAGGTGTGGTGGATGTAGTTGTGGCTGTACTTCCACTGCTCGCCCGGGCAGACGTTGTCCCAGTCGAACATCCGCGAGTTCAGCGCCGGGTCGCCCATCCAGTCGTACTGGCCGTGCAGGACGTTGTGGCCGATCTCCATGTTGTCGAGGATCTTGGAGATGCTCAGGCTGGCCACCGCGAGCGGCCAGGCCGGCGGCAGGTAGAACAGCGCGCGGCCGGCCACCTCGAACCGGCGCTGGGCGCGGACCACGCCGCGGATGTACGCCGCGTCGTCCTCGCCGAGCTCGGCGATGATCCGCTGCCGGATCGCGTCCATCTCCGCACCGAACGCCTCCAGCTGCTCGGGGGTCAGCCCCGCGCGCTCGGCGATGGCGCTGGGCGGGGCGGTCTGCCCGGCGCTGTCGGGACTCTTCTCGGGGCTCTTCTCGGGGCTCTTCTCGGGGGTGGTGGTCATGCTCGCCTCCAGGGTGGGTGCGTGGTCAGAGGTCGACGTGGCAGTCGCCGACGGGGCGGTTGACGCAGATCCGGATCTCCTCGTCCGGCTGCGCCGACTCCTCGCCGGTGAGCAGGTTGCGGACGGTGCCGGCGTACTTGGTCGTGGTGCAGGAGAAGCAGATGCCCATCCGGCACCCGTGCTCGGGCGCGAGCCCGGCGGCCTCGGCCTGCTCGAGCAGGCTGTCGCCGGTGGCCGGCGCGCTGAGGCCGGAGCGGGTGAAGGCGACGGTGCCGTCGACCTGCTCCCCCGCGCCGCCGGCCGCGCGGGCCACGGCCGGCTTGAAGAACTCGGTGCGCAGCCGCGGCGAGCCGCGGTAGGCGTCGGTGACCAGCTCGACCAGGCCGGCGGGACCGCACAGCCAGGTGTCGGTGCCGGCGAAGCGCGGCACCAGCCGGCGCAGCTCGAACTCGCTGAACCGGGCGTCCCCGTGGCGCAGGTGGACCGCGACGCCGTTGTCGGCGGCCGCGATCGCGGCCAGCTCCTCGGCGAAGATCTGGTCCGCCTCGCTCCGGGCGTAGTGCAGGAAGGTCACCCGGCGACCGACGTGCCCGTCGTAGCCGTCGCGCAGAAGGGTGCGCAGCATCGACATCGCCGGGGTGATCCCGGACCCGCCCGTGATGAACAGCAGGTGGTTGTTGGTCGGGGTGGCCGGGCTCTCGTCCAAGCAGAAGGACCCCTGTGCCTGGCTCAGGTGCAGGACGTCACCCGGTCGGGCGTGCTCGACGAGGTGCTGGGAGACCTCGCCCTCGGGGTGGGAGCGAACGGTCAGCGTGATCGACTCCCCCGGGACCGAGGCGGGCGACGAGATCGAGAACGCGCGGGTCAGTCGGCGGGCCGAGCCCGGCACCTCGACGCCGACCAGCACGTGCTGCCCCGCGCGGTGGCCGCGCCAGGTCGAGGTCGGCTGAAGGGTCAGCGTCGCCACCGGCGCGCCCAGTGCGTCGGGGCCGGTCTCGCGGGTCACCGAGACGATGCGGGCGCGCACCTCGTGCGCGGCCCACATCGGGTTCACCTGCTCGAGGTAGCGGTCCACTCCGTGCGGCGCGGCGAGCGCGGCGACCAGGCGCGAGCGGAGGACCCGGCCGACCGGGTCGGCCCCGAGCGCGGGGCGGGGTCTCGTCACGCGGAGCGGGTTCAGAGCGGGGAGCGACATGGCGCCTCCTGGGCTGCGGATGCCGGAACGTCACTTTCAGTGAACACTCGTACACCCACAAGCGTGCCGGCTGCCTCCTCCCCCGTCAACGCCGAGCGCCGTGACAGAGCACACATGTTCACCTGCCCTACGATGCGACGGTGACCGAAGCACCCGCCTCGCGCGCCGAGCAGAAGGAGCGCACCCGACGCGCGATCCTCGACGCGGCCCTCGGGCTGTGCGACGACGCGCCGCTGGCCGCCCTCTCGCTGCGCCAGGTGGCCAAGCAGGTCGGGATCGTGCCGACCGCCTTCTACCGCCACTTCGCCTCGATCGAGGACCTCGGCCTGGCCCTCGTCCAGGAGTCGCTGGTCAGCCTGCGGGCGGTGCTGCGCGACGTCCGGCAGGGCGGCGCGCCGGAGTACCGCACGATCATCGACCGCTCCGTCGCCGTACTGGTCGAGCACGTCCGCGCGCAGCGCGCCCACTTCGCCTTCATCGCCCGCGAGCGGATGGCGGGTCCGGCCGGCGTGCGGCAGGCCATCGCCGACGGCATCGTCCTGTTCGAGGCCGAGCTCGCCGCGGACCTCGCCCGACTCCCCGGCACCTCCGCCTGGTCGTCGGCGGACCTGCGGATCGTCTCCAACCTGATCGTCTCGGCGATGGTCACCACCGCCGAGGAGCTGGTCGCCATCGAGCCCGGCTCGTCCGAGGAGGAGCGCGTCGCGCACTACGCCCGCACCCAGCTGCGGATGCTGCTGGTCGGCGCCACCCACTGGCGCTCCCGCCCCTGAGCGACCCTGTCTAGAGCCCCTCGACGCATCTGGCGCAACGGGTTCCGATCGCGTCGCCGTTCCGGCAGGATCGACGCATCTCATCGCTCCCGAGGAGACGCCCGGAATGCTGCTGCTCGCCATCGTTGCCGAGGTGACCGGATGGCTGGCGCTCAAGACGGCCGACGCACTCGTCCAGCACGCGGTCGACTCCGCGGTGAGCGAGACGACCGACCTCTACCGCAGGTCCGCACCGGCAAGCGAACAGGTCCTGATCGACGAGCTGGAGAAGGCGGGCCCCACCGACGACGTCGCGCGGCAGACCGAACTCGTCGAAGCCGCCGTCCTCCGCTTCCTCAACGGCCCGTTCCTGGAGAGTCCCTTGGCCGAGCGCCTCCAGCGGGCGGGCTTCCCGATGACATTCGGCGACAACAGCGGCACGATCCTGGTCGCACGTGAGGGCTCGCCGCTGACGGCGGCCGTGGGCAACACGGTCGGCGGCAACCTGACCCTCAACGCCACCATCGGACACCCGGCGAATCGCGAGATCCACCTGGCCGTGCTGACGCAAGACCCGTCCGTCACGCTGGCGCCGGGCACCTCCGTCAGCCTGCCGATCGAGCTCACCAACGGCTCGCGCACGACCTGGGACGTGCAGCTCCGCTTCAACGGACCCTTCGTGCTGTCGACGTTCGAGCCCGGCGCGCACCTCCAAGTGGAGCCCGGCCGGTCGGAGTCCCTGATCCTCGTGCTCACCGCCACCGCCAGCTCGCCCCAGGCCGGCTCGCGGAGCGTCAGCGTCATCGTCGACGGGACCTCGGTACCGGAGGGAAAGCAGGCGGCCTGGGAGAGTGACACCTTCACGTTGGACGTGCCGCCGTCGCCGGGGCTTCAGCTCTCGGTTACGTCCGACTTCGAGCGCGTCGGGACGACGCAGCGCTACCGCGGCACGCTCACGATCGCCAACCGCGGCAACACCGTCGAGCGCGGAGGCTTGCGCGCCGCACACGGGTCGGCGTCACCGGCAGCGGACCCCGCACTGCCACCCGCGGACCGGCCGGCACCCTGGCAACTTCTCACGCCCGTCGAGTACCGGCTCAGCCCCGGCAAGGAAGGGCAGCACGAGGTCGAGGTCGGCTTCGCACACCAACCCTGGAGAGACGCCGCCAGGGACTGCGTGGTCGTCGCGATGAGCGAGGACCGCCCCGCGGACGACCACGACCGCCCGTACCTCGCCGTACGCGTCCACCAGGTCGGCCGGGGCACGGACGCTCAGCAGCGCACCGAGCTGGCCGCCCGAACGACCGCTGCGCTCGTCGATCGGACGGCTCACGTGACGGGCGGCCTGTTGAGACGGGGAGTCCGCGAGATCGGCCAACTGCTCGGACGAGCCAGGAACCTGACCGCCATCCAGGTCGGCGCGATCATCGCCGCCGCAGTCGTGCTGCTCGGGGTCGGCTGGGCGCTCAGGCCCGTCCCCGCCGGCGGCGAGCCTGCCGAGGCGAGCGACCCGACGCTCGCCCCGACCGCCGGTGCCAAGTTCCAGCTCACGCCGTCCGCGCCGGCTCCGATGGCCAACCTGTTGACGGACAAGGACGCGTGCACGGAGACCTTGAACTGGCAGAGCGACGGCTATGTCGCCTGGGTCGAACGCGTGCTGAAGACGATCTGGCTGCCGGAGCACCCGGTCCCGGAGGTCAACGACTTGTGGGTGGACGGCACGCTCGGCCCGCAGACCCTCGCCGTCCTCATCGTCTTCCAGACCGAGAACGGCCTCGAGCCGACGGGACAGCTCGACCCGCCGACCCGCGAGCGACTACTCGACATCGCACAGGACTCACCCTCGGCCGCCGTGCGACGGGGGCCCACCGACGCCGACAAGGACGTTCGCCTCCGCGAGGACCTCTGTGCCGCTCTGGTCGAGGCACCTTGACGCGCAACTCGGGCGGTCGCAAGGACCAACTCGAGGGGTGGCGACGACCCACTCGCGCTAGTGGTGGGCGGGTGCGCCCTCCGGGGCTTCGACGCGAGCCGGCAGCAGGAAGGCGCAGACGACCACGACCACGCCGATCACCGCACCGGCGACGAACGCCCACTGCAGTCCGCCGATCGCCGCGGCGACGGGGTCCGCGCCGCTCGCGGCCAGCGCGCCGGCGCGGTTGTCCATGACCACGATCAGCAGCGCGGTGCCGATCGCGCCGGAGACCTGCTGCAGGGTGCCCAGCAGGGAGCTGCCGTGCGAGTACAGGTGCGGCGGCAGGTCGCCCAGACCGATCGTGAAGACCGGCGTGAAGACCATCGCCAGGCACGCCATCAGCAGCACGTGCAGCCCCAGGATCAGGGCGTACGGCGTCCCGGTGTCCACGCGGCTCAGCAGCCCGAGCGCGGCGACCATGCCGATCGCGCCGGGGATCACCAGGGGGCGGGAGCCGAAGCGGTCGTAGGCCTTGCCGACCTGCGGGCCGAGCAGGCCCATCGCCAGGCCGCCCGGCATCACCAGGAGGCCGGCCTGGAGCTCGGTGAGGCCGCGCAACTGCTGCAGGTAGAGCGGGAGCAGGATCATCGAGCCGAGGAACGCCATGAAGCCGGCGGACATCAGCACCAGCGAGAGCGCGTAGGTGCGGTGTCGCAGCGTGCGCAGGTCGAGCAGCGGGGAGTCCGAGCGCTGGAGCCGGAGCTGGTACCAGGCGAACAGGGCGACCAGGGCCACGCCGGCCGCGATGAAGGCGGTCGGGGCCGCCGCGCCGCCGGCACCGACCTTGCTCAGCCCGAAGACGAGGCTGCTGAAGCCCGACCCGGCCAGCACCACGCTCAGCCAGCTCGGGCGGCCACCGCGGGTCTCCCCCACGTTCTCCAGCAACCGCAGACCCCACAGCCCGACCACGACCGCCACCGGCAGCACGAACGCGAAGATCAGCCGCCAGGAGCCCAGCTGCAGGATCACGCCCGACACCGCGGGGCCGAGCGCCGGCGCGCAGGACATGGCCAGGGTGACGTTGCCCATCACCCGGCCGCGGTCGTGGGCGGGGACCACCGTCATCAGGGTGGTCATCAGCAGCGGCATCATCACCGCCGTACCGGCCGCCTGGACGACGCGTCCGGCCAGCAGGACCTCGAACGTCGGCGCGACCGCCGCCAGCGCGGTGCCGGCGGCGAACGTGGTCATCGCGGTGGCGTACGCCGCCCGCGTGGTGACCCGCTGCAGGAACCACCCGGTCACCGGGATCACGGCGGCCATGGTCAGCATGAACACCGTCGAGAGCCACTGGGCGCTGCGCTCGTCGACCCCGAAGTCGGCCATCAGCCGCGGGATCGCGTTGACCATGATCGTCTCGTTGAGGATCACCACGAAGGTGGCGGCCACCAGCAGCGTGACCACCAGCGGCGTGCGGCCGGCGCCGAGCTCGCGCTCGAGCTCCTCGAGCGCCTCCGTCTCCGCGGACTCGATCGCGGTCGGTTCGGGCGCAGTCATCTCAGGTTCTCCTCGGTTCTTCCATCGGCGCCGCGCGGGCACAGATCGGTACGACATCGGTGCCGCGCCGGACGGGGCAGCCCGCGGTCTTGCGAACGCGCGGCATCAGGTACGACGGCGCACGGCCGCGGAACTCATCGCCGGCCGCCCCACCCCGTCCTCAATGCTGAGGGAGCGGGGATGATTCCGCCTCCGAATATTTCGTCGGCGCCCGCTCAGCGCGTGAGCACGATCTTGCCGAACAGGTCGCCCGCGGCCATCGCCTCGAACGCCTCGCGGGCCCGCTCCATCGGCAGCTCGCGGTCGATCAACGGACGGGCGCCGGAGGCGTCCATCATCGCGACCAGGGCGGCCAGCTCGCCGCGGGTACCCATGGTGGAGCCGATCACGCTCATCTGCTTGAAGAAGATCTGCGGCAGCAACGCGTCGTCCAGCTTCGGACCGGAGGTGGCCCCCGAGATCACCAGCCGGCCGCCGGGGCGCAGCGAGCGGATCGAGTGCTCCCAGGTGGCGCGTCCCACGGTCTCCATCACGGCATCCACCTTGGTCGGCAGCCGGGTGCCCGAGAGGTGCGCCTCGTGCGCGCCCAGGTCGAGCGCGCGGGCCAGCTTGGCCTCGTCGCGGCTGGTGGCCAGCACCCGCAGGCCGGCCGCGCGACCCAGCACGATCAGCGCGGTCGCGACGCCGCCGCCGGCGCCCTGGACGAGCACCGACTCCCCGGGCACCAGGCGGCCCTGCGTGAAGAGCATCCGGTACGCCGTCAGCCAGGCCGTGGGCAGGCAGGCCGCCTCCGCGAAGGACATCCCGGCCGGCTTGGCGACCACGTTGCGGCGCGGCACCACGACCCGCTCCGCGAAGGTGCCCTGGTGCACCTCGGTGAGCAGGCTGCGCCGCGGGTCGAGGGTCTCGTCGCCGTCCCAGTCCGGGTCGGAGATGACCGCGTGCACGACCACCTCGT
The DNA here is from genome assembly GCF_004919105.1 of Nocardioides sp. GY 10113. Classification (GTDB taxonomy): domain Bacteria; phylum Actinomycetota; class Actinomycetes; order Propionibacteriales; family Nocardioidaceae; genus Nocardioides. The sequence goes on from NZ_STGK01000002.1 coordinate 319,963, forward strand.
TGCCGTCCTCGTCCAGGCCCGCGGCGTCGCAGCCCAGGATCATCGGAAGGCGCTCGGCCTTGATCCCCACCCCGCGCAGCGTCCAGAGGTCGTGGTGGTTGAGCGAGGCCGCCTTGACGGTGACCGTGGTCCACCCGTCGGGGGCCACCGGCGCCGGGCGCTCGCCGACGACCAGGCCCTGGAGCGGGTCGTCGGGGTGGAACGAATCGGCGTAGACGGCGAACACGGGTCCTCCTGGTGATGGACGGGTGGGACGACCGCGAGCCGGCAGCAGGTTCCCGCCGACCCGCGTGTCAGCTGCTGCCGACTCGGGTGGGTCAGGCGCGGGCGACGCCGTCGCGACGGGCCGCCTCGGCGACCGCGGCCGCCACCGCCGGCCCGACCCGGGGGTCGAACGGCGAGGGGATCACCAGGTCCTCGGCCAGGTCGTCGCCGACCAGCCCGGCCAGGGCGGTCGCCGCGGCGACCTTCATGCCCTCGGTGATCGCCGTGGCGTTCGCGTCGAAGGCACCGCGGAAGATCCCCGGGAAGGCGAGCACGTTGTTGATCTGGTTCGGGAAGTCCGAGCGACCGGTGGCCACGATCCGGGCGTGACGGTGGGCGACGTCCGGGTGCACCTCGGGCGTCGGGTTCGCCATCGCGAAGATGATCGCGTCGGCCGCCATGGTGGCCACGACCTCCTCGGGGACGGTGCCGCCGGAGACCCCGATGTAGACGTCGGCACCGCGGAACGCCTCGGCCAGCGAGCCGCTGCGGCCGGTCTGGTCGGCGGTGAGCTCGGCCAGCTCCTTCTTCACCGGCGTGAGGTCGTGGCGCTCGGAGCTGACCACGCCCTTGCGATCGGTGACCACGATGTCCTTCACGCCCGCGGCGAGCAGGATCTTGGCGATCGCCACGCCGGCGGCGCCGGCACCGGAGATCACCACGCGGGTCGACTCCGGGGTCCGACCGGTCAGCCGCAGAGCGTTCGTCAGCGCCGCGAGCGTGACCACCGCGGTGCCGTGCTGGTCGTCGTGGAAGACCGGGACGTCGAGGCGCTCCTTGAGCCGGTCCTCGATCTCGAAGCAGCGCGGCGCGGAGATGTCCTCGAGGTTGATGCCGCCGAAGCTGGGGGCCATCCGGACGACGGTCTCGACGATCTCGTCGACGTCGGTGGTGGCCAGGCAGATCGGGATGCCGTCCACGCCGCCGAACTGCTTGAACAGGACCGCCTTGCCCTCCATCACCGGCATCGCCGCGGACGGGCCGATGTCGCCCAGGCCGAGCACGGCGGTGCCGTCGGTGACGATCGCGACCGTGTTCGGGACCCAGGTGTAGTGGCGGGTCAGCTCGGGGTCCTCGGCGATCGCCGTGCAGACCTCCGCAACGCCCGGCGTGTACGCCAGCGAGAGCTGTGCCTTGGTGGCTACCTCGGCCGTGGATACGGTCTCCATCTTCCCGCCAAGGTGCAGGTCGAAGACCGGTTCGCCGGCCCGTGGGTGGGGGTGGGAGACGTGATTCACGATCAACGATCCTCGCACATCACCGCGGGCGCCCCCAGTCGTCCCACCACCCGGCCGACACTCCCGAGAGAGGCAGGTCACATCCCGGTCAGGTGCCGGGGCGGCACGGCGCGGGCACCCGCCCGGGCCGCGGCCACAGCCTCGCCCGGACCACGCCGAGCACCGCCGCGTCCGGCACCGGTCCGCGGTGCCGCGAGTCGACCCCCACCGGCGCGGCGTCGCCGAGCAGCCACCAGCCGGCGTCACGTCGCTCCACCGCTCGCTTGACCACCACCGTGCCGTCGACGAACCGGGCGACCACCACGTCCCCCGGCGCGGGCCGGGCGTCGTACCGGACCAGGAGGCGGTCCCCGGGCGCCAGCGTCGGGCGCATCGAGTCGCCACGGACCACCGCCATCCCGAACCGCGGGTGCCGCGCCCCCGAGCGCCCCCGAGCGCCGGACTCCCCCGTTTCCTCACCCTCCATGCCGGGTAGTGTCGCAGCCAGCACGATTTCCACCGTGACCAACCGTGATCAGGTGCCCGTACGACGGGCATCGTGACGATCTCCAGAGAGGATCAGGAATGCTCTCCCGACTGTTCGCGCCGACCATCGAGGTCTCCGCCCACTGCGACCTGCCGTGCGGCGTCTACGACCCGGCGCAGGCCCGGATCGAGGCCGAGTCGATCAAGGCCGTCATCGCCAAGGCTGCCGACAGCGACGACCCCGACTTCCGCACCCGCGCCGTTCTCATCAAGGAGCAGCGCTCCGAGCTGGTCAAGCACCACCTGTGGGTGCTGTGGACCGACTACTTCAAGCCGCCGCACTTCGAGAAGTACCCCCAGCTGCACACGCTGGTCAACGAGGCCACCAAGCTCGCCGGCGCCGCAGGCACGAAGGGCACGATGGACGCCGACGTCGCCGACCAGCTGCTCGCCAAGATCGACGAGATCGCCGAGATCTTCTGGGCGACCAAGCAGGGCTGAGCCTGGCGACACCGGTTGTCGGCGTGGCCCGAGAACCGGTGATTCCAGCCTGGGACCGCCGACCGGCGGACTCTTGTCGACGGCCGCCGAGCACCGCTCGGCGGCCGTTGCCGTACTCTCGGGCCCATCACCAGGCGACCGCGCCGCGGCCGCCGCTGACCTGCGACGGAGGAACCGATGTCGGGGACGAAGAGCCTGACGCTCGAGGGCGCCGGGGGCGCCGAGACCGGGTCCACCGTCGAGCTGCGGGTGCCGGCCGACGGCGCCTACGCGTCGGTGCTGCGCACGCTGGCCGCCGGCCTCGGCGCGCGCCTGGACTTCACCATGGACGACATCGAGGACCTCCGCGTGGTGGTCAGCGAGGCGGCCGCGCTCGTCCTCGAGCAGGCCGACCCGGGCGCCGACCTCACCGCGACGTTCGACCTCGGCCTCGCCCCCGACCGGGTCGAGGTCAGCGTCGCCACCGACGCGGCATCGCCCGCACCGGCCGACTACGAGAACTTCGGCTGGCAGGTCCTCGCGGTGCTGACCACCGACGCCGGCATCGACTCGACCCCCGGCCGCTACCGGGTGTGGGCCACCGTGACCTCGTCCCTCGCGGCCGAGCCCTCCGAGGCGTCCGCATCCGCGCCGGCAGAGGGCTGAGATGACCCTGCCGAACACCGGTGGGGCGGCGCCGTCCTCGGCGGACGTCACCCGCGCGCGCAGCACCGAGCTCTTCGCCCGGCTGCGCGACGACGACGCGACGGGGCAGTCGGAGCAGGATGCCGCGCGGGAGGCACTGGTGCACCTGCACCTGCCGCTGGTCGAGCACTGCGCGCGCCGGTTCCGCAACCGCGGCGAGCCGCACGAGGACCTGGTCCAGGTGGGCACCATCGGCCTGATCAAGGCGATCGACCGGTTCGACACCGAGCGTGGCGTCGAGTTCTCCACCTATGCCACTCCCACGATCATCGGCGAGATCAAGCGCTACTTCCGCGACAAGGGCTGGGCGATCCGGGTGCCCCGCCGGCTCCAGGAGCTGCGGCTGCAGATCAGCAGCACGACCGCCGAGCTCACCCAGAGCCTGGGTCGCTCCCCGATGCCGCGCGAGCTCGCCGAGGCGATCGGCTGCACGGTCGAGGAGATCGTCGAGGGACTGGAGTCCAGCAACGCCTACGCCACGCTCAGCCTGGACGCCACCGACGACAGCGAGGACGGCGCGGGCCAGAGCATGCTCGACGCGCTCGGCGTCGACGACGTGGCCCTCGAGCACGTCGAGCTGCGGGAGTCGATCAAGCCACTCCTGGAGCGCCTCCCCGAGCGGGAGAAGAAGATCCTGCTGCTCCGGTTCTTCAAGAACATGACGCAGTCCCAGATCGCCGAGGAGATCGGCGTCTCCCAGATGCACGTGTCCCGGCTGCTCACCCGGACTCTGGCGCAGCTGCGTCAGTCCCTGGAGTCCGACGCCTGATCGGCGCCCTCCGGCTCGGCGCCGCCGCCCAGCGCGGCGATCGTGGCGGGGTGCAGCATGCCGACGAGTGCGGCGCCGGCCACGACCGCGAGACCCAGCGCGACCCCCACGTGGTCGCGCAGGGTCCATGCCACCCCGAGCACGATCAGCTGCGTGATCAGCACCGGGCCGCGCGCCCAGACCCCACCCCGCCACAGGCCGCCGGCGGCGGCGATCAGCAGTACGCCGTACGCGGCGAAGAAGAACGCCGTGGAGGCGCCCATCGCCAACCGGTCCGAGGAGAGGCCGAGGACCTCGAGCACGGCGACCAGCACCATCACGGCGCCCTGCAACCCCGCGAGGGCGGCCGCGAGAGCCAGCGGGAGCGGAGGACGGGCGGGGGCGGCGGCGTTCGTCACCCGTCCAGCCTACGTACGGCCTGCTCAGCGGACGACTTCGCGAGGGACCCTTTCCTTTGCGCCAGGATCATGTTGTGATCCATCCGACGGCCAGAACCCTTGATTCACAACGGTTTCCTTGGAAACCTTGAGGGTCGCGGTCGTGAAACCGTTCACTATCGCGGTTTCTGGCGTGCCCGAGAACCGGGGCCGCGCCCCACGGAGGAAAGAGGGATTCCCCACCCATGGATTGGCGTCACCGTTCCGCATGCCTCGACGAGGATCCGGAGCTGTTCTTCCCGATCGGCAACACCGGGCCGGCCATCCTCCAGATCGAGGAGGCCAAGCAGGTGTGTCGCCGGTGCGACGTGCGCGAGCAGTGTCTCGCCTGGGCGCTGGAGTCGGGTCAGGATCACGGCGTCTGGGGCGGCCTCAGCGAGGACGAGCGTCGCGCGCTGAAGCGCCGTAACGCCCGCGCCCGCGTCCGCACCCCCGTCTGAGCTGTCGGAGCCGTCTGACCGGCCCGAGCCGTCCGGCTCGGGCCGACTGACTCAGCGAGCTCGACGATCCGGCCTCGACGCGACCTGCTCGGACCTCGACGCGACCTGCTACTCCAGCGGCAGCGTGAGCTCCGCCCGGGTGCCGCCGTCCGCCGCCCGGCCGAGCACCAGGTGCCCGCCCAGCTCGGACTCCACCAGGGTCCGCACGATCGACAGCCCCAGGCTGCTCGAGGTCTCCAGGTCGAAGTCCTCCGGGAGCCCACGGCCGTCGTCGGTGATGCTGACCTCCAGGATCGCCCCGCGCCGCTGAGCGGTCAGCACGATCTGGCCGACCGGCGCCTCCGGCGGCGGGGCACCCTCCTCCGGAGCGGTGAAGGCGTGCTCGGCCGCGTTCTGCATCAGCTCCATGACGACCATCGCCAGCGGGGTGGCCTGCTCGGAGGAGAGCTCACCGAACTCCCCCTCGCGCCGGACCAGCACGCTCGCGGTGGCTGCGCCCACGTCGGTGACCAGGCGCGCCAGCCGGTCGGCGATCTCGTCGAAGGCGACCGTCTCCTCCACCGCCTGGCTCAGCGTCTCGTGGACGATCGCGATCGAGCCGACGCGGCGTACCGCCTCCTCCAGCGCGGAGGTCGCCTCCGGGGACCCGATGCGGCGCGCCTGCAGCCGGAGCAGCGCCGCCACGGTCTGCAGGTTGTTCTTGACCCGGTGGTGGATCTCGCGGATCGTCGCATCCTTCGTGACCAGCTCGCGATCGCGCCGCCGCAGGTCGGTGACGTCGCGCAGCAGGATCAGGCCACCGGTGTGCTCGCCCTTCGGGTCGCGCAGCGGGATCGAGCGCACGATCAGGGACACGCCGTCCTGACCGCCCGCGCCCCCCAGCTCGGTGTCACGGGAGGCACGCGCCCCCAGCACCACGCTCAACGTCTCCTCGTCCGGCCGGCGCCGGGGAGGCACCAGCTCACGGGTGAGATCGGCCAGGCGGTGCCCGGTGAGGTCCCCGGCCAGCCCGAGCCGCCGATAGACCGACAGCGCGTTGGGGCTGGCGTACACCACCCGTCCGGCGGCGTCGACCCGCAGGAAGCCGTCACCCACCCGCGGGGAGTCGGCGTGGTCGCTGCGCTGCCCCGCCTCCGGGAACAGCCCCGCCGCGATCATCGCGCCCAGGTCCGAGGCCGTCTGCAGGTAGCTGATCTCCAACCGGCTCGGCGTGCGCACGCCCAGCAGGCTCGTGGTGCGGCTCATCACCGCGATCACCCGCCCGCGGTGGCGCACCGGGATCGCCTCGACCCGGACCGGGACGTCGTCGCGCCACTCCGTGGCCCCCTCCCGCATCACCCGGCCCAGCTCGAACGCCGCCTCCACGAGCGGCCGCCGTCCGAGCGGCGCGAAGGTGCCCGTGATGTCGTCGACGTACGCCGTCGGGCCGGTCGTCGGGCGCACCTGCCCGGCCACCCAGAAGCCGGCCTCGTCACGGTCCGGAACCCACAGCACCAGGTCCGCGAAGGCGAGGTCCGCGATGATCTGCCAATCGGCCTGCAGCAGCTGCAACCAGGCGATGTCGCGGTCGTCGAGATCGGAGTGACGCCGCGCGATGGCGGACAGGGACGGCACGGTGCCACGTTAGTCCCCGACCGCGGGCGCGGGACTCCGGGTCCGCGCACGAACCCGGGACCACGTTTGGCAAGATACGGGACATGCTCCCGGATGATTGGCTACGTCTGCGCGCAGCCGACTACCCGGTTCCGCCGGACGCACCGCTCGCCGACCTGACCGCCGACCTGACCGAGCTGCTCGGGCATCCGGACGCAGAGCTGCGCGACCACGTCGCCCGCCCGGCGCTGCACGCGTGGATCCGCCGTGGCGTCTACGACGACCTGCTCGTCGGCCTCGGCGACGGGATCGCCACGGGGCTGGGCAACGGGCTCGGCCAGTCGGGCACCGCAAGCGTCTTCCGCCGCGTGGCCTCGGCCGAGGTCCTCGCCGCCTGCATCGCCCGGGACACGCGTCGCCCGCTGCTCGCCGGCGGCAAGGTCCTGGACTGGGCCGACCGGATCGCCACCTGGCTGCTCGCCGAGCGCGACCTCCGCGGCCACGTGCCCGGCCAGGGCTGGGCGCAGGCCGTGTGCCGGGGCGCGGACGCCCTGGCCGTCGTCGCTGCGTCCCCGCACTGCGGCCGGGCCGAGCTGGGCGTCCTGCTCGAGGTGCTGGGCGAACGGGTCACCGCGCCCGGTGCGATCGCCTGGGAGAGCGACGAGGCCGATCATCTGGCCGGCGCCACGCTCCGGCTGCTCCGTCGCGACCTGCTCCCCCTCGACCGCGTCGAGATGTGGGTGGCGACCATCGGTGACCGGGCGTTCGGGATCAGCGCCGGCAGCGGCGGCCCCGACCCCGTCGCGGCGAACGTGGACGCCTTCCTGCGCGCCCTCTACCTGCAGCTGGCCCTCGCCCCGAAGCCGCCGGCCATCCGCAGCGACCTGCTGCTGACCGTCGTCGCCGTGCTGCGCGAGCTGCACCCCGAGTTCCTGGGCTGAGCGGGCTGCCCGGCGCGGGCCCGTCGTGCTCGACCGTTGGGGGCGGCCGTCGTCGCGCTCTGCCGTTGCCGTCGACCGGGTCGGGCCGGGTCCGATGACCCGGCCCGAAAAACGTCGAACCCCCGAGCCGGACGGCTAGGGGGTTCGATCAGCGACTGAGTGTCCGCCTGGCGGCGTCCTCAGCTGTTGGGGCGCTTGCCGTGGTTCGCGCCCTTCTTGCGACGCGCACGACGCTTGCGGCCGGTCTTGCCCATGGTTCCTCCTCAGAAGCGATACCGGACCAGTCTCGCAGCAAACGGCTGGAACCCGTGAATCGGGCCCGGCCCGGCCGCGGGCCCGGACCTCAACCCTCGGTGATCTCGACGCGGATCTGCTGGATCTGCAGCCGCACCTTGGCGCGCAGGTCGGCCGGCGCGGTCTCCGAGCAGGAGCGGGCCACGATCGCCTTGACGGTGCGCTGCAGGTCGTACCGCTCCAGGCACGGGCTGCAGGTGTCGATGTGGGCGCGCACGACCGTGCAGTCGCCCTCCTCGAGCTCGTTGTCGATGAGGCGCACGATCCGCTCGAGGAAGTCGGCACACTCCTCGTTGGTCGGCTCGTCACCGTGCAGGTGCCCCGACATCAGCGACCTCCCTCGAGCGGCTGCTCGCCACCGCTGCGGACGTATCCCGACAGCATGTCACGCAACTGCCGCCGCCCGCGGTGGAGTCGCGACATCACCGTGCCGATCGGGGTGTCCATGATCTCGGCGATCTCCTTGTAGGCGAAGCCCTCCACGTCGGCCAGGTAGACCGCGAGGCGGAACTCCTCGGGCAGCCGCTGCAGCGCGTCCTTGACCTGGGTGTCGGGCAGCCGCTCGAGCGCCTCCATCTCGGCGGACTTCAGCCCCGAGGAGGTGTGCGACTCCGCGCGGGCCAGCTGCCAGTCCTCGATGTCGCCCGAGTCCCCGGTCAGCGCCTGCTGGGGCTCGCGCTGCTTCTTGCGGTAGGAGTTGATGAAGGTGTTGGTCAGGATCCGGTACAGCCACGCCTTGAGGTTGGTCCCGGGCTTGAACTGGTGGAACGCCGAGTACGCCTTCGCGAAGGTCTCCTGCACGAGGTCCTCGGCGTCCGCTGGGTTGCGGGTCATCCGCATCGCCGCCGAGTAGAGCTGGTCGAGGAACGGGAGCGCGTCGCGCTCGAAGCGCGCCGAGCGCTCAGCGTCGGTCTCCGTGGCCGGATCGACCACCGGGTCGGTCTCGACGGTGAGGTCGGGGGTGTCAGTCATCGCCGACCAGCCTACGGGCACCGTCTCCACTGGCCTCTCGAGCACCGCCATCATGTCCATCGCAACGCCGCGCGCCGACGCGCCATTCCCGCGGACCCGCAATTCGCCCGCCGTTCTGGGTGTGATCTGGACCGGTGTGACCTGGGCCGGTACGACGTGGCGGCTCAGCGCACACCGCTGCCGACCACGTCCCGGACGATCCACTCCAGGGTCGTCTCCACCAGCAGCTCCCACGCGTCCTCCTGGCTGAGTGGTCCCCGCTTGGGCACCACCAGCCCGTGGTCGCCACCGGGCACCACGGCCAGGTCGACCTGGGGAGGCAACGGGTCGGGGTACTCCTCGGGCCGTCCCATCGGGTCCCGCTCCCCCTGCACCACCAGCGTCGGGATGCCTGCACCGGCCAGTTCGCCGAGCCGACTCCGCTCGGGCTTGCCCGGGGGGTGCAGCGGGAAGGAGACCGCCAGGCAGCCGCTCGCGCCCAGCGCCTGTCCGCACCGGACCGCCGACCGCGCTCCCGCCGAGCGGCCACCGAGGATCAGGGGTGTGCGCAGTCGCAGGCCGTCCATCACCGAGCGCAGGACCGCGTCGAGGGTGGCCGGCGGCGGCGCGACCTTCCGCCCCTGCGCCACCCACGGCTGCTCCAGGAGCATCACCGAGACGCCGTTGTGCGGGAGCGCCTTGGCCAACGCGACCAGGTCCGGGGCGTCGATCCCCCGGCCCGCCCCGTGCCCCATCACCAGCGTCGCGCTCGCCTGCCGGGCGCGGTGGATCTGCAGCCGCGCCGGCCCCTGCGGGGTCTCGACCACCCGCTCCTGGCTCACAGCAGCGTCCCCTGCGCGTCGTCGCGGTCGCCCGCATCGACCGGGCCGCCGGCCTGCCCCTCCGGCGGCAGCGGCTCGACCAGCTCCGGGCCGTTGTTGCGGACGTTGCCGACCGCCGTGGAGACCGGGTACGCCACCAGGCCGGTCTGCTGCGCGGGCACCAGCAGGCCCGCCAGGTCGTCCTTGCCGGTCTCCGGAGAGAGCCAGGCGTCGCGCCGCTCGCGCGGCACCAGCAGCGGCATCCGGTCGTGGATGCGCCCCAGGTCGTCCGGCGCATCGGTGGTCAGCACGGTGCAGGTCCACCGGAAACGCTCGGGGTCGTCCTCGTCGCGGGTCGGGTCCTTCCAGATCTCGTAGAGCCCGGCCATCGCCATCACGCCGCCGTCGGCCGGGTGGATGTAGAACGGCTGCTTGAGGGGCTTGCCGGAGGTGCCCAGCTGCTCGGTCGGGTACCACTCGTAGTAGCCGTCGGCCGGCAGCAGGCAGCGCCGTGCGGCGAACGCGCGGCGGAACGCCGGCTTCTCCGCGACCGTCTCCATCCGGGCGTTGATCATCCGGCTCCCGATCCCCGGGTCCTTCGCCCACGACGGGACCAGGCCCCAGCGCAGCGTCCGCAGCTGACGGACCGGCGCCTCCTCGACGGGACGCTCCAGGACGGCGTACACCTCCTTGGTGGGTGCCACGTTGAAGTCGGGTGGCAGCACCCGGTCACCGGCATGCTCCAGCCGGGAGTCCACCACCTCGAACTCCTCGGCCAGGTCCTCCGGCGACCGACTGGAGGCATAGCGCCCACACATGCGGATCAATCTAGGGCACCCACCGGGTGCCTGCTGCGTGCCTGGTGCGTGCCTTCCCGGGTGCCCGCGCCCGGCCGGCGCGCACGGACCGGTCCCCGCGACGCCCTAGACTTCGCCGGGACATGAGCGCATCGACCACACCGTTCTGGCCCGCCCCCACCGTCGACGGAGCGGTGGAGGCCGTGGTCACCCTCCCGGGCAGCAAGTCGATCACCAACCGCGCGCTGATCCTGGCCGCCCTCGCCGACGGCCCCTCCGTCGTACGGCGAGCTCTGCGGTCGCGCGACACGCTGCTGATGGCCGGGGCGCTGAACGCGCTCGGCGCACGGGTCGAGACCGACGGCGAGGACTGGACGGTCACGCCCCTGCCGACGAACGCGAGCGTCGGGGACGGCGCACTGGTCGACTGCGGCCTGGCCGGCACCGTGATGCGGTTCGTGCCGCCGGCCGCCGGCCTGGTCACCGGCGCCGTGCGCTTCGACGGCGACCCCCACATGCGCAACCGGCCCGTCGGCGAGATCCTCGACGCGCTCGCCGCGCTCGGCCTGGAGATCGACGACGCCGAGGAGGGCTCGCCCGGAGCGCTCCCCTTCACCGTCCACGGGACCGGCACGGTGCCCGGCGGGACCGTCGTCATCGACGCGTCCGCCTCCTCCCAGTTCGTCTCCGCGCTGCTGCTGGCCGGGGCCCGGTTCGACTCCGGCGTCGACGTGCGCCACGACGGCGCGCCGATCCCGTCCCTGCCCCACGTGGAGATGACCGTGACCATGCTGCGGCGTCGAGGCGTCGCGGTCGACGACGCCGACGCGAACCGATGGGCGGTCTCCCCCGGCCCGATCGCCGCCGTCGACGAGGTGGTCGAGCCCGACCTCTCCAACGCCGCGCCGTTCCTCGCGCTGGCCGCGGTCTCCGGGGGCAGCGTCACCGTGCGTGACTGGCCCGCGGCCACCACCCAGGCCGGCGACGCGCTGCGCGACCTGCTGACCCGGATGGGCTGCACCGTCTCGCGGACCGATGGGGGCCTGCGGGTCACCGGGCCGGCCGACGGCTGGCGCGGGCTGCAGGGCCTGCAGGCCGACCTGCACGACGTCGGCGAGCTGGCGCCCGCGGTGGCCGCGCTCTGCGCGCTCGCCTCCACCCCCTCGCACCTGACCGGGATCGCCCACATCCGCGGCCACGAGACCGACCGGCTGGCCGCGCTGGCCACCGAGCTCGGCCGCCTCGGCGCCGACGTCGAGGAGCTCCCGGACGGGCTCCGGCTCGCGCCGGCCGCGCTGCGCGGCGGCCGGTTCCGCACCTACGCCGACCATCGGATGGCACACGCCGGCGTGATCATCGGCGCGGCGATCGACGGCGTCGAGGTCGAGGACATCGCGACCACCAGCAAGACCTTCCCCGACTTCGCGACCTTCTGGTCCGGGCTGTTCCACCCGGTCGGGAGCCTCGGGGCCTGAGGCCGGCGATGGCGCGCTACACCGACCAGGACGTCGAGCACTACGAGCGGCCCCGCCGCCGGACCCGGCCGCGGACCAAGGACCGCCCGGAGTACGCCGACGCGGTGGACGGCGTGGTCACCACCGTCGACCGCGGCCGGTTCACGCTGACCGTCGAGGGGCGCTCGGTCTACGCGATGAAGGCGCGCCCCCTGGGCCGCAAGGGCGTCGTGGTCGGCGACCGGGTGCGGGTCGTGGGCGACGTCTCCGGGAGGGACGGCACCCTGGCCCGGATCGTCGAGGTCACTCCCCGCACGACCGTGCTGCGTCGTACCGCGGACGACGACGACCCGGTCGAGCGGGTGCTGGTCGCCAACGCCACCCAGCTCGTGGTGGTCGCCGCGCTCGCCGACCCCGAGCCGCGGCCCCGGCTGATCGACCGCGCCCTGGTCGCGGCGTACGACGCGGGGCTGACGCCGCTGCTGATCCTGACCAAGGCCGACCTGACGTCACCGGACGAGCTGCTCGCCACCTACCGGTCGCTCGGCGTGCCGTGGGTGGTCACCCACCGCGGCCCGGATCGGGAGATCGTCGGCCTGGACGGGATCCGCCAGCGGCTCGCCGGGCAGACCAGCGTGCTGGTCGGCCACAGCGGCGTCGGGAAGTCGACCCTGGTCAACGCGCTGGTGCCGGACGCTGCCCGGGAGACAGGCCACGTCAACGCGGTCACCGGACGCGGCCGCCACACCTCGACCTCGGCGGTGCTGCTGCCGCTGCCCGACGACGCCGGCTGGATCATCGACACCCCGGGCATCCGCTCGTTCGGGCTGGCCCACGTGCAGCCCGAGCACCTGATCGAGGCGTTCCCCGACCTGGACGAGGCCACCGAGGAGTGCCCGCGCGGGTGCACCCACGGCGAGGAGGAGCCCGAGTGCTCCTTGGACGAGGCGGTGACCGCCGGCGAGGTGGATGCCGAGCGCGTCACCTCGTTCCGCCGGCTCCTGGCCGCCCGCTCGGTCACCGACTACTGAGGCCGACCCGGGCCTCCGACCCCTCAGCCCCAGGTGGCCTGCGCGCCGGCGTCGCCGGTGAGCACCACCAGGACCAGCGTGAGCAGCGCCGCGAGCGCCGTGACCAGCACCAGGGCGACCCGGGCGGGGCCGGTGCGGTCGTGCAGCCACACGGTGATCAGCGCCAGCGCCGCGAAGGCCGTCGCCCCGCCCCGCAGGCGGGTGCCCCAGGTCTGGTGGGTGTCCAGCCGGTCGGCGAACTCCCCCGTGGCGCCGGCGAACCGGTCGGTGCGCAGACTCTGGCCCGAGAAGTAGGCGACCCACACGGCCACGACGGCGACCAGCGCCAGCACCACCAGCGGCCACCGCAGCCGGTCGCGCCAGGCCGGGACGACGTACCCGATCCCGCACAGCGCGGCGAGCGGGGTGAAGACCACCGCGGCGTGCACGACGAGCGGGTGCAGCGGCACCCCGTTGATCTCCATGGTTGAAGTCTGCACCAAGCGGATCGGGCGGCGTCGCCACCAACTAGGGTGTCGGCCGTGACCGGCCCCGACTACACCGACGACCTCCGACTGGCGCACCTGCTCGCCGACGACGCCGACTCGCTGACGCAGGCGCGTTTCAAGTCGCTCGACCTGCACGTGATGAGCAAGCCGGACCTCACCCCGGTGACCGACGCCGACCGGGGCGTCGAGGAGTCGATCCGCCGTACCCTCTCCCGAGCCCGCAGCCGCGACGCGATCACCGGCGAGGAGCAGGGCACCACCGGCCACTCGCAGCGCCGCTGGATCGTCGACCCGATCGACGGCACCAAGAACTTCGTGCGGGGCGTCCCGGTGTGGGCCACGCTGATCGCGCTGGCGGTCGACGGCGAGGTCGTGCTCGGCGTGGTCTCCGCGCCGCAGCTGCAGCGCCGCTGGTGGGCGGTCAAGGGCGGCGGGTCCTGGACCGGCAAGTCGCTGATGAAGGCGACCCGCTGCCAGGTCTCGGACGTACGCCGCCTCGAGGACGCCTCGCTCTCGTACTCCTCGATCAGCGGCTGGGAGGAGCGCGGCATGGCCGACGACTTCCTGGCGCTGATGCGCCGCGTGTGGCGTACCCGGGCCTACGGCGACTTCTGGTCCTACATGCTGCTCGCCGAGGGCGCGGTCGACCTCGCCGCCGAGCCCGAGCTCGAGGTCTACGACATGGCCGCGCTGGACATCATCGTGCGCGAGGCCGGAGGCCGGTTCACCTCGCTCGACGGCAGCGACGGCCCGTGGGGCGGCAACGCGGTGGCCACCAACGGCCACCTGCACGACGCGGCGCTCTCGTTCCTGGGCAGCGTCACCGACGACGGCACCGACCCGGACTGGCCCTCGCAGGGCCCGGGCTCCGTCTCGGACCTGCGGGCCCGACGGGTGCAGCGCCAGCAGGGCGAAGATCCGCAGGCCTGAGGCCTGTTGTCGGGCCGGGCCCGTCTGTAACCTGCTTCACATGCACATCCGGGACGTGCTCCAGGCGAAGGCGATCCACGAGGTCGTCACCATCACTCCTGCCGCCGGCGTCCGCGAGCTGATCGCGATGATGGCCGAGCGCAACATCGGCGCGCTCGTGGTCAGCGAGGACGGCGCCAGCCTCGACGGCATCGTCAGCGAGCGCGACGTGGTCCGTCACCTGCACCACGACGGCACCGTCATCAACAACACCGTCGGCGCGATCATGACCGACGTGGTCCGCACCTGCGCGCCCGGAGACTCCCTGGACGAGGTGATGCACGCGATGACCGAGAAGCGGGTGCGGCACCTGCCGGTCGTCGACGAGGGTCAGCTGGTCGGCATCGTCAGCATCGGCGACCTGGTCAAGCACAAGATCGACGAGCTGCAGTTCGAGCGCGACCAGCTCGACCAGTACGTGCACCAGGGCTGACCCCGGCCCCGCCCGAGGCCGCGTCGGCCCGCCCCGCCGGCGCGCGTAGTGTGGGCGCCATGGACAAGCCTGAGATCGACTTCGTCGACCCCACCCCGCCCACCGACCTGGTGGTCACCGACCTCACCGTCGGCGACGGCGCCGAGGCCACCGCCGGCTCCACCGTGAGCGTCCACTACGTCGGCGTAGCGCACAGCACCGGCGAGGAGTTCGACGCCTCGTACAACCGCGGCACCCCGCTGCAGTTCCGGCTCGGCGCCGGCATGGTCATCGCCGGCTGGGACCAGGGCGTGCAGGGCATGAAGATCGGCGGCCGCCGCCAGCTGATCATCCCGCCGCACCTCGGCTACGGCGACCGCGGCGCCGGCGGCGTGATCAAGCCCGGCGAGACCCTGATCTTCGTGGTCGACCTGCTCGAGGTCCGCTGACCCTCACCTGACGCGGACGGCCTGCCCGCTGGTGCTCACCAGGGCAGGTCGTCCTCGAAGGTCGCCTCGTCGACGACGCGGGCCGCCTGCCCGCCCAGCCGTACGACGTCCCCGACCGCGAGCTGGCGACCGCGGCGTGTGTCCACCTCGCCGTTGACCGTCACCGCGCCGCCGGCGATGACCTCCTTGGCCTGCGCCCCGTCCTCGACGAGGCTGGCCAGCTTGAGGAACTGACCGAGCCGGATCATCCCCTCGCGGATCGGGACGTCCATCGGGGCGTCCTCCGCCGGGACCTCGACCGGCACCTCGGCGGCGGGGCTCTCCTCGGGCTGGGACTTGCGACGCTTGAACACGGCCTCAGTGTCCCATCACGACGGTGCTCGCGTGGATCAGCACCCCGACCAGCCCGCCGACGATCGTGCCGTTGATCCGGATGAACTGCAGGTCCCGGCCCACGTGCAGCTCGATCCGGCGGGCCGCCTCCTTGCCGTCCCACCGCTCGATGGTGTGGGTGATCACCGCGGTCACCTCCGCGCCGTAGCGGTCCACCGCGAAGACGGCGAAGTCGGCGGCCGCCCGGTCCAGGCGCTCACGTAGTGCCGGGTCGGCGTCGAGCCGCGCGGCGGCATGCGCCACCTCGGCGAGCAGCCGGCGTCGTACCGCGCCGTCGGGGTCGGCGAGCGAGGTCTGCAGCGCGCGGCGCAGCGCCTTCCAGAGCGTGATCGCGGTGGCGATCACCGCGGGGTGGTCCAGCACCCGCTCCTTGAGCCGCTCCGCCCGCTCCTGGGTCTCCGCGTCCTGCTGCAGGTCCCGGGCGAGCTGGGTGAGCAGCGAGTCCAGCGCGAGCCGGGCCCGGTGGGACGGGTTGGCGCGGATCTCGGAGAGCCAGCGCAGCATCTCCAGCTGCAGCCGGTCGATGACGATCTCGTTGAGCCGCTCGGGCGCCCACCAGGGCGCCCGCTCCCCCAGCACCTCGTGCACGGTCTCCGGGTGGGCCAGCAGCCAGTCGTGCATCTCGTCCAGCGCGAGGTCGACCAGGCCGTGGTGCAGGTCGTCGGCGAGCGCCTCGGCGAGCAGGCCGCCGAGCAGCGGTGCCACCTGCTCCTCGCGCAGGCGCGGGACCAGCGCCTCGGTGACCAGCGCCTCGACGTGCTCCTCGCGGACCTTCGACAGCGCGATGCCGAGCAGCTCGGAGGCCTCGTCGACCAGGCGCGCGGCGTTCGCCGGCTCCGCCAGCCAGTCGGCGACCCGACGTGAGACGCCGATGCCGAGGACCCGCTCGCGCACGATCTCCTCGTGCAGGAAGTTCTCCCCGACGAACTCCTCGAGTCCCCGGCCGAGCTCGTCCTTGCGCTTGGGGATCAGGGCGGTGTGCGGGATCGGCAGCCCGAGCGGGTGCTTGAACAGCGCGGTGACCGCGAACCAGTCGGCGATCGCGCCGACCATCGAGGCCTCCGCGCCGGCGTTGACGAACCCCCAGAACCCGGTCGCGTCCAGGGTCAGCAGGTAGACCGCCGCCGCGAGGAGCAGCAGCCCCACGGCGAGGGTGCGCATCCGGCGCAACGCCGTACGGCGTTGTGCGTCGGCGGACGGATCGGTCGGTAGCAGCGGCCCACTCACGGCGTCATCCTGCCCGAGCGCCGGTGGCTCGAACCGCGTCCTGCTCCGGGACATGGCCGCGGGCTCCCTCCGCCGGGACTCGCGCAACGATCTTGCGTCGTCCGGCGTTGCGCTGACGGGTGTGGCCGGTGGGGCTGCTGTACTCAGCCCCGGTCACCTTCCCCGGACCCTGGAGTACTGCATGCGCTCGCGCCTGGCACGCGTCCTCGCCAGCCTGTGCCTGACGGCGGTCGTCGTCGCGCCGGCAGCGGCGGGACCGCTGGCCGCACCCGCCCGCGCCGCGAGCGACGGCGCCAGGACCGGCGCCAGCACCGGCGCCACCCCCACGGCCGCCACCGCGACCGAGGAGGTCGACGAGGCCGGCGCCACGCTCGGCCACGACCGCGAGTTCACCCTGATGCTGCGCGACCTCTTCGTCGCCCGCCGCGACCTGGGCTTCTTCGCCCGGCTCCACGCCGACCTGCTGCTGGCCCGCCCCACGCAGGGCAACGCCGACCCGGACGGCCAGGGCTACCGCCGTCCGTCCACCCGCCGGTGCACCGACGTCGTCTGCGTCCACTATGTGACCCAGGGGTCCGACGCGCCGCCGAGCGAGCGCTGGGCCCGACGGACGCTGCGCGTGGTGGACCGGGTCTGGGACCTCGAGGTCGACACCCTGGGCTTCCGGGCACCGCCGACGGACCGCAGGCGCGGCGGCGACGGGCGCTTCGACGTCTACCTCGCCGACATCGGCAGCCGCGGGCTCTTCGGCTACTGCACGCCCGAGCGCCGGGTGAGGGGCGAGCGCGAGGCCGCGTCGGGCTACTGCGTGCTCGACAACGACTTCGCCCGTAGCCAGTACGGCACCCGACCGATGGTGTCGCTCCGGGTCACCGCGGCCCACGAGTTCTTCCACGCGATCCAGTTCGGCTACGACTTCCGCGAGGACCCGTGGCTGCTGGAGACCACCGCGTCGTGGGTCGAGGAGGTCTTCGCCGACGACGCGAACGACAACCGCCGCTACCTCCCCTACGGCGACGTCCGGCGCCCCCACGTGCCCCTGGACACCTACTCCAACACCGGCTGGGCGCAGTACGGCAGCTGGCCGTTCTGGGAGTTCGCCACCGCGCGGTACGGCGCGAACCTGGTGCGCGCCGTGTGGCGGCAGGCCGATGCCACCCGCGGAGCCCCGGGGCTCTCCTCGATCGAGGCGCTGCGCGCCGTGCTCGAGCGGCGCGTGGACGGCGACAACGGGCTGCGCACCGTGCTCACGTCGTACGCGCTGGCCAACCTGGACCCGGCCCGGGCCTACCCCGAGGGCGACCAGTGGCCGGCCGCACGGATCACCAAGCGGGTGCTGGTGGACCGCGCGGGCGAGCAGGGCACCCGCACCCTGACGGTCGACCACCTGGCCGCGCGGCACCTCGCGCTGCGTCCGCCGGGCGGAGACCAGCGGGCCGCGCGCCGACGTGCCCAGCCCCAGCGCCTCGAGCTGACCGTCCGGGCGCCCCGGCGCTCGGCGGTGGCCGTGACCGTACGGCGGGTCGACGGCACCCAGCGGCGCCGGGTGCTCGAGGGACGCTCCGCCCAGGTCGTGGTGGGCTTCGACCCGGGACGGGTGACGGCGGTGGTGGTCACCGCGGTGAACGCCTCGGCGCGCTACCGCTGCGACCGGGACACCCTGTGGGCCTGCGGCGGGCGCCCGCTGGACGAGGGAGCCACCTTCGAGATCGGGTTCCGGGCGCTGCCCGCGGACGGCTGAGGGGCCGGCGACCGCGGCCTCGGGGAGGCCGGTCCGCGCGGACTGTCGGCACGCCGTTCTACGTTGGTGCCAACGACCCCCGATCCCGAGGTGCACCGATGCCCGTCGAGTCGCAGCTGAACGAGCCCACCCGCCTGCTGGACCGCTACGACGCGGTCCGCGCCCACACCGAGACGCTGGCCAGGCCGCTCTCGCCCGAGGACCAGACCGTGCAGTCGATGCCGGACGTCTCCCCCACGAAGTGGCACCGGGCCCACGTCACGTGGTTCTTCGAGACCTTCGTGCTCGCCGAGCACGAGCGCGACTTCGCGCCCTACCAGGACCAGTACTGGTTCCTCTTCAACAGCTACTACGAGGCCGTCGGCCCGCGCTACGCCCGACCCGAGCGGGGCGTGATCAGCCGGCCGGGGGCGCACGACGTCGGCCTCTACCGGGGCAACGTCGACGACCGGATGCGGGAGCTGATCGCGGGCCTCGACGAGGGCACGCTGACCAAGCTCGCCGGCACCATCGAGCTCGGCTTCCACCACGAGCAGCAGCACCAGGAGCTGCTGCTGATGGACATCAAGCACGTGCTCTCCCGCAACCCGCTGCAGCCGGTGTACGCCGGGCGGCCCACCGCCGTCTCCGAGCCGGACCGGCTCGGCTGGGTCGGGTTCGACGGCGGCCTGGTGGAGATCGGCAGCGAGGGCGGCGGGTTCTGCTTCGACAACGAGCTGCCGGTGCACCAGCAGTGGCTGGCGCCGTACCGGTTGGCGGACCGGCTGGTCACCAACGGCGAGTGGCTGGAGTTCATGGCCGACGGCGGCTACCGGCGCCACGAGCTGTGGCTCTCCGACGGCTGGGCGAAGGTCACCACCGAGGGCTGGGCGGCGCCGTTCTACTGGACCGAGGTGGACGGGGTCTGGTTCGAGCACACGCTGCACGGCACGTTCCCGGTCGACCCGGGGCTGCCGGTCAGCCACGTGAGCCACTACGAGGCCGACGCCTACGCCACCTGGGCGGGCAAGCGGCTGCCGACCGAGGCGGAGTGGGAGCACGCGGCGCGCACCGTCGACGGACCGGAGACCCCGTCGGGGGCGGCGGCCAACCTCGCCAACGAGACCAGCTTCCACCCCGAGGCGGCGCCGGCCGCCTCCGGCGGACTGCGGCAGATGTTCGGCGACTGCTGGGAGTGGACCGGGTCGGCCTACCTGCCCTACCCGGGGTTCCGGCCCGCCGCCGGCGCGATCGGCGAGTACAACGGGAAGTTCATGTCCGGCCAGATGGTGCTCCGCGGCGGGTGCGCGCTGACCCCGGCCGGTCACGCCCGGGCGTCGTACCGGAACTTCTTCCCGCCCGGTGCCCGGTGGGCGCTGAGCGGGGTGCGACTGGCGGACGGGCCGGGAGCATGAACGCGCCGCACGTCTCGGTGCTGCTCGAGCCCGACTGGGCCGCCGCCGCGCTGGTCGCGGACGTGCGCCGCGGACTCGGCTCGGTGCCGCGGTCGCTGCCCCCGAAGTGGCTCTACGACGACGCCGGTTCGCTCCTGTTCGACCGGATCACCCGCCTCCCGGAGTACTACCCGACCGAGGCCGAACGATCGATCCTGGCGACCTTCGCGCCCTCGATCGCGCACTCGTGCGACGCGACCACGGTGGTCGAGCTCGGCAGCGGGACCAGTGACAAGACCCGCCTGCTGCTCGAGGCGTTCGAGGGGGCCGGGCACCTGGAGCGGTTCGTGCCCGTCGATGTCTCCGAGGGCGTGATGCGGGAGGCCGCGGCGCAGATCGCCCGGCGGCACCCGGCGATCGAGGTGGAGGCGGTGGTCGGCGACTTCACGCTGCACCTCGGCCACCTGACGCGCTACGAGCACAAGCTGGTGGCCTTCCTCGGCGGCACGATCGGCAACCTGTACGTCGAGGAGCGCGCCGCCTTCCTCGGGGCGCTGAGCGACTCGATGGGCGAGGGCGACTGGCTGCTGCTCGGCACCGACCTGGTCAAGGAGGCCGACCGCCTGATCGCCGCGTACGACGACGCCGAGGGCGTCACCGAGGCGTTCGTGAAGAACAGCCTGGCGGTGCTGAACCGCGAGCTCGAGGCCGACTTCGACCCCGACGCGTTCGGCTACGTGCCGTTCTGGGACCCACGGCTGCAGCGGATGGACCTGCGGCTGCGCTCCGAGGTGCCGCAGCGGGTCCGCATCCCGGGCGCCGGCCTCGACCTCGACCTGGCCGCCGGGGAGGAGATCCGGATCGAGATCTCGACCAAGTTCACCCGGGAGCGGATCGCCTCCGAGCTCGGCGCGGTCGGCCTC
Source organism: Nocardioides sp. GY 10113 (assembly GCF_004919105.1). Classification (GTDB taxonomy): domain Bacteria; phylum Actinomycetota; class Actinomycetes; order Propionibacteriales; family Nocardioidaceae; genus Nocardioides. The sequence goes on from NZ_STGK01000002.1 coordinate 340,618, forward strand.
GAGGTGGCCGAGCAGTGGACCGACGGGGCGGGCGACTTCGCGGTCACGCTGGCCAGGAAGGGCGTCCTCACCCCGCGACCGGAGGGGTGAGCGCGCGCCGCAGCGCCGCCCGCTCGGCGGCGAGGAAGGACACCACCGACGGCGCGGCGGGGCGCACCCCGTCGGCACCGTGGTACATGCCCGGCACGACCTCTAGGTCGACCGGGACGCCGGCGTCCGCCAGTCGCTCGGCATAGGCGCGCGACTCCTCGAGGAAGAGGTCGGCGTCGCCGATCCCGATCCAGGCGGGCGGCAGGCCGGTCAGGTCCGCGGTGCGCGCCGGCACGGCGTACGGCGGCGGGCTGCCGCCGCGCTCGCGCGACCCGCCGAGGTAGTAGTCCCAGGCGGTGCGGTTGGACCGCGGCGTCCACACGAAGTGGCGCCGGGTCGCGGGCTCCGTGCGGTCGTCGAGCATCGGGTAGCGCAGCGCCTGGAAGCAGATCCGGTACTCGCCGCGGTCGCGCACCAGCTGGCACAGCGCCGCGGCGAGGCCGCCGCCCGCACTGGCTCCGGCGACGGCGATCCGATCGGGGTCGATGCCCAGCTCCTCGGACCGGCGAACGAGGTCGGCGAGGACGGCGTACCCGTCCTCCAGGGCCGCGGGGAACGGGTGCTCGGGTGCCAGCCGGTAGTCCACCGCGACGGCGACGACGCCCAGGTCGTGGGCCAGGTCGGTGACCAGGTCGGTGTTGGCGTAGCCGCTGCCGACCACGTAGCCGCCGCCGTGGAACCACAGCACCGCTCCCGACGGCACGGCGCGTCCCTCGGGCACCACCTCGACGTGCGCGCCCTCGCCGCCACCGCCGACCTGGCGGCGCAGCGTCCGCAGGCTCGCCTCGTCGCGCAGCTCGAAGGGCTTGAGCAGCCAGACCGACCGCAGCTCGCGAGGGGTCCGCAGGTAGGCGGCGAGGGCCGGCAGGCGCACGCCGCCAGCCTAGGAGACGACCCCGCCCGCCGAGGCAGAAGTGCCCACCGCACCGGGGCGCGGCCACCGTCCGGCAACAGCGTCGGGAAGGCGCCGAGGAGTCCCCCGCGCAGCCGGAGTCGGTGGCGCGGTCGGACGGCGCGGTTGGCTAGCGTGGGGCCGTGCCGGACCAGTACCTCGCGTTCCTCCTCGTCACCGGGCTGCTCACGCTCACGCCCGGTCCCGACATGGCACTGGTCCTGCGCAACGGGGTGCGCGGCGGCACCTCGGTCGCCTGGTGGACAGGCCTCGGCTGCTGCACCGGCATCGCCGGGTACGCCGCCGCATCGGCGCTCGGGCTGGCCGCGGTGCTCGCGGCGTCGGCGACGGCCTTCACGATCGTCAAGCTCGCCGGCGCCGCGTACCTCGTCTACCTGGGCGCGCGGGCGCTCTGGCACGCGCGCCCCGGGCAGAGCGAGCCGCCCTTGGCGACCGACGTCGCCCCCGTGGCGCTCCTCGACCGCCGAGCGGCGTTCCGGCAGGGGCTGCTGAGCAACCTGCTGAACCCGAAGATCGCGCTGATCTTCCTCACGCTGATCCCGCAGTTCGTCTCCCCCGGCGAGCCGCCGCTCGTGACCACCGCGGTCCTAGCAGGCTCGTTCCTGGCGATGGCGGTGCTCTGGTGGCGCTCGTTCTCCTTGGCCGTCGGCGCGCTGGGCCGCCTGCTCGCCCGGGACGGCGTCCGGTCGGGCATCGAGCGGCTCACGGGCGTGGTGCTGATCGGGCTCGGACTCCGGGTGGCGTTCAGCCACTGACCGGTCGGCGGGGCCTGACTCGCGGGTCGGCGGTCAGGTCTGGGGGTAGACCCGGGCCAGCCAGTCCTCGAACGGCTCCGTGCCGAGCACCGGGTCGCCCGCGTCCGCGGTGGGCAGGAGTCCGCCCTCACGCACCTGGCGACCGAGGCTGCCGGGCAGCGGCATCGACACGACGGCGCGACGCAGGCCGCGGGCGACCACGATCTGGCGGACCAGCTGGTCCAGCTGGTGCTCGCGGGGCCCGGCGAGGTCGGGCAGCCGGCCCGCCGGCGGCCCCTCGACCGCGTCCACCAGCGCCTCGGCGACCTCGGCCGCGGCGATCGGCTGGCAGCGCATCCGCTGGGCGACCACCAGACCGGGCGGGCCGTGGTCGATGGCCAGGTTGGCGAACTCGTAGAACTGCGTCGCGCGCAGCAGCGTCCACGGCACCGGGCCGGCGGCCAGCGCCGACTCCTGCGCCCGCTTGCCGAGGTAGTAGCCGAGGTCGACCCGGTCGCAGCCGACGACCGACAGCGCCACCACGTGCTCGACCCCGGCCCGCTCGGCGGCGCCGAGCAGCCGCTGCGTGACGCCGTCGAAGAACGCGACCGCGCGCCGGGCGCGCAGCGTGGTCAGGTTGGTCACGTCGACCACCCGCTCGACGCCGGCCATCGCCTCGTCCACCCCTGCTCCCGAGGTGAGGTCGACACCGGTCGAGCGCGCGAGCACGGTCACCTCGTGCCCGCGCCGGCGCGCCGCGTCCACGACGAGCCGGCCGACCACGCCGGTGCCTCCGGCCACCGCCAGCGAGACCATCGGCACTACCTCCTGAGGAGCCCGGCACGGGCTCGGCCGGAGATCAGCGGGTACGACGCTCCAAGGCCTCCGTGAGCAGCGCGATCAGCGCCTCGGTCTGGACGTCGATCGAAGTCTCCACGGTCTCGCCGGCGCCGTCCAGCGCACGGGCAGCGAGTCCGGCCTTCCGGTCGATCAGCTCGGCGATCCGGGTGTCCAGCGTCTGCGTCGCGATCACCCGCCAGGCGGTCACCGGCTCGGTCTGGCCGATCCGGTGGACCCGGTCGATCGCCTGGGTCTGCTCGGCGTCGGTCCAGGAGAGCTCGGCGAGCACCAGGTTGGAGGCGACCTGCAGGTTGAGGCCGACCCCGGCGGCGGTCAGCGAGCAGACCGCGACCGCGACGTCCGGGTCGTTGACGAACGCGTCGATCTGCTTCTGGCGCACGGTCGAGGACTGGTCGCCGCGGATCGAGGAGTACTTGATCCCGCGCTGGGCGAAGACCTCCTCGGCGCCGTCCATGACGTCGATGTGCTTGGCGAAGAAGACGACCTTGCCGACATTGCGGGCCAGCTGCGCGGTGTAGTCCGCGGCCAGTCCCGCCTTGGCCTGGCCGATCCGGCGGAGCATGCCGAAGACGTTCTCGCCGGTCTTGGCGGCGTTGTCCTCGCGCTCCCAGGTCGCCACCTGGCGGACCAGGTCGTGGTCGATGCCCTCGACCACCGCGCCGGAGCGACGGGTGGCCAGCGCGGTCTCGTAGCGCTCGACCATACGGCGGGCCAGCTCGGCCTCGGCCTTGCGGATGGAGCGCCCGGCCTCGCCCTCGAGCTCGACCGGGAGGTCGGCGACGCGGCGCGCGGGGATGTCGGAGGCGACGTCGATCTTGCGACGCCGGACGATGCCCTGGTTGACGACGCTCTGACGGGCGGCCGGGTAGAAGCCCGGGTCGGCCGGGGTCAGCCCGGTCTCCTCCAGGGCCGCCATCAGGCTGCCGAGCGGCACCTTCTCGTCGATCCAGCCCAGGAACTGCCAGATCGCTCGGAAGTCCTCGATGTCGTTGATCAGCGGTGTTCCGGTCAGCGCCATCATCAGCGGCCGCGCGGTGCGGCTGCGGATCCGGTCGGCGATCTGGAGCACGTGCTGGGAACGCTGGGAGGCCTTGTTCTTGATGTAGTGGGCCTCGTCCACGATCATCCCGCGGAAGCCGTGCTTGCCGAGCCAGCCGATGTGGCGGTCGAGGATCTCGTAGTTGACCACGAAGACGTCGGCGAAGCCGTCCACGTCCTCGCCGTCACCGTGCACCACGGTCGCGGTGCGGCCCGGGAGCCACAGGTCGACCTCGCGGGCCCAGTTGGTCTTGACCACGTTCGGCACCGCGACCAGCAGCGGGAAGGCGCCGGCGGCCTCCGCGGCGAGCAGCGCCTGCGCCGTCTTGCCCAGGCCGGGCTCGTCGGCGAGCAGGAAGGTGCGGTGGCCCTCCGCCGCGGCCGCGACGACCTCGGCCTGGTGGTGCATCAGCTCGCGGCCGCCCACGGTGCGCAGGCTGGTCGGCTCGGGCAGCGGCATCACGGCCGCGGCACCCTCGGGCGCGCGCTCGAAGGAGCGGAACAGGGGCTCCAGCAGCTCCCACCCGGCGAGGCGCTGCGGGCGGACCGGCGCCTGGGCGCCGGCGAAGTCGGGCACCAGGAACGGGTTGGAGAGCTGCCGGGCGGCGACCGACCGGGGCAGCACGCGGCGCTCGGCGGCGGCCAGCGCGGCCTCGTCGGGAACCTGCTCGGTCTCCTCCTCCTCGACCTCGATCCCCGCCTTGGCGAGGAGCTCGCGGCGCAGCTCGCGCGCGTCGTCGGAGATCTCCGCCTCCGGGTCGAGCAGCGTGAAGAGCGTCGAGTCGCGGGCCGCGGTCTGGGCGAGGATCGTGGCGATGCCGTCGAGCCGCTTGAGCTCCTCGTTGCGGCGGGCGTCGGTGAGGCTCTCGTCGGCCTTGACCCGCGCGCGCTCCTCACGGACCAGGAGGGCGATCACCTGGAACTTGGTACGCACGGAGATCACGGTCGAGCGCCGCTGCACGGCGGACTCGACCTCGCGCACGACGCGAGCGAGGACGGGGATGATCCCCTCCTCGTTGCGGTGCTTCTGCTTCTGCCCCGCACTACCTCGGCCGCGTCGCTGCTGCGACGAGCCTCGTTGGCTTCCTCGAGCCACAGATGTCCTTCCTGAGGCGCCCGGACGCGTCGACGACAGGTGCCGTCGGCACGCCCCTGCACGCTGGATCATCGATCCTGATCGGTGCCGCTCCCGCTCCCTCTCGCGGTGCCGGCTGTTTCAGTCACGCTGTTGTCAGTCAACTGGGGAACAGCCCGCGGCGTGCTGTCGATGTTACCAGCGCCACCCCGCCCGGGGCGCAATCCGGCAGAGAAAGCGCAGGTGGCGCGTCGGTTCGCCCGTTCGCCTGCGCCGGTCGGACGTCAGTCCCGCGCCAGCACGAAGAAGTACGGCGCCGGGTGGGTGCGCAGGTCCATCACGCCCAGCAGCGTGTCGGCGTCGACCCGGCGGAAGGTGTCGATGATCGGCAGGTGGTCGTAGACCATCGCGGTGGTGACCACGCCGCGGTGCCGGACCTCCCGCAGCCGGGCGCGCGGCTTGCGGGTGCGGAGCACGGGCGCGAGTAGGTCGATCGTGAACCGGGCGCGGGCCACGGCGCCGGTCGGCACGCGGCCGGCGACGCCCATCGGCGCCCACCGCGGGTCGACCGAGACGATCCGGCCGCCGGCGCGGAAGAGCAGCGGATGCACCGACTCCTCGTCGTCGAACTGCTTGCCGTACCAGCCGGTGGCCTCCAGCAGCCCGTCCAGCGGGTGCCCGGTGGCGAGCTCGCGGCCGTGCCACCGGCCGCGCAGCTCGCCGGCCCCCACCCCCGGCAGTGCGTCGAAGAGCGCGAATGCCTCCTCCACCGTGCAGGCGGGCTCCAGCGCGGCGAGCGCCGCGGCATGCCCGGCGTGCTCCGCGGGCTCGGCGCTGTCGGGGATGGGGTCGACGGTCATCTCAGGTCCCTCTCGTTCCTCAGACGGGCGTGATCGGCAGCCGCAGGGCGCCCGGGGCAGCCCCGGGGACGGCCGGCGAGCGGGGGGCCACCGGGGAGATCCGCTGATAGGCCTCCCCCAGCGGCGGGCGCGGGTCCTCCTCGCCCTTGTTCGGCCAGAAGGCCATCGCCCGCTCGGCCTGCGCGGTGATCGTCAGCGACGGGTTCACCCCGAGGTTGGCGGTGATCGCGCTGCCGTCGGCGATGTGCAGACCCGGGTAGCCGTAGATCCGCTGGTAGCCGTCGACGACGCCGGTCCGCGGCGAGTCGCCGATGGTGCAGCCGCCGATGTAGTGGGCGGTCGCGGGGATGTTGAACGCGTCCGTGACCACGGCAGCGGCGACGCCGTCGACCTTCTTCTCCCAGCGTCGCGCGACGTCGTGCGCGAGCGGGATCCAGTCCGGGTTGGGCTCGCCGTCACCGGGCTTGGTGAGCAGCCGCCGTCCCTTGCGGAAGGAGGTCAGCGAGTTGTCCAGCGACTGCATCACCAGCAGGATCACCCCGCGCTCGGAGGCCCGGCGCAGGTTGTAGGTCCGGATCGTCCGGACCGGGTGCAGCAGCATGAAGAGGAGCAGTCGCAGGAAGCGGAAGGCGCCGCCGTCGATCATCGGGGCGAGCTGGGCGAACATCGCGTTCTGCCCCTTGCCGTAGCCGACCACCTCGATGTGCGTCTGGGGCTCGGGGTGAATCGAGGAGGAGATCGCCACGCCCTGGGCGAAGTCGTCGCGGTCCTTGGCAGCGACACCGAGGATCGCCTCGGAGTTGCTGCGCGTCAGGTGGCCCAGGTGCGGGCTGAGGTCGCCGAGGGTGCCGTCCTCGCGCAGCTGGTGCAGCAGCCTCTGGGTGCCGAGCGCCGCGGCGGCGAAGACCACCTGCCGCGCGGTGAAGGTGCGCTCGTTCTTCCGGATGACCGCGCCGGGCCGCTGGGTCTGCACCCGGTAGCCGCCGTGCCCGTCGGGGGCCACCGAGGTGACCTTGGTCAGCTCGTGCACCTGCGCGCCGTTCTTCTCGGCCAGGTAGAGGTAGTTGGTGGTGGTCGTGTTCTTGGCGTTGTGCCGGCACTGCGTCATGCACTCGGCGCAGTGGATGCAGCCGCGGCGGCGCGGGCCGGCGCCGCCGAAGTACGGGTCGTCGACCTCCTCGCCCTCGTGCCCCTCGTTGAAGAAGACGCCGACCTCGGTGCGGTGGAAGGTGTCGGCCACCCCGAGGTCCCCGGCGATGTCCAGCAGCACCTCGTCCCTCGGGCCGATGCGCGGGTTGGTCTCCACGCCGAGCATGCGCTTGGCCTGGTCGTAGTACGGCGCGAGCTCGGACCTCCAGTCGGTGATGTGGGCCCACGCCTTGTCGGTGTAGAACTCCGGCAGCGGCTCGTAGAGCGTGTTGCCGTAGATCAACGACCCGCCACCGACGCCGGCGCCGCTGAAGACCAGGCACTTGCCGAGCACGCTGATCTGCTGCGGGCCGGTCAGGCCGAGGCGAGGCATCCAGATCGACTTGCGCACGTTCCAGTTGGTCGTCGGGATGTCCTCGGGCAGCCAACGGCGGCCGGCTTCGAGGACGCCGACGGAGTAGCCCTTCTCGGTCAGCCGCAGCGCGGTGACGCTGCCGCCGAACCCGGAGCCGATCACGAGCACGTCGTAGTCGTACGCGTCCGCGGCCTGGCCCTGTGACGCTGACGGCGTGGGGGTCGTCGTCTTCATGCAACCTCTTCGTAGTCGCCCGGCCGGAACCGGGCCTGGTGGTGATACTGGCTGCCGAGCAGCGGCCAGTTGGTGGTGATCCGCCCGGAGCCGCCGACGCGGTACCAGGACGTGCAACGACTCCACACGCTCCGCGTGAGCCGGTCCTGGACCCAGCCGTCGTACGCGCTCTCGACGTCCTCACGGACCGCGAGCGGGCAGCCACGGCGGGCGACCTCGTCGACCAGGTCGCCGAGGAAGCGGGCCTGGGCCTCGAGGAAGTAGACGACCGAGCCGGCGCCGGTGTTGGTGTTCGGTCCGTACATCAGGTGCAGGTTCGGGAAGTGCGGCACCGAGACGCCGTAGTAGGCGCGGGCGCCGCCGGCCCACTCTGCGTCGAGCACCCGGCCGCCGGCACCGGTGACCTTCATCGGGGCCAGGAACTCGGTCGCCTTGAACCCGGTGCCCCAGATCAGCACGTCGGCGGGGTGCTCGGTCTCACGGCCGCCCGGGTCGGCGGTGACCACGCCGGTCGGCGTGATCCGGGTGATCGGATCGGTGACCAGGTCCACGTTGGGCCGGGCCAGCGCCGGCACGTAGTCGCCGGAGAACAGCACCCGCTTGCAGCCGATCGGGTAGTCGGGCCAGACCTGCGCGAACAGCCCCGGCTTGGCCTTCGCGCCGTGGCGCATGTGCAACCACGAGCAGCCCTTCAGGACGCCCGCCACGAGCCGGGAGTAGATCCAGGCGACGCCGAGCAGCTCCAGCATCCCGAACCAGAAGCCGCGCTCGGCGAGCTGGACGACCGGGAGCAGCCGGAAGAGCCGGTGGTGGGCCTGCGAGAAGCGGCGGTCCGGGCGGAGCAGCAGGTACGGCGCGGAGCGCTGGAAGACGGTCATCGCGCCGACCTCGGGGGCGATCGCCGGCACGAACTGGACCGCGCTGGCGCCGGTGCCGATCACCGCGACGCGCTTCCCGGCGAGGTCGACGTCGTGACGCCACTGCGCGGAGTGGAAGGACGGTCCGGCGAACTCCGCACGGCCCGGGATGTCGGCGAAGGCCGGACGCGAGAGCTGGCCGACCGCGGAGACCAGGACGTCCACGTCGAGCGTCTCGCCGGCGCCGTCCGCCCCCTGCAGGTCGACCCGCCAGCGGCGCTCGTCCTCGTCGTACGTCGCGGCGACGACCTCGACACCGAACCGGATGTGGCGTCGCACGTCGAAGGTGTCGGCGACGGAGCGCAGGTAGTCGAGGATCGCGGGCTGGGTGGAGAACCGGTGCGGCCAGCGCGGGTTGGGCGCGTAGGAGAACGAGTAGATCGGCGAGGGGACGTCGCACGCCGCACCCGGATAGGTGTTGTCGCGCCAGACACCGCCGACCTCGTCGGCCTTCTCCAGGAGCACCACGTCCTGGTAGCCGCGCCGCTTCAGCTCGATCGCCGCGGCCAGACCACCGAAGCCGCTGCCGATGATCGCGATCGACGGGGCTCGCCCCTGCACACGCCTCATCACAGCCCCATCACTCGACACCAGCCCCATGGACAACAAACAGTTACGGCGTACGGTTTCTAGAGTGGCGCAGGCCACACCCGCCGTCAAGCGGCACGCGCGATTCACCCCGTCCGGTCGCGTTGACCGGCATACCGTCACGCCGTACGGTCGAGCCGTGCCCGACCCGCTCGCCACCAGCGCTCGACCGCGCCGCACGCAGGCCGAACGTCGCGCCACCACCCGGGCGCTGATCCTGGACTCCACGGCCGCCTGCCTGCTCGAGGTCGGACTGGCCGCCACCACGGTCTCCGAGGTCCAGGACCGCACCGGCCTGGCCCGGGGCACCATCCAGCACCACTTCCCCACGCGTGCGGAGCTGCTGGTCGGCGCCGTCTCCCACCTCGTCGACGCGCGGATCGAGCGGTTCCGCGCCGACGCGGCGCTGATCGATCCCGACGCCGACCGGATGGAGGCCGTGGTCGACCTGATCTGGCGCGACCTGTCCAGCCCGATCTTCTTCGCCGCGCTCGAGCTCTGGGTCGCCGCGCGCACCGACCCCGACCTGCGGGCCGCCCTGCTGCCCGAGGAGGCCCGCCTGCTGGCCACGATGCGCACGATGTACGCCGAGAACCTCGGAGACCCGCTGGCCACCGACCCGCGCACCGCGTCGCTCGTCGAGCTCACCGTCGACCTGCTCACGGGACTCTCGATGCTCACCATGCTGGGCGCGCGAGCCAGCACCCGGGAGAGCGTGGTGCGCAACTGGAAGCAGGCACTGCGAACCCTCTGGGCCGGCCAGCCCGCCGAGGACCCGGCACCGGACCTTCACCAGACCGAGTGATCGGGATCCCCCGGAGCGACCGGAGTCGCGAGGATCGGGCAGGATCGGCCGCGTGACCGATCGATCCCGCTGGCCCGGTTGGGTCTACTCAGAGGGCGAGGAGCCGGACTACCGGTTCAGCTTCGCCAACGAGCGCACCTTCCTGGCCTGGATCCGCACGTCGCTGGCCCTCCTGGCGGCCGCGGTCGCGGTCGACGTCGTCAACCTCGACCTGGACGAGCCCCTTCGAGTGGGCCTGGTGATCGTGCTGGCGACCCTCGGCCTGATCTCCGCGGTGGCGGCGTGGGTGCGCTGGGCGCTGGCGGAGCGAGCCATCCGACGCAAGGCGCCGCTGCCAGCGCTCGGCTTCGCGGTGATCCTGGTGGTCGGCCTGGTGCTGATCTCGGCGGTCATCCTGGTCTCCGGCCGCTGACATGAGCGACCAGCGCCGGCCCGCCGACTACCAGGGGGCCGAAGGGCTCTCCAACGAGCGGACCGCGCTGGCCTGGCAACGCACCGCGCTCTCGCTGACCGTGGCCGCGATCGCGATGGGCAGGGTCACGTTCGAGCGCCTCGGCGGGATCGCGGCCGCTGCCCTGACGGTCGCCGCACTGCTGTCGGCCTGGGTCTTCGTCGAGTCCAGGCTGCGCTACTCCACCCACCACGCCGCGGCCCGCCGCGGGCGACCCCGCGGGGGCCGGGCCGCCCTGGCGCTGACCACGGCCACCACGCTGATCGCGCTCACCGAGATCGCGGCACTGGTCCGCGGCATCGGCGCCGACTGAACCACCCGGCTCCGGCGACCGTCAGGCCAACGACAGGAAGAGCTTCTCGAGCTTCTTGGCGTCCACGCTGTCCGGCCCACCCTCAGCCATGCAGTGCTGCAGGCCGGTCGCCACCAGGGCGTAGCCGCTGCGGCTGATCGCCTTGTTCACGGCGGCCAGCTGGGTCAGCGCGTCCTCGCACTCGGCCCCCTCCTCCAGCATCCGGATCACACTGCCCAGATGGCCGTGGGCGCGCTTCATGCGGGTGATGATCGCCTTGGTGTCCTCGGCACCCAGCTGCATCGGGCTCCTCCTCGCGTCATTGCTGCGTCGTATCGCTGCGTCATGGTGGGTGTGGCACCGCGGTCCGCTACCACACCAGGATTCTACATCCCCCTAGGGGGTTGTGTTAGCCTCACTGTATCCCCCCGGGGGGTTAATCGCCAGCGAGAGAGGATCGTCGATGACCATCACCGCCACTGCGCCCGAGGCTGCCACCCAGGATCGCGCCGACCAGCACGGCCGGGAGCTGCTGCGCGAGCTGATGCCGATGCACCGCGAGCTGCGCCACGCCATCCCGGACGTCTACCGCGGCTTCGGCGAGCTCTCGAAGGCAGCCTTCGCCGACGGCGCCCTGCCCAAGAAGACGAAGGAGCTGATGGCCCTGGCGATCGGCGTGGTCGAGGGCTGCGACGGATGCATCGCCTCCCACGCGCAGGCCGCCGTCCGCGCCGGCGCCACCCGCCAGGAGGCGGCCGAGGCGATCGGCGTCACCTTCCTGATGCACGGCGGACCGGCGACGATCCACGGCGCCCGCGCCTACCGCGACTTCTGCGAGTTCGCCGACGCCCTCGAGGCCGGCGACTCCCCCGCCTGACCACCCGCTCGAACCGCCCGACCAGCTGACACTCGTCACACCACCCGAGGAGAACCCGTATGTGCCGTCCCGCCCGCTGCAAGACCTGCAACAAGACCACCTGGGCCGGTTGCGGCTCCCACGTCGCACAGGTGAAGGCCATGGTCCCCGCGAGCGAGTGGTGCGGCGGCAAGCACACCCCGCAGCAGGTGGCCGCGGCCAAGGAGCAGTCCGGCTCCGGCTCCGGCTTCTGGGGACGCCTGCTCGGACGCTGACGACCTGACCCGGCCGGGCGGGCGTCACGCCCGGCCGCCACCCGCCGCCCAGGCGACCAGCTCCCTGGCCGGCCCCTGGGGCGGGTGGGCGCCGCCGCGCCAGACCGCGTGCAGCCGCCGGGTCAGCTCGAGGCCACCGACGGCGACCTCGACCAGCCTCCCCGTCGCCAGGTCGTCGCGGACGGCGTGCGCGCCGAGCGCGGCCGGCCCCGCGCCGGCCGCCACGGCGGCACGCACCGCGGCCGTGCTCGAGAGCTCGAGCGCGGGGGCGGCCTGCACGTGGCCCGCGAGCGCCCGCTCCAGCACCATCCGGGTCCCCGAGCCGGGCTCGCGGACGACCAGCGGCGTGGCGGCCAGCGTCGCGGCCAGCACCCGGCGCCGACCGCGCCCCGCCCAGGGGTGCCCGGGACCGACCACCACCACGAGCTCGTCGGTGCCGACCAGGCGGCACTGCAGCCCGACGGGCGCATCGGGACCCTCGACGAAGCCGAGTGCCACCTCCCCGGACTCGACCAGCGCGGCCACGCGCTCCGAGTTGGTCGCGGTCATGGTCACCTCGGTCGGAGCCAGCCCCCGGCGTACCTGGTGGGCCCGGAGGCCGACGAGCCAGCCGGGCAGCATGTGCTCGGCGATGGTCAGCGAGGCGGCGACCGCGAGGTGGCCCCGACGGTCCGCGCGCAGCGCGGTGATGCCGGCATCCAGCTCCTCGGCCGCCTCGAGCACCCGCGCCGCCCACTGCACGACCAGCTCCCCGGTCCCGGTCAGGCCCGAGCCGCGCCGGGACCGCACCACGAGCGGCTCCCCGACGAGCGCCTCGACCGTCCGCAGCCGCGACGACGCCGCCTGCTGCGAGATCCCGAGCTCGGCCGCCGCGGCACCGAGGCTGCCCAGCCGGGCGACCGCGGAGAGCAGCTCGAGCGCGCGGAGCTCCGGAACGTGCGACCCGAGGACCATGTCACAAACCTACCTTGTGACGACCCAAGCGTGACCTCGTTCCGCCGCGGCGCGCCGATCCGCAGACTCCTCGGCATGACTCTTCGTGTTGCGATCGTCGGCGGCGGACCGGCCGGCATCTACGCCGCCGACCAGCTGATCAAGTCCGAGGCCGCGGTCTCGCTCGACCTGATCGAGCGCCTGCCCGCGCCGTTCGGCCTGGTCCGCTACGGCGTCGCCCCGGACCACCCGCGGATCAAGGAGATCATCAAGGCGCTGCAGCGGGTGATCGCCCACCCGGACGTGCGCTTCCTCGGCAACGTCGACTTCGGCGTCGACGTGAAGCTGGAGGAGCTGCGCGAGTTCTACGACGCGGTGATCGTGGCCACCGGCGCGATGGCCGACCGCGACCTGGGCATCCCCGGCGAGGACCTCGACGGCTCGCACGGCGCGGCCGACTTCGTCTCCTGGTACGACGCGCACCCCGACGTCCCGCGCACCTGGCCGCTCCAGGCCACCTCCGTCGCCGTCCTGGGCGTCGGCAACGTCGCCCTCGACGTGGCCCGGGTCCTGGCCAAGACCGGTGAGGAGATGCTCAGCACCGACATCCCCGCCCACGTGTACGAGGGCCTGCGGGACAAGACGATCACGGACGTGCACGTCTTCGCGCGGCGCGGTCCGGCGTACGCCAAGTTCTCGCCGCTGGAGCTGCGCGAGCTGGCGCACTCCCCCAACGTGGACGTGATCGTGCACCCCGAGGGCTTCGAGGTCGACGACCACTCGATGCAGCACATCCAGAGGAACAAGCAGTCCAAGATGGTGCTCGACACACTGGCGAACTGGGTCGGCCGCGAGCCCGAGGGCAAGCCGCACCGGATCCACCTGCACTTCCTCGAGCAGCCGGTGGAGATCGTCGAGGACCCCGCCCGGCCCGGAACCGTGGGTGCCCTGCGCACCGAGCGCACCCGCCTGACCGGCGACGGCGGCGTCATCGGCACCGGAGAGGTCACCACCTGGGACGTGCAGTCGGTCTACCGGGCGGTCGGCTACCGCAGCACGCCGCTGCCCGGCATCCCCTTCGACCACGCGGCCGCGGTGGTCCCGAACGACGGCGGCCGGGTGCTGGACCTCGCCGGCGAGCCGATCCCCGGGCTGTTCGTCACCGGCTGGATCAAGCGCGGCCCGGTGGGCCTGATCGGGCACACCAAGAGCGACGCCGCGGAGACCGTCGCCCACCTGCTGGCCGCCACCAGCGCGGTGGCACCGTCGCGGCGCCCCGAGGACGTCGACGCCCACCTCGCGCACCGCGGGGTCGCGGTCGCGACCCACGAGTCCTGGGAGCTCCTCGACCGGCACGAGATCGCCCTCGGCGAGGCCGAGGGACGCCTCCGGATCAAGGTCGGCGACCGCGGGGAGATGCTCCGGATCGGGGGCGTCGCCGGCGCAGAGTGAGCGCAGCGCTTCCGCGAAGCCATCAGTTAGACATATGCTTCACTTCATGACCGGTGAAGCGCGATGCTGACGGCGACGCTGATCGGCGACGTGATCGACTCGCGCTCGGCCGTCGACCGCACCGCGCTGCACCGTCGGGTCGCCGCGGCCCTCGAGACCGCCAACGGCCGCTACGCTCCGCTCGCCCCGCTGCGGATCACGGTCGGCGACGAGTACCAGGGGCGCTTCGCCTCGGTGGGCGACGCCCTCCGCGCCTCCCTCGACCTGCGCCTGGCACTGCTTCCCGACCACGACGTGCGCCACGGGGTCGGGTGGGGCGAGGTCGAGGTGCTCGCCGCGAACCCGCCGGTCGAGGACGGCCCCGGCTGGTGGGCAGCCCGCGAGGCGATCCACGAGGTGCAGGTCGCGGAGGACCAGCCGACCAGCCGCACCCGGCGCACGGCCTACGTCGACGCCGGCGGCGGCCCCGCCGCCGGCCCGGTCAACGCCGCACTGCTGCTGCGCGACCACCTCGTCGGTGCCCTCGACGCCCGCGGCGCGACCATCCTGCAGGGGATGCTCGACGGCACCAGTCAGCGCGAGCTCGCCGAGACCCTCGGGATCACCCCGTCCGCGGTGTCCCAGCGGATCCGCGCCGACGGGCTGGCCGCGCTCGCCGCCGCCGAGCGCGAGCTGGGCACGGCGTGAGCGCGGCCGTTCCCCGGCGTCCGCGCCCGGTCACTAGGTTGGCGCCATGACTCCCGACGGCGAGCCCGGCACCGTGCTCCGCGTACCCCCGCTGCACCCGGGCACCCACGACGCCGTCGCGGCGTCGTACCCGACCCTCGACCTGCCGGCCGAGGGCCGCGAGGAGTTCCTGGCGCGGCACGGCGCGGAGGTCGTGGCGATCGTCTGCTCCAACTTCTCCCCCGTCGGCGCGGACCTGATCGAGGCCCTCCCCCGGCTCGGCATGATCGCCAACTTCGGCGTCGGCTACGACAACATCGACCTCGCCGCCGCACTGTCCCGCGGGATCGCCGTCAGCAACACCCCCGGCGTGCTCGACCCCGCCGTCGCCGAGCACGCGATCGCCCTGCTGCTCGCGGTACGCCGCCAGGTGGTCGCCGCCGATCGCTACGTCCAGGAGGGTCGCTGGCCGCGCGGCCCGTTCCCCCTCACCGGCCAGGTGGCGGGCAGCCACGTCGGCATCCTCGGGCTGGGCCGGATCGGGCAGGCGGTCGCCACCCGGGTCGAGGCCCTCGGCGCGACGGTCAGCTACCACAACCGCCGGCCGGTCCCGGGCGTCCCCTACGCCTACCTGCCCTCGCCGGTCGCGCTCGCCGCGGCCGTGGACTCGCTCATCGTGGTGGTCCCCGGCGGCGCCGCGACCGACGGCCTGGTCGACGCCGAGGTGCTCGACGCCCTCGGCCCCGACGGCGTGCTGGTCAACGTCGCCCGCGGGTCGGTGGTCGACGAGCAGGCGCTGGTCGCCGCCCTCGACTCCGGCCGGCTCGGCGGGGCCGGGCTAGACGTCTTCCGCGACGAGCCGCGGGTGCCTGCCGCGCTGCTGGGCCGCGACGACGTCGTACTGCAGCCGCACACCGCCTCGGGCACCGTCACCACGCGGGCCGCCATGGGCGCCCTCACCCTCGACAACCTCGCGGCATGGATGCGCGGCGAGCCGCTGCTCACCCCGATCCCCGAGACCACCGGCTGACCGGCTGCCCGGCTGCCCGGCTGACCGGCTGACCGCTCGGTGACGCGTCACGCCCAGCGGTCGGTCGCGTCGAGCTCGCGCTCCCAGGGCGGGTCCGCGCCCGGCCGGGAGACGGTGATCGCCGCGACGGCCGCGCACCGCTCCAGCACCGCGGTCAGCGCCCCCTCCGCGACCCCGCGCAGCGCGCCCCGGTGCTCGGCACCGAGCAGGTCGCGCACGAGCAGGCCGTCGATCAGCGCCGCCATGAACGAGTCCCCCGCACCGACGGTGTCGACCACGTCCACGGTGGGCGAGGGCAGCTCCACGACGACGCCGGCGGCGGTCACCGCCCGGACCCCGTGCGCGCCCCTGGTCAGCACCACCAGCGACGGGCCCTGCCCCGCCCACTCCTCCAGCACCGCCTCCGGCGCGGCGTCGGGCCGCAGCCAGGCCAGGTCCTCGTCGCTGACCTTGACCAGGTCGGAGAGGCTGACCAGCTCCTCGACCCGGTGCCGCACCGCGCCGGGCGTGCCCATCACCGCCGGCCGCAGGTTGGGGTCGTAGGAGATCGTCTCCGCGAGCCCGTGCCGGCGCAGCAGCGCCAGCACCTCGTCCGCGCCCGGCGCCACCGTCGTGGCGATCGACCCGGTGTGCACGTGCACCGCGCCGGGCACCACCGCACCCGGCTCCGCGGCCCCCGGCGGGAGCCGCCAGCTCAGGTCGAAGGTGTACGACGCCGCGCCGGCGTGGTCGAGCGTCGCGATCGCCCGGGTGGTCCGCTCCGCCAGACCCCCGCCGTCGGCGACCCGGACCCGGTTCTCCCTCAGGTGCCGGCGGACCAGCGCACCCTCCTCGTCGTCACCCAGCCAGGTCACCAGCGTCGCCGAGCGACCGAGCCGGCCCAGGCCGAGCGCCACGTTGGCCGGGCTGCCACCGGGGTGCGTCGCCCGCGTGCCGTCAACGGCGTGCACGACGTCGACCAGCGCCTCACCGACCACCAGGACCGGCTGATCCCGATCGACCACCACGACCTCCTCGTCGGGTCTCGAGGCCCGCTGCGCCCGCACCTCGACCACCGCATCGTCCGGAGAGGCCAGGATGGCACGGTGCACCCCGCGATGCTGCCCCTCCTCGCCGCCGAGACCGACCGACTGCTCGCCTTCGGGCACCGGTCCCGGGTCCCCGGCGGGTTCGCCCGGCAGGCCGACGACGGCACCGCGCTGGAGGGACCCCGCGAGCTGTGGATCGCCTGCCGGATGACGCACGTCTACGCGCTCGGCCACCTGCTGGGCCACGCGGGCAGCGAGGATCTCGTCGACCACGGCGTGCGGTCGCTGCGGGCCGCCTTCCGCGACGCCGAGCACGGCGGCTGGTTCCCGGCGGTCGCCGCCGACGGCGTACCCGTGGACACCACGAAGGCGGCGTACCCGCACGCCTTCGTGGTGCTCGCGGCCACCAGCGCCGCCACGGCCGGGCACCCGGACGCGCCGGGACTGCTCGCCGAGGCGCTGGACGTCAGCGAGCGCAGGTTCTGGGACGAGGCGGCGGGGATGGTGGTCGAGGAGTGGGACCGCGCCTTCACCACGCTCGACCCCTACCGCGGCGTCAACGCCGCGATGCACACCGTCGAGGCCTACCTCGCCGCGGCCGACGTCACCGGCGAGGACCGCTGGCTCGACCGGGCGCTGCGGATGGTCGACCGGGTCGCGCACCACCTCGCGCCCGCGCACGACGGCCGGATCCCCGAGCACTTCGACGCCGACTGGTCGCCGCAGCCGGACTACAACGCGGACCGCCCGGCGGACCCCTTCCGGCCGTTCGGCTCGACGGTCGGCCACGGCCTGGAGTGGGCGCGGCTGACCCTGCACACCCGAGCCGCGCTCGCGGCCCGCGGCCAGCAGCCGCCGGGGTGGATGGCGTCGGCCGCGACCGCGCTCTACGACCGCGCGGTCGCCGACGGGTGGTCGGTCGACGGCGCCCCGGGGTTCGTCTACACCGTGGACTGGTCGGGGCGACCGGTGGTTCGGCAGCGGTTCCACTGGGTGGCCGCGGAGGCCGTGGCCGCCGCGGCGGCCCTGCACCGCGCGACCGGCGAGGAACGGTTCGCCCACGATCTCGACCGCTGGTGGGGCTACGCAGCGGACCACCTGGTCGACCGGCGCGGCGGCTCCTGGTGGCACGAGCTCGACCCGGCCAACGCGGTCGCGCGCACGGTGTGGAAGGAGAAGGCCGACCTCTACCACGCCGTGCAGGCGACGCTGATTCCGCGGCTGCCGCTGGCGCCCGCGCTCGCGCCGGCGCTGGCGGCCGGCCTCCTCGACGGGTGACCGCGGGGACCTACTCGGTCGGGGGACCTACTCGCGCTCCGGGGTGCCGGCGCGCGCGCTCAGGTACGCCGACAGCGGGGCCGGCAGCTCGGCGGGCCGGTCGCCCCAGTCGTAGACGACCGCGGTGCGGGCGACCAGGTCGTGCAGGGCGCGGTGGTCGCGGCGGAGCACGATCAGCACCAGGCCGGCGCCGAAGAACGAGGTGCTGATCGGCAGCATCAGCACCCGCACCACCGCCTGCCCGCTGTGCAGCGGCCCGCCGTCGCGGCGGACCACCTTCAGCCCGACCAGCGCCTTGCCGACGGTCTTGCCCGCCACCGCGGTGGTGAGGATCAGGTAGAGCCCCGCCCAGCCGAGCAGCGCCAGCGTGGCCACCAGGCCCGAGGCCCCCGAGGAGCCGATCCCGAACAGCACGTCGAGCAGGAAGCGGCCCACCCAGACGCCGACGGTGTAGGAGCCGATCACCACGCCGAGGTCGATCGCCGCGGAGACGGCGCGGCTCACGCCGCCGGCGTACCGGCCCGAGACCGAGCCCTCGGTGCGCCCGCTCATCGCGGACCCACCAGGCCCGCCGGTCCGGGCTGCTCCAACGGCGGGCGCCGCAGGATCCGGTCCACCAGGTTCGCGAAGACCGCGTCCAGGCCCACCAGCTGCCGGCGGGCGACGTCGAGGCTGCGGCCGGCCAGCGTGCCGGTGGTCTCCGCGATCACGTCGGGGATCCCCGCGCGGCGGACCACGTCCTCGAGATCGACGTCGGCGAGCAGCGCCTGGATGTCGACCCGGGCCAGGAGCCGGTCCACGTCGATCCGGTCCATGAGGCGGTCGACGTCGATCCGGTCCAGCAGCCGGTTCGCGTCGACCCGGTCGAGCAGGTGGTTGATGTCGACGTGGTCGAGCAGCGCGTCGACGTCGATGTGGTCGAGCACCACCTCGGGCGGCACCGCGTCGACCATCCGGCCGGTGACGGCCCCGACGGCACGGCCCAGGAACCCCGGCTGGCTCTCGTCGCTCACGGAAGCAGACTCCCACGTCTCTCGCCCGCTTGCCGGGACCCCCGAACGATCCACCCCCTAGGGTTTCGCCATGGAACAGGACCTCCTGGCCGTGCTGGCGCTGACGCTCGCCGCGCTCCTCATCTTCCTGGCCGTCGGGCTGCGGGTGTTCGCGCTCGGCGTCATCCCGGGCAACCGGAAGCCCTCGACGGGGATGGCCTGGCTGCTGCTGATCCTGATCGACCCCTTCCTGGGCTTCTTCTTCTTCCTGCTCTTCGGCCGGACCCGGGTCGAGGGGCGACGGCTGCGTCGCGAGCGCGAGGCCCAGGACGCCGTCGCCCGGCGGGCCGCGGAGCTGCCGCTCACCTACGACGCCAGCGGCCAGCGGCCGGCGTACCGGACCGTCTTCGCGCTCAACGAGCGGCTGGGCGCGCTGCCGGTGACCGGCGGCAACGAGGTCCAGCTCTGGCCGGACTACTACGGCGTGATCAACGAGATGGCCGCCGAGGTGGACCGGGCCCAGAGCCACGTGCACGCGGAGTTCTACATCACCGCCTGGGACGAGGTCACCGACCCGCTGTTCCAGGCGATGATCCGGGCCACCGAGCGGGGGGTGAAGGTGCGCTACCTCTTCGACCACCTGGGCTCGCGCGGCATCCCCGGCTACAAGGACATGCTCAAGCGGCTGGACGAGACGGCGATCGAGTACCACCCGATGCTGCCGATCAAGCCGCTGAAGGGGTCCTGGCGCCGACCCGACCTGCGCAACCACCGCAAGCTGCTGGTCGTCGACGGCAGCGTCGGCTTCACCGGCTCCCTCAACATGACCGAGCGCGGCTACAACAAGCCGAAGAACCACAAGCTGGGTCGCGAGTGGGTCGAGCTGATGGTGCGGCTGGAGGGGCCCGTGGTCGGGGCGCTCAACGCGGTCTTCGCCTCCGACTGGTACGTCGAGACCGGCGAGGTGGTGGAGCTGGTCACGGTGCACGGCGAGCCCGACGCCCGCGAGACCGAGGTCTTCGACGTGCCGTGCCAGATCATCCCGAGTGGCCCCGGCATCGTCGCCGAGAACAACCTGCGGATGTTCACCACCCTCATCTACGCCGCCACCGAGCGGATCTCGCTCACCTCGCCGTACTTCGTGCCCGACGAGTCGCTGCTCTACGCCGTCACCACGGCCGCCCAGCGCGGTGTCGACGTGGAGCTGTTCGTCAGCGAGGTCTCCGACCAGTTCATGGTCGGCCACGCCCAGGCCTCGTACTACCGCGCGCTCCTCGAGGCGGGGGTCCGCATCTACCAGTACCCGGCGCCCCTGATCCTGCACAGCAAGCACTTCACCGTCGACAACGACGTCGCGGTGGTCGGCTCGAGCAACATGGACCTGCGCTCCTTCGCGCTCAACTTCGAGATCTCGCTGCTGATGCCCGACCCCGCGGTGGTGGTGAAGATGCGCGAGGTCGAGGACACCTACCGGGCGCTGTCGAAGGAGCTGACACTCGAGGAGTGGACGCAGCGACCGGCCCGGAAGAAGTACGTCGACAACGTCATGCGCCTGACCGCCGCCCTGCAGTGACGGCCCCGCTGCAAACCACCGAACGACGCCCTCGACCCGCCTCGCCCCGATCGGACACGATGAACGACGCGAGATCCTGCGAGGATGTCGAGCATGCTTCGCTCTGACGACGCCTGGATCTGGGACTCCTGGTGCGTCGACGACGGCACCCGGTACCACCTGTACTACCTCCAGTCGCCGCGACTGCCGCGCGCCGACATGCGCCACGACAAGGCGCGGATCGGGCACGCCGTCTCCGACGACCTCCGCTCCTGGGAGGTGCTCGGCGAGACCTTCGGACCCGCCGCCGAGGGCGCCTTCGACGACCTCGCCATCTGGACCGGGTCCGTCGCCCGCGCCGACGACGACTCGTACCTGTTCTTCTACACCGCCATCGCGACCGCCGGGCACGGCCTGCGCGACCAGCGCCTCGGCGTCGCGACCTCGACCGACCTGCACCACTGGACCGGACGGTCGGCGGCGCCGCTCGTCGGCCCCGACCGCCGCTGGTACAAGACCCTCGCCGACTACCCCGACGTGCGGACCACGGGCCCCGCCGTCGAGACGGTCAGCGAGACGTGGCGGGACCCCTTCGCGGTCAGGGACCCCGAGGGCGATGGTTGGCACCTGCTCGTCACCGCCCGGGCCGTCGGCGCCGCCCGCAACGACGACGGCGTCGTCGGCCACCTGCACTCCCCCGACCTCCAGACCTGGACGGTCCTCCCGCCACTGTCCTCGCCCGGGACCGGCTTCGGTCAGCTCGAGGTGATCCAGACCCGACGCGTCGACGGCCGGTGGGTGCTCGTCTTCACGTGCCACCCCCAGGAGATGACGCCGGAGCGGGTCGCGCGCAGCGGCGAGTTCTGCACCTGGTCCGTGCCGTGCACGGGACCCCTCGGACCGTTCGACATCGACGCGGCCCGTCCCTTCACGGCCGACCCGACCCTGTTCGCGGCGCCGCTCGTGCAGCAGCGCGACGGCACATGGGTCGTCCTCGGCTTCCACAACCTCGAGGACCGCGGAGGCGAGAGCTTCGAGATCTGCGACCCGATCCCCGTCACCCTCGACGAGGAGGGTTACCTGGTCGCCGCGCCGGAATAGCCGCGGCCCTGGGCTGTACGGGCGTCGCCGAACACCCTAGGTTCGGCGTGTGAGCGGCAGCGACGGCGGCTCGCCCTGGTGGCGCACCGCGGTGATGTACCAGGTGTACCCGCGCAGCTTCGCCGACGGCAACGGCGACGGCGACGGCGACCTGCCGGGTCTGCGCGCCCACCTGCCGTACCTGGCCGACCTCGGCGTGGACGGCCTCTGGATCTCGCCCTGGTTCCCCTCGCCCCTGGCCGACGGCGGCTACGACGTCAGCGACTTCTGCGACATCCATCCGATGTTCGGCACCCTGGCGGACGCGGATGCCGTGCTGAGCGAGGCGCACGCGCTCGGGCTGCGGGTGATCATCGACCTCGTCCCGAACCACACCTCCGACCAGCACCCGTGGTTCCTCGCCGCCCTCGCGGCCGGCCCGGGCTCGCCGGAACGGCAACGCTACTTCTTCCGGGACGGCCGCGGCCGGGACGGCGCCGAGCCGCCGAACAACTGGATCAGCGCGTTCGGCGGGTCGGCCTGGTCCCGGGTGACCGAGCCCGACGGCCGCCCGGGCCAGTGGTACCTGCACCTGTTCGCCCCCGAGCAGCCCGACCTCGACTGGAGTCACCCGCCGGTGCTCGACGCCTTCGACGACGTGCTCCGGTTCTGGTTCGACCGGGGCGTCGACGGCCTGCGGATCGACGCCGCGCCGGCGATGGCGAAGAAGCTGGGCCTGCCCGACGCCGACTACGGCGGCGTCCCGGAGTTCCGCACCGTCGACTGGGACGACAACCCGCACTGGGACGTCGAGGAGGTGCACGACATCTTCCGGCGCTGGCGCGCGATCGCGGACACCTACGACGGCGATCGCGCCTTCGTCGCCGAGGCGGTCGTCAGCACCCCCGAACGGCTGGCCAAGTACCTCCGTCCGGACGAGATGCACACGGCGTTCAACTTCCCGTACCTGAAGAGTCCGTGGGACGCGCGCGCCCTGCGCGAGGTCATCGACGCGACGCTGGCGTCCTTCGAACCGATCGGCGTGCCATCGACGTGGGTCCTGACCAGCCACGACGAGATCCGGCCGGTCACGCGGTACGGCCGAGCGACGACCAGCTCCTTCTTCATCACCGACGGCGAGGGCGAGGAGTCCGACCTGGCGCTGGGCACCCGGCGGGCGCGGGCGGCGGCGCTGCTGATGCTCGCCCTGCCCGGTGGCGCCTACATCTACCAGGGCGAGGAGCTCGGCCTGCCGAACGTCGACGACCTGCCCGACGACGTGCTCCAGGACCCCATGTTCCACCGCAGCGGCGGCGCGCTCCGTGGCCGCGACGGCTGCCGGGTGCCGATCCCGTGGAGCGGCACGTCGCCCCCCTTCGGCTTCTCCCCTCCCGGCGTGCACCCGTGGCTTCCGCAACCCGAGTCGTGGGCGCCCCTGACCGTCGAGGCCGAGTCCTCCGACCCGGAGTCGACGCTGTCCCTCTACCGGGCCGCGCTCCGGCTCCGCCGGAGCGTGGACGGCCTGGCGGGGGCGCCGCTGGGGTGGCGGGAGTCCCCCGAGGGCGTCCTCGACTTCGAGCGGGCGAACGCCCTGCGCTGCGTCGTCAACCTCGGCGCCCCGCCGGTCGACCTCGGCGGCAGCGACGTGCTCCTGAGCAGCCTCCCCCTGGTCGACGGCCGGCTCCCCGTCGACGGCGCCGCGTGGATCCGTCCCACGGGGCCGGATCCGGCGACCGCCGGGTGAGGACCGGGCGAGGCGCACCGGGGCGGGAGGACGGCTCCCGACAGGCTCAGCCGCCGGGGTGCAGGTACCAGTCGCCCAGCTGGCCGGCGCCGAGGATCGCCGCCCAGGCGGCGAGCAGCATGAACGGACCGAAGGGCAGCGCGCTGCGCCGCCCGGCCCGGTCGGTGACGATCAGCAGGATCCCGGCGATGGCGCCGAGCACGAACGCCCCGAAGGCCCCGACCAGGAAGGTGCCCCAGGACAGGTACGCCGTCATCGCGCCGACGATCCCGGAGAGCTTCACGTCCCCGAACCCCATGCCGCCGGGCGCCGCGAACCAGATCGCGAAGTAGAGCAGCGCCAGGCCGGCGCCGCCCACCAGCGCCCGCAGCAGCGCGTTCGCCTCGCCACCGCCGAGCAGCAGCAGCCCGGCGAGCAGCGGATAGGCGGGCAGCACGAGCGCGTCGGGGAGCCGGCGGGTCTCCAGGTCGATCACGGAGAGCGCGATCGCGAGCGCGCAGAACACGAGGTAGGCGGGCAGCACGCCGATCTGGTCGATCGCCCCGTCGGCCGCGTCCAGGGCGAGCACACGGTGCGTGACCAGGACGAACGCGAGCCCGGTGCCGGCCTCGACCAGCGGGTAGCGCGCGCTGATCGGCGCGGCGCAGTCGTAGCAGCGCCCGCGCAGCATCAGCCAGCCGAGCACGGGGACGTTGTGCCGGGCGCGGATCGGCGTCGTGCAGCCCGGGCAGGCCGAGCCGGGGGTGACCACCGAGGCGCCGACCGGGACGCGATGCACGACGACGTTGAGGAAGGACCCGACGACCAGCCCGAGGGCGCCGGCGACCAGCGGGATCACCACCCGCGCGAGCTCCACCGTCACTGCCGCCCCCTGACTGTCCCGACACCACCCGGGCTCACTGCTCGGCCCAGCTCAGGACCTGGATCCGTCGGTTCCCCGCCTCCGGCAGCTCGTCGTCGCCGTAGGCGGGATCGGTGATCTTCACCCGCACGGTCAGCGCGTGCCGCCCGCCGGAGGCGCAGCTGGCCGCCTCGGCGCAAACGTAGACCTTCAGGTCCACCACGGTACTGAGATTGCCGACGCCGACGCCCAGGTCCGGGATGCTGGCCAGCGGGTAGCCGTAGCGCCCCCACTGGCCGCCGATCAGGTCGATCGACCGGGCGGCGACCCCGCCGCGCATCGAGACCATCGGCCCGAAGTAGGCGGTGCCGAGCGTCAGCCCGAACTCGAGCGACACGTCCCCGTTGCGGGCGTAGATCGCGCCGTTGACCACGAACCTCGGCCAGTTGCCCGGATAGCCCGAGATCCACGGGTAGTAGACCTTGAGCAACGGGTCCCCGCCGACGGGGAGGCTCCCGGCGTGGACGTTCGGCGCGTAGTAGTCGAGCCGCAGCGAGGCCGAGTCCACCGTCACCTTCTGGCCGACCGCGGTCGCGGTGAACGCCAGCGCAGCGCTCGGCCCGGCGGCGGCGAGCGTGCCGTCGTGGACCGCCGCGGCGAGGAGGGACGTGACGTCGACGTCGCCGGAGCCGGTCAGGGTGGCGGTGGTGCCGGTGGTGCCGCCGGCGCTCGGGGTGACCTTCACGCCCGTCGACGGGGCCGTCAGCGCGAGGCTGAGCGTCGCCTTCCTGAGCACCGAGCCCGCCGGGGGCGCGGTCGACGGGCCGAAGCCGGAGAGGGCGAGCGCCGCCTTCTGGCCGACGGCGGTGCTCGTCCAGGTCGCGGCGCCCGCGGCCGTGTTTCCCGGGTCCAGCGCCGCCTGCGTCGCGTTGGCGAACGCCGGGGTGGAGCCGGTGCCGCTGACGGTCGTGGGGGGCGCCGTGACCGACGTCGGGGTGGTCGCCGTGGTGGGCGCGGCGGCGCCGTTGGTCTGCTGCTGGACCACCACCGGCGGCTCGGTGGCGCTGTAGCTGCCACAGAGCTCGACCTTGGGGGTCTCGTTGTAGCGGATCCAGGTCGAGGCCGAGACGGGGACGTCCGCCTGCATCCGGCTGTTGCCGCCGAAGACGAACCGGACACCGGCCGCGGTGTGGTCGCTGAGCGGGCTGACGCATGCCCCCGGGATCGCGGTCGGATTCCCCGGGGGGCGGGTGCCGCCGATGACGGTGCGGTTGCCCGTGATCCTCCAGACGTTGTCGCCACCCATCAGGCCGTTGCCGAGCGCCTCGGAGAGCTCGTTCTGGAAGTCGAAGTAGTAGAGGCCGGGCTTGAACCACGACGTCGAGCACGAGTTGACCTTGTTGCTGAGCGTCGTGGCGTTGTCGTAGTAGCCGGGCTCGAACGCGCACACCCCGCCGCTGGCGGTCACCGAGGACGGATCCCGAAGCGGTCGCGCGGTGAGGTCGGTGAGTGCGTCCGCGACGACCGGAGCGCCGGCTCCCCCGCCGTCGGACAGCGGGCAGGTCACCGGTGTGGTGAAGCTGTCACCCGTGCAGCGCCTCACCGGTTCGCCGGCTCGGGACGTGGCCAGCGTGGCCGGGCTGAACGATTGGAGGATCCACGGCCAGTACAGGACGGTCTGGCGGTACTTCTTCACCGTGATGGCGCTGCTGGCCTTCATGCCGCCGCGGATCTGGAGCAGTCCGCCCCCGTCGTAGCTGATGTCGCCGCCGAACGCCGTGAGCGCGCGCGGGAACGTGTTCTGGGCGTTCTGCTCGACGCCGCCGCCGCTGCCGTACAGACCGGTGCCGGCGACCTTCGTGCACTCCACCCGGGCGGCGCTGCCGGCGTCCGACGCCACGCCGTCCAACCGGAGCACGTCGCGGGCGGCCGACCCGTCCAGGCCGAAGCACCCGGCACCGTCCCCGGCGTCGGTGTAGACCCAGTCGCTCCGCTCGGCCGGCCCGTCGCCGTCGGGGTCCGGCGCGGTGATCCCCGGTGCCTTCCCGCCCAGGCGCAGGTCGTTGATCGCGACCTGGGCCGCGGCGTCCGCCGCATACGAACGGTCGGCCACCCCTTGCAGGGCGACGGTGGCCGACATGGCCGCGCCGCTGTGGGAGAGCAGGGCGCCGGTCACCAGCGCCACGGTGGTGACCACGATCAGCGCGATGATCAGCACCGTGCCGCTGTCGTCGCGGCGCCGGCGGCGGAGCCGGATCGCGGGCCGGATCATGCCTGCCTCCGCTGCGCGGTCAGGGTGGCGGTGTAGCCGCCGGTGCCGGTGCCGTCGGCGTCCCGGACGTCGAGGGTGATCGCCAGCGTCCTCGGGGGTGTCGCGGCGGCGCAGCCGACGGGGCTCCCGGCCGCGTCGGCGCAGGCGACCGTGGGCGCCGCGCGCAGGTGCCGCGCGACGACGTGACGCTCGGTGCTCGCGCCGTGGCACCGCACCCGGCTCAGCAGGTACTGGCCGCCGACCTGCTCGGTGACGTAGACGGCGGCCTCGAGGGACGCGTCCCAGGCGTCGAGGGGATCCGCGGCGCCGACCGGGTAGACGTTCCAGGCGAAGCCGATCACGAGGTCGCCGACGAGCCCGCTGCCGCAGTCCGGCGGCACGCTCCCCGGCCCGGTGCCGCCGGTCCACACGCTCTGCCGGGGGCTGAGCGGGTCGGTGGCATCGACCGGCGTGCGCACGCCGAGGCTGCTCACGTCGCCCTGCCAGTACGCCGAGACCAGCTGCTGGTCGGAGGACTCGTTCAGCCGGGCCTCGGTGGCGGCGGTGACCTTCAGGTGCTGCAGGACCACCCCGGTCAGCGCCACCATCACCACGCCGAGGATGGCGACCGCCATCACCAGCTCGACCAGCGTGAAGCCGTCGTCACCGGCTGCCTGGTTCACGCGCATGCGTCGCTCCCCGATCCGTCGCACGGCCGGCGCAGCACCAGCGTCATCGACTCCTCGGCACGACCGTCGACGCTGGTCACGGTCAGCTCGACCTGCTGCAGGCCGAGGTCGTTCCCCGCGGTGCAGTCATCGGTCCAGGCGCTGCCGTTCCAGCGTCGCGCCCTGGTCTGGCTGGCCTCGTAGCTGACGTCGTCGAGCCCGTAGGCCGAGGCCGGCACCCGGGTCGGGTCGGTGTAGTGGTCCGCCGCGGCGCAGGCGCGGTAGTTGGCCGGGTTCCGCGCGACGTACTCCTGGATCGCCTCGGCCAGGCTGCGCACGGTGGCACCGCCGGCGGCCGCCTTGCTGTGCACGTCGGAGACCTTCACGCTGGTCTGCAGCCCGGCCAGGATCGCCACCGCCGCGATGCCCAGGATCGCCACGGCGACCAGCGTCTCGATCAGGGTGACGCCGTCGTCGGCGCCGCGCGCCGCGCGCAGCCGGGAGCGCAGGGGCGCGAGCATCACTGCCCGACCTGGCCGTAGACGCCGTACATCGCCGAGACCAGCGCGATCGCCACGAAGCCGACCAGGCCGCCCATCACCACGATCACCAGCGGCTCGAACAGCGAGGTCAGCCTGGCGATCTTGTAGCCGAGCTCGGTCTCGTAGTACTCGGCTGTCACCTCCAGCTGGGTGTCCAGCGAGCCGGTGTCCTCGCCCACCCGGAGCATCGCGCTCGCGGTGCCCGGGAACAGGCCGGTGCGCGAGAGCGGGCCGGCCATCCCCTGCCCCTCCAGCATCAGCTCGGTGACCTCGTCCAGCCGCTTGACGAAGACCCGGTTGTGCAGGGAGTCGGTGGCGGTGCGCAGGGCCTCCTGCAGGCTCACCCCCGCGCTGACCATCGACGCCATGGTCCGGCAGAACCGCTCGACCAGCGCGTACTGGATGGTCTCGCCGAGGACCGGCGTGCGCAGCAGGAGCGCGTCGCGCAGGTAGCGCCCGCGCTCGAAGCGCAGCACCAGCGAGAGCAGCACCGCGACCACCGCGACCGAGCCGAGGAGCAGCCACCAGTAGCCGCCGAGGAAGTCGGTCACCGCCAGCAGCATCCGGGTCGGCAGCGGCAGCTCGGAGTCGAGGTCGGTGAAGAAGTCCTTGAACTTCGGCAGCACGTAGACGGCCAGCACCAGCACGGTCACCACCGACATCGCGGCCACCGCGATCGGGTAGACCATCGCCGAGGTGATCTTGCGGCGGGCCTCCAGGTCCCGCTCGATGTACGCCGCGAGCCGGGCCAGCGCGCTGTCCAGCTCGCCGGTGAGCTCGGCGGAGCGGACGATGCCGCGGTAGTGCTCGCCGAAGACCTTGGGATAGCGCTCCAGGGTGTCGGAGAACCGCTCGCCGGTGCGCAGCCCGTCCTCGATGGAGTGCATCATCCGGCGCACCGAGGAGCTCTCGGCCTCCACGCCGATGCTGTGCACGGCGTCGAGGATCGGCAGACCGGCCCGCAGGAACGCCGCGATCTGGCGGGAGAGGTGCATGACCTCCTGCTTCTTGATCCGCGGGCCCGCGATCTCGTACTGCAGCAGGCTCCGCTTCTCCGAGACCCGCAGGTCGCGGTAGCCGCGCTCGTAGAGCGCGAGCTCGGCGGCGGCCCGGCTGATCGCCTTGTCGCTGCCCTTGACGCGCTGTCCCCGGAGGTCGATGCCGACGTAGGCGTAGCGCGGCATCTCAGAGCCCCGCCACGTAGATCGAGCGCATCACCTCGGCGGCCGTGGTGGTGCCGGCGGACACCAGCCGCAGGGCCTCCTCCTGCAGCGTCCGCATCCCCTGGCGACGTGCCAGCCGGCGCATCTCGTCGTGGGGCGCGTGGTCCACGATCATCGCGCGCACCTCGTCGCTGATCACCAACATCTCGTAGACGCCGATCCGGTCCAGGAAGCCGGTGTGCGCGCAGAAGTGGCAGCCCGCCCCGCGGCGGTAGCCGCCGACCGGCTCCTCCCCGCCGTGGGCGCGGACGAAGAGCTGCTCCTCGGCGCTCGGCTCGTACGGCTCCAGGCACGAGGTGCAGCTGCGCCGGACCAGCCGCTGCGCCATCACCGCGGTCACCGAGGAGGCGATCAGGAACGCCTCGATGCCCATGTCGAGCAGTCGGTAGAGCGCGGAGACGGCGTCGGTGGCATGCAGCGAGGAGAGCACCAGGTGACCGGTGAGCGCGGACTGGACCGCGATCCGCGCGGTGTCGACGTCGCGGATCTCTCCGACCAGGATCACGTCCGGGTCCTGGCGCAGGATCGACTTCAGCCCGCCGGCGAAGGTGATGCCGGCCTGCTCGTTGATCTGGATCTGGTTGATCGAGTCGAAGGTGTACTCCACCGGGTCCTCGATCGTCATCAGGTTCTTGTCCACGCTGTTCAGCTCGCCCAGCGAGGCGTAGAGCGTGGTCGTCTTCCCACCACCGGTCGGCCCCGCGCAGATCACCATCCCGAACGGCGCGTGGATCAGCCGCGAGTAGCGCTCCGCGGTGGCGGCGGGCATCCCGAGGTCGGCCAGGCTGTAGAGCGGTCGGCTCTTGTCGAGGACCCGGAGCACCACCTTCTCCCCGCCCACCACCGCGGTGGTGGAGACCCTGATGTCGACCTCGCGGCCGTCGATCTCCATGCTGATCTGGCCGTCCTGCGGCCGGCGCCGCTCCACGATGTTCATGCCGCCGAGGACCTTGACCCGGCTGACGACGGCCGGCCCGATCGAGCCGGGCAGGTCGAGCACCTCGACCAGCGCGCCGTCGATCCGGTAGCGGACGCGGACCCGCTCCCCGGTCGGCTCGACGTGGATGTCCGAGGCGCGGTCGCGCAGTGCCTGGGTGATGATCATCTGCACCACCCGGACCACCGGCGCGTCCTCGTTGACGGTCACGGTCTCCAGTCGCGCGGCCTCCCGGCGCAGCGCGTCCCGGGCCTCGTAGACCTCGACCTGGCTGCCCACCTCGCGGGTCGCCCGGTAGGCCAGGTCGATCGCCCGGTCCAGGTCGCCCGCGGTGGCGACCAGGGGGCGCACGGTCCGTCCGAGGGCGGCCGCGAGAGCCGCGGTCGCCTCCGGGGCCGGATCGAGCACGGCCACGACGACGGGCCCCCGCACCGAGTCGGCGGCCGGGTCGGCGCCGGGGTCGGCGTCCCCGGGGCTGGCGCCGTCGGCGCTCGCGAACCCGACCGGCAGCGCGCGCAGCCCGCGCGCCTGCTCGCGGGTGAGCAGCCCCGTCGCCTGCGGGTCGACGACCAGCTCGCGGAAGTCCGCCACCTCGACGCCGTGGTGCTCGGCCACCGCCCGGGCGAGCGCCGCCGCGGTGACGGTCCCGGCGGCGGTCAACCGCTCGGCCAGCGTGCCGGCGCCGTCCGGGTCGGCGTGGCGGGCCGCGTCGAGCTGGTACGGCTGGACCAGTCCGGCACCGACCAGGATCTGTCCGAGCCGCTCGTCGGCCTCCTCCGGCCGGGGCGCGACCAGGGTCTCCTCGTGGCTCCCCCGCCTCATCCTGCGCATCGCCGCCCCCTCACTGCCCCAGGCCGGCGGCGATCCGCGGCCGGGTCACGATGTCCTTCGGGTAGAGGCTGCGCGCGAGGGCGTCCTCCTCGCTCACCAGGCCCTCGGCGAGCAACGCCGAGAGCGAGGCCTCCAGGGTGACCATCCCCTCGCGGGTTCCGGTGACCAGGGAGTTGCGCAGCTGGTGGGTCTTGCCCTCCTTGATCAGGTTGCGCACCGCGGGGGTGGCGACCAGCACCTCGTACGCCGCCACCAGCCCGCCGCCGACCCGGGGCAGCAGCCGCTGGTAGACCACGCAGGAGAGCGCCGAGGCGAGCTGGACGCGGACCTGTGCCTGCTGCTCGGCCGGGAAGACGTCGATCATCCGGCCCAGCGACTGCGCGGTGTCGTTGGTGTGCAGCGTGGCGAAGACCTGGTGGCCGGTCTCGGCGACGGTGAGCGCGAACGCGATCGACTCCAGGTCGCGCATCTCGCCGACCAGCAGCACGTCGGGGTCCTCCCGCAGCACCGAGCGCAGCGCGTCGTTGAAGGTCCAGGTGTCCGTGCCGACCTCGCGCTGGCTGACCGCCGAGCGCTTGTGCTCGTGCAGGTACTCGATCGGGTCCTCGACGGTGACGATGTGGCAGGCCCGCTCGGTGTTGATCCGGTCGATCATCGAGGCCAGGGTGGTCGACTTGCCCGACCCGGTCGGCCCGGTGACCAGCACCAGCCCCTGACGCTGGTGCACCACCTCTTGCAGCACCGGCGGCAGGCCGAGCTCGGCGGGCGTGGGCACGACCCGCGGGATCAGCCGCAGCGCGATCGCCGTCAGCCCGCGCTGGGTGTAGGCGTTGCCGCGGATCCGGGCCTGATCACGCCAGGAGAAGGAGAAGTCGAACTCGTGCTGGGTCGCCCACACGCCCCGCTGCTCGGGGGTGAGCACCTCCTCCAGCAGCTCCTCGGTGTCGGCCCCGTTGAGCACCGGGGCGTCGTCCATCGGCTGGAGCTCGCCGTCGACGCGGAGCATCGGCGGCAGGCCCGCGGTCAGCAGCAGGTCGGTGCCGCCGGACTGCCAGACGATCGAGAGCAGCAGGTCGATGCGCTCGCCGATGAGTCGCACGTGGTTCATGGGGGTACCTCCGGGACCGGGAACTGCGGTGGAGGGCCGCCGCGGGCGCGGCGACCCTCCGTGACGCGGGAGCGGCGAAGCCTCAGCAGCCGTCGCCGTTGGCGCCGACCACAGATCCGTCGGCGACCGCGTAGACGACCCGGACCGCCTCATCGACGTCGGTGTCGCTCGGGTCAGACTTCAAGAAACCTTCGGTCACGGCCTCGCCCAGGTCGTCGGGGTATCGGGATTTCTGCGCGTAGAACGCCTCGACGGCAGTCTCCGCCGTTGACACGTTCGCCTTGCAGGCCGCCTCCGTGCTGTTGTTGTTGATACCGCGAACGGAGAAGACCACGACCGCGGCGAGCACGCCGAGGATCACGATCACGATCAGGAGCTCGATCAGGGTGAAGCCGGACTGGTCGCGGCGGGCAGCCTGGAGGCGGTCGAGAGTGGCACGCATGGGAATTCCTCGCATCGTTGACATCGGGGGGAGCACGCACCGGTCAACGAGACACGGTGTCGCA
Source organism: Nocardioides sp. GY 10113 (assembly GCF_004919105.1). GTDB lineage: Bacteria > Actinomycetota > Actinomycetes > Propionibacteriales > Nocardioidaceae > Nocardioides. The sequence continues at coordinate 372,773 of NZ_STGK01000002.1, forward strand.
GAGAACCAATCAACGACCCCCAACGGCCACCGGCCGGCGAAGTGCCGGTTCCTTTACCTTCGGGCGCGGATGATCCCCAGAATGAGGTAGGCCCGCCTCCCCGTCGAGGGAGGCGGGCCCATCGCGCGCGGCGCGCCCGTGGTCAGGCCGAGGTCAGGCCCCGGAGGCCTCAGCGGCCGGATCGCCGGGCCCGGAGGGCGGGTCCCCCGCCGCCGGCGCGGGCTCGTCCAGCGGCGACCCGATCAGGCCCGAGATCCACCGCGCGTTGGGGTCCGCGTCCACGAACACCGACTTCACCAGCAGCGTCATCGGCACCGCGAGGACGGCGCCGAGCGGACCCAGGATCCAGGCCCAGACCACCAGCGACAGGAACGTGATGCTCGCCGAGATCCCGACCGCGTCGCCCACGATCTTCGGCTGGATCACCGACTGGATCACCACGTTGATCACGCAGTAGGCGATGATCACCCACAGCATCAGGCTCCACCCGCCCTCGAGCAGCGCCAGCACCGCCGGCGGGATCAGGCCCAGCACGAAGCCGATGTTCGGCACGTAGTTGGTGATGAACGCCAGCAGGCCCCAGAGCACGGCCCCGGGGACGCCGAGCGCCCACAGCACGCCGGTGTCGATCACCGCGACGATCAGGCCGAAGACCGTGGAGACCACCAGGTAGCGCCGGGTGCCGCGGGCGAAGGAGCTGAGCGCGCCCGTGAACGCCGCGCGGTCCGCGCTGACCGCCCCCAGGTTCCGGACGAACGGGTCGGCGTCCACCGCCATGAACAGGATCAGCGCGGCGATGAAGGCGATGTTCGTGCCCAGCGACAGGATCGATCCGAGCAGCCCGCCGAGCAGGCTGGTCACCTTGCCGAGGTCGAGCGACTGGAGCATGGTGTCGATCTGGCCCGGGTGGACGCCGAGGGAGTCGAGCAGGTCGCGGACGTTGTCGAGCAGGCCGTTGAGCTCGTCCTTGTAGTCGGGCACCAGCGCCGCGAACCGCGCCAGGGCGACGATCATCGCGCCGATGAACGCCAGCAGGCCGACGTAGACGACCAGGAGGGTGACCAGGGTGCCGAGCGTGCGGGGCCACCCGCGGCCGACCAGCCAGGTCCGGATCGGGTCCGCGGCGATCGCCAGCATCAGCGCCAGCGCCGCCGGCGCGAGGATCCCGGCCACCGCCTTCATCCCCGCCACGGCGACCACCGCGGAAGCCAGGCCGAGCAGGATCAGGACGCCCCGGGGCAAGCCCGACCGCGCCGCTTCCCGCTGAGGTTCCGTCGTCATGAGTCCTCCTGCTCCGCGGCCGTGGTGGCCTGCTTACCCGTCATTCTGGCCCCGCCACCGTCTCCGTGGTCGGCACTTGCCCCGGTGCGCCGCGCTCCGGTCATCTGCTCCCGCACCGCGCCGACCAGCACCGAGCCGCCCGCGGCGACGAAGACGATGTCGAAGGCCATCTGCATCGAGACCAGCGCACGGGCGGTCTGTCCCGCGGCGTGCACGTCGCCGAGGCCGACGGTGGTCATCACCTGGAGCGTGAAGTAGAGCGCGTCGGTCCGGGTCTCGAGCTGCACCATCTCGCCGGGCCGGACCGTCTCCAGCGCGTAGTAGCCGAACGCGAAGACGGCCACCACGAGCATCACCATCGTGACCAGGAACGGCAGCCGCACCTCCTGCTCGAGCAGCGACCGGCGGACCTGGCCCACCAGCACCCACGCGATCACCGCCACGCCGAGCACGGTGACGGCCGCGGGTCCGATCGCCCGGCCGCCGGAGAGCTCGACCGGCACGGCGTAGTAGGCCACCAGCACGCCGACCACGCTGACGCCGACGCGGATCCAGGGGTGCCGCGGGGGCCGCCGGGCCCAGGCCCGGAACCGCTGCCACGGGCCGCTCATCCGCTCGCCCCCACCCGCTCCGCGTCGTCGCCCGGGGACCTCCGCGGCAGGTCGGTGCGGTGGCCGAGCTGCTCGAGCATGTCGACCAGCACCCGGTGCAGCTGCGCCGCGCCGACGATCTGCCCGCGGGCCTCAGCGGACGCGGCGGCGCCCAGCAGCCGGGTCGGCGCGACCAGCACGCCGCGGTCCTGCCAGCCGCCGAGGCCGCCGTGGGAGCCGACCATCTCCTCGAACGCGGTCACCTCGCCGGTGGACCGGTCCACCGCGCCGAGGACGTAGAGGTCCGGCGCCAGGTCGTGGCCGAGCGCCTCGGCGAGCATCCGCGGGCCGTGCTCGGGCAGCGCGGCCATCGGGTCCGTGCCGTCCACCTCACCGGTGGCCAGGTTGCGGGCGCCCGCGCCGCCGATCGCCCACGGCACGCCCGCCGCGTCGACACCGGCCACCGCCTCGACGCCCGGGTGCGCGGCCAGCCCGGGGACCAGCTCGGGCCACTGGGCGTCCAGCTCCGCCAGGGTCATCCGGCGCCGGAAGCCGACGTTCTGGCCGGCGTAGACCAGCCCGAGGCTGCCGGACCCGATCACCACCGGGTCCACCGAGCCCGACTCCCCCGGCGCCGACCCGCCCCCCGGCCCGGTCTGCTGGCCGCCGGACGACGCCGGTGCCCCCGCGTCGGCGCGCCGGGAGAGCCGGCGGGACACCGAGCCGGCGGCCCGCTCGCCCAGCGAGTCGGCGCCGGCGGCGTCGTCGACGATGCTCGCCACCCGTCCCCACGACTCCACCGGGCGGCCCTCCCAGGTCACGTCCTCGTGCATCAGCCGGCGGCAGACCTCGGCCAGGTCCTCGCCGTGCGCCTGCTCGAAGGGCTGTCCCAGCACCTGGCCGTGGTCGGAGAGCAGCACGATCTCGTACGGGCGCGGCGCGCGCGCCGCGATCTGCTCCAGCATCGCCACCAGCTGGTCCAGCTCGGCGAGCACGTCCAGCGCCTCCAGCCGCATCGGTCCGGCGTGGTGCGCGACCTCGTCGTAGTCGACGAAGTCGACGTAGATCGAGCGCCGCCCGGCCATCAGCTCGCGCGCGACGACGGCCAGCGCCACGTCGCGGACCAGCCCGTTGGTCGCGGCGCGCAGCCCGGTGAAGGACCAGGGCCGCTCGACCCGCGGCACCACCTGCCGGTAGCGCTGACGCCGGGCCTGGAACCGCTCCCGGTTGATCTCGACGAGCGCACGCCCCAGGCTGCGCGCGAAGCCGTCGGGCCGGACGAAGAACCAGCCCAGCGCCCGCCGCGTCTCGAACTGGCCGCGGGAGACCTCGATCCTGCTCCAGACCATCGAGCTGCGGGCCGCGTCGCCGGAGAAGAGGTTGGCCACGGAGATGCCGTCGTCGGCCAGCAGTCCGCGGCCGTCGGAGACCCGCTCCTCGATCAGGCGCGCGTCCCCGGCCCGGTTGGCGACCACCACCCGGCCCACCTCGCGGTCGTACCAGCGGAACGCCGGGACGCCGTCGTAGGAGCCGTGCAGGATCCCCAGCTGGCTGGCCGGCGTGGTGCAGGGCAGCTGCACCAGCCACTCCCGGACCTGGTGGCTGCCCTCGCCCACCCAGCGGCGGACGGTCGGCATCAGCCCGGACTCCATCGCCCACTGCAGCGTCGGCGCCGGCACCCCGTCCAGCTGCACGAACAGCATCCCGGTCAGCCCGTCGTCGGCCGGCGGCGCGCCGCGGCCGGTGCCGACCAGCGCGGCGACCAGCGACTCCGGCGTGCCGGCGGTGACCAGCCAGCCGAGGAAGGTGCCGACCAGCGCCGACATCCAGGCCGCGGCCAGCGAGGTCCAGAAGGACGCCCCGCCGATCCCGGGCACCAACCACAGCGAGATCTGGATGACCACTCCCTGACCGACCAGGGCGACCAGCAGCACGCCGATCCAGCCGATCAGCGCCGCGAAGTAGACCAGTGCCGGGCGCAGCAGCGCCCCGACCGCGCCGGCGGCGGCCGCCGCCCACGCCCAGTCCCACGGGGAGTCCGCGTGCAGCCCCGGCAGCAGCGTGCCCGCGACCGCCAGGGCCACCGCGCTCGTCGCCCAGGTGACGATCAGCCGACCGAGGTCGCCCAGGCGCCAGCGCCACGGGGTCATCGGGGAGAACGCGGGGCGCACGCCCTTACCCTGCCGTACCCGCGACGGCCGCGCACCCAACTCCGCCGCCGGCCGGTGACCTCGGTCCCAGCAGCGGGCCGCCGGCCCGGCTCAGGCCGTCGCCGAGGCGGTCCGCGAGCCGCCGAGCACCAGCGTCACCTCGACGTCACCCACCCCGGAGACGCCCGCGGCGTCCAGGTCGTCGCGGAGCTCGTTGACGCCGAGCTCGTTGGTGGGCTTCAGCCCGAGGGCGACCACGTGCAGCGTCGTGCCGCGGACGAAGACGTCGCTGAGCTCCCAGCCGCGCTCGTCGGCCCAGTCCCTGGCGACCGTCTTGGACTGGGCGAGCAGGGTCTGCTGGCGCAGCACGGTCGCCGAGCCGGCCGAGAGCGGGCCGACCAGCAGCAGCAGCGACGCCGCCACCACCACCAGCGTCCGGCCGCGCAGAGTCCCGACGTCCACCCCTGCCGAGGGCGCCGCGCCGCGGATGCCGACCGCGAGCAGCACCGCCGTGCCGGTGGCGATGATCGCCGCCACGTTGGTGCCGAAGAGCAGCAGCGCACCGATCGCCTCGTCGCCCGCGCCCGCCTCCAACGTCAGCCCGACGACCGCCAGCGGCGGCACCAGCGAGATCGCGATCGCGACGCCCGGCAGCGTGTCGGAGACGTCGGACCGGGCCACCGCGAACGCGCCCACGAGGCCCGTCGCGATCGCGGCCAGCAGGTCGATCAGGCCGGGGCTCACCCGGCCGGCGACCTCGCTGTTGGTCGCCGCGGTCACCGGCAGCTGCACCAGCAGCCCGATCAGGTAGCCGATCACCACGACCGCGATCGAGGCCAGCGTCACCACCAGGACGTTGCGCAGGACCTGGCGGTGGTCGGCGAGCACGATCGCGAGGGCGGTGCCCAGGATCGGGGTCATCAGCGGCGCCACGATCATCGCGCCGATCACCGTGGCGGTGGACGTGACGACGACTCCCGCGGTGGCGATCACCCCCGAGAGCGCGAGCAGGATGGCGAACGAGGAGTAGTTGCGGCGGCGGTCTCCCCGGTCCAGGAAGAGCCGCTCGACGATGCGCGTGACGTCGCTGGCGTTCGCCCGGAACACGTCGGCCCAGGTGGTCATGGGCACAGTGTGCACCGCGGATCGGGTGGTACGGCGCGGACCTGCCGGAGACGTGACGGGCCGCCCGCGCGCGGCGCGGGCGGCCCGATGGATGGTCTCCCGACGTCGCCGTCAGGAGAGCGTCACTGCAGCGCCTTGGCCTTGAGCGCCGCGAACTCGGCGTCGTCGATCACGCCGGCGTCGTGCAGGCTCTTGGCCCGGGCGATCTCCTCGGCCGGCGAACCGGCCCCCGCGGAGACGGAGCGGATGTAGGTCTCCGCGTCGGCCTGCGCGGCCCGCGCGGCGGCCATGTTGCGCTCCGCCATCCCCCGGCCGCGGGCGATCAGGTAGACGAGCGCGGTGAGGAAGGGAACGAAGAGCAGGAAGAAGATCCAGACGGCCTTCAGCCAGCCGCTGAGCTCGTGGTCCCGGAACAGATCACCGATGATCTGGAAGAGGACCAAGAGGTAGGCGACGAAGAAGAAGATCTCGACGGAGAGCCAGAAGAAGTCCCAGAAACTGTCCACGACGCAACTAAACCGCAGTCTGCGACGTTCGCATAGGGCAGATTCCCCCTCATTCCAGGGGTCGTTCGGCCCGGTCGACGCTCACGAACAGGGCCGTCAGCGCCTCGACCATCGCGTCCCGCTCCACCTCGAGGTCGCCCTGGAGCACCGCGCCGAGCGCGTGGGCCACCCCGCCGATCAGGAATCGCGCTGCGATCCGCAGTCGGAGGGGGACCTCCCCCGCCTGTCCTGCGGCTCCGGACACCGCGGCCGGGTCCCCGCCCGACGCCGTCGCGGCGAGCATGCCGGCGAATCGCCGGGTCTCGGCGAGCACCCGCGGACCGAGCACCGGCGAGGAGATGGACTCGATCAGCGCGACCCGCCCCTTCCGGGGATCCTCGAGCATCAGGTCGACGACCTCGGCGAGGACGGCGCGGGTTCGAGCCGCCCTGGCCGACGGTCCACCGTCGCCGGTCGGAACACGGTCCAGCGCGGCGAGCGACCGCTCGGCGGCCTCCCGCGCCACCTCGTCGAAGACCGCGAGCTGCAGCGCGTCGAGGCTCCCGAAGCTCTCGTAGAAGTACCGGGCGGCCAGCCCCGACGCCTCGACCACCGCCCGGACGGTGGTGCCGGCGAGTCCGCGGGTGCCCATCACCTCCAGCCCCGCCTGGAGGAAGCGGGCGCGGCGCTCCGCGATCCGGTCGGCCGCGGCCACTCCGCCGTACTGTCGCGCTGCGCTGCTCACGACGCGAATGTTGACACAGCTGTGCGCAGAATCCTACGTTCTGCACACAGGCGTTGACTGTTGTCGTGCGCCGGACCCGAGGAGTCACCGTGACGCTCGCCGCTCCCCCGAGCACCCCCGACCACGGCCCCGCCGGCACCCCACCGGACGGCGCGATCCCCCCGTGGCACCCCGGGCAGCCGCACCACGAGCTGGCCGCCGACGTCCGCTGGTGGATGGGGATGCCGCTGGCCTTCGGCCTCTTCGGACGGCTCGCCCTCGACCAGGTCGCCTACCGCGAGGTGGCGGCAGCCGTCGACGCCACCGGACGGTTCGCGGAGAACTTCACCGACCGCGGCCTCCGCAGCTACCTCTGGGGGCCGCTGATGCTGTTCGGGGACGACGCCGACCGCCGCGCCACCGCAGCCCGGCTCAAGGACCTCCACGGCGCGGTCCGCGGCCGGGGCCGCGGGGAGTTCGCCGGCGAGCGGTACAGCGCCCTCGACCCGGCCCTGTGGAAGTGGGTCGGCACCAGCAGCCTGCTGGTCTTCTACAAGGGCTACGTGACCACCTACGCCGCCCGGCTCGACGCCGAGCAGCGCGAGGTCGTCTATCGCACGATCCTGTTCCTGAGCGACGTCGAGCTCCCCAGCGACCGGGCCGCGATCCCGGCCACCGTCGCGGAGATGGAGGCCTACTACGACCGGGTCGCCACGACCGAGCTCGCCGACAACGAGTTCCTGCAGTGGGCCAACCGGACCTTCTCCGCCCTGCCTGTCCCCACGCTGGTCGGACCCCGGTGGCTGCACCTGGCGATCACGCCGGCCTGGCGCCTGCTCACCCCCGTGCTCACCCGCCCTGCCCGGATCTGCGGAGAGGCGGCCGCACACCCGCGGATGCGCGAGCTGCTCGGCGTGCGGTGGAGCCGCGCCCGGCAGCGCGAGCTCGCGCTGTACGCCGCACTGATCCGTGCCGGCCGGCGCTGGCTGCCGCCCTGGCTCCTGCTGGAGCCGCTGGCCCACAACCGCTACCGGTACGAGCGGCTCCGCGCCGCCTACGCCGGGCCGGCGCTGACCTCGTTCGCCGCGCCGACCGCCTCCACGGACCCCGCCGGCTGAGCAGCCAGCGGCTCCACCGCGATCGGCACCCCGGACAGGTGCGCCATCCCGGCCAGCCGCTCCACCTCGCCGACCTCGGCGGCCACCAGCCGGTTCACGTTCGGCCCCCCGGCGGCGTTCGCACGCCGCCAGCCGCCGGCGTGGCCCCAGCCGTGCGGGACCGCGACCGTGCCCGGCCCCACCTCGTCGGTGACCCGCGCGACCGTCTCGATCTCGCCGTGGCGCGAGCGGATCCGCACGCCGGCGCCCTCCTCGACGCCGAGCGCCGCCGCGTCCACCGGGTTGATCCGCGCCCGGTGCCGGCGCGCCTCGCCCCGCATCAGGGTCGGGCTGTTGTGCAGCCACGAGTTGAGCGAACGCATCTCCCGCAGCGGGATCAGCCGCAACGGGTACGCCGGGTCGCTCTCGTGCCGGTCCCCCAACCGCGCCAGCTCCGCCACGATCTCCGGGGCGTCGAGCCGCACCCGGTGCCCCGGCAGCCGCACCACCTCCGTGCGCAGCCCGGTCGGCGGCGCGTCGGCCAGCACGATGCCGTGCGGCGCCGAGCGCACCCGTCGCGCCGACAGCCCGCCGCGACGCAGCCCGAACCGATCGCCGTAGGGACCGATCCTGACCAGCGCGTCCAGCACCCGGCGCGGGGTCAGGCCCAGCCGCCCGACCAGGCGGCCCGCCCGTCCCGGCGCGAAGGGCCCGAGGCCGGCGGCGCGCAGCACGTCGTCCAGCACCCGCCACTCCGGTCGCGCCTCGCCGTACGGGGCGACCACCGCGGGCGTCGCCTGCACGAACGGCTGCCCGGCGTTCGCCAGCATCACCGTGATGTCCTCGCGCTCCAGGAACGTGGTCGCGGGCAGCACGTAGTCGGCGTACCGGCTGGTCTCGTTGAGGTAGAGGTCGACCGCGACGTGCAGGTCGAGCGCCGGCAGCGCCGCGGTCAGCCGGTCCGGGTCCGGGGTGGAGTGGGCGGGGTTGCCGGCGAGGGTGAACAGCGCCCGCAGCTGGCCGGTGCCCGGCGTGACGATCTCGTCGGCGATCACCGCCGCCGGGAACGTCCCGAGCACGTCGGGGAAGCCACCGACCCGCGATCGGGCGGCACCGTAGCTGGCCTGGCCGGAGCGCTCCGCGAGGTCCTCCATCGGCACCACACCGCGGACGAAGAGCGCGCCGCCGGCCCGGTCCAGGTTGCCGGTGACGAGGTTGAGCACGTCGATCAGGTAGTTGGCCAGGGTGCCGTGACGGCCCAGGCAGACCCCGAGCCGGCCGTAGGCGACCGCCGACGGTGCGGCGGCGAAGTCGCGGGCCAGTCGCCGTACCTGCTCGGCGTGGACGCCCGTCCGCTCCTCGGTCCGCTCCGGCGGGTGGTCGGCGACCGCGCGCCGCACGAACGCGATCCCGGAGCTCTGCTCGGCGATCGCCGCCTCGTCCGCGAGACCCTCGCCGAGCACCACGTGCAGCAGCGAGAGCAGCAGCCACACGTCGGCGTCGGGGCGCACCGCCACGTGCTCGAAGGCCCGCGCGGTCTCGGTGCGGCGCGGGTCCACCACCACCACCCGGCCGCCGCGGCCGGTGATGTCCTTGAGCACCTCGCGGACCCGCGGCACCCGGACCAGGCTCATGTGCGAGACCAGCGGGTTGGCGCCGAGCACCAGCAGGAAGTCGGTGCGCCACAGGTCCGGGAAGGGGGTCTGGGTCAGGGCGCCGTAGAGCAGCCTGTTGGCCACCATCCGGCTGTTGGAGTCCTGCGAGCCCGGGGTGTAGATCTGCGGCACGCCGAGCGCTCCCCGGAACGCGCCGAGCCACAGCGCCAGCTCGCTGTTGAAGCCGGCCGGGTTGCCGACGTACATGCCGACCGAGGAGCCGCCGTGTCCGGCCACGACGTCCGCCAGGCGGGAGCCGATGTCGGCCAGCGCCCGGTCCCAGGAGACCCGCTCGAACGCCCCGTCCGGGCGCCGGCGCAGCGGGTGCAGCACGCGATCCTCGTCGTTCTGCACCTCGGTGAAGGCCAGTCCCTTGGGGCAGACCTGGCCCCGCGAGAGCGGATGGTCCGGATCCGGGGCGAGGCCGAGCAGCCGCCCGTCCTGCACCGTGGCGATCAGGCCGCACAGCGGCTCGCAGAGGCGGCAGAACGTCGGGTGCTGGGTCGCCCGGCTCGAATCGGACATGCGCGTCACCTCGAATGAGAACAGGTTCTCGCTGAGACTAGGGTCCGCTGTGGCCGCCGTCACCCCTACGCTGCCAGGCGTGGACTTCAGCAACCTGATGGAGCGCCGGTGGAGCTGCCGCGCGTTCCGCGACGAGCCGTTGCCCGACGACCTGCTCACCGAGCTCCTGGCCACCGCCCAGCGCACCCCGTCGTGGTGCAACAGCCAGCCGTGGCAGGTGCACCTCCTCGGCGGCGACGCGCTCGCCTGGTTCCGCACGGAGCTGGCGGGCCGCGTGGCCGCCGACCCGCTGGGGGTGGCCAGCGACCTGCCGCTGCCCGGCGGCTACCACGGGGTCTACGACGAGCGCCGGCGCGCGGCCGGGTACGCGCTCTACCAGAGCCTCGGCATCGACCGCTCCGACAAGGCAGCGCGGGCCGCGGCGATGATGGAGAACTACGACTTCTTCGGCGCGCCGAACGCGCTGATCGTCACGACCGACAAGGCACAGGGACCCTACGGAGCCGTCGACTGCGGCGCCTACGTCACCAACCTGATGAACGCCGCCCTGGACCGGGGCGTCGCGACGATCGCCCAGGGCGCGATCGGGGTCTACGCGGGCGTCGTACGGGATCTGCTGGACCTGCCCGAGGACCGGCTCGTCGTCTGCGCGGTGGCGCTCGGCTGGCCGGCCGAGGAGCACCCGGTCAACGGCTTCCGCACCGATCGGGCCGACCTGACCGACGTGGTGCACGTGGTGGCGGCGCCGTGACCGATCCCCTCCTGGTCGAGCGCGACGGCGGCGTGCTGGTCATGACGCTGAACCGGCCGGCGAAGCGCAACGCGCTGGACCGCTCGCTGACCGACGCCCTCTCCGCCGCACTGGACACCCTCGACGACGACCCGTCGCTGCACGTCGGGATCGTCGGCGCGCAGGGCCCGGTCTTCAGCGCCGGGACCGACCTGACCGAGCCGGCCAGCCCGGCCACCGACCGCGGCGGGGAGTACGGCGCGGTCCGGCGCCGGCGGAGCACGCCGCTGATCGCGGCCGTCGACGGGCCGGCGCTGGGCGGCGGGTTCGAGCTGGTGCTGGCCTGCGACCTCGTCGTGGCAGGCCGGGATGCGCGGTTCGGACTGCCGGAGGTGGCCCGGGGGCTGGTGCCGACCTGCGCCGGGCTGTTCCGGGCGCCCGACCGGCTGCCGCCGACGATCGCGGCCGAGCTCGTGCTGACCGGCGACCCGATCGACGCCGACCGCGCCCACCAGGTCGGGCTGGTCAACGTGCTGGTGGCCGCCGGCGAGGCACTGGAGGCCGCCCGGGCCCTGGCCGCGCGGATCCAGCGCAACTCCCCCGACGCGGTCTCCGCGGCGCTCCGGGCGCTGCACGACGGACGGGCGCCGGCCGAGGCGACCGGCTGGACCGCCACCGACCTGGCGATCGAGCGGATGCTGCGCTCCCCCGACGTGACCGAGGGGGTCACCGCCTTCTTCGAGCGGCGCCGGCCGCGCTGGTCCCGCTGACCGCGCTCGTACGGGCGGACGGGCGGACGGGCGGACGGGCGGACGGGCGCCCACCCTCCCCGCGAGTGGGTGGAAAGCACCGCCCGAGTCGTGAGAAAGCGCCGCCCGAGATGGTGCCTTCTCACGACTCGGCCGGCGCTTTCCACCCACTCGGGCGGGGCTTTCGACCGACTCGCGGTGTCAGAGGTTGAGCAGGGCGATGCAGACCGTCGATCCCGCGAGGATGCTGAGCGCGCCGTTGCGCCGCCACAGGTGGGTGCCGATCGTGACCGCGGCGCCGAGCAGCCTTGCGGTCGTCCCGGAGGGGTCGGACAGGTCGAGGCCGGAGAGGCAGTAGACGACCAGGATCACCACGACGCCCAGCGGCATCCAGCGGGCCAGGTCGAGCAGCAGCGCGGAGCCGCGCAGCCGGTCGGCGATCGCGAACGGCAGCGCCCGGGTGGCCACGGTGACCGCGATCGCGACCGCGAGACCGGCGCCGAGGTAGAGCGGGTCAGGCACCGGCCACCGCCACCGGACGCAGGCGGCGCGCGTGGTGACGCACGGCCATCGCGGCACCGAAGCCGACCATCGCCACCAGCAGCATGGCGCCCGGGAAGAGCAGCATCGCGCCGGCCGCGGCCGCCACCGCGACCATCAGCCCCAGGCGGTCCGGGGCGGCCCGGAAGGCGTCGAGGGCCAGTACCAGGAAGAGGGCGGTGAGCACGAAGTCGAGACCCTCCAGGCCCTGCAGCAGCGAGGCGCCGAGCACGCTGCCCAGCAGCGACCCGCCCGCCCAGGAGAGATGGGTGCCGGCCTGGGTCCACAGGATCCGACCGGTGCTGAGCTCGGCGGGCGCCTTCGTGCTCAGCATCGCGAAGGCCTCGTCGGTGAGCGAGAAGACGCTGTAGGCCTTCCCCCACCGTCCCCGGACCCGGCCGAGCGGGAACGACAGCCCGTAGAACAGGTGCCGGGCGTTGACCATGAACGTCGTCGTGCCGACGGCGAGCAGCGGAGCGCCCACCGCCCACATCCCGATCAGCAGGAACTCCGCGGAGCCGGCGAAGAGCGTCAGCGAGACCAGCGGAGAGAACCACCACGGGAAGCCGGTGCCGACCGAGAGCACCCCGAGCCCGACCCCCAGGGCGCCGACGCCGATCCAGACCGGGCCGGCCTCGGCCACGGCCGGCGCCAGACCCGACCGCAGACCCGATCGCGGGCCCGACGCGGGACGCGCTGGCGTCGCCGTCGCGGCCTGGTCGAGAAGCATGGGCGCACGCTAGGGGGATTCGCACGCAATGTGCTGTCCCGTTGTTGCCGAACTCGCCCCGAGCGCGCACTCTGATGGGTATGGACGATCTCGACCGCGCAATTATCGACGAGTTGCGGCGCGACGGGCGGCTCACGAACCAGGAACTGGCCTCCCGCGTCGGCCTCACGCCCGCCCCGTGCCTGCGCCGGGTACGCCGCCTGGAGGCCGACGGCGTGATCCTCGGCTACACCGCGCGCGTGGACGAGGCGGCGCTCGGGCGCGGCTTGGAGGTGATCATCAACGCCGACCTGGTCGCCAAGGACCTGGCCACCGTCGAGGCGTTCGAGGCGCGCGTGGCGGCGCTCGACGAGGTCGCCGAGCTGCGCCGGATGTTCGGCCTGCCCGACTACATGATCCGGGCCCGTACGGCGGACTTCGCCTCCTACGAGAAGTGGCTGACCAGCAAGATCCTGGGCGACCCGGCCATCGCCCGGGTCGACTCCCGGCTCACGATGAAGATCGTCAAGTCAGCGGGCTGACCCCGCGCCCGGCGTGCCGCCTGGTGGACCCGACCCGCGGGTAGCATCCGTGGCCCTGAGACTCGATGCATGCGTCAGCTGAGCGCCTTCGACAGCCAGTTCCTGCAGATCGAGTCCGCCACCACCCTCGGCCATGTCGGCACGCTGATCACGCTCGACACCCGGGAGGCGCCCGCCTGGGGTCTCGGGGTGGTCCGTTCACTGCTCGCCGAGCGGGTCCACCTGGCACCGGTCTTCCGGCAGCGGCTGGTCCAGGTTCCGTTCCGGTTGACCCGGCCGTACTGGGTGCCCGACCCCGACTTCGACCTTGCCCACCACGTCCGCGAGGTCGGCCTCCCGGCGGGCGGCACCGAGGTGCAGCTGGGCGAGCTGGTCGCCTTCCTGCACAGCCTCCCGCTCGATCGCTCGCGTCCGCTGTGGGAGGCATGGGTGATCACCGGGCTGGCCGACGGCGCCGCCGCCATCTACACCAAGGTGCACCACTCCGCCATCGACGGGCTCTCCGGCGCGGAGGTGCTCGCGGCGGTGCTCGACCTGACCCGGGAGCCGCGGGCGGTCGAGCCCGAGCCCACGGGACTGATGGCGCTGCCCCTGCCGACGCCGACGACGGTCGTCCGGCAGGCGGCACGGACACTGGTGCGCGCACCGAGGGCGGTGGTCGGCGCGACATCCACGCTGGTGCGCCATCTCGACCAGGTGCCCGGCGCGGCCAGGATCCCCACCGCACGGGTGGTGAGCCAGGCCGCCGACCTGACGATGCGCGCCTTCGGCGCGCCCGCACGCCCGCGGGCGCCGAGGCTGCTCCGCGCACCGGACACTCCGCTCAACCGGCCGATCTCCTCGCGGCGCTGCTTCGCGTACGGCTCGATCGCGCTGGGCGACGTCCGGCGGGTCCGGCGCCATGCCGGCGGGACGACGAACGACGCGGTGATGGCGCTCTGCACCACCGCACTGCGGCGCTGGCTGCTGGATCACGACGGCCTCCCCGACACGCCGCTGGTCGCCGCGGTCCCGGTGTCGACACGGGTACGGGGACGGAAGGGCGAGGGCAACGAGATCGCGACGATGCTGGCCGCCCTGCCCACCCACATCGCCGATCCGCTGGAGCGCCTGCGCGCCACCCGTGACGAGATGGCCCGGGCCAAGGACGACTTCGACGCCTCTCCCATCGGCCTGCTGCACGACCTTGCCGTGCTGGTGCCGCCGGTGCTCAACGGAGCGGCGGTCAACGCGCTGATGCGGCTCGCGGCGATCCCCGGGGTCCCGTTCAACGTGATGGTGAGCAACGTCCCCGGGCCGCCGCGCGAGCTCTTCGTGGCCGGCGCCCGGGTGCAGGGGATGTACCCAGCGTCCGTGATCACCGACCTCACCGGAGCACTGAACATCACGCTGTTCTCGTACCGCGGCTCCCTGGACTTCGGGCTCATCGCCGACCCGGCCCTGGTCCCGGATGTGTGGAACCTGGTCCGCTACCTGCAGGAGGCGGTTGCGGAGCTGATCGATGCCATCGACGCCGACGACGACCGGCCCGGGTCGAGTCGTGTGCCTGACACCGCCCCCTAGCGGGTTCTCGGGCACACGACCGCCTGTGGACGACCGCTCCAGCGGCGCCGGTCAGTCCACGCCGGCAGCCGCCACGGCCCGGTCGGCCAGCTCGGTGCCGGCGCCGTCGTACAGCTGGAAGCCGGTGTCGGCGCCCCGGGCGGTGGCCTGGGCCAGGTCCTCGTCGAACTGGGCGACCACCGCGACCGTCCCCGGGTAGCCGCTCTCCCGGAGTCGGTTCAGCACCGCGAGGTTGCTGCCGTGGAACGGCATCGCGAGGAGCACCATCCGAGTGCCGTGGAAGGCGTCGGCGGTCCACATCTCCGGGTCGGTCGCGTCGCCCTCCACCACGTGGTAGCCGGCGCCGACCAGCCGCTGGCAGCGCTCCCGGTCGGTCTCGATCCCCATCACGCGCAGGCCGAAGCCGTCGCGGAGCCGCTCGTAGGCCGCGCGACCGACCCGCCCCATCCCCAGTACGACGGCCTGGGTGTCGCCCACGTCGAGCAGCCGGTCCTCGGGGTGGATCCGGTCCAGCGGCCGGTCCGGCAGCAGCCGGCGCAGCAGCCGGACCAGGCCGTCCCCGCGGAAGGGCAGCGCCGAGAGCACGAAGCTGGCGGCGACGGCCGTGCCGAGGATCTGGATCCAGTCCTCCGACAGCAGGCCCTCGGGGGCGGCGACGACGACGATCAGGCCGAACTCCGAGAAGTTCGCCAGCCCCAGGCCGGTCAGCACCGCGGTCCGGCGGCGGAACCGGAAGAGCCAGAAGAGCAGGGCGAACCCGAGCGCCTGCAGCGGGAGGAGCACCAGCAGGACCGCGACGACCAGCACCTCCGAGGGACTCGGCAGGCCGCCCAGGCCGATCGAGACGAAGAAGCCGACCAGCAGCAGGTCCTTGAGGGTGAACAGGCTCTTGGCGAGCTCGCCGGAGCGGGGCGCGGTGGCCAGCAGCATGCCCATCACCAGGGCCCCGAGGTCGCCCTTCACCCCGAGGGAGTCGAAGAGCCAGTAGCCCGGCACGAAGGCGAGGACCACGCCGTACAGCGGCAGCAGCTCGTCGTGGCCGAGCCGGGTCAGGAAGAGCCGGAGCAGCGGGGCGGCGGGGAGCACCAGGAGCAGGAGAACGGCCCAGGGGCTCGGCGGGTGGCCCTCGGCGAGCGCGATGAAGGCGACGGCGGCCAGGTCCTGGATCACCAGCACGCCGATCGCGGTGCGCCCGCTCAGCGATCGGGTCGCGTTGCGCTCCTCGAGGAGCTTGACCACCAGCACCGTGCTGGAGAAGGAGAGGGCGAAGCCGACGAAGAGCCACCCCTCCGCGCCCGCGTCGGCGGCGGCCGCGATGCCGACCAGCGCGAGGACGCCGACCAGCGCGGCGCCGATGATCGTGCTGGCCACCATGTGCAGCGTGGTGGTCGCCCAGACCTCACGCCGGATCAGCGCACGCAGGTCCACCTTGAGGCCGACGCCGAAGAGGAGCACGGTGACGCCGAGGTCGGCGACCGTCTCGATCGACGGGGTGGCCTCGACGCCGAGAGGACTGAGCACGAAACCCGCCGCCAGGAAGCCGGCCAGGGGCGGCAGGCGCAGGGCGGTGGCGACGGCGCCACCGATCAGGGCGGCGAGGACGATCACCTCGGTGTCGTGCACGGACCTCTCCTCGGCTCGGGTGCCCCGATCCTCCCAGCCCTGCGTTTCGGGCTCGGCACAACCTCAGAAACCGGCGAGCCGCGGCGGCGGGACCACCCCACCAACCGCCATAGATCATATATTCTGCGCCGTCATGGCCTTCAGCACGATCAGCGACCTCGACCCGGCCGCCTCCCAGGCGCGCAGCCACGACCTCCGCAAACGACTCCTCGCCTCGGAGTCGACGACCTACGCCACGGGCCCCACCGGCACCGGGAACGGCGAGCGGGTGCTGGTGCTCGGTGGCACCGGCTACATCGGGCGGGCGCTGGTGCCCGAGCTGGCCCGGCGGGGCTACGCGCCCGTGGTCCTCGCCCGCGGCGCCGAGGCCGCCGAGGACCCGGCCTTCGCCGAGGCCGAGGTGATCCTCGGCGACCCGACCCGGCCCGGCGACGTGGCGCGTGCGGTCGACGCCGGCGACACCGCGGTGGTGATCTCCCTGCTCAGCGGCCGCCGTCCCAACGACGCCGAGGAGTGCCGGCTGGTCGACCACGAGGCGGTGGTCAACGGCATCAGGGCCGCCGTCGAGCACCGGGTCCGGCAGTTCATCCACGTCAGCGACTTCGGTGCCTACCGGCCCGAGCTGATCCCGCAGGTCTACAAGCTCCAGGTCGAGGGCGAGCTGATGGGCCAGCACCACGGCCCGCTCCCCTGGACCATCATCCGGCCGACGGCGTACTTCCCGTACCTGTCGATGACCTTCGGCGACGTCAAGAACGGCCTGGCCTACCGGATCTTCGACCACGGCGAGTACAACGTGGTCAACCCGATCGCCCGCGAGGACCTCGCCGAGTTCATCACCAACCAGGTGCTGGCCACCGACGCCCTCGGCCGGGTGCTGCCGGTCGGCGGGCCGTGGGTGCCGGAGAACGTGGTCACCCTCCGGGACGCCGGCCAGATGATGTTCGACATCACCGGCCGCGACCCGCAGTGGGACGTGGTCCCGATGGCGACCTGGGACAAGAAGATCGCCCGGCTGGTCCGGATCGGCCGGATGAGCGCCAAGGTGCGGCCAGTCGCCTACTACCTCGAGGCCGCGAAGTACTGGTCGGTGGTCGACCACGTCGCCCCGGCGTACGGCGAGCGCACGCTGCACGGCTTCATGGAGAAGCTGAAGGACCGGGAGTTCCCCACCGGCAGCTTCCGCGAGCGGATGAGGAGCGGCACCAACGTGATGCCGACCGACATCTGACCGGTCCGGTCCAGCGCCGGCTCAGGGCTGGGGCAGCGGCACCCGCAGGAACCTCGGGCGGTAGAGCAGCGGGTCGCGCATCACCTCGCCGAGGTCGGTGCTGTTGCGGCTGTAGGAGACGAGCACCGACCCCGGCTCCGGGAGCAGCTCGGGGTGGGCCAACGGCATGTACCGCAGCTGTCCGGTCGCGGCGTCCGAGGGCAGCTCGGCCACCGCGGGCTGGGCGGTGAACGGGCCGGTCGGCGACGGCGAGGTCCAGAACACCAGGTCGGAACCGAAGACCTCGTCCCGCTTGCTGAAGGCGTACCACGTGCCGTCCCGCTCGAAGACGCTGAGCGTCTGGGAGACGCCGTCCTCGGAGCCGATCAGGGTGGCGGCATCGTCGGCCGCTCGCGTCCACCCCGCGCCGTCCCAGTAGCGCCAGCGCTGCAGGTCGCCGACATCCTCGGGGCGCACCCTCGCCACATGCAGCGAGAAGCCCGTGCCGAGCTCGGGGTCCGGCGGTCGCGCGGTGCCGTAGGCGTAGAGCCAGCCGCCGTCGACCACGCTGGCCGCACCCCACATCGGCCGGGTGGTGTCCGGGTCGTCGACGCCCAGGTCGCGGACCTCGAGGAGCTGCGGCGTCCCGCCGACCGGGACCAGGTACGTCGCCACCGCGGGGCCGACGTTCGCGAAGCCGAAGGGGCCGGTCCCGGTCGTCCGGACCCGCTGCGCGAAGACCGTGACCAGGTCGTAGCCGGGGTAGGAGGTCGCGGTCAGCGACATCGGCCAGTAGCCGACCTCGCCCCGGTCGGGGATCACCGCGCCACCGCCCTCGGGCAGCACGACCTGGAGGCAGTCCTCCCCCACCACCAGCATCGAGTTGCGCACGAGCATCGTGCCGGCTCCGGCCTGGCGCAGGGTGTCGCCGAACATCCACACGGTGCGCCCGTCCTGGAGCATGATCTCGGCGCCGACGTCGCCTCCCTGGAACTCCGGTGAGTCGCGGAGCGAGGTCAGCCGATTGAGATCCTCCGTGGTCTCCAGGCGCCCGGTCTCGGCACAGGTCGTGCTGGCGGCGAGGCTGGCCATGCCCATCGGCGTGGGGTCCGCGGTCGGCGTGAGCATCAGCACCGGGGTCGCCACCGCGAGCACGGCGACGAGGCCGACCAGCACCCGGAACCGCCACTGGGCGGGCGCGGTGCCGCGCGCGACCTCGGGCTCCCGCCCGGCCGCGGCGTCCCGGATCGCGGCGGCGCGGCACAGGACCAGCACCGCCAGCGCCAGCACGACGTTGCCGACCAGGATCACCAGCGGCACCAGCAGCGCGTGGTCCTCGGCCGAGGAGAGCCCGGCCAGGGCGGCGGTCGCCGCGCCGATGCCCGTCTGCCGCACCACGGCCGCGGCGACCGGACCGAGGAGCGCCTCGTGCCCGGCGATCAGCAGCGGGGCGGGGAGCACCATCAGCAGCAGCCCGGCCAGCGCGAGGCCGTGCAGTCGCAGCAGCGCCTCCCAGGCGAGCGTGGCGAGGCCGGCGCCGAACGCGAGCAACGCGAGCAGCGCCGCCGCCGCGACCGGCGCCCGGTCGGCGTCGGTCGGCGGTCGCAGGTCGGGCGCCACCAGCGCGACCGCCGCGACGAGGCCGGCCAGCACGCCCACCGCGGCGATCCGGACCAGACCGCGGAGCAGCGTGCGCGGGACCGGCCCCCAGAGCATCGACATCACCGCCACCAGCAGGTACGCCGCCGCGACGGCGGCCGCGGCGGCGGTCAGGGCGGCGCCGTCGGGCACCGCGCGGCCGGGCACCTCGCTCACCTCGATGCTGCGGCCGTAGCGCGCCTCGACGGCCCGCGCCCCGGCGACCGCCCGGGCCCGGACCTGCGGGTGCAGGCCGTCGCGCACCAGCACGTCGTCCTGGGTGGCGCGCAGGTCCAGCACCAGGGCACCGACGACGTCGCCGCCGGAGACCGCCGCCCGGGCGTCCGCCTCGGTGGCGGCGACCCCGACGTCCAGCGGCCGGCCGGGCAGGCTGCCGGCAGCCACCGCCAACGGCTGGGCGACCACGTCGGGACCGACCAGCAGCACCGGCGCCTCCCGCAGGTCCGCGCCGCGACCGTGCAGCACCGCCGGGATCAGCCAGGCCACGCCGAGCAGCGCCAGGACCGCCAACGCGGCGATCCGCGCCGTCCTAGATCTCACGGACCACCCGGGCCGGCGAGCCGACCGCGACGACCCGGGGCGGCAGGCTCCGGGTCACCACGGACCCGGCGCCGACCACGGTGTCGGCGCCGATCGTCACCCCGGGGCAGACGATCGTGCCGCCGCCGAGCCAGACGTTGTCGCCGATCGTGATCGGCAGCGCCGACTCCCATTTCTCGCGGCGCGGCTGCGGCTCGACCGGGTGCGTGGCCGTCAGCAGCTGGACGTTCGGGCCGATCTGGACGTCCTCGCCGATCACGACCCGCGCGACGTCGAGGACCACCAGCCCGAAGTTCGCGAAGGAGCGGGCCCCGAACCGGATCTGGTGCCCGTAGTCGCAGTGGAACGGCGGGCGGATCTCGGCGTCGGCGCCGTACTCCCCCAGCAGCTCGGCGAAGAGCGCACGCACCGTCGTCCGGTCGGTGGGGTCGGCGCCGTTGATCCGGTGCGTCAGACGCTGGGCGCGCGCCAGGTCGGCGACGATCTCCGGGCCCTCGGCGCGGTAGAGGTCGCCGGCGAGCATCCGTTCCCGCATGCTCCGCTGGTCCGCCATGGCATCAACCTAGGGTGTCGGCCCCAACGGTCGCCGCTCGCCTCCCCACTCGAGATCCGTGCGCTAGGTTCGGGCGCCATGGGCACCAACCAGCGCTCCCAGGTCGCGATGACTCCCGACGAGGTGACGGCGTTCGTCGCCGGCAAGCGCACCGCGACCCTGGTCACCGTCGGCCCCACCGGCCAGCCGCACGCGGTGGCGATGTGGTTCGCGCTGATCGACGGCGTGATCTGGTTCGAGACCAAGGCGAAGGCGCAGAAGGCGGTCAACCTGGGCCGGGACCCCCGAGCCACGGTGCTGCTGGAGGACGGCCTCACCTACGACACCCTGCGCGGGGTCTCCTTCGAGGGCACCTGCACCGTGGTCGACGACCCGGACGCCCTGTGGGCCGTCGGGGTCAGCGTGTGGGAGCGCTACACGGGCCCCTACACCGAGGAGGCGCGCCCGCTCGTGGAGATGATGCTGAACAAGCGCGTCGCCGTCCGGTTCGACGCCGAGCGGACCCGGTCGTGGGACCACCGCAAGCTCGGCCTGCCGCCGATGCCGCTGGGCGGCACCACGGCCCCCGCGAGCGAGGCCTGAGGCCGGGGCCCGACCCGTGGAGCCCTACCTCGAGGTCGCCGCCTCCTACCGGGACTTCGCCGCCTACGCGGGTGACTCACCCACCCTCCGGGCGTGGGCGCTGGCGGTGGCCGAGGACGAGGAGCTCATCGCCTGGATCGGCACGCTGCCCCCGATCAAGCAGCAGCCCAACCTGGTCTTCGCCGCCGCGCGGTGGCACGGCGTCCCCGCGCCGGGCCCGTACGACGGCCTGCGGGACGCGCTGCTCAACGACGACGGCCGCGTCCGCACGACGATCCTGACCCGGGCCACGCAGACCAACGAGGTCGGGCGGCTGGCCACCCTGCTCCCGGCCATCGCCGGCTTCCCGGGGCCGCTGGCGCTGGTCGAGGTCGGCGCCTCCGCGGGGCTGTGCCTCTACCCCGACCGGTGGGGCTACGCCTGGGAGCTCGCCGGGAGCGCCGCGGGGCGCACCGTCACGCTGGGCCCGGAGCCCCGCCTGCCGTGCCGGGTCTCGGGCCCGGCACCGTTGCCGACCGGGCTGCCCGAGGTCGCGTTCCGCGGCGGTATCGACCTCAATCCCCTCGACGTCACCGACCACGACGCGATGGCCTGGCTGACCACCCTGGTCTGGCCCGAGCAGGAGGAGCGGCGCCGACGGTTGCGGCACGGCATCGAGCTGGCCCGCGCCGACCCACCGGCGATCCGGGCGGGCAACCTGCTGACCGGACTGCCGGACCTGGTCGAGGAGGCGTCGGCGTACGGGACCGTGGTCGTCTTCCACAGCGCGGTGATCGCCTACCTGGAGCCGGAGGACCGCGTGCGGTTCGACGCGCTGATCCGCGGACTGGTCGCCGACGGGGCCTGCCACTGGGTGAGCAACGAGGGCAAGCAGGTGCTGCCGTCGGTGACCCTGACCGGCCCGCCGATCGCCTCGGACCACCCGACGTTCGTGCTCGGCGTGGACGGCCGGATGGTGGCCCGCACACACGGCCACGGGCGCAGCCTGACCTGGACCGCCTGACCCGCGGTACCGGCGGGCTGTCGGCGGCCGACGCGGCCGACGCGGCCGACGCTCGGGAAGACGAACGAGGGGGCACCTCACGGTGCCCCCTCGCTGCGCGGGTCCGGGATCGCTCCCGGCCGAGGTCAGTCCTCGATCTTGATCTCCCGCTTGAGGATCTTGCCGGTCGGGCCGAGCGGCAGAGCCTCGACGAAGCGGATGATCCGCGGGTACTTGTACGCCGCGACCTTGGTCTTGGCGTACTCGCGGATCTCGTCCTCGGTGACCTCGTGGCCCGGCTTGAGGGTGATCACCGCGGCGACCTCCTCGCCGTGGGTCTCGTGCGGCACGCCGACGACCGCGGCCGAGGCGACGGCCGGGTGCTCGTAGAGCACCTCCTCGATCTCGCGGGGGTACACGTTGTAACCGCCGCGGATGATCATGTCCTTGGCCCGGTCGACGATGTAGTAGTAGCCCTCGTCGTCGCGCTTGGCGAGGTCGCCGGTGCGGAACCAGCCGTCGTGGATCGAGTTCGCGGTGGCGTCGGGGTTGCCGAAGTAGCCCTTCATCACGTTCGGGCCCGAGATCGCGATCTCGCCGATCTCGCCCTCGGGGACCTCGTTCCACTCCGCGTCGATCAGCTTCATCGACACGCCGCTGATCGGCTGGCCGATCGAGCCGGCCTTGCGCTCGCGGTCGCCGTGGTTGAACGAGGCGACCGGGGAGGTCTCGGAGAGGCCGTAGCCCTCGAGGATCGGGGCGTCGTAGACGTCCTCGAACGCCTTGAGCACCTCGACCGGCAGCGCGGCACCGCCGGAGACGCAGCGGCGCAGGCTGGAGGTGTCGAAGTCGGCGTGGTTGGGCGCCTGGGCGAGCGCGACGTACATGGTCGGCACGCCGCCCATCACGGTGACCTTGTCGCGGGCGATGACCTCGAGCGCCTTGGTCGGGTCGAAGCGCGGCAGCAGGGTGAGGGTGGCACCGGTCAGGACCGCGACGTTCATCATGCAGGTCTGGCCGAAGACGTGGAACAGCGGCAGACCGCCGAAGACCACGTCGCCCACGGTGACGCCGATCAGGTCGTCGCGCGAGCAGACCTCGGCGTTGCTGATCATGTTGTGGTGGGTCAGCTCGGCGCCCTTGGGCGAGCCGGTGGTGCCCGAGGTGTAGAGGATCACCGCGGTGTCGTCGGGCTGGCGGCTGACCAGCTCGATCGCCTCGTGGCCCAGCAGCTGCTCGGTGAAGGTGGCCGGGTCGACCTCGACGTACGTCGCGCCCGCCTCGGCGGCACCCTTGCTGGCCTCCTCGCCGACGCCGTTCCAGGCGAAGATCGCCTTGGCGCCGCTGTCGCGCAGCACGTGCGCGAACTCGCGGGACTTGTAGAGCGGGTTGGTCGGCACGACGACGCCGCCGGCCATGAGGATGCCGTAGTAGATGATCGGCATGTGCGGGATGTTCGGCAGCGACACGGCCACCCGGTCGCCCGGCTCCACGCCCAGCTCGCGGACCCACCCGGCGGCCTTGGCGGCCACGCCGGCCAGCTGTGCGTAGGTCAGCTCGACGTCGTCCAGCTTGACGGCGACCACGTCGGGGTGCTTCGCCGCGGTGGCGGTGAGGTTCTCTGCGATGTTCATGCTTGTCTTCCTTGAGTCCGGTTGCCGTCAGTGCTGGGGGCGCTCGGCCGCGCGGGCGAGCGAGTCGGTGAGCTTGCGGAGCATCGCGCCGGTGATCGGCACCGACCCCGGGAGGAGGCTGCGGTACTGCGCCTCCCAGGTGATGGTGCTGCCGCCGGCAGCTCCGGGCTCGACCGTGACGAACCCGTGATACCGGTTCTGGCCCGGCACACCCTTCGCACGGTACTCCAAGCGGTACGGCGCCTCGACGGTGACCACCGTCTCAGTGAGCGCCATGCCCGCCGGTCCGCCGCTGAGGCGGCGGACGACGCCCACGCCACGCTGGTCGCCCGCGTCCAGGATCGACACCTTCTTGAACGGTGCCCAGTCCGCCATGCCCTCGTGGTCGGCGAGCACCGCCCACACCTGCTCGGGAGTCGCCGTGGAGGTGGCGACGGCCTGCGCCCGCTTCACCGGCGGCCTCTTCGCGGTGAAACCGAGCTCCAGGAGGCCGAGCGGGTCGACCGGCCGGCGCTTGCCCTTGCTGCCGTGGAAGAGCAGCTCGATGGAGAAGCCCATCGGGTCGTTGACGTAGGAGGCGTACCACCACTTGGAGACGATGGTCTCCTTGGTCGAGTTCGGGGTGATCCCGAAGTCGCGGCCCTTCTCCACCAGGGCGTCGAGCTCCTCGCGGGTGTCGGTGCCCAGCGCGATGTTGAGGATGCCGATGTCGCTGATGTGGTAGCCCTCGGGCCACGGCTTCCCGGCCGGGTCGAGGTACTGCACGACCTCGATCAACGCGTCGCCGGCGCGGACCACGAACGAGTCGCGCTTGGCGTCCTCCAGGCCCCACAGGGCCTCGTGCTCGGGCTCGTGGATCGGGTCCGCCACCTCGGGCAGGCCCATGACCTCGACCCAGGTCTGGCGGGCGAGCGCCAGGTCCGGGACCGACAGGGTGACGAACCGGGCGACGGCGGGCGTGGCGGGACGCCGCGCCATGCCGGGGCGCACGAGGTCGGCCTCGAGCAGCTCGAGCAGCACGCCGTTGGGGTCCTTCACGCAGACGCGCCGGGCACCGGGCTCACCCACCGGGGCGGTGAGCAGCGGGGTGTGGCGGCGGGCGAGGCGCTCCAGCGTGGCGTCGAAGTCCGCGACGTGGAAGCCGACCGTGGTGTAGCCGATGTCGGCCGGGGTCCAGTCCTCGGGGACCGGCTTCGGCTCGGGCTTGGAGAACTCGAAGAACTCCATCTGGAAGCCCGGCTTGCCGTCCAGCATCCACCAGCAGATGCTGGTGGCGCCGGGGACGCCCTGGACGTCCTCGGAGCCCAGCAGCGGGATGAAGGCGTGGGTACCGCCGGACTCGGTCAGCCCGAACACGTCGGCGTACCAACGCTGGGTGTGCTGGACGTCGTGGACGCTCAGCGCGATCTGGACCAGCGGGTGGCTGGTGTCGGTGGTGGTCATGTCAGTGCTCCACTTCGTGAGCGGTTCAGGAGAGGGACTTGGCCGCAGCGGCGATGCGCTCGGCGTTGGGCAGGGCGGCGTACTCCAGGTGCGGGGCGAACGGGATCGTCTGCTCCACGGCGACCCGGGCGTAACGGGCCTGGGTGTCGGACTCCAACAGCAGCGCGGCGATCTCGCCGGTCAGGCCGCCGCGGACGTAGTCCTCGTCGGCGACGACGACGCGGCCGGTGCGCGCCACGTGCTCGACGATCGCCTCCTTGTCGAGCGGGGCGAGGGTGCGCAGGTCGAGGACGGAGGCCTCGATGCCGTCCGCGGCGAGCCTGTCGGCCGCCTCGAGGCAGCGGTGCACGCCGGTGCCGACCGACACCAGGGTGACGTCGCCGCCGTCGCGGCGCAGCGCGGCCTGGCCGAACGGGATCGGCTCGACCCGGGTGGGGACCTCGCCACGGACGCCGGCGGCCGGCTGGACGTGGCTCAGGTCGAGCGTGTCGCGCTGGTCGCCGGCCAGGTAGTCCAGGATCTGCTGGTCGAGCAGCTTGGGCGTGAGGAAGACGGTGAACTCGTCGCTCTGGACGGCGCTCAGCATCAGGCCGGCGGCGTCGGCCGGGGTCGAGGGGACGACCACCTCGACCGAGGGGTACGACGCCAGCGAGCCCCAGAGGGTCTGCGCGTGCTCGCCGCCGTCGGAGTACCAGCCGCCGACGCCGGCGCGGAGCACCATCGGCACCTTCCACTCACCGGCGGAGAAGTCCTTGAACTTCGAGCCGGCGTTGAGGATCGCGGACCAGCCGACGGTCGCGAAGTCGATCATGTAGAGCTCGACGACCGGGCGCAGGCCCGCCATCGCGGCGCCGACACCGGCGTACATGAAGGCCGACTCCGAGATCGGGGTGTCCTTGACCCGGTCGCCGCCGAAGCGGCTGTGCAGGACCCGACGCAGGATCTGGACGTCCTCGCCGTAGGTGACCACGGTCGGGTCCTCGGCCATGGCCTGGCCGAGCGCGTGGTCGACGGCCTCGTCGTAGCGCATGGCGGTGGTGGCGATGTTGTTCACGAGGGTGCTCATCGGGTTCCTCCCTTGACGCCGAACCCGACGCGCTGGCCGACGCGCTCCCGCGCCTCGTCCATCGCGGCCTGGATCTCGGCTCGCTCCTGGTCTTCGATCTTGGTGGCGACGCTGGCGCTGACCAGCGAGCGCGCGCGGCGCACCGGGTCCTTGCGCAGGGTCAGCGCGACGTCGCGGGTGTAGCGGCCGGCACGGACGCCGACCCCCGCCATCGCCTTGGCCTTGTCGGCGACGCTGCCGCCCTCGGCGGCCAGGCCGCCCTGGAGCTCGGGCACCCACACGCTGAGCTGCTTCTTCGGGTTGCGCAGCAGCCCGACCAGGGGGTCACCCTCGAAGTGGCCGTTGGGCCGGTGGCAGGTCAGGTAGAGGAAGCCCGGCCCCTTGCCGGCCCGGGCGCGCTCGACGAGGCGGCCGGCGGCGGCGTACACGTCCTGGACCTTGTGGCCGGCCGCGGTCTCCACGTGCAGGCCGAAGCCCTTGGCGCGCGAGATCGGGTCACCGCCGGTGACGTCCTTGGAGTAGGTGGTGATCCCCCACTTGTTGTCCTTGCAGACGAAGATGACCGGGAGGTTCCAGGCCACCGCCATGTTGTAGGACTCCATCAGCAGGCCCTGGTTCATGGTCGCCTCACCGTGGAAGGTGATCGCGACGCTGCCGGGGTGCAGCCGGGTGTGGGCGTAGGCCTGACCGACGGCGAGCGGGCCGCCGGAGCCGACGATGCCGTCCGCGCCCGCCTTCACCGACTTGTCGAAGATGTGCATGTGGCCGGACATGCCGCGGTTGATGCCCTCGTCCGAGCCGAGCACCTCCAGCAGCAGCGCCTTGGGGTCGGTGCCGCGCATGATGAACGGGCCGGTGTTGCGGTGGTCCAGCGCCATCGTGTCGTGCTCGGTCAGGTGGGCGATGATGCCGGCGTTGATGCCCTCCTCGCCGATCGCGGCGTGGTACTCGCCGGGCACCAGGCCCTCGGCCCACGCCTCGACGATGGCGTCCTCGACCAGGCGGCTGCGCACCATCATCCGGTACACGCGCGCGGCGTCCATCTTCTTGCCCATCAGATCAGTCCCTCGTTCAGCGCCCACTGCTTGGAGCGGGCGATTCCGTCCTCGTACGAGACGACCGGCGTGAAGCCGAGCACCTCGCGAGCCTTCGCGTTGGAGACCAGCGCGCGGCGGTTGAGCATGTGCATCAGCGCGGGGCCGAGCTCGCTCTTCATGCCGAGGGTGCGCTGGACCTTGCCGACCACCGCGAGCGCGGGGGCGACGATCTTGATCGGGACGGTCTTGACCTTGCCGCCCTTCCAGGAGGCGAGCTCGCCGAAGTACTCACCGGTGGTGATCTTCAGCTCCTCGCCGAAGTTGTAGGTCTGGCCGGCGAACGCCTCGCGGTCGGCGGCGAGCAGCAGCACCATCGCGTCGACGAAGTTGTCGATGTAGATCACGTCGAACGTGCCGCGACCGCCGTCGGGCAGGATCATCTGGTTCGCCTCGATCATCGCCAGCGGCTCACGGACCCAGACCGAGCCGGGGCCGTAGACGTCGGCCGGCCGCACGATGGCGATGTCCATGCCGCGGTGCCCGTTGGCGTGGGCGACCAGCTCGGAGTTGGTCTTCGTGTCGACGTACGTGCTCAGCCCGCCGGTGACCCGGGTCGGGTAGTCCTCGGTGACGTACTCGGGGTAGACCCAGCCGTACGCCGCGATCGAGCTGAGGTGCACGAAGCGCTGCACGCCGGCCTCGACCGCCGCGTCGATGACCTTCTTGGTGCCGAGCACGTTGACGTCCCACGCGGCCTCGGTCGGGGCGACGGTGCTCACGATGGCTGCCGTGTGCACGACCGCCTCGACGCCCTCCAGGGCGTGCGCCCAGGTCGAGGGGTCAGTGGTGGTGCCCTGGACGATCCCGTTCTCGGGGTCGGCCACCAGGTCGACGCCGGTCACGGTCGCGCCGAGCTCGCGGAGACGGGCGGCGAGGGTGCGGCCGATGAAGCCGCCGGCGCCGGTGATGAAGACCGACTTCGGGACGGCCGGTGCGGGACGTGTGGTGGTCATTGCGGATTCCTCCAGAGAAAGGGACCGGGTGGGGGTCGGCCACCGCGTAGTGAAGATCACCAGTGGCCTCGCTCACTAGTGACAGTAGTCACTGTCATGTGACATCGTCAAGTGGCGAATGCAGTGCACGTCACACTTTTTCTGCTTCAACTGATTGGATAGCCCCATGAGCACCAGCGCGGAGCCCGCCGCCGCAGCGGGCCAGGACCTGACCCTCGCCGAGCTCGAGCGCGCCACCGGCGTCGCCGCCCGGACGATCCGCTACTACCAGTCCGAGGGACTGCTCCCCCGGCCCACGCGGCGCGGCGGCAAGGCGATGTACGGCGACCGGCACCTCGAGCGGCTGCGCACCATCGCCTCGCTGCAGTCGCAGGGCCTGCGCCTGCAGACCATCCGGCAGGTGCTGGGCGAGTCCGGGGAGCCCGCCAGCGAGGTGGTCGACCTGCTCGGCCCGGCGCTGACCGGGACCGCGTGGCTGGCGACCTCCGCGCAGACCCTCGACGAGGGCGAGCTGGCGGACCTGCTCGGCGACTGCTACCCCGAGCAGGTCCCGGCGCTGGTGAGCACCGGGTACCTCGAGCGCCGCACCCAGCCCGACGGCAGGAAGGTCTGGTACGCGCCCAGCGTCCCGCAGCTGCGCGGCGCGCTGGAGATGTTCTCGCTCGGCACGGACTTCGCCCTGAGCCGCTGGTCGGCGGACCAGATGCGGGCGCGCCTGCGCGAGCTCTCCGAGCTCTTCGTGGCGCGCTGGATCGCCGAGTCCGGTGCGCTCTACGAGGGCGAGGGCAGCACCGCGGACTTCACCCGCCACCTCGAGCAGTTCCGGGCCGTCGCCTGGCAGTCCGCCGCTCACGTGATGGCCGAGGAGATCGGTGCGGCGATGGGCCGGGCCGACGAGATCCGCGCCCGCCTGGAGGCCGGCGCGATCAGCGACGAGGACCTCGGGCGCGCGCCCGCCCAGGACTGACGCCGGCCTCGGGCGCCCTCAGGTGCCCGGAACGCCCGAGGCCGGCGTCAGCACGGTGCTGACGCCGGCCTCGGCAGGGAGCGGTCCGCTCAGAGGTTGATCGCGTCGAGCACGACGGCGGCGCGCTCGAGGTCGCCACCGACCACCACGTCCCCGTCGCGCCAGTGCTCCCGGCGGGTGCCCCAGACCGGGAAGTCGAGGGCGGCCCCCTCCACGGTCGCGACGGCCCCGGCGGTGGTGCCCTCGGTCACCGTGCCGTCCGGGTCGACGCGCCACGCGCCGCCGCCGGGGCCCTCGAGCACGAAGGCGATCGGGCGGTCGAAGCCGGCCACCGGACGCAGGCCCTGCTCGTTGCCGAGCGTCGCGAACATCCAGGTCAGCACCACCCTCATCCGCAGGTCGTCGGTCCCCGGCACCGGGCGCCCGAGCGCGGGCGCCAGGTCGTGACGCAGGTGGATGTGGTGGTCGAACGTCAACGCCCCGCCGACCAGCAGTCGACCGGGGTACTTCCCGTGCTCGGCGAGCCGCATCGGGACGTTCGCGAGCGGCCGGTGCTGGGTCAGCCCCGAGAGCCACGCCGCCCGAGCACTCCAGGTCTCGTACTCGGCCGCGACCCGCCAGTACGACCAGCCACGCCGCCGGTCGACGAGCTCGTCGTTGGTGCGCTCGATCTTCGCGCTGTTCAGCAGCTTGAAGGAGGTCGGCGTGAAGAGCGCGTGGACACTGGCGCCCAGGTGGGCCACGACGTCCTGGACCCGCCACCCCTCGGCCGCACTGGGAGCCTTCCAGTCGGCGGCGTCGAGTCCACCGAGGAAGCTCAGCATCTCCGCCCGCTCGCGCCGCAGCGCCTCGGTCGGATCGATCGGGGTCGCGGTGCGCGCGACCGGCGCCGTGGCGGTCAGGGTCATGTCGGCCTCCGGGTGACGGGTGTGACCCGGGCGGAGCACCTCGGATCACATGTGACAGTAATCACTGGTATTTCCAGCGTCAAGTGTCTTATGACCGGGGTGGTGGGGGTGGCATCCGGTCGACGCCACCCCACCGCCCCACCGGCCCCGACTCTCACGCCTCGAGCGCGTGCCCGAGCCGGAACACGTTGCGCGGGTCGAGCGATCGCTTCATCGCGAGCAACCGGTGGTGCACGTCCGGACGCCAGGCGGCGGCGACCTCCGCCGCGCTGGCGCTCGCTCCCAGCCAGTTGAGCAGCGCCGTGCCGGTCGCCCACGGCCGCAGGGCCGCGACCACGGCGTCGCACGCGACCGGGACCGCCTCCTCGATGCCCGGCGCGAGCACGCCGAGCGCGAGCAGCGAGTACGCGCCCTCGCGGCCGGCCACGGCGTTCGGGACGCGCGGCGACCGGCCGATCGCACCGCCCATCAGCCGCAGCTCGACCATCGCCAGGGCGGGGTGGCGCCCGGGGCCCGCCACCGCGAGCAGAGCGTCCACCGCCTCGGCGCTCAGCTCGCGCAGCAGGGCGCCCTTCTCCCACACCGGGGCGGGTTCGGTCGGGTCCTGGTGGATCGCGTCGGACTGGGTGTACGGCAGCGCGCCGACCCCCGAGAGCAGCACCTCCCCCGCCTCCAGCATCGGCGCCAGCAGCTCGGCGCCCTCCACGTCGCCGCCGTGGTGGGCGAAGCGCAGCATCACCACGTGCTGGCCCCGCAGGGCCTCCGGCAGCTCCGGCGCCGGCGGCAGGTTGAGCAGCGCCACCGAGGTGCTGGTGCGGTCGGGCAGGGTCGGCGCCCAGGTGCGGAACGAGTGCAGCACGTCGCGCGCGGAGCCGCCCGCGAAGAAGACGGCGCCCGCGTAGATCGTCGCCACCGGGACCAGGCCGATCTCGATCTCGGTGACCACGCCGAAGTTGCCCTTCCCGCCCCGGATCGCCCAGAACAGCTCGGGCTCGGTGTGCTCGTCGACGCGGCGGACCCGGCCATCGGCGGTGACCAGCTCGACGGCCAGCACCTGGTCCGCCCCGAACCCGTACTCCCGGCTCAGCGGACCCAGCCCGCCACCCAGGCTGTAGCCGACCACGCCCACCGAGGACGAGGAGCCGCTGACGCCGGCCAGGCCGTGGCGGGCGGCCGCCTCGTTGACCTGCGCCCACCGGACGCCGGCGCCGACGCGGGCCCGGCGACGTACCGGGTCGATGTGGACATGATCCATCCGCGACGTCGTGACCAGCACGGCGTCGCGGACCGCTCGCACCGGCCCGTGTCCCGTGGCCTGGACCGCGACGGGCAGGCCGTTGGCCACCGCCCAGGTCACCGCGGCGGCCACGTCGGCCGGGCCGGTCGCGCCGACGGTCACCACCGGCTCGTGGGTCACGGCGAGGTTGAAGGTGGCCACCTCGGCGGCGGCCCCGGGGTCGCCGGGGGTCAGGACCGGGCCGTCCACCCGGCGGGCGAGGTCGGCGATCGGTGGGTCGAAGTCACGGGCTCCGCCGCGGGCGGCGTCGGCGACGATGGTGCTGGTCATCTGCGGGTCCTCCTGCTGGGGTGCCCGGCGGTTCCGGGCCTCGCAGCAACGGTGATCCGCGGAGCCGGCGCGATCCACGACTTTGTCCCTCGCGGCCGGGAGGCGGCGCCTACCATCGCAGGTCATGGAGCTGCGCCAGCTGCGCTACTTCGTCGCGGTGGCCGAGGAGCTGCACTTCGGGCGGGCCGCGGCGCGGCTGCTGATCGCCTCGCCGTCGCTGAGCCAGCAGATCAAGGCCCTGGAGCGGAGCCTCGCGGTGACGCTCTTCGAGCGCTCCAGCACCGGGGTCGCGCTGACCCCGGCCGGCGCCCAGCTGCTGCCGCTCGCGCGGTCGGCGCTGGCCGCGGCCGAGGAGGTCCGCAGCACCGCGCAGCGGATCAGCCAGGAACGCGCGGAGGTGCTCCGCCTCGGGTTCCTCCCCTTCTCGCTGACGGGCGCCTCCCGCCGGTTGCTGACGGAGTTCGGCCGCGCCGCGCCGACCGTCACCGTCCAGCTGCGCCAGTACGAGTGGGACGACCCGTCCGCGGGCCTGCTCGCCGGCGACACCGACGCCGCGCTGGTCCGGCCGCCGTTCACGGGCGCCGAGCGGCTCACGCTGCTGGAGCTGGCCACCGACCCGCTGCTCGCCATCGTCGCCGAGGACCACCCGCTGGCGGCCGAGGGCTCGGTGACGCGGACCCGGCTGGCCGCCGAGCCATGGCTGGAGGCGGCCGGCGTGACCGATCCCGTCTTCGCCGCCTTCTGGTACTTCCGCGACGTACGCCGCCACGGCCCCGCCGTCCGCAGCGAGGCCGCGACGCTCGAGGAGTGGCTCTCCGAGATCGCCTTCGGGCGCGGGGTGAACGTGGTGCCGGCCAGCCTCGCGGAGGAGTACCGGCGCCCCGGGCTGGCGTTCGTGCCGCTCGCCGACACGCCCCGCTCCCCGCTCGCACTGGCCTGGCCGCGGGACCGGCCGACGCCGGCGGTGCAGGCACTGGCCCGGGCCGCCGCCGGCGCCGGGCGCCCCGGTGGTTGAGGGGCGAGCGAAGCGAGCCTCGACACCACCGCACCAGAGTGGTCTCGAGGCTCGCTGTCCGCGGCGGGCCGTGGAGGGTCAGGCCTTCTGCTGCGCCGAGGACCGGGCGGGGTTGCCCTGGTCGGCCGCCTTCGGGTCCGTCTCGTCCTGCTTGGCCCGCACACCCGACTCGATCCGGTCGCCGAGGTCCTTGTCGACGTTGCGCCAGTAGTCGAAGGCCCGCGCCAGGATCGGCTCGCTCACCCCGTTGAGCAGGTGCCCCACGATGTTGTCGACCAGCCGGCCGCGGGCGTCGTCGTCGAGCACCTCGCGGACCAGCGTGCCCGCCTGGCTCCAGTCGTCGTCGTCCTCGCGGAGCGTGTACGCCGTGCGGACCATCTGCCCGTCGGCGTACCAGCGTCCGCCGTCGTCGGTGCGCTCCGGGTCGGCCACGGGTCCGCCGTAGGAGTTCGGGGCGTAGACCGGGTCCGAGACGGGCTTGACCCGCATCGCGCCGTCCTTGGAGTAGGAGAAGACCGGGCACTTCGGCTCGTTGACGGGGATCTGCTGGTAGTTGACGCCCAGCCGCGCGCGGTGGGCGTCGGCATAGCTGAAGCCGCGGGCCAGCAGCATCTTGTCCGGGGAGAGGCCGGTGCCGGCGACGAGGTTGTTCGGCTGGAACGCGGCCTGCTCCATCTGCGCGTGGTAGTCGGTGACGTTGCGGTTGAGCGTGAGTCGGCCGACCTCGTGCAGCGGGTAGTCCGAGTGCGGCCAGACCTTGGTCAGGTCGAACGGGTTGTAGCGGTAGGTCTTCGCGTCCTCGAACGGCATCACCTGGACCTGCAGCGTCCAGCTCGGGAACTCCTCGGCCTCGATGTGCTCGAAGAGGTCGCGCTGGTGGTAGTCGGTGTCGATCGAGGCCATCTGGTCGGCCTCGTCCTGGGTGAAGCACTCGATGCCCTGGTCGGTCTTGAAGTGGTACTTCACCCAGAACATCTCGCCGTCGGCGTTGATCCAGGAGTAGGTGTGGCTGGAGTAGCCGTTCATGTGCCGCCACGTGCGCGGGATGCCGCGGTCCCCCATCAGCCAGGTGACCTGGTGGGCCGACTCCGGCGACAGCGTCCAGAAGTCCCACTGCATGTCGTGGTCGCGCAGGTTGTTGGCGGCGCGGCGCTTCTGCGAGCGGATGAAGTGCTGGAACTTCATCGGGTCCCGGATGAAGAAGACGGGGGTGTTGTTGCCGACCAGGTCGAAGTTGCCCTCGTCGGTGTAGAACTTCAGCGCGAAGCCGCGCGGGTCGCGCCAGGTGTCCGGGCTGCCCCGCTCGCCGGCCACGGTGGAGAACCGGGCCAGCACCTCGGTCTTCCGGCCGGGCTGGAACAGGCCGGCTCGCGTCCACTGGCTGACGTCCTGGGTGACCTCGAACTCGCCGAACGCGCCGCCGCCCTTGGCGTGCGGCTGGCGCTCGGGGATCCGCTCCCGGTTGAACTGCGCCATCTGCTCGATCAGGTAGTGGTCCTGCAGCAGCAGCGGCCCGTCGGGGCCGACGGAGAGCGAGTGCTCGTCGCTCGCGACCGGTACGCCGGCGTCCGTGGTGGTCGGGTGGCTGTTCTCGGCGTTCATCGTGCTCCCCTCCGGCCCGGTCGCGGAGCGCCGCCGGGCCGTTATCTGGATCCGTTCCGATGTAGGGCTCCTATCCAGCACGGGAGCACGCAAACGCGATCCGCGGCTCGGGCTTCCCTTTCTCCCGGCTCGGCGGAGGTCAGAGGACCCGGGCCAGCGTCTCCGCGAAGCGGTCCGCATCGGCGTGGCTGAAGACCAGCGGCGGGCGGACCTTGAGGGTGGAGCCGAACGGGCCGCACACCGAGCACAGCACGCCCTCGCGGCGCAGCGCGTTGACCACGTCCCGGGCCAGCGCCGTGCCCGGCTCGGTCGAGCCCGCCTCGGCGACCAGCTCGATGCCGAGGTAGAGGCCGTCGCCGCGCACGTCGGCGATCTCCGGGCGCTCCGTGGCCAGCTCGCGGACGTGCGACCGCAGCCGCGCTCCGACCTCGGCGGCATGGCGCTGCAGACCCTCCTCCGCGATCACCTCCAGCACCGCCCGCGCCGCCGCGATCGAGACCTGGTTGCCCCCGAAGGTGTTGAAGTAGGGCACCGAGCCCGCGAACGGTCCGATCACGCCGGCCGCGCCGACCACCGCGGCGATCGGCATCCCGTTGCCCATCGGCTTGCCGAGCGTGGCCAGCTCCGGCACCAGGCCGTGTCGCTCGAACCCCCAGAACGCCGACCCCGTGCGGGCGAAGCCGGGCTGCACCTCGTCGGCGATCAGCACCCCGCCGGCCGCGCGGACCTCGGCCACCGCCGGCGCCAGGAGGCCCGACGGGCCGGCCGGCGAGGGATGCACGCCGTCGGAGGAGAGCACGGTGTCGACCAGCAGCGCCGCCGGGCGCACACCGACCGCCGCCATCTCGGCCAGCACCCGTCGCACCCCTGCCGCGAGGGTCTCCCCCGGGTCGGCGTCGGGGCGCCGCAGCGGGTCGGGCGCGGCCACCGTCCACACGTCCGGCCCGAGGCCCACGCCGGGCCCCAGCGCCGGCGACATCCCCGTCACCAGGTCGGTGTTGCCGTGGTAGGCCTCCGCGGTCACGATCACGCCGGTGCCGCCGGTGGCGCGGCGGGCCACCCGGACCGCGAGGTCGTTGGCCTCCGAGCCGGTGCAGGCGAACATCACCTGCCAGCCGTCGGGGTCCGCCGTGCCCGGGAACGTGGTGAGCAGCTCCTCGGCGTAGCCGACCAGCTCCTCGTCCAGGTAGCGGGTGTGCGTGGTGAGGGTCGCCGCCTGCGCCGCCACGGCCGCCGCCACCCGCGGGTGGGCATGCCCCACGCAGGCCACGTTGTTGTAGGCGTCCAGGTAGGCACGGCCGTCGGCGTCGTACAGCGTGGTCCCGCTGCCCCGCACGAGCCGTACCGGCTCGTCGTAGAAGAGCCGGTACGCCGGCCCCAGCACCCGCCGCCGGCGCTCGACCAGCCCGTCGACCCGACGGTCGCTCCGGTCGGCATCGGGCGTGTAGGCGTTGGCGTCCAGGATCGTGGACCTGCCAGTCATCGCTCCCTCTCCGCGGCTGGCGCCGCAGGCTCGGCTGGTGCTCGCCGAGCATCCCGTAACGGCCGCATGTCGCCGTCGTCCCCGCGTAACGAGCCTGTGAACAATCACCGGGGACGGGCTGTCGCACCCGCGTCGGGCTGTGTACTGGGCACTCCCCCATGGCGGCGACGCCGCCCCTCTCCCAGGAGGCCGCAGCCCCATGCTCACCGAGCGCGCAGCGACCGCCGCCGCGCGCCAGGCGCTGCAGCACTACGGCATCGACAACCACGCCGACCTCCGGCTGATCAGCCTGTCCGAGAACGGCACCTACCTGGTCCGCCGCTTCGACGGCGCCGAACCGCGCCGGTTGATCCTCCGCGTCCACCGCCCCGGCTACCAGACCCTCGACTCGATCCACTCCGAGCTGACCTGGATGGACCGTCTGCGCGAGGACGCCGGGATCCCCACCCCGCGCGTCGTCTCGACCGCGGCCGGCGCCCGCGTCGCCGATCTCGGCGAGCACCACCGGGCCCGCTTCGTGGTCGCCTTCACGGTCGTCGACGGCGTGACCGGCGAGGAGGCGACCGACCGGGTCTCGATGGCCGAGCTGGGCGCGATCACCGCCGGCATGCACCGGCACGCGACCGCCTGGGCCCGGCCGCCCGGCTTCGAGCGGTTCGCCTGGGACGTCGAGGCGTGCCTGGGCCCGCAGGCCCGATGGGGCAGCGTGTCCGGCTCTCCCGGTGTCCGTGCCGTGGACCTCACCCTGCTCGGCGGCGCCGCCGACGTGGTGCGGGGGCGACTCGCGGCCTACGGCCGCGGCCCGGATCGCTACGGCCTGATCCACGCCGACCTGCGGCTGGCGAACCTGATGCTCGATCCCACCGCCCCGGAGTCGACGCTGACCGTGATCGACTTCGACGACTGCGGCTTCGGCTGGTTCCTCTACGACCTGGCCGCCGCGATCTCCTGGCTCGAGCACGAACCGGCCACCCCCGACGCGATCGCGGAGTGGCTGGCCGGCTACCAGGAGGTGCGGCCGCTCTCCGATGCCGATCTGTCGATGATCCCCACCCTCGTGATGCTGCGCCGGCTGATGCTCACCGCGTGGCTGGGCTCCCACCCCGACTCCCCACCCGCCCAGGAATGGGGCGACAAGTACGCCGCCGGGACCGTCGACCTGGCTCGTCGCTACCTGATGGACCGCACCTGGCTGCGGTTCGCACCCGCCTGAGACCCGTCCCCAGATCACCGTCCCGAAGGAGCACCATGTTCGACCTCGCCGACGTCCGCGTCCTGGTCACCGGCGGCTCGCGCGGCATCGGCCTGGGCATCGCCCGGGTC
Organism: Nocardioides sp. GY 10113; assembly: GCF_004919105.1. Lineage (GTDB taxonomy): Bacteria > Actinomycetota > Actinomycetes > Propionibacteriales > Nocardioidaceae > Nocardioides. Next base: position 409,445 of record NZ_STGK01000002.1, read on the forward strand.
TTCGCCCGCGCGGGCGCCTCGATCGCCATCACCGCCCGCACCGCCGAGCCCCTGGAGAAGGCCGCCCGGACGCTGGAGGAGCTCGGCGCCTGGAAGGTGTCGATCGTCGCCGGGGAGATCGCCGACCGGACCAGCGCGCACGCCGTGGTCGAGGAGGCGGCGGCCGCGCTCGGCGGCCTGGACGTGCTCTGCGCCAACGCCGGGATCTTCCCCGAGGCGCGGCTGGCGATGATGACCGACGAGGAGCTGGACACCGTGCTCGGCGTCAACGTCAAGGGCACCGTCTACGCGGTCCAGGCGGCGCTGCCGTTCCTGGAGGCCTCCGGCCGCGGCCGGGTGGTGCTCACCTCCTCGATCACCGGCCCGCACACCGGCTTCCCCGGCTGGTCCCACTACGGCGCCTCGAAGGCGGCGCAGCTGGGCTTCATGCGGACCGCGGCGATCGAGCTCGCCCCGTCGGGGATCACCGTCAACGCGGTCCTGCCGGGCAACGTGCTCACCGAGGGCCTGGCCGACCTCGGCGAGGAGTACCTCGCCACGATGTCGGCATCGATCCCGCTCGGCGAGCTCGGCACGCCCGAGGACATCGGCCACGCGGTCGCCTTCCTCGCCTCGCGCGAGGCCCGGTACATCACCGGCCACGCCCTGGTCGTGGACGGCGGGCAGATCCTGCCGGAGTCGGCGGAGGCCGTGGCGCCCAGCACGACCTAGCGTCGACGGTGGGGCTCGGGACGGGCGCGCAGATCCGTCGGGAAAAAGACCCAACCGCCGGGGCATCGGCGACGAACCACCCCCAACGGGGCGGCATCGGGCGGCCCCCGAGGCGAGGACAGATCGATGAAGACTCGAAGCATTCTCACCACCGGCGCGGCGCTCGCGCTCACGGCGACCCTGGGCCTGGCCCCGGGCGCGGCGGAGGCCAGCACCCCCAAGGGCACCACCAGCCTGGCCGAGGTACTCACCTCCGACGGCAACCGGTTCGACAGGAACAGCCGTGACTACGACATCGTCACCGAGGCCGTGCTGGCGGTGGTGGGTGCGAAGACCGACAGCCCGGTGGGCCTGCTGGCCGACGGCACGGTCCCGCTCACCGCGTTCATCCCGAACGACGTCTCGTTCCGCCGGCTCGCCTACGACCTCACCGGCCAGTGGATCCGGTCCGAGCGCCGGATCTTCAACACGCTGGTCGACGCCGTCGGCGTGGACGCGATCGAGCAGGTGCTGCTCTACCACGTCGTCCCGGGCGCGACGATCACCTCGTCGCAGGCGCTCAAGGCTGACGGCGTCGACCTGACCACCGCCCAGGGCGCGACCTTCGAGGTCGACGTTGTCTTCAAGCGGCTGGGCGTCGTTCGGCTGCGGGACCAGGACAAGGACGACGTCGACCCGTTCCTGAACCCCTGGGCCCTCGACATCAACCGGGGCAACCAGCAGATCGCCCACGGCATCGTCTTCGTGCTGCGCCCGATCGACCTGCCCTGACCCCCTGGTCACCGCCCCGGGCGGCCCCCGTCGCGCGCGCAGCTCGACGGTCGCGGCCGCCGGCGGTCCGGCTCCGATGGCGCCGGCGGACGATGAGAGCCGCCGGCGCCACCGGTCGTGATCAGCCGACCGCGGACCCCGCGGCGTCGACCTCGCCGAGGTAGGCGCGCAGGACGTCGGCGTGCGCCAGCACCTCCTGCGGGTCGCCGGCGGCGATCACCGCGCCCTGGTCCATCGCCACCAGCCGGTCGCAGACCGCGCGCAGCAGGCCCAGGTCGTGGTCGATCACGACCACGGTCAGCCCCAGCTCGTCTCGCAGCCCGCGCAGCACGCCGGCGAGCCGCTCCCGCTCGGCGTGGCTCACACCGGCGCCGGGCTCGTCGAGCAGCAGCACCTGCGGGTGGGTGGCGAGTGCCGCGGCGAGCTCCACCATCCGCCGGTTCCCGGTGGTCAGGGAGTCGACGTGCGCCTCGGCGAGGTCGGCGATGCCGACCAGCGAGAGCAGCTCGTCGGCACCCGCCGTCGCGTCGCGGTCGCGCAGTGCGAGGTCCACGACCTCGCGCACGGTCATGCTCGGGAACAGCAGGGCGTTCTGGAACGACCGGACCAGGCCGCGCCGGCACCGGGCCTCCGGCGTACGACGGGTGACGTCCTCCCCGAGGAGCCGCACCGAGCCCGCGTCCGGGACGACGAAGCCGGTGACGATCTCGAACAGGGTGGTCTTGCCGGCCCCGTTGGCGCCGACGATGCCGACCAGCTCGCCGTCGAGCACTCGCAGGTCCACGCCGTTCACGGCCCGCACCCCGCCGAACGAGCGGGACACGCCGTCGACCTCGAGCACCACCCGACCCGGCTCGGGCGTCCTCATCCGAGGGGCGCCACCGGACGTGGCGATCACCGGGACCACCGGTGCCCCGCCGTCGGCTCCGATCGGGTCCGCGGGCTTCCCCGCGGACGCCTCCTGCGCGGGCTCCTGCCACCCGGGCCGGATCCCCCGCAGCCGGCCCAGCTCCTCGACGACCCAGTCCCGCACCGGGACGAGCACGCCGGCCAGGCCCGCCGGCTGGAGCACGATCAGCACCAGCACGAGCAGCGTGAGGCCGGAGATCGCGAGGGAGCCGAGGCCGCCGATCAGCGGCACGCCCTGGACCAGCGTCGCGCCGGCGATCGGGCCACCGATGGTGCCCAGACCACCGGCGACGGTGGAGGTGACCACGGTGATGCTCGCGCCGGGGTCGAAGTCGGCCGCGCTCAGGTAGCTGCGGGAGTGCGCCAGCACCGCCCCGCCCAGGCCCGCGATCGCGCCCGCGGCCAGGAAGCACAGGGCCCGCAGCCGCCGGACGCGCACGCCGAGCGCACGCGCCGCCGGCTCGTTGTCCCGCGCCGCGCGCAGCTCACGGCCGAAACGGGAGGTCCAGACCCAGCGCAGGCCCAGCCCGACCGCGAGCAGCACCACCAGCACCACGTAGAGGTAGGACTTCGGACCGTCGAGCGCCAGCGTGCCGATCATCGGCTGGTCCGGGACCACCCCGATGCCGAAGGCCCACTCCTGCCGGAAGAGCCACGACGCGGAGCAGACCGCGAACGCGAGGCTGGAGATCTCCAGCGCCATCGGTCGGTTGCGCAACGCGGGAAGGCCGAGCACCAGCCCGACCACCGCGCCGGCGGCGGCGCCGCACAGGATGCCGAGCAGGACGTTGCCGCCGGCGGCGCTGGCGACCCGCACGGAGACCACCGCCCCCACGCCGGCGACCGCGACCTGCCCCAGCGACAGCACCCCGGCCATGCCGGTCAGCAGCGCCACCGAGCAGACCACGATGGCCAGCGCCATGGTGGTCAGCACCGCGAAGTTGAACGCGTTGCTGCGCCACAGCGGGAGCGTGGCGACCGTGACCGTGACCAGCAGGCCGACCAGGACCGGGAGGTGCCGGACCTCGGGCAGGTGGCGGTAGCGGGCGTCGACCGCGGGCAGCCGCGTCGCCGACCACGTCGTCTCCACCTGCGTCGAGCGGGCGGGCGGCCGCAGCAGCAGCAGCCAGACCAGGACCACCACGGCGAGCACGATGTCGGCCAGGCCGGCCCGGCTCGGGTCGGTGCGCGCGACCGTGTCCAGCAGGCCGATCACCACACCCGCCACGAAGGCCACGCCGACGTGGGTGAAGCGGGCGATCACCGCGGCCGCCAGGCCGCGCAGCAGCAGCGAGGGCCCCAGCGTGGCGATGCCGGCGATGCCCTGGGTCGGCCACAGCAGGGTGGCGGAGAAGGCGGCGACGGCGCCGGCCAGCGCCCAGGTGGCGGTCGCCGTCGCGCTCGGGGAGACGCCCGAGGTCCACGTCGCGTCGGGGTTGGTCGCCGTCGCGCGGATCGCCAGGCCGAGCGGGGTGCGGGTGAGCACCACCCACACCGCCAGCGCGACCAGCGGACCGAGCACCAGCAGCGCCGTGTACGCCGGGCTCGCGACCACCCCACCGACCTCCATCGACGGCAGGCCCGGCGGCAGCGGGAACGTCGGGCCCGCAGTGGCCTTCGTGTTGATGGTGAACGACAGGGCCAGCAGGAACTGCGCCAGCGCCAGCGTCACCACGACGCCGACCACGTGCGGCGCCGAGGCCACCCGCCGTACGACGAGCACCTGGGCCATGGCGCCCGCCAGCGCCGCGGCGCCGATGCCGAGGGCGAAGGCCAGCCAGTACGGGAGGTGGTAGACGACCACGAGGGTGCCGACCACGGAGGCCCCGAAGACGCCCAGCGCCCCTTGCGCGAAGTTCACGAACCTGCTCACCCGGTAGACCAGGGTGAGGCCGATGGCCAGGAGCCCGATCGGGATCCCGCTGAGCACGCCCAGGAAGAGCGTGGTTCCGGAGAGGTCGAAGCCGGCCATGGTCAGGCTCCCGTCGTGGCGTGGGCGTGCATCAGGACATCGGTGACCGGGCTCGGGTCGGACCGCAGCCCGGCGCAGTCGGCCGACAGGGCGATCCGACCGCGGTCGAGCACGTAGGCGCGGTGCGCCAGGTCGAGTGCGACCGGCACCGACTGCTCGACCACGAGGACCGCGGTGCCTCGGGCGTTGATGGTGCGCACCATCGCCGCCAGCTGATCGACCACCGACGGCGCCAGGCCGAGCGAGAACTCGTCGATCATCAGGACCTCGGGGTCCCCGATCAGCCCCTGGGCGACGGCGAGCATCTGGTGCTGGCCGCCGGACAGGGTGGCGGCGACCTGGCGCCGCCGCTGGGCGATCCACGGGAACTCGGCGTAGATCTCCTCCAGCGCCGCCTCGGCGGCAGCATGCTCGCCGGCGATCCGTCGGGCGAACATCCGCAGGTTCTCCTCGACCGTCATCGCCCCGAACACCGCGTGCCCGCCGACGACCAGGCTGACGCCCAGCCGGGCACGGGCCGCGGCGCTGGCCCGGCTGACCTCGACGCCGTGGAAGTCGATGCGCCCGCGGGCGGGCTGCTGGAGGCCCGCGAGCGTGCGGAGCAGGGTGGTCTTGCCGGCGCCGTTGTTGCCGATCAGTGCCACCACCTCGGCGCGCCGGATCTCCAGGTCGACGTCGGTCAGCACGCCGATGCCGCCGAGCGTCACGCTGGCCCGCCGGGCGGCGAGGATCACGTCGCCGCTGGCGCCCGCCGTCGTGGACGCGAGCTCCTCGCGCACCCGCCCGACCTCGTAGGCGTCCGCGGCCACGACGGCGCGCACGTCCGCGGGGAAGGTGATCGTCGGGGCCGGACGGCTCCGCCGCAGCTTCAGCGCGATCGCCACGTGCACCGCGATCAGCACCAGCGACACGGCGAGCAGGATGGTGTGCGCCGGCTCGACGTCGAACGCGAGCTGGCTGAGCAGGTAGGTGAACAGCAGGGCGTAGGAGATGTAGCCGTTGACGGTGCGCAGGTTCCAGCGCGGGTTGGGGAAGCCGAAGATGGAGAACGAGTACACCGCGTGGCAGATCAGCGCCGCGGTCGAGATCCCCTGGACCAGGACGTCGGCCGTGCCGACCCACGTCTCCGCCGTGCCGGTGGTGTGGTCGTGCCACCAGCCGAGCGCGTACGAGCCGGGGAAGACGATCGCCAACGTCACCCCGAGGTAACGGTTCCACCGGGTCGAGCGCCGCTTGCGCTCGGCCCGCTCGTTGTCGTCGCGGCCGCCGGCCGGTCCGAGCAGCGCGGGACCGCCGGCGTGCTGGCGGGCGCCGCGCTTGCGGGCCGCCTTGCGCTCCTCCTCCACCCGGAGCGACTGGAGTCCGGTGAGGACGATGCCGGCCAGCAGCAGGAGCTCACCGGTGTTGCTGAGCACCGGGTTGCTGGCCCAGAAGGCGGCGATCACGAACATCGCGACGGCGCCGAGGAACATCCAGTGGCTGCGACCGTAGCGGGCGATCGCCCCGCCCAGCAGCAGCAGGCAGACGACGGTGACGATCTCCTTGATCGGCGCGCCGCCGGCACTGGTGTGGCCGTAGGAGAGCAGCCCGTTCTTGTACACCGGCGCCAGGTGCAGCTTCACAACGTCGTCGAGCACGCCGAGCATGATCGCGATGTAGACCACGAAGCCCCACCCGGTCGCCGCCTCGCGGCGGCTGAACCGGGCGATCCCGAACCGGGAGGCGCAGGTGAAGGCGAACATCACCAGCAGTGGCGTGCCGAGCGCGTGCCCGGCGTACCGGGGCATGCTGAGGACGTGCAGCACGTCGCCCTCGCCGATGGTCCTGCCGAGTGCCAGGATCGCGTTGTCGTAGACGAGCGCCGCCGTGACCAGGACGGGGATCGCCCAGTCCCAGGAACGGGTACGGCGCAGCGTGCGCAGCGCGATGACGAAGAGCCCCAGCTGGCAGATCGCGACCAGGGCGAGGGCGACGGCCGTCACGTCAGGAACCCGCGGTGAAGGCGAGCTCGTCGTCGCCGTAGACGAACGAGCTGGACTTCGGGTCCCAGGTGAGCACGTGGTAGACGCTCGCCGGGGCGTAGACGTCGCCGCTCAGGTCCGTACCGAGCGACATGGCGGCCTGCCAGTCGGAGTCGGCGGCGTTCTCGGCGACGTTCGCCGCGTTGAGGACGTCACCGTCCTCGCCACCCGCGGCCTGGAGCAGGGTGAGCGCGTCGCAGTACTGGAACGCGGTCGCCGAGCTCGCACGGTCGGTCAGGTCCACGCCGCCCTCGGCGAGGGCGTCCACGCAGGTCTGCTCGGCGTCGTTGGCCGGGAAGTCGTCGTTGCGGACGTCCTTGGGCGGAAGGAAGCCGATGCCGGAGACGTAGTCCATCGATCCCGGCGGGAAGATCTGCGCGTTGTCGGAGAAGAACCCGGGCAGGTCGAACGAGTTCAGCGCGTACGCCGGCGCGAAGCCGGTCTGGCCGCCGAAGAACATGAACTGCGCCGCGGTGTCGGGGTTGCCGAGCACCAGGACCTTCTCGACCTTGTCGCGCTGCATGGTGCCGATCGCGGACTGGATGGAGGCGCCGGTGGCGTCGGTCGGGTCGAAGGTGGCGACGGTGACGGCGTCGATGCCGCCCGCCTCCAGGGCCGGGACCACCCGGTCCTCGACGACCGCGGCCGCGGCGTCGGTCATCTTCTGCGCGATGCCGACCTTGTCACCCGGGGCCAGCCAGCCGCTGGCGACCAGGCCCTCGACCTGGCCCGCCATGGCGGTGCCCCACTCCGGAAGGCTCGGGGTCCACAGGTACGGCGCGCTCTCCTCCAGGTCCGCCGCGGTGACCGGGGCCAGCGTCTGGTCGATCATCATCGTGTCGGCGCCGGCGTAACAGGCACGGGCGGTGCCCTGGTACTGGCCGCGCATGACCACCGCGAAGACCTCGTCGTCACGGGTGAAGGCCTGGCACAGCGCCTCCTCGGTCTGCGGGGAGTCGGTCGAGGTGTCGAACTCCCGGATCACGGGCTCGACGGTGCGGCCGGCGATCCCGCCGTTGGCGTTGACCCAGTCCACGAGGGCGTTGATGGTCTCCTCGGCCGGCGGCTCCTCGGGGGTGACGAAGCCGGAGTTGCCGGCCGTGTCGTCCTTGAGCGCGATGAACCCGATCTTGACGGTGTCGTCGGAGACGCCGGGGCCGGGCTCGCCGGCGTCGACGGCGCTGGGCTCGGAGTCGGAGGCGGTCGAGGAGCAGGCGGCGAGGGTGGAGCCGGCGACCACGAGGGCCGCGGCGGCCAGGCCGCGTCGTACGACGGCGGACCGGGCAGGCAGGAGCGAGCTGCGAATCATCTGAGGTTCCTTTGCTGAGGAGATCGGCCCCCGCGGGCGCTCCGAGCGACCGGACGGCGCGGCGCACAGGTGGCGCACGGGCACGGCGGGTCGGCCGGACGGCGGGGATGGCTACGCGTTGCGGCGCAGCCGACGGCCCACGGGTCGCGGGGCGTCAGCAGGGCAGGGCGCAGCGGGGCGGGGATCTCATTCCGCAGTGATGGGCGATCTCGGTCGGGACGCGGAGCACGTCCACCAGGGAGATCAGGAGCCGGGCAGGCGTCTCCACCACCGGGCTCGGGGTGACCATCCGGACGATGGCGCGGGCGCACCGGCCCGTCACCCGCGCGCCGACCGCGACCATCGCGACGACGGCGGCGAGGGCGAGGGCGAGGGCGTGCTGGAGGAGGAGCCGGCCGAGGTCGGGGGCGCCTGCGCTGCCGCCGGCGCGGTTGACCCACTCGACGCCGATGCCGCTGTAGAGCTCCTGGGCGGCGAAGAGCACCGCGGTGCTGGCCCCGACCGCCCGGAGCGGGTCGCCGGAGGCGCACCAGCCGGCGCCCAGGACTCGGGCGACGACCACCAGCACCGGCACGGCGGCGAGGGAGAGCACGAGCATCCCGGACACGTCGTGGCCGGCCAGCGGGCCTTGGAGCGCGAGCAGCAGGGCGAACATCGCGAGCCCACGGCGCCGCCCACCAGGGTGGCGTAGCGACTGGCTCATCGAGCACTCCCAACGGGGGACGGCGAAGCGATGAACTGGAAAATATATGCTAGACGATCAGTCGTCCAGTGTTTCCCGACGATTCATCGTCAGCCGTGACCGCGCAACCCGCCAGCACGCACCAGCGCCGCGCTCGGAGACCCGACGCAGGCCCCGCTCACGCGGCCCCACCCGGGCGCCGCGTGAGGGCCGTCGCCGATCGACGCTCTCGCCGAGCGGGTCAGCTGGAGCCCTCGTCCTCGATCGTACGGATCGCTCGGGCCGCGTCCTGCAGTGCGGGCAGGACGGCCCGGGCGCGCTCCTCGGACATCCGCATCGCCGGCGCCTGGACCGCGAGGAACAGGTTCGACCGACCCGGGTGCGGGATCGGGACCGCGGCGCAGACCAGGCCCTCCTGGTACTCCTCGAGGTCCAGCGCCCAGCCGCGCTCGCGGGTGGCCAGGAGCTCCTCCTCCAGCGCGTCGAGGTCGGTGATCGTGCGGGGCGTCGAGGCGGCGAGGCGGGCCGGTTCGAGCAGCCGGCGACGCTGGCCCGGGGACATCTGGGACAGGCCCATCTTCCCGCTCGCCGTGCAGTGGATCGGCGCCCGCGCGCCGGCGTCGAGGACGAAGCGGAGCGGGTACGGGCTGTCGACGACGTCGACGTAGAGCACCTCGTTGCCGGAGATCGTGGAGACCGCGCAGGTCTCCCCCAGGTCCTCGACCAGGTCGCGCAGGACCGCGTGCCGGGCGCCGTGCTGGGTGGCGTTGAGCAGCAGCGACTCGGCGAACCTGCGCAACCGGGGCCCCGTGCCGTAGTGCCGCCCGTCGCCCTGGCGGATCAGCAGCCCGGCCCCCTCGAGCTGCTGCAGCATCCGGTGGAGGGTCGGCTTGGGGATCTGGGTCTCGGCCGTGAGGCTCTGCAGCGAGACGAAGGCGTCCTTGGCGACGATCAGCTCCATCAGTGCGAACAGTCGGATCGCCGGACTATCCTCGCCGACCGGGCCACTCTCGCTCATGTTCCGAAGAATAGACGTTTCCGTTCTGTTAATTGAGACGAGCCGCGTTGACGACGCGTCGAGGGCACCCCTAGCGTTCGCCATATTCCGCTCTTTTGATCTTTCCGTCTCAAGAAGTCGAATACTGCGCGCCTTCGGGACGCGACCCCGATCCCTCCAGCATCACGAGGAGCAGCCCCGTGCCCATCCCCCACGACCCCGCCGGCCGCGCCACCTACGAGCTCGACCGTGCCCACGTCTTCCACTCCTGGTCCGCGCAGAAGCACCTGGACCCGATGGTCGTCACCGGCGCGGAGGGGTCCTACCTCTGGGACGCCGACGGCACCCGCTTCCTCGACTTCTCCGGCCAGCTGATCTATACCAACGTCGGCCACCAGCACCCCCGCGTGGTCGAGGCGATCCAGCGGCAGGCCGCGACGCTGTGCACCATCGCGCCGGCGCACGCCAACGACCAGCGCGCCCGGGCCGCGCAGCTGATCGCCGAGCGTGCTCCCGAGGGGATGAACAAGGTCTTCTTCACCAACGGCGGCGCCGACGCGGTCGAGCACGCGGTCCGGATGGCGCGCCTGCACACCGGCCGACGCAAGGTGCTCTCCCAGTTCCGCGGCTACCACGGCGGCACCTACCTGACCATGAACATGTCCGGCGACCACCGCCGCTGGCGCAACGACGACGGAGCCGCCGGCACCGTCCGGTTCTGGGGCCCGTTCCTCTACCGCTCCGCGTTCAACGCCACCACGCCCGAGGAGGAGTGCGAGCGCGCGCTGGCCCACCTCGAGGAGCTGATCCGGTTCGAGGGCCCCGACGCCTTCGCCGCCCTCGTCCTGGAGTCCGTCGTCGGCACCGCCGGCGTGATCCCGCCGCCGCCGGGCTACCTGGCCGGCGTGCGCGAGATCTGCGACCGCTACGGCATCGTCTACATCGCCGACGAGGTGATGGTCGGCTTCGGCCGCACCGGCTCCTGGTTCGCCTTCGAGCAGCACGGCGTCGCCCCCGACCTGATCACCTTCGCCAAGGGCGTCAACTCCGGCTACGTGCCGCTGGGCGGCGTCGTGATCAGCGACCGGGTCGCGGCCACCTTCGACGACGTCGCCTACCCCGGTGGCCTCACCTACTCCGGCCACCCGCTGGCCTGCGCCGCCGCGGTGGCCACCATCGAGGCGATGACCGAGGAGGGCATGGTCGAGAACGCCGCCGCGCTGGGCGGCCTGCTCGGTCCGGCCCTGCGCGAGCTCGCCGAGCGCCACCCCTCGGTCGGCGACGTGCGCGGCGTCGGCGCGTTCTGGGGCCTGGACCTCGTCGTCGACCGCACCACGAAGGAGCCGCTGGCGCCGTACGGCGGCAGCAGCCCGGCGATGCAGGCGACCCTGGCCGAGGCCACCCGCCGCGGCCTGCTCGCCTTCGCCAACTACAACCGGATCCACCTGGCGCCGCCGCTCAACGCGACGGAGGCTGAGATCAAGGAGGGCGTGGCGGCACTCGACCACGCGCTCGCCGTCGCCGACTCCCACACCCGCTGACCACCGCACGAGACCCGAGGACCCCACCGTGACCAGCACCTACCGCCTGCCCACCAGCCCGGACCAGCGCGTCGCCGTCGTCACCGGCGCCAGCAGCGGCATCGGCGAGGCGACCGCCCGCGCGCTCGCCGCCGCCGGCTACCGCGTCGTGCTCGGCGCCCGCCGCGTCGACCTGCTGGAGAGGATCGCCGCCGAGATCGGCGGCGTCGCGCTGGCCCTCGACGTCACCGACGACGCCTCGGTGGCCGCGTTCGCCGACCAGGTCAGCCGCTGCGACCTGCTGGTCAACAACGCCGGCGGCGCGCTCGGCGCCGACTCGGTGGCCGACGCGAACCTCGACGACTGGCAGTGGATGTACGACGTCAACGTGCTCGGCACCGTGCGGATGATCCGCGCGCTGCTGCCCATCCTCGAGGCCTCCGACGATGCGCAGGTGATCAACATCGGCTCGGTCGCGGCGCGCGAGCCCTACCGCGGCGGGGCCGGCTACAACGCCGCCAAGCACGCCGTCGCCGCGCTGACCCGGGTGCTCCGCATCGAGCTCCTCGGCAAGCCGGTTCGGGTCTGCGAGATCGACCCCGGCATGGTGCAGACCGACTTCAGCCTGGTCCGGTTCAAGGGCGACCAGGACAGGGCCGACGCCGTCTACGCCGGCGTCGACCCGTTGCGCGCCGAGGACGTCGCCGACGCCGTCACCTGGGTGGCCACCCGGCCGGCACGGGTCAACATCGACCAGATCCTGATGCTGGCCCGCGACCAGAGCTCCGCCCAGGTGATCCACCGCAGGGAGGCCTGACGCACCGCGCCCTGCGTGAGCCACACGGCCACGCAGGGCGCGGTGCTACGCGTCCAGGGCCGGGCCGGCGGCGATCCCGACCCCTCGCAGCCGCAGCACCGAGAGGTGGCCCGCGATCATCAGCAGCCCGACGTACACGTCGTTCTCGATCCAGCCGAACGTCGTCTGCTGCTCCGGGCCGAACATCGAGGGGTAGACCAGGATCGAGATCGCCAGCAGCACGCCCAGGAACGCGAGCACCACCGCCTGCGCCCACCGGGCCTCCCGGCGGGCCAGCCAGGCGACGCCGAAGGCGGCGGCGTAGAACGCCCAGACGCCCGGGTCGCTGACCTCGAAGCCGGGATCGGCGATCCCCGCGGCCGAGGAGTAGATCGTGTGCGCGACGGAGAGCACGAACGCCGCGGCCAGCACCATCGACACCTGGCGGGCGTAGGTGGTGCGACGGAGGACGGCCACGGGTCGGCGCGGTGCGGTGCGGGCGGACTGGGTGCGTGCGGACTGGGTGCGTGCGGACTGGGCGCGTGCGGACATGGCGGCCTCCTCGGGCGTGGACGGCGGACGCTCCGCCGGCTCGCATCCAGGCTCACGCCGCGCGTCGGGCCGTCCCACCCACAGCGGGACCACACCTGGCCCACAGTGGCGCGCTCACCACAGACCGCCGACCGGCCCGACCAGGAAGAACGCGACGAAGCCGATCGTGTTGTCGAAGCCGTGGGCCAGCACCGGAGCCCAGACGGTCCCCTTCCACCAGCGCAGCCCGCCGAGGACGGCACCGTCGAATCCGGCCGTCACCACGCCGACCGCGCCCTGCTCGGTGTGGATCGCCGCGAAGAGCACCGCGGTGGCCAGGATCGCCGCGGGCATCGCCCATCGAGCGCCGCCGAGGGCCTCGACCGTCCGGGTCAGGAGGTAGCCGCGGAACGCCGCCTCCTCGGCGAAGGCGGCCAGGGTCCAGCTCAGCACCAGGAGCACGGCGAGCAGCGCCAGGTTGCCCTGGAGCTCCGCGAAGCCGCTGGTGTCCTGACGCTCGCCGGTGACGTGCTCGAGCGCGGGGATCACCAGCCCGACGTCGACCAGGGCGAGCACGGCGGCGGCCACCAGCATCTCTCCGGCCAGGCGCCATGGCCGCCCGGGTCGGACCAGCCCCAGTGACGCCGGGCCGGTGCGCCGCAGCGCCAACGACAGCCCGGCCATCGCCAGCAGCACCAGCGACGGGACGAGAAGGTCCAGCAGCACCAGGACTGCCGCGACGCCGACCTCGATGCCGGCCACCGCCCGCGCCGCCCGATGCGGTCGGGCGCCCCTCGGCCGCCGCGTCTGCTGCACGGGTCCCGCGCTCACGTCCCCAGCGTCCGGCATCGCGGCCGTCGCTCCCAGGGCGGATCGCCCCGCGGGTCCGGGACTTCGGACACGACCCCGCCGGCCCGGCTATCGTCGGCGGGTGGACGACAGGCGGGTCGGCGAGCCGTTCGCCGCCGTGCTGCGCCGCTTCCGCGAGGCCCGGTCGCTGACCCAGGAGGAGCTGGCCGAACGGGCCGGCATCACCGTGAAGGCGGTCGGCGCCCTGGAGCGCGGCGAGCGGCGCCGGCCCTACCCGCACACCGTCCGGTCGTTGGCGGACGCACTGGACCTCGGCGACGACGAGCGGGCCGCGCTGGTCGGGTCACTGCCGGCGCGGCCGGACGCCGCCGCTCCGGCACCACCGGCCGAGCGGCACCCCGCCGGGGTCGACGGACCGCGGCCGTCCGGCACGCCGCTCCTCGGCCGGGAGGACGCGGTGGACGGCCTGGTGGCGGTGCTGACCGGCGGCGGCGCCCGGCTGGTCACGCTGACCGGCCCCGGCGGGGTCGGCAAGACCCGGTTGGCGGCCGAGGTGCTGGCTCGGGCCGCGGAGCAGTTCCCCGGTGGCGCCGCCTTCGTCGACCTGGCGCCGGTCCGGGAGCCCGCCCTGGTGATGCCGCGCGTCGCCGAGGCCCTGGGGGTGACCGAGGGCGTCGCCGGCGTCTCGGCCGCAGGCCTGGCCGCGCACCTGTCGGGGCGGCGCGTGCTGGTGGTCCTGGACAACCTCGAGCAGGTGCTGGGCGCCGCCGTGCCGATCGCCGAGCTGGTCGACCGCACCCCCGGCCTGGCGGTGCTCGCCACGAGCAGGGCCCCGTTGCGGGTGCGCGCCGAGCGGGAGGAGCCGGTGCCTCCGCTGGCGCTGCCCCCGGGCGACGCCCTCGACGACCCCGGCGCCGTCGCCGCCTCGCCCGCGGTGGCGATGTTCCTGGACCGCGCCGCGGCGGCGGGTGCCGCGCTGGAGGTCACCGCGGAGAACGCAGCGGCGCTCGGCGCGATCGCGTCCCGGCTCGAAGGGATCCCGCTGGCCCTGGAGCTGGCGGCCGCCCGCGCGCGGCTGCTGCCGCCCGAGGCCCTGCTCGCGCGGCTTGACTCCCGCGGACTCGAGGCCGGGCCCGGGCCGCGGGACCTGCCGGACCGCCAGCGCACGATGACCGCGGTGCTGGACTGGAGCGCCGACCTGCTGGGGCCCGGCGAGGCGGGGCTGCTGGCGCGGCTCGCGGTCTTCTCCGGCGGTTTCTCCCTCGACGCCGTCGAGGCCCTCGACCCGCCCGGCTCGCCCGGTTCCCACGGCGATCCGTTCGCCGCGCTCGCGACGCTGGTCGAGCAGTCCCTGGTGACGCCGGTGCCACCGCCGGACGGGCAGCCACGGTTCCGGCTGCTGGAACCGGTCCGGCAGTACGCCGCGGCCCGCTTGCACGCCTCCGGCGCCGCGGTGGCCACCGCCGACGCGCACGCCGTGTGGCAGCGGGAGGCCGCGATCACGGCCGGCATCCGGCTCCAGCAGCCCCGGATCGGGTCCGTCCTGGACCGGCTCGAGGGAGACCACGCCAACCTGCGCTCGGCGTACCTGCGACTTCTCGAGCTCGACCGTCCCGGGGACGCGGCCGAGATCGCCGGATCGGTCTGGCTGTACCTCGCGCTGCGCGGCCGGGCACGAGAGGGACTGGCCTGGCTCGACCGCGCCAGCGGCCCGATGTCGGACGTCGCCCGGTGCCGCGCCGCCGTGGGCCGGATGGGGCTGCTGCTGGTGGTCGGGGACGTCGCCGAGATCAGGCGCGTGGCCGACGGCCTGCCGCCGACCGTGGCCCGGGCCGGCGGGCCGCTGCTGGAGCTGGAGTACCGGATGCTCGCCGGGCTCGCCTCGGTCTTCGTGGGCGACCTCGCCGAGGCCCGCCGCCTGCTCGACCTCGTGCTGGGGGCAGATCCCGGCGTGGACGCCGCGTGGGTGGCCGCGCACGCGCTGCTCGGCCACGGCCAGCTGGCGCTGGTGGCCGGCGACCTCGACCTCGCCGAGGCCACGCTGGCCGAGGCCGTGGGTGCGGCGCGCACGCTGGGCAACGAGTTCACGCTGGCCACGGCGCTGAACACGGCGGTGTCGGTGCACGAGGTGCGCGGCGGCGCCGACGACGAGGTGGCCGCGGCCGCCCTGCTCGGTGAGGCGCTCGATCTGTCCCTGCGGCTCCGGATGAGCTGGACGCTGGGCTACGCCGTCCCGGCGATCGCCGGGCTCGCCGCGCGCGCCGGCGATCCCGGGTCGGCCGCCACCCTGTACGGCGCCACCGCCCGGCTGGACGCGTCCGACGCGGTCAACCCGCACTTCCCGCCGTCGCGGGCCACCGCCGCCTCGGGGTTGGTGGCGGCGCGGGACGCCCTCGGCGAGGCGGAGTTCCTGGCCGGGTGGGAGCGCGGCCGCGCGGCGACGCCCCAGGACGTCGCCGCGCTGGCCCGGCGGGTGGTGGCGGAGGTCGGGGGCGGGGCCGGCGGGGCCGGCGGGGCCGGCGGGGCCGGCGGGGCCGGCGGGGCTCGCGGGGTCAGCGGCCGCGCAGCGCCGTGACGTAGCGGCGGTACTGCCAGGCGCCGATGGTGCGCAGGAAGAGTCGCACCGGGGCCGGCAGGTGGCTGACCATCAGCCGCCGCTCGGCGGCGTCGCACTCCTCCAGCACCGCGCCGAAGAGCAGCGGCAGCTGCCGCTTGGTCATCTTCTCGACGCCGTGGTCGCCCATGCTCGCCCACTCCGCGGCCGTCACGTGGTGCAGGCACAGCGGCAGGATCTCCCGTTCCTCCAGGTCCAGGTGCTCCACGAGCGCGGCGGTGAAGCGCTCGATCAGCGCGGCGAGCTCCTCCCCGGCCTCGACCGTCGGCCCCCGCTCCCAGGCCGCCAGCAGCGGGCCGACCTGGTCGGCGTACCCGTCGACGGCGTGGTGCTGCGCCTGCATGGTCTCCACCAGCCCGGTGGACGGCGCGGCGCGTTCCAGCAGGAGCGGCCAGAGCACGACGTCCTCGCCGGTGTGGTGCATCTCCAGGCCGCCCATCACCAGCCGGAGGTGGTCGGCGACCAGCGCGGCGCGAGCGGTGTCGCCAGGCGCGACCTCGCGGACGTAGGCCGGCGAGGCGCCGAACTCGCGCCGGAAGGCTCGGTGGACGACGACCATCTCCCGGATGTCGGGGCGCTCGGCGGTGGGGGTGGTGGCGGTCATGGTCTGCTCCTCGGCGGTCGGTGATGGATGCCTCCACCGTCGGCCGCCGCGACGGGACAGCCCACCCACACCGGCCCCACACCGGGCCCACGCTCGGTGAGGGACGGCGGACGCGAGTCAGCCGGGCGGCCGTACCGCCGCGGCGAGCTCCCGCGCGAGGGCGGCGACCTCGTCGCGGTCCGGGAGGGCGAGGCCGACCCGGCTCACCGACAGCGAGGAGGCCGCATTGGCGAACCGCGCCGCCTCGTCCCAGTCGCCACCCTCCAGCCGGCGGACCGCGAGCGCGGCCATGAAGACGTCGCCCGCGCCGGTCTCGTCGACCGCCTCGACCCGGGCCGTCGGGACCTCGCGCAGGCCGTCGTCGTCGAGCAGGAGCGCCCCGTCCTCGGAGGCCTTGAGCAGCACCCGGCGGGCCCCGGCGGCGCGCAGCTCGGCGGCGGCCGACCGTGTCCACAGCCGCGAGCTGTGGATGCGGCCGGTGAGCTGCGCGGCCTCGTCGAGGTCGGGGGTGATCACGTCGGCCGCGAGCAGGTGGTCGCGGCGGACCCGGTCCGGCGGTGTCGGGTCCAGGTAGAGCGGCACGCCGCGCGCGGCCGTCGCGGCCGCCAGCGCCGACAGCGTCTCCGGCGGCACCTCGGCCTGGGCGACGACGACGTCGGCCACCGTCAGGCCGGCGACGTGAGGGGCGACGTCCGCCCAGGTGAGGAGCTCGTTGGCGCCCGGGGAGAAGACCAGGGAGCGGTGCTTGCCGCGCTCGAGCTCGATCGCCACGAAGCCGGTGTGCTCGTCGGCGGTGGTGGTCACCCCGGAGACGTCGATCCCGTCCCCGGCCGAGGCCTCGAGGCAGTGCTGGCCGAAGTCGTCGTCGCCGACCCGCGCCACCAGCGTGACCTCGGCCCCCAGTCGGGCCGCGGCCCGCGCCACGTTGCCCGCCTTGCCGCCGGGCTGCGCCAGGTGCCCCTCCGCCACCAGCGGCGCCTGCCCGCCGGACTCGCGCAGGCCGAACAGGTGGATGTCCATGTTCAGCCCGCCGACCACGACCAGTCGACCCACGTCGTACTCCTCTGTGCACGGTCCTGCCCGCCCCACCTCGTGGGTAGCACGGCGCGCGGGCGCCGGCCAGGGCCGAGGGTCCCTGCCGCGGCGTGCCCGCTCACCTGCCGGTGTTCGTCGGCGACAGCGGTGGCCAGGCCGAGATCAGGTGTCATCCGTCCACGTCAGCGGGGGCGACTGCTCGCCAGCCTCTCGGCCCTCGCGCCAATCTCCTTGAGCATCCTGCGCTCCATCACCAAGGAGCCCGGTTCCATGGGGACCATGCCGCACCGATCGATCCACCGGGGCAACCGGAAGCGGTTGCGGCTGATCAGCCGGGTACGGCCCGCGCCGTCGTCGCGGATCGCGAAGGCCCACGACCAGTTCCCGTCCGAGGATCGCCACGCGATGGCATGGGGCGGATCGACCAGCTCGAGGACCATCCGGTTGCCACCGAACTCGATCACCTCTCCCGGCTCCGGCTGTTGGTACTGCTCGAGGATGTGGTCGACGCTGTGCATGCCCAACCCGAACAGGTTCTCGATCCAGTCGTAGGTGTAGGCGCCGCCGCGAGGCGACGGCCCCATCTGGGCGAGCCAGGGGAAGACGTCCGACGGTCGTGCGGCCACGCTGACCGCCCGCGTGGTCTGGCCGTCGGGGTCGACGACGAGGTCGTCCCCGGGAAGCCGCGCGCCGACCTCGTCGGGTCTCGCGCCCCAGCTCAGGACCCTCTGTCGCAGGAACACGCGGTAGCAGAGGGCCGCGCCGACGACGGACAGGGCGACCGCACCCGAGACCGATCGACCGATGCGCACACACCCATGGTCTCCGCCTCGCCCCGCCCATGCCACGGACGGAGGACCGCCCCGGAAGGGACGTGAGTCACCCGTGGGGACCACGCGTGCCTCCGGCTGCGCGCAACCGGACGGCGCGTGGTCGGCCTCCACCCGGGAGGCGGCCTACCGACCGGGCCCCCAGCCGCCGCCACCCCAGCCGCCGCCCCGCTCCCGGTACCTGCGCGAGAGCCTGCCGTCGGGGCCGTGGTCCGGACGACCTGCGCTCCACCAGATCAGGGCCAGCAGCACGCCGACCGCGAGCACCACCACGATCAGCCTGATCATGCGTCCCCCATCCTGAACGTGTGCCGCGCGCGACGCGCCGACGGGCCGACCCGCGACACGGCGCCGAGCCCCGTGGCCCGACGGCGTTCGCAGTCTGCCGGAACCGGCGCCAGCGCGTCCTGAGGACGCGCCAGATCCTCGACGGCGACGACGACCGTCACGAGCGGCAGCCCGGCCGCGTCGTGCCACCGCACGGGGCTGTTCGCAGGGGCTGTTCGCACGGGCTGATCGCACGGGCCTACCCTTGCCGCGATGAACGAGTCGGACCCTGAGAACCGTTACGGCAGCCCGAGCGTCGCGGCGAAGGCCCTCGGCGCGCTGGTCGCGCTGACCATGATCGTCCTCGGCGGCCTGTGGGCCTTCGCGGGCTCGGGTGCGGCCCAGACGATCGGTCCGATCCTGGCGGGCCTGGGCGTCGCACTGGGCTACGTCGTGCTGATCCAGAAGCGCCACTGACACACCCGCGGCGGCCATTGACAGCCACCACCGGGCGGCAGAGTGTTCGGGAATGGAGTCCTACGCCGCCGGAGACACCCACCCGCCGCTGCTCGAGGAGACCATCGGCGCCAACCTCGAGCGCACCGTCGCCGCCCATCCCGACCGCGAGGCGCTGGTCGAGGTCGCGACCGGACGACGTTGGACGTGGGCCGAGCTGGACCGGGCGGTCGACGGCCTGGCGATCGGCCTGATCCGGGCCGGGATCACCCAGGGCGACCGGGTCGGGATCTGGTCCCCGAACTGCGCCGAGTGGACGATCACCCAGTACGCGACCGCGAAGATCGGCGCGATCCTGGTCACCATCAACCCCGCCTACCGGACCCACGAGCTGGCCTATGCGCTCACCCAGTCGGGCACCCGGCTGCTCATCTCGGCCACGGAGTTCAAGACCAGCGACTACCGGGCGATGGTCGAGGAGGTCGTCGACGACACCCCGGTCGAACGGGTGCTCTACCTCGGCTCCCCCGAGTGGGCCGACCACAACGTCTCCGACCCCGGCGTGACCCTGGCGGACGTGATGACCTGGTCCCTGGCGCCGGAGGACCCGATCAACATCCAGTACACCTCGGGCACCACCGGCTACCCCAAGGGCGCCACGCTCAGCCACCGCAACATCCTCAACAACGGCTACGTCACCACCGAGCTGATCGGCTTCACCGAGCAGGACAGGCTCTGCATCCCGGTGCCCTTCTACCACTGCTTCGGGATGGTGATGGGCAACCTCGGCTGCACCACCCACGGCGCCACGATGGTGATCCCGGCGCCCGGCTTCGACCCCGAGACCACGCTGCGCACCATCGCCGCCGAGCGGTGCACCGCCGTGTACGGCGTACCGACGATGTTCATCGCGATGCAGAGCCACCCGACCTTCGCCGAGCACGACCTGTCCAGCCTGCGCACCGGGATCATGGCCGGCTCGATCTGCCCGGTGGAGGTGATGAAGCGCTGCATCGACGACATGCACCTGGCCGAGGTCGCCATCGCCTACGGGATGACCGAGACCTCGCCGGTCTCCTGCCAGACCCGCGTCGACGACGACCTGGAGCGGCGCACCGCGACCATCGGCCGCGTCCACCCGCACGTGGAGATCAAGGTCGTCGACCCGGTGACCGGCGAGGCCGTCGAGCGCGGCGAGACCGGCGAGTTCTGCACCCGCGGGTACTCGGTGATGCTCGGCTACTGGAACGACCCGGAGAAGACGGCCGAGGCGATCGACGCCGACGGCTGGATGCACACCGGCGACCTCGCGGTGATGCGGGAGGACGGCTACTGCACCATCGTCGGCCGGATCAAGGACATGGTGATCCGCGGCGGGGAGAACATCTACCCCCGCGAGATCGAGGAGTTCCTCTACGCCCACCCCGACGTCGAGGACGTCCAGGTGATCGGCGTCCCCGACGAGAAGTACGGCGAGGAGCTGTGCGCCTGGATCCGGATGCGGGCCGGGGCCGAGCCGTTGGACGCCGACGCGGTCCGCGCCTACGCCAGCGGGCGGCTCGCGCACTACAAGATCCCCCGCTACGTGCTGGTGGTCGAGGAGTTCCCGATGACGGTCACCGGCAAGGTCCGCAAGGTGCAGATGCGCGAGGAGTCGGCGCGGACCCTCGGGCTGACCTGAGGCCGGATCGACCGGGCTGAGCCCCGTCGGGAAGGGGCTCAGGCGAGCCCGACGAACAGGGCCAGCCCGTTGACGGCCAGGCCGGCGACGAGGCCGATGCCGACGTTCCTCGTGCGTCGTACGACGGCGAAGGCGACCGCCACGGCGACCACCGCGCCCACCGGGGGCAGCGTCGGCTCGCCGTGCACCAGGACGACGCCGGAGGCGATCATCGCGGCCAGCACGGCCGGGGTGACCAGCGAGGTGAGCTCGAGGAAACGCTCGGACTCGACCAGCCGACCGCCGGCGACGGTCATCCAGACCCGCAACAGGTAGGTGACGAGCGCGGCGAGGGCGAAGGTCACCAGGACCGTCGTGGTCATCGCGCCCACCCCTTCCCGGCTCGGGCCGCGACGGCGACCCCGAGCCCGACGGCGACCGGCAGCGTGGCCGCCCCCAGCCAGCCGGAGCCGGCCAGGATGCCGGCCCCGGCGACCACCGCGGCGATCCGCGCCGGCGCCTTGTCGAGGTTGTTGGCGAGCATGCCGGCGAAGACCAGCGGCGCGGCCAGGTGCAGCCCGAGCTCCTCCGGCAGCCGCGCACCCGCCGCGTAGGCGACCAGCTGGCTGCCGAGGAAGATCGCGGCGAGCATCGCGGTGGCGGTCAGGTAGTACCGCTGCCGCCAGCCCAGCGCGACGCCGGGACCGAAGCGCTGCTGGCCGAGCAGGAACGTCTGGTCGACCAGGGGGAAGACCAGCAGCATCCGGCGCAGCAGCGGCGCCTCGGAGAACCAGCGGGCGGCGCCCGCGCCGTAGTAGACGAAGCGGAGGTTGACCAGCGCGGTCACCAGGACCACCCCGGCGATGCCGTCGCCACGGCCGAAGGACTCGACGACCGCCAGCTGGGCGGCGCCGGCCAGCAGCACCACCGCGCCGAACATCGCCTCGGCGACCGACAGCCCGGCGGCCATGCTGGCCGTGCCGAGCGCCAGTCCGAACGGCACCAGCGCCGCGGCGAACGGCCAGGTGTCCTTCACCGCCTGACGCACCGGGCTCGCCGGCGGCGCCAGGTCAGCCGGTACGGCGGCGGGCGCCGCGACCGCGGAGGTGGTCATGACGCACCGACCAGGGCGGCGCGCCGGAACGCCTCCTGCGCGATCCAGCGGCGGTAGACCGGCTCCCCCATCGCCGCGGCGACCACGTCGCTCTGGCTGGCGTGACCGCCCAGCGCGGCGCGCTTGCGGTTGAGCTCGGCGGGGGTCAGGTCGAGCACGGCGGCGATCTCGTCCTCCGGTACGCCGGTGGGCTCCTCGGTCATCCAGATGCCGAGCTCGTCGTGCAGGACGCGCCACTCGTCCAGCCAGGCGTCGGTCTTGGCCGCCTGCCAGAGCTCGCCGTGCCCCCAGGCGCGCCACGCGTCGGCGGCCAGCCGACCGGCGGTGACGTGGTCGTCGTGGCCGGTGATCCCGTCGGGCCCGAAGGTGACGACCACGTCGGGCCGCACCTCCCGGGCGATCTCGACGAGGCGGTCGACCACCCCGGCGGCCGGCACCTCGGAGAGGCTGCCGTCGGGGTGGCCGAGGAAGCGGATGTCGGTGACGCCGATGGCCGCCATCGCCGTTCCGAGCTCGGCGCGCCGCAGCGCGCGGCGCTCCGCGAGGGTGCGGGGGTCGTCGTCCCCGAACCCCGCCTCGCCGTCCGTGAGCGCCACGACGGTCACCCGACCGCCGGCCTGCAGCGTGCGCTGCATCAGGCCGGCCGACAGGTAGGACTCGTCGTCGGGGTGCGCCCACAGGCCGAGGAGGCTGCGCGGCGGGTGCGCGGAGTGGTGGTGGCGGGTCATCGGTTCGCTCCTTGTGTGAGTGTGGACCCGGCTCAGGCCTCGACGCGACCGACGACCACCTGGGTCGGGCCGGTGAGCATGTCGAAGACGGCGGAGTACTTGGTCGCCGACGCGATGAGGGCGTCGATCTGGTCCTGGTCGGCGTCCGCCTGGACGTCGAAGGCGACCTCGATGCGGCTGAAGCCCTTGCGCACGTCGGGGTCGACGCCGAGCACGCCGCGCACGTCGATCTCGCCCGTGACGGTGGAGGTCACGCTGTGCAGCGCGATGCCGCGGGCGGCGGCGCCGGTGGCGACGCCGGCCGTGATGCAGGAGGCCAGCGCGTGCAGCACGTACTCCTGCGGGGTCGGGCCGTAGCCGTGGCCCAGGGTCGGGTGGTCGCTGGTGAACCGGAACTCCTCGACGTGCTGCTGGTCGGCGCCGATGCCGTACCACTCGTGGATGCTCGAGGTGCTCGCGGTGCCGTCGACCCACGCGTTGCGGGCCGTGAACCGGAACGCCGCGAGGTCGCCGTTGTCGGTGAACTTGGCGATCGCGCCGAACATCTTCGCGGTCGGGACGCCGTTGGTCTCCCCCTCGCGCTGCGGTCGGGCGCTGGTGATCTCGGTGCTCTGGATGGCGGTCATGGTGGTCTCCCTGTGTCGGTGGCGCCCCGGGCGGGATGCCGATGACCACCACACTCCCGAAGCCGGGACGACCAGCCTTGGAGACGATCTGCAGATCAGGTGGAGGGCCCCTGGAGGAGCTCTTCACGCGCCACCCGGGTCAGCCGGGCCAGGCCGGACGCCTCCGCCTCCAGGGCGACCACCCGGAGCATCGCGTCGGCCTCGGCGTCGTGCCCCTGGGCGCGGCGCACCCGGGAGAGCCAGAACCGGCTGTCGTTCGCGAAGAGCACCGACCCGCCGTCGGCGTCGCCCTCGAGCGCGGCACCGAGCTGCTGCTCGGCGGCCTTCAGGTCGCCGAGGGTGAGGGACAGCATGCCGAGGTAGCGGTCGGCGCGGCCGAAGCAGACCTGCCCCGACCCGGTGGTGATGTTGCTGCCCGCCAGCGGGCCCAGGCGCTCCCGCAGCACGCGGCAGGCCTCCCGGTCACCGATGCGGACCACGGCCTCGACCAGGAAGACCATCACCGTGGACCACATGGCGTCGCGGGGCAGGTCGAAGCCGGTCTCGCGCAGCTCCGCGAGCACGATGGCCGCGTCCTCGGTGGCCCCGGTCTCCGCGAGCAACCAGGCCAGCCCGGGCGTCCAGAGCGAGTCGCCCCGGGTGCGGGCCAGCACGGTGCGGATCATCGGCATCAGGATCGCCAGCCGGTCCTGCTCGCGCCGGATCAGGAACATCCGCAGCCCGTAGGTGCCGGTGCCGTCCTCGTCCGGGAGCCGGTCCGCCAGCGTCAGGCAGCGCTCGGTGAGCCGTTCGCTCGCCTCCAAGTCGCCGGCGTAGAACGCCTCCATCGCCTCCTGGTTGGCGCGGACCAGCTCCCAGAAGGTGGACCGGTACCGGCGCTGCAGCTCGGCCATGGTGCCGACCAGCCGGCGCACCGCGGCGAAGTCGCCGCTCAGCGTGCCGAACATGATCCGGTCGTGCAGCGCGTGCAGCGCGATGTCGCCGTCCTCGATGTCGCGCTCCAGCTCGGCCAGGCGCTCGATCATCGGCCGCGCCTCCTCCAGGTCCCGGTGCAGCACCACGTGACCGAGGTAGACCCCGAGCACGTTCGCCTCCAGGGTGGGCGAGCCCATCTCGGTGGCGAGCCGCAGCGCTCCTGCGAACGCGGCCTCGGCCTCCTCCGGGCGGCCCGACATCGCCAGGGCGCGGAGCCGCCCCACGGCCAGCCGCGCCCGCAGGTCCGGCTCGGTGGGGACCTCCTCCCCCGCCGCGACCGCCTCGTCGAGCAGGGCTGCCGCCTCCTCCAGGTACTCCAGCGAGCGCTCGCCGGCCAGCCCGGGGCGCCAGCGGGCATCCTCGTACCGCAGGGCGGCCTCGACCTTCGTGGTCACGTCGTCGGTGTCGCGGGCCAGCACGATGGCCTCCCCGAAGATCCGGGCGGCGGGCATGTTCCGGCCGGCCCGGTGCTCGGCGTTCCCGGCGGCCAGCGCCAGCACCGCCTGGCTGCCCGCGTCCGCGTCGCCGGCCAGCTGCCGCGCCTCGTGGAGCAGGTCGGCGGCCTCACGGAAGGAGAGCCGGTCGCAGGCGACCTCGGCCGCCCGCATCAGCCGTTCGACCGCCACCGGTCGCAGCGACCGGTCGACCCGCGCGGCCTCGGCCGTGTGGTAGGCCAGCTCGGGCAGCCGCAGCGGATCGGCGCCGAACACCTCGGCCAGCGCCTCGGCCATCCGCCGGTGCATCCGCGCCCGGCGGGCCGAGCTGAGCTGGTCGCGCAGGCTGGAGCGGACCAGCGCGTGGGTGAACCGGAACCTCTCGACGCCGATGTCCTCCAGGAGCCGCGCGGCGCAGGCCGCCTCGAGCTCGTCGAGCAGGTCCAGCTCGTCACGCCCGTGCGCCGCGGCGGCCACCGAGAGCTCGAACTCCAGCCCCAGCACCGACATCATCCGCAGGGTGTCCTGAACCTCGGGGGGCAGGGTGTTCAGGCGCCGCCGTACCGCGCCCTCGATCTGCGCCTCGCCCGAGACCGGGTCGACGGCGTGCAGGAACAGCGGGTTCCCGGCGGTCTGGCGCATCACCTCGGCCATGTCGAGCCCCTCGGCGGCGACCAGCCGGGCGGCGTCCTCCTCGTCGAGCCCGGCGAGCGCCAGGACCGCGGTCCGGGGCCGGCCCTGGGCCGTCGCCATCAGGTCCGCGACGCGGTCGCTGGCGTCCGGGGCGGTGTCGCGGGCGGTGAGGACCAGGGTCACCCGGGCGTGGCCGGGGCGCTGCTGCAGGTGGGCGAGCAGCTGCAGCGTCGACGGCGCGGCCCAGTGGACGTCGTCGATCACGATCACCACCGGGCGCACCTCGGCGCAGCGCGTCAGCCAACCCGCGAGCGCCTCGAACAGCTGGAAGCGCCGCCCCTCGTCGTCGACCTTCGCGGTGCCCGCCCCCGGCCCGTGCTGCGCTCCGCCGGCCGAGACGGGCAGCAGGTGCGCCAGCGCGTCGGGGAGGGAGGGCAGCGCCGGGTCGCCGACGAGCTGGGTGAGCACCTCGACGAAGGGCTGGTAGGGCACGCGCAGGTCCTCGCTGTTGCGCCCGAAGGCGATGCGGTGCCCGCGTGCGTGGGCGCCGGCCGCCAGCTCGGCGGCGAGCCGGCTCTTGCCCATCCCGGGCTCCCCGAGGATCCACACCCACCCGATCGGGGCGTCGGGCTCGGGAGCGTCGATGATCGACGCCCCGCGGCGCAGCTCCTCGACGCGACCGCAGAACGGCCGACGCGCATCCATCCGCAGCTCGTCCGGCAGGGCGGTCACGGACCTGTCGCCGTCCGGCGCCGCGGCGCGCCTCGTCGCGGCGGCCACCTCGGTGTCGGCGGTGTCGGCGGTGCCGGCGGTGTCGGTCGCGTCGCCGGGCTCGGGCGCGTCCGGCGCGGTCGCGGCCGGCTCGGACACCGGTGCCGCCGGGTCGGGCCCCACCTCGACCGGGGCCACGAACCGGTAGCCGCGACCGTGCACGGTCTTGATCGCCCACTGCCGTACGCCGTCGTCGTCGACCGCGCGCCGCGCCTGCTTGATCCGCGTGGTCAGCGCCGACTCGGAGACGAACCTGTTGCCCCAGACGTTCTCCAGCAGCTCGTCCTTGGTGACCAGCCGGTCGCCCTGCTGGACCAGGTACTGGAGCACGCCGAAGACCTGCGGCTCGACCTCACGGACCCCGTCGGGTCCGGTCACCTCGACGGTGTCGGAGTCGAGGACGAACGCACCGAACCCGTACCGCGGCACGGCTGCTCAGCGAACGAACTCGTCGACCTGGATGATCGTGTCGGCAGGAAGCCCGAGGTCGGCGGCGTGACGCCGCAGCACCTCGACGTTGTCGGCCTCGTAGAGGCAGTACGTCTTCTTCTTGTCCGCCGACAGGAACGAGGTCAACCACTTGATCTCGCGCTCGAGGTTGTACTCCTCGATCAGGCGCACGGTCTCGTTGTCGAGATCGAGCTCATCGGCGAACTCGCGCTCGACCATGAAAATCGGCATATCAGCCTCCTGGGTCGCTGCGCCCCACCACAACCCCCCTAGTGTGACACAGGCGACATGTCAACGGCACTGAGTTACGACAGCTGTACGACGGCACCGCGGCGTGGCCGCGGCCCGGCTCACGTGGGCTTCTGCGCGACGACGTACTCCTGGTCGTTGCAGAATCGGTAGATCCCCGAGTCGTCGACCAGCCCATCGAGGACCGCCATCACCTGCGGCCGCAGCGCCTCGGGACCGACGTTGCGCAGCGCGGGCTGCGCCGGCCCGAGGGTGGCGATCGCCCGCCAGGCGGTGTCGGCGTCCGGCCACTCCACCATGGACAGGCGCGAGCCGCGCTCGAGCACCTCGAAGCCGGCGGAGGCCAGCATCGCCTCGGCGACGCCGTCGCGGGCGATGTTGTTGGTGCGCCGCATCCCCTGCTGGTGGGACTCCGGCGAGTTCGCGGCGAAGACCTTGAAGACCGGACGCAGGTCCAGGCGGCCGCGGCCCCAGAAGCTGATCGCGATCCGACCACCGGGCCGGAGCACGCGGTAGGCCTCGGCCAGCGCCGCCTCGCAGTCGCCCCAGATGCCGTTGACCGAGGTGACCGCGTCGAAGCTGGCGTCGGCCCAGGGCAGGGCGAACATGTCGCCGTGGCGCACGTCCGAGCGCGGCGAGCGCGCCTGGGCGACCCTGACCAGGGACTCCGCGGCGTCGATCCCGGCCGTCTCGGCGCCCGCCGCCTCGGCGAACCGGATCCCCAGGCCCGAGCCGCAGGCGATGTCGAGCAGCCGGGTGCCCTCGCCGACGTGGAGCCGGTCCATGGTGACGAGGAGGACGTTGACGGCGTAGTGCTCGAAGAGGCAGGCCCAGTCGACGGCGCCGCTGCCCCAGGCCTCACCGGCCTCGCGCCAGTCGTGGCCCTCGGGGCTGGCCGGGTGGCTGGCCGGGTGCGTGGTGTGGGTCGTGGTGGACATGGCTCCACGGTGCGCCGACCCGGGCGCGCAGGTCTTGGAGGAGAGGTGGAGATCGGGCTCCACGGCTTCTCCACGTCTCCTCCAAGTTCGCGGGGTGCGCCCCGGGCCACGGTGGTGTCACCGATCGGGCCGCCACACGAGGCGGCCCACCACACAGGAAGAGAAGTCACATGACCGCCACCCAGGACCCCACCAAGCCCGTCGACAACGGCGTGAACGTCGACGCCCTGCTCGGGGCCCGCGACGTCCTCACCAACGCTCGCGAGGCCGCCGCCTTCACCTTCACCGCCACCAACCAGTGGATCAACGGCACCCACAGCCGCTCGAGCGTCAAGGAGTTCTTCGGCCTGGGCGCCCAGCAGAGCCACCGCGCCGAGTACTCGGTCGACATCGACCACCCCGAGGTCTTCGCCTCGCCCGACAACGGTGCCACGCCGGCCGAGCTGGTGCTGATGGCGCTGGCCGGCTGCCTCACCGCGGGTGTCGCCTCCGTCGCCCAGAACCGCGGCCTCCAGCTGCGGTCGGTGAAGGCGATCGTGCAGGGCCAGATGGACCTTGCCGGCATCCTCGGCATCGACCCGGACGTGCGCAACGGCTACAGCAACATCACCGTGCGCTACGAGATCGACGCCGACGCCTCCCGCGAGGAGCTGCAGGCCGTCCTCGCCCAGTCGCAGAAGCGGTCCGCCGTCTTCGACGTCATCACCAACCCGACGGCCGTCTCGGTCGAGCTCGCCTGAACCGGCCGGCCGATCCGGGCGACCAGCAGACCGAGCACCCCACCCTTCCGAGAAGAGGAGCGAGTCCCATGGCACACGCAGGAGCACGCAGCACGCGCAGGACCGACGTGGTGGTGATCGGCGGCGGCCAGGCGGGCCTGGCGATGAGCCGCTGCCTGACCGACGCCGGCGTCGACCACGTCGTCCTGGAGCGCGGGCAGACCGCGAACTCCTGGCGCACCGAGCGGTGGGACTCGCTCCGCCTGCTGTCCCCGAACTGGATGACCCGGCTGCCCGGCTTCGACTACGCCGGCGCCGACCCCGACGGCTACATGACCGCCGCCGAGGTGGTCGCCCACCTCGACGCGTACCGGGCCTCGTTCGACGCCCCGGTCCAACCGGGCACCACGGTCGAGCGGGTCACCCGGTCCGGGTCGGCGTACCTCGTCGACACCGACCGGGGCTCCTGGCGGGCGCGCGCGGTGGTGATCGCCAGCGGTGCCTGCAGCGACCCGCACCGCCCGGCCTTCGCCGACAGCCTCCCCGACCACCTCCAGCAGCTGACCCCGAACGCCTACCGCAACCCCGGCCAGGTCGCCGGCGGCGGTGCGGTGCTGGTCGTCGGCGGCTCGGCCTCGGGCCTCCAGATCGCCGACGAGCTGGCCCGCGCCGGCCGCGAGGTCACGCTGGCCACCGGCGAGCACGTCCGCGTGCCGCGGACCTACCGCGGGATGGACATCCACTGGTGGATGGACACCCTCGGCACCCTCGACGAGCGCTACGACGAGGTCGAGGACCTCGCCCGCGCCCGCCGGCTCCCCTCCCTGCAGCTGGTCGGCTCCCCCGAGCGCCGCGCGCTCGACCTCAACACCCTGACCTCCCGCGGCGTCTCCGTCGTGGGCCGACTGGCCGGCGTGGCCGGCCACCGGGCCCAGTTCTCCGGTTCGCTGGCCAACGTGTGCATGCTGGCCGACCTCAAGCAGCGCCGCTACCTGGACCTGATCGACGAGTTCGCCACCGCGCACGGCCTCGACGCCGAGCTCGGTGCCCCCACCCGACCGGCGCCGACCGCCATCGACGGCACCCGCCTCGACGCCGACCTGCGCGGCTTCTCGCACGTGATCTGGGCGACCGGCTACCGGCCCCGCTACCCCTGGCTCGACCCCGAGCTGCTGGACCGCACGGGACGGCTCCCCCACGACGGCGGCGTGCACCCCTCCGCGGGTCTCTACGCCCTCGGGCTGCCGTTCCTGCGCCGCCGCAAGTCCAGCTTCCTGGACGGGGTCGGTCCCGACGCCGTCGAGCTGGCGACGCACCTGGTCGGCCACCTCAACGGGGTCGCCGCCTCCGGGGTCGGCGCCGAGGCCCAGTAGCCCTGTCGTCGGCGCCGGCTCCTAGGCTGGCGCCCATGGCAGAGCAGGGCGCCGGCGGGCTGGTGGTCGGTTTCGACCTCGACATGACGCTGATCGACACCGCACCCGGGTTCCGCGACGTGCTCGTCGCGCTCGGCACCGAGCTGGGCGTGGAGTTCCCGGTCGCGGAGATGACCGCGAAGCTCGGCCCGCCGCTGGACCTGCTGCTGGAGCCCTACCTGGCGCCCGAGGCGATCGCCGCCGCCGGGGACCGCTTCCGGGCGCTCTACCCCGACCACGCGATCACCGGCACCCCGGCCTTCGGCGGCGCCCACGAGGCCCTCGCCGCCGTACGCCGCCACGCCGGCCGCGTGCTCGTGGTCACCGGCAAGTACGCCCCCAACGCCCGCCTGCACCTGGACCACCTCGGGCTCGACCACGACCACCTCGAGGGCTGGGTGTGGGGCGTCGGCAAGGCCGACGTGCTGCGCCGGGAGGGCGCCAGCGTCTACGTCGGCGACCACGTCCACGATGTCGAGGGCGCGCTCGCGGCCGGCGTCACCAGCGTCTCGGTGCTCACCGGCGGCTGCAGCCGCGAGGAGCTCGAGGCCGCCGGGACGCACGTGGTGCTGGAGAGCCTGCACGACTTCCCGGCGTGGCTCGACGGGCACATGAGCGGCACCGCGTAGCGCCCGCCTGGGCGCGTCCTACCGCCCAGTCTGCTGCGGCGCGGGCGGCGCGACGTCACATGGATTCTGGCCCCTCATTCGGCCAATTCAGGGCCAGAATCCATGTGACGACGGGCGCCAGTCGTGATCGGCCCGCGTCCGACCGCCGCGTTCGCCGCTGCGTCGCGTGGACAGTTGGGGTCAGTTGCCGAAGCGCTGTTGAGCGGCCTGTCGGGTGGTATCCGGAGCGGCTCCGATGACGCTCCACGAATCGCCCGCTTCGCGCGCGGCACGGACTGCGTCACGCAACTCCTGCTCGGCGGCCGCCACACTGTCGCGGGCGGCAAGAATGCGGCGGAAATGCGCGGCGTCGCGCGCTGGGTGCGCGGCGGGATCGAGCTGGTCGAGTCCGGTGTCGACGTGGTCGGACTTGATCTTGGTCATGATCGGTCACCTCATCTCAGGTAGTCGTAGGACTTCGGCCGCAGGCGGTCTGCATGGATGATCCGGGCGGGAGCGTCGTCCGCCGCAATGCCGTGTCAACCTTTGGTGACTGCTCCGGGTGCCGCATCGACCCACGCGGCCATCCCGCATTGGTCACGCTCCGCGTCACGATCGATCAGCCGCACGAAGCGCGCGAGCTCCTGGCGGCGACCCGGCGTTCGGCCCGTCGCCGTCCTGCAGGGCCTCGCGCTAGATCGGGGAGCCCTGCAGACTGTGCCCATGACCGAAGTGCGCGAGTTCCGCATCACCCTGACGGTCGACGACTTCGAGGCCGCGCTCGCCCACTACCGCGACGCGCTCGGCCTCCCGCAACTCGCGGACTGGACCACCGATGGCGGACGCGTTGTCCTGCTCGATGCCGGCCGGGCCACCCTGGAACTCTTCGACGAGTCCCAGGCTGCGATGGTCGACGACCTCGAGGTCGGTCGGCGGGTGTCGGGGAAGGTCCGGTTCGCCCTGCACGTCGACGACGCCGACGCAACGGCCGACCGCTTGGTCGGGGCGGGCGCCGAACGGGTCGCCGATCCCGTCGACACTCCTTGGGGAGACCGTAACGCGCGGATCGCCGCACCGGACGGAATGCAGCTGACGCTGTTCACTCCCGGCGCCGAGGCGTGACCGTCGGCCCAGTCAACAGGGCTACCCGCAGGGCGCTTGGCCGCGACCTCCTCGGTCCGTGCGACCAGTACGCGCTCCCACACCTCCGCCACCCCCTCTGCGGAGGCAAGGTCGGCTCGGACCGGGAACTCCTGGCGCCCGGGCAGCTTCGCGGGCAGGTCCTCGACTCGGCTGCAGCCGCGAGGAGCTCGAGTCGGCCGGGACGCACGTGGTGCTGGAGACCTTGCGGGACGTCCCCGCCTGGCTCGACGGGCACGTGCGGGGCGTGGCCTGACGCCACCGGAAGCGTGCCCGGCGCTCCCTCCTCGGGGTGCCGACGAGGCGCCACGCGCGGTGAGCGCTGGTCCCCGCTGACCGGGACCTCCGACCGTGGTGGCGCGCGCCGGTGCGGCGCGACGCTGGGAGTGGCGGCCTCCGGCCACACGAGGCCGTCGACGGCAGCGAGGAGGAGACCGATGAAGCTGCAGCTGGCGGTACCGGACTTCGGGCAGGACGCCGGCTGGCGCGTGGACAAGCACCCCCGCCTCTGCGCCGACCTCACCGGTGACGGCACCGCGGACATCGTCGGCTTCGGCGACGCCGGCGTGCGGGTCGCCCTCAACAACGGCGACGGCACCTTCGGATCCCCCCGGCTCGCGGTACCGGACTTCGGCCACGACCAGGGCTGGCGCGTGGACAAGCACCCCCGCCTCTGCGCCGACCTCACCGGTGACGGCACCGCGGACATCGTCGGCTTCGGCGACGCCGGCGTGCGGGTCGCCCTCAACAACGGCGACGGCACCTTCGGATCCCCCCGGCTCGCGGTACCGGACTTCGGCCACGACCAGGGCTGGCGCGTGGACAAGCACCCCCGCCTCTGCGCCGACCTCACCGGTGACGGCACCGCGGACATCGTCGGCTTCGGCGACGCCGGCGTGCGGGTCGCCCTCAACAACGGCGACGGCACCTTCGGATCCCCCCGGCTCGTGCTGCCGGACTTCGGCCACGACCGGGGCTGGCGCGTGGACAAGCACCCCCGGCAGCTCGCCGACCTCACCGCCGACGGCACCGCGGACATCGTCGGCTTCGGCGACGCCGGCGCGTGGGTCGCCCTCAACAACGGCGACGGCACCTTCCGGTCCCCCCGGCTCGCCGTGTCCGACTTCGGCCACCACCAGGGCTGGCGCGTGGACGAGCACCCTCGCTTCCTGGTCAGGATCAAGGACTCGATCGTCACCCGATTCACCGACCAGGAGGCCGTCGACGTCGTCGGCTTCGGCGACGCCGGGGTGCGGGTCGCCCTCAACAACGGCGACGGCACCTTCGACGACCCCCAGACGATCGAGCCGTTCTTCGGCTACCCGGAGGGCTGGCGCCCGGACAAGCATCCCCGCGTGATGTGCGACATCAACGGCGACGGCCGGGCCGACATCGTGGGCTTCGGGAACTCCGGCGTGTGGGTCGCCAGGAACACCCTCGCCGGCAACGGGACCTTCGAGAGGCCCCGACTGGTGGTGGACAACCTCGGCTACGACGACGGATGGCGCGTGGACCGGCACCCCCGCCTGCTGGCCAAGCTCACCTGGGGCGCTCCCGCCCTCGACATCGTCGGCTTCGGGAACTCGGGCGTGTGGGTCGCCGCCCACACCGACGTCGAGACGTACGAGGCCCCACGGCTGATCGTGACGGACTTCGGCTACGACAACGGCTGGCGGGTGGACCAGCATCCGCGCTTCTGCACCGACGTCACCGGGAACGGCCTCGACGACATCGTCGGCTTCGGGGACGCCGGCGTGTGGGTCGCGTCCGACCTCGAGGTGTGACGGTCCCCGACCCGGCCGCAGGCGACCGGCCCGCTCGGGCCGACGCGCTCGCCATCCCTCGACCCTGCGGCTAGCCTGACAGGCGCCCGATCCCCGGCCGCGCCGGCCGCGCGGTCACCACCGGAGGTGAGCGGCGATGAGGCGCCTGGAGACCGACTACCTGGTCGTCGGGGCCGGCATGGCCGGGATGGGGTTCGTCGACGAGCTCCTCGAGGTGTCCGACGCGGACGTGCTG